>NZ_JAGKSD010000009.1 GCF_017942225.1 Corynebacterium sp. Marseille-P3884 | reverse complement strand
TGAGCTGAAGAGAGGATAGGGATGGGGAGATAGAGGGAGATGAGGAGGGAGGAGGGGGGAGGAGGGAAAAGCGGGAAGGGGGGGGCATAGAGGAGCGAGCTCTTGTGCACGGCTATATGTGTATGGAGGAGAGCGTTCTGCCTCGATGTGTTCCGTGCGCTCGTCGTCATAGTTGTCGTAATCGGCGCGGTCGTCGTAGGCGGCTTCCTTAGAGGTGTACCCGTAGTTATTGTCGCCATCGACGTAGTCACCGATTTCGGCCCCCATTATCGCGGCAGTGCTGCCCGCTGCTTCTTTGTGGCCGTGGGTGTAGCCGTAGCCGTCGGAGTCAGACTTATAACCACCGCTGTAGCCATAGCCTTCGGAGTCAGACTCGTAACCACGGCTGTAGCCGTAGTCGTCAGAGTCAACCTCGTCGCGACGGTGGTGCTTGCCGCGGGCCACAGGTTCGCGCGCGGCGGTTTCACGTTCGGCAGTCTTGCGCTTAGCAGCCTCGCGAACGGCAGGCTCTTCGCGCTCGGCGGCCTCGCGAGCGGCGCGCTCCTCACGCGGGTCGAACTGGTCACGGGCGTCATAGTACTCGTCGAGCGCCTCGTCGAAGGAGCCGTCGCCGGCTGTCTCGTAGTGGTCGGACGCAGGATCCTGCACCAGGTCGTCCGCGAGGTCGCCACGGTCCTGCAGCAGATCCTCGCTCTTGTCTCGGCTGAAGAACTTGCGGGCGCCGCTGAAGCGGCCTTTACGCGGGTCACGGTTACCAGAGTTCACATTAGTCACAGCCGTCACCCTAATGTGCCCACGTCGCCATTCTTTATCCCAACACGCCGAAACCGTGAACTATGCGCTGCATAGGCCCTGCAGATGCAGCACCCCCGGTGCAAAGAGTGCAGTGGGCACCGGCAGCTGAAGATGTTAACCCTAAAAGTTAGTTTCCCCTGGTCGGCAAAAATGGCCCAAAATCACCGACCTGGGGAAACTAAGTTTTGGGGTTAACAACTAGGAAAAGGCAGGCGGGGTTAACATCTAGGGCTAAGTTTTGGGGTTAACAACTAGAGCCCATCCCCTAGGCCTCCCCACCACCCAAAACGCGCTGCTCCCGAATGCGCTGCAGCCGGCGCACTAGCTGGGGGTGTTCGGCGAGGGCGGCGGGGTCGTCGATAAGCGCGTTGAGGCGCTGGTAGTACCGGAACGGCGATATCCCCAGCTCAGCCCTGATGGCGTCTTCGCGGGCGCCGAGGCTGCGGGGAGCGCGGCCGGCGAAGTCGAGTACGGCTAAGTCAAAGGAGTCCACGGATCGATCCTATACTGAGGTAATGATTCGACCGATTGTCATTTACGGCGACCCTGTCCTGCATACCCCGACGGAACCGGTGACGGAACCGATCGAGGAGCTGCAGGAGCTCATTGCGGACATGCACGAGACGATGGATGCCGCGTACGGGGTGGGGCTGGCGGCGAACCAGATCGGCGTGAATAAACGCCTATTCGTCTACCACTGCCCGGACGGGGACACGATGCGCCGTGGCACGGTGATCAATCCGGTGTTGGAGACCAGTGAGATCCCGAAGACGATGCCGAGCGAGGAGGACGACGAGGGCTGCCTGTCCGTTCCGGGCGAGTCGTTCCCCACCGGTCGCGCCGACTGGGCAAAGGTGACCGGCTTGGACGAGAACGGCAAGGAGATCGAGATCGAGGGCACGGGCTTCTTCGCGCGTTGTCTGCAGCACGAGGTCGGCCACCTGGACGGCTACGTTTACCTGGATGTTCTCACCGGCCGCTACAAGCGCGAGGCGAAGCGCGCGGTGAAGCGCAACGGCTGGGACCACGCGGGCAACACGTGGATGCCGGGCGAAGACCCCGACCCGTTCGGCCACTAGTGTTCCGCACCACGCCCGTCGAACCGGGCGACCGCGTGGTCGTGCGTCGCCGCCACGGCAACCACGCCACGGATGTCATCGGGCACGTGGTCACGCTCGACCCGCTGGTCGTGCGCCCGCAAAAAGTCGGCGGCCTCCCATCCGACGCGGAGGCGATCCGCATCGACGAACCAATCGTCGTCCGCCGCCTCGGCCCGCGCCGCATCCGCAACAGCGACATCCGCGCCGTCGAGACCGCCACGGCCCGCGCGTTCCCCGGCCAAGAACATTCGCTTATCGACGCCTGGCTCGCCCGCTCCGGCTCCTCCATCACCGAACGCTCCAACAGCGCCACCCCCATCGGCCACTCGGCCAGTCTGCAGCCGGTCCCGATCGACAAGATCGTCGAGTTCTACCGCGACCGAAAGATGCCGGTGCAGTTGTTGATCCCGGAGCGCATCGGCAAGCCAGCGCTCCACCTCGTCGAGCGCAACCCGGACGCCTGGGAGCTCGGCCCGGAGATCATCACGATGACCCGCTCCCTCGAGGATCTCCCTGACTCTCCTGACAACAGCGCCGCGACCTTCCGTATCGACACCGAGCCCGACGATGCCTGGCTGGACATGTACCACTTCCGCGGCCAGCCCCTGCCGCCGGAAGCACTGGAAGAACTGGCCGAGGAGATCGACGGCGAGCTGGGTTTCGGCCGACTACTCGCCCACGAAAACGAAGACACCATCGCGATCACCCGCGGCACCATCACCTCCTCCGACGACGGCCGCGTCTGGCTCGGCTACTCGGCAGTCGAGGTCGCACCGGACTACCGACGCCAGGGACTGGGCACCGCGCTCGGCGCGCACATGCTCCACTGGGGAGCATCCCGCGGCGCGACCGACGCGTACTTGCACGTCCTCGCCACCAACGATGCCGGGATCGGACTGTACGACAAGCTCGGCTTCGTCGAGCACCACCGTCACCGCTACGCCACCCTGAAACCCGAGCGTGATCTAGGGTAGAGCGCATGCGGATTGCCACGTGGAACATCAACTCGGTGCGCACGCGCGCCGACCGCGCCATCGCGTTTTTGGAGCGCAACGACATCGACGTTCTAGCCATGCAGGAAACCAAGTGCGCGGACGATAGATTCCCGTATTCGGTATTCGAGGCCGCGGGTTACGAGGTCGCCCACGTCGGCTACCACCAGTGGAACGGCGTGGCGCTGATCTCCCGGGTCGGCTTAGAGAATGTTCGCGACCACTTCCCCAACCAGCCCGGCTTCCACAAGGATCCTGAAAAACCTCAAGAACGAGAAGCCCGCGCAGTCGGTGCGACCTGCGGCGGCGTGGACGTCTGGAGCTTGTACATCCCCAACGGCCGCGAGATCGGCGACCGCCACTACGACTACAAACTCGAATTCCTGTGGCGCCTCGCCGAGGCCGTTGAGCCGGGCACCCCGCAGGTCTTCTGCGGCGACTACAACATCGCGCCCACCGATAAAGACGTGTGGGACCGCGCGTTCTTCGAAGGGAAAACGCACGTCACGGAGCCGGAACGTGCGGCCTTTGCCAACCTCCTCGAATCGGGGCTCGCTCCCATCACGCACGAGGAGCCCTACTCGTACTGGGATTACAAGGCCATGCGCTTTCAAAGGAATGAAGGCATGCTCATCGATTTCCAGTTGACGGGAATGGAGGGAAGGGGGTTCGTCGATAAGCATGAGCGCGAGGGCAAGGGCGCTTCTGACCACGCACCCGTCGTCGCGGACTACGACGTCACGCGCATGCTTATCGACGACGTCCGATGATCCCCGACCTTTCCACCTGGCAGCTCATCCTCATGATCGTGGATTACACGATCAAGTTCGCGGTGATCGGCGTCATCCCCGAAAACCGCAAGCCGTCCAGCGCAAATGCGTGGCTCCTGGTCATTCTGCTCATCCCGTTTCTCGGGCTGCCGCTGTATTTCTTCTTCGGCTCGACGTACCTCTCGCGGCGCCGTCACCGCATCCAAAAAGAAGCGAACGACGAGATCAACGACGTCCACGCCGACTTCCCCGACGTGCCAACCAGCGTGCGCTTAAGCGGCGACGTCGCGTCAATGGCGCACCTCAACCGCACGCTCACCGGGTACCCCGCGCTCGAAGGCCACGCGAAAGCGCTGTGGACCGACTACCAAAAGACGATGCTCCGCATCGCCGAGCTTATCGACGCCTCCACCTCCCACGTCCACATCGAAATCTACGCCCAAGCCTGGGACTCCACGACAGCTCCCGTGTTCGAGGCGATGGAACGCGCCGTCGCTCGCGGCGTGAAAGTCCGTGTGCTTTTCGACCACATTGGCTCCCAGAAATACCCCGGCTTCCGCGCATTCAAGCGCAAGCTGACCGCCGCCGGCATCGAGTGGAACCTCATGCTCCCCCTGCTTCCCCTGCAGTGGCGCTTTCGTCGCCCTGACCTGCGCAACCACCGCAAACTCATCGTCATCGACGACCGGGTTGCGATGATGGGCTCGTTCAACCTCATCGACCGCTCCTACCTGGTCCGCAGCCACGTGAAGAAGGGCCGCCAGTGGGTCGACTCGTTCGTCGAACTCACCGGGCCGATCGTCGCTTCCCTCGAATCACTTTTCGCCGTCGACTGGTACACCGAATCCGGCGAACTCATCGACATCACCCCGCCCCGCGACACCGAACCAGATGCTGACACCTCCACGGTCCAGCTCATCCCCTCCGGCCCCGGGTTCACCACCGAACCCAACCTGCGGATGTTCAATACCCTCATCCACCACGCGCGCGAGCGCCTGATCCTCTGTTCGCCGTATTTCGTGCCCGACGACTCCATGCTCGAAGCCATCACCACCGCGTGTTACCGCGGTGTCCGCGTTGATTTATTGGTGGGCGAAAAAGCCGACCAGTTCATGGTTCAGCACGCCCAATCCGCCTGCTACCAGCAGCTTCTCGAGGCCGGCGTCCACATCTGGCAGTTCCCCGCCCCCTACGTCCTGCACTCCAAATTCGCCATCGCCGACCCCGTCACCTGGGCCGACGGCCCCGCTAACCCCGTCGAGGACTCCCCCGCCGCATGTTCTATCCCCGACTCGAATACCGCCGCTGACCTGCACGAAATCGCCATCATGGGCAGCTCGAACATGGATATGCGCTCGTTCTCCCTCAACTACGAGAACAGCCTATTCATCCTGGACGGCCCCCTCATCACCGACCTGTGTGGACTCGCTGCCGCCTACCTCTCCGTCTCCCGCGAGCTCACCCTTACCGAATGGAACCAGCGCCCGTGGTCCAGGCGCTATATCGATAACGTGCTCAAGCTGACCTCGGCATTGCAATAGCGCGGTTTTGCCCCTTGAGAGCGCGCCGATCCGCGGCCGGACCAGGACGCGGCACCGCGAAAAGAGTGAAAAAGAGCGGGAAAGAGAAAACCTGCGGCGGGAAATCCCGTCCGCAGGTAATCCTTGCCCTGAGAGCTAACTTCTAAGCGTCACGTCGCTCTAGGAGTACAAGACCAATGAAGTAAATGACCACTGCCCACACAACGACGATGCCGAACGACCCCCAGAGCCCCAAAGGGTCACCGCCGAAGGGGTTCGGCCTTCCAGTCTGGCTGTTCAGAGCAAACGGAAGCGCGTTGCTGAACGGTGTAATGAACTGGATTTTCTCGCCAATCTTCGGGAGAAATCTGACAGCCAACTCGAAAATCGGCAGCGCAACCATGCTCATCACGGCGCCAGCGGTGGAACGCAATATCCAACCCAAGCCTTGGGCCATCATGACCAGGAGAAACACTGTCAACGGGACGGCCCAGAGCGAACGGCGGGCAAAAATATTGGTCTGCCAATCCACCGGGTAATGGGCAAAATTGTCGCCGGCGATATACGAGAGGAGAAGCGTTACCGCGGTGATGACCACAGCGATAAGTCCGTAGACGACGAGCTTCGACAAAGCGACCTGCCAACGGCGGGGCGTGACCGCGAAGTTAATGGAGTTCACGTTGTAGCGGTAATCGGTGGTCACCACCATGACTGCCTGAATGATGATCGGCATGAGCCCGTAGAACAGGAACTGATACACGACACTGGCGCCGCCGTACACGGGGACGTCCGGGCTGTCCAGGGCCGCGGTGAAGCACACGAAGATGACTGTGAGCACGACGCTGAGCCCGGTCGTCCAGTAAAAGGACTTGGTGGTGCGGAGTTTCGTCCATTCGGAAAGCATTGTTTTAAGCACGGTGATCTCCCGTCATGGAATCGAAGGTAGCCGGGCCAGCAGGCGCGGAACTGGAGCCGGCGGGCAGCCCGGTCTGGTACTCGACGGCGCTCTCGGTGCGGCGGATGTAGGCGTCTTCGAGGGTGGCGCGGCGCTCGGAAAGCTCGGTGAGCATGATGCCGGTGGAGAACGCGAGGGTGCCGATGGATTCGCTGGAACGCTCGGGGATCTCCAAAACGGGGCGGCCGTCGGGGTCGGTGGCCTGGCTGAACTCGATGCCTTCGACCTGCAGGGCAGCGGCGAACTGGTCGAGGTGCGGGGAGCGCACGACGGTGGTGAGGGCGGAGTTCTCCTTGATGAACTCGTGGACGGACGAGGCGGCAACGAGGCGGCCCTTGCCGATGACGACGAGGTGGTCGGCGGTCTGTGCCATCTCGGAGAGCATGTGGGAGGACACGAGGACCGTGCGGCCCTCATCGGCGAAGCGACGGAGAAGATGGCGGACCCAGCGGATGCCTTCGGGGTCGAGGCCGTTGACGGGCTCGTCGAGGATCAGGTATTCGGGGTCGCCGAGCATGGCGGCGGCGATGCCGAGGCGCTGACCCATACCCAGGGAGAACCCGCCAGGTTTCTTGTTGGCGACGGAGCTCAGGCCGACCAGACCAAGCACTTCATCGACGCGGGAGGTCGGGATGCCCGAGGCTTGGGCCTGCCACAGCAGCGCGTTGCGTGCGGAGCGGTTGGGGTGGATCGCCTTGGCGTCCAGGAGTGCCCCGACCTTGCGGAGGGGGTTGGAAAGGGAACGGTAGGGCACGCCGTCGATAAGCGCGCTGCCCGATGTTGGCGTGTCGAGGCCGAGGATCATGCGCATCGTCGTCGATTTTCCGGCACCGTTCGGCCCGAGGAAGCCGGTGACTACGCCGGGTTCGACCCGGAACGTGAGGTCGTCGACCGCGCGGACCTGGCCATATTGTTTGGTCAGGTTCTGTACGTCAATCATGCGCTTTAGCGTGCCACAAAAGCACGCTTAACGACGACTCAAACCCCCGGTGCAATTCATACTCCCTGATTTTGTCCAGCGGAACCCACAGAAGCTCCATAGATTCCGCGTTGGGTTCAAGATCGATGGGCTGGCCGGTCGTGGTGTGCGCCATGACGGTGGTGTAGGTCCAGCCTGGCTCCTCACCGGCGGTGACCAGCTCCTTCTCCACCTCGACGAGGGAGGTGTCAATGCCGCACTCCTCCACCGTCTCGCGCAGCGCCGCCTCCTGCGCCGTCTCATGCGAATCGCGCGCGCCACCGGGCAGCGCCCACGTCCCGCCGTCAGCGACCCAGTGCGCGCGGTGCTGCAACAACACCGTGTCCCCAGCGCGCAGGAAGAGCCCCGCCGCACCGTATTTTCCCCACACGCGCTTACCGCCGGGACCGTCGACCCACCCGTTGCCGTCACCTTCCATGCGAACCAGTCTAACGGTGCGCATGAACCACGGTGCTAGTGCGCTATTCTGGGGCAATGACGCGGGGACAGCGGGCACAGCGACGGGCGGAGGCAGCGGCCCAAAAGGCCGACAAGGCCGCCAAAGCCACCAAAGCCGCCAAGGCCGCACCAGGCGAGCCCGCCGCCAAACCCGCCAAGCAAAAGCCCGACCCCACATCAAAAACAAAACTCCCCCGCTTCACCCCGCGGAAATCGAAGGCCCGCCCGGAGGATCTGGTGGAGCACGAGGACGCGTGGCTGGATCAGCTGGAGGAGACGCCGCGACAGAAGGGGCTGCGCGGGGTCAAGACGCGCCTGGGCGAGTACATGGGTGGCACAGGTCGCTGGGTGGGGAACGCGTGGGGGTTTGTGAGTTCGACCGTCGGCAAGCTGTTGGTTTTGCTGTTGGTGCTGACGATGTTCATGTTCGCGGGTGCGTGGGCGGCGTCGCAGGCGGGCGCGAACCGTGAGTCGGGTTTGCAGACGTTGTTGAATGCGACGGAGCCGATGAGCAATTCGGCGCATACGTTGTTCACGTCGATGAGCCAGGCGGATACGTTGGCGACGACGTCGTTTGTGCAGCCGGGTCTGCAGACGGCGGAGTCGCACCAGAAGTATCTTGACGCGATCGATAGTGCGGTGGTCGCGGCGGATGAGGTGTTGCGCGGCAGTGTGGTGACGCGTGCGGATCACACGGAGAAGGTGCAGGAATCTGTGCGCGAGATTCAGCGTTTGATCCCGCAGTACACGGGGTTGATGGAGCGTGCGCAGGCGAATCAGCGTGTGGGCAATCCGTTGGGCGTGGCGTATATGTCGCAGGCGAGTTCGTTGATGCACGAGACGATGTTGCTGAAGGCGCAGACGATCCTCGATATCACGCGTGAGCAGGTGGAGGACGAGATGAACCGTCTGACGCGCGCGCAGCTGGTTCCGCTGTCGGGCCTATTGGCGGCGCTCATTGCGCTCGGTGCCGCGCAGTACGCGTTGTGGCTGATGTTCCGCCGCCGTTTGAATAAGGGTTTCCTCGCGGCGACGGCGCTCACGCTCGTGGCGATGGTGTGGTTGGGCGCGTCGAATATCGCGGCGTGGGATGCGGGCCGGCATGATTTCGCGAGTACGGCAGGCCCGTACGAGCAGCTCACGAATGCGCGGACGACGGCGCAGGAGATGCGCACCGCCGAGACGTTGACGTTGCTGACGCGCAATACGCAGCGTTCGTCGATGTCGATGAACGATACGTCGGCGGAGGTCGCGAACGCGCTGGATGCGGTGTCCACGGTGACGAATGCGGATGAGATCATCATCGCTCGCAATGCGCTCGCGGATTGGGGTCTCGCGCACACATCCATGATGAACGCGCTGAACAGCGGCGAATATGACCGCGCGGTGAGTCTCGCGACGGACGGCGATGGCAACACGACGGCGACGACATTCGCGCTTCTCGACGAGTCCCTCGGCGAGCTCAATGCCACCGCCCGCTACAAGCAGCGCGAACACATCAACGAGGCATTGGGCACCACGCGCGGCGTCTCCACGGGCATCATGATTCTCATGCTCGCCGCGATCGCGCTCACGTTCGTCGGCGCGCGCCCCCGCATTCAGGAGTACATGTGATGGCACGCATCGCTTATCGACGTCACCCCCACAGCCCCCGCCCCGCCACGACCCTGTGGGCAGCTCTCACTGTCTCGGTACTGCCTTTCGCTGCCGCCTGCGCCCCGGCACCGCCTCCGCCGCAGGAGCAGCTGAGCGCCCACACCACTCACAGTGCGCTGTTCCCACCCGGCGCGCATCTCGACGAACCTGGCGAGGAGCCGGGCGAGGCCGGTCAGCCCGCGGACTGGCCCGGGTCGCTGCGCCCGGACGATAAGACGCCGGAGGAGCGGATCCCGGAGATCTATAAGCGCGGCCGGATCATCGTGGGTGTGGACCAGTCGCAGTATCTGCTCAGCTTCCGCGACAATGCCTCCGGCGAGTTGAAGGGATTCGAGGTCGATCTGGCCCGGGAGATCGCCAAGGATATTTTCGGTGACCCGGATCCTGGCAGAGTGGATTTTCGTTTCATTGATTCCACGATGCGCACCGAGGCGATCGTGTCCGGCCAGGTCGATATCGTGGTGCGCACCATGTCGATCACGAAGAAGCGCCTGGAAGCGATCGATTTCTCTGCCCCGTACCTCGACTCCAGCGTGCGGATGCTCGTTCCGGCGGCGTCGGGCATTGAGTCCACAAGCGACATCACCGATGAGCGCATTTGCGCCGCCGACGGTTCCAATGTGGTAGACATGGCCCGCCGCACTTTCCCCGAACAGGAGATTCTGCGCACCCGCACCTGGACCGATTGCCTGGTTGCCTTGCAGCAATTCCAGACCGGCGCGCTGCTTGGCGACGAGACGATTCTCGCCGGCGCCGCCGCCCAGGATCCCCTCACCACCGTCACGGGCGAAGCAATCGCTGACCAGCAGTATTCGGTGGGCATCCCGAAGGGCAACGACGGCCTGACCCGCCAGGTCAATTCCACCCTCGAGCGCATCCGCCGCGACGGCACGTGGGATTCCATGTTCAACCGTTGGCTCAGCCCGCATATCGACGCCCGCTCCGCCCCCGCCCTCACCTACCGCCCTGAGGAGCCCGACGACCCCGACGAGCCAGACACCCCCGACACCGCGGAAGGAGAATAAGCCGTGACGACGACCGATCAACCGGACCAGCCCAAACGCCCCGCCAGCGACAACACGACCGATCCCGAGTTCGCTGAACCCGAGCTCACCGAGGCCGTCGCCTTCGACCCCTTCGCCGACGATGACGAGGAGGACGACGAGACCAGCGACACCAACGACACCGACGATGACTGGCTCTCCTGGTACGACCACGGCGACATCGACCAGGTGACGGTCCACCCACGCCCCAAAGAGCCCGAAAAGCCCCAAGAACCCGCAGACTCCGCAGAACCCGCCCCAGCCGAAGAACCGCAGGCGACAGAGGCAGTCGCGTTCGACCCGTTCGCAGACGATGACGAGGACGACGAAATCCCCGCCTCAGACGAAGCCGCGCCCACCGAGGGCCCCGAGGCCACGGAGGCGGTGGCCTTCGACCCGTTCGCGGACGATGACGAGGAAGACACCACGGACAGCACGCGCGTGGAGGGGCTGGACGAGTCGGACTTATACGGCAGTGCCGGCGAGTACGCGGGGCTGTTGAAGGACCTTGGTGAGCTGCGCGCTGGCCAGGTGCAACGGGCGCAGGCGGCCAACGCAGAGAAGGAGGCGTACGAGCGGGCGCAGCAGGAGGCGCTGGCGCGGGCGCAGGCGAGCACGAGCGAGCGGGCACGCAGGCAGGCGCTGGACACGTTCCGCGAACTGCGCGGCGTCAAGCGCGCGACACGCACGGTGGCCGACGGCATGGTGGAGCTGCCGTGGGTCGCACCGGTGGAGCCGAATGAGGCGATCAAGGACCCGACGAACGCGATCGTCAACAAGAAGGTCCCCGAGCCGCAGCTGCAGAAGGGCGATATTGTCGCAGGCCAGTACCGGATCCTGGGCGTGATCGCGCACGGCGGCATGGGGTGGATCTACCTGGCGCAGGACGATTACGTGGCGGGCCGCCACGTGGTGCTCAAGGGCATGCAGTCGGAGAAGAGCGAAGACGAGGCAGCGGCCGCGGCGGCGGAGCGGGAATTTTTGGCGGACATCACGCACCCCGGCATCGTGAAGATCTTCAACTTCATCGACGACCCCAGGGTTGACGGGGGATTCATTGTGATGGAGTTCGTGGGTGGGCCGTCGTTACGCGAACGCAAAAATGCGCAAGAAACGCACCTGCTTCCCATCGATCAAGCGATCGCATACATCCTGGAGGTGCTTCCCGCGCTGGGGTACCTGCACAGCCGCGGCGTGGTGTACAACGACCTCAAACCCGACAACATCATTGTCACGGAAGACCAGGTCAAGCTCATCGACCTCGGCGCGGTCAGCGGCATCGGCGCGTACGGCTTCATCTACGGCACGAAGGGCTACCAGGCGCCGGAGGTCGCGCGCGAGGGGCCGAGCATCGCCAGCGATATCTACACCGTCGGGCGCACACTCGCCGCGCTCATCCTCGAGCTGCCGAAGGAGGGCGGCGCGTACTCACACACGCTGCCCACGCCGAGCGACTCGCCGACGCTGCGCCGCTACATCTCGCTGTACCGCTTGCTCGCGCGGTGCTGCCACGAAGATCCGCAGCAGCGTTTCCGCAGCGTGGAAGAGCTCGAGGTACAGCTGCTGGGCGTCCTGCGCGAAATCATTGCGCTGCGCGACGGCATCAACCACCCCGCGCAGCATTCGCTGTTCTCGCCGCAACGTACGACTTTCGGCACCAAGCACCTCGTCTTCCGCACGGATCAGCTTATCGACGGCATCGACCGCACCGTCGAGATTACCCCCTCCGAAGCAATGTCTGCCCTGCCCACTCCCCTGATCGACCGCTCCGATGTCGGCGCCGGCCTTCTCTCCGGTACCTCCTACGCCGAGCCCCAGGAGACCCTGGAGACGCTGCGCCAGGCCTTCAAGGCCACCGAATACGCCGACTCCGCGGAGATCCCGTTCGCCGTCGCCCGCGCGATGCTCGACCTCGGCCTGACCTCGCAGGCGCAGCATTGGCTGAGCAAACTCGACGGCCCGCTGCGCGAGGAGTGGCGCTTCCACTGGTACCAGGGCCTCACCGAGCTCATTCACGGTGATTTCGCCTCCGCGCAAAAAGACTTCTCCGCCGTCCTCGACATCGTGCCGGGCGAGGCCGCGCCCAAGCTCGCACTCGCCGCCGTCGACGAGCTGCTCCTCCAGCAATCAGGGCTACAGCAGCAAAAGCTTATCGACGACACCCTCGCCCGCCACCTCTCCTCCATCCGCACCGATTTGGGCGAATTGCCCAACTCCTATTTCCGGACCCAGGAAAAAGCCGGGGTGATTTCGCCGAAATGGTCCCACGTGACCGACCACCCAGCCACGCTGCGCCTTAATGCAATGCGTCTTTACGCTCTGGTGTGGGCCGCGAACCCCACCACCGTCTCTTCCGCTTTCGGCCTGGCCCGCCAGCTCATGTACGAAGGCGAAGTCGAGATGGCCGTCGCCGCACTGGACAAGGTGCCGCAGCAGTCCCGTCACCACCGCATGGCCAAATTGACCACGATTCTCTACCTGGTCAGCGACGAACTCACCGAAGCCCGCATCCGCCGCGCCGCCCGCCGCCTGGAGGAGATCCCCACCAACGAGCCACGCCTACTCCAGATCAAGGTCGCTGTCCTCCGCGCCGGCCTGACCTTCCTCCGCGATTCCGGCGCCTCCGCCGCCACCGCCAAGACCCACTTATTCGAGTACGACTTCACCATCAAGGACCTTCGCCGCGGTCTGGCCATCACGCTGCGCGAGCAGGCCCGCCGTGCCCCGTTCGCACGCCACCGCTACGCGCTGGTGGACACCGCGAACAAGGTCCGCCCCGCGACCTGGTTCTAGCGGCTGCTATGCCCAGCAGGCCTCGCTGCGCCTGGCAGGCCTCGCTGCTCCCGCCTCAGCGCCGAGGATGTGAACCCCAGTTGTGAACCCTCTTTGTTAACTCCAGAATTTAACCCCTCGAGGATGTTAACCCCAGAATTTAGTTACCCCAGGTCGGAAAAATGGCCCTCAAACCGCGACCTGGGATAACTAAGTTTTGGGGTTAACATCTAGAAAACTGCAGGTGCAAAGGCGAATGTGGCCGGCATCTGGGCAGGTGCAGAGGTCCGGAAACGCGAAACCCGGCCCCAGCAATGCTGGAACCGGGCTCGCTGCGTAAGAGCAGAGCGCTTAGAGCGACTCGGCGATCGCGGCGGACTTCTGCGCGATGGCGAGCTCCTCGTTCGTCGGGACGACGAGCACCTTGATGGCGGAATCCTCGGTGGAGATGATGCGCGGGCCGGAGCCGTTGACGTTCTTCTCCTCGTCAATCTTGATGCCGTAGTTCTCCAGGTTGGCCAGGGAGTTGGTGCGGACGGTGGCGTCGTTCTCACCGACACCGGCGGTGAACGTGATGGTGTCCACGCGCCCCAGGGTGATCATGTAGGCGCCGATGTAGCGGCGGAGGCGGTGAATGTACACGTCGTAGGCCAGCTTGGCCTTCTCGTCGCCCTCGTCCATCTTCTCGTGGAGGACACGGAAGTCGTTGACACCGGACAGACCCTTCACACCGGACTGGCGGTTGAGCAGGTCGTCGATGGCGTCGATGTCCATGCCGGCGGTGCGGTTGAGGTGGAAGATCACGCCCGGGTCGATATCACCGGAGCGGGTGCCCATGACCAGGCCTTCCAACGGGGTGAGACCCATGGTGGTGTCCTGCGCGTGGCCGCCGCGGATAGCGGAGACGGAAGCACCGTTGCCCAGGTGGAGGACGATCTGGTTGAGCTCCTCGACGGACTGTCCCAGGTGGTCGGCGACCTCGCGGGCGATGAACTCGTGGGAGGTGCCGTGAAAACCGTAGCGGCGGATCTGGTGCTTCTGGGCGACATCCAGGTCGATCGCGTAGTTGGCGGCTGCAGCCGGCAGGTCATTGAAGAAGCCGGTGTCGAACACGGCGATGTGCGGGACATCCGGGAGCAGGTCGCGGGCGACCTCGATGCCGTCGACGTTCGCGGTGTTGTGCAGCGGGGCAAGGGGGACGAGCTCGCGGATTTGCTCGACAACCTCATCGTCGACAAGCACGGGCGCGCTGAAGGTGTTGCCGCCGTGAACAACGCGGTGACCGCAGGCGATGATGTCCACCTGGGTCGGGCCGGCGCCGTTGGCGTCCAGCATGGCGATGGCCAGCATCAGGCCGCCGCGGTGGTCGCGGATCGGCATATTGGACTCGACGTGGCGACCCTCAATCTTGATGGAGATGCGGCCGTTCGGCTCGCCAATGCGCTCGACCAGGCCGGTGACGAACGGGCGGTCGGAAGCGGATGCGGTGGGGTCGACGATCTGGAATTTGATCGACGAGGAACCGGAGTTGAGGACGAGTGCGTAGGCCATTAGTTAGCTCCTTGAGCCTGGATTGCGGTGATTGCGACGGTGTTGACAATGTCCGGGACGGTCGCGCCGCGGGACAGGTCGTTGACCGGCTTGTTCAGGCCCTGCAGGACGGGGCCGATGGCGAGCGCGCCGCCGGTGCGCTGCGCGATCTTGTAGCCGGCGTTGCCAGCCTCGAGATCCGGGAAGACGAAGACATTCGCCTGGCCGGCGACCGGAGAATCCGGGGCCTTCTTCTTGCCCACACCCGGGTCAGCGGCAGCGTCGAACTGCAGCGGGCCGTCGATCGCGGTGTCCGGGGCGAGCTCCTTCGCCTTGGCGGTCGCCTCGACAGCGCGCTCGACGTCCGGGCCGGAGCCGGAGGTGCCGGTGGAGTAGGACAAGATGGCCACCTTCGGGTCGATGCCGAACTGCGCCGCGGTCTTCGCGGACACAGCGGCGATCTCGCCGATCTGCTCGGCGGTCGGGTTCGGGTTCACGGCACAGTCGCCGAATGCCCAGAGGCGGTCGCGCATGACCATGAGGAAGACCGAGGACACGACGGATGCGCCCGGCGCGGTCTTGATGATCTGGAACGACGGCTTGATGGTGTGCGCAGTGGTGTTCGCCGCACCGGAGACCATGCCGTCCGCCAGGCCCTTGTGGACCATCATGGTGGCGAAGTAGGAGATGTCCTTCATCGTCTCGCGCGCTTCCTCAACGGTCACGCCCTTCTTCTTACGCAGCTCGGCGAATTCTTCCGCGAACTCGTCGAGCAGGTCGGAATTGAGGTGGTCGATGATATTCGCGCCCTCGAGGTTGAGGCCCATATCGTCGGCACGGCGCTCAATATCGTCGCGGACACCGAGGATGGTCAGGTCCGCCACGTCCTGCTTGAGCAGCTGGTGCGCGGCCTCCAGAATGCGGTCGTCCTCGCCCTCCGGCAGCACGATGTGCGCGCGCTTCTCCTTCGCGCGAGTGATCAGCCAGTTCTCGAACACAGCGGGGGACATGACCTGCCGCGCGTCGGTGCCAAGTGCGGCATCGAGAGCAGAAGCATCGAGCTTATCGACGCCCGAAGCCTGCGCCCCCAGCTCCTCCACTCGTGCCAGAGCGAGCTCTGCTGCCGGGCTTCCTGCTGCGCCGGTGGCTGTGAGCAGCAGCACCGGGACACCGAGCGCCGTGGCGACCTCCGCGTCGAAGGTGTACTCGCCGGTACCCACGATGAGGCTGTCACCGTCCGCGAGCAGATCCGCCGACACAATCGCGGAGTGCTCACGCTCCTGGTCGTTCAGGTTGACGACCTTCAGGTTCTTCTCCCCTGCCAGCGCCTCGATGTCACCCCCCTCGAGTTCGCGGCCTACCGCAGTGATGAGAACGGACCTGTTTGCAGCCATCTAGGAACAACCTTTCCGGGCTTTCACCCTATGGTTTCGCGGGTATTCGCATCTTGCACGCGAATCATGCGCGCATCTCGCGCAGCGGATCGACGCGCTCACCTGCGCGCTCTATCCAGCTCATTTCAAGTGTAGTCACCTGCCCGGACACACGCAGGTGGCGTTGGTTACACCCCGCAGCGCCACACCATCAAACCGCTCGGTCCAATACAAAAAGACCACTTTGTCTAGATTCGTTTGGTCAATGCCCTATACTGGCACTACAAATAACAGCAAGAACTACCCGCAGGATGCCCTGCGTGAGACACCAGCAACAGCGCAAAGGACAGTTTCAACCTTCATGAGTACTCCCACTTCCGACAACACCCTCCGCGTCGCCGTCGTCGGCTCCGGCCCCGCCGGCATTTACGCCTCCGACCTTCTGGTCAAGTCCGATGTGGACGTGCACGTGGACCTCTTCGAGCGCATGCCCGCCCCGTTCGGTCTGATCCGCTACGGCGTCGCGCCTGACCACCCGCGCATCAAGGGCATCGTGAAGTCCCTGCACAACGTGCTGGATAAGCCGGAGATCCGCCTGCTGGCCAACGTCGACGTGGGCAACGACATCACTGTCGAGGAGCTGCAGGAGTACTACGACGCAGTCGTCTTCGCCACCGGCGCGACCGCCGACCGCGACCTGAACGTCCCGGGCGCGGAGCTGGACGGCCACTACGGCGCCGGCCAGTTCGTCGGCTTCTACGACGGCAACCCGAACTTCACCCGCGACTGGGATCTCACCGCTGAGAAAGTCGCCATCGTCGGCGTCGGCAACGTCGCACTCGACATCGCCCGCGTGCTGGCCAAGACCGCCGACGAGCTGAAGGTCACGGAGATCCCGGACAATGTCTACGACAACCTCAACGCCTCCGCTGCGAAGGAGATCCACGTCTTCGGCCGCCGCGGCCCGGCCCAGGCCAAGTTCAGCCCCCTCGAACTGAAGGAGCTCGACCACTCCGGCAGCATCGAGGTCATCGTCGACCCGGAGGATATCGACTACGACGAGGCGTCGGAGGCGGCTCGTCGAGAAGCGAAAAGCGTCGACCTTGTGTGCCAGACCCTGGAAGGCTACGCGATGCGCGACCCGAAGGGCGCCCCGCACAAGCTGTTCATCCACTTCTTCGAGTCCCCCGTGGAGATCATCGGTGAGGACGGCAAGGTCAGCGGCTTTGTCACTGAGCGCACCGAACTCGACGGCAACGGCGGCGTGACCGCCACCGGTGAGACCACCACCTGGGACGTCCAGGCTGTCTACCGCGCCGTCGGCTACCGTTCCGACGCCATCAACGGCGTGCCTTTCGACGACCACCGCGCCGTCATCCCCAACGACGAAGGCCACGTGCTCACCGAATTCGGCGGCGACATCGTCCCCGGCCTGTACACCACCGGCTGGATCAAGCGTGGCCCCGTCGGCCTGATCGGCAACACCAAGTCCGATGCCAAGGACACCACCACCATGCTTCTCGACGACTACCGCAACGGCACCCTCACCCCCACCGAACACCGCGACGACCAGGCCATCCTCGACCACCTCAAGGACAAGGGCGTCAAGGTGACCACCTGGGAAGGCTGGCACAACCTCGACGCCGCCGAACGCGCCCTCGGCGAGGCCGAAGGCCGCGAGCGCAAGAAGATCGTCGAGTGGGACGACATGGTCAACGCCTCCCACCCCGAATATTCGATCTAGCGTTCAGCCAACAACGTTCTAAAGTGGGGCCACGGTATCGTGGTCCCACTTTCACATTTGCGCACCAACCACCACGATCAGGAGAAACAATGACAGCCCTTGATCAGCGCCGAACCATACGCCCCGGCAACCGCGAGAACATCGAGCGAATCAAGGCCGAAATGCACCGAGAGACTCAGCTCTACCGCCTCCGCGTTTCCGCGAAGAAACCCGGATGACCTGCGGCGTGCAACTTGCCGGGCTTCCACTTTTCACCGCTAGATGTACTGATCGGAGACGTTGGTGCAGCGGTTCTATTTGGCTCAAACGCTGAGACGAAAGAAACGCCTCCACGTTGAATTTGAACCAGTCAGAATTCACACCCCCAAGACACCTTCCCCATCAACACGATCGCCCCAAGGGGCCTCGTCACACTCCGAGGAGTGCCGGTGACCTCGGGGCTGACACGCCGGAGACTACTGTCAGGCTCAGCACTGCGCAAGGCGTCCCTGCCGATCCGGCCGATGAGACACTCGCACTCACCACGTGCCCACCTCATGCCGCGTGACTCTGCATTCTTGCGGATCGAGAGAGTCAGTGGAAGCTGAAAGGAAATATTCGCGGATCTTTGGCCAGCGTTCTTTAGAAAGTAGCCCACAACGCTCCCAGCGAAGTAGCCCATCCGAAAACGATTGGATGAGTGATTTCTTTGGAGCGATGAGCACAGATCCGTTGCCTGCGTGGGCAGGGTTTGTCGATACGCAACCATCGCCACCGAGGTTGGCTGCGCGAAGAAGACTGTCGGCAGCACGCACAATGCGCAGCAACACCGGCTCCACACGCGCCATACGCTCCGCGATGCAGAACGACGACGCTACTCTGCGTACCGACGGCCCGCTCAAACTTCCCTCATAACCGCTAGAAGGACGAAATCACCGCCGATCCTCTACCCATTCAGGTAGGGACCGGCGGTGATTTATTTCAACTCACTAGCCGGGGCCGGCGCTCGCTCCCCGAGGGGAGCACCAGTGCCGATCCACGGTCTAGCGGGTGCAGCTCAATTCTTACTGAGCTGTGTTCCCCTCGGCGCTGGAGCCTTCGCCAGAGCCCTCGGCCGGAGCATCAGCACCGTCGGTGGCACCGGAACCCTGGGAGGAACCATCCTTGCCCTCAGCTTCGGAGGAAGAACCCTTGCCACCCTCAGAGTTGGAGGAACCGTTGTTCTCATCCTTGCCCTTGGACGAACCCTCGGAAGAGGAACCCTTGTCACCCTCAGCCTTAGAAGAAGAACCCTTGGAAGAAGAGCCCTTGTCACCCTCAGCCTTAGAGGAAGAACCCTTCCCGAAGATGCTGGACACCTCAACGTTGGTGTCCTTGATCTTGGTGTTGCCCGGACCACACTTGGTAGCAATGGTCGTGATCGCGGCGATGCCGTAAGCCAGAACCGCAAGACCACCCAGAACCTGGTTCAGGTTCGCACCTGCACCCTTCAGCTGAGCCTGGAAGTCAGCGGCAGCCTTGGCCAGACGCGGATCCATGATGCCCAGCTGGTTCTGCAGAGCAGTGTTCGCATCCTGAATCTGACGACCAACCTGACCCTGGATTTCCTGCAGACCCGGGATCGCAGTCTGGGAAGCAATACCCAGCGGGATCAGAGCCAGCAGCGGCAGACCGAAGCCGACCAGGGACTCCGTGCAACCCTCACGATCGGAGGAGCTAATCGGCTTCTCCTTGATCGTCACCGTAACAGTGTCGATGACCTTGCCGTCCTTGTCCTTGACCTCAACGACAATCTTGTCGCCCGGCTTCGCTTCCTTAGACGGAGTGACCTTGATGTTGCCGTCCTCGTTGATCTCAGCCGTACCCGGACCTTCGGTCTCAACCGTGGTGCCATCCTCGACCGGACCACCGGTGTTCGGAATAGTTACCGGCTTATCCGGAGTCGTGGTGGAGTCATCCCACTCCGGCGTCTTCGCCGGCTCGTCGACGGTGACAGTGACGTCAACCTCATCGGTGGTGCCGTCCGGGTAGGTCACCTCAACCGGAACAGTGATCTCGTCACCCGGCTTCGCATCCTCCGGAACCGGAACAGTGACCTCACCGGTGTTCGGATCAACCTCAACGCCCTCCGGAGCGTTGTCACCCGGCTTGAACGTGGTGCCCTCAGGAGCCTTGGTCTCCTTGCCGTCCTTGTCCTTGAACTCAGGAGCCGGAACCGTCACATCCTCGCCCGGCTTACCAGAACCATCCTCGTAACCAGGCTCGAACTTGTCCTTGTCCTTCTCAGTCGGAGCCGGAGTATCCGGCTTCTCGACGGTGACAGTGACGTCAACCTCATCGGTGGTGCCGTCCGGGTAGGTCACCTCAACCGGAACAGTGATCTCGTCACCCGGCTTCGCATCCTCCGGAACCGGAACAGTGACCTCACCGGTGTTCGGATCAACCTCAACGCCCTCCGGAGCGTTGTCACCCGGCTTGAACGTGGTGCCCTCAGGAGCCTTGGTCTCCTTGCCGTCCTTGTCCTTGAACGTCGGAGCCGGAACCGTCACATCCTCGCCCGGCTTACCAGAACCATCCTCGTAACCAGGCTCGAACTTGTCCTTGTCCTTCTCAGTCGGAGCCGGAGTATCCGGCTTCTCGACGGTGACAGTGACGTCAACCTCATCGGTGGTGCCGTCCGGGTAGGTCACCTCAACCGGAACAGTGATCTCGTCACCCGGCTTCGCATCCTCCGGAACCGGAACAGTGATCTCACCGGTGTTCGGATCAACCTCAACGCCCTCCGGAGCGTTGTCACCCGGCTTGAACGTGGTGCCCTCAGGAGCCTTGGTCTCCTTGCCGTCCTTGTCCTTGAACGTCGGAGCCGGAACCGTCACATCCTCGCCCGGCTTACCAGAACCATCCTCGTAACCAGGCTCGAACTCACCGTTCTGGTTCGGCGCCTTCGGGTTGGTGCCGTCTTCCTTTTCCTTGTCGTCCGGGACGCCGTCACCGTCGTCGTCATCGTCCTCGTTGTCAGGCTTGCCGTCACCATCGGTGTCCAGCTTGAACTTCGCCTCAGCGTCGTCCGAGGAACCATCCGGGTAGGTCACCGTCACAGGAACGTCGAATTCCTCAACGGTGTCCTTGTTCAGCTTGGACTTATCCGGGAAGGTCACGGTGATCTCACCGGTGTTCTCGTCGATCTTGACCTCATAGCCCTCAGGAGCCTTGAAGTCCTCCGGGATCGCGAACTTGGAGCCCTCAGGGGTCTCAACCTTCTCCTCGGTCGGGTTGCCTTCCTCGTCCTCACCGGTCTTGGTGAAGGTCGGGGAAGACTTCGTCTCCTTGCCCGGGACGACGAGCTTGTCCTCGTACGCTGGCGTGTGCTCGTCCGAGTCCTTGGTCACCAGGACGGTCCATGCGGAAACGTCGTTGCCACCGGAGACCAAAACGACGTTGAAGTAGTCGCCCTTCTTCGCATCCTTAGGGATATCGAACGTGCAATCCGCGACCTGCTTCTTCACGGACTTGGACTGGTCGAGCTCACAGGTCTTTTCAACGTTGCCCTCCTGGTCGCGCCATTCGACCTTCGACGGCAGGCTCGAAAGATTGCCGTCGAACTCTGGAGTCACCGTGGTGCCGGGTGCAGCAGGCTTGTCAGTTGCGTTGTAGTCAGCCGTGATCGACACCGGGGTATACGGCATGACGGCGTAGTTCACGTTGTAGATCGAGTTGACCTGCTTGCCGTAGCGTGGCTTGCCCTGATCCTTGACACGCGAAGTGACAGCAATGTTCCTGTTTGGGACGGCCGACGCACGGAAGTTGCCGCCTTCCTTGTAGTTCTGGAAGATCGGGGTGTGGAAACCGGTGTATCCGTTCTGGACCACGCCATCCTTGTTCTCCACCCACACGAACACGTGGTCCTTGTTGAGAGAATCTTCGTTGGTCTGGTTCGCATCGGTCAGTTCACCGAAGCGAAGCGAGTAGTAGCCATCAGGATCGGTCTTACCGTAGACAGTCTTGTGGATGTACTCGGGGTGATCCTCGAGCATCTTCTTGGTCGCGTCGGCAAGCTTGTTCGGGTCGTCCTTGAACTGCTCGTGCAGCTTCTGGTTTGCCGCCGCACCGTCCTTGGTCAAGGTCGAAGCGTACACGGTGTAGCCATCAGCAGGCTCGTCGATCGAGTTCATCGAGGGACCGGTAGCAACGATGCCCTTGTCCGGACCACCGGTCTCAAGCCACACACGGCCGGAAAGAACGTTCGAAACATCCAGCTGCCCCGCCGGATTATCGATCGGACCCTCCGGGTCCTCCACAAGCTTGTCGCCCTTGGCAGCCATCCAGCTGGTCTCGTGGTTCGGCGGAACCTCCTGGTAGAAGGCGGCCATCAGCTGGATATTTCCGTCAGCCGCTGCGAATGAGCCGAGCGGCCCCTCGACCAGACCATTGAAGGAGCCCGGCACGAAGCCATTTGCCTGACGGAACATGACCATCTTGTTGCCACGATCGTTGGTGTACGGCTCGACCCAGATGCGGTGCTTCTGGTCGGTGCGTGCAGCCCAGGTGTGCTCGCGACCGAGCTTGTCAGTCCAGGTGATGCCCTTATCTTCCGTACCGAAGGCGAAGGTGCCCTTACCGCCGTTACCACCGACGATCGGACCTTCGAGAGTATGGGTTTTCGCGCTAAAGACCGGTGAGTACGAGCCATCCTTGTCCCGGAACTGCGCATACACGGTAACACCGTCCAGCGGAATATTTCCGTTGTCAATAGTCGATCCCGGGTTACCCTTCGGGCCGGTAAGGTACACGTGGCCCGAGATCAGGCCTTTGCCGACACCGTGAGCATCGGTCAGGTTGGCGGGCTTGGTAACACGGCCGCTGGCGATCATGTCAGCGTCGATGATCGCGTTCTGATCCGACTCCCCAGGGGCAGGAGCCGGCTCCGCCGTATCCTCCGCAAACGCCGCCGGCACAGCAGCCGGGTTCACGACCGGCTGCACCGCCGGCGCGATCAACGCCAGGGAGAGAGCCGCAGCCGCGATAGACGTGCCGCGGCGGCGGGGGATGTTCTTGAAGTTCATGTTTTCCTTCCAGAGACAGTGAACAATCTGAAGTATGGAGTTCTGGCGAGCGTTAGATGAGCTCAAGCTCACTGACACTGGCCTGCTATGAGATGCGCTGGCCTCACTCAGGATGAGTTGCGGGCACCATACGTTTTCTCACAGCTATAGAAACTATCAGCGTCAAGAAAATGTATCCAGCCCGAAAGAATGTACAAGCTGCCAGAGAGTCGGAACATCAGTAACATCAGCACCAAATAGCTGGTGAAACAATGGACGGTTACATCGAAAATTTCTTACCGCGGGCAGCGCTATCTGGGGGCAAGAGAAGAGGGAGGCGTCGACAAGCGCGCAATTGCTTGTCGACGCCTCCCCTGCCCCCACACAAAAACCACCGCCGACCCTCTACCCGCAGTTGGGTAGGGATCGGCGGTGGTCGTGTATCTGGTGCTGACCCAGCCGCCGGGCGACTCCCGGATGGGAGCGGCCAAGCGGCTAGCTAGCGGTCAGCGGTGTTGCCCACCAGCGATTAGTTGGTGGCCGTTTCCTCGCCAGCGTTCGGCTCGACCTCGGAGTTGTTCTCCTCAGCTGGAGCCTAAACCTCAGAGCCATCGGTAGCGCCGGAGCCCTTCGAGGAGCCCTCCTTGCCCTCAGAGTCGGAGGAACCCTGGTTCTCATCCTTACCCTTAGAGGAACCCTCGGAAGAAGAGCCCTTGTCACCATCGGACTTAGAGGAAGAACCCTTGCCGAAGATGCTGGACACCTCGACGTTGGTCTGGGTCTTGGTGTTGCCCGGACCACACTTGGTAGCAATGGTCGTGATCGCAGCGATGCCGTAAGCCAGAACTGCCAGTCCGCCGAGAACCTGGTTCAGGTTTGCACCTGCACCCCGCAGCTGAGCCTGGAAATCAGCCGACGCCTTAGCCAAACGCGGATCCATAATGCCCAGCTGGTTCTGCAGAGCAGTATTCGCATCCTGAATCTGACGACCAACCTGAGCCTGGATGTTCTGCAGACCCGGGATTGCAGTCTGGGAAGCAATACCCAGCGGGATCAGAGCCAGCAGCGGCAGACCGAAGCCAATCAGGGACTCGGTGCAGCCTTCACGATCGGAAGAGCTGATCTTCTTCTCACCGACGGTCACGGTCTTGGCCTTGTTACCGGCTCCGTCGCGGACCTCGATCTTGTCGCCCGGCTTGAGCGGCTTATCCTCCGGAACCTTAACGGTCCAGTTGCCGTCCTTATCGGTCGTCGTCTCGATCTCTGTGCCATCCGGCAGGGTAACGATGATCGTCTCATTCGGACGGTCACCAGTACCAGTGATCTCCTTATCACCCTCCGTCACCGGGTTCACGGTCGGAGCAGTCTCGTCCGCCGGCTCGTCGATGGTGACGGTGACGTCAACGGTGTCCTTCGAACCATCCGGGTAAGTCACCTCAACCGGAACAGTGATCTTGTCACCCGGCTTCGCATCCTCCGGAACCGGAACAGTGATCTCACCGGTGTTCGGATCAACCTTCACACCATCCGGAGCCTTATCACCCGGCTTGAACGTGGTGCCCTCAGGAGCCTCGGTCTTGTTACCGTCCTTGCCCTTGAACTCAGGAGCATCAACCGTAACATCCTCGCCCGGCTTACCGTTACCCGGCTTGTACTCAGGATCGTAGTTCTCGTTGTCCTTAGCCTCCGGCTCGTCGACGGTGACAGTGACATCAACGGTGTCCTTCGAACCATCCGGGTAAGTCACNTCAACCCTGACATCCTCGCCCGGCTTACCATTACCCGGCTTGTACTCAGGATCGTAGTTCTCGTTGTCCTTAGCCTCCGGCTCGTCGACGGTGACAGTGACATCAACGGTGTCCTTCGAACCATCCGGGTAAGTCACCTCAACCGGAACAGTGATCTTGTCACCCGGCTTCGCATCCTCCGGAACCGGAACAGTGATCTCACCGGTGTTCGGATCAACCTTCACACCATCCGGAGCCTTATCACCCGGCTTGAACGTGGTGCCCTCAGGAGCCTCGGTCTCCTTGTCATCCTTATCCTTGAAGACCGGCTTCTCAACCGTGACATCCTCGCCCGGCTTACCGGTGCCGTCCTCGTATTCCGGCTCAAACTGACCGTTCTGGTTCGGCTTGGAAGGCTCGAGCGGCGTCAGCGGGATCGAACCCTTGTCCTTCGGGTTGGAGCCCTTGTCCTTCTCTTCCTGGTCGGGGATGCCGTCGCCGTCGTCGTCCCCGTCCTCGGAGTCAGGCTTGCCGTCACCGTCAGTATCCAGCTCGAACTTCGCAGTTGCGTCGTCCTCGGAACCATCCGGGTACTCGACCTTCACCGGAACCTCGATCTCTTCAGCGGAATCAGCGTCGAGCGTGTCCTTGTCGACTGTGACGGTGACTTTGCCGGTCTCCGGATCAACTTTTGCCGTGTAGCCCTCCGGAGCCTCGAAGTCCTCCGGAATCGAGAACTTGGAACCCTCAGGCGCATCAACCTTCTGGTCGGTGACATTGCCGTCTTCGTCCTGCTTCTTGAAGGTCGGCTCAGACTCAGCCGGGGTACCCGGAACGACGAGCTTGTCCTCGTACTCCGGCTCGACAGTGGTGTCAGTATCCACAGCGACTTCGAACGGAGCGGAACCGACAGTCCTGGTGCCATCCTCCAGGACTGCAACAACCGGAACGTCAAACTTCGTGCCCGGCTTTGCATCCTTCGGGAATGTCAGAGTCACTTCACCAGTGGTCTCGTCCAGCTCAACGGTGTAGCCTTCCGGCGCCTGGAACGTATCCGGGAGCTCGAACTTGGAAACCGGCGACGGCAGGTCCTCGCCCTTCTCACTCTCCACCTCATCGGTAGTGGTGTTATCAAACGTCGGAACACCAGACTTCAGCGGCTTACCGGCTTTGCCCTTCTTCTCCTCGTAAATAGGAGCCCAACCAACGAGAACCGTGAAAGAATCAGCGGCGATGCGGCTTCCACGGGCATTATCCTCGGCGATGTCAATCGGGTAGAGGTCAGCACGGAAAGTCGTGGTCTTATCGATACCGTTCGGGAACAGATCTTCATCGCCAGTGTCCAGCGGGAAGGATGGAAGCTCACCGTTCGAATCAGCCTCCAACGGTTCACTCTTGTCAACAACTTCGCCGGTGTCAGTGTTGACCCACTCAATTTCGTATCTGAGGTTGTTTACAAACTTCCTCGGCACACCCTTGGTGTCTGTCTCTGCGACATCGCCCGGCTTCGCCCAGTTATCAGCGGAGTCGTACGGAGTCACATCGAACGTCACATAATCCGCGTACAACGAAATGAACGCGGTGTTGAGGTGCTCGCCAACCTTCACAACATTCCAAGTTTCACCGGTGTTATAGCGGGCTGTATCCAGGTAGCCGTTGGTATGCCACGGAGTCTGAACACCAAAGCCCGGCACATCCTCGGTGGAAACAAACAACCAATCCCAGTTGACATGCTTAGGCATCTTCTCCGCTTCGTTACCGGTTGCCCCCTTGCGGAAGGTGCCGTAGTTCGGATCCGGTGCCACGGTGCCAAGCAGATCCCATGCGACATGCTCGGAACCATCCGGGAACGAGACCTTAGTACCGTCATTACGCGTCAGCGGGTTACCCCTGGAACCGCCGGTACCACGATCACCCTTTTCATCTTGGCCGAAAGTGCCGTTGAACTGCAGCGTGTAGTTGTTGTCTGCACCTACCGTCGCCATGACAGTTTCGGCGATCCAGCGGTCCTTACCGAACTTCCCGGTCACCGGATCCTTCGCGGTATCCGCAGCCATCTCGCGCTTGATCCAGTTCTGAAGAGCAGCCTCATTGTCACGGGACCAGCCCTTAGTCGGCGTCCTACCGATAGTACCGCTAGGAATCTCGTCAACACCGATTGCTGCCGGTGCTTCGTTCATGATCTTGTTGATCGCGTAATCCGACAGGTAGGAACCGTAGATCTTCAAACCCTCAGCAGCCACATCACCGCTATTAAGAGTGTTCATCAGGTTCCAGGTGAATGCGCCCTGGGTGTGGTCCTGCTCCCAGAAGGCCTTGCCCTGCACCTGGCCACCCTGACCGGAGGACTTCTTCGGGTTCTCAACCGCCTGGTCCAGCTTGTGCATGACCTCATTCTGCGGCTTCTCACCGTAGAAGAAACGCACGTTGTTCACGCGGTTACTGCCAACCAACCACTGCATCGACGTACCCTGCGTATCGATCGAATTGGCCTGCGGACCAAGGAAGCCATTGTTGTAACCGTAGATCTGCTGGAACGTCTCACCATCCGGGTTCTCAGCCCAGACACGGATCTTCTCGCCTTCCGGCAAGTTAGGGTCAGCGTCAAACTCATGAAGACCGCCGAGTGCATCGAAGAACGGACGCATCTTGATCGCGTAACGCCCATCCGGACCGGTGACCGTGGTGTAAGTCGGCGAGGTGTAACCGTCCTTGTCCACCCACTCGGCGTAGACACGCACACCTTCCATCGGAATCGGCTGGAAGTTCGTCGTGTCCGGGTTAACAGTCATGTTGCCGTTACGGAGGTTCAGCACGTAACCCTGGATAGACTCGGTGTCTCCCTGCGTGGTACCGGACTCAATTGTGCCCGCTTTCTTCACCGGCGGCTCGAAAGTGTAGCGCGGCTCGCCAACCGAGGTCTGGTAGATGCCGTCAGCATTCACACCCGGATACTTGACACCGTTCTTTTTTGCATTCGTCTGGCCAGCCTCGTCTTTGGTGGACGCGAACGCCGCCGGAACGGCACTCGGATTCGCCACCGGTTGCACACTCGGCGCCACCAGCGCCAGGGAGAGAGCCGCAGCCGCGATCGTCGTACCGCGACGGCGGGCAATATTTGTTTTCCGCATGAGTTTCCTTTCAAGAAACGTCAGTAGGTCTTAGGAATTACAACTGGGACGCGCGCACGTCTCGATCCATCCGTGCAAAGCGTCCTTCGATGAGATGCCCCAGTGCCACTCAGGGATAACTACGAGCGCCATACGGTTTCTCACAGTGATAAAAACTATCAGCGGAATGTTTCTTAAGCGAGTTACTTTTCCGGAAACTAAGAGAACTAATCACTTTAAATGTAATGACAACTAACATAATTAAAGGTCAGGGAATGAGTAGTCCCACAAACATAAGATAAAAATAACTCACCCCTTAAGGAAAGAAAGCTCGCCAGTGCGCTTATGAACACAATCAGGGGTACCCAGTTAACACCAAGGTTCCTGGGACCCGCCGATATGCATGGAAGTGCGCTGTTAGAGGACGTTTCCACCCTTTACGCCCCCTTGCTACCGACGAGGTACAGCGGGAGCGACGGGGGCAAGGAAGGGGAAAAGACCAGTTAATTCACCCTTCCACGACGCTTTATTGGCCCCATTCCTTTAAGTCGCCTTTATTCGGCACACACTTCACTGAAACGAGCACGGCCACCCCGTCGCCATTTTTGCTTGATTGGGAAATTACCTACACAAGCGGTGGTGAACAGATGAGACGTCGCAAAGCAAAAGCGCGCCTCCTTCCAGAAGCGGAAGGGGGCGCGCTAGACCGTGAGGTACGGCGGACGTGCGCGGTTAGCGCTCCATGACGTCGTGGCGCACGATCGTCTGGTCGCGGCCGGGGCCGACACCGATGTAGGAGATGGGGGCGCCGGAAAGCTCCTCGAGGCGCAGGACGTAATCCTGGGCTCGCTGCGGCAGTTCCTCGAAGGTGGTGCAGCCGGTGATGTCCTCGTTCCAGGCCGGCATGGTCTCGAAGATGGGCTCGGCGTGGTGGAACTGGGACTGGGTGAGCGGCATTTCGTCGAAGCGTTCCCCGTCGACGTCGTATGCGACGCAGATGGGGATTTCGCCGATGCCGGTGAGCACGTCGAGCTTGGTCAGGAAATAGTCGGTGAAGCCGTTGACGCGTGCGGCATAACGGGCGATCACGGAGTCGTACCAGCCGCAGCGGCGCTTGCGGCCGGTGTTCACGCCGACCTCGCCGCCGGTCTCCTGGAGGTAGTCGCCCCATTTATCGAAGAGCTCGGTCGGGAACGGGCCGGCGCCGACGCGGGTGGTGTAGGCCTTGACGATGCCCAAGCACGCGGTGATCTTCGTCGGGCCGATGCCGGAACCGACGCACGCGCCGCCAGACGTCGGGTTGGACGAGGTGACGAACGGGTAGGTGCCATGGTCGACATCGAGCATGGTGGCCTGGCCGCCCTCCATGAGGACGTGCTCGCCGCGGTCGAGTGCGGCGTTGAGCACCTGCTCCGCGTCGATCACCATCGGCTTGACGCGGTCGGCGTAGCCGAGGAAATAATCCATGATTTCTTCGACTTCGATCGCCTTGCGGTTGTACATCTTCACCAGCATCTGGTTTTTGACGTCCAAGGCGGACTCGATCTTCTGGCGGAGGATCGACTCGTCGAAAAGGTCCTGCACGCGGATGCCCACGCGCGCGACCTTGTCCGCGTACGTCGGGCCGATGCCGCGGCCGGTGGTGCCGATTGCGCGCTTGCCCAGGAAGCGTTCCTGCACGCGGTCCAATGTCTGGTGGTACGGCGTGACCAGGTGCGCGTTGGAGGAAATGCGCAGGCGAGACGCGTTGGCGCCGCGGGCTTCCAGACCGTCGATCTCCTCGAAGAGCGCCTCGAGATTCACCACGACGCCGTTGCCCAGCACCGGGGTGGCGTTCTCGCTGAGCACGCCGGCGGGGAGCAGCTTCAACTCGTATTTCTCGCCGCCGACGACCACCGTGTGGCCGGCATTATTGCCGCCGTTCGGCTTCACCACATAGTCGACTTTGCCGCCGAGAATATCTGTGGCTTTGCCCTTGCCTTCGTCGCCCCACTGGGCACCGACAATGATGATGGCCGCCATTAAAACGCTCCCTTATTCACGCTGTGCTTCACAGCTATCGTGTGCGTGCTTCATGCGGGGTGCTCGTCGCGGGCCGTTCATGGCAGGCCCTTCCCCCGCAAAAGTCCAGCGTCATTGTAGCGCCAACGCACCTAGGACTTCGAAGTGAGCGCCGGGAACGGTGTTTTTGAAGCGCGGTTCATCGAAGGGGAGCGAGAACACTGGGGTTGACGGGAAGTTGAGGCGGGATAAGCGATGCGGAGCCCGCGGGGATATGTGTGAGATGGTTTGAGGTCATCTCTGCCCGCATTCACTAGCTGATAGGCGGCTGGCTGCAGAAACGTTGAGGCGCAATGAGGACAGTGGCCGCAGCATGCGCATTAGACAAAATGCATACAGGCAGTGTCCTCAATGTCAGTCAACGTATTGGCAGTTCAACCGAGGTGAGATGACAATCAAGGTCACCCGTGTCCGCGATTCATTTCAGGGATATGCACGCGGATATCTCGCGGGGTTACTGCGAGACAAGCGTGACACCCCAGGTTTCGCGAGGAGAAAAATGACGAGCCACTAGCCCAACGCCGGGAAGACCTTCGTCTCCAGCAGAGGGGCCAGGTCAACGCCGGCCTCAGCTGGGTTGCGGGGGTCGACCCAGCTGAGCTCCTCGATCTCGGCGGCCGGTTGCGGGTCCACGGGATCGTCGCAGATAAAGATCGTGCCTTCCACGTCGCGGCCTGGCTCGTTGGCGGCTGGGGCGCGGAAGGTGGCTAGAGGGGTCAGCGAGGCGGCGTCGATAAGCGTGCCGATTTCTTCGCGCACTTCGCGCACGGCGGTGTCCAGCGGCGCTTCCCCTGGTTCCGGTTTGCCGCCGGGGAGCATGAAGCGGCTTGTGCCTCGTTTACGTACGGCGAGAACGCGGCCCTCGGCGTCACGGAAGACGACGGCGCACACACGGATCAGTTCGGTATCGGCAGACATGGGCCTCAATATACAAAGCACCACGCGCGGCTTGTAGCGTGAGCTTCATGCGGCTCATTCACTGCGCGTGCGGCACAGACACGCTTATTAAAGGCGCCGAGCACCACACCCTCCCGCCGGTCCCCTCGCGGCGCGACCTGAAATTCTTGGACGCGATTGCCCGCGAGGTTCTGCCTGTCGACCCCACACCGTCACTGCAGGAGATCGCTGCTTCGCCCAATGTGTCCCACCTCGGCGAACCCGCGCTCGCGCCGCAACAACCCGACGAGCGTCTGCGCATCATCGTCTCCGGCACCGACGCCGCGCTGTCCGCTGTACTCACGCGCATGATGCGCGCCGACTACCTGTGGGCCGAAATCGCGTACGTGCCCAGCGATCCCTCCTCCCCCGCCGCAGTCGTGTGGGGCACCGCCGTGCCACTCGCGGTGGATGGTCCCGTGCACCCCATCCCGTGCATCCGCAACGACGCGGGACTCGTTGTCGCCGGCGCCGCCACGCTCACCCACGTCGACGGTGCCCCATATATAGGAGAGATCGTCGTCGACAACGACGTCCTTGTCCGCAGCGACGGCCGCGGCCGCGCATTCGGCGCGCGCCTCGTGCCCACCACCCACACGCCAGGACTCGCCGCAGCAGCCATCCGCAAGCCGCGTTTCCGCAGGCAAACGCTTATCGACGCCACCTTCACCCCCTCCGGACGCGCCCTCCAATCCGGCGGCCGATCCATCCTCGTCACCGTCGACGGTGTCCCTGCGAAACGACCCGTCGAGCGCGTCACCTTCTACCGTCACCTGCGCGATATCCAGGCCGTGCGAGAGTTGTGATCGGTGCGTGGGGGCGGTGTTCGGGCGCGGTTGGTTCGCCGTTGCTTCGCCTTTCGAACGGCGTTGAATCGCCCTTAAATCGACGGGCGCGGGGAGTATGTTCCCCGGTTTGCGCAAACGTGATTTATCTCACATTTTCACGATTTCAAGCGCGTCGTGGCCGATTCGTTACCTCACCGAGACTCAATCCCGCACCCATAGCCCCACCCGCACCTCTACGACCTCTATTTCTGCAGGCCAACGAGGGCGACCGCGACACTATAACCAAACTCTGATGGCCTGCCCTCAAACTTTCGATTGATATGTCTGGTTTTCGGCCGGGCCCCTGCAGCGCCCCCGATCCGTCGTTACGTTGGGGTCTGTTCGATTCCGACAAAACATTTAAAGGAGATTCAGACATCATGGCTGATTTCAACCGCATCGAAGACCTTGCAAACGCAACCGCTTACGACGTGAACGGCGACAAGGTCGGTGGCGTCCAGGACGTGTACGTCAACGACACCACCGGCCAGCCGGACTTCGTGTCCGTCTCCCACGGTCTGTTCGGTGGCGGCGACTCCATCGTCCCGCTGCGCGGCCACACCCTCGAGAACGGCGACCTGCACCTGGCTTTCGCTAAGGACCGCATCGAGGACGCTCCGGATCTCGACGAGAACGGCCACCTCACCAACGCTGACCAGGAGGCCTTCTACCGCCACTACGGTCTCGAGGGCGTCGAGGAGCGCACCACCTACGAGACCGGCGCTGCTGGTGCTGGCGCACCTGCTGCAGGCGCTGCCGCTGGTGCAGGCGCTGCTGGCGCTGCCGCTGGTGAGCGCACCGAGGCTACCGACGCTAACCGCGCAGCTGCTACCGAGCAGCGCGACGCTAACGGCGAGATCATCCGCTCCGAGGAGCAGCTGAACGTCGACAAGGAGCGCGTCCAGTCCGGCGAGGTCCGTCTGCGTAAGTACGTCGTCCACGAGACCGAGACCGTCGAGGTCCCGGTTGAGCGCGAAGAGGTCCGCGTCACCCGCGAGCCGATCACCGAGGCAGACCGCGCTAACTACGACGGCAACCTGGGCGAGCAGGAAGCTTCCGTCACCCTGCACGAGGATCGCGTCAACGTCTCCAAGGAGTCCGTCCCGGTGGAGAAGGTTTCCCTGGACAAGGACGTCGTCCGCGAGACCGAGACCGTCACCGAGGATGTCGCCAAGGAGCGCATCGAGACCGACGGCAACGTCGTCGACGAGACCCTGCGCGACAAGAAGTAAGTCGCTTTGCACTCCGCCTTTAGCGGAGCGCGTTAGCTGAACAAAGAACCCCGGCACCGCCCTCGATCCCCTTTAGGGATCACGGAGCCGGGGTTCTTTCATGTCTCCTTCCACGCTGGGTTGCCTCAATCTTTGAATGACCCAACGCGTGAATGCATCACCCTCTCGGCGATGAATAGTGGGCGCCCGCTACCGTTCGTGGTTGTCGCTCTCGTCGTCGAAGAATCGATTCCGTACCTCGGGCGGGTAGGCCGGGGTGGCAGAGGTCGGCTTGAGAACAGCCACGGCGGACTCGCGGGACCAGCCACACACCTGCAGCAAGTCCACGATCAGGGAGCGCGACTGGGCCAGGATCGAGGACGCGGACAGCGCCGGCATGGCGGGCTGGACTGAATCAGCGGACGTGGGGCTGACCCGCCCGGAGGCGGTCTCCGACTCGGCGCCCGATTCGGAATCCGTGCCGGTGTCGGCCGCTGCCATGGCCTCCGCGGCGGCGGCGTTATTGGCGTCCTTGGCGGGACCCTCAAACGGCGAGTACGGGCCGAACGGCGGTTGGGCGTTCAAGTCAAGAACGTCCATGCCGGTTTCCGCGGCGAGCGCGCGCAGACGGTTGGTCAGGGCGGGCATGCCCTGGGCCTGACTGATCTTGGCGTTGACCTCGAAGATGGCGGACATGTCGAGCGCGATGGAAGAAAGCTGGTCCAGAATCCAGAGCTGCTTCGGGGAAACAGTGTCCTGGTCTTCGACGAGGACAAGGGCACGCCGGGCAAGCACGCGGCTCGTGCGGATCGCATTGTCGGTGGGCGGGACCATGCGGGACAGGGACGTGACATAGCGGCGAGAGCCCCACAGGAAGGGGGACAGCTGCGTGGATTCGCGGCCGGATTTGGTCGCGGACCTGATCGCGTCAATATCCGATTGGGTTCCGCGGATCGCTTCCAGTGCCACAGCCATTTCGGCGGGTTGTTGGTTGGAGATGCCGTGGGAGACGTCGTCAAGCACTGAGCTCAAAATCTTGAGTACCTTGGCAATCTCTTGCCGCGCTGTGGAAAGCGGCGCGGACGGCAAAAGCGCGACGACGGCGAGTCCGACCGCGGAGCCGATGAATGCGTCGATGGTGCGGTCGAGGCCAGTGACATCGGCGTCGGGCGGCATGATCGTGGTGATCAGGATTGAGCCGATCGCGACTTGGTTGGCCACGAGTGGCGATTTAGAGAAGAACGACGCGAACAGCAACGATCCGCCGACGGCGAGCGCGATCTGCCACCCGCCGGCGCCGAGCGGCGCGAACAGCAAGTCGCCAATGAGAACACCGAGAATACAGCCGAGCGACATGTCCAGAGCGCGCGTGATGCGCTCCCCTCCGGACAAGCCGACGATGATGATCACGCTGATCGGCGCGAAGAACGGCAGCGGGTGCCCGACCCACTGGTGCGCAATGAAATATGCGATTCCGGCGGCGATCCCGACTTGGAGTGCGGGAAGAATGCGTTGGCGGACGCGGCGCGCTCGCGCTTCGACGGAGTGCTCGACCGCGGCCATCCGCTCGCGCGTGGTCATACGCTCGCGTGTGGTGTTTTTCTCCATGGGCATCTCAATAAAAGTAGAACAAAAAGGCCAGGCCCCGAAAGGGACCTGGCCTTCACTGTAGACGTGTTTACTTCGACACGGACGTGCCCACCGAGTTGAGGTTCTCGCACGCCTAGACGACAGGCTCGTACTGATCGAAGACTCACCCGATTACCAGTTGATCATCAGCTACCAGCGCTGCGTCGTAGGTAGGTTGAAACCAGGCCAGCCCCACAGTTTCTGTCACCGAACTACCCTAGGGGCATCAATATCTGGCCGGCTCCGGGGTATGGAAGCCACACACCGTTGATTGGAAGGTTGTGACCATGATTGACCTGAATCCGTTGTTAGACCAGATCGACGCCGAGGAAGGGCTCGAACCGCCCGCCGACGCGGACACGATCAACGCCCTCGTTCCACAGTTCAAAGACCTATTCGGAATCGAGCCACCCGAGGCTCTGCAGCAGCTGTGGCAACGCAGCAATGGCGTGTGGGTCAACGGCGCGCACATCTACGGAACACGGGATTTCGAGGAAGGTGAGGAGGGCCGGGCGGTCCACACCTCGGGCGTTCTGGAGTCGAACGAGCGTCTGCTCGAGGGGCTGCACTCGATATCGTCGCCGCTGCGGTTTATCGGTGAAGTGGACGATCAGCTGTTGGCGTATGACACGGATGATCAGAAGTGGAAGCTTGTGGACAGCACCGCGTGGGACCCCGACGTCGACGAGGATGTGCACGCATCCTTCGAGGACCTCGTGGGCGATGTACTGCGCCGGGCGCTGGAGCTCTAAGGAGCAAGGCTTCAATAAAAGTAGAACAAAAAGGCCAGGCCCCGAAAATGGGACCTGGCCTTTACTGTGAGCGTGTTTACTTGGACACGGACTTGCCCACCGAGTTGAGGTTCTCGCACGCCTGGACGACACGATCAGCCATGGACTGCTCCGCCTTCTTCAAGTAGGAACGCGGGTCGTAGGTCTTCTTGTTGCCCACTTCGCCGTCGACCTTGAGCACGCCGTCGTAGTTCTGGAACATGTGCTCAGCCACCGGGCGGGTGAACGCGTACTGGGTGTCGGTGTCCACGTTCATCTTCACAACACCGTAGGACAGGGCCTGCGCGATCTTCTCCGGCTCGGAGCCGGAACCGCCGTGGAACACGAAGTCGAACGGCTTATCGCCTGCATTCAGGCCAAGCTTTTCGACGGCAGCTTCCTGCCCCATCTCCAGCACCTCCGGCTTCAGCTTCACGTTGCCGGGCTTGTACACGCCGTGAACGTTGCCGAAGGTGGCAGCCAGCAGGTAGCGGCCCTTCTCACCGGTGCCGATGGCGTCGATGGTCTTCTCGAAGTCCTCGCGCGTGGTGTAGAGGTTTGCGCCGGCCTTGGCCTGCACGCCGTCTTCCTCGCCGCCAACGACACCGATCTCGACCTCGAGAATGATGTTGGCCTTGCGCGCCTTCTCCAGCAGCTCCTGCGCGATCTCGAGGTTCTCGTCGATCGGGATGGCGGAACCGTCCCACATGTGGGACTGGAACAGCGGCAGCTCGCCGCGGTCCACGCGCTCTTGGGAGATGGCGATCAGCGGACGCACGTAATCGTCCAGCACTTCCTTCTGGCAGTGGTCGGTGTGCAGCGCGACGTTGATGTCGTACTTCTCAGCCACCTTGTGTGCGAATGCCGCCAGTGCCTCCGCACCCGCGACCTTGTTCTTCACGGACAGGCCCGAGCCGAACTCGGCGCCGCCGGTGGAGAACTGGATGATGCCGTCCGAGCCCGCCTCAGCGAAGCCGCGCAGCGCTGCGTTAATCGTCTCCGACGACGTGCAGTTGATCGCCGGGAACGCGAAGCCACCCTGCTTCGCGCGGTCGAGCATTTCGTTGTAAACCTCAGGGGTTGCAATAGGCATGGGGGTGTGGATCCCTTTCACTCGATGGTCACTCGGTGGTCACTCGTGTTGCCCGCGTGACTGTGAAAACCGCGCGGACTCTACGCATCCCAGTATGCCCGCGCCCGGGTTTTCCCGCATGAAGTTTCTTGGGGCTACTCCCCTTCGCGCTCCTTCCGCGCCTTGGACACCCGCGCGGCGGCCTCGAGGAGCATCCACCCGGAGAGCTGGACGGACAGGTCGCGCTCAGAGATCCGGGCCGTGCCCAGCGCATCGCTAATCGAGCTCGGTCCCAACGAATAGTTATGCGGCAGCTTCGCGTCGCGAGTCCAGCGCGCGGGAAAGATGGGCAGGCCGTCAACCTCGAGGCGGTGGTTCCACATCGATTCCGCACTCGCCATGACCAGGCGTTCAGCAGCGCGCTTGGCGCTGATACTGGCGGGGCTGTCCTCGGGCAGGCGCACCGCCACCTCGGCGAGGTAGCGCACCAGGATCCCCTTGAACAGACCTCCGTCACCGTCGCCATCGACCGGGTTGTCGATCACGCCGCCCGGGGTTGCCACATGCATTGAGATCGCCTGCACCAAAGACCGGATGTGGGTGATGTAGTAGACCTGCTCCTCCGGCTTGTCCTCGAGCCCGAGCGCGATTTCCAGTGCCGCGCCGAGCACGGTTCCCTGGTTGTAGGTGTAGATGGTGGGGGTGTTGCGGGGGCCGTCGGCAAGCAAACGCATGCCGTCTTCCACGAGGCCGTCATCGGACATGAGGTGGTCGAAGATCCAGTCGATGAGTGCCCGTGCCTTGTCCATGCGGCCCGTGCGCGCGAGCATGATTGCGGCTGGCCCGTTTGCCGGCACGTTGAAGAAATTCTCGTCCGTACGCCACGGCAGCACGCCCAGCACAGAGTCAAGACCAGCGAGAATGTTGAACTCGAGGTCGTCGAGCTGCTTCGGACGCGCCACCTTGTCCGACTGCGTCACGCGGTTCAGCGCCAGCGCGAGCCACGCTTTGTCGTCGTAGTAGCGGTTCTTGATCAGCTTGCCCAGATTGCGCAGGCGGATGCCGCGGATGGTGCGCACGATCGCTGCGCGGCGCGCCTTCGTCGACCGCCGTGATTCCGCGTCCACCAGACAATCGAGGTAGTGCGCCTGCCACCAGTAATGCCAGTGGAAGAACACCTTTTCCTTCGTCGTCGGCGGCCAGCTCACCACCGCGAGGTTGGTGCGGGGCAAGCCCCACAGCTTCGTCGCATGCCGCTCCGTGATCGCCATTTCAGCGAGGTCCGCGCGGTGCGCCCAAGTTTCTGGCACAAGCCCTCCTTTACATCGCTTCTAGCTTATCGACGTTCCCCTCTCCCCGTTACCCCTTCCATGCCCCATTCAGATCCCCGTGCTGGCGGATCCACGCATGCATGGCGATGCCCGCCGCAACACCGGCGTTGATGGAGCGCGTCGACCCGAATTGCGCGATCGAACACGTCATCACCGCCGCGTCCTGCGCCTGGTCCGTCACCCCCGGTCCTTCCTGTCCGAACAGAAGCAGGCACCGCTCCGGCAGCTCCGCCGTCTCCAGCGGGACCGAGCCGGGAGTGTTGTCGATCGCGACAATGGTCAAGTCATGTTCTCTCGCGTAGTCCGCGAGGTCAGCCACCGATTCGTGGTGAACGATGTGCTGGTAGCGGTCCGTCACCATCGCCCCGCGGCGGTTCCACCGCTTCCGGCCTACGATGTGCACCGCTTCTGCCAGAAAGGCATTCGCGGTGCGGACGACCGTGCCGATATTCATGTCATTCTCGAAATTCTCGATCGCCACGTGGAACGGGTGCCGTCGCGTGTCCAAGTCCGCCTTGATCGCCTCGAGTGACCAGTAGCGGTATTCGTCGACGACATTGCGCCGGTCGCCGTTGCGCAGCAGGTCTTCATCGAAGCGCTCGTCGGTCGGCCACTCACCCTCCCACGGGCCGACGCCGTGGCGGCCTTCCTGCCACTCGGTGGGGCCTTTCTCAGACTCGGGCTGGCTGTGCTCGGCCTGGCTATGCGAGTCCAAGATCGTCCAAGCCCAGCAGGAAGCGGTAGTCCAGTCCCGCGTCCTTCAACACGTCCGCAGCACCGGTCGCGCGGTCCACGACGGTCGCCACAGCCACGACCTCCGCACCCGCATCCTGGCACGCCTTCACCGCGGTGAGCGGGGAGTTGCCGGTCGTGGTGGTGTCCTCGACAACCAGCACGCGCTTGCCGGTGATATCCGGCCCCTCGATGCGGCGCTGCATGCCGTGCTTCTTCGCTTCCTTGCGCACAACGAACGCGTCGATCGGCCGGCCATCCGCGTGCATCACTGCAGTAGCCACCGGGTCTGCCCCAAGAGTCAGACCCCCGACGGCGTCGAAATCGAGTTCGCTGGTCAGCTCGCGCAGCAGCGCGCCGATCAGCGGGCTGGCCTCGTGGTGCAGCGTCGCGCGGCGCAGGTCGACGTAGTAGTCAGCTTCCTTGCCCGACGACAGCGTCACCTTGCCATGCACGACCGCCAACTCCCGGACCAGTTCCGCGAGGCGCTGCTTTTTGCCCGTGTCATTCGTGTTCTCGCTCATGGTCACCCAGGGTAGTCCGCATTACCGTCGCCGAAGATTGACGGGGGTTGGGGGCGGCGGGTGATGCGGGTGCCGTCGTTAAGCTGCTCTGGCGCTTCCCCCGTCGCGATCGCGTCGACGTCGTCCCCGCCCACCGCGCGATATTCCATCGTGCCGCGGACGCCGCCCGTGGTGCGCGTGGGCATTTCCAGCGGCTCCTCCGGCCTTGCGACGACCGGCCGCGCCATCTCATTCTCCCCGCCACCTGCGCTGGTTTCCGCCTCGATCGGGTCGCCCATCTCGCGAGTGCGGTGCTCGAAGTGCAGGTGGGGCCAGGTGCGCGGCGGGAGGGTGCGGGCGGCGTCGGCAAGCAGCGCGAGCGGCGCGAACACCGGCTCCCACTCCTGCGCACCCGCGTCGCCGTCGAGCTGGGCCAGCGCCCATTCCGACTCGAACCACACCGCACTGACCTGCTGCGGAAGAAGCTCCAGCGCCGTATTCACGCGGATGTCCAGCATCCGCTCCACCGGTCCCGCCTCCGAGCCGTACACCCGGAACCCCTCGATCTCAGCGACAGCGACCAAGTCCTCGGTAGCCCCCGACGCAGTCGCCTTACGACGCACGTCCACCACCACCCCACTTTCCATCCCCGTCCCCATCGCCACGACCGTCGTCCCGCCGATATCCGCGATCCTCGTCTCGTGCCCGAAACGCGTCCCCGTCAGCACGTCCGTCACCGGCTCACCCGCCGACGCCGCACCGCGCCCCCACTCGTCCTGGAGGAACTCATCCTCCCTCGCGTACTCGAAACCGTTCGCCTCCGCCCACTCCCGGCGTTCCTTGCGGCTGCGCTGCTTCGCCCCGGGGAGTTTGGACGGTAGGTGCTTGGGCAGCTTGGTTGGCAGCTTCGACGGCAGCTTGGTCGAGAAAGCCCCGGTCAGCGCGCTCCAGCGCGAGTGCGTTTTCTGACTTTCTTCGGAGTTTTCCTCTGCTGGTTCCGGGTGCACTTCTGGTTCTGGCTCCGGTTCCGGTTGCGCTTCTGGCTCCGGCTGCGGCTCCTCTTTCTCTTCAGCCTCCAGCTGCGGCTCTGGCTCCTTCTCCGGTACTACTTCCGGCTGTGGCTCTGGTTCCGCCGGTGCTGCTTCCTCGCGCAGCACCGGCTCATCGCGCACATCTTCCGCCGGTTCAGCGTCGCGTGGGGCGGTGTCATTCTCACTGGTCCTGCTCTTATCCTGCGCATCTGCGCGCCACAAAATACTCGCCCCGGCAAGGGCGAGTGCGGACAGTCCCAGAAGTATGTAACCCATCAGTACAAAACTGTATCCTCCGACGTCCCCTGAACTGGGCAGGCGTGGCTAGTTGTCGCGGGGTTCTGCACCGGGGTGGGACTTGTGCGGTCGCTGCAGCGGCCCAGATCGGCCCCTTAGGCGGTGGTTCCTAGATGTGAACCCCAAAAGTTAGTTTCCGCAGGTCGGCAAAATTGGCCGAAAATCCGCGACCTGGGGTAACTAAGTTTTGGGGTTAACATCTGCGGAGGGGTTCACATTTGGGGTTAACATCTGTGGAGCTGCGGATCTGCGGACAGCACCGGGCTCGGCAGCCCTAAAGCCCCCGGAGCTGCCCAGCGCATAGCTGCACAGGTTAAATGTCGCGCTCGACGGGGTTCTTCGGGTTGGCGGACCACTGGGACCAGCCGCCGATGAAGTGGGTCAGCACGGGCAGGCCAGCGTGAGCGAAGGCGGCGAGCAGTTTCGAGGAGTGGTTACCGGAGCCGGAGTAGACGATGGCTTCGGCGGGGTCCGTTGCATGGGTGATGCCGAACTTGGCCATCACCTCGAGGATCTCCTCGACGGGCTTGATCAGGCCGTCCTCGGTGAAGAGATCTTCGACAGGCACAGTGCGGGCACCGGGAATATGGCCGGATTTCAGGTCGAGGCGCTCGCGTTGGCCGACGAAGCGGGGGGTATCGCGGGCGTCGATAAGCATGCCCTTGAATTCACGCACGTCGTCGATTTCTGCGGTAGGAAGCTGGCCCGGCGCGACTTCGAGTTCGGTGCGGACGGAGACGGGGCCGGGGCCGGCGACTGTGTCGAAGCCGGCGCGCTCCCACGCGGGGAAGCCGCCGTCGAGAATATGCACGTCTTGGACGCCTGACCAGCGCAATGTCCACCATGCGCGGGCGGCGAACTCGCCGGAACCGGTGTCGTAGATGACGACCGGGCGGCCGGCCTCAATGCCCCACGAACGGAACGACTGCTGCAAGTGCTCCGTCGACGGAAGCGGGTTGCGGCCCACCTGCGAGCCGGGCGTGCCCACGAGGTGATCGGCCGGGTTGCAGTACTGGGCTGTCGGGATGTGTTCGGACTGGAATTTCGACCACGCGTTGCCCTCGCGGGCATCCCACAGCGAGGCCAAAACGGTGAGCTTCTTGCCGGTACGGATCTGTTCACGCAGGTCTTCGGAGGACACGAATACGCTCATGGCGCCAAGTGTAGCTACGCCAACGAGATGATGCCCTGCGCCTGGAGGCCCTCAAGCCACTCACGGATGCCTTCGCTCGGGGCATCCGCGCTTATCGACGCCCCCAGCATGCCCCCCGGCCCCACCTCCACCCGGCACCCGAACGCGAGCAGCGTCTCCGGGATGTCCGTCGGTTCCGGCGACTGGATCAGGATCCGGACTGTTTCCGCCCCGCCGCTGACTACCTTGCGGTTGACGTGGAACTGGCCGCCGACCTTCACGCATTCGACGATGTCGCCGACGTTGATGCTCGTGTCCAAAAACGGCACGGACGCGACGACGAAGTGCCCGCCGCCCAGGTCGTGGGCAGCTAGTTCCTCGTTCTCCACACCCGGCAGCGGGGTCCGGGTGACGATCTTCGTGGTCAGTGGCTCCATGCCGGAGATTGTAGTGCCGAAGCCCTTTGTTCCTGTCGCAACCCGCGTCTATCGTCACTCAGCCCTGCGACGGCCAGCTCGCCCAGCCGCCTTTCCGGCGTTCGGTAACTATTCAACGGTAATAATGCCCTCTTTCAGACCCCTATGTCGCCTATAAGAAACCTAAACCCCACGGTTCGCTTCATCATTGTTACCGTTCGCAAATTCGGCAGCGCGGGTCGACCCTCGCCCCAGCTAGGCCACGCCTCATCATTAGCCGAGAATGTCTACTGAAATGTACATCGTTGCACTGCACGGCAGCCAAGCCCAGTCCACAGTGAAGTCATGGACAAGAACGAAGCCATCAACAAGCTGGTAAATCTCCGCGCAGCCAAAGCGGGCCACCCTGCATGGCACCAGCTCGAATCAGGTGTGCTCACTCAGTTGGCCCCCACCCAGGCCATCCCCAGCGAGTATTACCGCGAACTCAAACGATACGAGCAGCAATGGCTTCGTGCAGTCGCCGTCGGAAGGAGTAAAACCCGCGCTGTTCTCATCGGCCGGTCGGCAGCACGCATTCACGGAATGTGGGTCGTGCCACGCACACCCGAACTAGTGGAAACCACCCTGGGCAGCAACGGGTACAAATCCGCCCATAACACCCCGAAGGGGCAGACTTTCCGCAAGCTCACCGTTTCGCCCAAGCAGATCATGCTTGTCGACGGCATCCGCGTCCTCACCCCCTTCCGAACCGCCGCCGACATCGCTGCCCAGCACGGATTTATCGAGGGCTTGGTCGCGATGTCGTGGCTGAAGTACCAAAAGATGTCCCACCGATTGATGATGCAAGCCGCTCGTGATCTCGGCCCCATCCGCGGCATCGGCAATGTCCGCGCCGCGATTCAAGCCAGCAGCGCGCGATCGCTCTCTCCATTCGAACCCTATGCACAAGGTCTGTTCCTCGAGGCCGGCATCCCTGTGCAGATGCACGTGCGCATGCCTATCGACGCCCACCGCCACATCGAAGTCGACCTCCTCGCCGGGCCGAACGGTGAAACCGTCGTGGAAATAGACGGCGGAGTCAAATACGACGGGACAACCTACGGCGGGGTGGAGGAAACCCTCCGCAAAGAGCGTCACCGGGAGAACCTACTGAAGAACTTTGGCCACCCCGTTATCCGTCTCACGCCCAGGCAGCTCATGTTCGAGCCTGATTACTGCATATCGACGGTCCAAACAACCATCACCCGTGAGCAACAGCGCCGCGGCTTATAGGCTGTCCCGCCAAGCTCGCGCGCCCCACCAAAACGGCAAACGGTAACAATCAAACGGTAACTTTGCCCCACCAGGAACCTTTATGCCTCTCCTTTAGTACCTATCGGGTGGCGGTTACCGTTTGATTGTTACCGTTCGCCAATTCCGGAGCACGACAGGAGCGCCACCCCCTTATCGTGGCGGCTTAGTCAGCTGCCTTCGTGACTGTCAGACCAGCGGTGTCACCGACAGAAACATCATCATCGGAAGCCTCCTCGCTACCGGAAGGCTGAGCAGCCGGGTCAGCCACGCCGGCATCCACCAGCACCGTGTCACCGTCGCGGATCGCGCCGGCGAGCACTTCCTTGGCCAGCTTGTCGCCGATCTCCTTCTGGATCAGGCGGCGCAGCGGGCGGGCACCGTAGGCCGGGTCGTAACCGCGGTCGGCAAGCCAGCGCTTGGCGGCGTCGGTGACATTGAGGGTCAGGCGACGCTCGGCCAGGCGCTCAGCGAGGCTGCGCAGCTGGATGTCGACGATGCCGACGAGCTGCTCCTGGCTCAGCGGGTCGAAGACGACCACGTCGTCGAGGCGGTTGATGAACTCGGGCTTGAACGCGCGCTTCACCGCTTCCATGATCTCGTCGTGGGTGCCACCGGCGCCCAGGTTGGAGGTCAGGATGATGACGGTGTTGCGGAAGTCGACGGTGCGGCCTTGGCCGTCGGTAAGCCTGCCCTCGTCGAGGACCTGAAGCAGGACGTCGAAGACATCGGGGTGGGCTTTCTCGACCTCGTCGAAAAGCACGAGGCTGTACGGGCGGCGACGGACAGCTTCGGTGAGCTGGCCGCCGGCGTCGAAGCCGACGTATCCCGGAGGCGCACCGACGAGACGCGCGACGGAGTGCTTCTCGCCGTATTCGGACATGTCGATGCGGACCATCGCGGATTCATCGTCGAAGAGGAACTCAGCGAGCGACTTCGCCAGCTCAGTCTTACCCACGCCCGTCGGGCCGAGGAACAGGAAAGAGCCGATCGGGCGGTTCGGATCCGCGATCCCGGCGCGCGAACGACGCACGGCATCGGACACCGCGACGACAGCCTCATTCTGACCGACAACGCGCTCACCCAGCACAGACTCCATATTCAGGAGCTTCTCGGTCTCGCCCTCCATCATCTTGCCAGCGGGAATGCCCGTCCAGCTCGACACGACCTCGGCGATCACGTCCGGGGTGACTTCTTCCGTCAGCATCGTTTTATTGCTTATCGACGCCTCCCGCTCCGCCGCAGCCACCTCTTCCTCCAGTTCCGGAATGCGGCCGTAACGGAGCTCGGAGACCTTCGCGTAGTCGCCGTCGCGCTCCGCGATCTCGGACTCGTTGCGCAGGCGCTCCAGCTCTTTCTTGGCGTGCTGGACCTTGTCGATCTCGCTCTTCTCGTTCTCCCAACGAGCCTTCATCTCGCCGAGCTTCTCGCGCTGGTCAGCAAGTTCGCTGCGCAGTGCCTTGAGACGCTCCTGCGAAGCAGCGTCCGATTCCTTCGACAACGCGATCTCCTCGATCTCGAGGCGGCGCACGACGCGCTCCAGCTCGTCGATCTCCTGCGGGGAGGAGTCGATCTCCATGCGGAGGCGCGAACCGGCCTCGTCGACCAAGTCAATGGCCTTGTCCGGCAGGAAGCGGTTGGTGATGTAGCGGTCAGACAAGGACGCGGCAGACACGAGTGCGGAGTCCTGAATGCGGACACCGTGGTGCACCTCGTAGCGCTCTTTGAGTCCGCGGAGGATGCCGATGGTGTCTTCCACCGTCGGCTCGCCGACGTAGACCTGCTGGAAGCGGCGCTCCAGGGCGGCGTCTTTCTCGATGTACTTGCGGTACTCGTCGAGCGTCGTCGCACCGACCAGGCGCAGCTCGCCGCGGGCGAGCATCGGCTTGATCATGTTGCCTGCGTCCATCGAGCCGTCACCGGTTCCGCCGGCACCGACGATGGTGTGCAGCTCGTCAATGAAGGTGATGATCTCGCCGTCGGACGACTTGATCTCGTCCAGCACGGCCTTGAGGCGCTCCTCGAACTCGCCGCGGTACTTCGCGCCGGCGACCATCGAGCCCAGGTCGAGGCTGATCAGGGTCTTGCCCTTGAGGGACTCCGGAACGTCGCCAGCCACGATGCGGCGGGCGAGTCCCTCCACGATGGCGGTCTTGCCCACGCCCGGCTCACCGATGAGCACCGGGTTGTTCTTCGTGCGGCGGGACAGGACCTGGACCACGCGGCGGATCTCGCTATCGCGGCCGATGACAGGGTCGATCTTGCCCTCGCGGGCACGCGCCGTCAGGTCGGTGGAGTACTTCTCCAGAGCCTGGAACTGGCCCTCCGGGTCCTGCGTGGTCACCTTCTGGTGGCCGCGGACGGACGGGAAAGCTGCCTTGATGGTGTCGTAGGTGGCGCCGCGCTTCTTGAGCAGCTCGGCTGCCTCGTCGTCGCCGCGCGCGATACCGGCGAGCAGCACCTCGGTGGAGACGTATTCGTCGCCGAGCTCACCGGCGAGTTCCTGCGCGGCGTTCAGCGCATTGAGGCCGTCACGGTTGAAATTCGGGTTGGCCATGTTCTGGCCCTCGGCCTTCGGGTAACCGTCGACGATCTCAGCGGCTTCCTTTTGCACCGTCGCCGGGTCGACGCCGGTCGCCTTGAGCACCGGTGCTGCGATGCCGTCTTCCTGCTCGAGGATCGCCTGGAGCAGGTGCGCTGGCCTAATGTCCGGGTTTCCGGCTGCGGATGCACGCTGCAGCGCCTGCTGCAAAGCCTCCTGAGTCTTGGTGGTGGGGTTGAACGAGCTCATGGGCGTCTCGCTCCTTTCCTAATTCTCGATTTGCTGTGCTTCTATTCGTCCGAACTTAGTTCGTCAATAGGCACAACGCCGCAGAAGTTGAGTCTGTTCCACTCAAGGCGAAAATAATGATTTCCATCGGTTTCGGTCAGTTTGAAGCCTCAGATCGTGCCTTCGTTCTGTCCTTCCGGGAGGCTTTCCGTGTTTTTCGGCTCCACGAATAACAGCTGGCACTCGAGGGACCTCCATATATATTGCTCCCGACGATTGCGGGCACTGCCGCCCTCAATAGCACTTACAGGGCCATTGCCCTGCGAAAAGGAAGCTCTCAATTGCGGACAACTTCCTGGCATCGCAAGACAATATCCGTCACCCCGGCATCTCGGCGGCGAGACTGTCCTCAATGCACACAATCAAAACTGCACGTCATATGCGCCACGACACGCAACGCGGGCGTTTGTGTCCGCAATAGCCTTCAGCGCATCTTCCACCTACAGAGTCCCCAACTGGAAAAGAGTGCCCACTGGAAAAGAGCGCCCACTGGCAGAGACTGACCGTCTAGTCGACGGGGAGTCGCAATATAAGTCGCGGACGGAATAGCTGGTGGCTAGCCGTGGGCATTGCTCACTGAAGTAGACACTCGCGCCGAGCGCACATGGCCTGTTCTTCCTAAATTCAGAATCGCACCAGAAAAACACGGTGCGCAGCTGATTGTCGGCGAGCTACGTCAACCGCATCGGCGGGAATCAGTACCAAAAAGCGACGAGGAGAAAAACAGCATGCACGGCGATCTCATTCCGGAACTACCTCCCCATCCATCTGAGGCCGCGATTGAGGAAACGGAAAAATACCAGCGCAAAGAGAAAGTCGCTCATTTCTTACGCGGAGCGGAACTGATTCGGCTGTTGCAGATTGGGCGGCCGATGGAGGGAGGGGAGTTGGCGGGAAGGGTTGGCGTCGATAAGCGGACGCTGCGGAGGTATATCGCGCATTTGCGTGACCTCGGCTTCAACATCACCTCGAAGCCCGGCGCCAACGGCGGCTACACCATGGAGCATTGCGACACGGTTCCTCCGCTGACGTTCACCGACGACGAATTGGAGGTGATCATGCTGGCGCTAAGCTCCACCGGCTACCCGGGGGACGAGCTGACGGAGCGTTCGGGACAGTTGACGCAGCGAATCAGACGGCTGCTGCCTCCGCATCAAAGCGCAACACTGTCATCTGCGGGAGACCAGCGCTTCTTTCAGCTGATGAAGTTCTGGGGAGCGTACAACAGGGAGCAGAAAGCCGAGGCAACCGGCAGCTAGCTGCTCGTGGCTCCGGCGGATTTCTTGACGGGAACCCACTTGAGGGCGAAGCTCATCACCAGAATGCCGACGGCGACGACGGTGGCGACCCAGCCGAATGGGCCGGTGAAGGAGGCGAGGACGGCAATGGGCCCGAGGATGTTCATGCCGATCTCGAAGGGGCCGAAACCGACATACGCCACGCCGTATTCGTTGAGGGTGCCGGACTTGAGCTTGGGGTCGACCATCTTGAGCAGGGCGATACCGGTGGCGACGGCGGCGGTGGCCCAACCCCAGCCGAAGATACCGCGCTCAATCCACTGTTCACCGAAGTAAAGCGGCGCCATGACGAGCAGATAGAAGAGACAGAAGATGATGCCGAGAACGAAGAGCAGGATGAGCGCCTGCCAGTAGGCGGCCAGCGCGGCGGGCGCGATGGAGGCGATGCCGAAGGCGATCATGTAGTCGGTGGCGGCACCGGAGATGGCGGTGACGGTGTCCTTGTCCAGGTAGTTCGGCTTCTTGAACAGTCGCAGCAGGCCACGGCCGATGAAGCCGATGACGAAGGACAGGGCGAACAGCGGGATGGAAACGTTCTCCCACCTGTTGGAGATCAGCGTGTTCACCATGTAGGCGAGGAGCACGGTGAACACAATGAAACCGCTGTGGAGAGCAAGGGGCTCAATCGACGACGGGTTGGTCGTGGCTTTACCAATGGAGGGACGCTCAGCCTCGTCCTCGATATAGCCAGATCGCAGCTCCTTCGGCAGATCTCCCTGCAGCTCGGTGGTCTTGCCCTTTCGGATGCCCCAGTTGGAGACGATGACACCGCCGATGATGGCTACGAGGGTGCCCACGGTCGCGGCGGTGAAGCCGAGGGCGGAAGCGGCGGCGGCGCCGGCGGTGTCCTTGAGGGCGGAACCGGCGGCGGCGGCGGTACCGAAGCCGCCGACGAAGCCGACGGGCAGCATCATGCCGAACCAGTCCTCGGTACCGAATACCGGCTTGAACAGGTAGACCCCGGCAAGCACGAACAGGCCCCACTGGAACATGAACATCGTGGTGGAAAAGGCCCACATATTGCGCGCGCCCTTGGCCACGGACCCGCCGAGGTCCATGGAATACGCCATGGAGGCAAACACCACGGCGATGAGAATAGTGGTGTAGTCGCCGATCTGGTCGGAGAACGACGCGACTTTCAACACCTCAGGCCCGAGGATCAACCCGATGAGACCAGCGGTAATGGGTGCTGGGAGCAGGAGTTGCTGCAGCACACGGACACGCTGGCGGAGAATGTTGCCGATGATGAGGAGGACGGAGATCCACCCAACGTCGACAAGCAAGTCATAGACTGTGAATTCCATGAGCCGAACCTTTCGCGTGGGAGCTATCGCGGTTAGCTTAGCGTGCAGGCGCGACACATTACCCTTTGAAGCATGGACGAGCTTGTGAGTTTTTCGGAGACCGAGCGCAGTGAGCTGGAGTTACAGCTTTCAAGGAGCACAGAGGAAGCAGGCACGCTTATCGACGCCCTGCTCAACCCCTCCCTGTCCTCCACCACGGCTTTAGACCGCCGCCGTTTGGGCCTGCCGCCGGAGTCCTACGAGGAGCTGGTGAACCCGCTGGGTGAGGCGCTACTCAAGGCACTGTGGGACCGTCCGCACGACATCGAGCCGATCTGGGAGAAGATGACGCGCGGGCTATACGCGATGGCGGATGCCGCACGCGAGGCCGACCTGCAGGGCATTCCCGCGGCAACAGCGGCGCAGGTCATTGGGGTGGAGGAGCTGCGCGGGAACGGGACGGACATGCTCGCCATCTACCTGGAGGCGCCGATGCAGGTGGAATACCTTCCGGGCCAGTCGCTTCCGGTGCTGGTGCCCGGCGCATACGGGGAGCGTGGCGAGTGGCACGACCTTGCACCGGCACTGCCGTCCAATCAGTTCGGTCAACTGGTGTTCTATGTGCCCAACTGGTGGCGGCGGCCGGCGATCGGCGAGTACTGGACGTGCGGGAACGCGCGGGGCGAGCAGATGGTGCTGCCCGGACACAGCGTCATCAATGCGACGGGAAGCCGGCTGGCGGAGGTGAGGGCGGCGGTGTTTGGGGGCGTCGATAAGCGAATTGAGCTTGTTGTCGATGTCCGTGATCCTGCCCTGGAATCCTTGGCGAGCGCGGTGGATTGGCTGGCGTTGCGGCGCGTTTAAAGGATCGGGACGGCGGCGCGGCGGCGGCGTGCCTCGGCAGGGTCGATGTCGACGACGATGACCTCCTCGTCGAATCCGCCCTGCGCGAGGACGGTCCCATTGGGCGCGACGGCGAGGGAATGACCGACGCCGAGCGGGTCTGAATTATTTCGGGCCCCGGCGGAACCTTCCGGATTCGCCTGATCCGGAGCGATGATGAACACCCCTGCATCGAGCGCGCGGGCACGCGAAAGCGCGATCCATTCTTCGACCTTATTTTCACCTCCCGCCCAGCTCGTGGGCACGACGACGATCTCGGCCCCACGGCGCGCGAGCTGTTGGAAATGGTCGGGAAAACGGATGTCGAAGCAGATCGCGGCACCCACCGTCGCGCCCTCGTGGGTGAAGGTGACGAGCTCGGTTCCGGGCTCGACGTTGTCCGACTCGCGGTAGTTGGCGGTGTCGAAAGTGTGAATCTTGTCGTAGCCTTCGTGCAGCTCAGGACCAGTGATCAACGCGGTATTGCGCACGCGCCCGTCGCTTGCGGGCCGGAACATGCCCGCGACGATGGTGACGCCCAGCCCCTCCGCGAGCGTGCGCAGCCCGGTCGCGAATGCGCCGTTGAAGTCCTCGGCCTGCTTGTGAAGCGGGCCGGATTCGAATGCTTGCGAAGACGCCTCGGGGCACACGATGAGCGTCGCTCCTTTGTTCGCGGCGTCGCGGATACGTTCGCTCAGCGCGGCGAGGTTGTCAGCGACGCGTTCTGAAGCGGTGAATTGCACGAGTCCAATACGCATGGGAACCAAGGGTATGTGGATAAGTTTTCAAATTCCACAGGTTCATTTGGCCACCGTTGTGCATCAGTGCTGGTTGTCGTTGTGTTAAGGGCATGAACCACACAACGAATTTCGTTCAAGCACCGACCACCGACCTCCCGACGCTGCCCACCTGGACCGACCCTGAGCTCACCGATTTAGCAACCCCTAGCCTGACCAGCGCCGCGCTCGCCGCCGCTCACAGCGCGTTAACCGACGGCGTGGACACCCGCACCGAGAGCGTGCGCACCCACGTCGAGGATTTAGCCGCATTCGTCACTGCCATCCGCGGGGTCGACGCCGATCACGCCTGCGCATTCAAGGCGGAATAATGCTGGTCACATCAGAACTTTCGGCCAGCTCAGACGCGTTGCGGCGGGCAGCGGGAACCGTGCGTTCGCGTATCGACGACACCGCTGCCACCCGCACCTCCATCTCCAACGCCGGTCTCGCCGGCGAGGCCGCGGACGCGGGCTTGGACAAGCTCGCCGACCTCGGACGCGCGTTGAGCAATCCCGCCGACACAATGGAGAAAATCGCGGAAATTCTCGAAGAAGCCGCTGTCGCCCAGCACATGGTCGACGTGAGCAAAGAGTCCCTGGCCGCGACATTCGTGCCGCCGCATCTTCGCGTCGCCCACGAAAGCACGCTGGCCGCGTTGTCCGTATTGGAGCGCCTCCTCGATAAATCCTGCTCCGCCTCGATCTCCCAAGAATGCAAGCTCGAACACGAACAGGACTTAGACCGCCTCGTATTCCACCCGGACGAACCGTTGTCCCAGATCAGCGCACGGCTTCTGGAAACCGCGCCCGCCTCAGTGCAAGACGTAGTCGCAAATGCCGACGGGATCGTTCTCGAGGGCGGGCCCGATGGGTACAGCGTCATGATCGGCGTGGAGTACGACGAAAACGGCGAACCGATCCCGCCGCAGTCGGTGACCACGGTGGTCTCCGGCGTGGGTTCGGGCGAGCCCGAGAAATTCGCCCTGGCCATGGAAGAGGCCCAAGCCGTCGCGGAAGCCACCGGCGGTGCCGTGGTGGTCTGGCAAGGCTACTCCGCTCCCCCGACACTGATTGAAGGCATGTCGCGCATTCCCGCCAGCGCCGGCGCGGACGATCTGGCGGCGTTTCAGTACGCCATGGAGGAGCGCTTCCCGGACTCACGGAAAGTCGTGGTGGGCCACTCCTACGGTTCGGTGGTGGCCGCCCGCGCCGCCGAAGAATACGGGCTGTTCGCCGACGAGCTCTATATCGTCGGCTCGCCCGGCGTCAGTGCCTCCCACGTCGACGACCTCACCTTATTCACCGATGACCCGAAGGTCACCGTCGCGGATTCGCCGACCGACCCGATCCTTTTGCTGCGCTCCCCGTTCAGTGCCCTGCACGGCACCGACCCGGGCACCGCACGCTTCGGCGCCGAACGCGTACCCGGGATCCGCGGCGGCCACACCGACTACTACGAAGACGAAGCATTCCTGCGGGCGCTCGGGGAATCGGCGCGGGGATAACACGCGTTTCAGGACGCGAAGCCGGAGCATTCTACAGCACACAACAGCCGTCGGGGCGGAAAATGGAAAAAGCGTACACTAGGGTGCCGTAAATCTAAACGCATAAATGGAGGAAAAAATTGGCTAAGGATTTCGCGCACCAGATCGTGGAAACGCTAGAGCGCAACGGCGTCAAGCGCATTTACGGCCTCGTCGGCGACTCCCTGAACCCGGTGTCCGACGCAGTGGCTGATTCGAATATCGAGTGGGTTCACGTCCGCAACGAGGAGGCCGCCGCCTTCGCCGCCGGCGCCGAGTCCCTCGTGACGGGTGAGCTCGCTGTCTGCGCCGCATCGTGCGGCCCGGGCAACACCCACTTGATTCAGGGTCTTTATGATTCGCACCGCAACGGCGGGAAGGTGCTGGCCATCGCCTCGCACATCCCGAGCCAGGAAATCGGCTCCAACTTCTTCCAGGAGACGCACCCGGAGCAGATCTTCGCTGAGTGCTCCGGCTACTGCGAGATGGCTAACTCGGCGGAGCAGGGTGCACGCATCCTGCACCACGCTATCCAGTCGACGATGGCGGGCAAGGGCGTGTCCGTCTTCGTCATGCCGGGCGATATTGCCAGCCAGGATGCCGCTGATGTGCCGCTGCTCGAGTCCACCATCGCGCGTGGCGACGACAAGCGCGTTTTCCCGGATGCCGGTGAGGCTGCTCGTCTGGTTCAGGCAATCAACGAGGCAGATACCGTCACGCTGTTCTGCGGCGTGGGTGCAGCTAATGCGCGCGAGGAAATCCTGCAGCTCGCTGAGAAGATCAAGTCCCCGATCGGCCACTCCTTCGGCGGCAAGATGCACATCCAGTACGACAACCCCTTCGACGTGGGCATGAACGGCCTGCTCGGCTACGGTGCCTGCTACGAGGCATCGCACGAGGCCGACCTGCTCATCTTGTTGGGCACGGACTTCCCGTACAACGATTGGCTGCCCACCGACAATGTCGCGCAGGTGGATATCAAGGGCGAGAACATCGGCCGCCGCGCCAAGGTCAAATACCCGGTCGTCGGCGATGTCAAGAGCGTCATCGAGAACATCCTTCCGCACGTCGACGAGAAGAAGGACCGCTCGTTCCTGGACAAGATGCTCAAGGAGCACGCGCACCTGCTCGAGACGGTGATCGAGAACTTCGGCACCAGGACGAAGACGAAGGCCACCCCGATCCACCCGGAGTACGCCGCAGAGCTTATCGACGAGCTGGCCGACGACGACGCCATCTTCACCGTCGACACCGGCATGTGCAATGTCTGGGCTGCCCGCTACATCACCCCGAACGGCAAGAAGGACGAGCTGGCGTCCTTCCGCCATGGCACCATGGCTAATGCCGTCCCGCAGGCAATCGGTGCGCAGGCGGCGGACCGTGACCGCCAGGTGATCACCTTCTCCGGCGACGGCGGCGTGTCCATGCTGCTCAGCGAGCTGATCACCGTGCAGCAGCACAATCTTCCGGTGAAGATGATGGTGTTCAACAACTCCAGCCTCGGCATGGTCAAGCTGGAGATGATGGTCGCCGGCCTGAAGGAATTCCAGACGGACCACGCCCAGGTGAACTACGCCAATATCGCCGAGGCAGTGGGTATCAAGTCCTTCCGCGTGGAAAAGCCGACGGATCTGGAAAAGACCATCAAGGAGGCCTTCGCCTACGACGGCCCCGTCTTGGTCGAGATGGTCACTGACCCGGACGCTCTGTCCCTGCCGCCGAACTTCGACTGGACCATGATCAAGGGCTTCACCGAGTCCGCGGTCAAGACGGTGCTCGACGGTGGCATCGGCAACATGGTCGAGCTGGCCCGCTCGAACCTCCGCAACATCAAGGGCGCCGCGGCGATCGAGTTCTAGCGTCGCGCGCCCGGCATCGCGGGCAGGGCCACGATTCCGACCAGGCCCGCGATCGCCGCGATCAGAGCGAGGACCGCGAAGACGATACCGGCGGTACTCGACCCCTCTGAGATATTCGCTCCCGGGGTCGTGCCAGCACGCCCGCTGGTATTGTCACCGTTGTTTCCGTCCTCCAGATCAGTACCCTTGCTCGTCGGCGTGAGCACGCTGCGGGCGAGGGTTTTCTGCTGCGCGGATGCCTTCGGGTCAGCGAGCACCTGCTTGAGCACCTCTTCGGCCTCAGCGGCGGTGTAGTCGAGAACGGGCACGGTGAGGGTCTCGCTGTACTGCTGCTCCCCCGACTCATTGACCACACGGAACGACACCGGCAGGGAGGAACCGCGGAAATCCGCGGGCAGGTTCACGGGGATGGAGACGGTGCGCTTGGGGGACGCAGACGCGGCGTCGTCAAGCGGAATGCCTTTGACCGTGAATTTCTTGCGCCATGTCTTGCCGCCGGCGTAGCTGACTTCGAGCGTGAACGTGTGGTCCTCCCGGCCGAGGTTGCTGATCTCGCCGGTCAGGACGTTATTGTCGCGGTAGGTGGCCACGCCGTTGATGTGGTCGCGGCTGTCCACGAGGCGGAAACCGGCCTTGCCGTTGTTCTTGTTGGCGGCCAGCGCCTGGAGCTCGCGAATCGTTGGCACGTGCTCCGTATGCTTCGACTCAGGAGCCACCGCCCCTGTCGCGCGCCCGATCACTCCGTCGTAGAACTGCAGGTTATCCCAGTCGGGCGGGACGGTGTAGTCGCCGAGGTAGCACGGCTGGCCGGTGCATGCGGCGGGCAGCTCGTCGCTCGAGTGCGACTCTTCGAAGGAGTACCCGAAATGGGAGAACTGGTAGAGGTAGTTCATCGTGGACACGTAATTGGGCAAGTAATTCTGCCCCTCCGGGTCCGCGATCGACGCCACGCCGGTGTGGCTGAGCCCGAGATTGTGACCGAGCTCGTGGAGGATCGTGTTGCGCAGATGCTCGTCGTTGGTCATGTCCTTCGGTTTGGACACGAAGAACGCGCCGCCAGGTGTGGAACCGGCGCCCGAAGAATCGTCGCCAGGCATGATCTGATCGCCGATGATGCCGAGACGGAACACGGACTTTCGGCCGCCGAGCAGGCGGGTGCGGTCCGCCGCGAGTGCGCTTCCCACGTCGCCGTTTTCCGCGTAGTACTGCGAATATGACTCCGTCGGGCCGCCCTTGAGCTGCGTCGGGTCCGTGGTGAAGTTGTTGTACCAGGTACCTGCGTCGATGTGAAGGTTGTAGCCGCGCGCCTTGAAGAGCTCCACCAAATCATTCAGCGACTTGCGCGAGGGCCGGTACTCGTTCTTATTCGCCGTCGCGCACCCGACGAATTCGTTGAAACCACGCACGGAGCGTGCATACGCATCATCCGAGCATCCGGCCGTCGCAGCTTCCGGTTGCATCCAGTTGAGCTGCAGGAATAGATCCGGCTTCTCAGGGGTCGCACCCCAGCGAGCGAGCTCGAGCTGCTCTGCGGAGCCGGCGGGGGTGAACGCGCTGCGCTCCCACTCATCGGGAATGCCGTCGCGGTCGCGGTCGATGGCCTTCGGCGCAGCTTGCGCGCTCACCGTGATCGAGCCTGTGAACGTCTCGCCCGGTTTCAGCGGACGGAACCAGCGACCTCCCTGCAAGCGCGCGCTTCCCTCGCCGGCTTTCGCTTTCGTGCCCTGTTCGCCGTACTTCGCGTCGGACCACGTGCCATTTCCGCCGGAGAATCCGGTGGCTTGCGGGTCGCCGCCGAAGTCGACGGTGACGTCGTACTGCGGGTTCGTCGTCCGCGCGACGATCGGCTGCACGCCAGCGGTCGCGTCGAATGTCGTCGACGAGTACATTCCGGCGTGCGTCAGATCGACCTGCATCGCCTGGATCTGCGACGTCGTATTTTTCATCGTCGCTTCGAGCGTCGCCCGCGCACCATCGAAACGGTAGGTGCGCACGAGCTCGATGCCAGTTCGCTTATCGACGTTACGCAGCTCCACCACTTCCGCATTTCCCTCCCTGCGGGTCGTGGCCGTCGATGCGTCGGTAAACGATGGCTCATCGCCGAGGTAAATGCGGCTATCCAGGCGCGTCCGCAGAATTCCGCCGTCTGCGAGCGGGTCTTGGAACGTCAACGTCGCGCGTCCTGTGCCCGATTTATCCACCTTCGCGCTCAGAACTTCCGGGCTACCTGCCTGCACATTCTGCCCTGAATCCTGGGTGCCCGCCGCTGGTTCAGCGGATGCGGAATGAGGCACCACGACTGCCTGCGTGATCAAACTAGCGCTGGTCGCAAGCGCTACTGCGGTAATTCGACGCATGTCACCACCCCTTCGGCAGGTAGGGGCGCAGCTGCTCCGGCAGGTAATCCTGCAGGACGCGTGCCGCTCCGGTGAACATTCCAATGATGCCGGTCACCACGGCGAGAATCCCGATGATGGCCGCCGTGCATTCCTTCGCGGAGCTGGTGCTCGATGCTTTCACCGCGCACATGCGGTCGCCGTCGTTGCCGGTCACATCGAGCGGAATCTTCACGGTGCTCACCGATCCGTCCGGGTAGGTCACCTGCACCACCGGGTCGACTGGTTCGGTGCCGCCGGTCGCACCCGTGAAGGTGAGCTCGCCTGTCTGCTCGTTCACCTCTGCATCCTTGAGAGAGCCGGCTTCAACCAGCGTGAAGCGCGTTCCTTCGGGGAGTTCCCCCGGGATGCTCGGGGTCACCGAGAGCATGTCGCCGTCTCCGGTCGCAGCGCTGACCTCCGGGAAGCTCACGCGGCGTTCGCCCGATTCCGCCTTGCCGTCTTTCAGGCTCACCTCGGCCGTGAATTTGGACTGGGAGCCGTCGGCGTACAACGCGGCCGTCGTGAAGCTAAGCGGCTGGTGCTCGCCCTCCTTCGGCGCAGTGACCGACAGATCGCCGGACGCCGCGTCGACCGACACAGTCCACCCGTTCAAATCTTCCGCAGGCGTGTGTGGGTAGAACAGCACGTCCTTCGGAAGATCACCTGCAACCTGGCGCACCGTGATGGTGCCGCCGGGCACGACCTCGCGGCCCGCCTCGTAGTGCGGCGTGAACATGTCTTCCTGCAGCTTATTCTTCAGCTGGAAGGTCGCGGTGAACGTGCCCTTGCTGCCGTCTGGGTAGGTGGCTATGACACCCACCGAGACCGTCTCCCCCGGCTTCGCCGTCGCCGGGGAAGTCAGCGTGACGCGGCCGAGTTCATCGACTTCCGCCACATCTGCGCTTTTCTCGTCCACGGCGAACGTGGTGCCCTTCGGCAACGGCTGGTTTTCGTAGCGGACACCGTCGACCACACGCGTGGCTGTCGGCGCCAAGGACGTGCCTTTGTCGCCGATCCGCGCGAAGCTCTTCGGGTACTTGATCGAGTACTCGCCCGAAATGAACTCCTCATTGACCAGCGGAGCATCCTCGGACTGGCCGACTGGGTCACGCTCCACCACCGTCACCGGGACCGTCGACGTGTGGGTCGGGTAGGTGTACACCACGTTCACGACTGTGCCCGGCTCGAAATCGAATTGGTACACACAATTATTGATGCTGGCCTGGTCAGTGCAGCGGTGGAGGGAGGTGCCGGCGGGGGCAGACGTGCCGTCGATAAGCGTTGCGTCTGTGGCGAGGACGAACTCGATGCCCGTCGGATCGTATTCACTCGTTGCCTGCGCTAAGCCCCCCTGCGGGACCTTGTCCGAACTCTTCGGCAGCGCCTCCTGCGCCGCGACCGTACTTGGAAGGCTAAGAGCGAGGGCCGCGGCGGTGGCGATCAGCCCGCGGCGGCGGAAGGAAACGTGACTCGGCACAGCGCGGGCCCTTTCGATGCGGCATTCAATTCAAGCGGTGGATATCCCACCGAGGAATTGTGCCAGAAACCCACGCTGCGCGGGTAATTCGCTCCTGATTCAACCGCGTTCGCGGCGCGCGGTGCGCGACCACGTCACCACCGCCGTCGAACGCGGCACATGGACGAGCTCCCCGCCGCGCCGCGGTGCGCGAGCGACCCGTTCACGGAGCCGCGCATTCTCGTCTTCGAGATCGTCGATGCGTTCGGCCATCTCAATGATCGTCTTGATGCCGGCCAAATTCACGCCTTCTTCCTGCGAAAGGCGCTGAATCGTGCGCAACCGCGAGATATCGCGCTGCGAATAGCGGCGCCCGCCTCCCGACGTGCGCATCGGGCTGACCAAGCCCATCCGGTCGTATGTGCGCAGGGTCTGCGCGTGCATGCCGGTGAGCTCAGCGGCGACAGAGATGACGTAGTACTCGTCGACAGCGTCGTCTTTCTTATTCATCTACGCATCACCTCCCTACTGGGACCCAGACCAGCCGGCGCGCGGGTTGAAACCGGAGTCCTTCTCCGCCTGGGCGTAGGTGCGCAGCGCGCTCGTCGCCGTGGCGTCCAGGTTCTTCGGCACCTCCACCTCGACGGTGACCATGAGGTCGCCCGCAGTGCCCGACTTGCGCGACACACCGCGTCCCTTCACGCGCAAAGTCCGGCCGTTCGGCGTGCCCGCGGGGACCTTCACCTTCACCGGGCTGTCCAACGTCGGCACCGTGACAGCGCCGCCGAGGGCCAGCTCCGCGAAGCTCACCGGCACCGTCACTTCCAGGTCATCGCCGTTGCGGGTGAACACCTTGTCCGGCGTCACCGTCACATTCACGAACAGATCGCCCGCCGGCGTGCCGTTCGGGCCCGCCTCACCCTGGCCGGCCAGGCGCACCTTCTGCCCGTCAATCACGCCGGCGGGAATCCGCACAGTGATCGACCGGGTGCGCCGGACCGTGCCGCTGCCCGAGCAGGTCTGGCACGGATCCTCAATGATCTGGCCGGTGCCGCCGCAGCGGGTGCACGGCCGGGACATTCCGAACGCGCCCTTCTGCTCGCTGACAAAGCCGGAGCCACCGCAATCCGGGCACGTCGTGGTCTTGCCCGTCGCCGAACCAGAGCCGTGGCAATCGGTGCACGGTGCCTCGCCGGTCAACTCGACCGGGATCGTCGTGCCCTTGACCGCTTCACGGAAGTCGAGCGTTATTTGCGTTTCGACGTCGGCCCCCCGCGTCGGCCGAGCACTCCTGCTAGTGCCGCCGCCGCGGTTAAAGAGGCCACCGAAGATGTCACCAAGACCGCCTTCCGCAGAAAATCCTCCGCCTTGTCCAAACGACTGTCCGAATCCTGCGTCGCCGAATCCGCCGGTCCCGAAGTCCGACGTGGTCGTCGTCGTGCGAAACCCGCCCGGAAACCCGGAACCTCCTTTCCCCCCGAAGCGCATGAAGCCTCCGGAGTTCATCATCGACTTGAATTCGTCGTATTCCTTGCGCTTCGTCTCGTCGCCGAGGACGTCGTACGCCTCCGCCACCTTCTTGAAACGCTCTTCGGCCTGCTTATCGCCCGGGTGGGAATCCGGGTGATTCTCGCGCGCCAGCTTGCGGTACGCCTTCTTGATCTCAGCCGCGCTTGCCGACGACGACAGCCCCAGGTCGCCGTAATAGTCCTTATTCGCCCATTCCTGCTGCATAGCCATGTGCGCCTCCTCCTTCCATTCCTATTCTGTTGTGTTCTGCGTCTATTTTCACTGCTAAAAACGTTTATCTATGTAAAACGCGGCCGAGGCGGGAATCGTCGACGTCGCTGATGTCTAAGCTTCCCTCCCCGGCCGCGGTAATGCGCTACTGAGTTTTACTCAGCGCTACCTTCCGGTGCGTCCCCGCCATCTTCCGGGTCCGCGATGATCACCATCGCGTTGCGAATCAGACGGTCACCAACGCGGTAGCCCTTCCGCAGGACAGTGCCGATCACCTTCTCGTCGCCCTGCGACAGGTCCTGCACCGCCTCGTGGATCTCCGGGTCGAAAGCCTCGCCCTCCTCGCCGAAGGCCTGGGTCTTCTGACGCTGCAAGACTGCCTGCAGATTGTCGGAAAACGCCTTCAGCGGGCCGTCGGCCAGGTCGCCGTGCTGGCGGGCGAGCTCCAAATCGTCGATAAGCGGGAGCAGCTCCGTGATCACCTTGGCCTTGGCGTCATTGGCGATCTGCGTGCGTTCGCGCTCCGTGCGACGACGGTAATTCGCGTACTCGGCCGAGACACGCTGGAGGTCCTCCGTGCGCTCAGCGAGCTGAAGCTCCACATCGGAGACCGCCCCGTTGCCATCGGCGTCCGGGTTGACCTCGCGCTCCACGTCATCCAACGCGTCGGCGAGCTCAGCGTCGAGCACCTCTTCGTTCGACAACGGGTCATCCCCAGCCAGCGCCTCAGATTCCGCAGCCTCCTGGGCCAAGGTCTCCGACTGGTCCGGGCTGATGTACTCGTCGTCCGTGGCCTCGGGCGCGCCCGGGTTATCGGGCATCTGCTCGTTCGGGTTGGTCATCGGTGTGCCGCTCCTTACTTGTTGTCGGAGTCGTTGGAGTCGTTCTCGTCTTCCTCGACGACCTCTGCGTCCACGACATTGTCGTCAGCCTCAGCCGTTGCGTCAGCCTGCGTTGCGCCGGCGTTCGCATCAGCCTCGTAGATGGCCTTGCCCATCTCCTGCGACTCAGTGGTCAGCTTCTCGACGGCAGCCTTGATCGCATCTAGATCGTCGCCCTTCAGAGCCTCGTCGACCTCGTCGGCAGCAGCGGTGACCTTGGTCTTGATGTCCTCGGAGACCTTGTCGGAGTTCTCGTCCAGGAACTTACGGGTCTGGTATGCCATGGACTCCGCATTGTTGCGGGTCTCCTGCTCCTCGCGGCGAGCCTTGTCCTCGTCAGCGTGAGCCTCGGCGTCCTTGACCATGCGGTCGATCTCCTCCTGGGAGAGGCCGGAGCCCTCCTGGATCTTGATCGTGTTCTCCTTGCCGGTGCCCTTGTCCTTCGCGGTCACGTGAACGATGCCGTTGGCGTCGATGTCGAAGGTGACCTCGATCTGCGGGACACCGCGCGGTGCCGGAGCAATGCCGCCGAGCTCGAAGGAGCCGAGCAGCTTATTCGCTGTTGCCATCTCGCGCTCGCCCTGGAAGACCTGGATCTGCACGCTCGGCTGGTTGTCCTCAGCCGTGGTGAAGGTCTCCGAACGCTTCGTCGGGATCGTGGTGTTGCGCTCGATCAGCTTGGTCATCACACCACCCTTGGTCTCAATACCCAGGGACAGCGGAGTGACATCGAGCAGCAGGACGTCCTTGACATCACCGCGCAGAACACCAGCCTGCAGAGCAGCACCCAGAGCCACGACCTCGTCCGGGTTCACGGACTTGTTCGGGTCCTTGCCAGTGAGCTCCTTCACCAGGTCGGAGACAGCCGGCATACGAGTGGAACCACCGACGAGCACAACCTGGTCGATATCGCCGACGGACATGCCAGCATCCTTGATGACCTGGTTGAACGGCTCCTTGGTGCGGTCCAGCAGATCAGAGGTGATCTTCTGGAACTCGGTGCGGGTCAGGTTTTCGTCCAAGAACAGCGGGTTCTTCTCGGAGTCCACCGTGATGTACGGCAGGTTGATGGACGCCTGCTGTGCGGACGACAGCTCAATCTTGGCCTTCTCCGCGGACTCGCGCAGACGCTGGAGCGCCATCTTGTCCTTGGTCAGGTCAATGCCGTGCTGGGACTTGAACTTATCTGCCAGCCAGTCGACGATGCGCTGATCCCAATCGTCGCCGCCCAGCTCGTTGTCACCGGCGGTGGCCAGCACCTCGACGACACCGTCGCCGATCTCGAGCAGGGACACATCGAAAGTGCCGCCACCCAAGTCGAAGACGAGAATGGTCTGCTCCTTATCGGCCTTCTCCAGACCGTAAGCCAGTGCAGCCGCCGTCGGCTCGTTGACGATACGCAGGACGTTCAGACCTGCGATCTGGCCGGCCTCCTTCGTGGCCTGGCGCTGCGCGTCCTCGAAGTACGCCGGAACAGTAATGACTGCATCGGTGACCTCATCGCCGAGGTACGCCTCCGCGTCGCGCTTCAGCTTCATCAGCGTGCGCGCGGAAATCTCCTGCGGGGTGTACTTCTTATCGTCGATATCAACATTCCAGTCGTTCTCGCCCATGTGGCGCTTGACAGAGCGGATCGTGCGGTCAACGTTGGTCACCGCCTGGTTCTTAGCGGACTGGCCGACCAGGATCTCGCCGTTCTTGGCGAAAGCCACGACCGACGGAGTGGTGCGCGCACCCTCCGCGTTAGCGATGACGACCGGCTCGCCGCCCTCGAGCACGGAAACAACAGAGTTCGTGGTGCCAAGGTCAATACCTACTGCGCGTCCCATTGTGTGAATGTCCTCCTGAGAATTCGGTTTATCGAGTGTTTTCGCTTCGTTGAGTCGAGCCCGTTTCGCAGGTTGACTGCCATTCGCTCAACTTCTGGTAGCAACTGTACCACCGACGGGCGACATACTGTCACAAGGTTGAGCTTGGCTCACTCAATCCTTACAACTCACGCACATTCAAAGTTGTTCCACCTTCACTCAACTTTCTTTATTTGCGCTGGTGGAGAGCACGTGGCCGGGCCTCATTCTCGTTGTTAACCCCAAATGCGAGTTACCCCAGGACAGCACTTTGGCACCGAAAACACCGACCTGGGGAAGCTAAGTTTTGGGGTTCACATCCTGCCCGGGCCCCCACCCCAAGCACACCGAAACAGCAGAAAACCCCGGGACCAAGGCTTCCGCGATGCGGAGCCCGGAACCGGGGTGAAGCAGAATCAGCCGATTATTTAGCGAAGTACTGGTCCACGATCGGACGCAGCGAGAAGCCAAGGAAACCGGTCAGCAGGAGAAGGCCAGCGAAGGCTGCACCAATGGCGATGCCCAGACCCTTCAGGGACATGGAGGAACCCGCCGGGACGGAGCTGGACTCACTCTTGCCGTCGGTGCAGGCCTTGAGGGACTTGTTGTACGCGGCAACCGGGGCGGCGACCTTCAGGACGTCATCCTGCACAACCTGCTTGGCGGTTTCAGCAATCTGGTCCGTGCCGCCCTGCAGGATCAAGGCCCAGACTGTGGCACCGGCGACGTTCTTGAGGTCCAGGCCGAAGACCGCCGCACGGTCCTCCGCCTCTTCCTGGGGGAGAGTGAGCGTGGTGTCGGTGATCTTGTCGGTCTTCGACGCCTTCATCAGTCCGACATACAGCCAGTAAGAGTCACCTTCGTAGGTAGCGAGACGACGCTGGGCCTGCGCGACAGTACCCTTCGTGAACAGTCCGCCCTCAGCCTTGGCGTCCGGATCCTCTACCTCGGCGGCGTACTCGCGGACGAGCTTGATGTCCGCGTTGCGCTCTTCCTGGGTGTACGGCTCGATTCTGGTGCCGGTCGTCTCAGTCTTCTTCTCCAGGTCAGTGAAAACCTGGTCAGCCATTTCGGTGTAGAGGTTCTTGTACGCCTCGTTGATGCGCGACTTGTCGTTCTCCGTGTAGGAGATGGTGCACTTTTCAGTCTCAGCGTTGTAGTCGACGGTATAAGCATCAGCGGTGGGGACGGAGACAGCGCCGGCGGTGACGGCAGCAGTGGTGGCAACGGTCAGCGCAATGCGACGGAACTTCATGGCGGGGCGGCCTTTCGGTAAAGGGCTGGAAGTGTTGTTTTTAAAATTACAACACGCGCTAAGCGGTTACCCACCTAGTGCACATATTTCATCCAGCTTTTATTCAGCCACCCCCGATGGCAGCCCCACCCCGGGCACGAACTAGCGGATCACGCCGGCGTTCTTCCAGAAGTTAGTGAAGAAGTCGTTGACCAGGGGGCCGACAGCGACGGCGATCAGGCCGAGCAGGGCCAGACCACCAAGCACACCGCCGGCGACGACACCGACGAACTGGTCGGTATCCAGGCTGGAACCTTCCTTGATCTTGCCGGTCGAAGACTGCCTCTTCTCGCAGGACTCGAGGGCCTTTTCGTAGCTCTTAATGGTCGGCTGAATACGGGGACCGAGCTTGTTCAGGGCCTCGCCAGCCATGTCAGCTGCGTCGCTGATCTTGAGGCTGCCACTGATGATGCCCCACAGACCCGGCGCGACAAGGTCACCAGTCTTGACCGCGCCAGCCCCCTTCATCTCGCCGGCTTCCGCAGGAGTGATCTTCAGGGTCCGATCCTCGAGAATCGGCTTGCGCGACTGGCGCAGGTAGGTGCCGGCCATGTGGTACGGGCCAGAGTTCTTGCTGATATCCAACGTCGCGAGCTTGCGCTGCGCATCACCGACGTCTTTTCCGTTGTACTTCGTGCCCAGGTGCCAGGCCAGCGGGTCCTTGTCCGGGTTTTCCTTCGCCCACGGGTACCAGACATCCGCGGAGGCACGGTCCTTCAGACGGTCAGCAGAAAGGTCCGCCATCGTTTCAAAAAGCAACTGGTATGCACCGTTGATGTTCTCCTGCTCCTTGGCAGTGAATTCAAGCGTGCACATCCCTTCGCTGCTCCCGGCTTCTTCGTGGGTCTGGTAGGTGTTCTCCCACGCATTCGCGGGCACGGCGACGCTCGCGCTGACCGCGGCGGTAAGGGCAACAGTGACAGTTGCACGACGCAGGAAACGAGACATGGCGGACAGTTCCTTTCGGTAGCAAACCTTTATTTGAAAAGCATGCTACGCAACGGACATTGTTTTTTCAGGGAAATCAAAAATTTCTGCCCAGAATCTTCAACCTGGCCTCCCGCAGCCGCACTGCGCGCAACCCGTGCTCCCCGCGGAACCGCATAATGGCTGCTTAGCAGTGTTGTGTTTCGCGCCATCTCTGGCAGAATGCTTGTTCGTGACTGAACATAAATCAGCGCGCAACGCGCAGACAGACGGGACGAGCGACTTCGCCAACACTCTCCTCGATTCAGTGGAGACGCCCGCGACGGAGCCGACGACAGCGCAAGTAGCGCAGGAGCTTTCCGACGAGCCCATCGACCGCGGCCGCGTCCTAGCCTCCGACGGGCGAGCTGCAGCCGCCTGGGCGCTGCGCTTCATCGTGGTCGTCATCGCCACGGCGATCCTGTTCAAGCTGATCGGCTCAGTCTGGGTGGGTGTCCTGCCGACCCTGCTGGCGCTGATCTTCTGCACTGTCCTGTGGCCGCCGGTGCGTTGGCTACGCAACCACAAAGTGCCTTCGGCACTAGCGGTCTTTTTGGTGCTGTTCGGCTTCTTCGGCATCATCGGCGGCATCTTCGCCGCGATGGCCCCGACTATCAAGACCCAGTCGGTGGAGCTCTACCACCAGGCTGAGCAGGGCATCAGGCAGATCTTGGATTGGTTGGAAAATTCCGCGCCGTTCGACGTGGACACCACTCAGATCGAGCAAGCGATCAACCAGGCGGGCGAATTCGTCCGCGGCCAGGCCTCCAATATCGCTTCTGGTGTGGTGACGGGCATCGGCGCGGCGGCGTCGATCGGTACGACGCTCGCACTGATGCTGGTCCTGTCCTTCTTCTTCCTCAAGGACGGCGACAGCTTCCTGCCGTGGCTGCGCAAGTACACCGGCGTGAAGGTCGGCTGGCATCTGACTGAGGTGCTCATGCGCTCCTGGAACACCCTGGCAGGCTTCATCCGCACGCAGGCGATCGTGTCCCTGGTGGACGCCGTCTTCATCGGTCTCGGCCTGCTCATTCTCGGTGTGCCGCTCGCACCCGTGCTGGCTGTGATCACGTTCTTCGGCGGCTTCATCCCGATTATCGGTGCATTCACCGCTGGCGCCCTCGCCGTGATCATCGCGCTGGTGTCCGGCGGCCTGACCAAGGCGCTGCTGGTGCTCGGCCTGGTCATCCTGGTCCAGCAGATCGAGGGCAATGTTCTCCAGCCGATCCTGCAGTCCCGTTCGATGGGCCTGCACGCCGCGATCGTCCTGCTCGCCGTTGCCGTCGGTGGCACCCTCTTCGGCATTGTCGGTGCTTTCCTCGCGGTTCCGGTCGCTGCGGTCGCCGCTGTGTGGCTGCGCTACTGGGCAGAGATGGTCTCCCTGCGCACCGGCGAGATCACGGCCGACGATATTCAGATCGCCACGCAGCAGAGTCAGACTTTGGATTCACGCGAGGCGTACCTCGCCGTGCGCGACCGCATGCGCTCCCTCGGCCGCCGCAAGGGCCAGGCCCAGCTCGACGAGGAAGCAGGCAAGCTCGGCTCCACGAAGGTCCCGCGTGTCACGCGCGTGGGCAAGGACAGCCAGGAGGACACGTCCGCGCCGGGCGAGTCCCGCGCTATCGACGAGGAAGACCTCGAGAAGAAGCAGGATTGACCCACCAGGACCAGTTAGCCCTGAGCGAACGCCAGCCCCCCGGCTGGCGTTTTTTCTTTACCCTGGGGCGTCATGAGCAACCAAGCACTTGAGAACAAGAAGATCGCGATCCTGGCCACCGACGGTTTCGAGGATTCTGAGCTGACGAGCCCGCGCGACGCCGTCGCCGAGGCAGGCGCCACCACCGTCGTCATCTCCACGGAAAGCGGCGAGATCGAGGGCAAGAAGGGCGAGAAGGTCACCGTCGACCAGGCGACGGCGGAGGCCAACGCCGCAGATTTCGACGCTCTGATTCTCCCCGGCGGCACCAGCAACGCCGACCACATCCGCACCGACGAGGCGGCAGTCGCGTTCGTGCGCGAGCTCACCCAGGCAGGCAAGCCGGTCGGCGTGATCTGCCACGGCGGCTGGATCCTCACCGACGCAGATGCCCTCAAGGGTGTCACCATGACGTCCTACCCCTCCCTCAAGACTGACCTGTCCAATGCGGGTGCGACGTGGGTGGACGAAGAGGTGCGCGTCGATAAGCGAATTGTTTCTTCGCGCACCCCGGACGACCTGCCGGCATTCAACGCCGCGATCGTCGAGGAGTTCGCGAAGTGAAGCACCATTTTGAAGTAAAGGTCTCCGGCGGAAAGCTCGTCGTCGCGGATATCACCGACGACGGCGCGACGATCACCGACGCCAAGATTTCGGGCGATTTCTTCCTCGAGCCGGAGGAGGCGTACGACGCGATCAACGGCGCACTCGTCGGCGCGTCCGTCACGGAATCAGCCGACGACCTGCAGAAGCGTATCGACGACGCGTTAGCACCCCTCCCCGATGTCTCCCTCCACGGATTCTCCACCCGGGATGTCGCTATCACCTCGCGACGCGCGCTTCTCGACGCCAAAGACCTCACCGACTACGACTGGACCGTCATCCACTCCCCCGTCCTGCCGACCCCGGTGAATGTCGCTTTGGACCAGTACCTCCTCGACGAAGTCGCCGCCGGCCGCAAGGGCCCGATCCTGCGCTTCTGGGAGTGGGAGGACAAAGCCGTCGTCTTCGGCTCCTACCAGTCCTTCCAGAATGAGCTGGACCCGGAGGGCATTGAGAAGCACGGCATCGTGCCCGTGCGCCGCATCTCCGGCGGCGGCGCCATGTTCATGGAGGGCGGCAACTGCGTCACCTACTCCATGTACCTGCCCGACGATGTCGTCGCCGGCCTGAGCTACGTGGACAGCTACCAGTACCTGGACACCTGGGTGCTCGCCGGCCTGCAGTCACTCGGCGTGAATGCCTGGTACGTGCCCATCAACGACATCACTTCCGACGGCGGCAAGATCGGCGGTGCCGCCCAGAAGCGCGTCCAGGGCGCGATCCTGCACCACACGACCATGAGCTACGACATCAACGCCGACAAGATGATGGAAGTCCTGCGCGTGGGCAAGGTCAAGCTCGCCGACAAGGGCGTACGCTCCGCCAAGAAGCGCGTCGACCCGCTCCGCCGCCAGACCGGCGTCTCCCGCCAGGAGGTCATCGAGGCGCTGATGAACACCTTCGTCTCCCGCTACCCGGCCGAAGTCGGCGAGCTGTCCGACGCGGACATCGCCGCCGCCGAGAAGCTTGTCGACGAGAAGTTCAGCACCGACGCCTGGACCCACCGCGTGCCGTAGCAGGCGCCGCCCCCGGTCCCAGTCCCGGCGGCTCCCCCCTCCAAAACCACGAACGGTAACAATCAAACGGTAACAATGCTCCAAACACGCTACGTATGACCGCCAAAACGGACATACCGGAGAAAGTTACCTTTGGATTGTTACCGTTCGCGTTTCAAGCGCAGGGCCCCAGCTCCGATCCCGGCCGCTAGCTGGACGCAGCCTCTTCCTCGACGGCCGCGGCCCGCGCGACCGCGGCGAGGACAATATTGATCTCCTTGGCGTGGTCGAAGGTCGCGCCCTCGAGCACTGCCCGGTCGATATCGCGCACGCGGACGCGCACGTCGTTGAAGGGCACGCCCTGGATCTCGTCGAGGAAGATGCGGCGCAGCTCACCGGTGTTCTTCAGCAGCAGGATCACCATGGCTTCTTCGGGGCGCGGCTCCGCATGGCCGTGGAAGATATCGCGGTAACGGTCGCGCATGGCTGCCTCGATGGTCTCGTCCTTTTCCGGGAAGCGGGTCCACTTCAGGCCGAGGAAGCTAGCACGCTCCTGGTCGAGCACGCCTTCCTCGATGAGGCGCTGCGCAAGAGCCTCCTTGTCGGCGAACTTACGGGAATTCAGCGCCGAGTAGACGGTCTGGCCACCCTTGGCCTCCAGTCGGGACACGCCGTGAGCCAAAGCCGGGTGAGATGCCGCCCGCTTCACTGCGCCAGCCGCGGCGACCGCGGTGGGAGATTTGCCGTCCTCGATCGTGGCCAAACCAGTGGCGACAAGATCACACAGCAGCGCACCGTTGAGGGCGACGCGCTGGTGGCTCACTCCGATCTCAAAACGGTCAGACTTGTTCGAGAGCAGGAGAAACAGTGCTTCACTAACGAGCATGGCGAGTGTCTTTCAGCTAGCGGATGAATGTGGCCTAGTTTAGCCCCCACCCGCTGGCTTCCGCGCTTCAGCTAGCGCCGGGCAGTGACCGAGGTGGACTGTGGCGCAGTCGCTGTGCCGCCGGATGGACTGGCCCCCTCCTTTTCGGCGGCGGCACGGGAATTTTCCCGGGCGCGCTTCCAGCCGCGGATGGCCAAGGCGACACCGACCACGATGACGACGACACGGACGGCAATCAGAACGGAGGCGCCGGCGCCGAGGGCCTTGAACACGACCGGCAGGTTGAGCGTGACGATCAAGGTGCCCACGACGCCGCCGAGCAGGATCGGGTTGAGGCGGGTGACCAGCCATGCGGCCAGCGGTGCGGCGATGACTCCACCGATGAGCAGGGCGACAACTGCAGCTAGGTTGGCCACGAGGTCTTCCCACATCCCGATGGCAAAGCCGGCGGTCGCGGCGGTGGTGACGAAGAACTCGGCGGTGGTCACGGTACCGACAATGCGACGCGGCTCGCTACGGCCGGCGGACAGCAGGGTCGAGGTCGTCACCGGACCCCAACCGCCACCGCCAGTGGCGTCGACGAAGCCGCCGAAGATACCCAGCACCCCGAGGAACGGCTTCGAGTGCGGTTTTTCAGCGACTTTGCGGCGCACAATGCCGCGGGAGAAACGCCACACCAGGTTGATGCCGATCGCGGCGAGAATGAGGGACATGATCGGCTTGGCGGCTTCCGTCGACAGGTTCGACAGGACGGTCGCGCCGGCGAACGCACCGATTGCACCCGGTATGCCGATCGCGGCGACCACCCGCCAATCCACGTTGCCGAACCGCCAGTGGCTGAAGCCCGACACCAGCGTCGTTCCCAGCTCAGCGGTGTGCACCACGGCGGACGCCTGCGCAGGGCCGAGGCTGGCGAGCATGATCAGCATGGTGGTGGAGGTGACGCCGAATCCCATGCCGAGGCCGCCGTCGACAAGCTGGCCCGCGAGACCAGCGACTGCGATGAGAATGAGTGTGACCATGCGATTCATGCTTAGACCTTTGCGTGCGAGAGGGATTGCGCCGCCAGGTAGCGCGCGGCGACGATGTGCGCGAGATCCGCGCCTAGCGGTGCGGAGATGGTCCCGGGCCACATTCGGCACACCCGGTCCAGCAGCAACCCCCTCGTGACAAATAGCGGTAATACATGGGCGTTTTCATCCGCGACGGCCGCAATTCCGTCCGCGCCGACGAGCTCGCCGTGACCAGTCGCAGGAACGGTAGTCACAGAAATGCCAGTGAGCTTTTCGACGTCCCGTCCCAGCTCAATCGTCTTCCCCGCCGCCTTTTCATTGGAGGTGCCGACGGGGTAGAGGATGATGTGGGAGGCGCGGGGGGCGTCGATAAGCGCGCGTGCCGCGAGCACAGCCGCGACGTCGCGTCCTTGGCCGAGCCCCTCGGCGACGGTGAGGTCGAGGCCCGTGTCCGCGGTGGCGTGAGCGATCGCCTCGGGCACGTCGTGGGTCGCGTGGAATGCCGTGGTGAACAGCGTGGGCACGACCACGGCGCGGGTGTGTCCGCGCTCGGCGAGCGAGCGTGCGGCCGCGGTGAGGTCGGGGGTGTCGAACTCGAGGTGAGCGTCGATTCCCGTCACCCCCAGCTGGCGCGCCGCCGCCTGAGTGAGCTCGCCGACTCCCGGCTTGGCGCCTGGGTGGCGCGAGCCGTGCGAGAGCGTGATCAGTGCCGTCATGCTGTTACCTCAATCGCGTTCCTACGAGTCCCGCGGCGAGCGTGTTTCCGCTGGCCTGGTCGATGAGCAGGAAATTGCCCACGGCTCCGCGCGCGGCGTACTCCTCGACGGGCAGCTCCTGCGCCGTCTGGACGGTCACGTGCGCGATGTCGTTGAGGCCGAAGGATTCCGGCGCCGTCTCGTCGGAGTTGGTCTCCGGAGTGCCGTCGATGTCCAGGACGCGATCGACGCTGGCCACGCGTGCGCGCACGAGCGAGGTGCCGTAGCGCAGCTTCACAGCCTTGCCTGCCGTGACGTCCTTATCCGTGAGTCCCACGACCGTGCCGTGGAATTCGCGGACGAACTCCGGGTACGCGTTTTCCCCTTGTGCGGCACCGCACAGCAGGTCGCCGCGCGCGAGGTCGATGTCGTCGGCGAGACGCAGCGCGATCGAGTCACCCGCGTCCGCGGTGGTCGTGCCGTCGAGACCGTCAGCGTTATCGATGTGCGTGACCGTGGTGGCTTTACCGTTCGGCGCGGTGACGGTGTCACCGACGCTGATCGCACCGGCATTGACGGTCCCCGCGTACGCGCGGTAGTCGGTGGCGTGTTCGCGCAGGACGTACTGGATATTGAAGCGGAACGGCAGGTCCAGCGCGCGGCCGGAGTGCACCGGGATGGTCTCCAGCAACTCCAGCACGCTCGGGCCTTCGTACCACGGAGTCTCGCTGGAGCGCTCCGCGACGTTGTCGCCCTTCAGCGCCGAGATCGGCACAGCGTGCGGCTCAGCGATGCCGAGTGCGGCGGCGCGCTCCTCGAATTCGGTGCGGATGCCCTCGAAGACATCCTCCGAGTAGTCCACCAGGTCGATCTTGTTCACGGCCAGAATCACCGTTTTCACGCCGAGCAGGCTCGCCACGGTGAGGTGGCGGACGGTCTGGGGCTTGATGCCGTTGCGGGCGTCGACAAGCAAAACCACGACCTGCGAGGTCGACATGCCCGTGACCGTGTTGCGCGTGTACTGCTCGTGGCCCGGGGTGTCCGCGAGGATGAACGTGCGCTTGTCGGTGGCGAAGTAGCGGTAGGCGACGTCGATGGTGATGCCCTGCTCGCGCTCGGCGCGCAGGCCGTCGACCAGCAGCGACAGGTCGAGGCCCTCGAAACCGCGGTCGGCAGACGTGCGCTCGACGCTGGCCATCTGGTCAGCCAGCACCGACTTCGTGTCGTGCAGCAGGCGACCGACGAAAGTGGACTTGCCGTCGTCGACGGAGCCGGCGGTGCACAGGCGCAGCGTGGCGCGGTCCGCGAGCACGTCGCTCGCGGCGGGAGAAGAGATCGTGGGTGCGCTCATCAGAAGTAGCCCTCCTTCTTGCGGTCCTCCATGGCGGACTCGGACAGACGGTCGTCGGCGCGGGTGGCACCGCGCTCGGTCAAGGTGGAGGTGGCCAGCTCGGCGAGCACCTCGTCGATGGTGGTGGCGTCGGATTCGACAGCGCCGGTGCAGGACATGTCGCCCACGGTGCGGTAGCGCACGCGGCGGGTCTCGATCTTTTCGCCCTCGCGCGGACCGCCCCAGTCACCGGCGGTCAGCCACATGCCGTCGCGGTTGAATACCTCGCGGTCGTGCGCGAAGTAGATGGCGGGCAGTTCGATATTGCGGGCGCCGATGTACTCCCACACATCCGACTCAGTCCAGTTTGAGATGGGGAACACGCGGACATTCTCGCCCGGTAGCTTCTCGCCGTTGTACAGGTCCCACAGCTCGGGGCGCTGGCGGCGCGGGTCCCAGCCGCCGAAAGAATCGCGGACAGAGAAGACACGCTCCTTGGCGCGGGCACGCTCCTCGTCGCGGCGGGCGCCGCCCAAAACGGCGTCGTAGCCGACCTCAGCGATGGTCTCCACCAGCGGGACGGTCTGCAGCGGGTTGCGGGTACCGTCGGGGCGCTCCACAAGGTCACCGCGGTCAATCCAGTCCTGGACGTGGGCGACGCGCAGGCGTGCGCCAGTCTTTTCCACCAGGTCATCGCGGAAGGAGATGACCTCCGGGAAATTGTGCCCCGTGTCCACGTGCAAAAGCTCGATCGGCGGCGTGGCCGGCGCAAAAGCGCGGCGGACCAGCTCGTAGACCACACACGAGTCCTTGCCGGAGGAGAAAAGCAGGCCGATCTTGTCGAACTGGCCCGCTACCTCGCGGATGATGTGAATGGACTCGTTCTCTAAGTCCCGCAGGTGCGGGGAGAGTACCTGTTCCTTGGTCGTCGTCATGTCAGTCGTAGCCTCTGTCTTTTTCTTTAGCTCTGTCTCGCTCATTCGTGGAGCCCGCATTCCGTCTTGGAGCTGAACGCCCACCGCCCGGCGCGGGGGTCTTCGCCCTCGGCGACCGGCATCGTGCAGGTGGAGCAGCCGATCGACGGGTAGCCCTGCTTAGTCAGGGGGTGAATGATGAGCTCCTTGCGGTCGATATAGTCGTCGGTGTCATCCAGCGACCACGTGATCAGCGGGGAGATCTTCAGCCGTCCCGTCGCATCGAGCGACAGCGCGGGGGCTTCAGCGCGCGTCGGGCCGTCGGCACGGCGCAGGCCAGTCACCCAACCGGCGTACGGCGACAAACTCACAGCCAGCGGCTCGACCTTGCGCATGCGGCAGCACGCCGTCGGGTTCGTGCGGTACAGCGCGCGGCCATAAATACGGTTCTGCTCCTCGCGCGACAGGATCGCTTTCGCGCGCACGAGCTTCTGGTCCGGGTAGCGCTCCTCCACCTTGTCGGCCACCTCGAGGGTCTCGTCGAAGTGGTACTCGGTGTCGAGGAAGAGGAAATCAGCCTCGGGCAGAAAATCCTTCGCAAGTTCCGCTAGCACCGTGTTCTCCATGCTCAGCGTCACTGCGAGCTTCCCTGGGGCGTATGTGTGGGCCCATTCGAGAATCTCTTGCGCGGAGGCGTTGTAGAGGTCGTCGGCCCAGTCGTCGACAAGCTTCGCGTTGGTGGCCGCAATGTCCGCATCCAGCGGCTCCGTCTCCTTCGGCCCCTCCGGACTGATCTCGGGGTCGCGCACATTCGCGCTCGGCCGATTCAAAAAGTCGACCATTATTTCTCCTTCCTCAACACCGCATCGTGCCCGTGGTGCGCGAGCGAAACCTGGAGGGCTTCCTCCGTGGATTTCGTCGGCGCAGGGGCGTGTTCCGGGGCGTCTTGCCCGTAGAACTTCACCTCGAAGATACGGAGGCATTCGGTGCATTTCCACGCGAAATCACTCGTTTCGTCAGGAAACAGCCCCTCGCCCGCGCAATACGGGCAGTGTGCTGGAAAATTACGGTTCGCGTTCGGTTCGCGCCGAAATCTCACTTCAGGTCCTCCTCGTCGGCGCGCAGCACCCAGTCGCGGAAAATCTCGCCCTCATTTCGCTTATCGACGAAATTTCCCACCACCCTGCTCACGTATTCCCCCAATTCGGACGAGAGCACCTTGTGACCGCGGATCTTGCGGCCGAAATTAGCCTCCTGGTTGCCGTCGGGAGTCTCGCGCGTCACCGTTCCGCCCAGGTGAACCTGGAAACCTTCGACCTTATTGCCGTTGCCGTCATCGACCATCTGGCCCTTGAAGCCCATGTCGGAGACCTGCGTTCGCGCGCACGAATTCGGGCAGCCGTTCAGCGTGATGGTGATGGGGGAATCGATGTCGCCGAAGCGGTCCTCGAGCTCGTCGACAAGCTCAATGCCCCTCGCCTTCGTGGTGGTATGCGCGAGCTTGCAGTACTCCAGGCCCGTGCACGTGAGCATGCCGCGGCGGAATTCACTGGGCTTCGAGTACAGCCCCATCTCCTGCAGGTCATCCGCTAGTTCTTCTGCTTTTTCTGGATCAACATCCAGAAAAAGGATCTCCTTGAACGGCGTCAGCCGCAGACGCGACAGCCCGTACGATTCCGCCAGGTCGGCGATCGCGATGAGCTGCTCGCCGGTGAGGTGCCCCATCGTCGGCTTCACACCCAGGTAGACCTTTCCGTCCCTTTGCTCGTGCACGCCCACGTGATCGCGGTCGATGACATTCATCGGCGCGCGCGGGCCGTCGGGAAGCTTGTAGCCCAAGTACTCGTCCTCGAGCACCTGACGGAACTTATCGACGCCCCACTGCGCCACCAAGAACTTGAGCCTCGCCCGATTCCGCAGCCGGCGATAACCGTAATCCCTGAAGATGCGCACCACCGCAGCCCAGACTTCCGGCACCTCATCCAACGTGACGAACACGCCGAGGGACTTCGCCAGCATCGGGTTCGTCGATAAGCCGCCCCCGACGAAAAGCTCGAAACCGGGCCCCAACTCCGGGTGCTCCACGCCGATGAACGCGACGTCGTTGATCTCGTGGATCACGTCCTGACGCGCGTTGCCCGAGATCGCCGACTTGAATTTGCGCGGCAGATTCTGGAATTCCTCGCGCAGCACATACTCGTTCTTGATCTTTTCGATCGCCGGCGTCGCGTCGATGATCTCGTCCTTTGCCACGCCCGCCACCGGCGAACCCATGATCACGCGCGGCACATCGCCGCATGCGTCCCACGTGTTCAGCCCAACGGACTCGAGCTTCTCCCAGATCGCCGGCACATCCTCGATGCCGACCCAGTGCAGCTGGATATTCTGGCGGTCCGTCAAGTCCGCCGTGGAGCGGCAGTAATCGCGGGAGATCTCCCCCACCGCGCGCGCCTGTTCCGTGGAGCACTGGCCGCCGTCGAAACGCACGCGCGCCATGAAGAACTCGTCCTGCAGTTCAAGATTGTCCTTGCCCGTGTGCTCGCCACCCAGGTTCTGCTTGCGCTGCGTGTACAGACCCAGCCACTTGAAACGCGGGTACAGATCCTCGTTCGGAATCGACGCGAACCCCTCCTTCGAGTACGTGTCGATCACCCGCTGCTTCACCTCCAACACCGGCTCAACCTGCTTCAACTCCTCGTCGTGGTTGAGCGGAGCTGTTCCATCGACCTTCCACTGCCCTTCCGGCTTCGGCTTTCGGGCCGGGCGCTTGCGCGCAGTCGTCGTAGCGGCTGTCATGCTGCCTCCTCCTGGTCGTTCTCACGGCACCGCATAAAGCCCCTTGGACGGAGCTTGCCCGCGAACCGCTCTGTCTACCCGGCACCGTGGCCGTGATCGCTGTGATGAACGCTACACATACCACTCGGTCTAAACCAGTGGTTCTTTATATTTTTTGGCCCTAGGCTGCGCGTTGCCCTGAATGTAAATCTCTTTTCAGCCTTGACTCGCAGCTGGTCGTGATTAGTGTTACAGACTAATTGGTCTGCTTCTTTCGGACCGCTTCGAACCAACCGAACTTGCTTGAAGGAGAGCGCGATGACGCATGATCACGCTGCTGGCCCCGCCGCTCACCGTGTCGCCGTCATCGGCCACGGCCCCGCAGCCACCTCGACCTCGGACCTTCTCATCTGCATGGGCGACTATTTCGTCGACCTCTTCAGCCCGGCCCCCGCCCCGACATGCCTGATCCGTTTCGGCTCCACGCACCGCGCCCCGGCCGAAGGCACCACCCTTGTCCCCCGCCTTCGCCTTTTTGGAAACGTCCAGGTCGGCTCGGCTGACACCGCCGTCACCGTCGGCGAACTGACTCAGTATTACGACACCGTGGTCGTTGCCGCCGACACCGCCAGCCTCGTCATTGTGGGAAACAGCCCGGAAGCGACATCCTCCTATGAATTCCTGCGAGCTCACAGCAGCTTGCCGCTCAGCCGCACTCCAGTGGTGACCGAACCGGCCGCCGTGGACGCACCCGGCGCAATCGTCACGCTTCTCGAGTCCCGCTCCATCCCCTTCACCACCTGGACCGGCTGGCACCGTCCAGCATGGGCGTCCCGCGCCTTCGCGGCCGACACAGTGGTCACCGTCGCGCGGTGGCGGACCCTCATTGCGTGCGGGCGCGCGGTCCCGGCCGTTCCGTGACTTTTGCCCACAAACAGCGGGCAACAACGGCGTCCATCAATTCTTTCGTGGCCCGTTAAACGTCCGTTAACCCACTGGCAACAACCTGTGAGTAACCTTCGACGCGCCTATGTTTCCCGAGACATAAGAAGAGAGAACTCATGAGCGATAAGGGACTTCCACGCAATATCGCCGGTGAGCACGACCTGTCCGATGAGGCAGATGTGCGCGTTGTCGACCGTGAAGTGGTCGATTCTGAACCGATCGATGTTGAGAACAAGGCCGGCAAGGCCGGCAAGAATGACTCCGACGTAGACCTCGACGATGATGCCCAAGAGAGTGACCCCCTGAGCTTCCTCCCCTTGGAGGGCACCGCGAAGCAGGTCGTCAACTGGATCGCCGTTTTCCTCGGCATCTGGCTGCTGCTCAACGGTGTGGGCATGATCGGCGACGGCTTCAAGATGGCTGCTGGCGATCAGGCCAAGGAACTGTTCTCCTTCGCCGAGAACCCGTTTGTGGGCCTGGCCATCGGTATCGTCACCACGGCGATCATCCAGTCGTCTTCCACCACGACTTCTATCGTGGTGGGCATGATCGCCGGCGGCCTGCCGCTGGATATCGCCATTCCGATGCTCTTCGGCGCCAATATGGGCACCTCGGTCACCTCGACCCTGGTGGCCTTGGGCTTGGCGGGCAACCGGAAGCAGTTCCACAACGGTTTCTCCATGGCGACGGTCCACGACTTCTTCAACCTGATCGCCATCTGCATCTTCTTCACGCTGGAGATGCTCACCGGCTTCCTGGGCAAGACCGCTACGACCATTGCGCCGTCCCTGTCGGGCTCGGGTTCCGGTGTCATCTCGGGTGTCTTCGAATCGCTCGGCGACTTCATCGACATGATCACCGAGCCGCTCGTCGAGCTGGCTAGCAGCCTCGTCGAGCCGCTTGGCGACGTCTGGGGCGGCATCATCCTCGCCATCGTCGGCGTCGCTTTGGTCCTGCTGTCCATCAGCTTCATCGGCAAGATCCTCAACGCCCTGCTGGTGGGCAAGGCGCAGGACATCCTCTACGCCGCCCTGGGCAAAAACGCTTTCTTCGGCGTTCTTTCCGGTGCGCTGATCACCACCCTGGTCCAGTCCTCGTCCACCACCACCGCCCTGACGGTTCCGCTTGCCGCGTCCGGCAAGTTCAAGGTCCGCACTCTGTTCCCGTTCGTGGTCGGTGCGAATATCGGTACCACCGTCACCGGCCTGATCGCGGCGTTCTCCGCGTCTGGCACTGAGGCCGATGCCGCGATGGCCGGTGCGCTGGTGCACACCCTGTTCAACCTGTTCTCCGCCATCCTCATTCTGAGCATTCCGTTCCTGCGCGACCTGCCGCCGAAGTGCTCTGACTGGCTGGCGTCCCTGGCTGAGAAGAACAAACTGTACGTCTTCCTCTATATCGGTGGCGTCTTCTTCGCCATCCCGCTGCTCGCAGTGTTCATTTCCAACACCTTGATGTAAGGAGCCCCCTCTCATGACGAACCCGAACGAGACCCCTGACCTGTCCCCAATGGCCCAGGATCTCATCAGGAGCGAGGCTCCGGATGAGGCTCTGGAGGCGCTGCTCGCTGAGCTCGAGGAAACCGCTGACGAGCTGCGCGTCGAGCTCAACGCCCGCGGCCGCAACAAGGCGAGCTTGGCCGCCGACCACGAGGCAGCTGCCAGCGAAACAGTGATCGAACCGACCGAGGGCGGCGATACGACCGTCGTCGCGGCGGAAGGCACTAAGCCCGCCCGCAAGCACAAGAAGATCAACCCCAACGTCACGCCAGAGCAGCAGGCGGAGCTGGACGAGAATTTCGCGAAGTACTGGACGAATTCGAAGGGTTCGTGGAAGAACCTCTTCCGCCTGCTCCGCGAGTTCCGTGCCGAGATGCAGGAGGGCAAGCAGAATGGCTAAGACACGTAAGGCACTAGTCGCGTCCGCGCTGGCGGCGGTCACGGTTTTCGCATCCGCCTGCTCGTCAGATAACACGCCGGGCGAGGACGCGATCCAGGTGACGGGTTCGGCAACGGTTGAGCCGATCACGTCCTACATGGCGAACCGCTACGATTTCGATGTCAATGTCGAGGCGATCGGTTCGACGGACGGTTTCGAGAAGTTCTGCAACGGCGAGGCGGACATCAACGACGCGTCGGTGACGATTTCGGACGATTACCAGAAGCAGTGCGGCGACAACGACGTCGAATTCATCGAGCTGCCGATCGGTTTGGACGCGATCACGATCGTCAAGCACCGCGACAACGATTTCGCGGCGGACCTCACCACGCAGCAGCTGCACGATATCTGGTCGAAGGATTCCCCGGTGTCCAAGTGGTCGGACATCGACCCGTCGTGGCCGGATGAGGAGATCAAGCTGTACGGCCGCCCGGAGGGTTCGGGCACGCTCGACGTGTTCAAGGACCTTGTCCTGGACGGCGACGAGATCCGCGACGATTACGAGGCCACGGACGACGTCGAGGAGCTGTCCGCGTGGGTCGCCGAAGATCCGAACGCGCTGTCGTTCATGGGCATCGGCAACTACCTCGCCACCGAGGACGAGCACCAGAAGTTCATCGACAACGTCAATGTCGACGGCATCGCCCCGAGTTCGGAGGAGACGAAGAGCGGCAATTACCCGCTGTCGCGTCCGCTGTTCATTTACGTGAACAAGGCCTCGACGGAGCGGGAGGACGTGGATAAGTTCGTCACGACGTACCTCGAGCATTCGGAGGCCGTCATGCCGCGCGTGTTCTTCTACCAGCTGCCGGAGGAGGATTACGGCAACGCGCAGAAGCGTTACGCCGACCGCACGACCGGCCCGGACGATCGCTGGCAGGGCTAAACGCACGCTTATCGACGCCCCCATCCCCCCGCTGTAGGCTGTCTCCGTCGCCGTCTACAGCGAGGGGATTTTCATGAATTGGGAGCGGGCGGTACAGACCTGCGTGGGCCGCGGCCACTCCCACCCGCCGCAGGATCGATCTCGTCCGCCTCACGGAGGTCCTTGCTGGGGATTGCGCGGGCGCTGCCGACTATTCCGTCGGGGACCTATTGTTGTCCCCATGGTTCGAGCAGCAGGAAGCACACGCGCGGGGGATTCGCGGCGCATCTTTGCATGGCTTGCAATTGCCCTGATTACGGTATTTTTCTGTTTCGACTGGATTACGGTGCAGTCGCACGGTGACGCGGTGCCCGCCCCAGCGGTCGCGGCGGGCACGGTTCTCCTCGTCGTGTGCGGGGTGGGGTGCGTGCTGTATCGGGATCGGCCGCTGTGGTCGGTGATTGCAGTCGCTGGATGCGCCACGCTGTCGTTGGCTATTCCCTCTCTGAGCGTGCCTTTGTATTGGACAGTACCGGTCTGTCTGGCGGCATTCGTGACCTCGTATCGTTTGCCGCCGCGACTCCGGCCGTGGACTGCGGCGTGGATTCTCGGCATCACGGCGGCAGAGCAGCTCATGCACTGGCACGAGGCGCTGGACCTCAACGCGCTTCCTGCCACCCGCTCTCTGCTCAGTGCCGTGGCATCTATTGTCGTCGCGTGGCTCGTGCTGGGGTTTTTCTTCCTTCTCGGTACCCAAATTCGCCAGCGCCGCGACCGCATTGACGAGCTCAAACAGCGGATCGAGTTCGCCCACGTCCGTGAGCGGACCCAAATCGCTCGGGAAATGCACGACATTGTCGCTCATTCACTCGCGGGCATCACCGCGCTTGCCGACGGCGCCCGGTACGCTGCCGCCTCCAACCCCGCCGAAGCACAAGAAGCACTCGAAACAATCAGCGAGGAATCCCGCACTGCCCTCTCCCAAATGCGCGGCTTGCTTAGCGTGTTACGCGAGGAGGATTCTAGCCACCCCGCGGGCGCGACGCCCGGACGGCGCGATTTCGAAGACTTGTTCGCCGATGCCCGGGCCCGGGGGCTCGACCTCGCAGTGGACGGCTTCGACACGCTTCCGGAGGATCTGCCTGCCCTCACTCAGTTCACCCTCTACCGCATTTGCCAAGAGATGGTGACGAACATGCTGCGCCATGCGTCGGAGCAAACAGGCTCAATCGTTTTTTCGACGAATGCGAAAGAGGTGGTGGTCGTGGCTGCGAACCCGGCGTCGATAAGCAAGCAAGAAAGCGACGGGTTCGGGTTGGTCGGCATCCGCGAGCGGGTAGCCGCGCACGGCGGCAGGGTGCGTATTGCTGATTCGGACGGATCGTTCGTCCTTGAAGTGGAGGTTCCGCGATGATCACCGTTGCGCTTGTCGACGATCAACCCCTTGTTCGCGCCGGTTTTTCCATGCTGGTCAACTCCCAGCCCGACATGGAAGTGGTGTGGCAGGCCAACGATGGAACGGGTGTGCTCGGGCAGAGCACCGCCGACATCGTGCTGCTGGACATCCGAATGCCTGGCACCGACGGCATCACCGCCTGCAGCTCGTTACTGGAGGAACAGCCCCATACCCGAGTGATCATGTTGACCACCTTCGACGACCGCGATCTCGTTCTCGGTGCCCTCGAAGCTGGCGCGTCCGGCTTCTTGCTCAAAGACGCCGACCCTGACGAGCTGCTCGAAGCGATCCGAACCGTTCACGGCGGCGACGCGGTGCTCGCCCCCAAGGTGACCAAGTACGTCATCGGAGCGGCGCACGCACCTGAGCAGCAAGAGGCCATGCGCAATGAGACGATGCTCGAGCAGCTAACACCCCGCGAGGTCGAAATTCTCCGGCTTGTTGCGCTCGGCTACTCCAACGAGGAGATCGCCGCAGCGGAGACGCTCTCTCCCGCCACCGTGAAAACGCACGTGCACCGCATCCTGTTCAAAACGGATTCACGCGACCGCGTGCACGCTGTTCTCTTCGCCTTCCGCGCTGGTGTGGTGGGCACGAGCGAATTGCTCGGCCACTAGGCATGCCGCGTACACCCTGAGGTGTACGCCCGGATATACACCCGCAGACCGACGTTTTCCCCGCTCGGCAGCGCGAATATCGAAACCATGATCAACGTTCAAAGTTTGACAAAACGGTATTCGCGCTCGACGGCTGTCGACGCTCTCAGTTTCACCGCCCCCGATGGCGCAGTCACAGGCTTCCTCGGCCCGAATGGGTCCGGGAAGTCCACGACATTGCGCATGGTCGTCGGGCTTGAATCGCCCGACGAGGGCACAGCGCTTATCGACGGCACCCCTTTCCGCTCCCTCCCCCATCCCGCCCGATCCGTCGGTGCACTACTCAACCCGGAATGGATCGCGCCGCACATGACGGGCCGCGCTCACCTGAAAATGGTGGCCGACTACGCGGGTGTTCCCGCGTCCCTCGCCGACGAGTCCTTGGAGGCGTTCGGCCTCACCAACGCGGCGACCCGGAAGGTGAAAAATTACTCCCTCGGCATGCGCCAACGCCTTGGAGTCGCCTCCGCCTTGATCGGGGACCCAGCGAACGTCATCCTCGACGAGCCAGTCAACGGACTCGACCCCCAGGGCGTGGCCTGGATGCGCGGACGTATCCGGCAGATGGCAGCCGACGGCCGGGCAGTCGTAGTTTCCTCGCACCTGATGAGCGAAATGCAGCTGACTGCCGACCGTCTCGTCGTCATCGACAACGGATCCCTCGTCGGCGAAGGAGATCTCGACGACTTCCTCGGATCACACCGCGTTGAAGCGCTCTGCAGCGACCCGGCGCGGCTCGCACAAGCCACGGGAGGCCAGATTGTCGGCGAGACCGTCATCGTCGACAACGCCACGCCGCGCGATGTCGGCGAGACCGCCCAACGCGCGGGCGTGACCGTGTACTCGCTCCAAGAAACGAGACGCAGCCTGGAAGATGTCTTCCTCGATTCCACCAACCACCGCGCAAAGGAGACGAACCGATGAACACACTGAAAGCTACATGCCGCGAGATCTTTTCCCGCCCTTCCACCGGCCTTCTTCTCGCATTCATTGCTGCGGCACTGATCGCCGGGCCGATCATGGTTGCCGCGCTGCTCGGCCCAAACGGCACAAACACCATTGACCCGGCAATGCTGCTTATCCCGGCGAGCTTCATGCTTCCTGTCGCTCTCGCCGCCGGTGCGTTTCCCGCCGGTGGCGCACATTCGCGAGGCACGATCGGGTATGCCTACCTCGCTTCGAACCACCGTGGCAAAGAACTCGCATGCCGCGTGGGAGTGGCCGCCCTCGCGTGCACTCTGACCGCGTTCATCGCGTCGGGCATCGGAATCGGCGGCTCGCACATGTTCGTCGACGGGATCGCCGCAATGGGAGCAGAGAGCACGTCGATGGTCCTGGCCCAAGCAAAGCTCTGGATCGTCTACCCGCTACTCGCGGCGCTGTCCGCAGTGGCTCTCGGTTCCGGCACAGCCTCCTTTTTCGTGTGGGTCGTCGAGTCGTGGATCGTGGAGACCGCTCTCGGGGCAGTCAACCAGCCGTGGGCGAACGCGATTCTCAACATTCTGCCTGGCGGAGCGGTCACTAACGGTACTACAGGTGCGATCACGCTCGTGATCTGGGTTGCTGCTCTCGCTGCGGTGGCCTACGCCACCGCGCATCGACGGGCGGTGAAGTAAGAATGGCTGGAGCATTCACCGCTTCCCGTCGACGTTTCATCGCCCCTGACCTGGCTCGGGGGCTCGCCCTCGTCGGTATCGCGATGGCCAATATGGTCACGGACTGGGATCCGGCGGAAGGAGTCGACCACGCCGCAGGCCTCGGCGGCTACAACGGTGCCGGGACCGTGCTCGAAAAGACGCTGGTCTTTTTCGAGACGCTTTTCGTGCACGTGCGCGGGCTGCCCATGTTCGCCACCTTGCTCGGTGTCGGAGTGGGCATGATCTTTGCCAGCCTGGCCCGGCGCGGGTACCCATTGCGGGCACGCCGCAAGGTACTGGCACGCCGCTACGGATTCCTGTTTCTCTTTGGGCTCATCCACAAGACTCTGTTTTTCACCAACGACATCATGACCGCCTACGGCATCGCGGCATTGCTGCTGTGTCTTGTCATTGGATGGAGTGACCGCGCACTCTATATTCTCGCGGGCGCGGTGTTCACCGTCCAAGCAGTGGCCCGCACCCCCGGCATTATCGCCGCGTTCGGCGCATCGCAGGAACCTGTCGGCGGAGAACCCGCCCGGATCACCGATCTCGGTGAGCGCATGTCGAACGGCATCTCCATTGTCATGATGTACCCCGCGCTTGCCGCGATTGAGATGATGTCTTTCTTGCCACTCGTCATCGTCGGCTTCATCTGGGGCCGCCGAAAAGTCTTCGGCGATCTGCCTGCGAACCGCACGATGTTTCGCGCATGGGCGCTCCTTGCAGCAGTGCTCATTCCTGCCATCGGGATCCCGTGGGGCTTCGCGGAGATCGGCGTTCTCGGCCCCGGCTGGGCAGCCGGTCTCACCGATGCGAACGAATTGCTCGGGCTGCTCACGGGGCCCGGCATTCTCGCCGCGATCGCCCTTGCGTGCCAGCCTCTGCAGGCGCGTATCGACGCCGGGGGCGCGCTTCCTCCCGCCCTCGAACCGTTCATCGCGCTCGGAAAGAGATCCATGAGCGGCTACCTGGGGCAAACGATCCTGTTCATGCTGACCACACAGCCCGCGTTCTGGTGGGTCACGCGGGATGCCACCATTGCGGGCAAGCTCGGGTGGGCGCTGCTCGTCTGGCTGGCTACGGTCGCTGGTGCGTGGGCCTTGGAGAAGGCAGGCAAACCTGGCCCTTTCGAGTGGCTCCATCGCCGCCTGTCCTACGGCAAGAACGGCCTGCCGGACCACTACGAGCAAGTCTGCTCCACGCCTGTTCGCCGAGGTAGCAGCACCGGACGGTGAAATTCTCACCGCAAGGTTTAGTATTGCCCCTGTCTAAAAGAGAGGGGCAACTCGTGGATCTCATCCGCCTGACCGGGAGGTTCAGCAGGCCGTACGCGGGGTTGATCGCCGCGGTGGTCGTGCTGCAACTTCTGTCGACTCTGGCCACCTTGTACCTGCCGGATTTGAACGCGGACATCATCAATAACGGTGTCGCGCAGGCCGATGTGGCATATATCCGGCGCACCGGCCTGGTCATGCTGGCTGTCTCGATGGTGCAGGTCGCCGCGGCTGTGGCTGCGGTGTGGTTCGCCTCAGCGGCGGCAATGCGCACCGGCCGCGATATCCGCCGGGCCGTCTACGACAATGTCAGCCGCTTCACCTCCGAAGACATGTCGCACTTCGGCGCGGCGACGCTGACCACCCGAGCGACGAACGACGTGCAGCAGGTGCAGATGACCACCCTGCTGTTCTTCAATTTCATGGTTACCGCCCCGATCATGGCGGTCGGTGGCGTGATCATGGCGCTGCGCCAGGACGCGGGCATGTCGTGGCTGGTCATCGTGGCTGTTGCGGTGCTCGCCATCGTCGTCGCGGTCATCGCGGCGCTGCTCATGCCGCTGTTCCGGAAAATGCAGCAAAAACTCGACGCCATTAACGGGCTGCTGCGCGAGCAGATCGCCGGTATCCGCGTCGTCCGCGCCTTCGGCCGCGAGGATTTCGAGACGAAGCGCTTCACCGACGCCAACACCGCGTTGACGAAGCTGAGCCTGAATATCGGCCGGGTCTTCGTCACCATGTTCCCCGTCATCATGCTGATCCTGAACCTCGCCACCGCGGCGGTCCTCTGGTTCGGCGGCCACCGTGTGGATCAGGGGCTCGTCGAGGTCGGTTCGCTCACCGCATTCATGCAGTACCTCATGCAGATCCTCATGGCGGTGATGATGGGCGTGTTCATGCTCATGATGCTGCCGCGCGCCATTGTCTGCGGCCGCCGTATCGCGGAGGTGCTGCACTACGAGCACACCGTCCCGCCAGCACAACAGGCGGACGCACCCGCGGTAGAACCCGGTGTCGTCGAATTCCGCGGCGTCACCTACCGCTACCCCGGCGCCGAAGAACCCGTGCTCAAAGATGTCGACTTAACAGCGCGGCCCGGCACCGTCACGGCGGTCACCGGCTCGACAGGCTCAGGGAAGTCGACGCTCATGGGGCTCATCCCGCAGCTCTACTACCCCACCTCCGGCCAGGTGAGCGTGGGCGGCAAGGTGGGCATGGTCCCGCAGAAGCCGTGGCTCTACCGCGGCACCGTCGCCTCCAACCTCCGCGTGGGCAAACCGGACGCCACCGACGACGAGATGTGGGAAGCCCTGCGCACCGCCCAGGCGCACTTCGTCGATGACCTGGACATGCCGATCGCCCAGGGCGGCACCAATGTCTCAGGCGGGCAGCGCCAGCGGTTGTGCATCGCGCGCATGCTCATCGCCGCACCCGATATCTACCTGTTCGACGACTCGTTTTCCGCCCTCGACGCCGTCACCGAAACGAAGCTCCAGAACGCCATGACCAGCTACACCGACGGAAAAACCGTGCTGGTGGTGGCGCAGAGGGTGGCGTCGATAAGCGGTGCGGACCAGATTCTCGTGATGGAAGCCGGCGAAATCGTCGCACGCGGAACCCACGACGAACTGCTGCGCACCAGCACGACCTACCGCGAGATCGACGCGAGCCAGAAGCAGGTGACCGCATGAACGAGCAGCTTACCGACGACCAACTCGCCGCCTACGAAGAATCCATGGCCGGCGACGACTACTCCAACAAAGCCCCCCGCAAAGCCAAACACTTCTGGCCGTCCGCGAAACGCCTGCTCGGACTGCTCGCGCCATACAAAATCGCGCTGACCTTTGTCTTCCTCATGAACGCCGCGTCCGTCGTCCTAGCGGTGTGGGCGCCGCGCGTGATGGGGCACGCGATGGACGTGATTTTCTCCGGCGTCATCTCCCGGCAGCTGCCGGAGGGCACGACGAAGGAACAGGCCGTCGAGGGCCTGCGCGCCGCCGGCCAGGACCGCTTCGCCGACATGGCTGAGGCGATGGACTTGAACCCCGGCCAGGGCATCGACTTCGACCGGCTCCGCGACCTCATCGTCACGGTGCTCGCGCTCTACCTGTTCGCGTCCCTGCTGATGTGGGCGCAAGGCGCGATCCTGAATCGGTTGACCATGCGCGCCGTGTTCGATCTGCGAGAACGCGTCGAAGCGAAGATCAACCGCCTGCCGCTGTCCTATTTCGACTCCCGGCAGCGCGGCGACGTCATGAGCCGCACCACCAACGACGTCGACAACATCCAGCAAGCCCTCCAGCAATCCCTCGCATCGCTGTTCAACGCGCTGCTGACGGTGGTGGGCATCGTCGTCATGATGGTCGCCATCTCCTGGCAGCTCGCCCTCGTCGCGCTGCTCGCGATCCCGCTGACCGGCGCCGTCATCGGGCTGGTGGGCACGCGCTCGCAAAAGCAATTCGTCACCCAGTGGAAAGCCACCGGCGATTTGAACGGCCACGTCGAAGAAGCCTTCTCCGGTCACGACGTCACCACCATCTTCGGCCGCAGCGCACAGATTCGCCGCGAATTCGACGAGCGCAACGAAGAGCTCGCCGCCGCCGCGCAAAAAGCCCAGTTCCTGGCCAACTCGATGCACCCGATCATGCAGTTCATCGGGTCCCTGTCGTACGTGGCCGTCGCGGTTCTCGGCGGCCTCAAAGTCGCCTCCGGCCAGCTCACCCTCGGCGACGCCACCGCCTTCATCCAGTACTCCCGCCAAATGAACCAGCCGCTCGGCGAGATCGCAGGGATGATGCAGATGCTCCAGTCCGGCGTCGCCTCCGCCGAGCGCGTCTTCGAACTACTCGATGCCGAGGAGGAGGAAGAGGATAAGGGGGCTGGGGCGTCGTCGATAAGCGAGAAAACGCGCGGCCTCGTCGAATTCGACCACGTCGACTTCTCGTATGCCCCCGACTCCCCGCTCATCGAGGACCTCAGCCTGCGCGTCGAGCCCGGACAGACCGCCGCCATCGTCGGACCGACCGGTGCCGGCAAGACCACACTGGTCAACCTCATCATGCGGTTCTACGACGTCGACGCCGGCGCCATCCGCCTCGACGGCACCGACATCCGCGACCTCACCCGCGCCGAGCTGCGCTCCCGCATCGGCATGGTGCTCCAGGATGCCGTTCTGTTCAAAGGCACCATCATGGAGAACATCCGCTACGGGCGCCTCGACGCCACCGACGACGAGGTCATCGCCGCCGCGCAAGCCACCTACGTCGACCGCTTCGTGCGCACCCTCCCCGACGGGTACGACACCGAAATCGACCAAGACAGCGGCTCCATTTCCGCCGGCGAACGCCAGCTCATCACCATCGCCCGCGCGTTCCTGTCGCAGCCCGGCCTGCTCATCCTCGACGAAGCCACCAGCTCCGTGGACACCCGCACCGAAGTCCTCGTCCAAGACGCCATGAACGCGCTGCGCACCAACCGCACCAGCTTCGTCATCGCGCACCGCTTATCGACGATCCGCGACGCCGACCTCATCATCGTCATGCAGCACGGCACAATCGCCGAGCAAGGAACCCACGAGGAACTCCTTGCCCGCCGCGGCACCTATTTCGAGCTGAATCTATCGCAGTTCAGCGCAGAATGACCCGTTTCTGCCGGCGCCGTTCACCCCTTTTCGGCTATTTTTCGCCGTTTTGCGCCCCGTGTGGCCTGCGTGTTTGGGCGTTGTCTACGGAAGTAGACCCGCTACACCCGCAAAAACTGAACTAGCCCCCGAGGTTTGGACTGGTTTAATTCTAGGCGGTGAGGGCTTCACGGGTCTGATTCCGATTTTGCATCGGAGTCAGACCCTTTAGTCGTTGTTGGATGCGTTCGGTGTTGTACCACTGGATGTACTCGTCGATTGCTTGGTTGAACTCCTCGACGGTGTACTGATATTCGCTCAGCGAACTTCGTGCTCTCAATGAAAACTGCTCCCCCTTAGCCGGGTAACTGATTTCTCAGTCCAACTAATGGGGAGCAGTTCACATTTCGCGGGCGGGGAGCTTTTTCGTCTCAGCTGTTCTTAGCGACGGAACAGCATGTTGACGTAGTTGTACAGGAACTGATCCACGCGGCTGAACGCGATGGAGGAACCACGGTAAGCGACGTAATCGAAGATGTTGTCAAACCACCAGTACATGAGAGATCCTTTCATTTAGTGAGGAAACAGCGCCTCAATTGTTAGCCAGATTCCACCGCCTTTCAACTCCAAAGCGCAATTGAGAACAAACACGCTTATCGACGCCGCCCTCCCAGTTTTTACCCCTTTTTCACGCCCCGTGACCTGCCTGTTTGGGCGATGTCTACTGAAGTAGACATCGTTTCGTAGACGATGGGTTGCGCGCGGTTTAACGTTTGTGCTGTGAACGATTTTGACGCGTTTCTAACAACACTCAGCAGTCCCATGGACATCCTGGCCGGTTTCGACCGCCAGGCTGCTCAGGCTGCCGGCGTCAAACCCACCACCTATATCGAATGGGAAAAAGCCCACGAGACCTACTTCGGCACAACCCGCTCCACCCGCAAGCAAGCCCACGCAGTACGCATCGCCCGTGAGACGGGGAAGTCACTCGACCAGATCCTGTTCATCGAACAGCAAGTGCGTTCGTTGGGTACGGAGAAGGAGAAGTGGAAGATCCGCCTGGCGTTGCTGTCTGTGCGTGGGAACTACGAGACGTTGAAACGCCGCGCGAAAGACATCGTCCCTGAGCCGGATACACCTGCTCCTGAGTCGGCGGTGCGGTTCGGTAAGGAGCGGAAAGGCAAGCGCACCTTCAGTGCTACTGGTGATGCGAGTGATATCGCTGCCCTTGAGTACGCGCTGCGCCAAAAACTCGACGCTAACCGTCCTGAGGGCCCGCAGATGTACGAGGCATTCCACGACCTGCTGCACAACGATGGTGCTGTCGCTGACGCTGTTCCACGCCCGCTGGTGCAAATCCCGCTGGCGGATTACATCTCGATCCTCGGCGGCCAGGGCGATGACACCATCCTTGGGTTGTCGGATGGCACCACGATGACCGGTGCGGAGTATCTGGCCCACCATCACTCCAAGGACCTTGAGGTGGCGCTGTTCCACCCGCAGGCAGGTCCGGTGAACCTGTACAACACGAAGCGGTTCGCGAATAAGAAGCAGCGTGATCTTGCCCGGGCAACACTGACCACGTGTCCTGTACCGGATTGTCGGCATGCTGCTGATAACTGCGAGGTCCACCACATCGAACCGTGGGCCCGAGGTGGACAGACGAACATGAACAACCTGTCGGTGTTGTGCAGGTATCACAACCGCACCAACGACGATGACCCCGACAGACACAACAGAGGCCGAATACAGGTGCGCGATGGGACACCGACATGGGTTTCACCGCGCGGAACACCAGTACCGAACAGGACACACCAATACGGTGCGATGCACCTGCTGTTCGGGAAATAGCGAAAAGGCCGCAGACACAGTCTGACCACGCTCATCGCGTGAATCAGGCATGTCCACGGCCACTTCCGCACGCCCAAAACAAAGACCGGGCCCCACAACGGGACCCGGTCTTTGGCGCGGCGTTTTAGTACATGCTCATGTAGCCACCCGGCTGCTCCGGGTGCTGGTACGGCTGGCCGGCGGGATTGCCTGCCGGCCCCGTCGCCTGGCCTGCCTTCCCGTATTCACTGATCCAGCGGTAAATAAACACGATGCCCAGGACCTCGACTGGCATGGCTACGATTCCCCCGACGCCAAGCGTGAAGAAAACGAGAGCCATACATGCGATTCCCAGAAGGAACAAGGCACCGAAAACGCGCCAGTATTGAGCTTTCACGTCATGCCACGCGGCCCCGAACGCACCGATTGCGGAAGTCTTTCCGTCGATCGCATAGAGCGGGACCATCACCAGGATCGGCATGAGGAAGATCATCCCGAGCAAGAAAACGAAGGAAAGGATGCCCCCGAGTACCGGAACTTGATTTGCCAAGAGACCTGCAACGAAGATGTAAGCGATTAGAACGACCATCACTAGGGCATAAGCTGCAAGACCCTGTCCCCACGGCACATTCTTGAATATGTTGCTCCACGTCGGCTTGACACCTCGGGTGTCCTGCAACGCGGTCTTGTACAAGACGACGCCAACCGCGAACGAGAAAGCGTAAAGCAGGATGCAAAAGATGACCATGGATATCAACGCGCTTTTACTGAGGTCTCCGGTATCGGGATCCGCGCCTGCCACGATCTGCGGAAGAATGAGGACGAGAGCGCCGACGATAGCGATGATCATCGGGAGGAACTGCAAGCCCAAGTAGACGTGCCACTGGCTGGTGAAGAAGCGCTTGAAGCCGAAGGCGACTGCCTCAGCGGGAGGCAGCTCTGCTGGCGGAATGTGAAGCGGGCGACCGGACTCGGACTGGGATTCCGGGTTCACGTAGCCGGAAGTCGGCGGATACGGGTTGCCTGGCCCCTGGTACGCATTACCTGGCCCCTGGTACGCATTGCCTGGCCCCTGCCCCTGGCCGTAGTGCTGGCCGTACGCCTGTCCGGCGTTTTGGCCGGCACCGTAGCCACCGGGTTGGCCGGAGGGGTTACTGCCGTACTGTGGATAGCTGTTGGGATCATTGGGATTGGTCATGGGCTATATAATATTTGAGGCCAAATGATTGTCTAGGCGAATCGGCGCATTGGACGGATTAGTATTGAAATCGTGACGTATCAGCCCCCGCATAATCCGCAGAAGCGCAGCAGTGATCTTGTCCGTTTGTCGGATTTGGATCGCTCGGACGCCGTGGCACGGCTGAGTTATGCGCTCGGCGAGGGCCGGTTGGACAGCGACGAGTTCAACCGTCGCTGCGAAAAGGTAGAGCAGGCGACGACGCGGCAGGATTTGGTGCCGCTGTTCAGTGATCTGCCGGAGCATCAACGCCAGGAGGTCGCCGAGCAGACGTTCACGCGTAGCGAGATTGAACGCGCCCGCGCGAACGGGAAGAACACTCGCCTGGGCATTTTCCTCTTGGGGTCGTTGGCTTCTTTCGCGGGAACGGTGGGGCTTTCGACCGCGACGGGGGCGGGGGCATGGGCGTTGCTGTTGTTGATCATCCCGACGCTATTCACGCTTCTCTACATCATGAAGGCTGGGCCGGACAGCTGGTACGCACCGAGTCCGCGGCAGCTTGACCGCCAAAGGTTCCGGGAGTTGCAGCAGGCGAACCGATTGGAGTTGGAGCGTCGGAAGGTGGAGCGCACTTTGCAGCGCGACCAGCTGACGGGCGATGCGATGAATTTGGCGCAGCGCGCGTTAAACCGTTTCACTAAATAGGCGCCGGATTTTTGGGACAATTGCCGTATGAGCAAAGAGAAGAAGTCCGGCAAGCAAGAAAAGCAGCAGCGTGCGCCGCTCAAGGCACACCGCCACTTCGATCAGGCGGAGAAGATCAAGGGTGTGTCGTACGATCTCCGCGGCCCTGTCGCGACGGCGGCGGAGGAGATGGAGCGCGACGGCCACACCATTTTGAAGCTCAATACTGGTAACCCGGCGGTCTTCGGTTTCGAGGCACCGGATGTGATCATGCGGGACATGATCGCGGCGTTGCCGACATCGCAGGGGTACACGACGTCGAAGGGCATCATTCCGGCGCGGCGTGCCATCGTCACGCGTTACGAGGAGATCGACGGCTTCCCGGACTTCGACATCGACGACGTGTATTTGGGCAACGGCGTGTCCGAGCTCATCACGATGACGACACAAGCTCTGCTTAACGACGGCGACGAGGTCCTCATCCCCTCCCCCGACTATCCCCTCTGGACTGCTGCGACGACGCTCGCGGGCGGTAAGGCTGTCCATTATCTTTGCGACGAAGAGGATGGTTGGAACCCGTCGATCGAGGACATCCGCTCGAAGGTCACGGACCGCACGAAGGCGATCGTGGTGATCAACCCGAATAACCCGACGGGCGCGGTCTATTCGAAGAAGGTCCTGGAGGATATCGCCGACGTCGCGCGCGAGCACGAGCTCATGGTGCTCTCCGACGAGATCTACGATCGCGTGCTTTACGACGGCGCCGTGCACCACTCCATGGCCGCCATCGCCCCCGACCTAGTCACTCTGACGTTCAATGGTCTTTCCAAGGCCTACCGCGTGTGCGGTTACCGCGCCGGCTGGCTGGTGATTACTGGTCCGCGCCGCCGCGCCACCGGCTTCATCGAGGGGCTCGACCTGCTTGCCGGCACGCGTCTGTGCTCGAATGTGCCGGGCCAGCACGCCATCCAGGTCGCTCTCGGCGGACGCCAGTCCATTTACGGCCTGACCGGCGAAGGCGGCCGCTTGAAGAAGCAGCGCGATATCGCTGTGAAGAAGCTCCGCGAGATCCCCGGTGTCTCCGTCGTCGAGCCGAAGGGCGCGATGTACGCGTTCCCGAAGCTGGACATGGACATGTACCAGATCCACGACGACGAGCAATTCATGCTCGACCTACTCAAGAGCGAGAAGATCCTCATGGTCGGCGGCTCCGGTTTCAACTACCCGACACCGGACCACTTCCGCGTGGTCACCCTGCCGTGGGCGTCGCAGCTGGAAAATGCGCTCGAGCGCTTGGGCAACTTCCTGTCCGATTACCACCAGCACTGATCAAGCGCAGCGCATGGTGCACTCGCTTATCGACGGCACCGCCCCCCCAGCTCCAGCAAGTGTGGGTCTTCCGGATTGGTCTGAATGATGGCTTTCATTCCACACCACCGTACTTAAATCCAATCATCCTCGACGAGGAAGCCGTTGACCGTGATAGCAGCAGCGTTGGCCTGGCCCATGGCCATCGCCACCTGTGCACCTGGATTGACCACGTTGCCTACGGCCCAAATGCGCGGGTGGCTGGTGGCACCGGTGAGATCAGCCTCGATCAGGCTGCCGCCCATCGCCGGTGGCGGGCTATGGCGCTTGAGATTGAGGTCAGCGAGGAACTCATCGTGGGGGCGGGGAATGGGCATGTAAAACAGTGCATCGACGGCATGCTCGTCGCTTTCCAGCAGGACTTTTCCGTCTTGGAAGGCGGTGACGGGGCCGTCGATAAGCGCAATGCCCCGCCGAGTCAGGTCCGCGCGCTGCTCGTCGGTGAATTCCATTCCATTGGTGAAGAAGGTGATGTCCTTCGACCACTGGCGCAGAACCGCGGCATGGTGGAAGGAGAACTCGCCGATGCAGAGCACGCCGAGCTTCTTGTCCGCCACCTCGTATCCGTGGCAGTAGGGGCAGTGGAGGACCGTATCTCCCCAGTTTTCTTGCAGGCCCGGGATAGCTGGGTGCTCGTCGTCCACGCCGCTGGCGACGATGATAGAGCGGGCAGCGATGGTCTCACCGTTGCTCAACGTGGCGGTGAGCGTGCGGTCATTATCGGTGACGGAATCCACGGTGGCGTTCACGATCTGCGCGCCATAGCTGCGCAGCTGCTCCTTGCCGCGCTCTTGAAACTCAAGGGGTGGCGTGCCCTCGAGGGCAATGACTCCATGAATTTCATGGGCGAAACGGTTGCGGGGAGTGGCGGAATCAACAATGAGCACGCTTCGGCGGGCGCGGACCATGACTAGGGCTGCCTGCAGGCCGGCCGCGCCACCGCCGATGATGAGGGTATCTACTGTCTGCATGGCCCCGAGTAAACCAGAGGAGGGTTTAAACGGCAATGGTTTTCAGTAGTTTGTGGCAGGCGTCTTGCCCAACCCTGACTTGGCCAAGTTAGTGCCGAAGGGTTGGGGTGTGGTGGGAATTCGTCAACATGAGGCATCGGCCAGAATCGGGAATCCGGCCGTCGAAGGAAGGCGCCTTGTGTATCCTTTGGGTGTCGTTGAGCCTTTAAGGAGCAAGAAAGTAGCATGACCCACCCCCCGGCCAGCGCTAGAGTGAACGCCCCAGCGCCCACATCTCCCATCCGGCCTCCTGCCAGGAGGCGACGGGGAGGACATTGCGGGCGTCGATAAGCTTCTTCTCTGCGACGAGCTGTCCGGCGTGGTCGGGGTCGAGCTGCTTGAATTCGTCCCACTCGGTAGCGAGAATCACAAGCTCGGCATCGGTGAGCGCATCGTCGAGGGAGGCCGCGTAGTCCAGCGTCGGGAAGACCTTGCGGGCATTGTCCATGCCCTGCGGGTCGTAGACACGCACCGCAGCACCAGCCAGGTTGAGCTGGCCGGCCACCGCGAGCGCCGGCGAATCACGCACATCGTCAGAATTCGGCTTGAACGCCGCGCCCAGCACCGTGATGCGGCGGCCGATGAGCGAGCCGAGGATCTCACGCGACAGGTCGATCACGCGCTGGCGGCGGCGCATGTTGATCGCGTCGACCTCGCGCAGGAAGGTCAGAGCTTGGTCCGCGCCGACCTCGCCGGCGCGCGCCATGAACGCGCGGATATCCTTCGGCAGGCAGCCGCCGCCGAAGCCGAGACCTGCGCCGAGGAATTTGCGGCCGATGCGGTCGTCGTGGCCGATGGCGTCGGCAAGCTGGGTGACGTCGGCTCCGACGATCTCGCACACCTCGGAGACCGCGTTGATGAACGAGATCTTCGTGGCCAAAAACGCGTTGGCGGAGACCTTGACCAGCTCCGCAGTCTGCAGGTCAGTGACGATGAACGGGGTGTCCTTGGCGAGCGGCGTCGCGTAGATCTCGCGGGCGACCTCCTCGGCCCGCGAATTCTCCCCGCGCGTGCCGAGCACGATGCGGTCCGGCTCAATCGTGTCCTTGACCGCGTAGCCTTCGCGCAGGAACTCCGGGTTCCACGCCACCTCGACGCTCGCGCCCTTGCCGGCCTGCTCGGCTACAGCGTCGGCGCGCTCCTGCAGCGCGCGTGCCGTGCCGACCGGGACCGTCGACTTACCGAGGATCACGTGCTCACCCTCGAGGTGCGGGACCAGCGAGTCGATCGCAGCCTCGACATAGGTGGTGTCCGCCGCATACGAACCGCGCTGCTGCGGAGTGCCCACGCCAATGAAGTGCACGTTCGCGAACGCCGCGGCTTCCTCGTAGTCAGTGGTGAAGCCCAAGCGACCGGACTCGATATTGCGTTTGAGCACTTCTGGCAGCCCCGGCTCGTAGAACGGAACGTCGCCGTTCTTCAACGCGTCGATTTTCGCCTGGTCAACGTCAATGCCGAGCACCTCGTGCCCCAGTTCCGCCATGCAGGCGGCGTGCGTTGCTCCAAGGTACCCGGTGCCAATCACAGTCATGCGCATACGGGACATTATGCAAGGTTCGCGCCCACCTTGACCCATATCGCGGTTAAGGTCAGCCGAATTGGGAATGAACAAAGCGGGCACGCAAACCGCGCGCCCGCTTTAGCTCCGGGAATCTAGTGAGCGTGGCCGCAACCGCAGCCCGCCGGCTCCTTGACCTCGTGCGGCTCGCACTCGCACTCGCCCTTTTCGTGGTGGTGCTCATGACCGTGCTCAGTGCAGTGCGCGTGGCCCTGGCCCTTCTTGCAGTCGCAGTCGCACTCGCTTGCTTCGCAGTCGCAGGTCATGTGGTGGCCGCACTCGCAGTGGCCCGACTCGCAACCACACTGCGCGTCGGTGGCGTGCACGTCTTTGAGGCCGAGTTCGTTCTTGTCGTCGTGGCCGCCGCAGCAGCCCTGGTTAGCAGCGTCGTTGGGGGTGGTCATGGGGAACTCCTGTCTCCTAAGTGAAAACGTTTTCCGTTAATGAAAACCTGTTGAAAACGAGCTTAATCACTCGAGCCTGCCCATGCCGAAAACGGGGTGAATCACCCCCGCGGGCTACTACCGGAAGTTCAGATACGCCTTCGACGGGGTCGGACCACGCTGCCCTTGATACTTGGAACCGACAGCAGATGAACCATAGGGATTCTCGGCGGGCGACGACATCTGGAACAGCGCAAGCTGCCCCACCTTCATCTCCGGCCAAAGGGTGATCGGCAGGTTGGCCACGTTGGACAGCTCGAGGGTGATGTGGCCAGTAAAGCCCGGGTCGATAAACCCTGCGGTGGAGTGCGTGACCAGGCCGAGGCGGCCCAGCGAACTCTTACCTTCCAGGCGTCCAGCGAGGTCGGCGGGCAGCGCGAAATTCTCGAGGGTGGCAGCGAGGACGAATTCACCGGGGTGAAGCACAAACGGCTCCCCTTCCGGAACTTCCACCTCGGTGGTCAGCTCCGGCATCTCCTTCTTCGGGTCGATGTGCGTGTACTTGGAGTTGTTGAACACGCGGAAGAAGCGGTCGATGCGCACGTCCACACTGGACGGCTGAACCAGGTCCGGGCTGAACGGATCGATGCTCAGACGGCCGGAGTCGATGGCGGAACGAATGTCACGGTCAGAAAGAAGCACGGCTTCATCTTACGGTGCCGCCTTCTGCCGCGGGCTGGCAGGGTTTTTCAGTCTCGGATACGGGCGGTGCTACGATGATCTGCGCTGCTTCCGAGCAGCGAAGCCGGCGTAGTTTAGTGGTAGAACATCAGCTTCCCAAGCTGAGAGTGCGAGTTCGATTCTCGTCGCCGGCTCCATTTGTCATCAGTCGGGACATCGTTGACAGATCAGTCGCGACATGGTGGACAAACCGGTGTCTTGGTTTTTATTTTTCCAAGGCGCCGGTTTTGGTTTTTAGGTCAGTGGGGGTTGGCCTTTTCGCCAGTAGGCTTTTTGGTAATTGCGGGATGTGTCGATGTAGTGCTCGGCGATGGGTTCGCCGGTTTCTTTTAGTGATGTTGTGATGTGGTTGTCGGTGATGATCATCAGGACTTCTTCACCGCTGTAGGCGCGTCCGATTCCTAGGCTGTAGAGCCTGCCGGCGTACGGCTTTGACGATGGCGAGGTTGCGGTTCGGGCTGTTCATTTGTCAACGATGTCCCGACTGATCCCCGCATCGGCACCAGACGCGCGGGGGTAGCGGAAGGTGTCAACGATGTCGCGACTGAGGTGTCAACCATCACCCCAGAATGTTTCGTCAGCCTAATTGTCAACCATGTCGCGACTGACCTGTCAACCATCAGGAATGATGTCCCAGGCACACCGTGTCAACTATGTCATGACTTCAGACATCGTCGCCGGCTCCATTTTTCGCCCGACGAATCTTCCCCTTGATACTGTTTTGGACATGAAACAGTTTTCCCGTCGTGCCGCGGCGGTACTCACCGCAGGTGCTTGCCTTTTGGCCGCGCCTGCCCCTTCTTCAGCTCAGTCCAGTGGCAGCCAGTTATCCAGCGCTTTGAGTAGCGAAGCAGCCGGCTCGAGCAGTGGTTCTTCAGGCACAGGTCCGCTGGGCTCGTCAGGGCTCGCCCCGGGTGGGTTGAGTCCTCAGGCAGCCACGGTGTTCAACGATCCTTCCTGCACCCCTGCACCGGAGCATTCCACGCCGGTGCTGTTTGTTCACGGAACCGCAGGGAATTCAGCCATGTGGCTCCCGACGGCGAAGGTTCTCCAAAAACGCGGGTATTGCGTTTTCGCGTGGGACTTCGGCAAGCTGCCACCTGCAAAGCAAGCAATGTTCCCTGGGTTTTACGGTTTGGCGGACGTGGACTCAAATGCACGGGAGCTCGCCGCCAACGTGGAGAAGGTGAAGTCGCTAACGGGGGCGGAGAAAGTCGACATCGTCGGGCACTCGCAAGGAGCGATGCTGGCCAAGAAGTACATCGCACAGCTTGGTGGCGCTGACAATGTCAGGCGCGTTGTCGGGGCGGGCGGATCCTTCCACGGGACGAGGGGCAGTGGTCTGATGGAGGGCGGAAACGCACGGGAATCGAGCAGTTCCGCGATCCAGTCTCCGTCCCAGCAGCATTGGGACTCGGAGCATATCCGCACTCTGAACACGTTCCCGGACACCGATCCCCGCGTGGTGTACACATCGCTCTATTCCTCGAGCGACGGTGTGGTCACCCCGTATACAAGCTCCATGCTCGAGTCGGTAAACGGGGCTGACGTTGCAAATATCGAGGTTCAGGCCGTGTGCGGCGGGACGGTCAACCACATTTTCATGCCTCAGAACCCGAAGATCACTGCGCTGGTCGCGTGGGGTCTTGAGCGCGATCGGGGCGACCACACGCCGAAGCACTGTTAGCGTAAGCGGTGTGAACCTGTTCAGGCCTGTTCTCAACGACCCCGATTTCACGCCGACACATCCAACCCCGGTGCTATACGTGCACGGGATCCACAGCCGGGCAAGCGGGTTCCGTCGCAGCGCGCGGCACCTGCGAGAGAACGGCTACTGGGTGTGGGGTTTCAACTACGGGAAGATGTTCCTGCCTGGGCTGTACGGGACGGGAAGGTTGGAGGATTCGCTGGATCAGCTGCGGGCGGACGTCGATAAGGTGCTCGCGGTAACGGGGGCGGACCAGGTCGATATTGTCGCGCATTCGCAGGGCGGGCTGCTGACGAAGCTATACATCGCCCAGGGCGGTGCGGACAAAGTGCGACGTGTGGTGGCGATGGGCGCGAATTTCCACGGCACGGATCTAGAAGGCGCGGCCCCGCGCGTGCTCCGGCGGTTTGACCGGCATCCGGGTCTGACGAAGCTGCTTCTCAGCCCGAGCGTGCCTCAGCAACTGGCGGGATCTCAGTGGATGCGCGAGAACGCTGATCCTCTGCCGGATACGGACCCGTCGGTGGTCTATACGGCGCTGTATTCCAGGCGCGACACGTTGGTCACGCCGAATACCGCGTCGACGCTCACCGCTGTCGACGGCGCTGACGTGGTCAACAGGGAGATTCCCGGCGCGCCGCTGCACCAGTTGATGATGCGCGACGCGGAGATCATCGAGCTCACCAAGTGGGGACTGGAGCGCGCGGCGAAAACCTCTGCTTAGCCACACTGCACGATCGGCTGCGGGTTGTACACCGTGGTCTGAGTTTCGCGGGAGAGTTCGTTGCCGGACAGGTCGCGGATGATGCGGGTGTCGGAGGTGGTGAAGCCCTGGGCACCGCCGGACGGGATGCACTCGCCGCCGGAAACGGTCTTGGGGCTCGGGGATGTATACGCCCAGCGTCCGCCGTTGACGGATTCGACTTCGCGGTCCTTGACGCCCTTGAGGCGGACGGTGATCTCGCCGCCGCCGAAGACGGTCTCGATCTTCACTGGGTGCGGGGTGTCGTTTTTGAAGGCGAGGTCGATGGCGCCTTCGTAGACGGTAGCTTCGCGGCCGGCCGGGTAGCGGGAGATGTAGTAGGAGTGCGGCGTGTGGTCGACGTCAGTCATGCCTGCGAAGTAGGAGGCGTTGTACAAGGTGGTGGCGAACTGCGAGATGCCGCCGCCGACGGCGTTGCCGGCACGCCCGTCAATGATGATGCCGGAGGACACGTACCCCTGGGCAGTGCCGCGGGGGCCGGTGTAGCCGTTGAGGGAGAAGGTCTCGCCGGGGCTGACGACAGCGCCGTTGACGGTGTCGGCGACGATCGAAATATTGGTGCCGGACGCGGAGCTGTACCCGGCGGTGGTGAATTCGCCGACGACGTCGTCGAAGGTGGCCTTGTTGGCCTGTTCGGTGGTGAACGTGGCGGGGGTGTCGCGGTAGGTGGCGTCCCAGGTGCGGGATTCGTCGCCAAGCACACGCTCGCCGAAGTTTTTCATGGTGTCGTCCCAGCGAATCTCGATGCCGTCGACGGACGGAGTCACTTCACCGGATGCGGAGATCGTGGCGTTCTTGCCTTCCTTGACGGTGTCCTTGAGCTGCTCGGCGAAGATGCCCTGGGCGGCTTCGGCGTTGACTTCAGGGACGATGCGGTGCTGCTCAGGGTCGTTGCGGAAGGTCACGATGTCGCCGATGTGCTCAGAGTCGATGACGGCATCGGTGTCGTCGCGGCCTTTCAAGGTCAGCGGTCCGCCGAGGGCGCGGGCGGCGGGGCCGTCGATGGCGTCTTTGACGAGTTTCTCGTTGATCGCGGGCTCGGTGACGGTGGGGTCGACCGAGACGCCGTCGGGGTTGAGCCAGTTGGAGGTCATGGCGCGTTTGAGCTCGTCAGCGGGGACGTCTTGACCGGGCTTAGGGTCCTTGACGTCGGTCTTGCCGTCTTTGATGGCCACCTCACCGTCGGTGGGTTCGACGGTGAGGTCTGTGGCGACGCGCTCGACGGTGGGCGCCAAGGCTGCTTCGTCGGCGGTGGAGACGATGTCGACTTCTCTGGTGCGGAACAGGCCCATCAGGCGCGAGATGGGGTTGGGGGATTCGGTGCCGGCGGCGTCGATGGTGGCTTGCCAGTCGGGTCCGAGGCCGGCGCTGGCGGGGACGAATTCGGTTTTCTCGTCGCCGGCGGTGACGGTGACGGGGTCGTCGTTGACATCGCCAAGCTCTAAGCTCAGCTTATCGACGGCCGCCGCAGGTGCCATCCCCCCGACTTCCACCCCACCGACGGCGGTGCCGCGGGGAACATTTCCCCGGTTGAACGCGAGATCTGCCAGGTAGAGCCCCAGCAGGAGGACGACGAGTCCGACGAAGAACCCGGCGGCGACTTTCACGCCGCGGCCGCTACCTGTCCCACGTTGGGCTTGCACACTACTCACGGGCATTAAGAGTAATGGACAACTGGGAAAAGGGAGGAATGCGGGCTAGCGGGGACCGTCGATAAGCTGCTGCTGGACTCTGCGCGCGGCGTCGTCGATGCGCGCGGGCGGGATCTCCCCTGCTTCGACGGCGGCGACGGTGCCGTCGATGGCCTCGCGCAGCCCGGCGCCGGAGGACCACAGAGCTTGGTCGGCGCCAGCGGCGATGGCGTGGCGGACGGCCTCAGGAGTGGGCATGAGGTCAGTGATGGCGCGCATGCCGGAGAGATCGTCGGTGACGACGACACCGTCGAAGGGCTGGCCACCGGGGTAGTTCCCTTCGCGCAGCATGGCGTACGCGTTGGGGTTGAGCGAGGACGGCGAGCGCCCATCGCCGACGCCGGGCACGACCATGTGCCCGACCATGACGGAGGCGTGCGGGAATTTCGGCAGAACGGCGGCGTACGGCGCGAGATCAAAGGAGTTCAGGTCCTGGATCGGCGGAGTGTGGGCCAGCGTCTGGTGGGTGTCGCCGCTGGCGCGCCCGTGGCCGGGGAAATGCTTGAAGGTGGGGGTGACGCCAGCGTCGACAAGCCCTTGTGCGAACAGCACGGCGACTTCCGCGACGCGTTCGGGCGATGAGCCGAAGGCGCGGTCGCCGACGACGTCGAGGCCGGCCGCGTCGACATCGAGAAGCGGAGCGTAGTCGACGTTGATGCCGTATTCCGCGAGGGTACGGCCGACGTCGTAGCCTTTGCCGCGGATCACTTCGGGCGGTTCTTGCGCGAGCTCGCGCGGCGTCGGGAACGAGCCGAGGACATCGGAGTGCCGTTGCACGCGGCCGCCTTCGAAGTCGATTCCGACGGAAAACGGTCGGTCGAATTCCTCCCGCAAAGCGTTGATATTGCGGCCTTTTTCGGTGAGCAGCCCCGGGTCGGACCAGCTCGGCAGGAACAGTCCGCCTGCGCCTTGCTCGAGCGCGGCGCGTGCTTCGTCGTAGTTTGTCACGCCGACGACCATCAGCGATGCGACGCGTTCGCGCAGGTCATCGGGCAAAGCGGGCGGCGGGGTCTCGGTGACGGTGCGCGTCTCGGTCACTTCGACGGTGACCGGTTCCGCCGCCTCGCGGGGTCCCGCGCACGCGACGCACAACACGCACGTCAGCGCGCCGACGGCCACAGCGACAGCACGCATCGCGGGCACCCCCCTTCTTTTTGCTTATCGACGTCTCCTTCCAGATCCTATCCCCCTGGTACCCTCAATTCCCATGACCTCCGTAATCCGCTCCCGCCGCTCCGGCCAGTCCTGGTCCCGCCGCACCCTCGGCCCCGTGCTGGCCAGCTCGGTGACCGGCATCGTGCTCGGTGTCGTGGGCGTGGTGGGCATCGCGTCGTTCTCCGGGCAGAACCAGGTCCCGTCGGGCAATGCCGTGCCCGCCGATGAGGCTGTGCTCGGCGGACCGGAGTACGGCTCCCGGCAGTAAATGCCCGCGCTGCGCACCCCTTTTCGGCAACATCTGCTCGGCTGGGTCGCACTGACGCTTCTGGCGTTTTTGCAGGCACCAGGGCGCACAGCCGCGGACACCAAATTCGACCTCACCGCCGACCCCGGCGCGTTCCTGGCCGCGGCGACGCACGCCTACACCGACCGCTTCACCCTCGGGCAGATCCAGAACCAGGCCTACGGCTACCTCTTTCCCCACGGCGCATTCTTCTGGCTGACGGAACCGCTGCCGGACTGGGTCGCGCAGCGCATCTGGTGGGCGATCGTCATGGGGATCGCCTTCTCCGGGACGGTGGTGCTGGGAAGGAGGATGGGGTTAAAGGGGGCGTCGATAAGCGTTGCTGCTTTTCTGTACGCGCTGAGCCCGCGCGTGCTGACGACGCTGACCGCGATCTCTTCTGAAGCCTGGCCCGTGGCCCTGGTGCCGTGGACGATCGCTCCGCTGCTCGCGCCGCGGCTGCGTCGGAGCGATGTCGCGGCGGCCGTGATTCCTGTCGCGCTGATGGGCGCGGTGAACGCGACTGCGACGATGATGGCGTGCCTGCCTGCGTTTCTGCTGCTGCTCTACCGCGCGGCGTGGAAACCCCTCGCCGGCTGGCTGCTCGGCGTCGCGCTCGTGTCCGCGTGGTGGATCGGCCCGCTGCTCGTGCTTGGCCGGTACTCGCCGCCGTTCACCGACTTCATCGAATCCGCGTACGTGACCACGCGCTGGACGAATCTCGCGGAGGTGCTGCGCGGCACGACATCGTGGGCGCCGTTCGTGGACACCGAGCGCACCGCCGGGCACCTGCTCGTCGCGGAACCCGTGTTCGTGCTGCTCACGCTCGCCGTCGCCGCATTCGGGCTCGCGGGCCTTGCGCTGCGAGACATGCCGTGGCGCGGATACCTCGTCGTGCTGCTGTGCTGTGGCGTCGGGCTGCTC
>NZ_JAGKSD010000008.1 GCF_017942225.1 Corynebacterium sp. Marseille-P3884 | reverse complement strand
CCTTGCTCGAAACACTCCACCAACTGCTCGCGCTGCCGCTCACTTAGCGAACTTCGTGCTCTCAATGAAAACTACTCCCCACTGGTCGGTAACTGATTTCTCAGTCCAACTAATGGGGAGCAGTTCAGCTCACGCACTGCTCGGGCGGGGAGTTTTCTCTTTTCCGGACCCTCATAAACGGAAGCTTGCCGGGGGAATCGTGGTTTCGCATACCCACCTGGTAGGGTGGACGAGTCAAAATATGTCTACCGTTTATCCGGCGGGTCCGCCTAGGCGGGACGTCGGGTAGCCGGACCAGGCATCAACGTACGTTATCTACTGTCCGCTACCTACCGCGCAGCCACAGAGACCATCTGCGGCCCCGGCTGCAGGGCGGTTGGAGCCAGGAGGCCACGTGTCAGCCATTGTTCAGGCGTTCAAGGATGCCGATCTGCGCAAGAAGATTCTCATCACCATTGCGCTGATCGTTCTCTACCGCATCGGTGCACAGATCCCGACCCCGGGAGTTGACTACGGAATCATCGCGGAGCGTCTCAACGCGCTCACCCAGGGAGATGAAAGCAACATCTTCTCGGTGATTAGCCTCTTCTCCGGTGGCGCACTGCTGCAGCTATCGATCTTCGCTATCGGCATCATGCCGTACATCACGGCGTCGATCATCGTGCAGCTGCTCACCGTGGTGATCCCGCGCTTCGAGGAGCTGAAGAAGGAGGGCCAGTCCGGCCAGGCGAAGATGACGCAGTACACGCGTTATCTCACCGTGGCGCTGGCTCTGCTGCAGTCCTCGGGCATCGTGGCCCTGGCTGACCGCGAGCAGCTCCTGGGCCAGGGCGTGCCCGTCCTAGTGGAGGACCGCAACCTGTGGACGCTGGCGATGATGGTCATCGTCATGACGTCTGGTGCTGTGCTCATCATGTGGCTCGGTGAGATCATCACCGAAAAGGGCGTCGGCAACGGTATGTCCCTGCTGATCTTCGCGGGTATTGCGACGCGTCTGCCGACCGACGGCGCGAATATTTTCCGTCAGTCCGGCCCGGTCGTTTTCGGCGTCGTGATCGCCGCTGTGATCCTGTTGGTCGTGGGCATCGTCTTCATCGAGCAAGGCCAGCGCCGCATCCCGGTGCAGTACGCAAAGCGCATGGTGGGCCGTCGTCAGTACGGTGGCACCTCCACCTACCTGCCGCTGAAGGTCAACCAGGCCGGCGTTATCCCGGTGATCTTCGCGTCCTCCCTGATGTACGTGCCTGTGCTGATCACCCAGATCATCAACTCCAACAAGCCGACCCCGCCGGATAACTGGTGGATGTCCACCGTCATGGCGTGGCTGCAGAACCCGGCGTCCTGGCAGTACATCCTGACGTACTTCGTTCTGATCATCTTCTTCGCCTACTTCTACGTCTCCATCCAGTACGATCCGTACGAGCAGGCAGAGAACATGAAGAAGTACGGTGGCTTCATCCCGGGTATCCGCCCGGGCCGCCCGACGGCGGAGTACCTCTCCTTCGTGATGAACCGCCTGCTGTTCGTCGGTGCGATCTACCTCGGCCTGATTGCGATTCTGCCGAATATCGCCCTGGACCTCGGCATCGGCGGCAGCGGCGGCGGGGGCGGAACGATGTCCGCGTTCGGCGGCACGGCTATCCTGATTATGGTCTCCGTGGCGCTTACCACGGTGAAGCAAATTGAATCTCAGCTACTGCAATCCAACTACGAAGGACTGTTGAAATAATGCGTCTCGTTCTCCTCGGCCCTCCCGGTGCCGGCAAAGGCACCCAGGCAGCGATTCTCTCGGAGAAGCTGAACATTCCGCATATCTCCACGGGCGATCTGTTCCGCGCGAATATCGGTGAAGGAACTCCGCTGGGCAAGGAGGCGAAGGAGTACATCGATGCTGGCAAGCTCGTCCCCACTGACGTCACCGCACGCATGGTGGAGGAGCGCCTGAACGAGGAAGACGCGGCGAACGGCTGGCTTCTAGACGGCTTCCCGCGCACCGTTGAGCAGGCCGAGATCCTCCAGGAACTGCTGGCCCGCAACGAGCAGAAGCTCGACGGCGTGCTCAACTTCAAGATCAACGAAGACGTCGTGGTCGAGCGCATGCTGGCCCGCGGCCGCGCAGATGACAACGAGGACACCATCCGCACCCGTCTGCAGGTCTACCGCGATGAGACGGCTCCGCTGATCGACCACTACGGCGATGCGATCATCAACATCGACGCCGAGGGCGACGTCGACGAGGTCAACGCCCGCGCTATGGAGCAGCTGGGTAAGTAACCACCCCGCGTTTCACAACGTTTCGCGCTGGCCTGTGCTGGGCCAGCGCTTTCTTTTGTTTGGAGGAAATCGCTCATGTTGTTCGGCCGCAAGAAGACCATTCCGGCGAAAACGCCGGGGGAGCTCGACGCGATGGAAGAAGCGGGACGCATCGTCGGTGCCGCGCTTGTGGAAGTGCGCAAGGCGGCGCGACCCGGTGCCACAACCGCTGATCTGGATGCGGTGGCGGAGCAGGTGATCCGCGATCACGGTGCGATTCCGACATTCAAGGGCTACGGAGGTTTTCCGGGCAGCATTTGCTCTTCGGTGAATGAGGTCGTGGTCCACGGCATTCCCAGTGCCAAGGTCGTGCTCAAAGAGGGGGATCTGGTCTCCATCGACTGCGGCGCCACTCTAGACGGATGGGTCGGTGATTCGGCGTGGAGCTTCGGGGTGGGGCAGCTGGCAGCAGACGTCGATAAGCTCAATCGCGCAACCGAGCAGGTGCTGCACGTCGGACTCCAAGCGATGGTTCCCGGCAACCGGCTTACCGACGTCTCCCATGCCCTCGAGCGCGCCACCCGCGAAGCTGAAGCTGAATACGGCATCAAGCTCGGCATTCTCGACGGCTATGGCGGGCACGGAATTGGCCGCGAGATGCACGAGGACCCGTACCTGCACAATGAGGGCCGCCCCGGCCGTGGCCCGCGCATTGCGGAAGGCTCCGTGCTGGCGATCGAACCGATGCTGATCCTCGGCGGCGAGACCGACTCCGACGTGCTTGACGACGAATGGACCGTGGTCTCGGCGGACGGTTCGCCGGCCTCCCATTGGGAGCACACTGTCGCCGCCACAGCCCACGGCCCGCGCATTCTCACCCCTCGGGAGGGGTAAACGCCGCGCTGCTTGATGGCATCAATCCCGGTTTTTACTTGAAGAGGGTTATACTTTCCACCATGTTCACTTCCCCGCGCCACGCCAAAGAAACGACCACCTCCCGCTTCGTCCGCCGTGCGGGCTCCCTGCTCGCAGGTGCCGGCATTGCTGCCGCGCTCGTCGTGTCACCGGCCACGGCTGATGCCGCACCGGCTGCTCCGTCTCTGTCCTCGGCATCGAGCAACTCCCCGTTCCTCCAGCAGGCGGAGAAGTCTCTGCAGGCTGCGTCGATGACGATCACGACTGATGCCCGCAACGCGGTGTGGGACGCACGCAACGCCCTGCGTGCCAATGCCTCCGCAATTTCGGGCGGCAATAAGGCACAGGAGAAGCAGCTCCACGAGGGCATCGACCGCCTCGTCGAGGCCATCGCTCCGGGCCTGATCGCTGAACATACCCCGAAGCCCAAGCCGAAGCCGAAACCGAAGCCGGCACCCAAGCCCGCTCCGAAGCCGAAGCCGGCACCCAAGCCGCAGCAGCCGCAGGGCTGCGCACCGTCGGCACGCGCATGCGTCGATCTGAAGAACCAGCGCACCTGGCTGCAGGAAAACGGCAAGATCACCTACGGTCCGGTCCGCATGGCGTCCGGTAAGCCGGGGCAGGAGACCCCGAAGGGCTTCCACTACGTCAACCGCAAGATCAAGGACGAGATCTCCTACGAGTTCAATAACGCCCCGATGCCGTTCGCGACCTACTTCACCAACAACGGCATCGCGTTCCACCAGGGCGACCCGTCGATCAAGTCCGCCGGCTGCATCCGCATGTACCGCGGCGACGCGCAGACCTACTTCAACACCCTGCGCATCGGCGACCAGGTCCACGTCTTCTAAGACGGAACTGGAGTCGAACTCCTCCTCCCAGGCCCCGCATGAACCGGGGCCTGGGAGGATTTTGCTTTTCCGCAGGTAGATGGCTAGAGTGAATCGGTGGTGTGCGGGGAATTCCCCAGCGCACTACAAGCAATTGACTCAAATACGTAAGGCACCAGCAGTTTTGCATGGTGCCGGGAAAGCGGAGTGTATGGCTAAAGAAGGCGCAATCGAGGTCGAGGGTCGCATTATCGAGCCCTTGAAGAACGCGATGTTCCGTGTCGAACTCGACAACGGGCACGAGGTTCTCGCGCATATCAGCGGCAAGATGCGTCAGCACTACATCCGCATCCTCCCCGAGGACCGCGTCGTCGTGGAACTGTCCCCGTACGACCTGGAACGCGGACGTATCGTCTACCGCTACAAGTAATTCTCCCCCGAGAATTCCCTTGTAGGGGAACAAAGGCGTTGTGAGTCAGTCGCAACTGACCTGAAGCCTCCTTACTCTCGGATCGCGCTCGCCGTACATCGACGTACGACGAGGCATTCCATGCAACCTCCGGCTGCGGTGGCTGGAGCCACGTGAATCACGGCCCAATAGTCCGGTTCGGACCGGACACAAGTGCCGCGTGGCGTGGACGAGTGGGGAGAAAACCACCGAAACAACCCGAAAGGCACGTACCACATGGCACGTCTAGCTGGTGTCGACCTGCCGCGCAACAAGCGCATGGAGGTCGCACTTACCTACATCTACGGAATTGGCCCGGCCCGTTCCAAGGAGCTGCTCGAGAAGACGGGCATCTCTCCGGACCTGCGCACCGACAACCTGACCGACGATCAGGTCGCCGCTCTTCGTGATGTCATCGAGAACTCCTGGAAGGTCGAGGGTGACCTTCGCCGCGAAGTTCAGGCTGACATCCGCCGCAAGATCGAAATTGGCTCTTACCAGGGCCTGCGCCACCGTCGTGGACTCCCGGTCCGCGGCCAGCGCACCAAGACCAACGCGCGTACCCGCAAGGGACCGAAGAAGACCATCGCAGGAAAGAAGAAGTAACCTATGCCACCGAAGACTCGCTCCGCTGCTGCGCGCCGCTCCGGTCGCCGCGTAGCCAAGAAGAATGTGGCCGCTGGCCACGCGTACATCAAGTCCACCTTCAACAACACCATCGTGTCCATCACGGACCCGAACGGCGCTGTGATTTCCTGGGCGTCCTCCGGCCACGTCGGCTTCAAGGGCTCCCGTAAGTCCACCCCGTTCGCCGCTCAGATGGCTGCCGAGAACGCTGCCCGCAAGGCAATGGACCACGGCATGAAGAAGGTCGACGTTTTCGTCAAGGGTCCGGGCTCCGGCCGCGAGACCGCTATCCGTTCCATCCAGGCCGCCGGCCTGGAGGTGTCCTCGATCTCCGACGTGACGCCGCAGCCGTTCAACGGTTGCCGTCCGCCGAAGCGTCGTCGCGTTTAACTGGTGAGAAAGGAAAAGAGGTAATACATCATGGCTCGTTATACCGGCCCTGCTACCCGTAAGTCTCGCCGCCTGCGCGTCGACCTGGTCGGCGGCGATATGTCGTTCGAGCGTCGTCCCTACCCTCCGGGGCAGGCTGGCCGCGCTCGCATCAAGGAATCTGAGTACCTGCTGCAGCTCCAGGAGAAGCAGAAGGCCCGTTACACCTACGGTGTGATGGAGAAGCAGTTCCGCCGCTACTACGAGGAGGCTAACCGCCTCCCGGGCAAGACCGGCGACAACCTGCTCATCCTGCTGGAGTCCCGTCTGGACAACGTCGTGTACCGCGCTGGTCTGGCGCGTACCCGCCGTCAGGCTCGTCAGCTCGTCTCCCACGGTCACTTCATGGTCAACGGCAAGAAGACCAACGTGCCGTCCCACCGCGTGACCCAGTACGACATCATTGACGTGCGCGAAAAGTCCCGCGGCATGCTCTGGTTCGAAGAGGCCCAGGACGCACTGGTCGACTCTGTCGTTCCGGCGTGGCTCCAGGTCGTTCCGGAGACCCTGCGCATCCTCGTGCACCAGCTGCCCGAGCGCGCTCAGATCGACGTGCCGCTGCAGGAGCAGCTCATCGTCGAGCTTTACTCGAAGTAAAGTAGAAGTTCCGCGCATTGCGGTACTTCGGGGCGTCGACAAGCAATTGCTTATCGACGGCGCCCTTTCAACTGTCATCCGTGTCGGCGACTCACCTCGCTGGCACCCTCTACGGCGTCATATAGCGGTCGCCGGAAGGAGAAGTTCATGCTCATCTCACAGCGTCCTCAGCTCACCGAGGAATACATCGACACCAACCGTTCGAAGTTCGTCATCGAGCCGCTCGAGCCTGGTTTCGGCTACACCCTCGGCAACTCTCTGCGCCGCACGCTGCTGTCGTCCATCCCGGGCGCAGCCGTGACCTCCATCAAGATCGACGGTGTGCTCCACGAGTTCACCACGATCAACGGTGTCAAAGAGAACGTCTCTGAGATCATCCTCAACGTGAAGAACCTGGTCCTGTCCTCCGACTCCGACGAGCCGGTGGTCATGTACCTGTCCAAGGAAGGCCCGGGTGAGGTCACCGGCGCAGACATCGATCTGCCGGCTGACGTCACCGTGCACAACCCGGACCTGCACATCGCCTCGCTCAACGAGCAGGCGCGCCTGGAGATGGAACTCGTTGTCGAGCGTGGCCGCGGCTACGTTCCGGCGATGACCAACTCCGGCGGCGAGATCGGCCGTATCCCGGTCGACCAGATCTACTCGCCGGTGCTGAAGGTCTCCTACAAGGTTGAGGCGACGCGTGTTGAGCAGCGTACCGACTTTGACAAGCTGATCATCGACGTGGAGACCAAGAACTCCATGACCGCCCGCGACGCCCTCGCGTCCGCAGGCTCCACCCTCGTCGAGCTGTTCGGCCTCGCACGCGAGCTGAACACCGCCGCCGAGGGCATCGAGATCGGCCCGTCCCCGCAGGAGACGGAGTACATCGCCGCGTACAACATGCCGATCGAGGACCTGAACTTCTCCGTGCGTTCGTACAACTGCCTGAAGCGCCAGGAGATCCACACCGTCGGAGAGCTCGCTGAGTGCACCGAATCGGACCTGCTGGATATCCGCAACTTCGGCCAGAAGTCCATCAACGAGGTCAAGATCAAGCTTGCTTCCCTGGGCCTGACCCTCAAGGACGCCCCGGAAGACTTCGATCCGACCCAGCTCGAGGGCTACGACGCTGAGACCGGCGACTTCGTCGACGGCGCCATGGATGACGCTGAGTAAACGCCGAGTAAACAAAGCGCACTGACACAAACAACACGAGGAGTACAACAATGCCTACCCCGAAGAAGGGCCCGCGTCTCGGCGGTTCGGCTAGCCACCAGAAGCACATTCTGTCCAACCTGGCCAGCCAGCTGTTCGTGAACGGCTCCATCAAGACCACCGAGGCCAAGGCCAAGGTTCTGCGCCCGTACGCAGAGAAGATCATCACCAAGGCCAAGTCCGGTTCGGTCGCTGACCGCCGCGCCGTGGCCAAGGACATCCCGAACAAGGACGTCACCGCGTACCTGTTCGATGAGCTCGCCCCCAAGTTCGAGAACCGTGCAGGTGGCTACACCCGCACCATCAAGCTCGAGAACCGCAAGGGCGACAACGCTCCGATGGTCAACATCTCCCTCGTTCTCGAGGAGACCGTGGCTTCCGAGGCGAACCGCGCTGCACGCGCCGCCGCCTCCAAGGAGAAGGCCGCCGAGGCTGAGGCAGCTGCTGCCGAGGCCGACGAGAAGGCTGAGGAGACCCCGGCTGAGGCTGAGGAGACCAAGGCTGAGGCACCGGCTGACGCTGAGTCCAACGACGAGGCCGTCGCCGAGGACACCGCTGAAGCTCCGGAGGTCCAGGAGACCGCCGAGGACGAGAAGTAAGACCTTCTCGCGCCTGTAAGCGCTAAACGCCCGCTCCCTTGTTGAAAGGGGAGCGGGCGTTTATTCGTAGCTTCCTACAGCTCAAACGTGTGTTCAGCTCGAATGCTACCTTCTGACTTACCGAATCGAGGGGAAGGGGGCTTCCGTGGGCAGAGAGTCGCATCCGTCACTTATTCGCGTTTACGACTGTTCTGGCGAAGCAAAGATTGCGTTCGTCGACGAGACCTACACCGCTTTAAAAGATGAAGGAAAGTCTTTTTACGCGCTCACCGCGACTCTCTATCGGAGAGATGAGCTCTCCACCCTCCGTGAAGATCTTGTTGAAATCGTGGACGATTTTTTCGGGAAGCCGCGGCCGTATTGGCATACGACTGAGGCGTTGAGGACTGCGTCAGGGAGGAAAAAGTACACAGAGTTGCTGGAATATCTTTCTGAAAATGAGGACATTTCATTTGTCACGTGTCAGACAGCCATTGATCCGAATGTCCCCGCCCAAACAAACTCGAAGAAGAGGACCAGTCCAGAAGAGTTCGCGCGGCGCGAATGCTTGAAGCAGGCGTTCAAGAGGTTCCTGAACCATGACCCAGATTTGCAAGGCGTAGTTTTCGAGAAACGCCAGTCGAATGAAGAAAATGATCGTGATAAAGCGTTCCTCAAAGCAATGAGGAGACGTGGCGAGATACCGAATCTTCAGCGGGCATGGGTGTCGCCGTACGACGAGGTAGCGCTTTGGGTACCAGACATCGTGGGAATGGCATACCGGCACAAGCGGGTTTTGCCGTCGACTTCCCTTGGCGCTTGTTTCGACCGATATTTAGCTGGCAGTACGCTTGTCTATGAGTTTGACCCACAAATATGAATGGACCCCGCGCGCTAGTAGCAAACAACGGGGCCCGAACTGCTGTGCCGAAGCCGGCAGGGCAGTTCCACGGCCTCTATTATAGAGAAAGTAAAAGAATTTCTCATCCGCAGCCCCGTTCTAGGCAAGATCGATTTGCGTTCGGGCCAAGGTTGCGAGACTTCTCAAAATCCTGTCTCCCCCGGTGAACCTGCCTATTTCGGGCCATTTATTCTGAAGGTATGACTGACACAGGCATACGCGCATCACACGGGGAAGAGATGGTGCGTCTGCGGTTCGATGTGGCCTACGACGGAACCGATTTTCACGGCTGGGCGCGCCAGACACCAGCCGGCGGGGAGGAGCTCCGCACGGTGCAGGGCGTGCTTGAGAACGCCTTGAGCTTGATCCTGCGCTACCCGGTGGAGCTGACCGTGGCGGGCCGGACGGATGCGGGGGTGCACGCCTCCGGTCAGGTGGCGCATGCGGATATCCCGGTGGCATCGCTGGACCAGAGGTCGATTGAGGGGGATCCGGGGCGGTTGGTGCGTCGATTAGCGAAATTGCTTGAGCCTGATGTGCGTGTTTCGGCCGTGTCCGCCGCGCCCGACGGCTTCGACGCGCGCTTCTCCGCGTTGACGCGCACCTACCGCTACCGGGTGACCACCGCGGACGGCGGGGCATTGCCTCTGCGCGTGCGCGACACCGCCGTGTGGCCGAAGAAAGTGGACCTCGACGCCGCGCAGCAGTTCGCGAATGCGGTGGTGGGGCTGCATGATTTCGCCGCATTCTGCAAAGCGCGCCCGCACGCCACCACGATCCGAGAAGTCCGCTCCTTCGAATGGCGTGACATCTCCACCGACGAGGAACCGGAACTCTTCGAAGCGGTCATTGTCGCCGACGCGTTCTGTTGGCACATGGTCCGCGCGCTCGTGGCGACCTGTCTCGACGTCGGTTCCGGCAAGCGTGACGACGACTGGGCCGCCGCACTGTTGGGGGCGAAAGAACGCTCGCCGGCGGTGAGCCTGGCACCCGCAAACGGGTTGACCTTGATGCGCGTCGACTATCCGGCGGATGACGAACTCGCAGCTCGCGCGGCGGTGACGCGCGACCGGCGCGACGCTTCGGAGGTGCACTCCGAGTCACCCCGGGCAACGGAATAAACTGCTTGGGCAGGAATCGTCCGAAAGAGTTGCCCGGAGGTAGAACGCATGGATGCAGTCGGTGCCGTGTGGCTGGCTATCGCTGTGTTCACCCTGCCGGGACTCATCTTCGCGTGGGTCGCGGGCGCGAAACTGCCCGCTGCCGCTGCGGCATCCCTGCCCGCGACCTTCGGCATCGTCGGGCTGGGCAGCTGGATGTACGGCGCGATGGGAATCCGCTTCGGGTGGCCGTCTTTCATCGTGTTCTTAGTGCTCATGCTGTGCCTGGCCGCCGGGTGGCGCTACGCATTCGCGCGACGGGCGAAAAAGCGCGCCGCGAAGAACTGGGTGCGCGCCCTATGGCCGGGTGACTGGCGCCGTGGCAGCATCGCCGACCCGTCGTGGGTGCTCCCCGGCGCCGGTGTCGTGGCCGGCGTGTGGATGCTGGTCGCGAAACAGCTCGAACTCCAGTCGAAGGTGCCGGGCCAGCTGAACAATATCGTCCAGGGCTGGGACATCCAATGGCACGTCAACGCCGTGCGTTTCATCATGGAAGAAGGCATCGCCTCGCCCACCCGGATGGGCGAGCTGCAGAACCCTGAAACGCACATCGACCTGTTCTACCCGTCCGCGTTCCACGCGGCGACAGCGCTGTTCGCAAAAGCTGGCGACCTCGCCCCCGTGGAGGCAGTGAACCTGGCGTCGATCGTTCTGCCGAGCCTCGCTTTGCCCGCCGGCGCCGCGGGACTGGCATGGGCGATGGCGCGCGGCCACGGCATGGTCGCGCAGATCGCCGCGGGCCTAGCCGCCATCGGCGTGTACGCCTCGCCGGTGCTGGTGTGGATCGGCGATTTTGTGGGCATGCGCCCCTATATCGTCGCGATCGGCCTGTCCGGCCTCGTCATCGCGCTGTTCCACCAGGTGCCGCGCTACCGGGCACTGGCCCTGCCGACGCTGTTCGCCTTCCTGGGCATGATGCAGGTCCACCCGTCGGCGGTGCTCGTCGTGGTGCTCGCGGTCTTGCTGTACTGGGCGACGTACCTGGTGTGGCGCCCGGACCGCTCGCGCGTCGGCGATGTTCTCTGGCTGGCCATCCCGGCGCTTGGCGCGACGGTGGCGTTCCTCCCGCAGCTGCTCGCCGGCCAGGCTCAGTCTGGGGAAGTGAACAACTGGGACGCGAGTGAGAATGTCACCGTTGAGGAGGCCTGGGACAAGGCGTTCATGATGGAGACCCGCCACGTGGGCGAATTCTTCCCCGATTTCGACCCCACCATCTTGCTGTGGCTCGCCGGTTTCGGTGCCATCGCCATGGTGGTCTGGCGCGGACAGGTCTGGGCGCCGGTCTTCTACGGGATCATGGTGGCCACCACCGCACACGCGCTGCACCCGTTCGACGGGATGTGGGAACCGCTTTTGACCACGCTGGGCGCGCCGCATTACAACTCGGCGCACCGCATCGTCACCGTGGTGGCGCTGACCGTCATCGCCGGTGCTGCCGTCGGTGCGGCCGTGATCATCCGCGTCTTCACGCTCGCACCCATCGCCGCCCGCTACGGCACCCGCCGCCCGTGGGTGTGGGGCACCTCGCTCGCATCAGCCGTGCTCGCTGCGCTGACCGGGTGGGGCGCTGGCGCCTGGGCGTCCACCGTCGCCGTCGACGGCGCCGAAATGTCATTCGATGCCTCCCGCCTCAACGACCGCATGGTCGACGACGACCAGATGACCGCCTATGCGTGGCTCGGCTCCCGCCCGGAAGCGCAGGAGGGGCTCGTTATGGGTGAATCCACCGACGGCTACTCCTGGGCCTATGCCATCAACGGCGTCCCCACCGTCGCCCGCCACTACCTGTGGCCGGGCGGCGGGATGGGCGTCGACTCGAACTTGCTCGCCGACCGCGCCGGCCAGCTCGGCGCCGGTGAACGCGGCCGACCGAACGAGAAATCGCCCGCCGACGATGCTGCTGCCGACCTGGGCGTCCGCTTCATCGTCTCCTCCGGCAACACCTTCTGGCCCGGGCCCAAGAACTGGCAGGTGGACAAGGCCCTGTGGACCACCCCCGGCGTCACGCCCGTCTACCAGCGCGGCCGCGTGACCATCTTCGCCGTCAACGCGCAGCTCACGCCAGCTGAGATCAAAGAACTTCAGCGCGACGCCGTCGCCAACGGTGGCTCCACCGAGCTGCCTGAGCTGACTCCGACGAGTGAGGAGCTGGCGGGCGCGGACGTCGAATAGCGTTGCGCATTTCAGTGCGCATTTTCGGGTTGAAGCCTGCCCCGCATGCGCTTAGCGTCGTGTAAAGAAGCCATTGCTAATCGACGGGGGGCGTCCACATGGCTCAGCACACTCATGCCATTTCGGGGGAGACAAAGCAGGCGCGCAGGCTGTTGCCGACGACGCGTTCGCAGGTGTCCGGGCACCGTTTCATGCGCCGGCGCGTGGAACACGGGCTCATCTACGGGGATATCCGGATGATTCATGATCCGTTGGCGGCACGGCGTCGTTCGGCGATCTTCGGGATGGTCGCGGTGGCGCTCATCGCGGCGGGTTCAGGGCTGTTCGCGTGGTTGCGGCCGAATCCGGATCCGGGCGCGGCGGCGATTCTGCGGGCCAATGACGGGGCGATGTACGTGCGGGTCGGGGAGGTAGTGCACCCGGTGACGAACCTGACGTCGGCACGTCTGATTGCAGGCAGCGCGGAGGAGCCGCAGCGCGTGGGGGAGGAGCGGCTCACGGAGATGCCGCGCGGTGTGCCGTTGGGCATCGCCACGGCGCCGGCGATGTTCGCGCCGGGCGATGCGGTGGATGCTGCGTGGTCGGCGTGCGAGGGGGAGGAGCGCGTCACGGTTGTCGCCGGGGAACCGGTGCAGCAGCTCGCCGACGGGCAGGCTGTCGCGGTGACTCAGGGCGGCAACGAGTGGATGCTCACCAATGAGGGGCGCGCAAAACTTCCGTCAGACAGCGATGCACAGGGCAGGCTGATCCGACGCGCCCTGGGCATCGACGCGCGCGTCGTCCGCGCAGACATCAGCGCGCCGGTGCTATCCGCGATCCGCGAACTTCCGCCGGTCCGCCTGCCACACCCATTGCCGCGCCTGTTGCTCGCCGACGGCACCGACGAAGCATGGGCTGTCACACAGCACGGCGGCATTCAGCCCGTTTCGGAATTGCAGAAGCAGTTGCTTATCGACGCCGCCGCCCCCACCTCTACTTCTTCCCCCTCCCAGATTGCTGCCTATCCGGATGCCCAAGTCCCGCTAGATATCGCCGTTCCGGAGAAAGCGCCGGAGTGGGTGGATCCAAAGAAATCGGCCGTGTGCGTGACCGAGTCAGGCTCTGTTGCACTCGTCGCCCCAGACTCGGATGTCTTGACCGCAGGATTGGTCGAGCTGTCCGGTGACAGCCCCGCGACCCATTTCGTCGGGTTAGCCTCCGGTGCTGTCGGCGTCGACACCGGTGCCGGCTACCACGTCGTGTCCGCTTCAGGTCAGCGCCATCTGGTGGATACCAGGGACAATCTCGACGTCGTCGGCGCACTGCACGTGGACACCGTTCCGTGGAGCATCCTCAGTCTCCTGCCCGAAGGCCCGGCCCTCACACGCGAGGCAGCGCTGACCGCGACCTACTGATAGCGCTGCGGCGCCAGTCAATCTGGTCTCGGTGCATTACCTTCGCGGCGAGTTTTAGCCGTGGTGAATGGAGCGATGCCGGGGCCGGCCCTGGAGGAGTATCCGTCGAAAAGCACCCACTGCGACAGCAAGGGCCGCGATGAGCACGACGCTCGCGACCGTGAAACTGCTTCGGTGTGGGGCAGCGGAATCAATAGTCTCAATTGGGCGCGCACGCAGCGGTGCGGTGTCGGCTCTCTGCTCGCGTTCGACGAATGAGACAGCTCGCAGCGGGTCGATGGCCCCGCCCTGCGGTTCTGCGGAGGCGGTGATCATGTCACGGAGCTGGGCAGGTGTGGCATGCGGATGGCGCTGGTGCAGGAGGGCGACGGTGCCGCTGACCACAGGTGCGGCGAAGCTCGTCCCGGCGAATGGTTCGATTTCGCCGCGCTCGCCCGCCTTGCCCACCGACCAGCCCCTGACACCTGGGGCGGAAGCGCGCTCGACGGTGCCTGGAGCGGTGAGCAGCGTGGCGCCTTCAGGAACGGGGAGGGAGTAATCGGCGATGGTGTGGGAATCGGCACGCGCACCGACAGCGAGGACAGTAGGAAAATGCGCGGGGAAGACAGTGGAACCGGCAGGACACTCCCGTGACAGGTTGCCGGCAGCGGCCACCACCACAGCACCTGAGTGTTCGGCGCGGCCGAGAGCGTCTTTCAGACCGCGGGTGTCCACGCGGGGCGCGAGTTCCGGTTCGACGCAGGAAACCACAGAAATATTGATGACCTTTGCGTTCTCGTCGAGCGCGTTGTGGATCGCCCGCGTGAGCGTCTCCAGGTCACCGCTGGTGGCGGCAGCTGGTGCATCTTCCCCGCGGGGAGCAGGTGAGCGGTAGTGGGCTGAGGACTGGCGGATGGACAGGATCTCAGCGTCCGGAGCGATCCCGGCGTCAGTTCCGGCGATGATGCCGGCGACGACGGTGCCGTGCGCATCGCAATCCTTGAACGGTTCCGGGGTATCGGGTGTGACGAAGTCGGCGCCACCGGAAAGCTGGTTCAACTGCGGATGACCAGCAACACCGGTGTCGATCACCGCCACCTTGACGCCGTCCCCGGTGGCCAGACGGTGCAATTGGGAGCGGGCCTCAGCGGCCTCGCTTGTGTGGACGTCATCTGTTTCGCCCGCGGGCGCGCCGACAGCGCAGGCGATGTCTTGAGCAGCAGCGAGGTGCGGGCAGGTTAGGGCGGGAAGGAGAAAAGGAAGGGCGGCAAGGGACGTCGATAGGCGAGAAAATGCGCGCATCACAACCCCCGAATGAGATCGAAGATGCCGGTGAGCTTCACCGCGAGCGGAATGACGGCAATGATCGCGGCGGCCTCGGCGCGTTCGAGCCAGACGAGCGTGGTCGGTTCGAGATCCGGCACACGGGCAGCCCACAGCGCGGCAGTAGCGGCGGTAAGCGCGGTGATCCCGGCAGCGATGAGTAGCGCCGGGTGTGCGCCGTCGACGACTGCAACGGCCGTGACACCGCAGGTCAGCGCCAGCATCGCGGTGCTACCGAGGCTGAGGCGCGGAATCGTGCCGTGGTGGCGCGATGCGTGGACGATGAGCGCGCCCGCGGTGCACAGGCACAACGCGAAGACCCATCCGCCGCCGGAGCGGGCGAGTACGACGAGCGCCGGAATGACGCACAGCGCGGCGGCGACGCTGATGCCGGCGGTGATAGCGCGGGCGGCGTCCGAGCGCGCGTCCACATCATCCTGGTAATCGTCCGCGATGCCGAATTCCTGCCCGGCGGTGGGGACCCGCGGAATGCGCAAGCCCGCAGCGCGCGTGGCCACCGACGGGGTGAGCATCACCGCGGCGATCCCGGCGAGCACTATGGCCGCGTACGGGGCTGTCGGGGAGGGCAGCCAGACTGCGAGTGAGCCGGTGAGAATGAGAGCCGCGCTGGTCAGCACCGCCGATGTCACGCGCGGGCCGGCGAGGCCAAGCACCACACCGCCCACGGTCAGGGCGGCCGCGATCACACAGGCAGTCATCGCGCCGAATGCGAGATCGGTCGCGGGCGGCCAAGTACCGGTTCCGTCGTGGAGCCCGCTCACCCACGCACCGCAGACTGCGCTGGCGGCGAATGCCGCGGCGGGAAAGACAGCGCGGGACCGAGCAGCTACAGCAACCACGAGCAGGATCAATGCAGTAACTGCCGCGCCAGCTAGGGGAGCGGACAAGGATGCGGTGAGGATCCCCGCGGCGGCAGCACCGGCGAAGGTCGCGGCAGTGTCAATCCCCGAACGAGTGGTGGCCGCAGCTGCCGCCGCCAATGACTCTGCGGCATCGCGCACCACTGGCGGATCGACGGGTTCGTGCGGGCGTAGGGCGATGACCTGGCCGTCGCGAAGCCGCATATTGTGCAACGGAACATGCGGGTCCAGCGGTGCGCCCGCCGCAGTGGCGAACTCCCATGGCCGGCCGGCTGTTTGCGGCAGCTCAATCAGCCGCGCCAATTCGGGCAGCACTTCGCTCAGTGTCGATGACGTGGGCAAACTCACGTCGACGGAACGGTAGATCGGTGCCGCGCTGATACGCACGGTCACGCGGACAACATGATGGGTCGATGCAGCGACCATGATTCCCCCCGGATTCACGATTGGTTGTTCTGTTCCAGTCTGCCCCGTCACGGGGGTGCGTGGGGGCCGTCGATGTCTACTTCAGTAGACAATGCGCCCTTTTCGGGACTTTTCGCTGCGCGCGGTGCGGGGTTGTTGCCTATGATTCGGAATCATCGACGCACCGCCGCGCTGTGGTGGGCAGGGAAGCCGGGGGGCTCCCTGACCGGAGAACCGCATGTGCGGACAAAACACCGTAAAGGTGTGTGGGTGCGCGAATTCTCAAGGGGGGAGAAATCACGAATGTTGGGGCTCGATAACGACCCGATTCAAGCGCCGCCGGCTGCCGGGACTACTGCGCAGACGGCACCGCCGCTGCCGACGGGGCAGCTCGATGCGGAGAGCGTGCCGCAGGCGGTGCGCAAACCGCCGGAGCCACTCATGCGCATCATCATGCCCGTGGTGATGGTCGCGGCCATCGGAGCGATGGTGGCTATCTTCGCGCTCAGCGGGCGCGGGATCAGCCCCATGATGATGGTCTTTCCGCTCATGATGATCATGGGCCTTCTGACCACGTTGAACCCGCCGGAAAAGGCCGGCGATATCGACGAGTCGCGCCGGGTGTATCTGCGCCATCTGGATGCGTTAGCGGAGCATGCGCGGAGCAATGCCGCCCAGCAGCGCGAGCACGTGGAATTCTTCCACCCGCACCCGGATCACCTGGTCAACGCCGTGGATGCGGAACGAGTGTGGGAGCGCACGAGCAAAGATCCGCGGGCATACGAGGTTCGAGTCGGCACGGGCAGGTCATCGCTGTGCACTCCAGTGGAGGTCGCAGATCCGGGCTCCCCGGAGGACTTGGATCCGGTGTGCGCGGTGAGTCTGCGCCGCACCGTCGCCGCGGTCAGCACAGTGCCGCGCATGCCTATCGTGATTCAACTGGAGGCATTCCCGCTGCTCACTCTGGCCGGCCCGCGGGCGCACGAGGTGGCGCGTTCGATAGTGGCGCAACTGGCGTTCTTCCATGGTCCGGAGGCAGTCGGGCTGGAAATCAGTGCCCCCGGGTTGGAGGCGGCGAAATGGCTGCCGCATACCCGCGATCCCAGCGCAGCTGGTTTCACTGTGGCGGTCGTGGATGCGGCATCGCCGAAGGCCATGGCCTATGGGGAAGCGGACTGTGTTCTCGCCGTCACCGAGGACACGGACGCGTTCGTCCACGACGATGCACTCCACCTGCTGTGCGACGACGAGATCGATGCGGTGACCACATCCGGTGTCGAGAGACTCGGCGAGACCGACACGTTCAGCGCGGGCGCCGCCGAATTCATCTACCGCAACCTGGCGTTCTACCGCAGGCCAGACAACGGAAATGGGAACACACCCCGTGGCGGGGGACTGCTGGACTTGCTTGGCATCGACGACATCGACCATCTCGCCGGGCCCGCCATGTGGCCGGGACGCGAGGGGAGCCGGCAGCGTCTCACCGTCCCGATCGGCGTCGACCCAAACGGCGGGCCGGTCTACCTAGACCTGAAGGAATCGGCGCACGGCGGGATGGGGCCGCATGGGTTGTGCATCGGTGCGACGGGGTCCGGAAAATCAGAACTTTTAAAAACACTCGTCGTGGCGCTCGCAGCGACGCATTCGCCGGACGAGCTCAACCTGGTGCTCGTCGATTTCAAGGGCGGCGCGACCTTCCTGGGCTGCGAGGGATTGCCGCACACGTCAGCAGTGATCACCAACCTTGAGGATGAGGCGGTGCTGGTTGAGCGCATGTTCGATGCGATCTCCGGCGAGATGAACCGCCGGCAGGAGCTGCTGCGCGCGGCGGGAAATTTCGCCAATATCACTGAATACAACGCAGCGCGCACGAGCACCCGGCCGGATCTCGACCCGTTGCCGTCGCTGGTGATCGTGGTTGACGAGTTCTCGGAGTTGCTCGGCCAGCACCCGAATTTCGCGGATCTCTTCGTCGCGGTGGGGCGTTTGGGACGTTCGCTGGGCGTGCACTTGCTGTTGGCATCGCAGCGATTGGAGGAAGGCAAGCTGCGCGGGCTCGATTCGCATTTGTCGTACCGGATCGGTTTGCGCACATTTTCCGCGGCGGAATCGCGCCAGGTGCTCGGGGTTTCAGATGCCTACGAGCTGCCCGCGGACCCGGGCGCGGGCTATATTAAGACAGCATCGACGGAGCTCACACGCTTCAAAGCGTCCTATGTCTCCGGCCCGCTCATGCGTCCGGCTGAGCCGACGAGCCCAGGGGCAGCACCGCAGGTCAGGTTGTTTGCGGGATGGGACGAGGTTGATGAGCCAGCGGTCGCGGCGGCTCTTCCTGATCCGACGACGACACTGCTCGCCGAGGTCGTGAGCGCCGCGCAGAAGACAGCGGCAGCGCGCGGACAGAGCGCGCATACCGTGTGGCTTCCGCCGTTGCCGCCGCGCGTGGGACTTCCGGAAGTGTGCGAGGACAGCGGGGAGCTCAAAGCGAGCATTGGGCTTATCGACGACCCGTATCACCAGCGCCAACACCCCCTCACCATCGATCTCGGTGTCTCCGGTGGGCATGTGGCGCTGGCGGGCGGGCCGCAGACCGGCAAGTCGATGGCGGTGCGGACGATCATTGCCTCCTTGGCGGCGACGCACACCACAGAACAACTGGGCTTTTATGTCATCGACGCCGGTGGCGGGGATTCGGACGTGCTTGAATCCCTGCCCCACGTCGCCGGTGTGGCCGGGCGCGGCGACGAGGAGAAGGTGAAAAGGGTGGTGGATGAGGTGCTGGGGATCGTCGATAAGCGACGTGCGTTTCCCGCGCGGACCGTACTGGTCGTCGATGGTTGGCACTCGCTCATCGCCGCCGATTCGAAGCTGGAGGATCTGAAAGATGCGCTGGCCACGATCGCCGCGGAAGGCCCAGCTGCGGGCGTGCACCTTGTGGTGACCACGCAGCGGTGGAATGCGGTGCGGCCGAATGTGCGCGACCTCATCGGCACTCGTCTGGAGCTCAAACTCACTGAGCCGATGGATTCGCTGCTGGACCGGAAATTGCAGGAGAAGCTGCCTGCCGCGCCGGGCCGCGGCATTACCGCTGCGGGAAAGAGCATGCTCATCGCGGCGACCGCGAAGGAAGACATCGCGCACATCGCCGCGCAGGCGGCGGACCAGACCCCGGTGCCGAAGCTGAAGGTCCTGCCGGCGCGCATTGCCATCGACGAGCTCGCGCAGTCCGTGCCGGCAAAGCGCCGCGGGCGGATTCTGCTCGGTATCGGCGGGCGCGGCGTGGGACCTGTCACCCTCGACCGCCCGCACCCGCTCGCCGTCGGTGCTTCCGGCGCCGGGAAGACCACGCTGGTGGCAACGGGGATCGGGCAGCTTGCGACGATGCCGCGTGAGCGTGCCCGCATGGTGGTGATCGATCCGCGTCGCACCCATCTGCGGCACGCGGATCACCCGATGGTCGCGGCCTACGGTGGGTCGACCGATGCTGCGAAGGCCGCGCTCGCGGATACCGCGACGACCCTGACTGGGCGCCTGCCTGGCCCCGATATCACTGCCGAACAGCTCGCCGCGCGCAACTGGTGGACGGGTCCGGATATTTACGTGGTCGTCGACGATCTCGAACTCGTTGGTGAAGAGAATCTCCGCCCATTGCTGCCGCTCATCCCGCATGCGCACGACATTGGCCTGCACATCATCGCCGCCCGCAAATTCGGCGGCACGGGCCGTGCCCTGCTCGCACCGTTCCTTAGCGCCCTCAAGGACCAACTGCTCGACGTCGTGCTCTTCTCCGGCACCAAAGACGAAGGCGCGCTCTTCGGCGTCCGCCCGTTGCCGTTGCGCCCCGGCCGCGGCATTTTCGTCCGCGATAACGAGCAGATCGGCCCGATCCACATCGCAGAAAACACGCTTAGCGACGTCCCATCCGCACCCCAATCCGAGGAGACCCCATGACCACCGCCCACGTCACCGGCGGCCGCTCATCCGCTGCCGCCGACACGTCACCAGAACCGGGCGCTAACGCCCTTCTCACCGTCACCGTCGATGATGAATGCACTGTCTTTTCCGGCCTGGCCAATGTGCACCGCTACGACAAGCCGTCCGCCGGCGAGATCGTCAGTTATGTCCGCAGTGTGCTCGGCGAACACCCGAAGTGGACACCCGTGCATCTCGTCGCGACTGATGCGACACTCAAGCAGCTCATCTGTGCATTCGGCGATTACGAAGTCGAGCTGACCTGCGAGTCGCTGGACGATGCCGATGACACCGACACCCACCCTTCGACTGACGAGTGGGAGGAAATCCGGGAGATCCCCATCCGGCGTCCAGCGCTGGAACCGCGTCGGCAGGAACGCTTCGGCCGATCAGGCTATGCGCTTGTCGGCGCGGTCGGTCTGGTCGCCGCGGTCTGCGCTGTAGCGATCTGGTTCGTCGCCGGACGGGGGAGCGACGAGGAAAGAGATGAGAAAAGACACAGTGATGCAGGCATCGCAGTCTCCGGTGATTCAGCAGGTGTGGCGTTGCCGACGGACAGCGTGGGCGATGATCCCGGTGAGGCGCCCGCGCCTGATCCGGATCGTGCTGAACCGAAAGTAGAAAAGGTCGTCCTCGAACAAGACGGTTTGACCGTGGAATTGCCCGTCGGCTTTCGCCTCGAGCCCGACGGCGACATGTGGCGCGCGACCGGACCTGACCCGGATTTCCGCCTGCAGCTCGCGGTGGACCCGCTCTATGGTGTCCCGCCCGAAGACATCATGCGGCAGGTGAAAAAAGACATCGAGGAGGATCCGGAACTGCGCCACACCGAAAGCGATGAGGTCAGCGTCCGCTACGAGCATGCGCTTCCGGACGGATCCCACGCATTGTGGTCCACCTGGACCGACCGTGACGTGCAGATTTCCATCGGCTGCCACACACGTACTGCGCCCACCACTGTCCAATTAGCCACGTGCACCATGGCCAACGAATCCGCCCGCTTCACCCCGCCCGGCTGAGGCGCGAAAAAAGTTCCGGTTCTCAGGGAACCGAAACAGGGTGAAGAACAGTCCAATAAGGGTGGAAAGGTCACAAACGGCCCCAGCGCCGCAGACCACGTCCACAATCCATTGCACACAACAATATCGGGGGAGGAAATATGAGCACCGCTCAGTTCCGTACAGAAGCCGACGTCATGCGCAACGCGGCGAACAACGTAGACGACACCAACGACTCGGTCAATGCCGAGCTCAACCGCCTGCAGGATGTCGCGCAGTCCACGCGCGATTACTGGTCCGGCAGCGCGCAGGCCAGCTTCGACGATTTGATGGTCCGCTTTGATGACGCGGAGCGCCGTCTTGGCGAAGCGCTCGGCGACATCGCGTCGAATATCCGCGACAACGCCAGCAACTTCGAAGACGTCGACGCAACGAATTCCGATGCCTTCGCAAACATCGCACCAGCCGGCGGCCTTGCGCTGTAGCGCGCGAAACAACGCCACAGGCAGAAACAACGCCACAGGTATCGGACCACACACCGCAACACGCACACACCACGACATAGATCTGAATCAGGGAGAACACACAGTGACAGTGATCAAGTACGGCTTCGGTTCACTCGCCGACGCCGCATCCGACATCGAGACCTCGTCCCGCAATATCGGCAGCCAGCTGGAGGACCTCAAAGACCAGCTCAAGCCGATGGTTTCCTCTTGGGAAGGCGAAGCGGCTGACCGCTACCAGGAGCACCAGAACAAGTGGGACACCGCGGCGCAGGACCTCAACGACATCCTTTCGGCCATCGGTCGCGCCGTCGAGGACGGCAATAACCGCATGCAGTCCGTCAACACAGCAGCCGCTAACAGCTGGGGGTAAAACGACGAACGAACACAAACACAAACCCAAACGCTGAACCGCTCATCTACTAAGCGGGCCATTTTTTGATCTGACCCAGCATCCCTTAGGGGCAGACGCGGCGAACGGCCCGCCCCACTGAAGAGCGTTTCTATTCCAGTGCGTGCGCACCACCATGGGCAGGTGGGGCGCACGCATTTGTCGTGCTGTCCCCACAGCACGCACCAGCGCAGAAGCGAAAGCTGCGTTTTGGAGTCTGAGTAGGGCGTGCTCTAAGGTTTAAGCCCTGTGTGTTTTACCCACCGTGGATGAACCATGCCCGCCGTACTAGCGGTGTGCAATCAGGTGTTCGTCCCCGGGCCGCCCCACCGGGTCTCCACCGGCCGCCGGAACAGGGGAGGGAAAGGTTGAGCGCACCATGGCCGGCAGCCTCTAGATAAAGACTTCAAGGAGTCATACATGTCTACCTACCACCCGAAGAGCGGTGACATTACCCGCAAGTGGTACGTCGTCGACGCTACCGACGTGGTGCTGGGCAAGCTTGCTTCCACCGTCGCAGACCTGCTGCGCGGTAAGCACAAGCCGCAGTACGCGCCGAACGCTGACACCGGCGACCACGTCATTGTCATCAATGCCGATAAGGTCCACATTTCGTCCAACAAGCGCGAGCGCGAGATGCGCTACCGCCACTCCGGTTACCCGGGTGGTCTGAAGTCCATCACCCTGGGCCGCGCTCTCGACGAGCGTCCGGACCGCGTGATCGAAGAGGCTGTGAAGGGCATGATGCCGCACAACCGCCTCTCCCGTCAGTCCATTAAGAAGCTTCACGTTTACACCGGCTCCGAGCACCCGCACGAGTCGCAGAAGCCCGAGAACTTCGAGTTTAAGCAGGTGGCGCAGTAATGACCGAGCCGAACAACATCACCGAAGAGACCACTAACGCCGCTGACCAGACTGAGGGCGTCGAGGCTACCCAGACCGACATCGATGCGGCTACCGCTGCCACCGAGGAGTTCAACTACACCATCGGTGACGCAGTCGCTGGCGAGGACGACTCCCAGGACGAGGTCGTCGAGGCTCCCGTTTATCACGAGGGTCCGATCCAGACCGTCGGTCGTCGTAAGCGCGCCATCGCACGCGTGACCGTCGTCGAGGGCGAGGGCAAGATCACCGTCAACGGCCGCGACCTCGAGGACTACTTCCCGAACAAGTTGCACCAGCAGGACATCCTGTCCCCGCTGACGCTGCTTGAGCGCGAGAACCAGTTCGACATCAAGGCGAACATCGGTGGCGGCGGCCCGACCGGCCAGGCTGGCGCACTGCGTCTGGCTATCGCCCGCGCGCTGAACATCTACAACCCGGCTGAGCGCCCGACCCTTAAGAAGGCCGGTTACCTCACCCGTGACGCTCGTGCCGTGGAGCGCAAGAAGGCTGGTCTGCACAAGGCCCGTCGCGCACCGCAGTACTCCAAGCGTTAATCGCTGCTGTACGCAGGCTTTACGCCGCTGCTCCCGCATGTCGGGGCGGCGGTGTTCTGCTTTTTCAGGGGGGCGAAAGAAAAGCAGCTTATCGACGCCCCGACCCACGCAGTCGGCTCGTGAGAACGGGATGAAAACCCTCACCGAGCGAAACACAGCGTGTACGGCATAATTATCTTTTATGACTCGACTGTTTGGTACTGACGGTGTTCGTGGGCTCGCTAACGAAGCGCTGACGGCGCCGCTCGCCCTGAAATTGGGGCAGGCGGCGGCGACGGTGCTGACGCAGAATAAGCGTTCGGAGCAGCGGCGGCCCACCGCGATCATTGGGCGTGACCCGCGTGTGTCCGGCGAGATGCTCGCCGCGGCAATGGCAGCCGGAATGGCATCGAAGGGGGTGGACGTGCTGCGTGTGGGCGTGATTCCGACGCCGGGTCTGGCGTATCTCACCGACGATTACGGTGCTGAGATCGGGGTGATGATTTCCGCGTCGCACAACCCGATGCCGGATAACGGCATCAAGTTCTTCTCCGCGGGCGGCAAGAAGCTTGCCGACGACGTGGAAGACGAGATCGAGCGCGCCATGGACGAGTTGGACGCGGGCGGCCCGACCGGTACCGGTATCGGACGCATTATCGAGGAGTCCCCGGATGCTCATGACCGCTACCTGGAGCACCTCGCGGAGTCCGTGACGACCTCGCTGGCAGGCATCAAGGTCGTGGTGGATTGCGCGAACGGTGCGGCGTCGAAGATCGCTCCGGAAGCGTACGCCGCGGCGGGCGCTGAGGTCGTGGCGATCTTCAATGATCCGAATGCGTACAACATCAACGACAACTCCGGCTCCACCCACATCGACCAGGTCCAGAAGGCTGTCCTGGAGCACGGCGCGGATCTGGGCTTGGCTCATGACGGTGACGCCGACCGGTGCCTGGCCGTTGATGCAGAGGGCAATGTGGTCGACGGTGACCAGATCATGGCCGTGCTGGCGCTGGGGATGAAGGAGAAGTCGTCGTTACGCGAAAATACGCTGGTGGCGACTGTGATGAGCAACCTTGGCCTGAAGATCGCCATGCAGCGAGAAGGCATCGCCATGCGTGAGACGAAGGTCGGTGACCGCTACGTGCTTGAGGAGCTCAACGCGGGTGATTTCTCGCTCGGCGGCGAACAGTCTGGTCACATCGTGGTGCCCGCGCGTGCGACGACGGGCGACGGAACCCTGTCCGGCCTGCTCATCATGGAGCGTATGGCGGAGACGGGCAAGACCCTGCAGGAGCTTGCGAGCGTGATGACGGTGCTGCCGCAGGTGCTCATCAACGTTCCTGTTTCCGATAAGTCCCGCATTCTGGAAAGCCAGGATGTCAAGGACGCTATCGCTGAAGCAGAAGAGGAGCTGGGCACGGGCGGCCGTGTGCTGCTGCGCCCGTCCGGCACGGAGGATCTGTTCCGCGTCATGGTGGAAGCCTCCGAGGAGGAGCACGCCCGCAAGGTCGCGGGGCGTCTGGCCGCGGTGGTCGCAGCGGTGTAAACAAATTTTCGGTTCGAGGGAACCGAATTGGCCTAGCGGCAGTCTAAGTCTGTGGAAGATGAAGGCTGCCGCTTTTTGCGGCTTCAACCACGCTGGGGGAGTGATGAGTGTGGCCGAGCAGTTGCACCTGGAACCGGACGAGCTCCGGGAAGTATTGGTAACGAGGATAAACAGTTATAACGAGGCGATTGACCGTCTAGAGCGAGCGAAACCGTCGGTGGACAGCGGAGTGTTCGGGGAGGGGTTCTCGGAACGAGGGGACAGGATTTCCTCGGCGGTGGACCGTGTCTATGACCGGACGGTGGACCGCCTGCGCGCACGCGTCAACCAGTTTGAGGAGATGCTGCGGCTGGCCGCGGATGTGGACGGGGTTGACCGCGAGAATGCTGCGAGGTTCAACCAGGATGTCTAATGCGAAGCTCAAAGAAGGGCTGGGGGAGATCGCACGCACCGTAGCCGTACTACCGGGAGTCCCGCCGACGGATGTGGAGTTTGTGGGGCAGAAGGTCTCGTCCATTTCCGCGAAGATCGACAAGACGAATGGGATGGACATCGCGTCCGTTCCGCCGCAGGTGGAATCGTTGAACCCGAAGCCGGCGTGCGCCGCTTCCGCGCCGGGGAGCCCCGTGGGCATCGTCGGTGTTCTCGCTGCCGTGCCCATGCTGACGGAGTTGGCCTCCGGGGCGGAGGAGTGGCTGTGCAGCGTCGGCGTGGCCAGCCATGAGAGTGACCTTGATGGGGAGCAGGGCACGCATTCTGATGTACTGGATGATCTCCACCAGCAGTCGTGCGACTGCGCCGATTCCGTCAAGGACATCGATGAGTCAGCCGATTGCGGCATACAGGCGACGATTGATGTGATCCTCGATCTGCTTGCCGCCCTGAAGGATTGCCCATTGGTGGCGCTTGGTTCCACCGTCCTCGCCCCGATTCTGGAGGGCTTGGTGTGCATTGAGGGCACCGTCGATGATCGCAATGATTCGATTGATCAGTGCTACGACGGGCTGGAGCAGCTTTGCGACGGCGCTGGTGCAACCACCCCGCCCGCCACCAAGCAGTACACGCCTTCTGGCGAATGCCCGCCTGCGCCCGCGCCTGTGCCTGTGCCGGAGGCCTGTCCACCGACACCGCCTGCACACCCCGCCCAGCAACACGTTCCCGCACCCCCGGTTACCGAGTGCCCGCCGGAACAGGCACCACGGCCAGCTGAACTACCTGAACCTGTGCCTGACGCGCCAGCTCTTTCGCAGGTGACCGTTCCTGCGGCCGCGGGGCTCGATGCTGGCGTGAATATCAACGTCAATGTTGACGTCGATGTCACCTTGGGCGCGGACGGTGCTGTCCAGCAGACGCCGGTAGCGCAGACGGTCCCAGCCCAGTGCCCGAGCTCGCTCGTTCCCGCCCCACCGGCAGTCCCGCCTATCGGCCCCGCCGGCGAGTGCGTGGTCCAGCACGTCATCGCCGGACTCGAAGCTTTCGGCCAATCAGCTGCAGAGTGCCTGGCGCAGATCGAGTGCCCAGCTGAGCCAGTCGTCGATTGCCCGGAGCCAGAGCCGGAACCAGAACCGGAACCGGACTGCCCGGAGGAGAAGCCGGAGCCGGAACCAGAACCAGAGTCGGACTGCCCGGAGGAGAAGCCAGAGCCAGTACAAGAGCAACCCGAGTGCCCGGAGGGGACAATTCCGCCGCCGCCTGAGTTGGCTGAGGTGAAAGAACCGCCGCCACCGCCGAAGAAGGCATTGATGGAAGCGGCTGCAGTCAGCGGCGCGGAGGCGGTGCCGGAGCAGCAGGAGATGCAGATGGAGGAGCCGGCGGATGCGCCGGCGGAGAAGGCGCAGCCTGAACAGGCAGGCGAGAGTCACCGGGCACGTAAGACAGGGGGATGGTAATGGATTTTCAGCAGTTCGCGGAACAGTTCAAAGACCGTACGGCGCGGCGCATGCTTGAATTCGAGCGGGTGCTCAAAGAAAGCCAGCGGCAAATGGAGCAATCGGCACGCCAGCAGGCGCTGGCCAGGGAGATGAACGTGCAAAAACCGCCCGTGCAGACACCGCGCGGAACTTACCGCGGGGCCAGGCACGGGCGGGTGCAGGGAGTGCTCCGGAAAGAAGGGCCGACGGAGCAGCGGCGCGCCTAAGGGCAGCGCAGGCGGACGCTAGAAGGTGCTCTTCAGTTAGAAGATGCTCTTCACATCGCCGCGGGCGAAATCCGCGCGGTCCGCGAGCTCTTTGCCGAAGACGGACTCGACACCCTTGCCGGCAGCATCCATCTCCGAATAAGCGGAGTAGGTCTTGTCGCCGTCCAGCTGGTGCAGCAAAAAGCCGGTGACCAGGCCGCGGACGGCCTCCTGGACGCTGGCTTTGGAACGGCCCTGGCCGAGCAGGAACTTCTTGAAGCCGTCTTCGCTGAAGGACTTCTGGTTGCCGTCCTCGACAGTGCGGTAGGCGACCGGGCCGGACCAGTTGAAGGCCAGCTTGGCCGGGTTGCCCGGGTCGAAGATCGCGTCCGCGTCCTCATCCGGGCCGATGATCAGGCCGGGCAGGAACAGGGAACGGGCGGCGTTATTCGCCGACGGGGCGACCGAGGCCGGGTAGATCGGGGCGACGGCCTTGACCTTCTCGTTGTTCATGGACGCGAGGACTGCGCAACCGCCGCCCATGCCGTGGCCGATCACGCCGAGCTTGCCCGGGCTGACGGTGGTGTTGCCGTTGCCCAGCTTCACGCCACCGAGGATCTGCAGCGCCGTCTCCAAGTCGGCGGCGAAACCGGCGTGGTTCGGCTTGAAGCCGCACTCCGTGTCGGGAGCAGCCACGGCAATGCCCCAGCTAGCCAGGTGGCGCAGGGTCTTCTCATAATCTTTGGCGCTCTTCATCCAATCGTGGCCGAAAGCGACGCCGGGGACTGCCTTCCCGTCGGCGGGGACGTACACCTTGCCAGGCAGGCCGGTGTAGCCAAGGTCGCCTTCCATGACCCGGTGAGGGCCACGCTTGGATAATTCGCTGAGCTTCTTCAACTTCGCAGACACGAAGAACAGGATACTGCATCGACGTGCGCGGGTGCGGCAGATCAGCACGTTGCGGGCAGCGAAGCGCTGTTAGTGCGGAGCGTCTTTGCCGCATGCATTATCCTTGTCCGCATGTGTGGAATCGTGGGATACGTAGGTAACCAGCAGGGCTTGCCGATCGCACTGGAGGCGCTTCGCCGGATGGAGTACCGCGGGTACGACTCGGCAGGCATCGCAGTAGCGGGCGGGGGAGAGCTCAACATCGCTAAACGTGCAGGCAAGCTGCAGAACTTGGAAGACAAGATCGCTGAGCTCGGCGAGGGTTCGCTGAGCGGCACGACGGCGATCGGCCACACGCGCTGGGCCACCCACGGCCGTCCGACGGATGAGAATGCGCACCCGCACCTGTCGTTCGATGGCCGTGCGGCGATCGTCCACAACGGCATCATCGAGAATTTCGCGCCGCTGCGTGCTGAGCTCGAGCGCGAGGGCATCGAGCTGGTCTCCGACACGGACTCCGAGGTCGCAGCGCACCTCGTCGCGCGCGCCTACAACGGTGTGGATGACGGCTCCACCAAGGGCGATTTCGAAGCATCGGCGCTCAAGGTCCTGAACCGCCTCGAGGGTGCGTTCACCTTGCTGTTCACCCATGCTGACCACCCGGAGAAGATCATCGCCGCGCGTCGATCCACCCCGCTGATGGTGGGCGTCGGCGAGGGCGAGATGTTCCTCGGTTCCGATGTCGCTGCGTTCATCGAGTACACGAAGGACGCGGTCGAGTTGGAGTCCGACTCGGTCGTGGTGATCACCGCCGACGAGTACAAGGTCCTTAATTTCGACGGCACCCCGGGCGCCGGCAAGCCGTTCACCATTGACTGGGATCTCGAGGCAGCTGAGAAGGGCGGCTACGACTCCTTCATGATGAAGGAGATCTACGAGCAGCCGGCCGCTGTGCGCGACACGCTCGCCGGCCACTGGGACGGCCAGCGCATCGTGCTGGACGAGAACTCGATTTCCGAAGCAGAGCTGAAGGCTTTCGACCAGGTTTTCGTGGTCGCCTGCGGATCCGCGTACCACTCCGGCCTGGCGGCGAAGTACGCGATCGAGCACTGGGTGCGTATCCCGGTGCAGATTGAGGTGGCGTCCGAGTTCCGCTACCGCGACCCGGTGCTGGATGAGCGCACGCTGGTGCTGGCGATCTCCCAGTCGGGCGAGACTGCTGACACCCTCGAGGCAGTCCGCCACGCCAAGACGCAGGGCGCGAAGGTGCTCGCGGTGTGCAACACCAACGGCTCCCAGATTCCGCGTGAATCGGATGCGGTGCTCTACACCCACGCTGGCCCGGAGATCGGCGTGGCTTCCACGAAGGCATTTTTGGCGCAGGTGGCGGCGAACTACATCGTCGGCCTGGCGCTCGCGCAGGCAAAGGGCACGAAGTACCCGGATGAGATCGAAGAGATCTGGGAGGAGCTGGAGGCTATCCCGGAGAAGGTCGAGCAGGCGCTGGCCAACCACGATGAGTGCGGAAATATCGCGGAGACCCTCGGCGCAGTGAAGACAATGCTCTTCCTGGGTCGTGGCGTAGGCTTCCCGATCGCGCTCGAGGGTGCGCTGAAGCTCAAGGAGCTGGCGTACATTCACGCTGAAGGTTTCGCCGCCGGCGAGCTCAAGCACGGCCCGATCGCACTGATCGAGGACGACCTGCCGGTCGTCGTGATCGTGCCGAGCCCGCGTGGCGTGTCCCAGCTGCACTCCAAGATCGTCTCCAATATCCAGGAGATCCGCGCCCGCGGCGCAAAGACGATCGTCATCGCGGAAGAAGGCGACACCGCTGTGGAGCCGTACGCGAACTGGCTGCTGCGCATCCCGCAGTCGCCGACGATCATGCAGCCGCTTCTGGCTACTGTCCCGCTGCAGTTTTTGGCCGCGTTCATCGCGGAGCAGTGCGGCAACGAGGACATCGACAAGCCGCGCAATCTGGCCAAGTCGGTCACCGTCGAATAAACCAGCCCCCACAGCACAACTCCGCACAACCAGAACAGGTAGCCACGTCCCGGAATGCTGCACGCCGTCCAGTTCGCGTTCGTCGATTCGATCAACTTGCTGTTGATCGGCGTGATCGTCGCTGTCGGCGTGATGGTGCCCCGAGGCAGCCGCAGGTACGCGAAGACCACGGCGTTGCTGATTGCGGGCGACTGGTGCGGCGTGGCCGCGCTGGCCTTCCTCATGCTCGTCGTCTTCGACGGGCTAGGGGATGTGGTCCAGCGCTTCGTCGAAGGTCCGATTTTCGGCATTCTGCTCATCGCCACCGGCATTCTCACTGGCCTGCTCGCGCTTCGCGGCGGGGATAATTCAGGCTTGGTCAACCGCATTTTGGAGCCGCTGAAGACACCGTCGGCGAAGACTGTCGTGGTCGGTTTCGTGCTCGGCCTGATTCAGTCGGCGACATCGGTGCCGTTCTACGGTGGACTGGCTGTGCTGTCGGCGGCCGGGGTGGATGTGGCGGTGCGCTATGCGTTCCTCGTGCTCTACGCCACGATCGCGCTCAGCTTGCCCACGCTGTGCGCGCTCGCTGTCGGGTGGGTGCGCCGCGCGCCGCAGAGCCCGGCAGGCCGCGTATTCGCCGCCGCGCGCGAGAACTCGGAGAAGGTCTCGCTCGGTGCCACGTGGGCGGTCGCGCTGCTGCTCGTCGTGTTGGGCACCATCCACATGGTCTAGCCCGCGCAGTGGCACAATATTTCCCATGAGTTCTTCTGTCGTGCGCATTGATCTGGGCGCGATCGCGCACAACACGCGCCTCATCAAAGAGCAGCTGGGCAACGCGCGCTTGATGTGCGTGGTCAAGGCTGATGCCTACAACCACGGTGCGCAGCACGTCGTTCCCACCATGGATCAGGCGGGTGCAGACGCATTCGGGGTGGCTACATTCGATGAAGCGCGGCGCGTGCGCGAGCTCACCGACAAGCCCGTCCTCGCGTGGTTGTGGGAGCCGGGGGAGGAGATCCCTGAGGGGGTCGAGATCGCCGTCCCGGGCATGGAGCACCTCGCGTGGCTTATTGAGCATCCCGTCGATACATCGGTGCACATCATGGTGGACACGGGCATGAACCGATCGGGGCTCGACGAGGAAGACTGGGAGCGCGCGTTCGCGCAGGCGCGTAAAGCGGGGCTCAATATCGTGGGCGTGATGTCGCATCTCGCGTGCGCGGACGAGCCGGACCATCCGTACAACGTGAAGCAGCACGCTGCGTTCGACCGCGCGATCGCTGCAGCCCGCAACGCGGGGTTCGCTGCCACGCGCAACCACCTCGCTAATTCGCCGGGCACGCTCACCAGCGCAGCATCCGCATACGAGCAGGTCCGCGCGGGTGTCGCGTTGTACGGCCTCAACCCCGTCGCGGAAAAGAGCGCAACGCTTATCGACGCCGCCTTGCTCACCCCCGCCATGACCTGGTCCGCCCGCCTGACTGCTGTGAAGCGGATCAAGCAGGGGGAAGGCGCCAGCTACGGGCTGACATGGACTGCTCCGGCTGACGGCTGGACCGCCGTCGTCCCAGTGGGCTACGCAGACGGGCTGCACCGCTCGTGGCAGGATGCGGTCGAGGTGACCGTCGACGGTGTGCGCTACCCGCAGGTGGGCCGCGTGTGCATGGACCAGTTCATCATCTGGCTCGGGGATAACGAGCACAATGTGGCCGTCGGTGACGAGGCCGTCATCTTCGGCGCTGGCGGAATGAGTGCTGCTGAACTGGCGGACCGCGCCGGGACGATTCACTATGAAGTGGTGTGCGCACCGCATGGCAGGGTGCGCAGGGAATATGTGGACGCAGAAGACGTCGAGAAGCGAAAGGGCGAGGGGCAATGAAACCGCCGTTCACGGAAAAAGGGACCGTCGAATGCGACACAGCCGAGGACACGAAAGCGTTCGGTGAACGCCTCGGCGCGGCGCTGGAAGCCGGTGACGTTGTGATCTTGGACGGCCCGTTGGGGGCGGGAAAGACCACGCTCACCCAGGGAATCGCCCGGGGCATGGGGGTCAAAGGCCGGGTGACCAGCCCGACATTCATCATTGCGCGGGAGCATAAAGCGTCGATAAGCGGGCGCCCTGCGCTTGTCCATGTGGACGCGTACCGGCTGCTCGACAGCGTTGGCGGCACGGGCGCGGTGGACCCGCTGGGCGAGCTCGATGCCCTCGACCTGGACACGGAACTGACCGATTCTGTCGTCGTGGCGGAATGGGGCGGCGGGCTCGTCGAGCAGATCGCGTCGCGCTACCTGCTGGTGGAGCTCGACCGCGAGACGCGCGCGAGCGAGGACCCCGAATCGCAGGGTCGCATCATCTCGTGGACACCTTCCGAGTAGGGTTGTGGCCATGCTTAAGCTCACAGGTGCCCAAAAAGGCTGGTTCGCAATCGTCATCGCACTGTGGATCATGGCGCTCGCCGCAATGATCTTCGTTCTGCCGAAGCTGAGCACGGGTTCGGCGACTTCGGCCGCTGCTGCCCCGGACGGGTCTGCCACCGGTTCCCTCGCCGAGACGCTGCAGGCCATGGAGCCTACGAACAGCAACGAAGTCGTCGCAGAGATGATCGATCTGCGCCGCGTGTACGGCGAAGAGATCGCCGCATTCGTCCCGGTGTGCTCCGATGAGCCGCAGGAGCTTATCGACGCCAAGCTCGAGGCCGCCGGCGAGCACGCCGACAAGGTCACCTTTGAAAACGGCGAGAACTACATGATGGTGACGGAGGACCCGCAGGCGGGCGTCTCCATCGTCGATGCTGTTCCGTCCGACGTGCTGGATCTGTGCAACGGGAGCTACTTCGACCAGTTCTTCAGCACTGACCAGGGCTACCCGGTGCACTGGGACCAAGAGAACAACATCTGGCGCTTCGGCTTCCGCGCTGAATAGAAGGGCTTGACGTGTCAGGAATGCTCGTCTTAGCTATCGACACTGCCACTACCGACCTCGTGGCCGGTTTGGTGGAGGTGCGCGACGGGCAGCAGCCGCAATCAGCCACGGCGTTGGCCGAGCGGGTGGTGGCGACGCGCTCGCACAATGAGCTGCTCGTTCCCACCGTGGTGGAGCTGCTCGCCGAGGCTGGCCGTGAATTTTCCGATCTCGACGCCGTCATCGTCGGCTGCGGCCCCGGCCCCTTCACCGGCTTGCGTGTCGGCATGGCCACCGCCTCCGCATTCGGCCAGGCCCTCGGCATTCCCGTCCACGGCGTGTGCACCCACGACGCGGTGGCCCAGCTGATTCACGCTGATCGGGCAGGGGCATCCTGCCTTGTCGTCACCGATGCACGCCGCCGCGAAGTGTATTGGGCGCACTACCGCGACGGTGCACGCATTGCCGGGCCGGATGTCGTGGCACCTGCGGAGCTTCGCATCGACGATGCAGTCGCAGTCGACGTGTTGAGCGTGCCGGAAAACCTCCGCGAACAGGTCCTTACCGCCGATATTCACGCCGATGACATCACCTACGTCGCGCCACGCCCGACAGGCCTAGTCGCCGTGGCCGATCTGTCAGGTGAGCCTGAGCCGCTCGTTCCCCTCTACTTGCGTCGACCTGATGCGAAAGAACCGGCGCCGACACCGAAATCCCCGGCGATTCCCGACGTTGCGGGCCTTAACGGTTCACCGGCGGGCACCGGTGCGGACAGCACGAAGGGGGAGTAGATGGAACTGCGCGAGCTGACCGTTGCCGATGCAGCTGCGACCGCAGCGATCGAAGCAGACGTCTTCGCGGGCGAAACCCCCTGGTCGCGCGATGTATTTGCCGTGCAATTCGCCCACCCGTACACCTTCTATGTCGGCGCGTTCGAGGACGGCGGCGGTGCTGGTGACGGCGGCGGCGAGAAAGGCGAACTGGTCGGCTATGCCGGGCTCGCCAAGCTCGGTCCGCCGGAAGACCCGGAATTCGAGGTGCACACGATCGCCGTGGCGCGAGAACACCAGGGCCGCGGCATCGGCCGGGTGCTCATGGACCAGCTCGTCAACGCCGCGGACATGCACGACGGCCAGATGTTCCTCGAAGTGCGCACCGACAACACCGCCGCGCTCGCGTTGTACGAAAGCTACGGTTTCACTCAGATCGGCGTGCGCAAAGGCTATTACCAGCCCACCGGCGCGGACGCGTACACGATGATGCGGCCCAGCATTAGTGAGCGCGGCGGGAACGAAAACACCGGCGGCAGCAACGGGCCGATTGAAAGGAGCACATCATGATCGTCTTAGGGATCGAATCCTCCTGCGACGAGACGGGCGTGGGCATCATCGAGCTGTCGCCCGACGGCGCCATGGAGATCCGTGCCGACATCGTCGCTTCCTCCATGGAACAGCACGCGCGCTTCGGTGGTGTCGTCCCGGAGATCGCCTCCCGCGCCCACCTCGAGGCTATGCCGCAGGTGATGGAGAAGGCGCTGGCGGAAGCGGGTGTCGATAAGCCTGATGCTGTCGCGGCAACTGTCGGTCCGGGCCTGGCGGGCGCGTTGCTCGTCGGCGCGTCGGCCGCGAAAGCGTACGCCGCGGCGTGGGGCGTGCCGTTCTACGGCGTCAACCACTTAGGAGGCCATGTCGCCGTGGCCAACCTCGACGGGGGAGAGGAACTTCCGCACTCGATCGCGTTGCTCGTCTCCGGTGGCCACACGCAGATCCTCGAGGTCGATGCCGTGGGGCGCCCGATGAAGGAATTGGGCAGCACGCTTGACGACGCTGCCGGCGAGGCCTACGACAAAGTCTCCCGCCTCTTGGGGCTCGGCTACCCCGGTGGCCCGGTGATTGACCGGCTGGCGAAGCAGGGCGACCCGAATGCCATCCGCTTTCCCCGCGGCTTGTCCCGGGCAGAAGACATGCGCGGCGAGCACCGCTACGACTTCTCCTTCTCCGGACTGAAGACCGCGGTGGCCCGCTACGTCGAAGCGGCAGAACGCAACGGCGAGGTGATCAGCGTCGAAGACGTCTGTGCGTCCTTCCAGGAAGCAGTCGTGGACGTCCTCACCACTAAGGCGGTCATGGCCTGCGAGGACACCGGCGCACAAACGCTGCTGCTCGGAGGTGGGGTGGCCGCGAACTCGCGTCTACGCGAACTCGCGGAGCAGCGCTGCGCTGATAAAGGCATTGAGTTGCGCGTCCCGCGCTTCGCTCTGTGCACCGACAACGGAGTCATGATCGCCGCGCTGGCCGCCCAATTGATTCACGAGGGTGCGCAACCATCAGGCCTGGACACCGCCACGGACACCTCGCTGGAGGTGGAGACCCCGCTCGCGGGGGCAGGGGCCAGCTTCGGTGCCGAGCTAACCGGTCAATAACCACGTACGCTTAGGGTCGTTGCCTTTACCGACCACGCACCAAAGGATGAGAGTATGGCGAACAACAGCGACAACGAGAAATTCGGGCTGCTCGTCAATCCCGACCTGACCTTCCACCGCATCGTCTTTGACATCGAAAGCGCGAATCAGTTTCTTGGGCCGGTCGTCCAGGAGAGCGTGAAGGTGGCTTTCGAACAGGACGGTCCGACCTACGACGCGTACTTCTCGCCCGAGGCGAAGGAGAAAAGCGCGGACCCGAATCCGGTCGCATCGATGGCGCGAAACACCGCGGCCACCGATAACCCCGCGTTCCTGCAGGACCCGTCCACTGCCATCTCCGGCCCGGTGATCTTCACCGGCCGCGAGGGCAAGAGCATCGACGATGAAGTCGTCGAGGGTATCAAGAACACCATCCGCGCTGTGCGCACCTACCGCCAGGACAACGAAGAGGAATACCAGCTCTGGCGCAATGCGGTGCTGAACCTGGGCACCCCGCAGGTTTAAAACAGTGCTGTTCATGCAGCAATAACAGCGACGATCACACAAGGCTGGGCGTTAATGCCCGGCCTTGTTGTCGTCTAGCACTCACGTAGGTAGAGTGCTAATCAGGTTTTGGGCACAGTTTGTTCACCCGCGACGACGGCTGCGCATCGCGAAACCTCGGCAAAGAAGAACAACTTTCAAGAAAGGTTTTCACCGTGGCAAACGTCAACATCAAGCCCCTCGAGGACAAGATCCTCGTCCAGATCGTCGAGGCTGAAACCACCACCGCCTCCGGCCTGGTCATCCCGGACTCCGCACAGGAGAAGCCGCAGGAAGCGACCGTCATCGCTGTCGGCCCGGGCCGCTGGGACGATGAGGGCGAGCACCGCATTCCGGTCGACGTCAAGGAAGGCGACACCGTCATCTTCTCCAAGTACGGCGGCACGGAGCTCAAGTACGGCGACCAGGAGTACCTGCTTCTGTCCGCTCGTGACCTGCTGGCCGTCGTCGAGAAATAAAGAAGGGGGAACTGACTCCCAATGGCAAAACTGATTGCATTTGATCAGGAGGCCCGCGAGGGCATCCAGCGCGGTGTCGGCGTGCTCGCCGATTCCGTGCGCGTCACGCTCGGCCCGCGCGGCCGCAACGTGGTGCTGGACAAGGCCTTCGGCGGCCCGACCGTCACCAACGACGGTGTGACCATCGCCCGCGACATCGATCTTGAGGACCCCTTCGAGAACCTCGGTGCGCAGCTGGTCAAGTCCGTCGCGGTCAAGACCAACGACATCGCAGGCGACGGCACCACCACCGCGACGCTGCTCGCGCAGGCGCTTATCGACGAAGGACTGCGCAACGTCGCAGCCGGTGCCAACCCCATCGAGCTGAACAAGGGCATTTCCGCCGCAGCCGAGAAGACCGTTGAGGAGCTCAAAGCTCGCGCCACCGACGTCTCCTCCTCCGAGGAGATCGCCAATGTGGCAACGGTGTCCTCCCGCGACGAGGTCGTCGGCGAGATGGTCTCCGGCGCTATGGACAAGGTGGGCAAGGACGGTGTCCTCACCGTCGAGGAATCCCAGTCCATCGACTCCTACGTGGATGTCACCGAAGGTATCTCCTTTGAGAAGGGCTTCCTGTCGCCCTACTTCATGACTGACCCGGAGGCCGGCCAGGCAGTGCTCGAAGAGCCGCTGATCCTGCTGGTGCGCAACAAGATCTCCTCCCTGCCGGAATTCCTTCCGCTGCTGGAGAAGGCAGTGGGCACCTCCCGTCCGCTGCTGATCATCGCCGAGGATATCGAGGGCGAGCCGCTGCAGACCCTCGTGGTCAACACCATCCGTGGTGCCCTGAAGGTCGCCGCCGTGAAGTCCCCGTACTTCGGCGAGCGCCGCAAGGCCTTCATGGACGACCTCGCAGTGGTGACCAACGCAACGGTCATCGACCCGGAGGTCGGCGTCAACCTCAAGGACGCCGAGCTCGACGTGCTGGGCTCCGCCCGCCGCGTCACGGTGACCAAGGACGACACCGTCATCGTCGACGGCGCCGGCACCGCTGAGGCAGTGGAGAACCGCCGCCAGCAGATCCGCCGCGAGATCGAGAACACCGACTCCACGTGGGACAAGGAGAAGGCCGAGGAGCGTCTGGCCAAGCTCTCCGGCGGTGTGGCCGTGATCCGCGTCGGTGCACCGACCGAGACCGAGGTCAACGAGCGCAAGCTGCGCGTCGAGGACGCCATCAACGCTGCCCGCGCGGCGGCGCAGGAAGGCATCATCGCCGGCGGCGGCTCCGCCCTCGTCCAGATCTCGAAGCAGCTCGAGTCCTACGCCGAGGAATTCGACGGCGAGCAGAAGGTCGGCGTGCTGGCAGTTGCCCGCGCCCTGACCAAGCCCGCCTTCTGGATCGCGGAGAATGCAGGTCTCGACGGCTCCGTCGTCGTCTCCAAGACCGCCGAGCTTCCGAACGGTGAAGGCTTTAACGCCGCCACCCTCGAGTACGGCAACCTCATCGAGCAGGGGATCATTGACCCGGTCAAGGTGACCCACTCCGCAGTGGTCAACGCCGCATCCGTGGCGCGCATGGTGCTCACGACGGAGGCGTCCGTCGTCGATAAGCCCGCTGAAGAAGAGGAAGAGCACGGCCACAGCCACTAACTCTTCAGCTTCACCACGCAAGAGGCGCCCCGCTCCACACCCCCTGGACTCAATCCGGGGGAGTGTGGAGCGGGGCGTTCTCGTTGTGTCTTAGACTGCGGCGACCTTGGTCTTGGCGCGGCGCTTCGTGGTGCCGCGCAGAGCGGCCTGACGCTCGGACTCGCTCATTCCGCCCCAGATGCCGTACGGCTCAGCTACGGCGAGGGCGTGTTCGCGGCACTGCTCCAGGACGGGGCAGCTGTAGCAGATCGCCTTGGCGCGGTTCTCGCGGTTCGTGCGGGCGCGGCCGCGCTCGCCGTCCGGGTGGTAGAAGACATCGGAGGCCTCGCCGCGGCAAGCTCCTTGGAGCTGCCAATCCCAGAAGTCGGCGTTCGGTCCGGGCAGCTGGTGCGGCATGGACATCGTGGGCATTGAGTGAAAATCTCCTCAGGCTAATGAACTACGAACAACCGCTTCCCGCGCGCCAGCGCAGCTGGGTGGGCCGCATGAAATGCCGGTGCGCCGTGAAGCAACGAGATAGGAGTGTGCAGGGTGTTGGTAAACAGCTGGTTTCTGACAGGTGTCGCACAGTTTGAACTAAGGGTTTTGGCGGGGTCGGCATCGCCGTGAACAGTGGGAACCGGCGGAGGTTAAAGGTCGGTGAATTGTTGGTGTCTGCCAGCGCGCCGTCCCACGGGGGTTCATGCGCCACAAAAATCACAGAAGTCTAGACATTCGGGGGTGGGGAAGGGTTCGCGGCGTTGAGTTCCTTCGGTGATCTGGACGGCGGCCGTGGTTTGCGGCGTGCATTTATGCCGTTCACGGTCAAAGACGTACGATGAACACGCCCAAAAACAGGCGGTCTGGCGTAATCTGCATTAGATTCACCCCGGAAGAACGCGCGCTGTCCGCGTTCGCGACTGCATGGACCGCCAAGGAAACCGAGACCAGACCCCGCGAAGGAGAGACGTGGCCGCACACGATGCCGATGACCGCCTCGCCTCACTGGTCCCCTTGGCGCAGGAAGGCGACCAGCGCGCACTGAAAGAGATCATCAAGATCGTGCACCCGACGGTGCTGCGCTACGCGCGCGCCCGCATTAGCGGCGGGCGCACCCCCACGGCTGAAGACGTCGCGCAGGAGATCTGCCTCGCGGTGGCCACCTCGGTGAACAAATACCAGGACAAGGGAAAGCCGTTCATGGCCTTTGTCTACGGCATCGCGTTCAACAAGGTCACTGACGCCCACCGTTCGCTGTCCCGCGACAAATCCAGCCCCACGGACGAGGTCCCTGACCAGGAATTTCGCGGGGGTACCCCCGAAGATGTAGCCATGGTGGAAGTGGGTAGTAACAGAGTGCGGGCATTGCTCGATCTGCTTAGTGAGAAGGCTAGAGAGATCGTCATTCTGCGCATCTTCGTCGGACTATCCGCAGAGGAAACAGCAGAGATCACCGGCAGCACCGCGGGAGCGGTGCGCGTCGCTCAGCACCGTGCACTCGCCACGATGCGAAAAGCCGTCGAAGAAGAACGAGAACTGAACGAAGAACCGTCGCCGGGCCGGTACACGCAGCTGAGCTGACCTGGGGCGGGATGGGAAGAAGCAAGGAGGGTAGCCATGGAACCGAGATTCACCGGCCGTCGCGGACAGCACCGCGCGGAGGACGCCGATTACACGGCGAACATGGATGAATTGCTGGCCAGCGACGCATTTCTGACGGACCTGTCGCGTGGCGTCGATCCGGCCGGCGGTTCCGATGAATTGGCCGCCCTGCTGCTGGATCTGCGCGACGAGGTTGAGGCGCCGATGCCGCCGGCCCCGGAGCTGCCTGGCGAGGCAGTGACGGAGGAGAACCCGGCAGTGGCTTCCCTTGACGCGCGCCGTGCCGAGCGCGGGAAGCGCGGAAAGAAGGCGGGTGTCCGCACTAGCCCGTGGCTCGCGGGCTTGGTCGGTGCGGCCGCCGCGACCGTCATGGTGGCCGGCACCGGGGCCGCGCTCTACCACGCCACCCCGGACTCGGCCCTGTGGGGCCCGTCCGAGGCCGTCTTCGGCGACCGCACCAACTCGGTGGAATTTGCCAGCGCCCTCGACGAGATCGACAGCAAGACCGAATCCGGCGACATCGCCGGTGCCCGGGTGCTCATCGACCAGTTGCGCGAGTCGTTGAACCAGGACCGTTCCGAGCGCGCGGAACAGGACAAGAACGGTGCCGAAGCACCCGTTGTCAACCACAAGGACACGGTCACGGTCACCAACGCCCCGAAGCCGGAGGAGAAGCAGAAGCCGGCCGAGCCGGAGCAGCCCGCGACCATCACGGTCACCCCGGAGCCCGTCACTCAGACTGTCACGGTCACCGAAACGGCGCCGTCGCAGGGCGGGCGGGACACGGAACCGTCGTCAAGCGCGCGCCCCACGTCGACAACCTCGACGATTCCCACGACGACCAAGCAGCTCGGCGCCCCGCAGCAACCGGAAGCCCGCTCCTCCCAGTAGTTTCGGCTAGCGCGCGTCGAGCCCGTCGAGGTAGCCCAATGCGTAATCCCACGGCACGTACGCGCGCGGATTCGGCTCCGCGCTAGGCTCGTGCACGGGCGGCAATTCTCCCTGCAAGCTGGCGATCATGTTCGTGATCATGATGTCCCAGTCGTAATAATGGACTTCCTCGCAGTCCTCGCACAGGAAGTGGATGCCCAAGATCCCGAGGGGCTCGAGCACGAGCTTGAACTCGCGCGTCTGCGCAAGATCGCGCAGGACAGCCTGGCGTTCCTCCGGGCTGAGCGGCTCCACGACTTCATCGTCCTCGATGAAGGATGCGGGATCGTTGGGATCGTCTGCGAACGGGTCGCGCGGCATCATGGAGTCAAAATTCACGTCTCCAACCTTATGGCCCGGCGGCGGCGAAGTTCAATTTTCGTGCGGTTTTATTTGCCCGTTTATCTGCCCGCCCCTGACCCGGCGCCTGATTTGCGCGACGCACTATGCTGACAGGGGTAGAAGGCAGCGGCGTGCGCCAATGCGCCGCAGGCACGTCCCGCGAAGCGGAGAAAGGGAGCGAGTGACCATGTCCAACGAGCGAGTTTTGACCGGTGGAGACGATCCGAACAAGGTCGCTTTCCGTGGCCTGACCTTCGACGACGTCCTGCTCTTGCCGGCCGAGTCGCACATCGTGCCCAGCGAGGTGGACACCTCCACGAACTTCAGCCGCAACATCAAGCTCGGCATCCCGGTCGCCTCGGCCGCGATGGACACCGTCACTGAGTCCCGCATGGCCATCGCGATGGCGCGTCAGGGCGGCATCGGCGTGCTGCACCGCAACCTCTCCGCGCAGGACCAGGCCGAGCAGGTCGACGTGGTCAAGCGCTCGGAGTCGGGCATGGTCACCGATCCCGTCACAGCAACGCCGGACATGACGCTTAACGACGTCGACGCGCTCTGCGCCCGCTTCCGCATTTCCGGCCTGCCCGTTGTGGACGGAAACGGCGTGCTCACCGGCATCATCACCAACCGCGACATGCGCTTCGAGCGGGACTTCAACCGCCCCGTCTCCGAGGTCATGACCCCGATGCCGCTGGTTGTGGCAGGCGACGGCGTGTCCAAGGAGGAAGCGCTCAACCTCCTGTCCTCCAACAAGGTGGAAAAGCTCCCCATCGTCGACGACGCCGGCAAGCTCACCGGCCTGATCACCGTCAAGGACTTCGTGAAGACGGAGCAGTTCCCGAACGCCTCCAAGGACGCCGAGGGCCGCCTGCTCGTCGCCGCCGGTATCGGCACCGGCGAGGACTCCTACGACCGTGCCGGCCTCCTCGTCGAGGCTGGAGTCGATGCCCTGATCGTCGACTCCGCTCACGCCCACAACAACCGCGTGCTCGAGATGGTCAACCGAGTCCAGCGCGACTTCGGCGACCGCATCGACGTCATCGGCGGCAACCTGGCCACCCGCGAGGCAGCACAGGCCATGGTCGACGCCGGCGCCGACGGCATCAAGGTCGGCATCGGCCCAGGCTCCATCTGCACCACCCGCGTCGTCGCCGGTGTCGGCGCCCCGCAGATCACCGCGATCCTCGAAGCCTCCGTTCCCGCCCACAAGGCCGGCATCCCCGTCATCGCCGACGGTGGCATGCAGCACTCCGGCGACGTCGCCAAGGCTCTCGCCGCTGGCGCGTCCTCCGTCATGCTCGGCTCCATGCTCGCCGGTACCGCCGAGGCTCCCGGCGACATCGTTGTTGTCGGTGGCAAGCAGTACAAGCGCTACCGCGGCATGGGCTCCATGGGCGCGATGCAGGGCCGCGGCCTGACAGGGGAGAAGCGCTCCTTCTCCAAGGACCGCTACTTCCAGGCCGACGTCACCAGCGAAGACAAGCTCGTGCCGGAGGGCATCGAAGGCCGCGTGCCGTACCGCGGCGAGATCGACTCCATCACCCACCAGATTGTCGGCGGACTCCGCGCGGCAATGGGCTACACCGGCTCCGGTTCGGTCGAGGAACTGCAGACGAAGCAGTTCGTCCAGATCACCACTGCCGGTCTGCGCGAGTCCCACCCGCACGACATCACCCAGACCGTCGAGGCGCCGAACTACCGCGCTTAGATAGCGCTTTCGCTCACGTTTCCCACGTAGACAAAGAAGGAAGACACCATGCGTGATTACGTCGAGATCGGCATCGGCCGCGAGGCCCGCCGCGCGTACTACCTGCGGGATATCAGCATCGTGCCTGCCCGCCGCACACGTTCTTCGAAGGACGTGGACCTGAGTTGGAATATCGACGCCTACACGTTCGACATTCCCTTCGCTTCCCACCCGACGGACGCTCTGGCGAGCCCCGAGTTCGTCATCGAAATGGGCAAGCAGGGCGGCCTCGGCGTGATCAACGCTGAAGGTCTCTGGGGCCGCCACGCCGACCTCGACGGCGCGATCGCGAAGGTGATCAAGGCGACGCTCGAAGCCGATCATGTCGATCCGAAGTCGACTGCCGCTGAAGACAGCGCGGTGAAGACACTCCAGGAGCTTCATGCAGCCCCGCTCGACCACGACCTGCTTTCCGAGCGCATCGCCCAGGTCCGCGACTCCGGTGTCACCGTCGCGGTCCGTGTGAGCCCGCAGCACGCCCACGAGCTCGCGCCCGTCGTGGTCAAAGCCGGCGCTGAGATCCTGTTCATCCAGGGCGAGATCATCTCCGCCGAGCACGTCCAGGAGGGCGGCGAACCGCTCAACCTCAAGGAGTTCATCGGCTCCCTCGACGTTCCCGTGATCGCTGGCGGTGTGGCTGACTACACGACCGCGCTGCACCTGATGCGCTCCGGTGCTGCCGGCATCATCGTGGGCCAGGGCGCGACGACTTCGGACGCCGCGCTCGGCATCGGCACCCATATGGCGACCCAGATCGCCGATGCCGCTGCCGCCCGCCGCGAGTACCTCGACGAGACCGAGGGCCGGTACGTGCACATCATCGCCGACGGCGGCATCGTGACCAGTGGCGATATTGCCCGTGCAGTCGCCTGTGGCGCTGATGCCGTCATGCTCGGCACGCCTCTCGCCGCTGCGTCCGAGGCGGCCGCAGGCGGCTACTACTGGCAATCGCAGGCAGCGCACCCGCGCTTCCCGCGCGGTGTCATCGCTCGTGTCGACGGCGGTTTCAGCTTCGGCTGGGGCCTCGACGACCCGGGTGCTACCGAGGACGTCCTGAAGCAGCTCCGCACCGGTAGCCCGAGCCTGGAAACGATTCTCCACGGCCCGAGCACCAGCACGTGGGGCGGCCACAACCTCGCCGGCGGCCTGCGTCGCGTGATGGCCAAGTGTGGCTACACCGACATCAAGAGCTTCCAAAAGGTGGACATCACTCTCACCAGCTAGCTGCGCACTTTCGCGGCCGACAACGCCCGGTGGATCTTCAATGATCCCCGGGCGTTTTTCATGTCTACGGGGTGAGGCGGATGTCACGGACAAGTCATCTTGACTCTCCTGCAAGTCCGACTAAAGTATGGCCAGAATAAAAAGTACGTCTAGGCGTAACCTACGGAAAAGCCTTGGCGGAATACATTTACAGGAAAGGAAAACTCAATGATTCGGTCGGAAAAGCAGGAGTCACGATCAGCACTGTTCGTGGCAGCAGCCGCGATGATGGCGATGATTCTCGCGGCGGCGCTCACAGCGTGCGCGCCGGAGGAGGATCGTGCAGACGGCGGAAAGCCGAAAGTGCTGACCACTTTCACTGTGATCCAGGACATCGCCCAGAATGTCGCGGGGGAACACTTGACTGTGGATTCTTTGACGAAGCCGGGGGCGGAGATCCACGGCTACGAGCCCACGCCGGCTGATATCCGCCGCGCGTCGGATGCCGACCTCATTCTGGATAACGGCCTGAACCTGGAGAACTGGTTCGCGCAATTCGTCGAGGACGTCGACGCGCCCCACGTCACCGTCAGCGACGGCGTGGACCCGATCGACATCACCGAGGACGAGGGCGCGGGCAAACCGAACCCGCACGCGTGGATGAGCCCGGTCGAGGTGGAGAAGTACGTGGACAATATGGTCACCGCCTTCAGCGAACTCGATCCGGACCATGCTGAGGACTTCAAGCAGAACGGCGAGCAGTACAAAAAGGAGCTGCAAGAGGTCCAGGACGGCATGGTCACTGAGTTGGCGAACCTGCCTGAGCAGCATCGCGCACTGGTGACGTGCGAGGGCGCATTCTCCTACATGGCACGCGACGCTGGTCTGGAGGAACGGTTCATTTGGGCCGTGAACTCCGAGAATGAGGCAACTCCGCAGCAGATCACCCGTGCCATCGAATTCGTCAAGGAGAACGACGTGCCGGCCGTATTCTGCGAGTCCACGGTCTCGGACGCACCAATGCAGCAGGTAGTTGACGCAACCGATGCCACCTTCGGCGGCACTCTGTACGTCGACTCCCTTTCGGAAAAAGACGGTCCGGTTCCGACCTACCTCGACTTGATCAAGCACGACGCCGACGTAATCACGCAGGCGTTGACGGGTAAGAAGTAGGTGCCACGGTGCAACAGGAAACGTCATCAGCTGCGGCGGCCGTTTCGTCGAATGCGACTCCCGCGATATCCGTGCACGATGTCACCGTTCACTATGGGAGCGTGCTCGCGCTCGACGGTGCATCCCTCGAGATTGCGCCGGGACGCGTGTGCGGACTCGTCGGAATGAATGGATCCGGGAAATCTACGCTATTCAAAACGATCATGGGGCAGACCCGGCCGGATTCCGGGACCGTCGCCGTCAACGGAGATGACCCCGCGGTTGCCCGCCGCACCGGTGTGCTCGGGTACGTGCCTCAGCGCGAGGCAGTGGACTGGGATTTCCCGGTCAGCGTGCGGGAGGTGGTCATGATGGGTCGCTACGGACAACTCGGTTTCACGCGCCGGCCTCGCCGGGCTGATATCGAAGCCGTCGACCATGCACTCGAGCGCGTGGAGCTCACGGACTATGCCTCACGTCAGATCGGTCAGCTTTCCGGCGGCCAGCGGAAACGCGCCTTTGTTGCCCGGTGCATTGCCCAGGGGGCGAGGATCATGTTGCTGGACGAGCCTTTCGCGGGCGTCGATAAGCGCAGCGAAGCGACGATGACCCGGCTGTTCCGTGAGCTTGCAGACGGCGGTGCCACCGTCTTCGTGTCCACGCACGACCTCCCTGCGTTGCCTGAGCTGGCTGATGAAGCGATGCTGCTCAACCGGCATGTGCTCATGCACGGCTCGCCCAAGGATGTCCTGCAACCCGATAATCTCGCCGCTGCCTTTGGGCTGGATGTGATGAAACGATGATCTCTTTTCTTGTCGACCCGTTCGCCTACGACTTCATGGTCCGCGCGTTCGCCACGAGCCTGATTTCCTCCATCGTGTGCGCGGTGCTGTCGTGCTGGCTGGTCCTCGTCGGCTGGTCGCTGATGGGCGATGCCGTGTCCCACGCGGTGTTCCCCGGCGTGGTGCTGGCGTATATCGCCGGCGTTCCCTTCGCTGTCGGGGCAGTGGTCTTCGGCTTCCTCGCCGTGGGATTGATCGGCGTCGTGCGTGATACGAGCCGGGTCAAAGAAGACGCTGCGATCGGAATCGTCTTCACGACGCTCTTCGCGTTCGGGCTCGTGCTCATCTCCGTCACGCCCTCGCACACCGACCTCAATCACATTATCTTCGGTAACCTGCTCGGCGTCTCCAAAGCTGATCTCGTGCAGATCCTCGTTTTGGGCGTGGCCACGCTGGCCGTGCTCGTGCTCAAGCGCCGCGATTTCACGCTTTTCGCTTTCGATCCCGTGCATGCTCACGCGATTGGTCTGTGGCCGAAGCTGATTGGGGCAGTGTTGCTCGCCCTGCTCGCGCTCACCTGCGTGGTGGGGCTGCAAGCCGTCGGGGTGATCCTCGTGGTGGCGATGCTGATCATTCCGGGTGCGACCGCGCACCTTTTGACCGACAGTTTCGGCCGCATGCTGCTGATCGCTCCTGCGGTGGCCACCGTATGCTCCGTCGCGGGGCTGTACGCGAGCTACTACCTCGACGCTTCGCCTGGCGGACTCGTGGTCATGGCGCAGGGGATCGCATTTTTGCTGGTGTACCTGTTCAGCCCGAGCCAGGGGATCGTCACAGCGCGTGCGCGCCGGGGCGGAACGGCGCGGTTAATTGGAGACGAACAGCGCGTCGGTAGCGGTGCGGCCGAGCGGAACTGAGTTCTTTGCCCCGTCCACCGTCACATCGAGCGACTCGGAAAACGGCGCGCCTTCTGTGACCGTGAGAACGGCACCGACAACGATGCCGTTCTCCTCGAAATACTTCAGCAGGGTCGGGTCCGAATCGGAGATCCGCTCGACAGTGACCGTCGTCCCCGCTGCACCGGCGCCCGCCCCAGCATCCGTGAGGCGGCGCGCGTCCAAAGCGGGCACCGTACCGTCGGCGGTCGGGATCGGATCCCCGTGCGGGTCGCGGGTGGGGTGGCCGAGCAGCTTGTCCAGCCTGTCCACCAGGTAGTCAGAGACTGCGTGCTCCAAGTGCTCCGCTTCGTCGTGCACTTCGTCCCACGTGTACCCGAGAGTCTCCACCAAGAACGTTTCGATGAGCCGGTGGCGCCGGATCATGTCTACTGCGTACCCGCGGCCCTTCTCGGTCAATTCCACCGAGCCGTACGGGGCGTGCACGATCAACTCCTGTGCGGCGAGCTTGCGCACAGCATCCGAGACCGACGACATCCGCAGCCCCGTCTGCTTCGAAATCAGGGTCGCCGTCACGGGTTCTGCCGACCATTCCGTGAGACTCCAGATGACCTTCAAATAGTTCTGGGTCGAGGTGGATAATTCGCTCACCGACATGCGTTCAACTCTACTTACCTTCCGGGAGCACGCTTATCGACGCCGCCGTGAGCCCGCAATCCGCCCTGCACAGTTGCGATTATTCAGTCTATTCAGGCCATGAGTTAGACTCTGAAACCGTGACTACCTCCGCGAACGCACCAGAGCAGACCCCGCCCGCAAACGCCCACCCGCGCCCCGTCCTCGTTGTGGACTTCGGCGCGCAATATGCGCAGCTCATCGCACGTCGAGTGCGTGAGGCACGCATCTATTCGGAGGTCGTGCCGCACACGATCACGGCCGCAGAACTCAAGGCTAAAGACCCGGTGGCACTCGTGCTCTCGGGTGGCCCGTCGTCCGTGTACGAGGACGGCGCACCCCAGCTCGATCCGGAGATTTTCGAGCTCGGCCTGCCCACTTTCGGTATCTGCTACGGCTTCCAGGTGATGACGCAGGCGCTGGGCGGCACCGTCGCCAAGACCGGCTCCCGTGAGTACGGCCGCACCGCCATGGATGTCCGCGGCGGCGTCCTCCACGATGGTCTGGATGCCAACCACCCGGTGTGGATGAGCCACGGCGATTCCGTGACCGAGGCTCCGGAGGGCTTCGACGTCACCGCCACCTCTGAGGGCGCCCCCGTCGCCGCTTTCGAGAACACCGACAAGTGCATGGCCGGTGTCCAGTACCACCCGGAGGTCATGCACTCTCCGCACGGCCAGGAGGTGCTCACGCGCTTCCTCACGGAGATCGCGGGCCTCGAGCAGACCTGGACCGCGTCCAATATCGCGGACCAGCTTATCGACGCTGTCTCTCAGCAGATCGGCCCCGATGGCCGCGCCATTTGCGCCCTGTCCGGCGGCGTCGATTCTGCCGTTGCCGCCGCACTGGTGCAGCGCGCCATCGGCGACCGCCTCACCTGTGTTTTCGTCGACCACGGCCTCCTGCGCAAGGGTGAGCGCGAGCAGGTCGAGACCGACTTCGTCGCCGCCACCGGCGCCAAGCTCGTCACCGTCGATGAGCGCGAGGCCTTCCTGGACAAGCTGGCCGGAGTCACTGAGCCGGAGGCGAAGCGCAAGGCCATCGGTGCGGAATTCATCCGCTCCTTTGAGCGCGCCGTTGCCGGTGTCCTCACCGAATCCGGCGACGATGCCCCCGTCGACTTCCTCGTGCAGGGCACCCTCTACCCGGACGTCGTCGAATCCGGCGGCGGTGCCGGCACCGCGAATATCAAGAGCCACCACAATGTCGGCGGCCTGCCCGACGATGTCGAATTCGAACTCGTGGAGCCCCTCCGTCTCCTGTTCAAGGACGAGGTCCGCGCCGTCGGCCGTGAACTCGGTCTGCCCGAGGAAATCGTCAACCGCCAGCCCTTCCCGGGCCCCGGCCTGGGCATCCGCATCATCGGTGAAGTCAACGAGGAGCGCCTGGAAACCCTCCGCGCCGCCGACGCCATCGCCCGTGAGGAGCTGACCAAGGCCGGCCTCGACGACCAGATCTGGCAGTGTCCCGTCGTCCTGCTTGCCGACGTCCGCTCCGTCGGCGTCCAAGGCGACGGCCGCACCTACGGCCACCCGATCGTGCTGCGCCCCGTCGCCTCCGAAGACGCCATGACCGCCGACTGGGTCCGCATCCCTTACGAGGTCCTGGAAACCATCTCCACCCGCATCACCAACGAGGTCGAAGACGTCAACCGCGTCGTCCTAGACATCACGTCCAAGCCGCCGGCCACCATCGAGTGGGAGTAGCGCCCCGGGCCCGGCTGGGCTCACGCATTCCGCCGGTCTGGGCAGCTCCGCTAGCCAGACTGGCCAATTCGGCCTATATTCAGCGCATTGTCACTGTGCGTTCTCCACGACTCGGATATCGCCGATTTTCTGGTTCAGATTCAGCGTGAGAACTTGGCCATCGCCGTCCACTCGTTCGTGGGGGCAGTCGGTCTCGCCGATGCTTGTGTGGCATCTGACATCGACTGGGCTTCCTTCTGTCGGAAGGAGGACTTCAATCGACCCGACCATGCCATTCACATCGAGTGTCGCTGGCTCATCCAACGGCCAAAGCCCCGTGAGGTCTACCGTGATGCTGCCGAACGCATTCTTCACAGGATGGATTGGGATTGATTCTGGGTCCGTGATGAACACTTCCTTCGGCCCGACCCACCCCGCTTCCCGAGCGCGGAACGTGATGGAGGTGCCCATCCCAAGGACAGTGATGATGGCCAAAGCAGTCACCATGTTCTTCCACATTCGCTCTGGATTCTCCGGCGGCTGTTCCCCGGTAGTGACTAGCGGTCGGCGGCGGTTCCGGTTCGGGGCTTGGTAAACCCCAGCCTGGTAAGCACCCTGAGGTGTGTACGGCGAATGCTGCGGGTGCCCAGCCCCAACTCCCGTGGGGTGGCCGGGTCCAGCTGGAGTGTATGGATTGTGCGGTAGTTCAGGCTCAGCCGCCGGGTGATAGCCGTGAGCATCGTGGCTGCCGGGCGCACCGTAAAACCCTTGCGCACCGTGGCCATTTTGAACACCGGGGTGGGAGCCTGCCGCCGGAGGCGGGGGCACGAGTAGCCCGGGTGGCGGTTCGGGATAACGCTCGTGCAAGCGCTTCCAGCCGAAGTAGAAGATCAGTGCGGCCAGGGGGACTGTCAACCCGTAGGCTTCACCGAACTTGAAAATGGTGCTCGAAGAGAAGCAGGCCAGAAGGAGGATCATCGCCCACCCTAAGATGCGATCCTGCTCGTCTTCCGGAGTCAGCGGGTGTTTAGGTTTGACGATTACATCGATGGGGGCGGAGTGCCTACCTTTTTTGGGCATGAGCAGGATGCACAGGGCGTACAGCAAGAGGCCGATGCAACCGATGAAGAACAGGACGAGGAATGCGATTCTGATAAATGACGCATTCACCTGGTAACGCACTGCGATGCCTTGGCAGACACCAGCGAGTTGGCCGTCTTCATTGCGACCGGGAATGCGAGGTGGGCGTGTATCCCACATGTCCTTAAGGGAAGTGCCTGCGGTGCTCATGCGTTAGGTGTGCATTCTGTGCTGGTGCCCGTCTTGCCCCTGGCGCTACCAAAGCGCCGGAGCCTGGAAACCCAGGTTTAGGCATACGGGTTGTTCTGCGGAGAGTACGGGTTGGCGTTGCCGCCCGGCTGGCCGTCATTGGTCTGCGGTTGCTGCTGCGTCTCGGGCTGTGGTTGAGCCTGCGGCTGCGTCTCCGGCTGTGGCTGAGCCTGCTGCTGCGTCTCGGGCTGCTGCTGCACCTCGGGCTGTGGCTGAGCCTGAGCCTGCGCGTGGCCGCCACCTGCCGGCGGCTGCGGCTTCGGGTTGCCGGCGGAGGGCTGGGGTTGCTGTGGTCCTGGGGTGGTCGGTGGGATGCCGAGTCCCTGGGGCGGTACGGGGGTGCGGTTGTGGAGGAGCCACCACGCAACGAGTCCAAGAATGGGGCCGACGAGCGGGAGGACAATGAAGCCGTACCGGAAGCCCATGATGATGGAGGGGAAGGCGGACATGAGGAAGATGAGGAGTGCGATGAGCAGGATCCAGCCGGTGCTCTGCTCCTTCTTCTCTGTTTCGGTCAGGTTGTTCTTGTCGCCGAGGACTGCGCTCAAGGGGGAGGAAGCGGTGTTGATGCGCGGCATGGTCAGCCAGCACAGGATGTAGAGGAGGATGCCACCGCCGCCGCTGAGTACTGCCAGCACGGCGAATGCGATGCGGACGATCATGGGATCGATTTGGTAACGCGCGCCGATTCCTTCGCAGACGCCTGCAAGCATGGCCTTGCCGCCGTTTTCTTTGGGGATGCGCGGAGGTCGAGTTTCCCACATGTTCTGAGGACTGCTTGTGGAGTTGGTCATATATCCAAGTATGCAGTTTCCTGGGTCACTTCGCTGGCACCGTTGACCGTTTTGTAATGCGGGCCTGGTTGTTGGTCGCGCTCAGTCCGCGTAGGCGAGGCGTCGCGAGCCGTCGACGTGCGGGTAGAGCACCCATGCCGCGCCCGCGACGAGCAGGAATGTGAGCGCGACGCCCCACGCGGGCCACTGTGCGAGCGGGGCCAGCATCAGCGCGAGCCACCAGAGCATCAAAGGCACGAGCATGCTTATCGACGGCACCGTGCTCACCTTTTTCCTCGCAGCGAAAGCCCGCATCTCCGCCCGGTAGGGGTGGAGAAGGGTGACCGCCACGGCAAGTATTGCGCAGCCGATGGCAATCAGGACTTTCGGGCCGATGGCCAGCTGCGAGACCATGACGGCGATCGACCCGGCGACACCTGCGGTGCCTGTCGTCTGCACGAGTGCTGGCGTGGGAATCGGGGTGATGCGGCTGCGGACATCGTGGGCGTACATAGGGGTGGACGCTACCACACTGCTGCTGGTAGAAAATGTGTTCGAAAGATTCAATTGACCTTGGTTCACTCGGGGAGCATAATCAACGTCCGTGAGTGGAACAAGTGTTCGTAAGGTGGCCCAGGAAGCGGGTGAGGCGCCGGTGTCGGCGGCCCCCGCTGGCCTTGCGCGCGCCGAACAGATCGCTGAGCTCCGCTCCAAGATGGCGCAGATCGGCGGGGATGTTCCTGGCGGCGGCACCTTAGCCGGATTCGGGGAAGGGGTCGTGGCCGGAGAGGATGTGCTGGCGCTTGGCGAGCAATTCCGCTTTGTTCTTCCTGGTGGAGGTTTGCCACGCCACGCAGTCACACATATGAGCGATACCCCGGCGCTGGTCGCTGAAATGCTGCTGAATGTGGTCGAGGCGGGCGGCCACGCTGGTGTGGTGGGGTGGCCGGAGCTGTCGTATGCCGGGATCGGCAGGAAGCACCTGGACAGAATCATCGCGGTCCCGGATCCGGGCGCGGACCCGCTGGGGATCGCGGCAGTGCTCACGGAGGGGCTGGACCTGGTCGTGTACCGCTCACCGGTTCAGCTCGCCTTGTCGCCGGTGCGGTGTCGCCCGCTGCTGGGCAAACTTCGTAAGGGCCGTGCTGCGCTGATGATGGTCGGTGCGACTGTTCCGTCGCCGGCGCTGACTATCACGGGGGACATCCAGTCTTTCCGCGGTATCGGGCGCGGCACTGGCCGGATCACTGGCGTGGATATCCGGGTGCGCGCGCAATCGAAGAGCGTCCATCCGGCCTCGGCCACTGTCACCGTGGGTCAAGCGGCTGCGGAAACAGTCGCTGAGACAGCAGCCGAGACAGCCAGCCACCCCGTGCTGAAGGTGGTGCGGTAAGTGCGCGTCGCGGCGGTGTGGTTCCCGGATTGGCCGGTGCAGGCCGCGCGGCTGGAAGCGGATGATGGGTTGGAAGAACCACTGGCCATTGGTGCGCAGTACCGCATCAAGGTGGTCTCTCACCACGCTCGCGCGCTGGGCGTGCGCCGCGGAATGAAGGTGCGTCATGCGCAGTCGGTGTGCCCGGAGCTGACGGTCATCGATGACAACCCGGACCGCGATGGGCGCATGTTCACCGCGTTGGCTGCAGGCTTTGATGATGTCGCAGCTTCGGTGGAGGTGCTGCGCCCAGGTCTCGTGGTGGTCGACATCGCGGCTGCGGGCGCATTCCACGGCAGCGAGGAAAAGGCGGTGGAGATGCTGCTTGACGCAGCTGCGCGCCGCGGCATCGACGCTTTTGCCGGAGTGGCCGATGAGATCGCCACGGCAGTTGTGGCCGCACGATCGTCCGCGGTAGTGCCACCGGGCGGGTCGAGTGAATTCCTGGCCCGGCAACCTTTGAAAGTACTGGTGGCGGAGGCCAGCCTGGGTGCGGATGTGGAGACGGTCAAGGCGCTGGGGCAGCTGGGTGTGACCACGCTGGGGGAGCTCGCCCAGTTGCCTTCGACGGCGGTGTCCACCCGCTTCGGCCGCGCGGGCATGGCCTGCCACCGTATTGCCCGTGCTGCGCCGGATCGGCGGGTCGCACCGGAACTCCCGGTGGCGGACCTGAGCGTGGCCATCACACCGGAGGACCCGATTGACCGGGTGGACGCGGCGGCTTTCGCTGCCCGCGCGCTGGCGGCGAGCCTGCACGAACGCTTGGCGGAAGCGGGGCAGAACTGTCTGCGCTTGAAGGTCAAAGCAGAGCTGGCTGACGGCACTGTGGTCGAGCGCATCTGGCGTACTCGTGAGGCGCTTACGGAGGAGGGCACCGCCGACCGCGTGCGCTGGCAGTTGGGCGGGTGGTTGACCAGCGGGGGAGCGGGCACGATCACTGCGCTTGTCCTGGAACCGCTGGAGCTCGCCCAGCCTGATTCAGCAGGCCAGCTCTGGGGCAGAGGCGCGGGTGGCTCTGGTGCTGGTGAGGCGCGCCGCGTGGCGGAACGGGTGCAGTCGGCGCTGGGGATTGATGCGGTGCTTCAACCCCGGTTCGTCGGCGGGCGCGGTGTGGCGGAGCGCATCGCGTTGGTCCCGTTTGGGGAGCGCGCCCCGGAGACGGCGGATGGTCAAGACCCGGCGGAGGCATCGTGGCCGGGAGCTATCCCGCCACCGCTGCCAGCACGAATTGGCGGCGGTGTGGATCACCCGGCGGCGAAGATCACCATGATCGATGATTCCGCGCGTCCTGTCGGCGTCACGGCCGAAGCGTTGCTCAGCACGACGCCGTACGCGTTGAGCTGGGGCGGCAGCCACTACCTGATCACGGGGTGGGCAGGGCCGTGGCCGGTGGACGAAGGCTGGTGGGGTGAGCACCCGCAGAAGGTTGCGCGGCTGCAGGTCGTCGGCGAGCGCGAAGACGGTGGAGCGCCGTTGGCGTGGTTGCTGCTGTGGTCGAAGCAGAACTGGAGGGTGGAAGCGATGTACAGCTAAAGGACCAGAGGCGCTGCGTCGGCGTTATGCCCGCCCCGGTCAATCCCGCGCGATGTCGATGACGAGGCGGGTGGGGTTGTAGAGCGTCTGCACGGAATACGGCGTGGCCTTCTTCAGGCCAATGACGATCTGGCTGCGGCCAGCAGAGGTGCCTGCGTTGAGGACCTCGACGACGGAGCCGGCACCGTCGGCGTGGTTGGCCTCGACATCGCCGCGGCCGATGTCCTGCGGGTAGACGGTGCCGTCGATGTTGACGTTGAGGAATGCGCGGCCCTCCACCTGGAGTGGGGCACCTACGGTCTGTTGGACGGGAGAGGAGACGTAGTCCACGAACCAGCCGGGTTCGCCGTCGCCGTCGAGGTTGATGATGACGCGGTCGTATTTGTCCTGGCGACTGACTTCCATGCCGGTCACGGCGAGTCGGCTCGGTGCGCTGGGGCGGGTGGTTTTCGGCGCGGAATTTGCCTCCGCCAGGTGGCCGTCCTTGGTCGCGACCAGCGCGTCGGAGTTCTGATCGCCGCGAGGGCGTTCGCCGCGACGTTCCTCGCGTTTATTCACGGCGCCGGCTTCGTTGAGGGTTTTGCCTGCCTGCGGTTCCCCTTCATTGTCGGGAAGGATGCCGGCGGTGTCGGCTGTCTCGGCGCCGGGGGCACTCCCGCCGGTGTGAGATGCTGCCCCGCACCCGGAAAGGGTTGCCAAAGCGAGCGCTGCGGCGGTCACGGCCGCGCTTGCGCGCACGAAGCCCGGGGCGCCGAGATTCCGGCGACTCGGGGAGGCATTGAAATTGAACACGGGAACAGGGTATCGAGCACTGACCTAAACGCGAAATTTATTCATGTTCGACGGGGAATTGAGACGCAATAGTGACCGATTCGTTGTGGGGAGGAGCAGGGAGCGTCGATAAGCTACTTTGAGGCTGTTTTGAAAGATAGGCTACCCTTAGAAGCATGTCTGTGGACCGCCGAACATTGTGCTCTGATGTGGAAGTTGAGCCCCTGCCCGGCACTGCGAAGCAAGCGGGCGTGTACGTGCTCTTCGAGTATCCGGGCCCGTGGAGCCACGACATTTTGGACGGTGGCACTTTCGGCGCGGAGTTGACCGCAAGGCTCAAGGCAAAGATGAAGGAAGCGGGCGCGTCGCTGCAGCTCATCCGCCATCCCACGCGCGAGGGGCGCGCGATCGACGACCATCATCTCTACATCGTGTTCTCCGATATCGGGGTCACGGAAGTCCTGCACGTCGACGGCCCGGAGGCGATCCTTGACCTCGATTTATCGGGGCCTGGCAAAAACGGCGGGCAGACGCGCATCGCGCCGCTGCTGCTCGTGTGCACCCACGCGAAGCGCGACCGCTGTTGCGCCGTGAAGGGCCGCCCGCTGGTCAGCGAGCTGGAGCGTCGCTATCCGTTCAAGAAAACGGGCGATGTCGTGTGGGAGACCTCCCACGTCAAGGGGCATCGTTTCGCGCCCGCGCTGCTGCTCATGCCGTGGGGCTACAGCTTCGGCCGCATGAATCTCGAGGCGACGGAGGCGATGCTCGCCGCGGCGATGCGCGCGCAGTATTTCGTGCCCGGTAACCGCGGCCGCGGCACACTCACCCCGCCCGAGCAGGCCGCGGAAATCGCCGTCGCCGCGCACCTCCAGCGCGAAGGGGGCGAGGTCGCCTACGGCCAGCTGTCGGTCGATCACTCGGAGGTCGGCGACAATACAGCGTCCATTTCGCTTATCGACGCCTCCTCCGCCCGCACATTCACCGTCTCCCTGCGTAAAGAAGAAGCCGCAGGAGTGGTGTCCTCCTGCGGCGATGAACCGAAGACTGGTTCGTACTGGGCTGTCAGCTCTGTCAGCTCTGTCAGCGGCGCATGACCTTGCGTGACAGGTAGTTGCCCAGAAGCTGCGCCAGCTGAACGATGACCACGATGGTGATCACGGCCACCCAGGTGACCTGCGGCTGGTAGGCGCGGTAGCCGTAGACGATCGCGAAGTCACCGAGACCGCCGCCGCCGATGTAGCCCGCCATGGCGGACATATCGATCACGGCGATGAAAATGAAGGTGAAGCCCAGGATCAGCGGGCCGAGTGCCTCCGGGATGATCACGGTGCGGATGATGCGCCACGGGCCGGCGCCCATCGCGCGGGCCGCCTCGATCACGCCCGGGTCGATGGCCACCAGGTTCTGCTCCACGATGCGGGCCACGGTGAAGGTGGCGGTCACGCACATCACGAAGGTGGCGGCCTCGCGGCCGATCGTGGTGTCCACCACCGCCAAGGTGACGGCGTAGAGCATGGCGATCATGATGATGAACGGGATCGGCCTGAAGAAGTTCACCAGGATGTTGAGCACCCAGTAGACGACCTTGTTCTGCAGCACTCCGCCCTGTCTGGTGGTGTACAGGAACAGGCCGATGATCAGGCCGAAGAAGCCACTCACGATCATGGTGATGACCACCATGAACAGGGTGTCGCTGATGGCATTGAGATAGGTGGGGCCGAGGCGGTCCCAATCGACCTCGCCGGCGGCGAGAATGAGTTGGTTCGTGGCAGTCATTAGTGAGCCTCCCCAGTTGTCACGGCGGTGAATCCTGTCGTGGATCCTGTAGCAGGAGTGGTGCCAGCTGTGATCTCGTTGATCGTGGTGGTCTGGCTCAGAGTGGAGTAGAACTCCTCGATGGCCTCGTGGTCGCCGGTCAGGCGGACGGTCATCTTGCCGAAGGAGTGGTCCTGCAGCGTGGTCACGGAACCGTGGACCACATCAAGGCTCACGCCGCGCTCCTGCAGCTTCGCGGCTGCGGAGAAGAAACCGGACTCGGCGGTCAGGTCGACCGTGAACAGGCGGCCTTCCTTGCCCATGAGCTCGTGTTCTTCAGCGGCCGACGGGGTATTGCGCAGGCTGGTGGACACAAAGCGGTGCGCCACCTGGGTCTGCGGGTTGGAGAAGACCTCGTACACCGAGCCGTGCTCAACGATCTTGCCGTCCTCCATCACAGCCACCTTGTCGGCGATGGCGCGGATGACATCCATCTCGTGGGTGATCACCACGATGGTGATGCCGGTGCGCTCGTTGACTTCCTTGAGCAGAGCCAGGACTTCCTGGGTGGTCTCGGGGTCGAGGGCGGAGGTGGCTTCGTCGGCAAGCAAAAGCGAGGGACTCGTGGCGAGCGCGCGGGCAATGCCGACGCGCTGCTTCTGGCCGCCGGAGAGTTGCTCCGGGTAGTTCGTGCCGCGCTCGGAAAGGCCGACGAAGTCGAGCAGTTCCGCGACCCGGGCCTTGCGGTCAGCGGCGCTCATGTTCGTCATCTTCAGCGGGTATTCAATATTGCCCGCTGCGTTCAACGACGAGAACAGGTTGAACTGCTGGAAGATCATGCCGATATTTCGGCGTACCTCGCGCAGCTGCTTGGCCGGCATACCGACGATATTGGTTCCGTCCAGCAAGACCTGTCCCGAGGTGGGGGTGTCCAGCCCGTTGATCATGCGCACGAGCGTGGACTTGCCGGCACCCGAGTACCCGATCACGCCCAAGATCTCGCCCGGTTCGACGGTGAGATTGACGTTGTCCAGCGCGTGGACGCTGGGGCCCTTCCTCCGGGGGCGGAACACTTTGTTCACGTCCCGGAATTCGATCCTGGTGCCGACTGTTTCGGCCATTACTTCGCTTCCTCCACGAGGCGGTCGAGGATGGCGTTCAGGTCCTCCTTGGACTTCTGGACCTGGACGGCGGTGCCGTTGGAATCCTCGTTGAGGGCATCGGTGACCTCAGGGGTCTGCCAGATCTCGACGAGCTTCTCGTAGGTCGGGTTGTCGATGTCCTCGGCGCGAACAGCGAAGATGTTGATGTACGGCTCAGCCAGCTCGGAGTTCGGGTCGTCGGAAGCGACAGCGGTGGACGCGTCGATGCCGGCGCGGGAGAGCCAGTTGTTGTTGATGATCGCCGGGTCGCCCTGGTTGTAGGCCGTCGGGGTCTGGGAGGCGTCGACCGGGGTGACCTCGACCTTGGAGCCGTCCTTGTCGATGTCGGCCGGGGTCGGGTTCAGCTTGTCGGCACCGTCCTTGACCTTGAGCAGGCCAGCCTGGACGAGAACGTTGATGGCGCGACCCTGGTTCGACGGGTCGTTCGGGATGGCGATCTTCTCGCCCTCGATGCCGTCGAGGGAGTCGTGGTCCTTCCAGAACAGGCCGAGGGTGTTGATCTCGGCGGAGCCGACGATGCGCAGGTCCTCACCGGAGGATGCCTCGTACTGGGCCAGGTAGAGAATGTGCTGGAACTTGTTGACGTCGATCTGGCCCTCGGCCAGCGCCGGGTTCACCGGGGTGTACTCGGTGAAGGGGACGAGCTCGAGATCGATGCCCTCTTCCTTCGCCTTGTCCACGAACACAGACCATGCCTTCTGGTCGGAGTCGGTGGTGCCGATGCGGATGACCTGTTCATCGCCGCCCTCTGCGGAATCAGAGGAGCATGCAACTAGGCCGGTAGCAGCCAGGATGGAGGCTGCTGCGGTTGCGATTACACGGTTCAGGCGCATGTCGCTTCCTGCTTTCTTGATCGTCGTGAAAAGAATGTGAGAAGAATGTAACACCGTGTGTACCGCTTAGTCTAGTTTGGGTTCACGCCGGGCAATCTCAGATTGGAACACAGTTTCGATCAGCGCTATCCTGATGGCGTGGATTTTCGTGGCGGAGAAGGCTTGACCTGGTCGCGGCTGGAGCGCGTGCTCTCCGGCCGGCCCGGGCCTACACCCGTGCCCGTCGACCACACCCGCGAACCGGCCCGCGAGCGCATCCCGCGCGGACAGCCGACCGTGCCGTTTGCCGAACTTCATGCCGTGTCCACGTACAGCTTTCTGTCGGATACCGGTGGGGCGAGCGAACCTGAAGAGTTGGTCGCCCGCGCCCGTGAGCTCGGCCTTTCCGCACTTGGTGTGCTGGACAGGGATGGTTTCTACGGTGCGGTCAAATTCGCCGAAGCAGCGGCGGAAGCCGATATCCCTACGGTTTTCGGCGCGGAGCTTTCGCTTCTCGACGCCCCGCCTTTGCCCCTCATCGCCCGCGGCCCCGAGGGGTACCGCCGCCTGTCTCGTCTGATGGCCCGCGCGCACATGGCAGGAGGGGAGAAGGGTGTGCTGTACTACCCGCCCTTGCACGATATCGCCGCTGAATTGGATGGCACCTGCATTGCCCTGGCTGGGTGGCGCTGGGCTGACCGTATCGATGATCTGATCGAATGCTTTGGAATAGACCGAGCGGTCAGGGAGTTCGAGATCTCCATGCTTCCGGAAGACGCTGACCGCCACGCCGCACTGCATGCTCACCCCGAGATCCCCACCATTATCACTGCTGCTCCAGGTGCGGCGACTAGGGAGCGGGCGAGGTTGGCGGGGGCGAAGAGGGCATTGGGGCGTCGTCAAGCGATTGCGTCTTCGTACCGCGACGTGCACCCGATGGGCGCGAACTGGCTGCGCTCTGGCGAGCAACTGCTGGCGATGGCCCCCGACTGCGCCGACGCCCTCGCATTCACCGTTGAGCTCGCCGAGCAGTGCGCGTTCACCCTCGACCTTGTCGTACCGCAGCTGCCGCGTTTTCCCACGCCCGATGGTCACGACGAGATGAGCTGGCTGCGGAAACTCGTGGAGGAACGCGGTCGCGAACGGTACGCCGCGCGCCCTGACGACGTGCGCGAACGCGCCCGCGCCCAGATCGAACACGAGCTCCGCGTCATCGAGCAACTCGGTTTTCCCGGCTATTTCCTGATCGTCGATGACCTCGTCTCGTTTTGCCGCGACGCGAATATTTTGTGCCAAGGTCGTGGATCAGCTGCGAACTCCGCGGTGTGCTTCGCGCTGGGCATCACGAATGTCGATCCGATTTCCGCTGGTCTCCTCTTCGAGCGCTTCCTGTCGCCGGACCGCGACGGGCCGCCCGATATCGACATCGATATTGAATCCGGCCGCCGCGAAGAAGTCATCCAGTACACCTACGCAACCTACGGCCGTGAGAATGCCGCGCAGGTGGCCAACGTGATCACCTACCGCACGAAAGGCGCAGTGCGCGACGCCGCCCGCGCGCTCGGCTACCCGGCGGGCGCTGCCGACGCGTGGTCCAAAGGCATCGCCTCGCCTCCCGCCCGCGTTGAGACCTTGGCCGCGCAACTGAAAGGACAACCCCGCCACCTGGGAATCCACTCCGGCGGCATGGTGATCTGCGACCGGCCCATCGCCGATGTCGTGCCGGTGGAATGGGCCCGCATGGAGGGACGGTCCGTCGTGCAGTGGGACAAAGACGACTGCGCTGCCGCTGGCCTGGTCAAATTCGACCTGCTGGGGCTCGGCATGCTCGAAGCGCTGCACCACATGATCGACCTCGTGCGTGAGACCACCGGGCGCGAGGTGCGCCTGTGGGAGCTCGATCTTGCTGATCCGAGTGTGTACGAGATGCTCTGCCGCGCCGATGCCGTCGGTGTCTTCCAGGTCGAGTCCCGCGCGCAGCTGAACACCCTGCCGCGTCTCAAACCACGGCGGTTCTTCGACCTGGTCGTGGAAGTCGCCCTGATCAGGCCCGGCCCGATCCAGGGTGGGTCCGTCCATCCCTACCTGCGCCGACGCGACGGTCTCGAGCCTGTCGACTACGATCACCCCGTCCTCGAGCGATCCCTCGGCAAAACCCTCGGCATCCCCCTGTTCCAGGAACAACTCATGCAGATCGCCGTCGACGCCGCCGGCTTCACCGGCGCTGAGGCTGATTCTTTGCGCCGCGCCATGGGCTCCAAGCGCTCGCCCGCCAAAATGGCTGCGCTGCGCCAGCGGTTCTTCGACGGGTGTTGGTCCACTCACCGGATTGATGACGCCACGGCCGACCGCCTGTGGCAGAAGATCGTCGCGTTCGCCGCCTACGGTTTCCCCGAATCCCACTCCCAGTCTTTTGCCTCGCTGGTGTATTTCTCCGCCTGGTTCAAGCGCTATTACCCGGCCGAGTTCTGCGTCGGTCTTCTGCGCGCCCAGCCGATGGGCTTCTACTCCCCGCAGTCCCTGATTCAGGACGCCCGCCGCCACGGCGTCACCGTCCTGCCTGTCGACGTCAATGCTTCTGGTGTTGAGGCCCGTTGCGTCGATTCCGGCACCATCCGCGTCGGGTTGAACCTGATCAAGGGGTTGGGGGCGAAAGCCGCTGAACGGATTGAGACTGCCCAGGCTTCCAGCGCTTTCACCGGTATTCCGGACCTGTCCCGGCGTGCGGATCTGTCTGTCGAGCACGTCGAAGCGCTGGCTCGTGCGGGGGCTTTAGATTGTTTTGGTGTCGACCGTCGCCAGGCCCTCTGGCAGGCCGGCGTCGCCGCGACCGAACGCGACGGCATGCTGCCCGGCCTCTCAGCTATCGACGCCCCCGCCCTCCCCGGCATGAACTCCTTCGAACTCATGGCCGCCGACATCGCCGCCACCGGCGTCACCCCCGGCCTCATGCCGATGGACATGCTGCGTGATGCTTTGACCAGATGCAACGTTCTAACCGCCGCAGACCTGAAACGCATTCCCGACGGCACCCGTATCCGCGTCGCCGGCGTGGTCACTCACCGCCAAGCCCCGCGCACCGCCGCCGGTGTGACCTTCCTCGGGATGGAAGACGAGACCGGCCTGACCAACATCATCATTCCCAAAGGCCTGTGGAACCGGCAGAAGATCCTTGCCCGTACCGCCAAAGCCCTCATCGTCCGCGGCATCGTCGAGAACGCCTCCGGCGCCGTCAGCGTGCTTGCCGACAAACTCGAGCCGTTGGAAATGGGGGAGTGGCTCAGCCGCGGGTCCCGCGATTTCCGGTAGCGCGTGCTCGGGGCAGGTCATAGAAGGAGGCGAGTCTGGTTGGCCCTTGCAGGCGGGTGGATCTACTTTGCATTCCCAAAGTGTTTCATTTCTTATAAGCCCATGTCAGGGGATTTTCACTATGCAGGGCAGAGGGCCCAAATGTAAAGCAGATCCACCGTGGTTCTCGCACTGGCGGCTCCCACTTCGTTTGCTGCGCCCGCCGCGCCGGTGCTGCCTGGAGCGTTCGCGGTGGTCGGTCTCTACCGACCGGTGAATCTGTTTACATGCCCCATGTGCGACATGTTTTATAAGGAAAGGTCAGCGCGATTCCGGCATTTAGCAAGATCGTGCTGATGTAAACAGATTCACCCGTTGGTGCGTTCCAGATGTTTTCTTCAGCCTCAGGCAGAGGCAAGCTTTTGGCTCACGAGGGCATTGAGCGAGATCCCCTCATTTTCAGCTTCGTCAACGAGCTTCCGGTGGAGCGACGGTGAAATGCGGACATTGAACCGCCCGGAGAACTCACGCATCCCAAGCGGTTGTGGGACTGGATCGCCGCTTTCTAAAAGGTCCGCCAAAACCTCCTCGACGAGGGAAAGGATGCCTTTTTCGGCGGCGTCTCGGGAATCTTCCAGCCAGGAGAGCGACGGGAACTCCCGGACCGTTGCAACGAACTGCTCGTCCTCCTGGGACCAGCCAACCTGATAGGTGTATTTGTCAGCGTTCATGTGAATTCTCAAGATCTCTTCGATACTTGACCCCATGTCTGAGTGGTACCAAATATAGTACCGCACCCCTCACCGCACTAGGTTCGATTCCACCCAACTGACCGGCTTGGATAATCTATGCAGCGATGACTAGCAACAATATTCCGAAGGCAGCATCGCCCAACGACGTTCCGGCAGCCCCCAAGCCGCCCGCCGCGACTCAGGCACCGGGCGCTTCTGCCCCGAACGCACCCGCGGTCCCTGCGCCGCCGGCTGCTACTAAAACCACGGCGGCCCCAGCCGCGCCGGGTGCCGCGGCACCGAAGCCACCGGCCGCTCCCACCACGGATTCGCCCAAGAAGGCCCCGGCTGCACCAGGAAACTCGGTGCCGACACCTCCGGCTGTTCCCGCTGCACCGGCAGCTCCTGGCGGGGCTGCTCCTAAACCGCCCGCTGCACCAGCAGCTCCTGGCGGGGCTGCTCCTAAACCGCCCGCTGCACCGGCAGTTCCGGGCGGGGCCGCTCCTAAACCTCCCACAGCACCTGCCGCGCCGGGAAGTGCGAAACCTGCGTCCACCGCCGCACCGGCGGCTGCGAGTAAGCCAGAAACGAGCAAACCCGCGTCTCGGGCAAAGCCCGCGGCAGCAAAAACTCCGACTGGATCCAAGCCGACCAATGCGAAGCCGACGGGGGCGAAACCGACCGGTTGGCGTCGATTAGTTGTGTTCGGCATGCTGGGCGCAGTGGCGCTGTTGGCGCTGGCTGTCGCGGCGTCGAGGGCGTTTTTGGGAAGCGGTGCGGGGCAGGACTTCGTGGCGCGCTTCCCGGGTGAGAACCCGCTGCCGGAGAACGCGCCGGTGGGGCTGCCGGCGTGGGTCGGCTGGTCGCACTTTTTCAATATGTTCTTTATGGCGTTGATCGTGAAGACGGGCTGGCAGGTGCGCACGCAGCGCAAACCGGACGCGTACTGGCGGCCGAAGCGCGGCGGGAAGAAGATCAGCTTGACGTTGTGGATCCACTTGGCGCTGGATGTTCTGTGGATCGTCAACGGTGTGATCTTTGTGGTGCTTCTCGCAGCGACAGGCCAGTGGATGCGCGTGGTGCCGACGAGCTGGGAGGTGTTCCCGAATGCGCTGTCGGCGGGTCTGCAGTACCTGAGTCTGGATTGGCCGACGGAGAACGCGTGGGTGAATTACAACGCGTTGCAGCAGCTGGCGTACTTCGTGACGGTGTTCATCGCGGCGCCGCTGGCGATCGCGTCGGGTGTGCGCATGAGTTACTGGTGGAAGAACGAGTGGCAGACGGCGAATAAGATCTTCCCGGCGGCTGTGGCGCGCAAGATCCACTTCCCGGTGATGATCTACTTCCTGCTGTTCCTCGTCATTCACGTGGTGTTGGTGCTGGCCACGGGTGTGTTGCGCAACCTGAACAACATGTATGCCGCGCGCGGGGATGTCAACCCCGATGTGTATGCCAATAACTGGCTCGGCTTCATCATTTTCGCGGTCTCGCTCGCGGTCATCGCGGGCGCGTGGGTGGCCACGAAGCCGGCGGTGCTCGCGCCCGTGGCCCGCAAGTTCGGCGAGGTCACCGCGCGGTAGGGTAGCGCTCATGGAGAGGTCTCCGGAGTCTGCAGCAACTCAATCACACACCCGCGCCAAGCACGCGCTTGACGACGACCCCGTGCCCGCCCTTCCCACTTCCGCTTCCGCGATGAACCCGGTGTCGAGCAAGCTCATCGCGGCGCGCTACATCGCCCAGATCATGTGGGCGCTCGTCATCGCGGGTGGGTTCCTCGCGGCGCAGTTCTTTATCGGCGGCCGCTGGTGGATCGGCGCGGCGGTCACGGGCGTGTGGTTCGTGTTCCAGGCGATCATGATTCCGCTGCGCGTGCGCAATCTCGGTTGGCTCGAAACGGACGATGAGCTGCTGATTTCCAAGGGCAAGATGTTCCAGACGTTCACGGTCGTGCCGTACGGCCGCATCCAGTTCGTGGACGTCACCACCGGGCCATTCACGCGCCCGCTCGGCCTCAAAGGCGTCACGCTCCACACCGCGTCGGCCTCGACCGACGCGAAAATCCCCGGCCTCGAAGCGGCAGACGCCGACGCATTGCGCGAGCGCCTCGCCGTCAACGCGCGCGAGCGGATGAGCGGCCTGTGACGTCCCCCAACGCATTCGCTTATCGACGCGTCCACCGCCTCACCCCCTTCCTCCGCGCCTGGGCCTTCGCCGCCGCGCTGGCCACCCTTCTGGTGTTCAACTTCACCACCACACTGCTCAAAGGTATCGAGCGCGGTGCGGGGGAGTCGTGGTCTGCGGGAGAGATCGCGCAGGTCGCAGGTGTGGTCGTGGCCGTCATCGTGCTGGCGTTCGCCCTGTCTCAGCTGTGGTGGTCCCGCATTGGATTCCGTCTCGGCGAGGACGAGGTGGAGATGCGCAGCGGGCTGATCAGCACCAAAGTCCGCGCCACCCGCTACAACCGGATTCAAGCCGTCGACGTCATCGAGCCGTTCGCGCCCCGCCTGTTCGGACTCGCCGCCGTGCGGGTCGAAGCAGCCGGCGGATCCGATTCCGCCATCGAGATCGGTTATGTTCCCCGCGCTGAAGCAGATGAGCTCCGCCGCGAGCTCCTCCACCGCATCGCCGCTGAAGGTCCGGACGCGGAGATGACGCCGGCCGAGGCAGAAAAAGCTGCGGCCGAGCCCGACGGCGCTACCAGCGAGACCGGTCCCACCACGCTTGCCGCGCCCGCGCTCATCCCGCCCATCCCGGTCGCCCGCTCGCTCGCCGGTGCGGCGCTGCGACTGTCCACAGTGTTCACCGTGGCCATGTCGTTGCTGCCGGTGCTCACCGAGGTCACCTTCGCGGTGGTCTTCCCCGTCCTGGTCGGCTTCATCCCACAGATCTGGAACCAGATCGACCAGTCCTGGCGCTACACGGCAACGCTGGACGGGGAGGTAATGAACCTGTCGTACGGGCTGGCCAACCGGCGCAGGCAGGCGGTGCCGCTCGACCGGATCCACGCGGTCAGGTTGTACCAGCCGATGTTGTGGCGGCCGTTCGGGTGGTGGGCTGTGTCGGTGAATATCGCCGGGTACGGCAGCGAGACGAACAAGAAATCGGGCACGTCGCGCCTGCTGCCGATCGGCTCGCGTGAGCAGGCGGTGGACCTCATCACCGCACTCAGCCCTCTTACTCCCGAGCACGTCACCGCGCCTACGTGGGATATCCGCTCACCGAAGCGCGCACGCGTGCCATCGCCTATCGACGCCTCCCGCCAAGCCCTCTCCCTCCGCCCCGCCCCGGATGCGAGCGTGTGGGCCACCACCAGTCACGGTCTGCTCGGTCGCCAGTTCGAATTCATTGACGTTTCCCACATCCAGGAGATCACCTACCAGCAGGGGCCGGTGCAGCGTATGATGAATCTGGCTCACGTCCGCTTCGACCTCGTGCCCGGACCGGTGAAAATGACTGCGCGCGACCTGGACACGGCAGATGCGTGGGCGGTGGTCGCGGAACTAAGCGCCCGCGAGCTCCCGGCTTTCGCGGAGCAAGAAAACCAATTTTCCACTGGCTCAACCTTCAATGCCTGAAAAAATCGACATCCGAGGTTCGCGGAAAATTCCGTCAAATACGTTCTACCTGCATCTATGCGCGAAGTCGCATATCCTGGGTGTTGATTTTCTCAGGAGTGCCCGCGAAAAGTGCGCGCTAGCTCCCGTGAGCTCCCGCCGCTCGGCGATAACTAGGAAAGCCGAGCCGTTCAGCAGTCACACTCCGCCGGGGAACCCGAGCTGCCGCCAAGCCTCGTAGGTGGCCACAGCGGCGGAATTGGACAGGTTCATCGACCGTCGACCGGGCAGCATCGGAATGCGCAACTGATCGGTCACGCGCTCGTGGTGGGAGTGCTCACGGGGCAGACCAGTCGGCTCGGTCCCGAACAGGAGAGCGGTGCCCGGCTGGAAATCCACATCGGTGTAGTGACGGGTGGCGGAGGTGGTGAAGGAGTAGATGGGGCCGTCGATAAGCGATGCGAAGCAAGCGTCGATGTTCTCGTGGACCTCGACGTGCGCGAGGTCGTGGTAGTCGAGCCCGGAGCGGCGCAGGTGCTTGTCGTCGAGCGAAAAGCCCAAGGGGCGCACGAGGTGCAGCGTGGCGCCGGTGCCCGCGCACATGCGGATCGCGTTGCCGGTATTCGGCGGGATGACGGGGTTATCGAAGATGACGTGGAGGTCGCTCACGGCGCAAGTCTAGAATGGTGCGCGTGACTGCGATCAAATTGGACGGAAAACTCTACCGCGAGGAGATTTTCGCGGACCTCGCCGAGCGCGTCGCTCGCCTGAAGGAGCAGGGCATCACGCCGGGTCTGGCCACGGTGCTCGTCGGCGAGGATCCCGCCAGCCAGAACTACGTGCGCATGAAGCACAAGGATTGTGAGCAGCTGGGCATCGCGTCGATCATGAAGGAGCTCCCCGAAGACACGACGCAAGAAGAGCTCGATTCGCTTATCGACGAACTCAATAACGACCCCGCCGTCACCGGCTACATCGTGCAGCTGCCCCTGCCGAAGCACTTGGACGAGAACCGTGTGCTGGGGCTCATCGACCCGGACAAGGACGCGGACGGCCTTCACCCGGTCAACCTCGGCCGTCTCGTGCTCAACGAGCCCGCGCCGCTGCCATGCACCCCGAATGGTTCGCTTGCCCTGCTCGAGCGCTTCGGCGTGGATCTCAACGGCGCGATCGTGTGCGTCATCGGCCGCGGCGTGACCGTCGGCCGCCCGATCGGCCTCATGCTGACCAAGCGCGACATCAACGCCACCGCGGTGCTGTGCCACACCGGCACGAAGGATCTCGCCGCTGAGACCCGCCGCGCCGACGTGATCATCGCGGCCGCCGGCAAGCCCCACATGATCACCGCCGACATGATCAAGGAAGGCGCTGCTGTGCTCGACGTCGGCGTTTCGCGTGTCGACGGCAAGACCACCGGCGACGTCCACCCCGACGTCTGGGAGAAGGCCGGCTGGGTCTCCCCGAACCCGGGCGGTGTCGGCCCCATGACCCGAACCTTCCTGGTGCGCAATATCGTCGAGAGGGCCGAGCGGCTTGCAGCAGCCGAGTAACGGTGACCCGCTGAAGCGCGCTGAGTTTCCGGCAGTTGATCCGCAGCCGGCAGTTTCGCGCGCCTCGTCAGGCTCGACCGCGGCGAACAGCCCGGTGCCGCCGAGCTTGGACAACCCGCACGACATCGGCAACGCACCGTCCACGTTGCCGGTGCGCGTCCAGCAAGTGCTCGTGGGGCTGTTCGTCGTCGGTTTTCTGATCGCCACCCTGTTCGCCGTGACGGAGCACTGGCGCCGCGCCACTTTCACACTCGGCGCCGCGATGCTGTGGCTCACCGTCTGCCGTCTCACCTGCGACTCGCAGGTCATGGGCCTGCTGGCGGTGCGCTCCCGCCGCTTCGACGCGATGTTCACTGGCGCCATTGGTGCCGCACTCGTGTGGCTCGCCGTGACCGTGGACGCGCTGGGGGGTTAGCGTGACTTCGCGTAGAACGCGGGAAGCCTATTCATTTGTGGCGGGCACGTACATCGAGCTCTTAGGGAGCATCGATTCGGTTGAAGAGGCGGATAAATCCTTCATATCGGAAGGATTTGAAGGAGTCGCGGATGTTCTCGATGTAGGCTGCGGGCCAGGTCATCTGACGGCGTACCTCAACGGATTAGGGCATCAAGCTGCTGGGATGGATCTGGTTCCCGAGTTCGTGAATCATGCACGCAGTACGTATCCGGGCATCGACTTTTCGGTAACTGACATCGCGAGTCTCAGCGGAGAGATCAAACGAGTAGGCGGGGTGCTTGCTTGGTATTCGTTGATCCACATGTCGCCGGGTGAAATGTCCAAGGCGTTACAAAGAATCTCTGAGATCCTCGTTCCGGAAGGAGTACTCATTTATGGTGGCTTTCTTGCGCCTTCCCGCACGCTTTTCGATCACCGAGTCACCGCGGCGACGGCTTACTCGGAGGACGAAATTAAACGTCTAATTGAAAACGCCGGCTTTCGGATACGTAGATCGGAAACTCGTCCCGAGACCGCAACGAAGCGGGCGCATATCGCTGTCGCCGCTGAGCGTACCTAGAGGTGGGTGGATGCATTCGGACAGAATCTTTGCCCATCTAAGCATGGGAACCAGGTGGTAACCTATTCCCATGGAAGCGACGATTGACTCTGGTGGGCGGATTCTGCTGCCCAAAGCCCTGCGCGATTCCCTCGGTCTCACGCCTGGCTCGACCGTGGATGTTTCAGCGTATGGAGGCGGAATCACCATCATCCCCGGTGGTCGGACAGCCGAGGTTGTCGAAACAGAAGACGGTCGCCTGGTCGGGCGTGGCTCAACCCCAATCACTGACGAGGACATCTTGGCGCTCATTGATGCAGGACGTATGTAATGGGCGTAATCGCGCTCGACACAAGTGCGGCAGTTCCTTTGCTCTTGCAAAATCACAGCAGTCATGAACGATTACAGCGTTGGTCGAGGGGGAAGAATCTCGCTCTCTGCGCGCACTCTCTCGCAGAGACATATTCGGTGCTGACCAGATTGCCTGGCGATAGCCGGTTCACGGAAGTCGACGCGGTAAGAGTGATAGACGGGACATTTGAGAGCGTTCTCTCCTTACCGGAAGCCGCTTCACGGGAGGTGCACCGCCGTTTAGCTAGTGCCGGAATCAAGGGCGGTGCAGTTTACGACGGTCTCATCGCGCTTACTGTGCTGGAGAACGAAGCGTCATTAGCCAGCTTGGACAAGCGTGCGTACACGAATTACTTCGCTCTCGGAGTGACGCTTGAACTCATTCCGTAGCAGCTCAATCTCGTAGGTTCCGCGCTGCCAGTCCAGGTCGCGGACGGTGAAGGTGATCTGTGCGGTCTGGATGCCGATCTGCGATGCGGACCGCGGTCGTCAGTCTCTTTCAGTGGGGATACGCTGACAGTCATGGAACCAGTTCTTGTTCTCGCTGATATCCACCTCGGGCGCAAGCAAAAAGACGACAAAAAGATCGGTCCCGGCATTGAATGGGCGTTAAGCGCCCTCGGCAGTGGCGCCGAAGCGGGCGCGCGCCACGTGGTGATGCTCGGTGATGTCATCGACCGGAAGCGGTTCACCGACCACACGTACACCGAGGTCACGCAGTTCTTCGAGCGGGGCCTCGAGCTCTTCGAGTCAGTCGTGTTCATCGCAGGAAACCACGACGTGCACCACGACCTCACCGACGTGATCCCGCCGGGTGTGGTGGTTGCAGGTATTGAGCCGCAGACGATTCGGGCGGGGCAGTGGGCTCTGCACACAGCAGCAGTCGAGATCGACCGCGACCCGCGCACTATCGTTCCTGATTTCCCGGCTCCCGTTGAGGGCACGCCGAATCTCGGTCTGCTGCACAGTTCCGTCACCGGTGAGTACTCGAATCACGCCTGCATGCCGTGCACCGTGGATGAACTCACTGCGTGCAACTATGACGCATGGTTGCTGGGCCACGTCCACGAACGCGTTGTGCTGTCGGGCGACCCCTTCATCGGCTGGGTCGGCATGGGCAAAGCGCTCATCGCTTCGCTTGACGACGGCACCGTGGCCGTCCGCGACATCTAATCCCCGGCCGTTAAATCTCGTAGTTGCCGCGCTGCTTGGCCAGGTCCGTCGCAGACGGGGTCTGGTCGGCCAGCGTGACGAAGTTGCGCAGGATGTGGCCCATCTGGCGGGTCTCCACCAGGAAGGCGTCGTGGCCGACGGGCGAGACGATCTTGTTCATGGCCAGCAGGTTCCCGATATTGCGGGACAGGTGCTCCTGCTGGTGGAACGGGTAGAGAATGTCGGTGTCCACACCGACGACCATGGTGGGCACGCTGATCTGCGCGAGCGCGCGGTTGAGTCCGCCGCGGCCGCGGCCGATGTCGTGGCGGGATAGGGATTCGGTGATGGCGACGTACGAGCCGGCATCGAAACGCTCGACCAGTTGTTTTCCTTGGTGGTCGAGGTAGCTCTGCACGGCGAAGCGCTGGTTTTCGTCGCGGTAGGCGCCTAAGGGGTTTTCGCCGGGCTGGGCCATGGTGCCGAAGCGTTCGTCGATTTCTAGCTCGCCGCGGTAGGTCAGGTGGGCGATGCGGCGGGCGGCGGCAAGGCCTGCGTCGGGGGAACGGCCGGTGCCGTGGTAGTCCCCGCCCTGCCAGTCCGGGTCGCGCACGATTGAGGTGATCTGCGCTGTCTGAATGCCGATCTGCCACGCCGATGCCCGCGCGGACATGGCGATCACGCAGGAATAATTCGGCCAGTCCGGGTACATGAGCGTCCACTCCAGCGCGCGTGCCCCGCCCATGGAGCCACCGACGATGGCGTGCATGCTGTTGATCCCGAGACTCTCAAGGAACTGCGCTTCAGCCCGCACTTGGTCGCGGATGGAGATGGCGGGGAAGCGTGACCCCCACGCCCCGCCGTCGGGGTGCTCGCTCGACGGGCCGGTCGAGCCGGCGCAGCCACCGAGGACATTCGTGCACATGACACAGAAACGGTCAGTGTCCAGCGGCGCTCCGGGGCCGATGAGATCCTCCCACCACCCGGCGGCGTTTGAGTCGCCGGTCAGGGCGTGCTCGACCAGGATGAGGTTATTGCGGCCGTGGGGGTTGCCGGTGAAGGCGCCCCAACGTCGATAAGCGATGTGCACGTCGCGGATCGTGGCGCCGGCTTCTGTGTGAACGTCGCCGATCTGTTGTGTGGCGAGCTCGCCTTCGGGCGGGAGGTTGATCATGCGATGGCCTCGAAGCCGCGGTCGAGGTCGGCCAAGATGTCGTCGATGTCTTCGATGCCGACGGACAGGCGGATCGTCGCCTGCGTGATGCCCGCGCGCTTGAGACCGGCCTCGTTGGACTGCGAGTGCGTCGTGGTCGCGGGGTGGACGACGAGCGAGCGGACATCGCCGATATTGGCCAGGTTGGAGTGCAGCTTCAGCGCGTCGATGAATTTCCACGCCGTGGCCTTGTCGTTCGCGTCGCCCGCGAGATCGAAGGACAGCACGGAGCCGGTGTACTTCAGGCCGAGCTTCTCCTTCGTCGCGTAGTGCGGCGAATCTGGCAGGCCCGCAAAATTCACGTGCGCGACCTCGTCCTTGCCCGCCAGGTATTCCGCGACCTTCAGCGCATTCGCATTATGCTTATCGACGCGCAGGCCCAGCGTATCCATCCCCTGCAGCGCCACCCAGGCATTGAACGGCGAGATGGCCGCGCCTGTGTCACGCAAGATACCCGCGCGCGCCTTCACTGCGAATGCCGGCGCACCCACATCCGCGTAGACGAGACCGTGGTAGGCGGGGTCGGGGTTGACGAAGTAGGGGAACACCGGTTCGCCGTCGCGGGTGATGGTCCAGTCGAAGGAGCCGCCGTCGATAAGCGCGCCGCCGAGTGCTGCGCCGTTGCCGGTGTAGAACTTCGTGGTGGACACAACGACGATGTCCGCGCCGTGCTCGAGCGGCCGGACGATCGCTGCGGTGGCCATGGTGTTGTCCACGATCAGCGGCACCTGGTTGGCATGCGCGACCTCTGCCACTGCCGGGATGTCCAGCACATCCGCGATCGGATTGCCGAAGGTCTCGGCATAAAACGCCTTCGTGTTCGGCTTGACTGCCGCCTGCCAGCTAGCGGGGTCGTCCGGGTTGTCGACGAAGCTGACCTCGATGCCGAGGCGGGGCAGCGTCACCTCGAAGAGCGTCTCCGTGCCGCCGTAGAGGCGCGGCGAGGTGACGATGTGGTCGCCCGCACTCGCCAGGTTCGTGATCGCCGCAGTCTCCGCCGCCATGCCGGATGCGAACGCCACCGCCGCGACACCGCCCTCGAGCGACGCCAGCCGATTCTCCAGCGCCTCCTGCGTCGGGTTGGTGATGCGCGTGTAAATCGGGCCCGGATCCGCGAGCGCGAAGCGGTCCTGCGCGTGCTGGGTGTCGTCGAACACGTACGACGTGGTCATGTAGATCGGCTGGTTTCTGGCACCAGCCCCGTTGTCGACGCTCTGGCCCGCGTGGATCGCGCGGGTGTCGAAGGACCAGTCGCTTGCTGCGCTGTTGTCGTACCGGGTCTTCTGCTCGTTCGCCATGGCACCAAGTTAGGAGGGGGTCTGGGTGTCTGCAAGCACTTTTCGGTGCCGGTGGTCTGCGGTCCTATCAAAAAGTGGACCAAGCTGTCTATTTGCTGATGCGGGCTGGGCGGGCTCCGTGAATCTAAATCGGCGGCGGAACCGGTTTGGGGGCTGCGCAGTCTAAGTGGGCATGGGGATCGATAGAGAAAACCAGGACGAACTGAAGAAATGGGAAATGAGGAAGGGGGAGTTGCGGGAAGGGATCGTCGATAGGCGTGTGGCCGATGAAGATTTTCAGGGCGACGTTGAGGAGCTCGCGGCGCTCATCCACTACCCGCGTGAACTGTGGGAGGAACTCAAATATCACGAACAGCAGTGGCTGCGCGTCGAAGCCGCCGCCATGGTGAGCGCCACCGCCATTCTGACGGGACGGTCCGCCGCACGGAAACTCGGAATATGGGTCATAGCCAGCACCGAGGAGAAGGTCGAAGTGAGTCTTCCGTCCCGTGGCGTATCACGCAGCCGGATGGCCTCCGGAAACTACGAATTTCGGCATTCACAGATCCAGCCGAGTGACGTGGTGATGTACGAGGGGCATCCAGTCACCAGCCCCATCCGCACCTTCATCGATATCGCCCGCTACCATGGCTTCCTCGAAGGGCTCATCGCCGCCGACTACCTGCTACGCCGCGGAATCGAACGCACCGAGATCCTGCGCGGAATCCAGCGAATGGGGCGCGCCAAGGGGATTAGGACTGCCCGCCGGTGCCTTGAGCACGCCATCCCGGACTCTGATTCGCCCTACGAATCACTCGCTCGGGGGCTGATCATCGAAGCTGGTATTGGGCCTGTACAAGCCCAGTACAAAATCGGTGGATACTACGTTGACCTACTCATCGACAGCTGGCTTGTGATCGAAATCGACGGAGAGAAGAAATACTCCGGGCCCGACGCCGAGAAAGTCCGCCAAGACGAATTCAACCGGCAAAAACTCATTGCAAACCGTGGCTATGTGTTTCTCCGCTATGCGCCCTGGTTTGTGCGCAAGTACCCCGACCGGTTCCTCGCCGAGGTTCGCCAGGCACTGGCGGCCAGCGGGCTCATTGGTGAACGGTTGGTGCAGTAGGAGGGGATTGAAGGTTGTGGCGGTGGGTGTGGGCGTCGAGGTGAACTCTAGTTGTTAGCCCCAGTTGTTAGCCCCCGCCAGATGTTAACCCCAAAACTTAGTTACCCCAGGTGGGCATTGTCGGCTGATTTTCGGCGACCAGGGGAAACTAAGTTCTAGGGTTAACATCTAGGATTTGGGGTTAACATCTGGAACTCGGCTGGAGTTCGCAGCTCAGAGGTCAGCACACCGCGGCGACGGCGGCCCAGCGGCGGGGGATGTCGCGGGGGTCGGGGCGGAAGCGGCCGTCGAAATCGTGGGAGCCGGTGGCGGCGGCGTCGGCAAGCTTCTCGAGGATGTCGGCTCGGTGGCCGCTGGCGTGAGAGCGCAGCCACGTGGCATCGGCCATGACCCGTTCGCGGTTCGTACCGGTCACCGCGCGTCGGCCCTGACGTGCCACGGCATCTCGCCACCGTCGCAGCACCGTTTCCGGTTCGATTTGTGAGAAGGGGACAGCGACCGGTTCCGCGTCCTTGGGGACGCCGAGCCAGTGGTTGTTGGGGCGGTCGAGGCCGGGGAACACCCAGGTGTCTTCGTGAGCGACACCGATGAGGATCCATGGGGCGCTGCCCGGTTCCTGGGCGTGGCGCTGGCGCAGGCGAAGTTGCACCTGCACGTTGTCCGCACTGGCCAGAGTCCTCAAGGCGGGGCTGCCGATGCGTTCAGCGGTGGGGCTGGCCTGACAGCGCAGTGGACCCTCGTCGGTGTCGAACACGAATACCGGATGGAGTCCGTCGTCCTCGATTCCCCGCAGGACAGCGTCGCCGAACCACCAGTCCTGCGCCGGAACGGCGTCTGTGTCCGGGGTGCGTGCGCTGACGCGGAGTTTCTTGCCACGGCCTAACCTGCCGTCGGCGGAGGCCGTGGCGTTGGTGAGCAGGAGGCCGGTACGGGCGACGTCACGGTGCGGGAGCCCCAACTGGCCCAGCTCAGTGTCGCCGTTGTAGGACTGAGCGATCTGCGCACTGTCGCCGGGGAGAACGGAGGACAGTTCCCAGACGCGGCCGTCGCGTTCGTCCACCAGATAGGTGATGACCCCGCTATAACCGGACGCGGTGAGAAGCGGCTCAGACGCCCACCCGCGCAGCCGAAGACTCCCCACCGGCTCGTAGGCGCGGCGCACAGTGCCGATGGCATCGATGCTCAATGTTCCGGTGTCGTGCCCGTGGCGGAGCTGGTGAGTCGCTAATGCGATTTCCACCAGCGTCGAGATTGCGTCCTGGGTGACGTGGCTTTCGCCGTACCCGAGGCGTCCGGTGCCGAGGTAGCCGTGGAGCCTGGCGAAGTGGGCAGCCAACAGTGGCAGTTTCTGCACCCGCGCTGCTGCCACGACGCGCAGCACTTTCGCGCGGTCACCGGCGGTGAGTCCGCCGAGCCCGCGGTCGAGCAAGCCGGTGAGGCAGGATTCGGCGAGTTCGAGGGTGTCCAGTTGCTCGCGGGTAAGTGCCAGTGGGGCGTCAGCGGGGGCGGAAGAGTCGGCGGAATCGGTGGAATCAGTGGAGTCTGCAGCGGGATCGTCAGCGGAGTCCGGCTGCGCCTCAGCCGACGGGCAGCTCACCAGCACCTGCGCCAGGTGGAGGCAGCGGGGGCTGAGTAGACAGTCGCACTCCGCGGCTTGTGGAGGGTCAAGCGTGACGGTGGCGGTGCCGACGGTCACGGTGGTGTCGGCGCCAGCGCCAGCGGCGATAGTCCAGGAGTCAGGGTCTGCTTTGTCCAGGCGCTTTTGCAGGCGGCCGGGGAGTGCTTCGATGGTGGCGGCGACGAAGGTCGGGTCCATGCCGGGAAGATCGTTGTGGGTCATCGTTGCACCTGCTCTGCCACCCATCGTGCCAACTCCGTCGGGGAGACGGCGGAGACAGCCATGCCTGCGCTAGCGGCGTGCGCGGCGATCTTAGCGTTGTAGCGCGCTGCCCCGGAATCGTCCAATGCGGCGCAGCCGAGCATCCGGACGCCGGAGTTGTGCAAGGACTCGATACGGGACAGCATGAAGGATGCGGAGTAGGCGTCCTCGAAGTCGCTGATCAGAACAAGCATTGTGCGCGAGGGGACCGTGACGCGCTCCCCCGCCACGGCGAGGGCGCCGCCGATGTCGGTGCCGCCGCCGACCTTGATCTCCAGCAGTAGTGAGAGCGGGTCGTCGACGTGGTCGGTCAGGTCAACGACCTCGGTGGAAAAGGCCAGGAACGTCACCGATAGTGCGTCCACGCCGGCGAGAATGGCGGAGGTCATCGCGGCGAAGACGGTGGAGGGTTCCATGGACCCGGAGACGTCGACAAGCACGATGATGTGCCATTCTGAGCGCCGAGCCAGCGGTTGGCGGAAAATCGGTGTGGCCACGACGAGCTGCGGGGTGCCGTCGGAGCCGGAGACGGCGTGGCGTAGGTTCCTGCGGATGGTCGCCGCGGCATCCAAGCGCTGTGAGGGGCGCGTGGTGGGGCGCCACCCCTGTAAACCGTTGAGAGCGGGGCGGAGCTGGTTGGCTAGCGCCTGGGATAGCTCGGCGACCATGCGGCGCAGAATCGGTCGCAGCTTCGCCAGAGCCGATTCGGGCATGCCGCCGGCGAGAGACAGGATGTCGTTGAGGAGCTCGACGGATGCGCGGGGCTGAGTGTTATCAAGGAGGTCGATGGCGAGCGGGTTGCGGGCAGTGATCGCTGAAGCGGCGATGTCTTCCCGCACGTGCTCGCCGAACAGGGCGTCGAGGTCGTCGGCCCATTCGCGCGCGGTGGGGTAGGGAGGCTCGGATCCACCACGGCCGCCCAGATAGCTGACAGAGGATCCTTCGCCGTCACCGCTGCCGTACAGCTGGTCCAGGCTGCGCGCTAGTCTCCGCTGCTCGGGTCCCGTCAGTTCGTGGTGGCGGCGCCCCAGCACCAGCGACCAGCGCTGTTTGGGAGACACGGCGACGGAGGTGAGGCCAAGGCGTTGGAGGCGTTCCCAGGCTGCGTGGTCTTCGGTAGCCCAGCGGGCGAGTTCCTCGGCAGGCACATCGGTCGGCCGTGCGCGGTCGGCGCCGATAGCTTCAAGTAAGCGTTCGCGTTCGGCGGCAGACATCGGGTCGAAGCCGCCGCGCAATGCGGGGAGGCGGGCGACGAACATCGCTTCGTCAATGTCTTCGACACCGGAGCGGAGATCGTCGAGGAGTGAGGGCTCGTCAGTGAGCAATTCGGGGCTTGCGGTGATCAGGCCGGTCAACCAGCGGGTCAGATCTCGGCGGCCCTGCACGCTGGAGGCAGCGCGGATGCGGGAAGCGATGCCGGTCAGGCCAGCTGTATCGTGGCCGATCCGGTGCAGCAAACCAGTAGCTGCCCCCTGCATCAGTGGGGAGGCAGCGGAGACGAATTCGGTGAGCGAGTGCGCTAGGCGCAGCCCGATATCCGCGTGTCGCAAGGCGACGAGGCGGCCCAACGCGGCGGCATCGGCTGGGTCGTCGCTGCCCGCGAGACCGTCGACCTGCGCAACAGCGGCATCAGCGAGAATCTCCAGGGCAGAAGCGATCTGGGCGTCACGGTCAATCAGTAGCATTCCTGCGACGGTGCCTTCGCCGATAGCGGCGATGACCTCGATTGCCTCAGCCAAAGCGTCGATACCGGCGCGAGGGGGCAGCTCCGCCGCCACGGCGTTAAGCCACCAGTCGAATTCGTCGGCTAGTCCAGCGGCGGCGGCGTCAGTCAGGCCGGTCACCAGGACGTCGGGGTCGGGATCGGAGTCGGAGTCGGGGCGGCGGGTGCGCAGAACGCCTTTGGCGGCCTGCACCACGGTCACACCGAATCGGCTGGCGTGGGGGAGGCTGGCGCTGGTGGAGACGTCGTAAAGCACTGTCCATCTCGTGCTCACCGCTTGGGCGCCGCCGACGCCGATGACATCGTTGGATATGCCGTAGGCAATGCGTGCGACTCGGCAGCGCTGCAGGAAGATTTCGCGCCGGGTGTCCAATGTGTCTTCGGGAGAGGAGTCTTTCAGGCGCAGCGGATTCAGGGTCAGCTCGCGCGACCGTTCGCCAGCGCCCGGCAAGCGCAGGGCAGCGAGATCTGAAGCAAAAGCGAGAGCCAGACCCGATTGGGGTGTGTCTGGGGCGAGGGCGCCGTTGTGATTACCCACCAGGATCTTCTCGGCTGCGCGGGCCACGGCGCGGCCACGCCCGAGCACGTCGCCCTGCGCGAAGACGGAGGTGCAGGCCTCCTGGAATTCGCGGCGGCCCGGCACCGGCAACCCGCGCAGCGCAGCGAGGTCGAGCGTCATGCGGTTCGCCTCACGGATCTCAGCTGGCCCGCACGGATGGCCCTCCGAGCGGAGATGGGCAGCGAGCTGGGTGAGCAGAGAGGTCACGGCGCCCTCGAATGCGGCGGGGTCGTCGCCGTGGGTCAACACCGCTTGCTGCCAGCGCGGGTCGCGGATGCCGGACGGGTAACCGGAGCGGGAATCGAGCAGCTTCTGCGAGTAGGGGACGAGGCTGGCCGTAGGCTCGCCGTCAGAGTCCAGGGAGCCAAGCAGCTCGCGGTCGGACTCCGCCTCAGCGTCGATTAGCTCAGAGGTCAGCGCCGGGCTGTGCCACGCGCCCGTCACCGCGGTCACAGCGGGGCCGTGCTCAGCGCGGGCACGGCGGATACCTTCGCGCATCGACGCCTCACGCGCGGCCGTGCGCTCATCCAGCATCCGCCCCTGCCGGTACGCCCAGCCGAAAGCCAGAGCACTGCGGCGCACAGCTTCGGGTGATGCGCCAGCGGAGGGGACTTCGACGAGGCGGTCCCAGGCGTCGTCGGGGTGTTCGGCGCGAACGTGGGCGTCGATAAGCGTGCCCACGTTGAACTCGCCGTCAGATGCCTCCGACGATTCGGGGCGCGCGGCGGGGGAGAGGTCGGCGCAGATCACAGGGACGTCGCGCGTGCGCGCCCACCGCAGGGCGACGAGCTCCGGGCTGAAATCGGCCAACGGCCAGAAACCGATCGTGCCGTCGTCATCGGCGACCGCGAAAGCGAGCGGCGCTGTCGCCTCGGGATGGGCGATCCACTCGCACCACGGCTGCGCCTGAGCCGGCAATTCCAGCACCACCGCGTCCGGGTGCGCCTCATCCAGCAGCCGCGGCAGCACGCGTGCGAGCGACGGCGAGTGGTGCCGTACGCCAACCAAGTAGATGGAATCGCGCGCTAGCTTATCGACGGCTCCCGCAACGTTTTCCCCCATCATGCCAGCTCGTCGCGCTGATCCCACAGGGTGCGCCACGGTGTAGCGCCGTCTTTTGCTCGGCGCTGGACGACTCCATCCCAGTAGCCGCGGAGCCGGTCCGCGTCCGCTTCGTCGTCTTTGCGGACGACACCGAGCAGGTGCCCAGCCACATCACGTAGGCCGTCGCTGCGGGCAGGGAAATAGGCGCTGGCCAGGGCGATCGACGTGCTCACGGACACGGCTTCGGCGGTGGAGAGGACCGTCGTGGGTTTCTCCACCGGCCAGCCTTCCCGGCTCACACCGGTGCGGAGGTCGCGGAAGGCGGTGACGAGGACTTCGACAACGACTTCGTCGACAGGCGCGTCGATCTGAGCGGCGTCCAAGGCCCGCCGGGTCTGCTTGGAAACGAGGGCGATTTCCGCATCCACGTCGGCGATGGGGTGGACCGTCTCGAAGCTGAAGCGGCGTTTCAGGGCCGCACTCATTTCGGACACTCCGCGGTCGCGCAGGTTCGCCGTGCCGATGAGCCCGAAGCCCTCGGTGGCCGCCACCGACATGTCGCCGAGTTCGGGCACGGCAATGCGGCGCTCCGACAGCAAAGAAACCAACGAATCCTGCACCTCGGGCAGACAGCGCGTGATCTCCTCGATGCGGGCGATCGCGCCGTTTTCCATTGCACGCATCACCGGGCTGGGCACCAGCGCCTCAGGAGTGGGGCCGTTTCCGAGCAGCATCGCGTAATTCCAGCCGTAGCGCAGCTGGTCTTCTGTCGTCCCAGCGGTGCCCTGCACCACCAGCCCGGAGGTTCCGCAGATCGCAGCTGACAGCAGCTCGGAGAGCATCGACTTGGCTGTGCCGGGCTCGCCGACCAGCATCAACCCGCGAGAACCCGCTAGCGTGATCACGCAGCGCTCCACCAGCGCTGGATCGCCGACGTATTTCGGCGCGATGGTCAGCTTGGACCGCCCCGCCTTGAGATCGGTGCCACCCATAATGAAAGCGACCACGGCGCGCGGTGTCAGCTTCCAACCTGGTGGGCGTGCGCCGGTATCCCAGCGCTCGAGGAACTCGAGTTCATCCGCGAAGCGTTCTTCTGCTAGTACGACTTGGTGCGTCATCGGCGTCTCCTCCTCGTGGTCTCCAGTTCTGCGAATTGTGGTGCGTCATCCCCCTGTGAGCGTTCCCAGCAGGCGGCGAACCATTCCGGCGGCGGCAAGGGCGCGACAGCGATGCCCAGCTGCGGCTCGAATTCGCCGTTGTAGCCACTCTGCTCGATGCCGAATGCGGGTAGCTTCCACACCTCGACCGGGAGCTGTCCTTCAGACTTGTGCACTTTTTCTACCCATCCACCGGGCAGGAAGTAGCTGCGGCCTGAGCGGGGGCGCTTGCCTTCGACGACTTTACCGGCGGCAACGAGTTCGGAACCGGCGCGGACGATATCGGCTTTCTTCCAGGCGTTCCAGCGGCGGATATTCTTGTCCGTCGGGTCGGGCCAGGCCAGCAGCTGCAGGTAGTAGCGGGCCGCGTCTTCGCTGACTCCGAGAGTGTCTGCCGCTGTCGCCACGAGATCGGGAGCGGAGACGAGCGGGTCGCGCGGCTCTCCCTCACCCGTCTGCCTCAGCCATTCTGCGTAGGCGGTGAGGGAACCGCGTGCGCGGAAGTCCGTTGCCGCCACGCGCATCCTGCTGCTGGCGCCGTTGTGAAGGTCCTTTGCCCATTCGCGCGCCAGGTCCAAGTCGCTGCACGGTTCATCGACATTCGAGAGATCCACCAGGACCGAATCCCAGTCGTAATGCTGCTCGACTGTGAACCTGCCTGCCTGCAGGTCTTTCCGGTCCGTGTCGCCCTCGGTGCGCTTCGGTGCACCGATCGCGCTGCGAAATGCGTCGTCGTTCTTGCCGGCGCCAGCGACAGCGATCTCGATCGCCTCGATGCCCCGCGGGGAGTTGTGCAGCCGCTCGGCATGATCGGCCAGCGCTGGGCGCAGCGGATCGGCCATGTCCAGCTCAGTGGCAAGCCAGATCAGAGCACCGACCTCTTCGGCCCAGCCGTCGGCGTTGTCGGTGTCGATGTGCTGGCCGGCGGCAACGCTTTGCAGCACGTTCTGTTTCAGCATCTTCGGGATGCGCTCGGCGATGTGCGCCGGCAGTTCGGGCAGGTAGTCCGGCCCGTTCTCGGACCAGTACCGGGCCATGGCGTTGGTATCCGGGCCGCTGGTCAGCAACTCCTCCGCATCGTCGGGCAGGCCAGCTGCCAGGACCGCCGCGAAGTGGTCGCCGGAGGACATCAACCGTTCTCGAGCCGTTCTAAGCTCGTCGACTTTCAGTCCCATGGCCGTGCGCAGATCCTTCGGCACGAAATTGGCGTCGAAGGAGAAGAAGTTCGGGAAACCGGCGGCGATCAGGTGGGCGTCGGCAAGCGGAGCGTTAGCTGCAGCGGCGAAAGCCTCGCCCGCAGAGGCTGAGTACGGCTGTGGACCGTCCTGCTCAATGCGGGCGAGCAGTGCGTCGAAGACCGGCTCAAGATCGGTGCGCGACGGCGCGATGGCAGTTCGGCTTATCAGTTTCAAGGGTGCACCGTCCACAGTCATCGGTTCCTCGCCCGCCACGCGCACAATCAGGATGCCGCGGGGACCGCTGCGCACAAGCCGTACCGCCTGAGGCGGAAGCTGCTCTTCGCTTCCCGGCGTGAACGGCGCAGAATCGTACGTTTCAAACACGAGGTTGTCAGCCGTGAGCGCTCCGGCGTCCCGCAGCACCGTCCACAGCTCCTTCAGCGCCTGGACTTCGTCTGCCGTGCGGCCGGGGGCTGCCGCGAAAACAAGCAGGGCATCGCCGTGACCGAGCAGTTTCATCCAGTCGTTTGAGCCTCTGGTGCTGTTGTGGGTGTACCCCTTCTCAGGGACATAGCGGTCGTGCGTTCCCAATATTGCCGCGCCTTGCCAGATGTCCATCGCGTCGAATTCATAGAGGGGAAACCGCGTGAGGGGACGGAGCACGTCATGGTGTTCGGCGAACGTCGGTGCCCCGGTCAGGTCCTCCGCCCGTGCACCGGCGTCCTCTTGCGGCCAGGTCGTGGCCGCCTCATGCGCAACGGACGCAATCGCGTAGCGCAGCACCGGGTCGTCAACATCGAGCACGTTGCCGACACATTCGCACATTCGCTTATCGACGCCGCCGTCACTCCCGCGCGCCTGTTCCACCAGCGGGCGAACCTCGTCGGCAGTGATCTGACGCAGTTTCCCGCTTATCTCGGGCTCGCGCACACGGAAGTGGTGCCACAACATTTGCGAGTGGAGGTGCGTGCCGCGCACAGCCACCGGGGTCATGTCGTCCGGATCGACAACGACAGGATCTATGCGTTCATTAGTGAGAACCCACCGTTCGCCGTCGGGGCGGCGAAGTGCGCCGATGACTGCGCGCGCGTGCTTGCCGGTGACGGTGAATTCGGTTCCGTCCGCATCGACCAGCAGGCAGTAGTCGGGGTCGTCGGGACGGGTGAACACAGCATGACGGTGGAACCCGTCAGCAGTGGAGAAGTGCGAGTCCTCGGTCGTCTCCTCCACCGGCCGGTGCTGAGAACGCCACGGGTCGAGCACCAAATCCGGGTGGCGGCGGCACTGCTCGGCGAACCAGTCAGGCAAGCTCTCGCGGCCAGTGGCACCGGTGGCTGGATCGATTTCTACCACAGGGGAGACGTCGTCAAGCGCGGAGCGTTCGACGAGCCATATCCGGTCGCCGTCGACAAAGAAATGCTCGCTGCCGCTCGCCAACGTGGAATGGCCGGGGCGCATCACCGTGTCGGCACCGAAGATGCGCGCGCCGGGCACCGGGACCGAGGCGGAGAGCCCGTCGTCCGAAAACTGTTTCCATGCGCTGGACATGCCCTTGGGAGTATCGTCCCACCACAGCCGTGGATTCGAGTTGGTGTAAGTGGCGAGGCCGAATTGGCCGTCGATTTCCACGGCGCTGAAGAGTTTCTCGCCGGTCCAGTTCGGAATCTCGGTAGTGGTGCGGCCGCGCAGGTAGGTAGCGCGGGTATGTTCTCTCACAACGACGCCGGGCCAACAATCTTCGGCGTCTAGCCAGAAAGTGAGCTGCGTTGGCTCCCCGTACTTCCAGTTGAGCTGCTCCAATTCAGGCCAGCCGAGCTCATCGGGCAGGCCGCGGCGCAAGGATTCAGCCAGGGGCACAGCCGGATCGCGGTGAATCGCACGCACCCGGTCGAGGAGCGCCTGAATTTCCCGGTCGCCGACGAGCTCGAAGCCGCGGACGAATGTCGTGGCTTGCGTGAGATGGTCGACGGTCGGCACACCCGCTTCAAGCTTGTCGACGACCTCCGTGAGCAGCTCCACCACCAACTTCCTGACGTGCGGGTCGGCGGTGAACACCTCCACGACCTCGGGATGGCGCATCGCATTCTTGATCCCCAGAATGACAGCTCCTCGCAGCGATTCGTCCGCCATAAGGTGGGGAAGTGGTGCGCGCTCAGGAAGGCGCGCCCACCTCGTGAGGTCGACGTCCGGTTGAAATGGTGAGCGGGAGAATGTGAAGGTCAGTCCGTTCGCGAGAACCTGCTCGACGGCTGCCGCCGGCAGGTAATGGAGCCGGTCTTTAGGCACGGTGACGGTGCTGAGACCGGCATGGGGGAGGATATCTGCGAGAACCGGTGTCAACTGGGTCGACGGCGTATACGGCCATTTCGTCCACTGGGACTCGAACAGGAGGAGGCCGGGAACGAAGTCCGGGTGCGTGCCGTCTTTGACCGCGTCGAGCGCGCCCGTGGTTTCCAGCAGGTGCAGCCACGGGTCGGTGTCCACGTTCCGCGGGAACAGCGTGAGCAAGCGGTCGATGAGCGAGGAATCGTCCTCGGCGACGCGGCAGATAGCCTTCTCGTAGTTCTTCCAGAAATGCGCGCCGGCCTTCTGCATCGACGGGACGCTCAACAGATCGCGAACGACCCCGTCTTCTTCCTTAGCAGTGTCCAAGCCGGCGGCCTTCGCTAGCTTTGCCAGCTCTTTCTTCATTCCGGCGTGCGGGCTCAACCCACCCCGCACTCGTTCCAGGCACAGGGTGCGGTATGCGCGGTACGCCTCTTCCGGTTCAAGCTGTTCCGCCAGCCGTTTCGCCTCGTTGCCGAGTTCCTTGGTGCTCAGCGCCCCGGCGTAAGCGAATTCCAGGACGGCTTCGGCATGGCGGGGTTCGTCGATAGCCAGTGAATATCGGCGTTCCGCGTCGCGCGCCTGCGTGAACATTTGCGCGGCGAGCTTGCCGTTATCCGCGGCGATGAAGATGCGTCCGGCTTCCTCGAAGAAGGTGGGAAGAAAGTGCGGCGCGCTGTTGTCGAGTTTGTCAGCCAACTCGTCGACTGCCTCTTTGAACTTCTTGGGCTTGCTGGCGGCGTATTTGCCCGCGCGCTCCAAGTCGGCGACGAGGTTGAGCGCGTGATGCGCGTTCTCGGGGTCGTTGAGAATCGGCCAAGCGGGAAAGCCGATCGCCCGACGCCGCGTGTGGCCCACGTTCACGCGGCCGGCCGGCTCGAGACCGATGACACCGAGTGCCAATTCTTCGGCTTCGGCCAGTGGCTCGGGAATGAGCTGCACAATCGAGCGACCGGCAAGCACCGGGTGCGTGTAAGCGGCTGCTACCAGCGGCACAGAATTATCCGTCACGGTACTAGTCATGCCTCCGAGGTCGAGGCGGATGCTGTCATCCAACGTCATCGTCCATTTCTACGGTCAATCTCGAGTTCGGCGAACTGCGGCGCATCGTCGCTCCGCGAGCGCTCCCAGCAGACGGCGAACCACTCCGTGGGCGGCAAAGGTGCCACAGTGACGTCGAGCATCGGTTCGCACTTGCTGCGGGCACCCATCTTGACCATGCCGAACGGATCCATCTTCCACAGCTCGATCGGCAGGTAGGGTGGGTGTCCTTCCACCCAGCCGCCCGGCAAGAAGTACTTGCGCCCGGCACGCGAGCGCTTCGCTTCGACGACGGCACCCGTATCGAGCAGCTCGGCGCCTGCACTGGTGATGTCCGCCTTCTTCCACTCGTTCCAGCGGCGCACATTTGCGTCAGTGGGGTCGGGCAGGGCGAGAAGCTGCAGGTAATAGCGGGCGGCATTCTCGCTCACCTCCAAGGTGGAGGCCACCTCGCCGACGAGAGCGGGAACAACGGTGAGCGGGTCGTGCGGTTCACCGTCGCCAGGCTCGCGCAGCCACTCGGCGTAGGCGGCTAACCCGCCGGTCAACAGAAGTTTCAGAGCCGCAACCGGCTGCACGGACCCGCCACACATGGATCCCCAGTAGACGGCCTGTTCAATGTCGGGGTCGTCCGGGTCGGTGACATCGCTCAAATCGGCGATGATCTGCGAGGAGCCAGCCCACGCCTCTTGCCTGAGAGTGAAGTGCCCGGACTGGTAGAGCGGATCGTCGGGGTCACTCACCTTGCGGGTGGGCAGATTGAGCCGGCGGCAGGCATCCCAGTAAGCGCTGAGGGTGCCGAGTGCGATGTCGTCCAACCTGGCGGGGGACTCGATCAGCTTTTCGGCGTAGCCTGCCAGGGCGCGCCGCCGAGGGTCTGAAAGGTCCAGCTCGTTCGCCATCCAGAGCAGCGAGGCGATTTCCTCGGGCCAGTCGTAGTCCTCGTGCTCGCCGGCGATGACGTTGAGGATGACGCGCTCGGTGAGGTACTTCGGTTTGCGGTCGGCGAGTTGGGGCGGCAGTTGCGGGGAAACTGCGGGTCCGTGCTCGGACCAGTACTCCGCCATGGCTGCGGCATCCAGTCCGTTGTCGAGTATGGAGCTGGCATCGTCGGGAATGCCGGCTGCGAGCACACGCAGGAAATGTCTGCGCGACTGTCGCATTCGGGTTCTCGCTGCTTCGGCTTCAGCCACCTTGAGCCCCATTGCTGTGCGCACTTCTTTGGGCATGAAATTGGACTCTTGCTTATGGAAGTTCGGGAACCCGGACATGACCAAGTGCGCGTCAGTCAGCGACGCACCGCTTGCGGCCGCGAAGGCTTCGCCGGGCTCGGGGGACCACGGCTGTGGGCCGTTGTCCCGGACCCGCTCGATGAGTGCGTCGAAAACCGGCTCGAGGTCCGTGCGCGACGGCGGGATCTCCCTTGTGGAGTGAACTTCCAGCGTGTGGCCGTCGATGGTGATGGGGCCGCCGCCGTCGGCACGCACGAGCAGGCGATCACGCCTGTAATACAGGCCCGCCAGCAACGACCGCCGGGGAAGTCGTTTCTGATCCTCGGTGCTGCTGGGAACCTCCAGCTCCTCGACGGTCAAGTGGTCAGCCTCGAGGACATTCGCGTCGCGCAGCAGAATCCACAGCTCCTTGAGGGCACCGATCTCCTCAACCGTGCGGCCCGGTACGGCAGCGAGTGCGAGGAGTGCGTCGGCGCAGCCGAGCAGCTCGACCCAGTTGTTCTCGTCTCTGAGGAACAATGTTGTCGGCAGCTTCGGCAGTTCTTTGTCGTGCAAGCCCAGCTTCGCTGCCCCGTGCCAGATGCTGACAGCGTCAATGTCCATCCATCCGTAGCGCATGGCCGACTGCAACACGTCTTTGTGCTCTTCCAGGCTGAGTCTGCTCGTCACAGCCTTTGCCGAGGACGACGTCTCCCAATCCGGCCACGACTGGGCCAGGGACGAGGTGTGCAGTGCGATCGCGTAGCTCACCACGTATTCATCGGTGTCCAGTAGCTGTGCGACGGTTTCAGCCATCTCGTCGTCGACATCCAGCTCACCGATGCTCTCGACCACTGGGCGAAGATCATCCGCAGTGATTTCGCGCAATCTCGCGCTCAATTCTGGGTCGCGGTACCGGGTGTGGTGCCACCACATGGCGTTGGAGAACTCGAGGCCGTAGTAGCGGGTCGGCATGCCGTCTGCCGGGTCGATCATCCACGTGTCTGGAGCCACCTTCGTCAGAATGCGGGGTGAGCCACCGGGAAGGCGGATCACCCCGAAAACTGCCCGGGCGTGGCTGCCCGTGACCGTGAACTCGGTGCCGTCCGCGTCGACGATGAGCGCGAAAGCTGGGTCGTCCTCCCGGTGGAACACCGCGTGCCGGTGGTATCCGTCCGCCGTGGAGAAAAGCGAATGAGCAGTCTCGTCACAGACTGGGCGCAATTGGGAGTTGTGCGGCTGGAAGACAAGGTCGGGGTGGCGGCGGCACTGCTCAGCGAACCAATCCGGCATTGACTCGCGGCCGAGCTCGCCGGTGCCAGGGTCGATCTCGACGATCTCCTCTTCGTCCTTTAGCATCCAGACCCTGTCGCCCTCGACGAAGAACTGCGCGCTTCTTTGGCTCCATGTGGGCTGGCCGGGCCGGATGATGGCTTTCTCCCCGATGAGACGTCCGCCGGGGACAGGCACTGAAGCGCTGAGAGCGTTGGTTCCCGAAACCCGGGAAAAGCCCCTCTCGTCCTCCATCGGTTCGCGTGAACTGGACCAGCTGATCTGATCTTTGTATGCGGTCCTGTCACGGGTCACTATGGCGATCTGGCCGTCTGCTTCGACGACTCCGTGCACCGGTTGACCAGTCCAGTTCTGGATCTCGGTTCTGGAGTTGCCCACGACTAGCGCGATGTCATTCATGCTGTTCACCAGGACTCCTGGCCAGCAGTCTGTCTCCACCGTCCAGTTGTGCGGGTCATTTTTGTAGATGTCCGAGTAGGCGTTTTCGAATTCCGACCAGCCCAATTCCTCGAGCACACCGCGGCGCAGTGTCTCCGCCAGAACCTCCTCTAGGTTGCCGTGATATTTCCGGACGCGGTCGAGCAGGGACTGGATCTCGGTGTCGTCGACGAATTCGAAATTGCGGACGTAATCGGTGACCGTGGTTAAACGGTCTGCCGTCGGTGGTGTGGATTCCAGCGATTCAACCTGTTCCGTGAGGAGCTCGACCACCAGCGGACGGAGGTGCGGATCCGCGGCGATGATTGCGATCTCGTCGGGGTGCTCGAAGGCGCGTTCGATGCCGAGGAACATGCACTTCCGCAGCTGTTCGCTGGCTGCGAGATGCGCCAAAGGGAGGCGTTCCGCGTTCTTTGCCCACGTGGGGAGGTCGATCCACGCGTTGGGGTAGAGGTACGTGAAATCGAGCTCCACGTCGTGTCTGAGCAGCTGCTCCCACGCATCCGCCGGGATGTCGAACAGCGAACCCCACTCGATGGTGACAGCCGTGCAGCCTGCGTCCGGAAGAATCTCTCCGAGCAGCGGGGCGAGAGTGTCCTTCTCCTCCCGGTGCCACCTGCTCCGGTCCGCGTGATCCATGATGCGCTGGACGAACTCGGGGTGTCCGCCTTGCTTCACGAGGTCGACGGACCCGCTCACGCGGAGCACATCGATCCAATTGTTGGGACTGATCTCCCGCGGCATCAGTGTCAGCAGGTGGGTGCGCAGCGCTTCATCTTTCGCGGCGGCTTTACGGATCGCGGTCTTGTACTTCTTCCAGAAATTGCCGTCAGCGCGCTGGATGGAGGGCGCCCGCAGCAGAACTGCGGCCAGGGCAGCTTCCTCGTCGGCGGGTTTCAAACCCGCCGCTTTGGCCAGCTTCGCCAGGTCTTTCTTCATCCCGGAATAGGGAGTCAGCCCGCCGCGGACTCGCTCCAGGCAGAGTGCACGGAACCGCTCGTATGCCTCAGCAGGTTCCATCCGCTCAGCCAGGTGCGTGGACTCCGCAGTGAATTCCTTCGCGGAGACCGCCCCAGCAAAGGCGAACTCCATCATGACGTCGCGGTGGCGCTCTTCGTCGATAAGCAATGCGTGCCGACGCTCAACCTCGCGCGCCTTCGTGAACATCTGCGATGCGTACGACGTGTTTCCAGCTTCCAAGAAGATGCGGCCGGCCTCTTCCAAGAATGTCGGCAGAAAGTGCGGGACGGCTGCGTCGAGATCGTCTGCGAGCTTGTTGACCTCTGTCTTCACCGCCGCCGGCTTGGACCGTGCCCGGGTGGAAAGACGTTTTAAGTCGGCAACGAGGTCGAGCGCGACCTGGGCGTTATCGGGGTCGTTGAGGATCGGCCACTCGGGGAAACCGACCGCGCGACGGCGCACATGACCGACATGAGTCTGTTCTTCCAGCTCAAGTCCGGTTACTCCGAGGGCGGCTTTCTCTGCAGCCAAGAGCGGCTCGGGAGTGAGCCTGACGACGGGGTGGCCAGGCAAAAGTGCATGTGCGTACGTGGCTGCGGCGAGGGGAAAGGAGCGCTCTCCAGCTTCTCGTGTGATACCACCCTGCTCGAGGCGGGTGCTGTCATCTAACGTCATCGGTGATTCTTTCGGTCAGTTTCGATTTCGGCGAATTGTGGTGCGTCGTCTCCTCGTGAGCGTTGCCAGCAGGTGGCGAACCACTTTGTGGGTGGTAAAGGCGCGACAGTCGCGCCGAGCATTGGCTCGTATTTACTGCGCGTGGCTATTTTGACCATGCCGAAGGATTCTTTTTTCCATGTTTCGATCGGCAGGTGGGGCGGGTATCCTTCCAACCAACCGCCAGGCAGGAAGTACTTCCGCTTGGCGCGGGACCGCTTCGCTTCGACGACGACGCCTGCATTGACCAATTCGGTGCCAGCTTTGGTGATATCTGCTTTTTTCCACTCATTCCAGCGGCGCACATTCGCGTCTGTGGGGTCTGGCCAGGCGAGAAGCTGCAAATAGTAGCGGGCGGCATTCTCACTCACGTTCAAGGTGGATGCCACCTCTCCGACGAGTTCGGGCACGACGGCCAGCGGATCGTGCGGGTCGCCTTCGCCTGGTTCGCGCAGCCACTGAGCGTAAGCGTCCAACCCACCGTGCAGCATGATTTTCAGGGCCGCGAGCTCCTGCACAGACCCGCTGCACATAGCGCCCCAATAGATGGCCTGTTCCAAATCGGGGTCATCGGCGTCGGTGACATTGCTCAAGTCCGCGATGATCTGGGAGGAGCCGGCCCAAGCTTCCTGTCTGAGAGCGAAACGCTCAGACTGGTAGAGCGGATCATCAGGGTCCTTCACGTTGCGGACGGGCAGACCGAGACTGCGGCAAACTTCCCAATAGTTGCTGATGGGGCCGAGCGCGATGTTGTCCAAACTGGAGGGGGACTGGATCAGTTTCTCGGCGTAATCGGCCAGGGTTTGCCGGTGTGGGTCTGAAAGATCAAACTCGTTGGCCAGCCAAAGCAACGAGGCGACTTCCTCGGACCACCAACCATCGTCGTCGTGCTCGCCGGCAAAAACCTTGAGGGTGATGTTTTCGTCGAGGTACTTCGGTTTCCGGTTGGCGAGCTCCTCTGGCAATTGTGGGGGTGCGGCGGGGCCGTGCTCGGACCAGTACGCTGCCATGGCGTGGGTATCTAGTCCTTTGTCCACGACAGATTCAGCATCGTCTGGAATGCCTGCGGCGAGCACACGCAAGAAATGCCCATTGGCGTGGCTTATCCTGCGTTTCGCTTCTTTTGCCTCGGCAACCTTGAGCCCCATTGCTGTGCGAAGCTCTTTGGGCATGAAATTGGACCCCCACTTATGGAAGTTCGGGAATCCAGCCATGATCAAATGCGCGTCGGTCAGCAGTGCGCCGCTTGCGGCGGCGAATGCTTTACCGGGTTCGGGCGACCATGGTTGCGGGCCGGTGGTGCGGAGCCGCTCGATGAGTGCGTCGAAGACAGGCTCGAGGTCCGTACGCGACGGCGCGATCTCCCGCTTAGAGTAGACTTCCACGGGGCTGCCGTCGAAAGTGTTGGGGCCGCCACCGTCGGCCCGCACGAGTGGACGTCTCCAGTGGTATTCCAGGCCAGCAAGCAGCGACTGCTGAGGAAATTGTTGTGGCTGCAGATTGTGGGGAACCTTCACGTTCTCGACGATCAAGTGATCGGCCTTAAGGGCATTGGTGTCGCGCAGCAGGACCCACAGTTCTTTAAGTGCTTGGGCTTGTTCTGCCGTGCGGCCCGGAATGACAGCGAGCGCGAGAAGTGCGTCGGCGCAGCCGAGCAGCTCGATCCAGTTGTTCGGACCGTTGTGCCACTGCGATGATGGTTGAGGTAGTTCTTTGTCGTGTAAGCCTAGCTTCGCTGTGCCGTACCAGATGGGGAGGCCGTCGATGTCATCCCATTCGTACTGCATGGTCGACAGCAAAATGTCCTCGTGATCTTTCAGGCTGAGCGTAGTCGACAATGCTTCTTCGGGGCCCGAGGTCTCCCATCCGGGCCAGGACTGGGCCAGGGATATGGCATACCGCGCGATCGCACGGTTTACCGCGTATTCGTCGATGTCTAGCAGTCGCCCGACGGTATCGGCCACCTCATCGTCGACGTGCGGTTCAGTGAAGTGTTTGATGACGTGGCTTAGGTCATCAGCGGTGATCTTGCGCAACCTCGCGCTCAGTTCTGGGTCGCGGTACCGGGTGTGGTGCCACCACATTTTGGAGTCGAATTCGAGACCGTAGAACTGGGTGCGCATGCCATCGGACGGGTCGATTGTCCATGTGCCCTGTGCCGATGACACAATAATGCGTGGCTGTCCGTCGGGAAGGCGGATCACCCCGAAGGCGGAGCGGGCGAGCTTGCCGGTGACGGTGAACTCGGTGCCGTCCGCATCGACAATGAGAGCGAAATTCGGGTCGTCTTCGCGGTGAAAAACCGCGTGCCGGTGGTATCCGTCTGCCGTGGAGAATGGTGAGTGCGCGGTCTCGTCGCAGACGGGACGCAATTGGGAGCTGAGCGGATCGAAAACAAGGTCGGGGTGGCGGCGGCATTGCTCTTCGAACCAATCCGGCAGTGACTCCCGGCCGAGTACACCGGTGTCGGGATCGATCTCGACGATCTCTTCAGCGTTTGTGACCATCCAGGCCCGGTCGCCTTCGACGAAGAGCTGCGCGGTGTGGTAGGCCCATGTGGGCTGTCCGGGACGGACGACGGTATTTTCTCCGAAGAGGCGTCCGCCGGGGACAGGCACTGAAGCGTATAAAGAGGTGTGGCTCGCAACCGAGTGCGGGTCGTCTTCCATCGGATCGCGTGAACCAGACCAGCTGATCCTGCGAGCGGACCTGCTCCGCGTCACAATGGCTATTTGGCCGTCTGCCTCGACGACGCGCTGGATCATTTCACCGGTCCAGTTCTGGATCTCGGTGCGGGAGTTGCCGACAACCAGCTCGATTTCCGACATGTTGTGCACCAACACGCCCGGCCAGCAATCTATCACCGTCGTCCAGTTACGAGGGTCGTTTTCGAGTTTGTCGGAGTAGGCGACTTCGAATTCCGGCCAGCCTATCTCGTCGAGCAGGCCACGGCGTAGGGTCTCTGCTAATACTTCGGCCAAGTTGCCATGGTATGTCCGCACGCGGTCGAGTAAGGCTTGGATCTCGGTGTCGTCGACGAACTCGAAGTTGCGAACGACATCGGTCACTGTAATCAAACGGTCTGCCGTTGGCGGTGCTGATTCCAGAGACTCCACCTGCGTGGTGAGAAACTCCACGACCAGGGGGTGGAGGTGCGGATCGGTGGCGATGACCGCGATCTCGTCGGGGTGTTCAAAGGCGTGTTCGATGCCCTTGAACATGTACTTCCGCAGCTGGTCACTGACGGCTAAGTGAGGAAGCGGAGCTCGGTTCTCGCGGCTCGCCCAGGACTTCAGATCGATGTAGGTTTCAGGAAACGCGATCTTGAAATCAATGGCCACGTCGCGGTCGAGTAGCTGCTCCCATGCTTCTGCGGGGACGTCGTCAAACGAACCCCACCTCAAGCTGATCGCTGTGCAGCCGGCGTGCGGAAGGATCTCTTCGAACAGTGGAACGACCTTGTCTGCTGACCGCGACCATGCGGAGGTGGCTTTCTTCATGATGCGCTCGACGAAGTCGGGGTGCTCACCTTGTTTCACCAGATCGATGGCTCCGCTTGCGCGGAGAATATCGATCCAGTCGTCGGCGGTAAGTTCCCAGGGAGACAATCCCAGCAGGTAGGCCTGTAGCGTTTCGTCCTGTTTGGCTGCTTTCGGGATCGCGGCTTTGTAGTCTTTCCAGAATTTATCGTTCGCGCGCTCGATGGAGGGTTCCCGCAGGAGTTCTGCGGCCATTGACGCTTCTTCGTCGGCGGGTTTTAGCCCCGCTGCTTTTGCCAATTTCGCCAGGTCCTTTTTCATCCCGGAATAGGGAGTAAGTCCGCTGCGGACACGCTCCAAGCACAGGGAGCGGAATCGATCGTAGGCGTCTGCTGGTTCCAAACGTTCGGTTAGGCTCGTTGCCTCCGCGGTGAGTTCTTTCGTTGAAATCGCCCCTGCATAGGCGAACTCCATCATGACTTCGCGGTGGCGCTCCTCGTCGATTGGCAGTGCGTGGCGGCGTTCAACTTCGCGCGCCTTGGTGAACATCTGTGATGCGTACGACGTGTTGCCTATCTCCAGGAAGATGCGGCCGGCCTCTTCTAAGAATGTGGGCACGAAGTGAGGGGCGCTGGCATCGAGGGTGTCCGCGAGTGCGTCGAGCTCTTTCTTGGCTGCTCCCGGTTTGGATGCGGCGCGGGTGGAAAGACGTTTTAAGTCGGCAACGAGGTCGAGTGCGACGTGGGCGTTGTCGGGGTCGTGGAGGATCGGCCATTCGGGAAAACCGACCGCGCGACGGCGTACGTGACCGACAGGTGTGTGCCCTTCCAACTCAAGTCCGGTCACCGCGAGGGTGGCTTTGTCTGCTTCCACGAGTGGCTCGGGAGTGAGCCTGACAACGGGGCGACCGGCCAACACGGGGTGGGTGTAGGTGGCTGCGGCAAGAGGGAAGGAGTTGTCTGCCGCTTCTAGCGTGATACCTCCCTGTTCGAGGCGGGTGCGAATGTCATGCATCGTCGCTCCCTTCGACGGTTCGGCCGGCGTGAATGTGCGTGGCCATGCGGACGCCCTCGCTGTAGGCGACAGGTCCAACTTCCCGCACCGAGACGGTACGTCCGTCAATCAGCCAAAACAGTTCGCCAGTGTGCGCCTCGTACTCGGGATGCTCATCAGAGTCGATCCAGTAGCTCGCTTCCACGAGGTGGCCGTCTTCGTAGATGCGGGCTTTAGCGGACCCACCTTTGACAATGAACCCGCCGGACTGAGCGCGGTTCACTGCAAAGCGCGCTTTCTCGAAGGTAGCACCCGCCCATGCGTCCAGGCTGGTTAACGACTCCTTCGGCAGGGGATCGGGTCGCTCGTACACTGCGCGCTGGAGTTGATCGAAGCGCTGTTCCACACCAAGATCAGCGGCGAACTCACGCAGGTCTTCCAAGTCATCCAGAAGCACCGGGTGCGGGATGAGAATCTCTTCGGCCACGATCGTGCGCGTTTCGCCGTCCAAGTCGACGACGCCGAGCTCGACCTTGCCGTCGTCTGACTTCGTCACATCCCTCAGGAATCCAGCAACAGATGCGTCGTCTGCGGCCTGGATGATGAGATCTCGCAGCCAGGACTGCCACGTCTCGTCTCGCCAGACTTCGGCGAGGACTACCGAGGGGACGGGGAGGGAGCGCAGCAGCCACGTTTCCACCTGGGTGCCACATTCCTCATCGTGGGTCTTCAGCCACGTAAGCAGGCTGTCAAGCTGTAAGTATTCCTCGGTCTTCTTTACCTTCGCGGGAACGGACTTCAGCTTTTTGCCCTTGGCGTTGCGGGCTCGGATTGCTCCGTCGTCAATGGTCAGGGCGTATCCGCCGGTCACGTCGATCCATGTGGGTTCTGCTGCTTCTGCGGTGGCGCTCATGCCCGCGAATGTACTTCAGATCACACCCGAATGTGTCACGATGAGGTGAATCGACAGCCAATTAGGTAAGGGCTGTCAGCTGAACGACAAAAACCTATTCCTGGATACTTTTCGTCAAAGGTCGCGGTTTCAACGGTGAACGCGCTGACCCAGGAATAGGAATGTAGAAAAACACTGCTTATCAACGCCACACGCACCCGGCCGCCCTCCCGTTCTGGGAGGTGGCCAACGTCAGCGTCGGGAGCTGTTAGCTCTCCAGTGCGTCGACGATGCGATTGAAGGTCTCGGACGGGCGCATGACCTTGGTGGTCTTGGCGTCGTCGAACCAGTAGTAGCCGCCGAGGTCGGCGGGGCCGCCCTGGACGTCGAGAAGCTCTTGCAGGATGGTCTCCTCGTTGTCGCGAAGCTCAGCGGCGATCTTCTCGAAGCCGGATGCCAGCTCAGCGTCGTCGGTCTGCTTTGCCAGCTCATCGGCCCAGTAGCGGGCGATGAAGTAGTGGGAGCCGCGGTCGTCGATCTCGCCTGCCTTGCGGGACGGGGAACGGCCCTCGTCGAGGAAGGTCTCGATGGCGCGGTCCAGGGTGTCGCCAAGCACACCGGCGCGGGCGTTGTCGTTCTTGTCCTGCTCGTGGCGGAAGGACTCGGTCAGGGCGAGGTACTCGCCAAGCGAATCCCAGCGCAGGTGGTTTTCCTCCTCGACCTGCTGGACGTGCTTCGGTGCAGAGCCGCCTGCGCCCGTCTCGAACAGACCGCCGCCGGCCATGAGCGGGACGACGGAGAGCATCTTGGCGGAGGTGCCCAGCTCGAGAATGGGGAAGAGGTCGGTGTTGTAGTCGCGCAGCACGTTGCCGGTCACCGAGATGGTGTCCTCGCCGCGGCGGATGCGGTCGACGGTGATCTTGGTGGCTTCCTCCGGGGAAGCGAACGAGATGTCGAGGCCGTCGGTGTCCAGGCCGGCGAGCTGCTTCTCGGCGATCTGCTGGATATTGGTGTCGTGGGCGCGCTGCGGGTCGAGCCAGAAGATGGTCTTCATGCCGGACTTGCGGGCGCGGTCGACGGCCAGCTTGACCCAGTCCGCGATGGCGGGGCCACCGGTGTGGCAGGAGCGCCAGATATCGCCCTTTTCAACGGTGTGCTCCATCAACACGGTGCCGTCGCCGGCGACGACCTGCATGGTGCCGTCGAAAGGCATCTTGAAGGTCTTGTCGTGGGAACCGTACTCCTCGGCCTTCTGCGCCATGAGGCCGACGTTGGGGGAGGTGCCCATGGTGGTCGGGTCGTAGGCGCCGTTAGCGCGGCAGTCGTCGATAACAGCCTGGTAGACGCCAGCGTAGGAGGAGTCCGGGATGACGGCCAGGGTGTCTTCTTCCTGGTCGTCGGCATTCCACATGTGGCCGGAGGTACGGATCATGGCCGGCATGGAGGCGTCGACGATGACATCGGACGGCACGTGCAGGTTGGTGATGCCCTTGGCGGAGTTGACCTGCGCCAGTGCCGGGCCGTCAGCCATGGCCTTGTCGAAGGCGGCGCGGATCTCCTCGCCGTTTTCCAATTCGGACAGGCCGCTGTAGATGGCGCCGAGGCCGCTCTCGCCGTCGAGACCAGCTTCGAGAAGCTCAGAGCCGTACTGGTCGTAGACGTCCTTGAAGAAGGCGCGGACGACGTGGCCGAAGAGGATGGGGTCGGAGACCTTCATCATGGTGGCCTTGAGATGGACGGAGAAGAGGACGTTCTCGTCTTTTGCGCGCTGAACAGCGCGCAAAAGGAAGGCGTCGAGGGCCTTGACGGACATGTAGGTCGCGTCGACGACGTCGCCAGCGGCGACCTTCACATCGTCGCGGAAGACGCGCTCCTTGTCGTCGCCGACGAGCTTCATAGTCAGGGTGTCATCGGCGTCGATGATGACGGACTTCTCGTTGTGGCGGAAGTCCCCCTCGGACATGGTGGCCACGTTGGTCTTGGAATCAGCGGACCATGCGCCCATCGAGTGCGGGTGCTTGCGGGCGAAGTTCTTCACCGAGCGCGGTGCGCGACGGTCGGAGTTTCCCTGGCGGAGGACCGGGTTGACGGCGGAGCCCTTCACAGCATCGTAACGCGCGCGGATGTCTTCCTGCGTCTCGTTCGTCGGGTTGGCCGGGTAGTCGGGGATGTCGAAGCCGGCGTTCTGCAGTTCCTTGATGGCCTTGCGCAGCTGCACCAGAGATGCGGAGATATTGGGCAGCTTGACGATATTGGCGTCGCGGGTGCCTGCCAGTTCGCCGAGCTTCTCCAGGTAGTCGGGTACTTTCTGGTCTTCGGCCAGGTAGTCAGGGAACTGGGCGAGGATGCGGCCCGCGAGGGAAATGTCGTAGGTCTCTACGTCCACGCCTGCGTTGGAGGCGAAGGCTTCGACGATCGGTTTGAGGGAGTAGGTAGCTAGAAGCGGAGCTTCGTCCGTTTTGGTCCAGATGATTTTGGCCATGGGTCACCTCAAATAATCAGAATGTTCTATTTCTCAATGTGTCAGCCCACCAGCGTACCCATATAGCTTTCGGTCCGCCGTCTAGGCTCCGGGTACCGCACGGTAAGGTGGGCCCGCATGAGCCTCACTATCGCATCCGTCAACGTCAATGGCATCCGCGCGGCCACGAAGGTGCGCAACGAGAACAATCCGGGCATGCTCGCCTGGCTTGAGGAGACTTCGGCTGACGTGGTGCTCATGCAGGAGGTCCGCGCGACGCAGGACCAAGCAGAAAAGGCACTTGCACCCGCGATCGAGCAGGGTTGGCACGTCTATTTCGCGCCCGCCGCAGCGAAAGGTCGCGCGGGCGTGGGCATTGCGTCGCGCACGCCGCTTGACGACGTCCGCGTCGGCATACCCGAATTTGAGGATTCCGGTCGCTTCATCGCGGGCACGCTTGACGACGGCACCGTGGTCTCCTCCCTCTACCTCCCCTCCGGAAGCACCGGTACGGAGAAGCAGGACGAGAAGTGGCGTTTCCTGGACCAGTTCGAGCCGCTGCTGACCCAGTGGGCTGAGGAAAACAAGGACATGGTGATCGGCGGCGACTGGAATATCTGCCACCGCCGCGAGGACCTGAAGAACTGGAAGGGCAACCAGAAGTCCTCCGGTTTCTTGCCCGGCGAGCGCGCGTTCATGGACTCTGTCTTCGGCTGCTTCCCGGACGATGAGGCGCAGGATACCGACGCCAAGGACGAGGCCGGTTTCTTCGGTGCCGTCGAGTACGTCAGTGATCTCCGTCGCGCTGCCTGCGACGAGCCTCGCTGGTTCGATGTCGCCCGCCGTCTCCAGCCCGATGACGCGCCGTATACCTGGTGGACCTACCGCGGCCAGGCATTCAACAACAACGCGGGCTGGCGCATCGACTACCAGGCTGTCACCGCGAATATGCTCGAGCGCGCTCAGCGCACCTGGGTAGAAAAGGCTGCGACCGTCGAAGAGCGCTGGTCCGACCACTCGCCGCTGCTAGTCGAGTACCGCTAGGTGCTACCGGTTCGCCGCAGCCCCGGATGGAACGGTCACCGTCACGCCGTTACAGTAGTCGGGAACTGCAGGGAAACCGCCCGATCGACCAGGAGGATTCGTGGGCACAATCGTGGAAGCTCTGTCCGAGGACGGACTGCGCGCATTCATTGCTGCGGGAGACGCGGTCGACTGGAATGCGACGCCGGAGGAGAACGGCGCCATGTTCGAGCGTGACTTCTCGTGGACCAAGGCCACCCGACGTCGATGGGGCACACCGTTCGGACTACCGGTGTTCGTCGGCACCGGCTCGGTGTTGTTGTCGATCACCGCCAAGCACACGCGGTGGAGTGACAACACCACGTGGGACGACGCCGAGGTCGCTGCTCGACGCGCTGAGCTCATCGACATCATCGACCGCATCACCGGCGTCGAATCCCGCACCCAACGCGACCGTGATGGCCGGGTGCATCCCCGGTGGGTGCTGCCCAAGGGCACGTCATTGTGGTTGCGGGAAGACGATCTCGACTATGTCGGTCCGCTGAACACCCAGGCCGACAGTCGCCTCATCGGCAGCTGAGCCAGGGCTTCTGAGCCGTGAGTGGCATGAGCAGTTCGCGCGGTCGCTAGACTGTTGCCCATGACTGCTGCTGACAACGCTTCCGCATCCGAATCCCAGAACCAGACCGGCGCAGGAACCAAGCGCGTCCTATCGGGCATCCAGCCGACGGCGGACTCGTACCACCTGGGCAATTACCTGGGGGCGCTGAAGCAGTGGATTGACCTGCAGGACGACTATGAGGCGTTCTACTTCATCCCGGACCTGCACGCGATCACGGTGGAGCAGAACCCGGAGGAGCTGCGTGAGCGCACGCTCAAGGGCGTGGCGCAGCTGATCGCGCTGGGCATCGACCCGGATAAGTCGACGTTGTTCGTGCAGTCGCATGTGCCGGAGCACGCGGAGTTGACCTGGGTGCTGCAGTGCCTGACGGGCTTCGGTGAGGCGAGCCGCATGACGCAGTTCAAGGACAAGTCGCAAAAGCAGGGCCAGGACCGCACGTCGGTCGGCCTGTTCACCTACCCGGTGCTGATGGCGGCGGATATTCTGCTGTACTCGCCGCAGCTCGTGCCGGTGGGCGAGGATCAGCGCCAGCACCTGGAGCTCACCCGCACTCTGGCGGAGCGTTTCAATGGCCGCTACGGGAAGACGTTCGTGGTGCCGGAGGGCTTCATTCCGGAAGGCTCGGCGAAGATCTACGACCTGCAGGAGCCGACGTCGAAGATGAGCAAGTCGGGGGCGAATCCGAAGGGCATCATCAACCTGCTGGATGAGCCGAAGACGTCGGCGAAGCGCATCAAGTCCGCGGTGACGGACAATGACGGCGTCATCGCGTTCGACCGCGAGGGCAAGCCGGGCGTGTCCAACCTGCTCGCGATCCAGTCCGCGCTGACGGGGAACAGCATCGACTCGATCGTCGCGGGGTACGAAGGGCAGGGGTACGGTGCGCTCAAGGGCGACACGGCCGAAGCATTGGAGGCGTTCACCACGCCGCTGCGGGCACGCTACGACGAGTTGATGAGCGACCGCGCCCAGCTCGAGGACATTCTCGCCCGCGGTGCCGCCCGCGCCCGCGAGATCGCGCAGCCGCTGCTCGCGGACGTCTACGAGAAGACGGGCTTCCTCGTTCCCCGTCGCTAAAAGCACGCTTATCGACGACGGGGTGTGAACCCCACCCTCCCCACACCGGCCCGACACCTCCCGCCACGCCATTACGGCGCAGGTGTCGGGCCGGTGCTTTACCATGTATGAGCGAAACTTAGGAAAGGACTGAATTACCCATGGCAACGGCTACGTCGCCCCGCGAGGGCTTCACGGATGAGCAGGGGATTGAGCGCGCGCACCCGACGCAGCAAGACGGCGGCGCGGTGGAGAAAGTGAAGGAGAAAGCTCCGCCAGTCGCGCACGCGATGCGCATGAACGAGCGCTTCGGCGCGCAGGGCGGCAATCAATTCGCCGCCGGCATCACGTATTTCTCGGTGTTGTCGATCTTCCCGTTGGCCATGCTGCTGTTCGCCGGCATCGGTTTCGTCCTTGCGGCGCGCCCGGACCTGATGGCGCAGCTGCAGGAGCAGATCTCTAATTCGGTCGAGGGGGAGACCGGTGAGATGGTCAATGAGGTCGTTCAGACGGCGATTGACCAGCGTGGCACCGTCGCCGGTATCGGTTTGCTGACCACGCTGTGGTCGGGCTTGAGCTGGATGAACCACCTGCGCACGGGTATTTCCGCCATGTGGTCGCTGGATGCGAATGAGGGCGGCGGAAACTTCGTCACAAAGAAGCTCGCGGACCTGGTCGCGCTCATCGGCCTGCTCGTGCTGTTTGTGCTGGCCTTCGCCGTCACGGCGGTGGGCTCGTCCAGCCTGACCACCACGGCGATGGAGCACTTCGGCATCGGCGACTTCCCGGGTGCGCGCTTAGTGGTGTGGGTGGCGGGCCTGGTCGCCGGTATCTTCGCCAACTTCTTAGTCTTCTGGTGGATGATCGTGTTCATGCCTCGCACCAAGGTGCCGCTCAAGTCGGGCTTCAAGGGAGCGCTTTTGGGTGCCGTGATTTTCGAGCTGATCAAGCAGTTCTCCACCGTCATCATCGGCTCTGCCACCGGCAACCCGGCGGGCGCGCTGTTCGGCCCGATCATCTCCCTGATGGTCGTGCTCTACCTGGTCTGGCGCGTGGTCCTCTACGTCTCCGCGTGGACGGCGACGACGAAGGAATCCCTCGCGCAGGAAGCGCCGGCGGTTCCGGAGCCGGCGGTGATCAATGTCCGCGCCGGGATCAACGAGCCGGACAACACCGGCCGGAATATCGGCATCGGTGCAGCACTGGGCGCTATCGGCGTTGCCGCCGTTTCTTTGCTGACGCGAGACTGAGCCAGGTAGCTAGCCCGGCCAGGGCCAGCACACCACTGAAGACGGCGATTCCTTCCCACGGGACGGGGTCGCCGTTTTTGGCGTTTTCGGAGGATTTTCCGTCCGAGTCGGGTGCGTCGGAGATGGGGGTGCCGGTGTTGGAGGGGTTGGCGGTGTCGTCGATAAGCGATGCGACGGCGTCGTCGGAGCTGAACTTGTACGCCTCGTGAATGAGATCCTGTGTCTGCTCCCACGCGCGACCCTTGTCGATGGTGGTGTCCAGCACGATCGCCATGAGCCGCCGGCCGTCGCGGTCGAGCGCGCCGACGAAGGTGTGCTTCGCGTCGTCCGTGTAGCCCGTCTTGCCGCCGATTCCGTCGGGATCGTTGAGGTAGAGCTTGTTGTCGTTGTACACGTCGAAGCCCGGCAGCTCCTCCCCGTCCGCGGCGGTGTAACCGGGGAAGGGATAGATCTCGGTGGAGATGATCTCGCTGAACTTCGGGTTCTTGTACGCCTCGGAGTACGCCACGCCCATGTCCCACGCGGAGGTGGACATACCGGGGCCATCGAGTCCGGAATAGCTCGCTGCGCGGGTGTCCTTCATACCCAGCTCGGCGGCCTTCTCGTTGACCTTGCGTAGCGTCTCCTCGTCGCCGCCCAGCTCCTGTGCGAGTGCGTGCGCAGCATCGTTGCCGGAGACCATGAGTAGGCCGTGCAGGAGGTCGTCGATGGAATACTTGCCGTTCGGGCCCAACCCCACCGCGGAACCCTCCTGGCCGGCGGATTCCTCGCTGACCGTGACCTCCTTGTCCAACGGGAGTTCGTCGATGGCGATGAGAGCGAGCAGCACCTTGATGATCGACGCCGGGCGGTAGCGCCCGTGCGGGTCCTTCATCGCGATCACATCGCCCGTGTCAGGGTCTGCGACCAGCCACGACGTGGCCAAGACCTTCTCGCTGACCTTGAAACCGTCAGGCGCGATGACACCGCACGGGCCGTCGTACTCCACCGGCAACGGCGTCGGGGTGGGGGAACCGGGCGCGACGCGCTCCGACGTGCTCACCGGCTCCGGCGGCAGCGTCGCGTTCGGGCAATTGTCCGTGTTCGGGGCTTCCTCGCGCGGATCCGGGTAGTGCGGCGCATCCTCATCCGTGGCCTCGGCCTGGGCATCTGCCCCTGCCTCGTTTTCAGGGTCCGCCGGGGTGTCAGCTCCGGGCTCTTCGGGTGCCGCGGTGCTGGTTTCTGCTTCCTGCGCCACGGCAGCAGGCTCAATAAGTGGGACGACCGGTGCGATAGCGGCGGGGACGATGGCTGCAGCTAACGCGATAGACAGCTTCTTCTTCATCGAGCGGTAAGTCTAGGACCATGATCGGGGTAGGGGACTTATGACCCGCTGAATTCTCCGGCACGTATCCGCGCCGAGCAAGCGTAGCCTCACCTCAAAAATGCCCTCTCACCTGCGGTAAGTTAGTGCTAACTTGCTTGCGGCGCTGGTTGGTGTCCGCGTAGAACTAACAATATGAGTGAAAAGGAAAGTATTTCTGCCGCAGCGACCGCCGATACCCTGCTGCCTGCAGGTACTGATATTGGCTACCTCGAGCAGGAGGATGTGCCCGAAGTCGAGGTGGAGACACACGGCATGGGGGAGAAGCTGAACCGTCTCCGCGCCGCCGTGCTGGGTGCGAACGACGGCATCGTGTCCACCGCCGCCGTCGTAGTCGGTGTTGCCGGTGCGACGGACAGCACCCGCGAGATTTTCACCGCCGGTCTGGCGGCGCTCGTCGGTGGCGCGATCTCCATGGCGCTAGGTGAGTATGTCTCCGTCTCCTCCCAACGCGACGCAGAGAAGGCCGCCGTCGACTCCGAGAAGAAGCTGCAGGCAGAAGACCCTGAGGCGGAATTCCGCCACCTGGTTCAGGCGTACAAGAACGACGGACTCTCCCCGGAGACCGCCCTTGCCGTGGCCCGTGAGCGCACCGAATCCGATCCGCTCGCCGCCCACTTGGAGGTCCACTACGGCCTCGACCAAGACGACCTAGTCAGTCCGTGGTCCGCTGCGATCGCCTCGTTCCTGTCGTTCTTCGTCGGCGCGCTGCTGCCGCTCGGTGCGATCATGCTCGGCGGCGGCGCCACCACCCGCGTGGCCGTCTGCGTTATTGCCACCCTGATCGCTCTGGCAGTCACCGGCGCGATCTCCGCCAAACTCGGCGGTGCGAAGCCGGGTCGAGCCGTCTTCCGACTGGTCATTGGCGGCGGGTTGGCGCTCGCTGCGACCTTCGCCGTCGGCTCGCTGTTCGGCACCGCGGTCGGGTAGTTCCGGGGGTCGCAGTGGTGAGGGGTGGCCGGGGTTGGTGGCTCTAGTTGTTAACCCCAGATGTTAACCCCCGCTCTAGTTGTTAACCCCAAAACTTAGTTATCCCAGGTGGGCGTGTGAGGCCCGTTTTCAGCGACCTGGGGAAACTAAGTTTTGGGGTTAACATCTAGGTTTTGGTCCGGCAGCCCTGCAGGTTTTGGCCCGGCAGCCCTAGAACTTCGAGAAGCGCTTCACTAGCAGGTCTTCGAGTTCGCGCCAGCCTTCGGCTTTGTCGGTGAAGGGGGCGGAGGGGACGTAGCCGGCGGCTTCGGTGGAGCCCATCATGTAGGCGAGGTAGTCCTGCATGCGGGGGTTTGCGAGCAGGTAGGAGTTGAGCGAGTCGTCGTCGGCCCAGTCGGCGGCGTCGGCCATGAGCTCGTAGGCCTTGGACATCTGCTGGGTGTCGACGGAATCGACGCCCTTCTCGATGTCGGAGGCGATGCCGTTCAGCGAGTAGGAGTTGTCCGGGTGGACGGTGACCTCGAGTTCGCCGGCGTTGGCGAGGTTCTGCAGATCGGACCAGGTGCTCACGCGGGCAAGCTCGTGGTCGTCGTTGTCCACGATCCAGCGCAGCAGGTGCTTGGTCGTGGGGAAGGTGAAGATTTCCCCGAATTTGCCCAGGAAGACAGGGGAGTCGCCGATGTAGGTGCGCAGGGTGTACACGCCCTTGCCCTGGACAGTCATCTTGACGGGGTCGATGCCAGCATCGGCCCAGGCGGACGAATCGTAGGGGTCGGCGGCGGCGCGGGCTTTTTCGGCGTCCTTCTCGGCCTGGGCGCGCTGCTCTTCGCGGGCGGCGGTGGCTGCGGCGATGGATTCGCCGGCGTCGGATACGCGGGTGGCGTCGAGCTCATCATCGGCGACGACGCGGACAGCGTCATCAAGGGAGGAGACGACATTTTCCCAGTTGGTCAGGACGGTGCGGCCAACGCCAGACCATTCACCGAGGCCGGTCGGGCCGGCGTAGTGCTCGTGGCCACGGTGGACATTGCCCAAAATGGAGTGGGACGCGAAGAAGATGGAGGCGTCCTGCGCGTTGGTCACTTCGGCGAGCGACCGGGCGAGCTGGAAGGTGCGGGAGACAGCGGAGACATTCTCGTGGCTCGGGCGGCCGGCCAGGTAGGACGGCAGGCCGATGATGTCGTAGGTGTTCTTGTCGCGGGGCACGACGCGATCGTCGCCGCCGGCCTGGAAGGCGGACCACTTGGGGTGGTCAACGAGGTCGTGGTCATTGTGGTCCTCGAGGTAGACGAGGAGTGCCTCGGGGCTGTTGAAGACGAGGACATCGTCGGCGTCACCGAGGAAGGCTTGCCATTCGGATCCGCCTTGGCGCCACGTGGGGGCCCAGAGCGTGTAGAAATCGCCCTCCGTCAATGAGATCTTCACCGGGAGAATCGCGCGCGTATTCATGGGCATTCACATTACTAAACCCATGTCCAATTATTCGAGCTAGGCCGTCGGTCGCCAGAACCCTTTGAACGGCATGCCGATATTGGTCGTGCGCACCGGGTTCATCTGCACCGGGTCGCCGGCTTCGACCATCATTCCGTCGCCGGCGTACATGGCCACGTGGCCGGACCAGACGATGAGGTCGCCGGGTTGCAGATCGTCGTGGCTGATTTGTTGCCCGATGGCCTGGTTTTCGGCGGTGCGCGGGATTTCGACGCCGGCTTGGCGGTAAGCCCAGGAGGTCAGCCCGGAGCAGTCGAAACCGCCGGGCGCGTTGCCGCCCCACACGTACGGCGTGCCCAGCATGGATTTCGCGGCGGCGACGGCGGCGCGGCCAGCTTCACTGTCCCCGGCGGGGACGGGACTATCAGGGACGTCGGCGGGGGCGGGGGTCTCCCGTGCGGCGGGCTGCGTCGAGCTGCCACGGAGTTCTGCTTCGGCGGCCTGCGCCGTGGCGGACGGAACGAGCGGGTCGCGGGATAGCGCGTCAGCAACCAGGTTGTCCAGGCGTGTGATGAGCGGGTCTAGGTCGTCTTTCAACTCATCGAGCCGCTTATCGACGTCCGCCAGCGCCCCTCCCGCCAAGACCGTGAGCTCAAGGACGGCACCGAATCCGGCCGGGCCAGACAGCAGGCCGGGGAGGAGCGGTGCAGCGTCAATGAGGAACTGCTTGCCGGTCTCGATGATGTCGGCAGCCGCGCTTTCGATATGAGGAGCGGCGTCGCCTATAGCGGCCTCAATCTCATCGCGGTCAGCCGAGAGATTGGCTACCGCACCGAGCAGGCGGCTGGGATCCGCGCCGACTAGGTCGGCGAGCGCATTGGCGGAAGCGAACTCGGGCGTGGTGCCGATGGTGATCTCCGGCAGGGGCTCAGGCGCAGATTCCAAGATGGCGCACAGCACAGGCTCGACCAGAGTGAAGCCGGCGGCAGCTACCAGTGGCATGAGCCCCAGGCCGGACGACATGGGGTCGAGCACAGGTGCGGGTTGGGACAGAGTCGGTGGTGTCAGAGTCGCGGTCATGGGTGGATGGCCTTGAAGGAGTGGGCAGATGCGCCGTCGATAAGCGATGCCTTGTTGCTGAATACCGCCATGTTGTCGGCGACGCGGTGCGCTTCATCGGTGAGCAGCACAGCTTGATCGTTGGCGGCGGCGACGGCGTTGGTGATGGCGGTGGCGAGGCCGGCGAGCGGGCCCGCGGTAGGCAGTGGCGGCAAAGATGTGGGCGCGAGTGCGTCAGCGTCTTCGCGCAAAGAGGCGAGGTCGGTTTCAGTGGCGGCGGTATCCAAATTCAAAATGTGCATGCCTTATTGGACTGCCCGAAGCGCCCGAAGGTTCCATCAGCGTGAAAAATTCCGCGATAGCATGGGTGTCTATGGAGATTACGATCATCGATCACCCGCTGGCCCAAGCACGTCTGACCCGCCTGCGCGACGAGCGCACGAATAATTCCGGTTTCCGTGCCGCCCTGTCGGACTTGGGAGCGATGCTGGTGTACGAAGCATCGCGTGACCTCGAGGTGGAGACCTACGAGTGCACGACTCCGGTGGCGACCGCGGAAGGTTCGCGGCTGAAGAATCCGCCGATCATCGTGCCGGTGATCCGTGCCGGCCTGGGGCTGGTGGACCCGGCGCTGTCGATGATCTCGGACGCGCAGGTCGGCTTCATCGGTCTGGCGCGCGACGAGGAGACGCATGAGCCGGTGCCGTACCTGGAGGCGCTGCCGGACGATCTGTCGGGACAGCCGGTGTACCTGGTGGACCCGATGCTGGCCACGGGCGGTTCGCTCGTCCACGCGATCGAGCTGCTCACCGCACGCGGGGCGGACGACATCACGGTGATCTGCGTCGTGTCCGCGCAGCCGGGCGTGGACCGTCTCGCGGAGATGAACGTGCCGCTCCGTTTGATCACGGCGGCGGTGGACCCGGCGTTGAACGAGGACGCGTACATCGTCCCGGGCCTGGGCGATGCGGGCGACCGACTCTACGGACCTCGTAATATTCACCTCTAAAATATTTGTGTGGCGCGCCTCACATATTTCAATTAGCCTCCGCCTTAACCGAAAACTTAAAAAATTCTAAGGGGGGCTTAGGAGTGGATGAGGTTTTGCCGACGCGCAACTGGATGAGCTTCGGTTACAGTCTGTCGGCGCGTCTGCGAATGCTGCGGGACATGAGGGGGATCAGCCAGATGCGTTTGGCTGAAATGTCGGGGTTGTCGCGCAGCTTGGTGTCGAATCTGGAGCGGAATAGCTCCGGGGCGACGCGGTCGTCGGATCCGACGATGAGCACTATCTACCGCCTGGCGTACGCCCTGCGCGTTCCGCCCGCGGTGCTGCTGCCGGCCGTAGGGGAAGAGGTCGGCGAGCTGTGCTGGGAAGCGCTCGAGCGGGTGATGGAGAAGGCGAAGGACCTGCAGGACGAGGAAGTCGAGCAGAAGAAAAGGGCCCACTGGCGGCAATTGAGCACCACCGTCGCCTGGCCTGCTGGCCCTGACGATACGAAGCCTTTCGCGTCACTGGGTTAGGCAGAGTCCGAAAAGATTCTCGGCCATTTTTCTGCCCCAACTATCTGTACAGCTTGGTCTAGTTGTACACTTCCACGCAGGACGAAACTAGATGCGCGCGGACGCTAGCGTGGCCGGCGCGCAGACATCGTTGAGGCGAAGGGAGTGTGCAGCGTGTCAATAGCGGCCCAAATCGACGCATGGCTGGTGGAGCACCGCGACCAGGTCGTGGAGTGGCGTCGCCATCTGCATTCCCATCCGGAGCTGTCCCACGCCGAGATCGAGACGACACAGTTCATCGCCGGCGTGCTCGCAGACCACGGGCTTGAGCCGCAGCTCTTTCCGGAGACGGGCCTGTACGTCGACATCGGGCCGGAGGGCGACGAGCGTCTCGGCTTCCGCGCGGACATCGACGCATTGCGCGTCGAGGAGGTCTCGGGCCTGTCGTTCGCGTCGCTGACCCCGGGAATGTCGCATTCCTGCGGGCACGATGTCCACACCACGATCTGCCTGGCATTGGCGTGCGCCTTGTCGGAGATCGACCTGCCGTTCGGTATCCGCATCATTTTCCAGCCCGCGGAAGAAGTGATGGACGGCGGCGCGCGCGATGTCATCGAGTGGGGTGGCCTGAAGGGCGTGTCCAGCATCTACGCCGTCCACGTCGAGCCGAAATTGCGTGTCGGCCAGGTCGGCGTGCGCACGGGCGCGATCACGTCCGCCGCGGATGTTTTGCGTATCGACGTCACCGGCCCCGGCGGCCACACCTCCCGCCCCCATTTGACGGCCGATGTGGTCTACGCCCTTGGCAGCCTGGTCACGCAGTTGCCGGGCTTGCTGTCGCGCCGGGTGGATCCGCGCACCGGCACCGTGCTGGTCTTCGGCCAGCTCGAGGCGGGCTTCGCTGCGAATGCCGTGCCGAAAACGGGTCGCGTCTCCGGCACGATCCGCACCCAAGATATCGGGACGTGGCGCACGTTGGAACCGCTCATGCGCGAGCTTATCGACGCCGTCGTGGCCCCCACCGGCTGCAAATACGAATTGTCCTATACCCGGGGAGTTCCGCCGGTGATGAACGACGATGTGGCTACCGCAGCACTTGCCGGGGCCGCGCAGAATGTCGACCCGCACGCGGTGGTGCAGGCTCCGCAGTCCAGTGGCGGCGAAGATTTCTCCTGGTACCTCGAGCATGTGCCCGGCTCCATGGCGCGCTTGGGTTGCTGGCAGGGGACTGGCCCGAAATACGATCTGCACCGTGGCGACATCATCGTCGACGAACGGTGCATCGACGTCGGCGTGCGCCTGTTCGGCTCGCTGGTCGAACGCTATGAAGGTGGCCTCGTCGAACCAGCTGCACTGTAGGCGTTCTGCCCAGTTCAGCGTCTCTCTTCGCGCTCACCGACAGCCCGGTCGGCGACACGTGCTGCTGACGGCTACAGTGGACTCCCGGAAACTGTGCAGACGCGAAGCGCAAAGGAGACATGCGTGTCCAAGAAGATCGTGATCATCGGCGGCGGCCCGGGCGGCTACGAGGCAGCACTCGTCGGCAGTTCTTACGGCGCGGACATCACGTTGGTCGAGGATCTCGGTGTCGGTGGCTCCGGCATTCTGCGCGATGTCGTCCCATCGAAGGGCTTCATCGCGGGCACGAATATCAAGACCGACCTCCGCCGCGCCGACGCCATGGGCCTCAAGCACGGCCTCAGCGAGGTGAACCTGTCGGTTCCGGCGCTGAACAACCGCGTGGTCGCTCTCGCCTCCGAGCAGTCGCGCGATATCCGCAACCAGGTCGAGCGCGCCGGCGTTCGTCTGATCAACGGCCGCGGCCGCTTCGCGTCCAAGCAGGAAGGTCACACCACCCACCGCGTCGAGGTGGAACTCAAAGACGGCACCGTGGAGACCATCGACTGCGACATGGTGCTCATCTCCACCGGCGCATCCCCGCGCGTGCTGCCGAAGGCGAAGCCGGACGGCCGCCGCATCCTGAACTGGCAGCAGATGTACGACCTGATCGAGATGCCGGAGCACCTCGTCGTGGTCGGCTCGGGCGTGACCGGTGCGGAGTTCGTCTCCGCCTACGCCGAGCTCGGCGTGAAGGTGACCATGGTGGGCTCCTCGGACCGCATTCTCCCGCACGATGATGCGGATGCGGCCGACGTGCTGGAGCAGGTCCTGTCCAACCGCGACGTGACCCTGGTCAAGGACGCCCGCGTGGACAGCGTGGAGAACACCGGCGATGGCGTGATCGTGCGCACCAGCGACGGCCGCGAGATCACCGGCTCCCACTGCTTGATGTCCATCGGTTCGATCCCGAACACGAAGGATCTGCAGCTCGAATCCCAGGGTGTGGACGTCACTCCGTCCGGCCACATTCACGTGGACCGCGTTTCCCGCACCAATGTCGCCGGCATCTACGCCGCAGGTGACTGCTCCGACCTCATGCCACTGGCCTCGGTCGCTGCGATGCAGGGCCGTATCGCGATGTACCACGCGCTCGGTGAGGGTGTCGAACCGCTGCGCATCCGCACCGTCGGCAATGCTGTGTTCACGCGTCCGGAGATCGCGGCCGTCGGCATCACGGAGCAGCAGATCCACAACGGCGAGTACTCCGCCGACATCATCAAGCTGGACCTGGCTACTAACCCGCGCGCGAAGATGCGTTCGTTGAAGACCGGTTTTGTGAAGATCTTCGCCCGCAAGGGGTCCGGTCAGGTGCTCGGCGGCGTGATCGTCGCGCCGACCGCGTCCGAGCTGATCCTGTCTCTCACGATCGCTGTGACCAACCACCTCACGGTCGAGCAGCTGGCCAATTCCATGGCGGTCTACCCGTCCCTGTCGGGTTCCATTACCGAGGCCGCCCGCCGTCTCGTGCACAAGACGGACCTGAACTAAGAGCTTAAAGTGCCAGGTCAGGGCGAAATATAAGTTATATAAGGCCGCGGCGGCTAATCGGGAAAATATAGAGAATATAAGCTATATAAAAGCTAAAAGCCGAGACCCGAGCAGGAGGATCGCCGTGGGCAATTTATCGCGCAACCCGTTCATTCCCACATTCGGCGTCTCGCCGAGCGTGTTCGCTGGCCGCAATGCGGTCGTGGAAGCATTCGGCCGCGGGCTGTCCGGCGGCGTCGGCGACCCGCGGCGCGCGCTGTTGCTGTCGGGTCCGCGCGGCATCGGCAAGACCGTCACGCTGAATGAGTTGGAAGACGAAGCGAAGCGCCGTGGCTGGGTGGTGCTCCGAGCGCAGCCGCACGACCTGGTCCAGCCGCTGGTGGATACCGCGATTCCGCACGCGCTGTCGATCCTGAGCCAACGCCCCGAGGGGCGCCGCCGAATCACGGGCGTCAATATTGCGGGGCTTGGGGGAGTGCGCAGCGAGATCGACGACGGGTACAGCCCTGCGCCCTCGCTGATCACGGGCTTGAATTCGCTTGCCGACGAAGCCGGCCCCGACTCCGGCATCCTCATTACCGTCGATGAGGTCCAAAGCGCGCCGTCGAATCAGATGTGGGAGCTCACCGCCGCGGTGCAGGACCTGATGCGGGATAACCGCAATATCGCCTTCGCTGCCGCGGGGCTTCCCGAGGGTATCGCATCGCTGTTGCAGCACCCGGGCACGACGTTCTTGCGCCGGGCTCAGCACTCCAATCTGGGGCCGATGTCGCCGGAGCAGACGGCAGAGGTGCTCGCCCAAACCGCAGAAGCAGGTGGGGCGGAGTTCGATCAAGCGGCCTTGCGTGCGTCGGTGGCGATGAGCCGTGGCTACCCGTTTTTGATCCAGCTCATCGGATTCCACCTCTTTGAGCGGGCTGGCCGGGGCGGAAGGATCACGGCCAGTGATGTGGATGCGGTGCGCGAGGATGTGCTGGATACTCTCGGCCAGCTGGTGCACGCGCCGGCATTGAGCACGGTTCCGCCAAAGCAGGAGGAATTTCTTGTGGCAATGGCGCAGGCCCAGCAAGAATTGGCTGCGGTGCCGACGGCGGAGATTGCGCGCGTGCTCGGTGCCACCCCGCAGTCGCTCACTATGGCTCGGCAAGCGTTGCTCAAGCGGGAGCTGGTCTACAGCCCGAAGCACGGCTACCTGAATTTCACGATCCCGCACATGGGGCACCACCTACTGAACCGTGGCCCCCGCGACAGCGGCTGGGACTAGGGCAAAGCCAAGCCTTCCCGGGCGGGGTGAGGGTTCGCTGGGGAGGCGTGCGAGGCAGAAAGTGGGGAAAGACGGCCCGCGCTCTGCATTGTTTCGGCATACTAATTAGTGGCGCGGGACACAAAGGTATCCCGCAGTGACATGAATTGCCCGCGGCGATATTCCCAGGAGGTTTGCTGTCCATGATCGAGCACGAGGTGCGCACGCGCAGGTCGGCGGAGGAGTTCCCGTACGAAGAACACCTCGCCTACAAGGTCGCGCAGGTGGCCGCGGACCCGGTGGAGGTTCCGGAAGAGGCCAAAGAGATGATCATCAACCGGATCATCGACAATGCCGCCGTCGCGGTGGCCTCGGTGGTGCGCCGGCCGGTGACGTCGGCACGGGTGATGGCGCAGGCGCATCCCGTCGATAAGCATGGCGCTTCTGTTTTCGGTGTGGACGGGCGCTTTTCTGCTGAGTGGGCGGCGCTCGCGAACGGCACGGCCGTGCGTGAGCTGGACTATCACGACACATTCTTGGCCGCGGAGTACTCGCACCCGGGCGATAATATTCCGCCGCTGCTGGCGGTCGCGCAGCATAAGGAGCTGGACGGCAAGACGCTGATCCGTGGCATCGCCACCGGGTACGAGATCCAGGTGAACCTGGTCAAGGGCATCTCTCTGCACGAGTTCAAGATTGACCATGTGGCGCATCTGGGGCCGAGTGTGGCGGCGGGCATTGGCACCATGCTGAATCTGGATGTGGACACGATCTACCAGTCGGTCGGTCAAGCGCTGCACACCACGACGGCTACGCGCCAGTCACGCAAGGGGTTGATCTCTTCGTGGAAGGCGTACGCCCCGGCCTTCGCCGGAAAAATGGCCATCGAGGCGGTGGACCGCTGTATGCGTGGTGAAGGTGCGCCCGCCCCGATCTGGGAGGGCGAAGACGGCGTCATCGCGTGGATGCTGCACAGCCCGGACCGTACCTACACGGTGCCACTGCCTGCGCCGGGGGAGGAAAAGCGTGCGATCTTAGATACCTACACCAAGGAGCACTCCGCTGAATACCAGTCGCAGGCGCCGATCGACCTGGCTCGGCGCATGAAGCAGACTATCGCCGATGCCGGGCGGAAGACGACGGAGATCGAGTCCATCGTCCTGCACACCTCGCATCACACGCACTATGTCATCGGCACCGGGGCGAATGACCCGCAGAAGATGGATCCGACGGCCTCGCGCGAGACGCTCGACCACTCGATCATGTACATCTTCGCCGTCGCCCTCGAGGACGGCACCTGGCACTACCGCGACTCCTACTCGCCGGAGCGTGCGGGCCGCCCGGAGACGGTGGAATTGTGGCACAAGATCTCTACCACGGAGGATCCGGAGTGGACGCGCCGCTACCACTCGACAGACCCGAATGAGAAGGCCTTCGGCGCCAAAGCAGTGATCACGTTTAGCGATGGGGAAGTGATCGAGGACGAGCTGGCTGTGGCGGACGCGCACCCGCTGGGTGCACGGCCGTTCGCGCGGGCGGACTATATCGCGAAATTCCGCACGCTTGCCGACGGGCTGGTCAACGCCGACGAGCAGGACCGCTTCATCGCTGCGGCGGAGAACCTGGAAAACCTCACTGATCTGAACGAGTTGAATGTCCGCCTGACCGACGAGGCACTTGCCACCGCGCCGGCGACACCGGAGGGTATTTTCTAAACACCCACGCTGGGCCTGGATAAAACCAGGCCCACTTTTTCACCAAAATAAAAGTTTTGTAGAGGAGAGAAACTATGTCGGAGCAAACAGAAATCCGCAAGGGCCTCAACGGTGTCATCGCCGATTACACCGAAGTGTCCAAGGTCAACCCGGAGACGAATTCGCTGTTGTACCGCGGCTACCCGGTGCACGAGCTGGCCAATAACGTCAGCTTCGAGGAAGTGGCCATGCTGCTGTGGAATGGGGAACTGCCGAACGAGGAGGAGCTGCAGGAGTTCTACGACGTGGCGCGAAGCCGCCGCGGACTCGACGAGGAGCTCATCGGCGTGATTGAGGCGATGCCGAAAGACTGCCACCCAATGGATGTCCTGCGCACAGCAGTGTCTTTTCTGGGCACGCGCGACCCGGAGAAATTCACCCCAGATTCCGACCACATCCGCGATATTGCGCTGACGCTGTTGACCAAGCTGCCCACCATCGTCGCCCTGGATATCCGCCGCCGGCGCGGGGAAGGCTATATCGAGCCGGACACGAGCAAGGGGTACGCGGAGAATTTCCTTTGGATGGTCTTCGGTGATGGGGAAGGGTCGCCGGCGACGATCCCTTCGGATATCGAGGCTTTTGAGAAGTCGATGATCCTTTATGCCGAGCACTCTTTCAATGCCTCGACATTCACCGCCCGCGTGATCACCTCGACGCAGTCCGACACGTGGTCGGCGGTCACCGGTGCGATCGGCGCACTGAAAGGGCCGCTGCACGGCGGCGCCAACGAATTCGTCATGCACAACATGGTCGCCATCGGCGACCCGGCGAAGACCGAAGAGTGGACCCTGAACAAGCTGAAGAATAAAGAGCTGGTCATGGGGTTCGGCCACCGCGTGTACAAGAAGGGCGATTCGCGCGTGCCCACGATGGAAGAAGCCTTCAAGAAGCTCGCTTCCGAGCACCCGGAAAAAGACGGTGCGAAGTGGGTGGAGATGTACGACATCATGGCGAAGACGATGTACGAGAACACCTCGATCAACATCATGCCCAACCTAGATTTCCCGGCGGGCCCGGCGTATTACATTCTCGGTTTCGATATCGAGTTCTTCACCCCGCTGTTCGTCATGGCGAGGATCACCGGCTGGACCGCGCACATCATCGAGCAGTTCGAGAACAACACCATTATCCGTCCTCTGGCCGCTTACAACGGGCCGGCCGAGCGCCACGTGCCGGGGGCATAAAGGAAGCTGGATCCACTTAGCTGGATCCCCATAGCTGATTCACCGCAGGGCAGGGCAGTGGGAGAGTAGTCGAGGTCACAGGGCCTGTGGGGTGCGCAGCCTTTAAGATCGATGGGTGTACTGCACCTATTTGATTCAGGGGAGAAATCCATGACTGGTCCTGACCACACGGCCGGAACCGAAGCGGCGCACCTGCCCACATTCAACAAGATTCTCGTCGCTAACCGCGGCGAGATCGCGGTGCGCGCTTTCCGCGCGGCCTTCGAGACGGGCGCCAAGACCGTCGCGGTGTACCCGCGCGAGGACCGCCACTCCTTCCACCGTCCGTTTGCGGATGAGGCAGTTCAGATCGGCGACGAGGGCCAGCCAGTCCGCGCCTACCTGTCCATCGATGAGATCATCCGCGCTGCGGAAAAGACCGGGGCGGACGCGGTCTACCCGGGCTACGGCTTCCTCTCCGAGCGCGCCGACCTGGCGCGGGCTTGCACAGAGCGCGGCATCACCTTCATCGGCCCGACCGCCGAGACACTGGATTTGACCGGCGACAAGGCCGCCGCAGTGCGCGCCGCCGAAGAGGCGGGCCTGCCGGTGCTCAAGGACTCCGAGGCCACCACCGACATCGACGAACTGGTCACCTGGGCGGACGATTTCGAGTTCCCTGTCTTCGTCAAAGCTGTGTCGGGCGGCGGCGGAAGGGGCATGCGCTTCGTCGATAAGCCAGAAAACCTGGCCACGCTGGCTGCGGAAGCATCCCGCGAAGCTGAAGCCGCGTTCGGCGATGCGAATGTGTACCTCGAGCGCGCCGTGATCAACCCGCAGCACATCGAGGTGCAGATCCTGGGTGATGCCTCCGGCGACGTCATTCACCTCTTTGAGCGCGACTGCTCCGTGCAGCGCCGCCACCAGAAGGTCGTGGAGATCGCTCCCGCGCAGCACATCACCGACGAGCAGCGCGAGCGGATCTGCCAGGATGCGGTGAATTTCTGCCGCCACATCAACTACCAGGGCGCCGGCACCGTCGAGTTCTTGGTGGACGAGCACGGCAATCACGTGTTCATCGAGATGAACCCGCGCGTGCAGGTCGAGCACACGGTGACCGAGGAGGTCACCGGCGTGGACATCGTGAAGTCGCAGATGCACATTGCTGCGGGCGCGTCCCTGGAGGAGCTGGGCCTGCGCCAGGACGAGATCACGCTGACGGGCGCCGCGCTGCAGTGCCGCATCACCACGGAGGACCCGAATAACGGCTTCCGCCCGGATTCCGGCGTGATCACCGGCTACCGTTCCCCGGGCGGCGCCGGCGTGCGCCTGGACGGCAGCATCTCCGTCGGCGGCGAGATCACCCCGAACTTCGACTCCCTGCTGGTCAAGATGACCTGCCGCGGCAAGGATTTCGAGACCGCTGTGGCGCGCGCCCGCCGTGCGCTCAACGAGTTCTCCGTCAACGGCGTGTCCACCAATATCGGCTTTTTGCGCGCGCTTTTGAGCGAGCCGGACTTCATCAACAAGCGCATCGCCACCAGCTTCATCGAGGACCACCCGCACCTGCTCGAGGCCCCGGCCGCCCCGGACGAGGCTGGCCGCATCCTCGAGTACCTGGCGTGGACGACGGTGAATAAGCCGAACGGCCCGCGCCCGACGAATATCCGTCCGAGCGAGAAGCTGCCGGAGCTCGACTATGAGTCCACCCCGCGCGGCGCGCGCGATGAGCTGCGCGAGCTCGGCCCGCAGAAGTGGGCGGAGAAGCTGCGCGGCCAGACCGCGCTGGGTGTTACCGACACGTCCTTCCGCGATGCGCACCAGTCTCTGTTGGCTACCCGCGTGCGCACGAACACGCTGGTTGCCGCGGCCAAGCACGTCGGCCACCTCACCCCGGAGCTCACCTCCGTCGAGGCGTGGGGCGGCGCGACCTACGACGTGGCCATGCGCTTCCTCCACGAATCGCCGTGGACGCGACTGGAGGAGCTGCGCGACGCGATGCCGAACATGAATATCCAGATGCTGCTGCGCGGCCGCAACACCGTCGGCTACACGCCGTACCCGGATTCCGTGACCAAAGCATTCGTGAAGGAAGCAGCATCCACCGGCGTGGACATCTTCCGCATCTTCGACGCGCTTAACGACGTTTCCCAGATGCGCCCCGCCATCGACGCTGTCCTGGACACCCAGACCACCGTGGCCGAGGTCGCCATGGCGTACTCGGGCAACCTGATGGACCCGAATGAGGACCTGTATACCCTCGATTACTACCTGCGCCTGGCAGAAGAGATCGTCGAAACCGGTGCGCACGTTCTGGCCATCAAGGACATGGCCGGCCTGATGCGCCCGGCAGCCGCTGCGAAGCTGGTCAGTGCTCTCCGTGAACGCTTCGACCTTCCGGTGCACGTGCACACGCACGACACCGCCGGCGGCCAGCTGGCCACCTACCTCGCCGCCGCCAATGCCGGTGCCGACGTGGTGGATGTGGCGTCCGCACCGCTGGCTGGCACCACCTCGCAGCCGTCCATGTCTGCTCTGGTCGCCGCCTTCGCCAACACCGAGCGCGATACCGGCCTGTCGTTGGAGGCCGTGAGCAACCTCGAGCCGTACTGGGAGGGCGTGCGCCAGCTCTACGCCCCGTTCGAGTCCGGCATCCCGGGCCCGACCGGCCGCGTCTACCGCCACGAGATCCCGGGCGGCCAGCTGTCCAACCTGCGCACCCAGGCAGTGGCGCTCGGCTTGGGTGACCGCTTCGAGCTCATTGAGGATTACTACGCCGCGGTGAACGAGATGCTGGGACGCCCGACCAAGGTGACTCCGTCCTCCAAGGTCGTTGGCGACCTGGCGCTGCACCTCGTCGGCGCAGGCGTGGACCCGGAAGAGTTCGCGAAGGACCCGCAGAAATTCGATATTCCGGATTCCGTCATCGGCTTCCTCCGCGGCGAGCTGGGCACCCCTCCGGGCGGTTGGCCGGAGCTGCGCGACCGCGCTCTCGGTGGCCGCAAGGAGACTCCGCAGCTCACTGAGGTGCCGGAGGATCTGGCGCAGGACCTCGAGTCCGATAACCACCGCGTCCGCCGCGCGGCACTGGATAAGCTGCTTTTCCCGAAGCAGTACGCCGAGTTCCTGGAGCACCGCCGCACCTATGGCTTCACCGACCAGCTCGGCGACAAGACATTCTTCTACGGCCTCCAAGAGGGCGAGGAGACCATGATCTGGTTCGGTGACCTAGAAAAGCAGCAGACCCCGCTGGTGGTCCGCCTCGACGCCGTGGGCGAGCCGGACGAAAAGGGCATGCGCCGCGTGATCATCAACGTCAACGGCCAGATCCGCCCGGTCATGGTGCGCGACGAGAACGCCGAGTCCTCCGTCGCCGAGGTGGAGAAGGCTGACGCGTCCAACCCGAACCACGTCGCCGCACCGTTCGCCGGTGTGGTCACCGTGACCGTGAAGGAAGGCGATACCGTCTCCGCCGGCGACCAAGTCGCGTCCATCGAGGCAATGAAGATGGAAGCCTCCATCTCCGCTCCGAAGGACGGCGTGGTCGAGCACATCGCCTTCACCCAGGCCACCAAGGTCGAAGGCGGCGACCTCGTCGCCGTGATCCGCTAAGGGCCATGGCAGCGTAGCGCACAGAAAAAGCCGCTAGGCGCCGTCCCAACTACTGGGGCGGAACCTAGCGGCTTTGTGCTGTGTAGGGGGGGAATGTCGGCGAGAAGGGGTCGAATACCCCAAATAGTTCCCTGGTCGGGAACTATTTTCGGGAAGAGGCCCATAACATCAGGTCAAATCATCGATGGAAACTTCCCTGTCAAGGTTCATACGCTCACAGAAGTCTTCGTCGTGGCTGACGAGAAGAAGCGCACCTGCATAACTCTCAAGAGCGGAGACAAGCCAGTTCACGGTTGAGATATCGATGTTGTTGGTGGGCTCGTCGAGAAGCAAAAGCTGCGGAGCAGGCGACGAAAGAAGAACACGGGCAAACTCAACGCGGAAACGCTCACCACCCGAAAGCGTTCCGATAGGCGCGTGCACAGTCTCATTCTGAAACAACAATTGCGCGAGTTGGTCCCGAATATACTGCGGATCAGCAGACGCGTTGGCCTCCGAGACCAACTCCAAAACTGACCGGTTGCGGTCAAGAACAATGCGCTGCCGGAGGTACCCCACATTCCCAATCACGTACCCCGCGCCTCCGTCTGCAACAGAATTGAGCAGGGTCGTCTTTCCGCTGCCGTTCGGTCCAGTGATCCGGACACGCTCGGGGCCTACAACAGTGAGTTCTGGGATTTCCACAACGCGGGTTCCGTTCGGAAGCGCCGTACCGGGAAGCTCAATGTACACTTGTTGATCGTCGCGGACCTTGTCTTGCGCGTGACGATACTCAGCGAGAGACGACTCCACAGACTCGGCATGAGCCGCACCACGCCGAGCAGCAGTCTTCTCAGACCGATCCTTGTCCAGCCCCATCGCCATGCCAGGTTTACGATTGTTAGCAGCGAACTTCCTTCCGCGACGAGCGTCCCGAGCAATGCGTGTTTGCATCGCCTCACGCTCTCGAACCTGCCTACTGTGAATCGTCTTCTTTTCCCGCACCTCCCGCATCGCTGCATCCTGTTCATTGGCCAGAGCTTCACGGTAGGCGGAGTAGTTACCGGGGAAAAGTCGTAGCTTCCCGTCGTGAAGTTCTGCAATCTCGTCCACGGAATCCAACAAGTCGCGATCGTGGCTCACCACAATCGCAGGAACAGTCGATTTGGAAAGAGAGCGGATCAGCTGGGCTTTCGCTTCCACATCGAGGTTGTTCGTGGGCTCGTCCATGACAATGAAATCGGGGTTGTCAGCCATGAGCGCAGCTAGTGCAACACGAACAGCCTCTCCACCGGACAGGGTAAATAGCGGCCTATCCAGGTTGAGCTCGAGGCCATGAGCTGACAACACAGCCCGAGTCTCTTCGGCAGCATCCCACCGGTCACCGATGAGCTCGAACAACTCGGGATTGAACTGGCCACCTTCGATGGCGTTGATTGCCTCGATGATTCCGGTGATCCCAAAGACGTCTGAAACCGTAGTGTCCGGTTGCAGTCCAAGATCCTGAGGCAGGTAAGCGATTTTCGACGGGCGTTCGACCGAACCAGTGCTCGGTTGTAGCTCGCCGAGGATGACCCTGATCAGACTCGTTTTTCCGGAACCGTTATCGCCGATCAGGCCGGTCAGGTGACTTGAAAATATGGCATTTAAGTCCGAGAAGCAGAGGGTTCCGTTAGGCCACTCGAGGGAGACGTTATTCAGGGAAATAGGCATGCTCATTCAACTTTCTGTTTCGTGTTAGGCGGAAACACGGAATTTGAGCACGGCCTATTCCTTCCTACGGGGACAGTTCCTCGTCGAGACTATGACAGTGTCCGTCGGGGGTCAAGGGGTTTGCGCTGCTGAAAGTCGGGATAGGTGATGGTTGAAGGTGGATCGCGGTTGACAGATTGCAGCGGAATCTGTCAGCGACCGGCATCGTGCCTGGTTAGAAATCGACCCTGACAAATTTTGTGAAATATGTCAGGAGTGGGACTCAACGCCCGTAGCGGGCGGGCCTGCAAAATAGTTCACGGGTGAGCCTTGAAGCCGGGAACTATTTCGCCTCTCCGGGGAGCCGACTTGGGGGGAAGGGGAAGAGGAGCGAACTCTACTTGAGCAGCTCTTCCATCTCCTTCATCTCCGCTGTCTGGACGTCGACCATCTCCTGCGCCATGTCGCGCAGCGGGGCGTAGCCGCCGTTGTCGATTTGGTCCTGCGTCATGGGGATGACGTGCTCGTGGTGGTAGTGCATCATCTCCAGGAAGGTGGTGCGCAACTCGTCTCCCTCCAGCGAGGCGAATTCTTCGAGCTCCTCCGGCTGGAACATGCCGTTCGCGATGTGTGTGGAGTGCATCTCCATGTCGTCTTGGATGCCCCACTCGTCGGCCCAGGCGCGCATCTGCTCGTTCTCGCGCTCCTGGCCGTCCTTGATGCGCTGAGCCAAATCGCGGACCTCGTCGTCGTCGACATCGGATTCAAGCAGCACATCGGACATGTCGATGGCCTGCTGGTGGTGGGGGACCATCATGCCGAGGAAGTGGACGTCCACCTCGTTGTGCGTCCCTTCCGCCTCGTCCCCGCCGCCACTGAAGGCCCCGCGAATCGTCGGGCTGAGTGCGGTGATGAGCAACACGAGCGCGGCGATGACGGCGAGGGCGATGATCCACGGCTTGCGGTTCGGTCGCGTCAGCTCCTCGGATTCAGTGGCACGGACATCAAGTCCATTATTGAGTTCTCTGTCTGCCATTGGCATTCCCTTTCAGTGTTTAGGGTAAGCCTAGCTGTCAGTCCCAGGTCAACGCCACAAAAGTGGGGCAGGCCACTTATCCCTTCACGCCGCCGGCGGTCAGACCGGAGACGATGCGGCGCTGGAAAGCCAGCACCATGAGGATCAGCGGGATGGTGACCAGGGAGCCGGCGGCCATGATCGCCGCATACGGGTATTCGAAAGCGTTCGGACCGGAGAAGCGGGCGATCGCCACGGTGACCGGCTCGGTGGCGTTGGTGGACAGCTGGCGGGCGAGCATGAACTCATTCCACGTGGCGATGAACGCGATGATCGCCGTGGTGAAGATGCCGGGCACCGCCAGGGGCAGCAGCACGAGGCGGAAGGCCTGGCCGCGGGTGGCGCCGTCGACACGCGCTGCTTCCTCGAGCTCCCACGGCAACTGGCGGAAGAACGAGATGAGCGTGTACACCGTCAGTGGCAGCGCGAACGAGATATTCGGGATGATCATGGCGCGGTAGGTGCCGATCCACCCGATGTCTCCGAAGAGCTGGAACAGCGGAGTGACCAGCGCGATGCCCGGGAACATCGACGCGGCGAGAATGATGCCGGTGACGATGCCCTTGCCGCGGAAGTTCAGGCGCGCCAGCGCGTAGCCGGTGAACACACCGACGACAACGGCGAGCGCGGTGGTGATCAATGAGATGATCAGCGAGTTCATGATCGCGCCGAGGAAGTCGTTGCCCTTGTCGGTCGCGAGCGCGTCGCGGAAATTCTCAAGCGTGACGTGCGTCGGCCACGGAGTGGTGTCGAAGGTGTGCTTCTTGTCGCGCAGGGCGGTGATCAGCATCCAGTAGAACGGGGCGAGACCCCACACGAGAATGAAGGCCACGCCGATCTTGTGGCCGATATTGCCGAAATTCTTCTTCATCGCGTTGCCTCCGTGCTCGTCGCCGCAGCCGCAGCCGAATCAACACCGGCTGCCGCAGAATCATCGTCAGTGGAGTTCACACCCCGCTGCTTTTTCGCTTCCCGTTTTGCTTGCCGTTTCGCTTCGCGTTTCTCCCGCCGAGCGCGGGTCTGATCGCCGCCGACATCAGCACCGCCGAAGCGCACCATGAGGAAAGCGACAGTGAAGATGAGAAGGAAGATCAACGTGGACAGCGCGGAGGCGGAGTTGAAGTTGTTCTGACGCATGTCCTCGACCACCAGCTGGGAGATCGTGGCGGTAGGGGAGTTCGAGGACCCGGAGATCATGATCACGGGCAGGTCGTACATGCGCAGCGCGTCGAGGGTGCGGAAGAGGATCGCGACCATCAGCGTCGGGCGCACCAGCGGCAGCGTGATGCGGGTGAAGGTCTGCCACGCCGACGCGCCGTCGACACGCGCGGCTTCGTAGACATCCTTCGGGATCATCTGCAGGCCAGCGAGGATGAGCAGTGCCACGAACGGCGTCGTCTTCCACACATCCGCGATGATCACCGCGATACGCGCCGCCCACGGGTCCGTCGTCCACGCGATGGACTGGCCGAGCAGCGAGTTCACGATCCCGTTGGGCGCGAACATGAACTGCCAGAGCTTCGCTGTCACCGCAGTCGGAATCGCCCACGGGATGAGCACGGCCGCGCGGATCAGCGCGCGCACGCGCGACGGGTGGTTCATGATCAGCGCCATGATCATGCCCAGCACAGCCTCCAGCGCCACGGTCACCACAGTGAAGAACAGCGTGATGCCCAGCGCCGGCCAGAAGTCCGTGGCCAGCACGCCGGGTGGGCATTCACCGACGGTCCCCGACGGGCTCATGCACCGGTTCTGAATCCAGTACAGGTAGTTGTCCAGCCCCGCGAAGCCGCCGTCGACGAAGACGCCGGTGGACGGGTCGAGATGGCGGTTGGCTTGGAACGACAGCCAGATGGCGCGCAGGATCGGGTAGCCGATGACCACGGCCAGGACGATCAGCGCCGGGGTGACCAGGCCCCACGCTTTGCCCGCATCGCTGCGGGAGCGCGTGTTCTTTTCAGCGGGTTCCGCGTTTTCCGCAGCTCCGCGCCGCTTGACGACGGTACTCATGAACTCTCCTTAACAACCAGCGCGCGCAAAGATGCGCGCTTCGCGCATGGTGCAGGCCCTGAAATGAACTTCAGCCTGCAGCTTCGGTCCGTTAAAGCTGGACCGAATCTGCAGACTGATTTTAAACTGTTGCGCCCGCCGTTTTACTGGGCGGCTTGCTTGATCGCGGCGGACATATCCTTGGTGGCGTCGTCGACGCTCTTATCGGCGGTCAGTGCCGCATAGGCGTTGTCCTGGATAGCCTTGGAGATCGCCGGGTAGAACGGGGAAACCGGACGCGGCTTCGCGTTCTCGAGGGATTCCTTGAGCGCCGGCAGGTACGGCTGCTCCTTGATCAGCTCCTCGTTGTCGTAGATGGACGCGAGCACCGGCGGGAAGGATGCCTTGGCGAAGGAGAGCTGGTTCTCCTCGCTGATGATGAACTCGATGAAGTCCTTGGCGGTCGCCTTGTGCTTGGAGTTCACGTTGATGCCGTTGTTGTAGCCGCCGAGCGTGGACACGCCGACTCCGGACTCACCGACGAGCGGCTGGACTTCGAAGTTCAGGCCCTTCTCCTGCGCGTTGGCGAACATGTACGGCCAGTTGATGGCGAGGGCGGTCTGGCCCTCGGTGAAGGCCAGGTTGGTCTCCTCCTCGGTGGCGGCGGTGGAGCCCTTGGCGATGGTGCCGTCCTTGTACGCGTCGACCAGTGCCTGCAGGCCAGCCTTGGCCTCGTCGGACTCGACGGTCGGCTCACCGTTGTCGTCGATCACGGTTCCGCCCCAGCCGTTGATGAAGCCGAGAGCGTTCACGGTGAGGCCCTCGTACTGCTTCAGCTGGGTGGTCAGGCAGTCGCCCTCGACGGCCTCGCAGGCGGACTTGATGTCGGCGAAGGTGTCCGGCTTGGAGTCGACCTTGTCCACGTTGCGGAAGAGCAGCTGGCCGTTGGTGTTCTGTGGCAGCGCGTAGAGGGTGTCGTTGTAGGTCGCGGATTCGACGGTGGACTGCAGGAGCTTGGAGGTATCCACCTCGAAGTCGCCCTCGAGCGGCTCGAGCCACTGGTTTGCCGCGAAGTCAGCGGTCCACACGACATCGAGCGCCATCACGTCGTAGTCGGAGTTGCCTGCCTGAAGCGACTGCACGAGGGTGTCGCGCTGATCGTCGGCCTCACCGGCGAGCTCCTTCAGAGTCACCTGCTCGTCCGGGTGCTCCGCATTCCACGCATCGATGATCGGGGTCAGCTTGTCCGTGTCATTGCGGCCCATGGCGAAGGTGATGGGGCCGCGCTCGCCGGCGCCTTCCGAGCCGCCGTTGGAGCCGGAGGAATCGCTGGAGCATGCTGCGAGAGTAGTAGCGGACAGTGCGATTGCGCACAGCGCTGCGCCAGTCCGACGACGGGTTGCGTGAAGTTTCATGCGTAGACCTTTCAGATAGGAGGTTTCCCCAATCTTAAATAACGCGTGCCTTGAAACCGGGATTCAGTGAACTTTCAGTGAACAATCCTGCAGAAATGCATCACCCGTCACCCCCGACCCGGGGGGTTTCGCTCCGGATAAGGCCCGTTTGGTCGCAGCCGTCACACGCAGAACGTGTATTTCTCCCCGTCGCGCACCCCGCGGTTAGGGGGAAGGGCCAGCTGCGTGCAACGCGTGCAATACGAAAACCGCCGCGGCCCGAAAGCGGGCGCACGGCGAAATATCGGTGATGGTGAGAACTTAGACCAAGTCGCGGTACATCACGTTCGGGTTCTCCTTGGTGGGGATGAAGCCGAACTTGTCGTACACGTAGCGTGCACGCTTGTTTTCAGGCATGACCTCGAGCGCAATGTGCTTTGCGCCCTGGTCGATGGCGAGCTCGCACACGGAGTGCAGCAGCACGGCACTGAGGCCGTAGCCGTGGGAGCGCTCCTCCACAGCGAGGATCAGCTCCGGCACCTCCGGGCCGAGGTTGGCCGCGCTGGTCTTGTCGCCATTTTCCCAGTAGCGCAGCCAGATGCCGCCGGCCGGGGTCTGGTCCTGGTCGTGGGCGATCCAGCCTCCGTCATCCTCGGGCGACCAATCGTCGACAAAGGCCTTGACCTTCTCCTGGCCGCTGCTGAGTCGCTTGGACTCGTCCCCGAACACATCTGCCAAGTAGTACAGACGACGGATGTAGGTGCGGTCCGATTCGGTGGCGGGCTTGAGTCTGAATTCCATAAACACCAATTGTAACGAAACGCACGACTAATAGACGCCACTTATGGGACTCTAATTATCTGTAATGACATCGAAAACTGCCCCTTCGTCTCCGGTTTCCGCGACAGCGACAGCGGCAGAGACGAAGGGGCAGTGGCAGTGGTGATGAGGGCGGGCTAATTAGTCCTCTTCGAAGTACAGCTGCTTGTTGACGAATTCGTCCATGCCCAGCGGTCCGAGCTCGCGACCGAAGCCGGAGCGCTTCACGCCACCGAACGGAATCTCTTCGCCCTCTCCTGCGGGGGTATTCACGTTCGCCATGCCGGAGTTGATCTGGCGGGCGATTGCGCGTGCGCGCTCCGTGTCCTGGGAGAAGACGGCGCCGCCGAGGCCGTACTGGGTGTCGTTGGCCAGCTCGAGAGCTTCCTCGTCGGAGGAAACCTTGAAGACGAGGGCGATCGGGCCGAAGAGCTCCTCGCTGTACACCGAGTTGTCCTTGCCCAAGTCGGTGATCACGGCCGGGGCATAGTAGGCGTTGTCACCGAGGCCGCCACCGGCGCGAAGCGTTGCACCTTCCTTGACAGCGCGGGAGACCTGCTTGTCGAGACGCTCGGCAGCGTCGCGGGAAGACAGCGGGGAGTAGATGCCGTTCTCGCCCGCTTCCTCAGGCGTGCCGGGCTTCGCTTGCTCGGCGAGCTTGACCAGCTCGTCGACGAACTCGTCGTAGATGTCATCCATGACGATCATGCGCTTATTGCCGTTGCAGACCTGGCCCATGTTGTAGATGCGGGTCTCCCATGCCAGCTCAGCGGCGGCCTTCACGTCGTCGGTGTCCAGCAGCACGTAGGGGTCGTTGCCGCCGAGCTCCAAGACTGCCTTCTTCAGGTTCTTGCCTGCCGTCGCGCCGACAGCGGCGCCGGCGCGCTCGGAACCGGTCAGAGAGACGCCCTGAACGCGAGGATCCTCGATCATCGTGGTGATCTGATCGTGGGAGGCGTACACGTTCTGGTACACGCCCGCGGGGACACCAGCATCCTCGACGATCTTCTGGATCGCGGCGGAGGACTCCGGACAAATCTCAGCGTGCTTGAGAATGATGGAGTTTCCGTTCATCAGGTTCGGCGCGGCGAAACGTGCGACCTGGTAGTAGGGGAAGTTCCACGGCATGATGCCCACCAGGGCACCGAGGGGGAGGTGACGGATCACAGCAGTGCCGCCGTTGAAGCTCTCGATCTTCCGGTCAGCGGCGAACTCTTCGCCGTTATTCGCGTAGTAGCGGAAGATATTGGCGGACAGCTCCACCTCGTCAATGGCGTGGGGGCGCGACTTGCCCATTTCGCGGCCGATGATCTCCACGAGCTCGTCCTGGCGCTCGTCGAAAAGCTCGGCGATGCGCAGCACGTACTTCTTACGCTCAGCAATGTCGAGGGCGGACCATTCTTTAAAGCCCTTTTCCGAGGCGGCGAGAACCTCCTGGATCTCATCGTCGGTAGCGGTGGGGAAGGTCGTGATGACCTCGCCGGTGGCCGGGTTTTCTACCCGGTAGGACATATCTTTCTCAGCCATGTTTCTCCTTAATTCGTAGAGCTTTCGTTGTCTGTGTTCGTTTTCTGTGTTCTTTTGTGCGGCCCAGTGTAGGGAGGCGCCCTGTGAATCAGATGTGCCTTGTGCGCTGCCTAGATGGTCAACATCTCGCCTTGATCATCGTCTTCAGCCGTGGTCCGCGGCAGGGTCTCGTTGCGGAAGAACGCCGGGTGCCGCAGGCGTGTGAACAGCATGAGCACGGCGCCAAGCAGGAGGATGCCCATACCGAGCACGAACACGGTTCCCACGCCAAAGATCGAGGAGCCGGAGCCGTAGGACGGATCGATCGAGTCGAATGCGGTGACGAAGAACATCGCCAGAAGCATCGTGCCGCCGATCAACGGCAGCAAGAAGCGGAAGATGAAGCCGCGCACCGAATCCGTGATCTCCTTGCGGAAGAACCACACACAGGCAAACGCGGTGATGCCGTAGTAAAAGCAGATCATCAGACCCAAGGCAGTGATCGTGTCCCACAGTGCATTTTCCGACGCGATTCGGGTCACGGTGTAGAACCCGCCCGCCGCGATAGCGGAGGCAGCAGTAGCCACTGCCGGGGTGTGAAATTTCGGGCTAATCTGCGCGAAAATCGGCGGCAGCGCCTTGTAGAAGCCCATCGCCAGCAGGGTGCGGGCAGGACCGACCATCGTCGACTGCAGGGAGGCGAATGAACTCGCCAGCACCGAAATCGACATCAGAATCGCCCACGGTCCCATGACCGGGCTCGCCAGTGCGGCGAAGATCGATTCTTGGTTCTCCGGGTTGCCGGCGCCCAAGCCGGTGTCGCCGGTGCCTGCCCACGCCACGACCGCGACAGCGGTGAGGACATAGACGGTGATGACCACGAGCACGGTGAGCGTGGCCGCGCGGCCCGGAGTTTTCTCCGGATCCTTCGTCTCCTCGTTCATGGTCAGGGTGACGTCCCAGCCCCAGAACATGAAGATCGACAGGGAGATGCCAGCTGCGACTGTCGAGAAGTCACCGATGGTCAGCGGATTGAACCAATCCGCCTCAACCGGGTGAAAATCGAAGCCTTTGCCGTGGTACGCGTTCCAGAGCGCCATTCCGCCGAAGAGCACGAGGGTGAACAGCTGCAAGGCGACCAGGAAGTACTGGAGTTTCTCCGTGGACTCGAGCCCGCGGTACGAGATGTATGCGGCGACTGCGAGCAGCGCGATCGTCGTCGGGATATTCACCCACAGGTTGCGAGTGAGATCCGCGATCGCGTCATTGCCGGTGAGCTGGGCGAGCAGAATATAGAAGAAGTCCACGGCCACAGCTGCGAGATTCGACAGCACCAGGATCGTCGCGGTGATCAGTCCCCATCCGCCCATCCAGCCGACCCAGGGGCCGAATGCTTTCGTCGCCCACGTGAACGAGGTGCCCGAGTCGGGGACTCGGTTATTCAGCTCGCGGTAGGCGAACGCGACGAGCAGCATGGGGAAGAAACCCAGCAGCAGGATGGCGGGGACGTGGTCGCCGACTTCAGAGATCGTCGGGCCGAGACCGGATGTCAGCGTGTACGAGGGAGCGATACAGCTCACGCCGATCACGACGGCGCCGATGAGGCCGACGCGTCCTGCGATGAGGCCCTTTTCGCTTTGCGACGGCTGGTGTGCCAGGTTCTCTGCCTTCTTACGCATGCTCATCACCCGCCTTATCGGACTCGTCCTTCTTTTCCAGTGCGGGAGTGATCACGAGCGGAATCGGCAGGGTGCGAAGCACCTTCGCAGCGCGCGGGCCCATGAACACTCGGCCTGCAGTGGCCAGGCGCGACGACCCGGCGAGCAGGATTTCGTCGTCGTTCCACTCCAGTTCGGTGGCTGCCTCAGCGACCGTCTTTCCGGTGACGATTTCGGTGGAGGCAGACCCGGCGTCGACAAGCTGCTTTGCTTGTTCCGCGAGGTAGCGGTTCGCGTTCGCCTCGACGTTTTCCAGCACCTTGTGGCTGACTTCCTGGTTGAGCGCGCCTGCGTCTTCCTGGGTGAGGAAGGAGATGAGGCGGAGCTCGCTGCCGGACTTCTTCGCTGTCTGGATCGCTGTGTCGATCAGCTCGTGCGATCCGGAGAGCGTGCCGAACATGCAGGAGATGCGGCTGATGCGCTCCGGAGCCTCGTAGCGCGGCGGTGCCAGTGCGACGGGGATCGACGACGAATGCAGCAGCGTGTTCGCCGACGACCCGATGCTGAACCGACGGAGCAGTCCGCCACCGCGGGTCCCCAGAATGATCAGGTCGCAGTCCAGCTCCTTCGCAGTGCGGTGGAGCGAGCGCGCAGCGTCGCTTCCCGACACGACCCGGCCGGTGGCGTTGATCTCGTCGGGAACTTTCGCGAGCGCGTCTTCCAGCCATGTGCTCAGCTTGCGGCTGATCACCGTCTCATGCGCCCGTGTGTGTGGGTACGTGCCGGAATGTGCCTCGGAGTGGGGGACGACCATCGCGATTTCGAGGTCGGCATTCCAACTCCGCGCCAGGCCGATGCCGAGGTTCAAGGCATCGCTGCCGGACGGAGTGGCGAGGTATCCGACCAGGATCTTCGCCGGTCCCTGGTCAGTGGGTTGTGGTGACGGCTGTGTCATATCACCTATTCCTATCCGTTATCGAGGATGGCGTTCGCAGCGCGCTCGCCCTGGCGGATAGCGCCATCGACGTGCTGGTAACCCTCGTCGGCGATATCGGAGCATGCGAAGTGGATCGGTCCGACCGGCTGGTTCTGCAGGTGGCCCCAGCGGGACAGGCCGCCCAGGTCGTAGCTGGTGGCGTAGGCACCACGGGTCCACTCCTCAGCAGCCATGTCGGAGAGGTAGAACGCGATCGGCTCCATGGTCTCCGGCCCCAGGTACTCGGCCATGGCGGACAAAATGCGCTGCTTGCGCTCTTCCTCCGGCAAGTGCCACATCTCCTCGGCGTAGACATCGGAGACGAAGCCCACGAGCGTGCCGTAGGTGTCCTCCTCGCCAGCGGTGCCACCAGCGATGTTCTGGCCGCGGTTGGTGTTGTCGTAGACCTCCTGGACCAGACGGCCGCCGCCGAAGCCGGTGCCGGACAGACCCTTGTCGCGCCAGAACGGCGTCTCGTAGATGGCGTGCACCTTGATGACCAGGCCCATGGAGATGTGCTGGTGAGCGATATGCAGGTCGCGCGGCATCGGCGGGACGTAGGAAATGCGGTTGTACAGGTTCGGCGGAACAGCGATGACGACGTTCTTGGCGCGGACGGTCACCTGCTCGGAGACGACGGTGACCTCACCCGGCTCGCCGTTGTTCGGGATGCCGTTGCGCACGTCCGGCTTGACGTTGTTCAGGCTGTCTTCGGTGGACGGGTCAGGCTGGGCCCACTGGATCTCACGGACCGGGGTGCCCAAGAAGACATCGTCGCCGAGCTCTGCGGCCAGGGTCTCGGAGACGGACATCATGCCGCCTTCGACACGGCGGTCGAGGATGAAGTCCTCATCCACGAGATTGGAGAAGGAGCCGGCGGAGGCGGCCATCAGCACGGCCTGCAGGGCGGAGAACGTGAAGGACGGCTTGGTCAGCATGCCGGAAGCGACGTAGATGGAGATGTTGTCGATCGCCTCTTCGTCGTCGGACTGCTGCTCGAGCCAGTGACGGAAGGAGATGGAGTCGAGCTCCGCGGCCTTCGGGTGTGCCCACGGCTCCTTGGCGCCGATCTCGGCTGCCAAATCGTCGAGAATCTTGATCAGTTTGTCCATCTCGGCCTGAGTGCTGTCAGCAGCCGGAAAGACCGGGCCCTCGTACTCGTGGCGCTCACCGTTGGGGGAGAGGTAGATGGACTTGCCTTCGCGGTAACGCTGGAAGGTGGACAGGCCCAGCTCGTCGACAAGCTCGATGAGGCGGGTCTGGTCGGGGGAGATCCACTGACCGCCGAGCTCGACGAAGTGGTCCACGCCGTTGTCGTCGCGCACGCGGCCGTTCCAGGTGCGGCCGCCGACGCGCTCGCGGGCTTCGAGGACTGCGACGGACTTTCCGGCCTTCTTCAGGGTGCGGGCGGCCATGAGGCCGGCGGGGCCAGCGCCGACGACGACAACATCGCGTTCGATCTCGGTCTTGGGTGCGCTAGAAGTCATGCTTTTACTCCTGTACATGAGGTACGTGAGGTCGGCAGCGCCGACCGTCGCGGGTAATGAACGCCATTCATTAAATGGTGTGATCCAGGGTACAGTCGATTGCGAGATGAAGGAAGTGTCACATGGCTAATGAGCGCGGTCGTCCCACAGAATCCCTGGTCAGCCGGCAGAAAATCGGCGACGCGGCCCTCGACATCGCCTCCGAAAAGGGTTACACCGCACTCACGATGGCCGCGCTCGCTCGCCGCATTGGAGTTGCGCCGAGCGCGCTCTACAACCACATTTCGGGCAAGGACGAACTCTTCTACTTGCTGCAAGACGCCGTCATGCAGCTTGTCGACGTCGCACCTTTAGAGCAGGCCCTCGAAGCCGGGGCGGGATACCGCCGCGCCCTGGAGCTGTGGGCGATGTCCTACCGCGACGTCTTCGCCAGCCACACTCCGTTGATTCCGCTGATCGCTGCACAGCCCATCGGGGACTCGCCGCGCACGCAGGAGATGTACGAGGTGGTCGCACGCGCGATGGAGGCCGCCGGCTGCCCGCCGGAGCAGGTCATGGGCCGGATCATCGCGATGGAATCGTTCATTTACGGCTCCGCCTGGGATGTCAATGCTCCGGCGGATCTGTTCGATCCCGCCGCGATCGCTGACGAGCACTCCGCGCTCGGCCGCGCCGCCGAAGCGATGCGTGCCAGCGCAGCCGGCGGCACTCCGACAGTAAAAAAGGGTCAGCGCGACGCTAACCCTTATGCCGACCAGCCCTTCCGGGACGGCCTTGAAAGCTTGCTGGACGGAATGCTAGGCCCATCCAGCTCAGCCTGAATCTTTAGATGTTGTTGCGCACAGCCTCCGCCATGACGCGCAGGCCGTCGCGCAGCAGCTCCTCCGGGATCACCAGGGACGGCAGAAGGCGGACGACGTTGCCGTCGAGGCCGCAGGTGAGGATGAGCACGCCGGCGGCCTTGCACTCGGCGGCGACCTTGGCGGTCAGCTCGGGATTCGGCTTGCCGTCCTTGGTCACCAGCTCGACGGCGATCATGGCGCCGCGGCCGCGGATCTCGGCGATCTCGTCGAGCTCGGTCAGCGGGTCGAGCTCCTCGTGGATCACGTTCGCGATCTCCTTGGCGCGGAGAGCGAGGTTGTGTTCCTTCATTTCCTCGATGGCGGCGATGGCAGCGGCGCAGGCCACTGGGTTGCCGCCGTAGGTGCCGCCCAGGCCGCCGGCCATCGGCGCGTCCATGATCTCGGCGCGGCCAGTCACAGCGGACAGCGGCATGCCGCCGGCGATGCCCTTCGCGGTGGTGATGAGATCCGGCTCGATGCCCTCGAAGCTGGAGGAGAACCACTCGCCGGAACGGCAGAAGCCGGCCTGGATCTCGTCGGCGATGAACACGACGTTATTCTCGCGGCACCAGTCGACGACGGCCGGGAGGAAGCCCTCAGCCGGCTCGATGAAGCCGCCCTCGCCCTGGATCGGCTCGATGACCACGCACGCGAGGTTCTCGGCGCCGACATTCTGCTCGAGGAAGCGGATCGTGCGCTCGGCGGCCTCGTCGCCCTTCAGGCCGTCGCGGAGCGGGTAGGACATCGGTGCGCGGTGCACTTCGCTGGCGAACGGGCCGAAGGAGGACTTGTACGGCTTGTTCTTCGCGGTCATGGCCATGGTGAGGTTGGTGCGGCCGTGGTAGGCGTAATCGAAGACTGCCACGCCGGTCTTGTGGGTGTAGGAACGCGCGATCTTCACGGCGTTCTCCACAGCCTCGGCGCCGGAGTTGAGCAGGACTGTGCGCTTCTCGAAGTCGCCCGGGGTCAGCTCGTTGAGCAGCTCCGCGACCTGGAGGTAGCTCTCGTAGGGGCTGACCATGAAGCAAGTGTGGGTGAAGTGGCCGGCGGCTTCGGAGACAGCGTCGACAACGCTCTTGTTGGACGCGCCGACAGAGGTCACGGCGATGCCGGATGCGAAATCGACGAAGGAGTTGCCGTCAGCGTCAACAAGCACGCCGCCGTCGGCGTCGACAACGTAGCCGGGCAGGCCCGGGCTCATTGCTGCTGCGACGGCCTTACCGCGGCGCTCGTTCAGCGCGGCGCTCTTCGGGCCAGGCAGTTCGGTGTTAATGCTGCGAACCTGGGGGAGACGGTACTCGAGATCCTGCATGGTGCGGGTTCCTTTCCAATTCGGCGTGCTGTCCCGGACGGGGCCAGCGGTTTCATGGCTGTAGTATCCGTCCCGCTCCCACCCTGAGGGCAACCGACGCCATGTCCATCTTTTCGCGCCAACTTATACACTGTGTCCATGGGATCGTCCGCGCGCTCGACGGAAAAGAATGAAACTGCAGGCAGCCCCGACGTGCTCGCCGCGGCTGAGCTACTCGACCTCGGGTGGTTGTACGGAATCCGTTCGCTCGATCTCTCCCCCGTGGGGGAGAAACAGCGCGGCAAATTCGAGTCGGTGCAGGCGAGCGAGATCGTGGAGACAGCCGAGTTCGTCCGCCCGCGCTCGATCGTGCTCACCCTGGGCCTGCGTATCAGTCCGGTCGACGAGCCGGGCCATGACCGCGACATCGCCGCATACGTGCAGCTTCTAAGCGACGCGGGCGTCGCCGCACTCGGCTTCGGGACCGGTCTGCACCACGAATCCATCCCCGCCGCGCTGGTGCGGGCGTGCGCTCAGGCGGAGCTGCCCCTATTCGAGGTGCCCCGCAAGACCCCCTTCGCGCTGATCTCCAAGGAAGTGGGCGACGAGCACGCCCGGCGGCAGGCGGTGGCGGCCAACGAGATCCTCGAGGCGGCCGAAGGCCTGAACCGCGCGGCGTGGAACGGCGGCGTCGATGCGCTGGTCAGCCGGACCCGCAGCGCCGTGGGCGCCGATGTCCTGATCGGCGACAG
>NZ_JAGKSD010000007.1 GCF_017942225.1 Corynebacterium sp. Marseille-P3884 | reverse complement strand
CTTTCGATGGTCCCCCCTGCTCCTCTTTCTTCTTTTCTTTTTCCTTTTCTCTGCCCCTTATCTCTCATTTTCTCTCCTTTTGGGGTGTCCCCCGTTAAATCTCCTTCACTTTGTGTTGGCCTATCCCTTTCCCCCCACCTCTTCCCCTCTCTGTTTCCCCCCCCCCTTCTTTTCCCCCGTCCCCTGTCTCTGAAACCCACCAAGGGGTGTAAAAGAGCCGGGGCCACCGCACGCCGTTGTGCTGGGGCAGGTCCTGCTTCGTGGTCACGCTATCCAACCAGGTCTTCGATCAAACCGCCGATGTCCACTTGCGGTTGCCGCTGAGCTGGCGGTGCTGGCGCGGGAGCCGGGGCCGGCGCTGGCGGTGCGGGAGCAGGAGCGGGAGCGGGAGCATCCGGAGCCGGTGCCGGTTCATTCGGGTTCTCGGCCTCCGGCGTCTCCGACGGAACTGCCCCGCCCGTGCCGTAATCGTAGGTCGGGGAGCTCGGTGTCGTGCTACCACCGTACTTGCCGCCCGAGTAGGGGTTGATGCCCCAGTTGATCGGCTTCGCCTGCGGGAACTGTTCGTAGTCCTGGCCTTCGAGGACGCCGTCGAGGACGCCTTTCCAGATCGCGCCCGGGGACATCGAACCGTACATATTGCCGCCCCACTGGTTGAAGATGGGGGAGGTGTTATCGGCGGTGCCCACCCACACAGCGACGGAGAGCTGCGGCGTGCCGCCGATCATCCAAGCATCCTTGTTATTTCCGGTATCGCCCATCTGAGCGGTGCCCGTCTTAGCGATGGACGGGCGCCCGCCAGCCAGCGTCTTATTCGACCAGCCGGCGATCGGCTGCATCGCCTCGACGACATTGTCGGCGACCTGGCTGTTCACGCGGCGCTCCTTGTACTCCGGATCGAATTCATAGAGCACCTCGCCGTCGGCGGTGGTGACGCGCTGAACGAAGTGCGGCGGGTGCCACACGCCGCGGTTGATCAGCGTGGCCACGCCGGTAGCCATGTCGAGGACGCGGGACTGGTACTGGCCCAGGATGACGCCGTCGTACGGGGTCTCGCCGTTCTCGGTCAGCGTGTGCGGAATATTCGGCAGCTCGCGGGCGACGCCGAGGGCGTGGGCCATGTCGGCGGTGTCCATCGGGCCATCGTCCAGATCGGACTGCATGCGGATGAACGAGGTGTTGTAGGAGTTCTTCAGTGCCTCGGCCAAGGTGGTCACTCCGCCGTTGACACCGGAGTCGTTGCCGATGGTGCGGTCGCCCACCGTCACCGGAGCCGAGTCGTAGTACGCCGACAGCGGGATGCCCTGCTGGAGGGCGGCCGCCAGGCCGAAGATCTTGAAGACAGAACCAGTCTGCAGGCCGGCGTTGGCGTAGTCCCAGCCGCTGGGGTCGTCGCCACCGTAGTAGCCCTTGATTGCGCCGGTAGCCGGGTCCATGGCCACGACACCGGTGCGCGCGTCCTCCTGCAACAGCGAAAGCTGTTCCTCAGAAGTCTTGAGCACCTGGTCCTGCGTGCGCTGGTCGATGGTGGTGGTGATTTGCAGGCCGCGGTTGGTCACGTCGGCCTCGGTGATGCCCACCTGCTCCAGCTCTGCCATGACCTGGTTCTTGATCAGGCCGTTGGGGCCGGAGGCTTCGGTGTAGGCGGAGTAGGTCTGCGGGTCGCGCGTGTCCGGGAATTTCGCGCCGGCGCGTTCCTCAGGGGTGATCGAGCCCATGTCGACCATGCCGTCGAGCACGTAGTTCCAGCGGTTCATGGAGTCCTGCTCGTTATTCCACGGATCGAGCTGGTTAGGCAGCTGAATGAGGCCTGCGAGCACGGCGCCTTCTTCAACGGTGAGCTCGGAGGCGGGCTTGCTGAAGTAGGCGTTGGCGGCCGCTTGAATGCCGTAGGCGTTGCGGCCGAAGTAGATGGTGTTGAGGTAGCCGGCGAGGATTTCTTCCTTCGACCAATGGCGGGTCATCTTGATCGAGTAGACCAGCTCATTGAATTTGCGCTTGTACGAGCGCTCGTTGCCCACGATGGTGTTCTTCACGTACTGCTGCGTGATCGTGGAACCGCCGCCGGCGGAAGCGTCGCCGGTGAGCTGACCGAGCACAGCACGACCGAAACCGGTGAAGGAGAATCCGGAGTTCTCCCAGAAGTCGCGGTCCTCAGCGGCCAGGACGGCGTCCTGGACATGCTTTGGCACCTCGTCGAGCGGGATCTGCTCGCGGTTACCCTCAGCGGGAACGATGCGGGCCAGCTGCGTCGTGCCGTCGTTGGCGAAGATGGTCGACACCTGGGCCGTTTCAATCTCGCTCGGGTGCGGCAAGTCCGCCTGGGTGTATTTCACGCCGAAAATGGACAGCGGCACCGCCATGATGAGCACGAGCGCCAACACGAAAGCCGCGAGCCATTGGCCCTTGCGGCTCTTTTTCTTCTTTTTCTTTGCAGCACTCTTGCCAGACGTGGCCGGCGCTTTTTTAGCCTTGTCATCTTCCGACTTAGCGGATGCTTTCACGGTCGAGCCAGAACCCGACCCAGCACCAGCTTTCTTGGTTTTCTCGTTGTGCTTCGGCCCGGTACGGCCCTGCGTGCTCTTCTTCGCGGTGTCGCGGCGCGCTGCGTCCGGCTTCTTCTTGCCGGAGTCGCTGCCGGACTCTTTATCTAGGTCTCGTGCCAATTGAAGTATCCTGCCTACTCGATTCCTCTAGGACAGAGTACTTCCTTCGTCGCCGAATGACGGAACCGGAACGGCTTCGGCGGTGCTCAAAAGATGGTTCCAACGGCAATGCCCGCACACCTCGACGGTGTGGACGGTGAAGGGACCGCCGGTCTCGTCGATAAGCTCCGCGATTTCTGCTTCGCTGCGCGCGGACCCGGAACGGCGCCCGAGATTGTCTCCGTAGACCCACAAGACAGTGCGCATTGTTTTCTCGCAAATGGGACAGGGCCGGTCAGAATCGACTCCGTGGTGCTCGCCGGCGGCGCGGAGGAGGAAATCCGCATCACAAAGTTCATCCCGGCTCTTCTTTCCTATGCGAAATTCACGCAGCGCAGAGCGCCTTTCCCATTCGTGGGAAACGATATGAACCAATTTGAACATTGCTACCAGCGTACTCTTCACGAGGCGGTTGATAGACCCACCCGATGGTTCGGTACAAGAAAATGCGCTTTGGCTTCTTAATTTCGGTGTTGAGCACCTACACTAGGTGGCATGCCAATAAACCCTGTCGAGGACGCATACTCCGTCGCCAAAGAAATCCGTCCCTTCCTCACGAAGCTCTACGTCGCTTATTTCCGCATTGCCGAGGCATCCGACATTACCGGCCCGCAGCTCTCCATCATGGAGCGTCTCATCGAGACCGGCCCGATGCGCATTAGCCAACTCGCACAAGAGGAGGGCATCCGCATGCCCACCGCCTCGAACACGCTGCACCAGCTGGAGCAGCGCGATCTCGTGCGCCGCGTCCGCGACGAGACGGACCGTCGCGGAGTGAAGGTGGAGATCACGGATAAGGGCATCAAGGAACACAACCGCGTCGCCGACGAGCGCACGCGCTACGTCGCCGAGATGATATCGACCCTCGACCCAGAGTCCCTGGAACAGCTCAAGGCAGCTACTCCGGCTCTCGCCGAGCTCGCGCGCACGTACAACACGGGCAACCTCCACTAGCGCGAACCCCTGCTCGCAGCAGGGGTGAATTGTCTGCACAGTGGGGGGACATATAAAGTTAAGGCGTTGTTGGTCTTACATTAACGCCTGCGCTACATGGACATTTACCCCCTCACTCCTGAGCTCCTCCTGCACGTCGGTGAGGAGCGTCCTTTGCGCATCCTCGTCGGCTGGGACCAGTCGGGGGAAGAGGCCATCGAATTCGCGGCCTGGCTCGCGCGCACCGCGAAATGCACGATCCGCGTCATCAGCACCGCCCCGTGGTCGTCGCTGCGCGGCAAGAACAGCAAGAAATACAAGAAGTGGCGCAAGCACACTGAAGACAAGCGCGTCGGCGATATCCGGCACGCACTCAAACAGCAGGTTCCGCGCGAAGCCTGGGACGATCAGTGGGCAGTCTTCCGGGACGGAAGTCCCCGCCACGAGCTGATCTCCGCGGAAGCGAAGAGTTTCAAGGCCGATCTCATTTTGCTCGGCTCGAAGTCGAAGGCGAAGAAGGGCCGTTTCTTGGCCACGTCTACCGCGGACGCAATGATGCATTACTCACCGATCTCCGTCGGTCTCGCACCGCGCGCTGTCAAACTCTCGAAAAAGGGCATTACCCGCGTCAATTACGCATTCCTCGACGAGCACAAGGACGCGTCCGCCCGCGGCATCAAGGTCGCGGCGTTGGTAGCCATGCTCCTCGACGTCGACCTGCGCATCATGGCATTCTCCCCGCGCCAGACGTACAAGCACGAAGCGGAATTCACCGCGCACGCACCGCTTATCGACGAATGGAATGAATCCTCCCTCGCCCTGCTCGACCGCGCCCGCGACTGTGTCAGTGACACCGCCACACAGCTCGGCATTCCGGAGCCGAAGAATTTTGAGGTGGACACCTCCGTCAGCGCCGGCGACGGATGGAAAGCCGTGGTGAATTCCCAAAAGTGGAAGAAGGGCGACATTCTCTTCCTCGACTCCCAGCCCACCGAGCGGGCACGTGTGCTGACCAATCCGCGCACAGAGGACTTCCTCACCCACGCTCCCGTGCCCGTGGTCATTTTCCCGTGATTTTCTCGGGACTACACTGACGGGCATGTCCACCAGCACACCGCGACCACACGAGAATCCGCACGCCGGTCTGCGCCGGGACACTCCAGAGCACCCGGAGAACGACCTTCACGGGGCGGCCGACTACTACAACAAGGTGCGGCCGGAACCGCGCGATTTCGACGAGCTCGCCGACCAACCGGACCCGGTCGAGGTGAACGAACGCAACCGGGCTTCTACGCGCCAGGCAATCGTCTTCGCCGTGGCCACAGTGCTGGTCACACTGCTCTTCGGCGGTGCGCTCGCCCTCGTGGCGCGCCTTGCCGGCGGCCCGCTGTGCGATGCAGGGGAGGCGACGTGGCTGTGCAGTTCCGGCTGGCGCACTGCGTGGGCGGTTCTCTCCTCGATCCCGCCGGTCATGGCACTGCTGGCATGCGCCGTGATCATGGTGCGCAAGCTCAACCGCTATGAGCGATGGGTGCCGTGGATGGGCGTGTTCTGGATCCCGATCGTGCCCTTCACGATGGCGTGGCTGATCCTCACCGTCGGCATTCTCGCCCAAGACAGTGTCAGCTAAAACTTCCTAACTGCACGCCGGGCAGTACGGATTCTTTTCCCGGCACGTCTCGCAGCTGACGTACTGCTGCCTGCAATGCGGCTCATTCGCGCAGTTGTAGTGCTGGTTCGACGCTTCGCCGCAGTGTGCGCAATGACCGACTTGGACGAAATCCTCGTCGTCCTCCGGGCCGAATTCGGTGTGCATGCGCTTATCGAAGACATACAGCGAGCCTTCCCACAGGCCCTGGTTCCCGAATTTCTCGCCGTAGCGGACGATGCCACCGTCGATCTGGTAGACCTCCTCGAAACCGCGGTTGATCATCAGTGAGGAGAGGATCTCACAGCGGATGCCGCCGGTGCAGTAGGAGATGACGGGCTTGTCTTTCATCCAGTCGTATTTTCCGGACTCGAGCTCCGCAATGAAATCGTGGGTGGTATTCACATCCGGGACAACGGCATTCTTGAATTTGCCGATCTCTGCTTCATAGGCATTGCGTCCGTCAAAGAAGACCACATCGTCGCGGGAGGACGCCAACTCATTGACCTGTTCCGGCGAAAGGTGGGTGCCGCCGCCGACGACACCGCGGTCGTCGACACGCAATTCTTCCGGCGTGCCGAAAGAGACGATCTCGTCGCGCACCTTCACGCTGAGTTTCGGGAAGTCCTCGGCCCCGCCTTCGGACCACTTGAACTCGATGCCGCGGAAGTATTCTTTCGTTTTGCGCACGTACGCCTTGCAGGCGTCCATGTCGCCGCCGACGGTGCCGTTGATGCCGTCAGGGGAGATGATGATGCGGCCGTTGAGCCCCAGCCCCTCGCACAGATCGCGCTGCCACAAACGGATCGCTTCGGGGTCCGGGATCGGGCGGAACTGGTAGTAGAGCAGGATTTTGCTGGGCATGATGCCCCAGTCTACCGCCGGTGGTACAACGCCTTACGCCAGTACTGCGGCTCGGTGGTGGCCAGCACGCCGAGGTTGCGGAAAATGCCCTCGTCCACCGAACCCAGAATCGTGGTGATGTGCGCGTCGCAGCCGCGCAAGGACTGGAGCTGCTCCAGGGCGAGGCGCGCATTCTCGTCGGAATTCGCCGACGCGGACAGGGCGATGAGCACCTCGTCGGTGTGCAGGCGGGGGTTGCGCGAACCCAGGTAGCGGGTCTTCAGCGTCTGGATCGGCTCGATGGAATCGGGGGAGAGAAGGTGAATGCCGTCGTCAATGCCCGCGAGCTTCTTCAAGGCGTTGAGCAGCACAGCCGCCGACGGCCCGAGCAGATCCGAGGTCTTGCCCGTGACGATCTCGCCGTCGGGCAGCTCGAGCGCCGCACCCGGATTGCCCGTCTTTTCCGCCACAGCGAGCGCCGGAGCGACCACCGGACGGTCAGCGACGGAGATTCCCGCCTTGCGCATGACATTCGCCGCACGGTCGGGCACTGCCGGGTCGACATCGCCCCGGCGCGCATCCACTTGCGCAGCCAAAAAGCGGCGGATGATCTCCTGGTTCGCGGCATAACGGCAGGCATCGTCATCAGAAATGCAGTGCCCCGCCATATTCACGCCCATATCGGTGGGCGAGTGGTACGGCTCAGAACCAGTCGCCTCACGCAGCAGCGCCTTGAGCAGTGGGAAGACCTCGATATCGCGGTTGTAGGATGAGACCTGCTCGCCATAAGCCGCTAGGTGGTACTGGTCAATGACGTTGATATCGTCCAAATCCACCGTCGCCGCCTCGTACGCCAGATTCACCGGGTGGGACAGCGGCAGATTCCAGATCGGGAAGGTCTCGAATTTGGCGTAGCCAGCTGCAATTCCACGCTGATTATCCAGGTAGACCTGGCTGAGACACGTCGCCAGCTTGCCGGAGCCCGGGCCCGGCGCGGTCATCACCACCACGTCGCGGGACGTCTCGACGTAGTCGTTGCGGCCGAAGCCGTCCTCGGAGACGATCCGCGAAATATCGTTCGGATATCCCGGAATGATGTGGTGCAGGCTCACTGTCACACCGAGGCGCTCCAGCTTGTCCCGGAATGCATCTGCCTGCTCAGTTCCGCTCTCGTACTGCGTGATCACCACATTGTCGACGAGGAATCCGCGTTCACGGAAAACGTCGATAAGCCTCAAAACCTCGTCTTCGTACGTGATGCCCAGGTCCGCGCGGACCTTCTGCCGCACGAGGTCTCCCGCACCGACGCACACGATGATCTCGATCTCGTCCTTGATGCGCTCGAGCATCGCGATCTTATTGTCGGGCGTGAAGCCGGGCAGCACGCGGGAGGCATGGTGGTCGTCGAAAAGCTTGCCGCCCATCTCGAGGTAGAGCTTCCCGCCGATTGCTTTTCGACGCTCCGAGATATGCTCCGACTGCATGTCGATGTATTTCCCGCGGTCGAAACCGATTTGGTACACCATCTTCCCGGCTATCTCCTTCGCGTCGATCCCTAGCGAGAATACGCGCGCAGGCCTGCATAGGTGAAGCGCACCACGCCCAAGCGGGCATGATGCGCTTCTACGTGCAGCGGTTCGTGCTGTTAAGCGATGCCGTTAGCTGCCTTGAACTCGCGGCGCTTCGCGTGCAGGATCGGCTCGGTGTAACCGGACGGGGACTCAGTGCCCTTGAGGATGAGGTCCTTTGCCGCCTGGAAGCCGATAGATGCGTCGTAATCCTTCGCCATCGGACGGTAGTTCGGGTCGCCGGCATTCTGCTCGTCGACCTTGACTGCCATGCGCTCGAGCGAGTCGAGCACCTGCTCTTCGGTGACCACGCCGTGCAGGATCCAGTTAGCCAGGATCTGGGAGGAAATGCGCAGGGTAGCGCGGTCCTCCATCAAGTCAACGTCGTGGATATCCGGCACCTTCGAGCAGCCAACGCCCTGCTCGACCCAGCGGACCACGTAGCCCAGGATCGACTGGCAGTTGTTGTCCAGCTCCTCGGCCTTTTCCTCGTCGGACCAGTTGTCGCCGGCGGTGTTGACCGGGACGGTGAGCAGGTCCTTCAAGGAGTCGCGGCGGCCAGCGGCACGCAGCTCGTCCTGCACCTCGTGGACATCCACCTGGTGGTAGTGGGTGGCGTGCAGGGTCGCACCGGTCGGGGACGGAACCCAAGCGGTGTTCGCGCCCTCACGCGGCTGACCGATCTTCTTTTCCAGCAGAGCAGCCATGTGGTCGGTCTCTGCCCACATGCCCTTACCGATCTGTGCGCGACCCGGCAGGCCGTGTGCAAGACCAGCATCGACGTTGTGGTCCTCGTACGCCTGCTTCCACGGCGCGGTCTGCATATCTGCCTTGCGCACCATCGGGCCAGCCTGCATGGAGGTATGGATCTCATCGCCGGTACGGTCCAGGAAGCCGGTGTTGATGAACACGAGGCGCTCGGCTGCCTCCATGATGCAGGCGTCCAGGTTGACCGAGGTGCGGAGCTCCTCGTCCATGACGCCCACCTTCACCGTGTTCTTCGGCAGGCCGAGGATCTCCTCGACGCGGTCGAAGATCTCGTTGGTGAATGCAACCTCGTCTGGGCCATGCTGCTTCGGCTTCACCACGTAGACAGAGCCAACGCGGGAGTTGCGGTGCGGATTGTCCTCGCGCAGCCCCGGGAGTGCAGCAGCAACGGTGATCAGGCCGTCAAGCAAACCCTCCGGCACCTCCTCACCGTCGAGCAGGATCGCCGGGTTGGTCATCAGGTGACCGACATTGCGGCACAGCATCATGACGCGGCCGTGCAGCGATTCTTCAGCGCCATCCTTCGTGGTGAACGTGATGTCGTCTGCCTGGGTGCGTTCAAAGGTCTTGCCGCCCTTGGTCACGGTCTCGGAGATATCGCCCTTGTTGAGGCCGAACCAGGTGGCGTACGCGGCAGCCTTGTCCGTGCCGTCAACAATTGCAACGGAGTCCTCAAAGTCCATGATCGCGGTCACAGCGGACTCGAGCAGAACGTCAGCAACACCAGCGCGGTCGGTCTTGCCCACCGGGTGCTCACGGTCGATCTGGATGATCAGGTGCAGGTTATTGTTGCGCAGGACGATGCCCGAAGGATCGTTCTTCTCACCCTGGTAGCCGAGGTACGCCTCCGGGTTTGCCAGCGCGACCTCGTTGCCGCCAGCGATGATCTTCAGGTCGCCGTCCTCGGTGATCTCGTAAGAGTCGACGTCCGCGTGGGATGCTCCCTCGAGCGGCACTGCCTCGTCCAGGAAGGTGCGCGCCCACTCGATCACGCGCTCGCCGCGGACTGGGTTGTATCCCTTGCCCGGCTCAGCGCCGTCGTCGGTCGGGATGACATCGGTGCCGTACAGCGCGTCGTACAGCGAACCGTAACGAGCATTCGCGGCGTTGATGGCGAAACGGGCGTTGGTGATGGGCACCACCAGCTGCGGGCCGGCGACGTTGGCGAATTCCTCGTCGACATTCTCGGTGCGGATCGCGCCGTCCGTCGGCTGATCCACCAGGTAACCGATGGAACGCAGGTACTCCTCGTGCTGTGCCGGATCCGGCTGGCCCGGGTTGTTGCGGTAGTGCTCGTCCAGCTGCTGCTGCAGTTCGTCGCGGCGGGCGAGCAGCGCCTTGTTCTTCGGGGCCAGGTCCGCGAAGTACGTCGCAGCGTCGGCCCAGAACTTCTCGGCCTCGATGTTGATCTCCGGCAGAAGCTGCTCCGTCACAAAATCGTAGAGCGGGCGTTCGACCTGAAGACCAGCTGCTTCAACACGCTCCGTGCGATCCTCAAATTGCGGCGTAGTCATCGAATGAGATCCTTTCAGCCAGTTGAAATGTATGGCACCAGTCTAAAGGTGCCTTAGTGCGCCCGACACCACATTGCCTCTGCGGTGTTAGGTAAGCATTGTTCTCAAGATTAAGTGATTGTTGTCACCGGCGGTTAACTTTCTATTTCGATGACCCTATAACTACCCCCGAAATTGTGAATCCGGATGCCCGGCCATGTCCGCTCCGCTGGACGCATTGTTTTGAATTCAACCGATCATTCACGCAGCACTTAGTGCTTTTTCCTTTCAGGCACCTATCCCGTTTGGGGGGATTTTCGCCATGTGCGAGGCTCATGTCCGCTAGTCAACTCACCCCCTCCACAACCGGAACCGGGGGTTTCTGTTGACGTTTCACGTGGCGCTTGGGAATACTAAGCATGAACGCCACGAGCGTGTCTCACTTCACTTTTTGGAGTGAGAGGCTTCTATCACACACCCAATGAAAGGGGACAAGCACTATGACCACCACTGGACAGGCTCGTACTGCTCAGGAAATCCAGAAGGACTGGGACGAGAACCCCCGCTGGAAGGGCGTAACCCGCGACTACACCGCAGAGCAGGTTGCTGAGCTGCAGGGCAACGTCGTCGAGGAGCAGACCCTCGCACGTCGCGGCGCTGAGATCCTCTGGGACGGCATCACCAAGGGCGACGGTTCTTACATCCACGCTCTGGGCGCCCTGACCGGTAACCAGGCTGTACAGCAGGTTCGCGCTGGCCTGAAGGCTGTCTACCTCTCCGGTTGGCAGGTCGCTGGTGACGCTAACCTTTCCGGCAACACCTACCCGGACCAGTCCCTGTACCCGGCCAACTCTGTGCCGAACGTTGTCCGTCGCATCAACAACGCTCTGACCCGCGCTGACCAGATCTCCCGCGTCGAGGGCGATGACTCCGTGGACAACTGGCTCGTCCCGATCGTCGCTGACGGTGAGGCTGGCTTCGGTGGCGCTCTGAACGTCTACGAGCTGCAGCGCGCAATGATCCAGGCTGGTGCCGCTGGTACCCACTGGGAGGACCAGCTCGCTTCCGAGAAGAAGTGTGGCCACCTGGGCGGCAAGGTCCTCATCCCGACCCAGCAGCACATCCGTACCCTGTCCTCTGCTCGTCTGGCAGCTGACGTTCTCAACGTCCCGACCGTGGTCATCGGCCGTACCGACGCTGAGGCTGCAACCCTGCTGACCTCCGACGTCGACGAGCGCGACGCGAAGTTCCTGACCGGTGAGCGCTCCGCTGAGGGCTACTACTACGTCAAGAACGGCGTCGAGCCCTGCATCGACCGTGCGAAGTCCTACGCTCCGTACGCCGACCTGATCTGGATGGAGACCGGTACTCCGGACCTCGAGCTGGCTAAGAAGTTCGCCGAGGGTGTCCGCGAAGAGTTCCCGGACCAGCTCCTGGCCTACAACTGCTCCCCGTCCTTCAACTGGTCCTCCCACCTGGACGAGGAAGAGATCGCCAAGTTCCAGAAGGAGCTGGGCAAGATGGGCTTCGTGTTCCAGTTCATCACCCTGGCTGGCTTCCACGCCCTGAACTACTCCATGTTCGACCTGGCTCACGGCTACGCTCGCGAGGGCATGCCGGCATTCGTCGACCTGCAGAACCGCGAGTTCCAGGCTGCTTCCGAGCGCGGCTTCACCGCTGTGAAGCACCAGCGCGAGGTCGGCGCCGGCTACTTCGACCGCGTCGCCACCACCGTCGACCCGAACTCCTCCACCACCGCTCTGAAGGGCTCCACCGAGGAGGGCCAGTTCTAAGCACTAGCTTGAACTGATCAAACCCGCACTGTCACCGCGCAGTGCGGGTTTTCGTCGCCTTAGGAGTGATATCGTGATATCAGACACCAGGGAGGCGATCATGGACATTTTGATCCGGGGCATTTCGGACACTGCCGTGAAACGTCTGGATTCTGAAGCTGCCGAGCTTGGGCTGTCTAGGAACGAATACCTGCGTCGCAAGATCGAAGACGCTGTAGAGCCAGCTCCGCGTAGGAAGATCACCGCGGAAGATTCTGCCCGCACCGCCCGTGTCCACGCTGATCTCTCCGATGAAGAAATAATGCGCGCAGCGTGGCGCTAAACGGCCAGCCCATCCATCAAATAGGGCGCGAATTCGACTAACTCGCCCTAGTTCTAGTGCGTAAACTCGGAACTCGTCAACCACCGTAGAACCGAAAGAGCACCCTCATGGCCGACATTCAGTTCATCCCCACCGCCGACATCGCCGATATCCACGACACGGAGGTGCGCAGCTGCGATATCCAGTTCCGCAATTTCGGCGGCACCGTCGATTTCTGCGGCGAGATCCACACCATTTCCTGCTTCCAGGACAACGGCCTTGTGAAGAAGACGCTGAACTCGCCGGGCGAGGGCAAGGTGCTCGTCGTCGACGGCCACGCCAGCATGCACACCGCGCTCATGGGCGACATGATCGCAGAAGCGGGCGTGAAGAACGGCTGGGCCGGCGTGATCATCAACGGCCCGATCCGCGATTCGGCCGAGGTGGCCAAGATGAACTTCGGCTGCAAGGCGCTGGGCTCCAACCCGCGCAAGTCCGCGAAGGACGGCGTGGGCAAGGAGAATATCGTCCTGCGTTTGGGCGGCATCGACTTCGTGCCGGGCGAGTACGTCTACGCCGATTCCGACGGTGTCGTCGTCTCCGAGAACCCGGTCGAGCCCAAGTAAAACATCCCCTGTAACCTGGAGGAATGCCTGAAGGTCACGTTCTCCACCGCCTCGCCCGCACGCTCAACGCGGACTTCCGCTCGGGCCCGGTGGAGGTGACCAGCCCGCAGGGGAGATTCGCAACAGAAGCATCGCTTATCGACGGCACGCGTCTCCTCGAAGCCTCCGCCCACGGCAAGCACCTGTTCATCTCCTTCGGGCACGAACAGGACGCACCCGAGCACACGATCTATATCCACCTCGGGCTGATCGGATCTTTGCGCTTCGAGCCCGCCGCCGACGAGTGGGGCCAGATGCGTCTGCACATCTCCAACGGAGAGACAGCCGCCAACCTGCGCGGCCCGCAGAAATGCGAGCTGATGACGCCGGGGGAGGCAGCTGCGATCGTCGATAAGTCCGGCTTCGATCCGATCGTCGAGCTGGACCCGCCTGAGGCCCTGTGGGAACGCGTCCACCGTTCGAAACGCACCATCGGTTCGATGCTGATGGACCAGAAGCTCTTTGCCGGGGTGGGCAATATCTACCGCGCGGAGGTGCTGTTCCGGCAGGGGATCGACCCCGCTCTGCCCGGCAACCAGCTCGACCGCGCGCAATTCGACGCGATCTGGACCGACCTGGCCGAGTTGATGGCTTACGGCGTCGACCACGGCCGCATCGACACCGTCCGCCCCGAGCACACGCCCGAGGCGATGGACCGCCCACCCCGTAAGGACGATCACGGCGGCGAAGTCTACGTCTACCGCCGCGCCACCGACCCCTGCTATGTGTGCGGCACCCCCATCGAGACGAAGGTGCTCGAGGGCCGAAAGCTGTACTGGTGCCCCGAGTGCCAGTAGCCGTCCGCCATAAAATGGCCATTGAGCTGCGTCACCACAGGTGATAGCGTAAACGATGTGGACGTCAACGAGGATCCGCGCGCCAATGACGCCGTGTTTGCTGAACTGTGGCGTGAAGCGTTGCCAGCAGAGGCGAGCTCCGCGCGATGTGTCTTGTCGCTCTGCAACTCGGTCGTCTGGAGCCGTCAATGGTGGACAGACGCGGACGGCACCGAACATCAGGAGCGTGTGAAGCCCGCGCTTCGGAGCGCTGCGAGCAAGGCTCGGTGGCGTGAATCGGGGCCCGGCAAGGGGGCGTGGATTCTGTTGCAGGGTGAGTTTGACGGCCACAGCATGACCTTTACACGCGAGCATTCGACGCGTGCGTACTGGGGCGATCATCCCGGAGCGCCGTTCGAGCCGCCGGCGTCGGCTGCAGATATCCGGCCGAGCGACGACACGTGGCGCGATGAAATGAAGGGCGGATGGTATCCGCGAGACGAGCAGCACTGGCCTGACTGGCTGCCGCGTGAGAGTTCGACGGTGCATCCGAAGCTCAACACCGAGGCGCCATTGACGGGGCGACTTGCTGAACTCGCGAAGTCCGAGCCGTGGTCAGCCTGGATTCCCGAACTCGATCGTCGGTTGGCTGAGTGGGTGGAGCGTCGTCCCGAGGTCGTCAAGGAACTCGTCGAGGACGGGCCGGACGGCCACGCCCGCCAAGCAATTCTTGAGAACATTCCGATCGAGTTTGCCGAGTGGGCGCAGCCTGACGGAAACGACGCACTCGCTCAAGAAGCCGATGGCGTCCTCAATGAACTCATCGATGTTCGTCTCAGCGGGGTGACGCTCTAGTCCCGCTCCGTCGTGGGGAATTCTCCCCAATGACAGCGCGGGCGGGCGCCCCTACGGTTATTGCGGAAGAAGGGACTCCGCATGGCCTCGCTCGAGCTGGCCTGAAACAGCCCCCAAAGCGTGACGAATTTGTGCAGGTCACCTACCCAATGGGAATGAAAGTGGACTGCACAAACATTGGCGAAGTCCTTGACATCCTGGACCGCGAGGAAAACGCACAGTGATCCTGGGAGAATCCACTGGACTCACCGAACAACGCCTAGCGCGCCCGCCTAGCCCTCGGTGACATGACCGTCGCTGACCTCGATGACGCGGTCGCCGTGCTCGATCAGCTCGGTCTCGTGGGTGACGATGAGGCAGGCCGGGCCGAGTTCCTCGGTGACGTTGCGCAGCAGCGCGATGATCTCCTGGGAACGGTTGGTGTCTAGGGCGGCGGTGGGCTCGTCGGCAAGCAGGAGGCTCGGCTCGCCCATCAGAGCGCGGGCAATGCCGACGCGCTGGCGCTGGCCACCGGAAAGCTGCTGCATGCGGCGGTCGCCGAGGCCCTCGAGTCCGACGAGTTCGAGCAGGTCGTCCGCATGGGACTTCTTGGCGCGCAGTTTCTTGCCGCGCACGCCACGGATGTGCTCGGTGACCAGCAGCTGGTCGCGCACGGTCAGCGAGGCGATGAGGTTCGGCTGCTGGAAGACCATGCCGATGTGGTTGAGGCGGATCTCGTCGCTGATCGGCTGACCAGCGACCTCGACAGTGCCGGAGTCTGGGGTGAGCAGGCCTGCGGCCGCGGACAGCAGGGTGGACTTGCCGGAGCCGGATTGGCCGACGACGAAGGTGACGGTGCACGGGTCAGCCTGCAGAGTGGCGTTGTCCAGTGCGGTGATGCGGCCGTCGCCGTCCGGGAAGGTGACGGTGACATCTGTCATCGACAGTGCCGGAGCTGCGCCGGTGGTGGACTGGGTCGTGGTGCGGTTCTTGGTTACGGTCGTCATTTAAGCTGCACCTCCAAGTGCGAGTTGCGGGTCAACGCGGGAGATCGAACGGGTGGCCAGTGCGGCGCCGCCCATGCCGAGGATCCAGATGGCCAGTGCCGGAAGGATCACGCTGGCGGGGCTCAGAACGAACGGTGCGATCTGGGAAGCCAGCAGGCCCAAGCCGGCAGCAGCGGCGGTGCCGATCAGGGCGCCGAGCGCGAGAATGAGCGCGGCCTGACCGATGCTGTCCTTGAGCAGGTAGCCGTTGGATGCGCCGATGGCCTTGAGAATGGACAGGTCACGGGTGCGCTGCGCGGTCCACACGCTCAGGAAGGCGACGGTGACCAGCGCGGAGATGAGGTAGAGGAAGCCCTGGATCATCTTCAGGGAGCCCTGCTCAGATGAGTAGGCGGGAAGAGCCTGGAAGGAGTCCTTCAGGGAGACGGAACCCTCCGGTGCGGTGTCTTCATTATCGGAAAGCTCGACCGTGCCCACTGCCTCGGTGTGCATGGCGGCCTGCCAGGTCTCGGTCGGAACCCACAGGACGGGGGAGTGGGCGAAGTACAGATCTTCGGCCTGCTCGCTCACCGTGACGGGGGCGCCGCCGACAGTGATGGACTCGCCGTCGAAAAGCTCGAGCCCCTCGGACGCGATCGCGTGATCCTCCAAGACCTGGCCGCCGGGCAGCTCGGTGCCGGACGGCAGACCCAGGATGGCGACGGATTCCTCCGAGCCGTCGTCGCGGGACATCAACGTCTGGCCGGTGCCCAGCGGGGTGGTCCCCTCATCGGCTTTCGCGATGCGGGAGGTGGTGTAGGACTGGTTGTCGGCGTCGTCGAACGTCACGGCGGCGGGGTCGAGGGCCTCGAGAGCAGAAGTGTTCTGCTTGCCCAGGCCGGCGGTGAGGCCGGTGAGCATGACCACGAGGAACGTCACGAGAGCGACCACGCCGGCGATCAGGCCGAAGCGCCCTTTGGCATTCAGTAAATCTCTCAGTGCAACAAACATGACTCAATTCTGGCGTCTGTGCAGGTCATCCCACATCGGGTGAGCGGGTGATTTAGCAGTCAACCGATCGGTTGATTCGAGATATACGGTGAGTAATTGTGAAAACCACCAACAATGTCCTCGCTTTCCTCCGCGTGAGCCTGCACGTGCTCGTCGCGGTGCTGCTCGTCGTGGGCCTCATCGGCGTTCAGCACTCGCGGGTTCCGGCGCTGACCGTGTGCCTGGTGGCACTCTTTTCGGCGCTGTATCTCGCGGGAACGGTCATGCACCACCGCGGACGGAAGATCCGCACGGGTGCCGGTGCGTCGTGGCTGGCCGTCATCGCCGCGTTGTGGGTGGCGTTGGTGTGGGCCTCTCCGGACTTCGCCTGGCTCGAGTTTCCACTGGTCATGCTCGCCTGCTACCTCTTGCCCGCACCGGTCGGAATCGCCGCGTCGCTCGCAGCGGGGGCGTTCACTGTCGCGGTCATGGCGCCGGAGACGGGCATCGGGGGCATCATCGGCCCGACCATCGGCACCCTCGTCGCCGTGGTTGCCAGCTTCGCGTACCAGGCGCTGCGCGCGGAGGCGGAACACTACAAGCTCACTGCCGCGCGGCTCGAGGCTACGCAGATGGAGCTCGCCGAAAGCCAGTACCAAGCTGGCGCGCTCCAGGAGCGCACGCGCCTGGCCCGCGAGGTCCACGACACGATGGCGCAGGGCTTGAGCAGCATTGTTCTTTTCGGCCGGGTCGCCACCGGGCACCTCGAGTCCGGGGACCCGGCGCGCAAAGACAAGGCGCAGGAGATCCTCGGCACGATCGTGGAGACCGCCAGCGAGAATTTGTCGGAGGCCCGGCGTTTCGTCGCCGCGAACTCACCTGAAGCGGCCCCGCTGAGCGAGCGACTGGAGGCGGTCGCGGCGTCGGCACGCAATCGGCAAAAGGCGATCGAGTCCCTGCTTGACCTCACCCTCGTCGCGCCCGGCGCGGACCAGATCACGGGCGAGGCCGCGGATGTCGTGGAACGCGTCGTGCGCGAGGGCGTGAGCAATATCGTGCGCCATTCGCATGCCGGCAAGGCGGTGGTCACTGTGGAGAAACTCGGTAATGTCGCCACCGTGGATGTGTTCGACGACGGTGAGGGGGTCAAGCGCCCCGAAGGTCACGGCCTGACCGGCCTGCGAGCCCGCGTCGCCGAGGTCGGGGGCACGCTCGAATTGGAAAGCTCGCCGCGCGGCACCGTGCTCGCGGCACGAATCCCACTGGAGGGCTAATGGTCCGCATCATGCTTATCGACGACCACCCCGTCGTCCGCGCCGGCCTTACCGCCGTGCTGGAGAGCGACGGTCAGATCGAGGTCGTCGCCCAGGGCTCCGACGGCACCGCCATTGACGATCTTCCCGCTGACGTCGATGTGGTCGTCACCGATATCCAAATGCCGACCATGACCGGCATCGAAGTGGCTCAAAAACTCAGGGCCGCCGGCGGCCCGCCCGTACTAATCCTGACCACCTACGACACCCAGGCCGATGTCGTCGGTGCGATGGAGGCTGGAGCGCTGGGCTACGTGCTCAAAGACGCACCGGAAGAGGACCTGCGCGCCGCGGTGCTCGCCGCCGCGAAGGGGGAGCGCACCTTGTCCCCGCAGGTGGCGAATGTGTTGGCCGAGCGTCTCACGCGCCCCGATGTGGCGTTGAGCGCCCGCGAGATTGAGATCCTCGAAGCCCTGGCCACCGGAGCGTCCAACCGGGACATCGCCACGCAGCTGTTCATCTCCGCTGCGACGGTGAAGACTCACCTGGTGCACATCTACAGCAAGCTCGGCGTGGATAACCGCACTGCCGCCATCGCCGCGGCACGTCAGAAGCGCATCATCCAGTAGCTCACAGCTTGTCCCGCTACCGTGGGCAGCATGGTTTACGCGTACACAGCCGAACAAATCCGCGCAGCCGAAAAACCTCTGCTGGATGCGCAGGTCAGCACCGATGAGCTAATGAAATCCGCAGCTCACGCCGTTTTCGAAGCCGCCGAGGCGATGCTCGCCTGGCCCGACCCCTTGGCGGACCTGCGGCAACACCGGAAGACACTCCTGTTGGTCGGCAAAGGTGGAAACGGCGGCGACGCACTCTACGCCGGTGCTGAGCTCGCCCTAGCCGGCCACACCGTCAATGCGTGGCTGGCGTGGGGAAGCGCCCACGAACCGGCACTGGAAGCCTTCCGCAACGTCGGCGGCACGGTGCTCACAGAATTGCCCGACGGCGTGCGCGAATACCGCTTCGCTATTGACGGTCTCACCGGTCTTGGGGGCGCCGGCAGCCTCGACGAGCAGACCGGCCGCGTCATCCAGGGACTCGCCGACTGGTACGCGCACGTGCTCGCCGTCGACGTGCCTTCCGGCATCGACGCAAACACGGGCGAAACAGGCGAGTTCCACGTCACCGCCGACGCCACAGTCACTTTTGGGGGCTGGCGGGTAGCCCATGGCCTGGCCCCCGAATGCGGCATCCAGCTGCTCGCTGACCCGCACCTCGCCGACGGCCAGTCCATCAGCGATAACCTCTCGCCCTTCGACGCAGCCGCAGTGCTCCACCGCGCAGTTCCGGGCGACCACCAGTGGCCGGACAGCCTCACACCGCTGACCGCGACCAATGTGCCCAGCATGGAGCCGCGCTTCCACGACGACAAATACAGCGGTGGTGTCGTGGGCATCCGCGCAGGCAGCGACACATATCCTGGCGCGGCAATCCTCACCGCCGCCGGCGCCGTTCATGCCTCCCCGTCAATGGTCCGCTACGCCGGGCCCCAGGCGGATGAGGTGGTTCGGGCACTACCGGAGGTCGTCGTCACGCGAAAGCTCGAAGATGTCGGCCGCGTCCAAGCGTGGGTCTTCGGCCCTGGCACGGGCACCGACAGCACGGCGCGCAGCGAACTCGCGTACTTGCTCGGCTGCGAGGAGCCATTGCTTATCGACGCCGACGGCCTCACCCTGATCTCCCTCGACCCCGAATTGCGCGAGCTCCTCCGCGGCCGCGCCGCCCAGACCGTGCTGACCCCTCACGACGGCGAATTCGTCCGGCTGCGCAACGCGGAAGGAATCTCTCCCGCAGACCGCTTAGCCGAGACCCGCGCCCTGGCCGAATCCCTGAACTGCATCGTGCTGCGCAAGGGGCGCTCCACGATCATCTCCAACCCCCGCCATGAATCCACGGACTCCGTCATCGATGCTGGAACCTCGTGGGCGGCGACTCCCGGCTCCGGCGACGTGCTCTCCGGAATCACCGGCGCACACCTTGCTAACGCGGCTGCACGCTGGGGAAACGATGCCTTCCTGTTGGATACTCAGCCCGTTGTCATTCACGCTGTAGCCAGCGCTCTTGCCGCGCAGACCGAATTCGGCAAGGCACCGGCCCGCGCCTTAGCCATCGCGCAAGCCGTGCCTGCCGCGACGGCGAAGCTGCACCAGTTCAGCGGTCTGCCGGCAGCTTCCACACAGCGGTAAGCAGCGCGAAGACCCCGATCACGCCCGGTCCCACGATGGCCAGGTACCACGGCCACCGCCCGAAAAGCTGCAGCGGAGACCAGCCGCGCGGGTGGTCGGCGACAAACATGTAGTTGCCGCCGGTGAACTTATTCATCGTCGCCGCGAACGCACCCCAGGCGAGCGTCACGCCCGTGATCATGCGCCAGTCTTTCCAGCTCGGGCGGTAGCCCAGCCCGAAGGTCAGCACGACCGGCACGACGCTGGCCGCCATGTGGAAGTACCAGTACGCGACCTCCTGCAGCACTTTATTGTCCTGCACGAATGCCATGTCCGGGAAGAACAGCGCCATCGGGTTGAGGAAGAGGCCCCAGTAGTAGCTGATCGCCGTCGCCGTCGGATTTCCGGTTCCGAGCGCGAGCGGGGTGATCAGACGCAGCGCATCAGTGACGTGGAACGGTGCCGTCTCATCCCACACCAGACGCTTCGGGTTGAGCACCCACAGGAAATATGCCACCGAGATGATCCCCATGATCGCGCCCGCAACCTTGCGCGACGCTTTGATCACGGAACCCGGGAGCCGCTTGACCGCCACGACGAGGATGCCGCACAGCATGATGAAAAAGACCATGAGAATGAGGTGTTTCTGGTCGTACTGCGTGATCGTCGGGTAGGTCTGGCCCGTGTGCTTCGACGTCCATGGGGCGGGTTGGTAGGGCATCGTCTCTCCGTATTTCTGCTAATCCTTAAATGTTTTACCACCCAAGTGGGACATTTGAATAGAAAACGTTTAGCGTGACACGGTGTGACTACCACCCCGAAAGCAGCATTCCCGTACCTGCCGCTGTCCGCCATGGGCTTTGCGGCGTTCGTGTACGTGACATTTGAAATGTTCGCCGTCGGTCTGATCACCCCGATGGCTCGAGACCTCGGTGTGAGTGAGGGCCAGGTGGGCTTGCTCATGACGGTGTACGCCTCGATCGTCGCGGTGGTCACGATCCCCCTGATGGAGGTCACCCGGCGGTTGGACCGCAAGCCAGTGTTCATGGCCACGCTGATTTTTCTGCTCGGCGGCATCGTGTTGCAGGCGACCGCTTCAACCTATTGGGTGCTGGTGATCGGCCGTGTCTGTGCCGCGTTGACCCACGGTCTGTTCTGGTCCTTGGTCAACCCAATGGCTGCACGTCTCGCTCCTGCGGGCATGACCGGCAAGGGCGTCGCCGTCGTCTCATTGGGCTCGACGATGGCGCTCGTGGTTGGCTCGCCGCTGACAACGATGCTCGGCGGCGTTTTCGGCTGGCGCATCGCCACGTGGATTCTCGGGGCTTTTGTCGTGCTCGCATTCACGCTGTTGTTCTTCTTCCTGCCTTCGATGCCCGCGATTCCGCCCGCCGGTAAGCCAGCAGGGGAGCAGAAGCGCTCAGCCCTACCGGCGCTGGTGGTCTATTTGGCGCTAGTCATTACGGCACTGTTCTGCACCTACACCTATCTGGGCCTGTTTTTGCAGCACACTGCTGGAATGCAATTCGTCGCTATCGGTCTGGCCGCCTACGGCCTGTTCGGCATCGCCGGTGTGATCTCCGCGGGCCGTCGCGCGGACCGGCGCATGATCCGCATGAATATCGTCGGCACTGGCTTGATTGTTCTTGCTGGCCTCATTGGCGCGCTCGCTCTGGCCGTCAGCAGCGGCTCCTATGTTGCTGGCTTCATTCTCGCTGTTCTCGTCGTCGCCTCCCTCGGCCTTGCCGGTGGCGGTCTTCCCACCGTGGCCACGACCGTCTTCCTCTTCGCAGGCAATGCGAATCAGAACCGCGCATCGTCGATCTATGTGGTGACATTCCAGGTCGGAATTGCCAGCGGCTCCGCCCTCGGCTCACTGCCCGTGGATGCCGGTTTCCTCCCGGGCACCCTCCTCGTCACCGCCGTGCTGGGTGCGCTCGCTTCCGCTGAGCTGAGCCTGCGCGCCCGCCCGCTCCTGCGCTAGCTCATGTAGCCTTTGGCTCATGACCACCCCGCAGGAACGTCGCCCCGGTGCGGCCGACGTTGATGTCCGCCCGCTCCCCATCGAACCGCACACCGGCCCGGGTGCGTGGCATTCCATCGGCACTCTTCCCGCTGACGGTGCCACCGCCATCACATGGGAGTTCTCCGATAGCGAGAATGCGGGAGTGCTTTATCACGGGGCAGAGAACACCGAGCGCCGCAGCGTGCTCCTAAGCCTTGACGCTGGCAATAGTGGTGACATCCCAGCTTCTAAGCGGGAGATTCCGGACTCGTTCACCCTCACTGGCTTCAATACTTCCGACGCCGGTGAGGCGCGCGTCTTCGCCGGATCCATCTTCGGGCAAACGGGCCCGGTTGATCTCGGCGCTGATGTCATCGCCGCCGAATTGCGCATCCTCCCCCACGAGGAATTCGTCTTCGTCGTCGATCAGGACTACGCGCACGCGGTCTTGAATATCACCGGGGACGTGTACCTCGAAGATATTTCCTTGGCGCCTGAGACTGTTGGTTTTACCCAGAAAGGCGTCAAGACCCTCCACATCATCAACGCCGGCGATGAACCAGCCCTGGCGGTCCTCCTCGGCGGCATTGTCGACTGAAGTGGACATCGTCCACTGTTTTCACCCCGCAATCGGTTTCATAGGGCCGTAAGCTGACAACCATGATCCTCACGCTGCTCATGTCTCTCGAAGGATCACGCCCGGAAATCTCGCGGCTGATCAATGTCGAAGACGACGTCCATCTCGGGGAATTCGCCCCCGTCATCGACGCCGCCTTCGGATTTTCCGGCATGGCTACGCACCTCTATATGGGCACCAGCGATGGGGAACCGGTTCTGTATTCACCGAATCCGAGCGACGGCGAGCTCGATGAAGCCGATGTCACGCTCGGCGACATGGACTCAGTCACGTACGTCTACGACACGTCCGCGAACTGGAATATCAAGCTCGAGATCCTCGGCATCACGGACGTTGACACTCCTTCGCCAATGCTTATCGACGTCCAGGGGCCCGACGTCATCGAGCCGTGCGGCGGCCCAGAACTCATGTCGGCCTTTCATACCGAAGCCCGCCGCCTGTCCGCTGGTCTGAGCCCCGACATCAAGGTCTCCCCGCTGCTGTTGAGTTTCATGCCGGTGATGAGCCCCGAGCGCCTCATCCAGCGCCTTTCCCAAGCAGACCACACGACTGTTGCAGAGCGCATCGCTTTCACCGCGGAGAACCTCTTTCTCGATGCCACGGATGATTTCTCTGACACTCCTAGCGCACCGGAGATGTCGAACGAATTTGATTCCTTCATGGATGAGCGTCCTGACCTGCAGCAGATCTTGTCGCTCGACCCGAATCCCGAGCGCAATCCGACGTTGATCGCTGCGCTTTCGGAATTCTTCTCCGAGCACACCCCGGAAATATTGGAAGATACTCTCTACCCGTTCACCCGCATCGTCGCGAATATCCGGACGTTCATCTACCACTGCGAAGAACCAGTGCGCCTCACAGCCCGCGGCAAGTTGCGCTCACCAGACGTGCGCTCGCTTTCCGACGCTTTGAGCCTCAATGTCGCTCCCGGCAACCACCGCGAAGAAGCCGTCCCCGCCCTCGGTGCCCTGCGAACATTCCTTCAGTTCGCCGAGCTGCTCGACACCAATGACGGGATGCTCGAGGCCAATGAAGATGCTCTTGACTTGGCCACAAGCCCTGAAGCAGTGCTTTATATGTTCGAGGAAGAGTTCTACCGCTTCTGCGCCATAAAGCACGATGACGACGGTGAACAGGTCCTCACGTGGGCTGCGAATAAGGCCGGCTTGGGCATCCCGCCAGTCTTTCTCACCCCACCGAAAGACCCGTCTTTCACGGTGAATTTGCTCATTGCACTCGGCATTTACGAACCCGCCTCCACCACCACTGACCCAGTGCTCACCGAGCCCGGTAGGGGAGTGCTCTCCATCCTTTTGGACTTGGACTAGCCCGCCACCACGAGGTACAAGCCCAGTCCGCCGAGCACTGCCATTCCTAAAGTAATCCCGAACACGCCGAATACATTCGCATCGAGCTGCTCGTCGCTGATCCCTTGAGCTTCCGCTCTGTACTCTGCACGATTGCGCCCGATGATCAGTAGAGAGAGCACCGCCAGCAATCCGATCGCTCCGAACACCAAAGCGGAATAATTATCCGACCAGCGCAGCAGCGTCAGCGAGCACACCATCATCGCTAGCGCCGTGCGCGTCCAGGCGAGCGCCGTCCTTTCCGGCTGCAGTCCGGCATCCGATACGGGAATATTGGTCGTCCCCATCTCTTATGTCACCCCCCGTCCTTTAGCGTCTAGAAGAATGCGATCAGGACGATGACGCTAGCCAAGCCGATGCCCAACCCCAGCACCGGGACGATCGCCGGGGCCGGTAACGGGCGCTCATGACGTAGCGAGCGTTCAATACGAATCCACCGAACTGCCGCACCGAGCGCAATGGCCATGCCCACGAGAATCAGAGTGATGGCCGCGACTCCACGCCATGCTTCATCGAAATCGGGAAAAGCGAAAGCCTCGAGCGCGATTCCGCCCGCGAGAAAAGCAAGCGCCGTGCGCGTCCACGCCAGGAATGTCCGCTCATTAGCGAGGGTGAACCGCGGGTCGGGTTCGTCTCCAGTGGGGAACACTGTGCGGGTAAACCAGCCACGTTCGCTCATAGCCCACAGTCTAGAGCTGCCCTAGAGCTCCTTCACCTTGCTCGGATCCCCAAGACTGTCACCAGCGAGAACGAGGCCGATGAACACCGCTACGGCAATGAACGTGAGCCCAACCCACACGCGATGGAATTTCGGCCCGCACCACCGGGCAATCGTCGCTCCCACGAATGCACCGAGGGTGTTCATGATGAAGTCATCCACATCGGTGTAGCCGAGCTGCGCGAAGAACTGCGTTGCTTCGATCGCCAGGCTGAATGCTCCACCGATAATCGTCGCCCACTTCACCCGGTCGGTAATCACATACAGCAGCAACCCGATCGGAATGAAGAACGCTAGATTTCCGCCATACCCGAACAATGGGGCGAACCATGAAGATGCGGTGAAAACCTCATGGAAGGGGATGAATGAGTGACCGACGAAGGGCTGCTTCGCCGGGTCCCACAAATAGCCGATGCGGAAGAACTGCTTCAGCATCGTCAATGAGACGATCACTCCTGAATAGGCGAGTAGCGCACCGACGGCCGCGCCTCGGGTCACGCGCTGCTTCGCCCGCATTCTTTTATTTCACCACCAGGTTCACCATGCGGCCGGGCACCACGATGGTCTTGACCAGGTTCTTTCCTTCGATCAAACCTGCCACGCGCTCGTCGGCAAGCGCGATGCTCTCGATCTCGTCCTTCGCTGCCTCCGCCGGAACATCGATGCGCGCCCGCACCTTGCCGTTGATCTGCACAGGGATCTCGACGGTGTCGTCGACAAGCAAGCTCTCATCGAAGGTCGGGAACGGCTCGAACGTGATCGTGCCCTCGTGTCCGAGTCGTGCCCACAGCTCTTCCGCAATGTGCGGGGCGACGGGGGAGACCATCTGGACGAGCGGTTCGACTGTTTCACGTGAAACATTGCCGCCGTTCTTCTGCTCGCGCGCCTTCGTCAGATAGTTGACGTACTCAATGAGTTTGGCGACCACCGTGTTATCGCGGAGGTGCTCGTAATCGTCGCGCACGCCCGCGATTGTGCGGTGGAGCTGCTTCGCATCCTCGTCACTCATCGGCTCATCGCTGACGGTGACCTCGCCGGTCTCCTCGTTGACGATCAAGCGCCACAGGCGCTGCAGGAAGCGGTGCGCGCCCACGACATCCTTCGTGGCCCACGGACGCGACGTATCCAGCGGACCCATCGACATCTCGTACACGCGCAGCGTATCGGCACCGAATTCCTGCGCGATGTCATCCGGAGCCACGGCATTCTTCAGGGACTTGCCCATCTTGCCGTACTCTTGCTTGACCTCTTTACCGTTGTGGAAGAACTTCCCGTCCTTCTCTTCGACCTCGGCGGCCGGGACGTACACGCCACGGGAATCCGTGTAGGCATAAGCCTGGATATACCCCTGGTTGTAGAGGCGTCGGTACGGCTCCTTCGAGCTCACAAAGCCCAGGTCGAAGAGCACCTTGTGCCAAAAGCGCGCGTACAGCAAGTGCAGCACCGCGTGCTCGACACCACCGACATAAAGGTCGACACCGCCCGGGTCATTCGCGCCGTGCTTCTCCGGCTGCGGGCCGGTCCAGTACCGCTCATTTTCGATATCGCAGAATTTCTCCGCATTCGTCGGGTCGATGTAGCGCAGCTGGTACCAGGACGAACCCGCCCACTGCGGCATCACGTTCGTGTCGCGGGTGTACTGCTTGTCGCCGTCGCCGAGATCGAGCGTCACATTCACCCACTCCGTGGCCTTCGCCAGCGGGGGAGAGGGCTCCGAATCAGCGTCGTCCGGGTCGAAGGAGACTGGGTTGTAGTCCTCCACATCCGGCAGCTCGACCGGCAGCATTGACTCCGGCAGCGCGTGGGCAACGCCGTTTTCGTCGTAGACGATCGGGAATGGCTCGCCCCAATAACGCTGACGCGCGAACAGCCAATCGCGGAGCTTGTACTGAATCCGCTCCTCACCAGCACCTTCGGCGACCAGCCACGCAATGGCTTTCTCGATCGACTCGTCCTTGCCCAATCCGTTCAGGTCCAGACCGCGGTCATTCGCAGAGTTGATGTGCGGTCCGTCCTCCGTGAACGCCGCCTCATCGATGTTGCCACCATCCAGCACCGGAACGATCGGCAGCCCGAAGACATTCGCGAATTCATAATCGCGCTCGTCGTGCGCCGGCACCGCCATGATCGCGCCAGTGCCGTAACCAGTCAAAACATAATCCGCGATGAAGACGGGCACCTGCTTGCCGTTCACCGGATTCGTGGCATATGCACCCAAGAAAACACCGGTCTTCTCCTTGTTCTCCTGGCGCTCAACATCAGATTTCGCCGCGATCGCGCGCTTGTACGCGTCCACAGCAGCCTGCGGCGTTGCTTCGCCATAGGTCCATCGCTTATCGACGTCCGCCGGGTAGGCATCCGCCACCAGCTTCTCCACCAGCTCGTGCTCCGGCGCGAGGACCATGTATGTGGCGCCGAACAGGGTGTCTGGGCGCGTGGTGAACACGTCAATCGGACCGGCATCCGACTGGAAGGACACCTCCGCACCGCGGGACCGGCCGATCCAGTTGCGCTGCATAGCCTTGACCTTGTCGGGCCAATCCAACACCTCGAGGTCATCCAACAAGCGGTCCGAGTACGCGGTGATGCGCATCATCCACTGGCGCAGACGCTTACGGAACACGGGGTAGTTGCCGCGCTCAGAACGGCCCTCGGCGGTGACCTCCTCGTTGGCCAGCACCGTGCCCAGGCCTGGGCACCAGTTGACCATGGAGTCGGAGAGGTAGACGAGGCGAAACTCGTCGATAGCCTTCTGCTGCTCCGCCGGATCGAGCTCGGCGTACACACGGCCGTCCTTGGTGGTGCGCTTGCCGGCCTCGAGCTCGTCGATAAGCTCCGCAATCGGACGTGCCTTCTGCTGCTCCTCGTCGAACCAGGAATTGAAGATCTGCAGGAAGATCCACTGCGTCCAGCGGTAGAACTCCGGGTCGGTCGTCGCGACAGAGCGACGGCGGTCGTGCCCGAGCCCCAGTGCGTCGAGCTGGCGAGTCATATTCTCGATATTCGCCATCGTCGTCGTCCGCGGGTGCGTGCCCGTCTGGATGGCGTACTGCTCAGCCGGCAGACCGAAGGCGTCGTAGCCGAGCGTGTGCAGAACATTCTTGCCCAGCATTCGGTTATAGCGCGCGAAGACATCCGTGGCGATGTAGCCCAGCGGGTGCCCCACGTGCAGGCCCGCCCCGGAAGGGTAGGGGAACATGTCCTGGACGTTGAGCTTGTCCGCCGGCAGCTCCTTCGCATCCGATTCAGGCGCTAGAGGGCCAACGGGGTTCGGGGCGTTGAACGTCCCGTTATCGATCCAGTACTTCTGCCATTTCTGTTCAATCTCGTTGGCAATGCCCGCCGAGTAGCGGAACGCCGGTCCAGTAGCGCTAGTCATGGTTAAACAGTGTAGTAGTTGGCCTCGCGGTCTTCTGCAGGACCAGTTTCAAAGCCAACGAGCCAAACGTGGGGCCCACCAAACTTTCGGTGGGCCGCGGTTGTTTCACGTGAAACACGTGATGGGGGAGGAGGCGAGATTTAGCCCTCGAGCCACTCCACGATCTCGTCGAGCCGGTTCAGATCAACGCGGTCGATTCCTTCGCCGAAGGTGTCGATCAGCATCTGCTCATTCGCCGACGGTTCGTCCTTCTCCCTGAACTTGTCGATGCGGGACTCGAGGATGGCGTAGTGCTCAGGCTCAAGTTCGGAGTAATTGATACGACCGGGAAGGTACACGCGCTTCACCTGGTCGGCCAGGTCGCCGAGGATATTGCCTGCCTGGTCGAGCTCCGCATTGACGCCATCGAGTGCCATGCCGACTGCCGCCAGGCACACTTTGCGGTTCTCGACGACGTCCGCGCCCAGCTCATTCAGGAATTTCGCGCCGCGGATGAAAGAGCCGTGGACGGGGGAGAAGACGACGATGGGGTCGTTGGAGGAGGCGTCGATAAGCTCTGCACTCTGCTCGTCGATTTCGTGGGCCTCGACTCCAAGCCGCTCCGCGAGTACGTCGGCGTACTGCTTGTTGGATCCGTAGAGGGTGGCATAGAAGATTTTGGTGCTCATGCCTCTACGCTACCCCGATCCCCGCCGGAGACTATGTGTTGTTGCCCACCCACTCCGCAATAGGTGCGAGTTTCTTGAAGTCGACTCGGTCCACGTACTGGCCGAACGTGTCGACCATCATTTTCTCGTTCTCGCCCTTCGCGCCCGTTATTTTGAGTCCCCATACAACGCTTTTCATCATGCCCCGGTGCTTGCGGCTCAGCTCGGAATAGTTCAGCCGTCCGGGCAAGTAGAACCGGTCAATGTGGTTCGCGCGATCGCCCAGGAGCTTGCCGACCGGATCCTGGTCGTAGGCGACGTGCTCGAGGGTCATGCCGACGGTGGCGAGAGCGATGGGTCGGCCTTTCACCACGGCTTCCGAAAGCCGCTTGATGAGCTTCACACCTGGATGGGCCGGCCCGTGAATGGGGGAAAGGATGACAACGGGGTCGGCACTAGAGCCGTCGATAAGCGATGCACTGTTGTCGCCGATCTCTTGCGCGCTCACGCCGAAGCGTGCAGCGAGTGCGTCAGCGTACTGCTTCGTCGAGCCGTAGTAGCTGGCATAAAGAACCGAGACCATGACTCAATTCTAGTCCGAAACTAAAACGACGAGGAGCTTCCCGCAGCGGAGAAGCCGGAGGAGGCAACGCCGGCGGATGTGCCGCCGCTCGAGGTCTGCGATTGGTGGGTCTCCACATTGCTCGTGTGCCAGCTGTCCATGACGACGAAGGGCACGTAGCCGTAGTAGTTGTAGCCGCTGTCGTAGATAGCGGGCTTGCGCAGTGGCTCGTATTCCTTGACGTCAGAGAATTCGCGCTTCTTCACTTGGTCCAGAAGCAGGCGGTAGTCACCGAGGATGCGCACGAAGTCGTCGACGAACGTTGCAGATCCCGGATTGTGGTCGAGCTTGTCGATACGGTGGCCGAGCTGCTCGAGGTCGCGCTTCAGCTGCCCATCTTTGACCTTCTGCCTGGCGATGATGACGTCCTCGCGGAGGTCGGTCAGCGCTGTGCGGCGAGACGCGGCATCGCCCTGCTCGATCTCGAAGAGCCGGTTGATATTGTCCTCGGCATTGGAGACGTGCTCGACAGACTCGGCTGCCTTGCGGAGTTTCTTGTGGTTGCGCAGTGCCTCCTTGTCGTCGTCGATCTTGATATCGCCAATGCCGCCAGCACCGCTGACCGCCTCGTGATAACCGAAGAAGGTGTCGCGCACCTCGCCCCACTGCTTACGCAGCTCCGCATCGGCGAATGCCGAGGAGACGGAATTGGCGCGAATATCGATCTCGTTGAGGCGCCCGGCAAGCGATGCGTACTCCGTCGTCACGGCGTTGTAATCCTCGCGCGCCTGAGCGATCTTCTTGCGGCGGCTATTCGAGATACCGAACCCGGTCACTGCACCAGCGGTGCCCAAGCCCAAGCCACCGAACCCGAGACCGAACATCGCGTCACCCCGGGAGCTTTTGGCGTCCTCCACCGAATAGTTGGCGGCGGCTTCGGTGTCCAGTGCGGTTTTCGCAGCCGCAAAGAGGCCAGCAGGAATATTGTTGTCGCTGACGCCCGGTTTCATGGCGTCGAGTACCAGGTAGTCACGCTGACCGTGGTCGATCTTCAGCTGCGCGGCCACATCATCGCCGTAATATCCGAAAGCTCGACGCGGGTCGAGTCCCACACCGATGATCATGGTGCCGTCGGCAAAACGGTTGTCCTCGTTTTCCGCGTTGCCGATCATCTCTGGGTACGTATCGCGGACGTATTCCTCAACGGTGTCGAGAATATTCTCGTGGTTGGTGGCGAAGACCATGTAGTGGAGATCCTTGACCACGGCTGGGGTGTCGAGGCGCTCGGCATCCTTGATCATGCGCTCCTCATCCTCAGCAGAGAGCACATCGTCCGGATCGTCAATAGTCACCTGCGGGGCGACACCCTGCTCGACGGCCACATCGTCCGCCTCAGGGATGTCAGTGGTGGCGTACCCCGCAGCTGCTCCACCGGCCGCCAATGCAGCCGCAATGCCGATAGTTGCCATGATCTGCTTGCCGTTCATGGCCACATGATAGCGCCGCCATGGAAGCACGTGGGGGCAAGGGAAAGAGCATAAAGAAGAGCCCATGTTTCACGTGAAACATGGGCTCGCGGGGGAGAGGGGGAGGAAGACTAGGCCACGGTGGCGTCGTCAAGCTCCTTGCTCTCGCCCCCGTTGTGGCCTTCGATCTTGCCGGACGCGAAGCGGTTGAGCACCAGCGCGATGGCGCCGTCGCCCGTGACGTTAGCTGCGGTGCCGAAGGAGTCGACGACGATGTAAGCGGCGATCATGAGCGCGACCATCTCGTCATTGAACCCGAGCATGGATGCGAGCAGGCCGGTCGCGGCCATGATGGCGCCGCCGGGGACACCAGGCGCGGCGATCATCATGATGCCCAGCAACAGAATGAAGCCAAGGTAGAGACCCCACGGGACATCGAGGCCGCCCATGTAAATGACCGCAAAGGCGTAGAGGCCGATCTTCATCATGGAGCCGGACAGGTGGATCGTCGCGCAGAGCGGAACCACGAAGCCGGCGACATTCTCGTCGACCTTATTGTTCAGCGTGGAACGCAGCGTGACCGGAATGGACGCGGCGGACGAGGACGTGCCCAGAGCGGTGAAGTAGGCCGGCAGCATATTGCGCAGGGCGGTGAACGGGTTGACACCCGCGACCGCACCGGCGATGAGGTACTGAATAACGAGCAGGACGATCGTCATGACCACGGAGAGCAGAAGCACCTTGCCGAATGCGGCCATCGTGGAGCCCATATTCTCGTTCATGCCGAGGTTCAGGAAAATGCCGAAGATGAACAGCGGCAACAGAGGAATCACGAACGAGGTGACCACCTTCATGATGGCGCCCTCAAGCTCCGTGGCCACTTTGTACATGGTGTCAGATTTGACCGCCGTCATTGCCAAGCCGATGCAGAACGCGAGTACCAGTGCAGTCATCACTTCGAATGGAGGCGGAATCTCCACCTCGAAGAAGGGGGAGAGCCCGCCGGCGTCGACATCATCGACATCGGTGACAAGCGACTGGTCGCCGAGCAGCCACGGATACAGAAGCGCTGACAGACCCCAAGCGATCAGACCGGAGATCACGGTCGAGCTGTAGGCGATACCGGCGGTGATTCCCAGCCACTTTCCCGCACCGCGACCGAGACCCGCAATCGCGGGAGTGATGAGCGCGAAAATGAGGACCGGGACGAAGAAGCCCAGGAAATTGGCGAAGAGCCCGTTGAATGTGATGAAGATGCGGGCGAGCCACTCTGGAAAGAAGAAGCTGCAGCTGATGCCGAGCACAATGGCCACGACGATCCAGAACAACAGCGACCTCGTGATCGACTTGGTGTTCATGTTTTACCCTTTGCTCGGGGAGCCTGGCCCTGTCGACCAGACGTAGGTACGGGAAATGAATAAGGCAGCACTGCACCTTATTAATTACTATTCTTCACGACACCTCCTCCCAGAGGAAATCCGCCGTTTCCCCTGGACCCCTGTTGGCTGCCTGAAATCATGCGGAAAGTAGAATTGAGAATTATGACTGGCGTGGTTATCGGTGTTGTTTTCATTGTCTTTGCGCTCGCGCTCCTCATCCCGGGCCTGCTTGCTGCGCTGGGGCGTTTGCCCGGCAATAACGTGATCGGACTCCACGTGCCGGAGGTGCGCAAGGACGAGGAGATCTGGGTCCAGGCGCACAAGGTCGTGGGCCCGTATTTGATTCTCGGCGGACTGGCCCTCGCCTTCGGCGCCGCATTTGCATTCATCGCCGAAGGATGGCTGTGGGCAGGTCCGATCGTTCTCGCGCTCATTGCCATCGCCGCCATCGCCGAAGCGGGCAACCAGGGGGCACGTGCGGCGCGAGTCTTCAGCCAAGCCAAGGAAGGCGAAGCGGAAGCCGATTCCGAACCGACACCGCAAGTCGATCTCGGAGCTCTCCGAAACGCCGCCCGACAGGCGGACGACAGGTAGTCTCTCATTTCAGAAAGGAGGCCAGCCGTGAGCGAGTTCCGCGCGCAGGTCACGCACCGCGAGGTGCGCTACCACGCCGATGCGTCGAGCCTGTTCGCCAGCATCGGCGGAACGGACATGACGGATGTGGTGCTGCTGGAAAGCGCCGACATCACCACGAAATCCGGCCTGCAGTCAGTCGCGGTTCTCGGCGCCTCGCTGCGTGTCACGTGCAACGGGCCTTCTGTCACGGTCGACGTGCTCAGCCCCGACGGGGAAGCCATCGCCAACCGTCTCCACGACCAGCTCGCCGAGTACGCGACGGGAGAGCGCACGTTCAGCTTCCCGCGACCGGATGCAGCCGACGAACGCGATCGACTCACCGCCCCGAGTTCAGCGGACGTTCTGCGCGCGCTCACCTTCGACGCCGGCTACACGGACACCGAGCACGCGACGTTGCCCATGCTCGTGGGCGGTTTCGCATTCGACTACCTCGCCACATTCGAGGAGCTCCCAGAAGTCGGGGACAGCACGAATACCTACCCCGACTACCAGTTCATTCTCGCGGATATCGTGCTCACGATCGACCACCGCGCGAGCACTGCGCGGCTGACAGGAGTGGACGGGGGCAGGGGAGACGTCGATAAGCGAATGCGCACTTTCGCCGCGCTTATCGACGACGCCGAGCACCCCGCGCCCCGCCCTTCCCCCGCGCAAGGACCTTTGCGCGTTGAGGCGAGCGTGGACGATGCCGAGTTCCGCCGCGACGTGGACAAGCTGAAAGACAATATTTATAACGGCGATATCTATCAGGTGGTTCCTGCGCGCGCGTTCACTGCGGATTGTCCCGATGCTTTCGCCGCGTACCAGTGTTTGCGCGAGACGAACCCGTCGCCGTACATGTTCTACGTGCGTGGCCTCGACCGCAACGGGGAGCCGTACGAACTGTTCGGCGCATCGCCCGAGTCGAATCTGAAATTCGATGCCTCATCCCGCGAGGTTCAGCTGTACCCGATTGCCGGAACCCGCCCGCGCGGCGAGACCCATGAGCTCGATACCCGCATGGAGCTCGAGCTGCGCACCGACGCGAAAGAGATCGCGGAACACACCATGCTCGTCGATCTCGCCCGCAATGACCTCGCCCGCGTCGCCGTGCCCGGGACCCGGCAAGTCCGCGATCTACTGCAGGTCGACCGTTATTCGCGCGTCATGCACCTCGTTTCCCGCGTGACCGCGACACTCGCCGACGATCTCGATGCCCTCGATGCGTACCGCGCCTCGATGAATATGGGCACCCTGACCGGCGCACCGAAGCTGCGCGCCACGGAATTGCTCCGCGAGCTTGAGGGAGTCCGTCGCGGTTCCTACGGCGGCGCGGTCGGGTATCTGCGTGGCGACGGCGAATTCGACACTTGCATCGTGATCCGTTCCGCCTATGTCCACGGCGGGGTGGCCACCGTTCAAGCCGGTGCCGGAGTTGTGCGCGATTCCGTCCCCCAATCCGAAGCCGACGAGACTCTGCACAAGGCCTACGCAGTACTCAACGCCATTGCGACGGCAGCCGGCCAAGACGTGGAGGTGAACCGATGACCGCGCGCATCGTCCTACTGGATAACCGTGATTCCTTCGTCTACAACCTCGTCGACGCGCTGTCGACGCTGCCCGACGTCGAATTCACCGTCTTCCGCAACACCGTCACCGCAGACCACGTCCTCGCCCCGGAACCCGACCTCGTCATTCTCTCACCCGGCCCCGGCTACCCCGCCGACGCGGGCTGCATGATGGAACTCATCGAGCGCATTCACGGCGAGATCCCGATCCTCGGCATTTGCCTCGGCTACCAGGCCCTCATCGAGCATTTCGGCGGCCGCGTTTCACCGTGCGGACCAGTCCACGGGATTAGCGAAGCCATGCAACTCACGGAAGAGGGCATTGGGCATCCGCTTTTCGACGGCCTCACCACCGACTCCGGCCCCCAATACCGCGACACTCCCGGACGCCTCGTCCCGGTGGCTCGTTACCACTCCCTCGGAACCGTTGATGTGCCCCAGGGACTCGTTGCTCTCGCACGTGTACCCGCCAAGATCGGCGACGTGGTCATGGCTGCCGAAAGCACCGACGGAATGTCGATCGGCCTTCAATTCCATCCGGAATCGATTCTCACGCCTCAAGGACCTGTGATTTTGCAACGGTGCGTGGACCAACTATTGGCCCACTCTAAGAAAGGTGATTTCAATGGCTAGCAGTTCTTCACTCGATACGCTCCGCGCATTCCTCGACAACAAGACGCCGACTCTCGAGGAGGCGACTGAAGCATTCGTTCCGCTGACCGTGGGCGATTACGACGATGTCCACATCGCCGCACTACTCGCCACAGTGCGCACCCGCGGCGAAACATTCGCGGATATTGCGGGCGCCGCGAAGGCTTTCCTGGCTGCTGGCCGACCTTTCCCGATCACCGGCGAGGGGCTCATGGACACCGCCGGAACGGGCGGCGACGGCAAGAACACCATCAACATCACCACCGCCGCCTCCCTCGTCGCCGCGGCTGGGGGAGTGAAGATGATCAAGTGCGGAAACCGCTCCGTGTCCTCCAAGTCTGGGTCCGCCGACGTGCTCGAGGCACTGAATATCCCGCTCGACTTGGATCCTGAACGCGCCGTCCGCCAATTCGAGGCATCCAATTTCACGTTCCTCTTCGCCCCTGCGTACAACCCGGCCATCGCTCACGTGCAGCCCGTGCGCAAATCCTTGGGTGTCCCTACCTTGTTCAACACCCTCGGTCCGCTGCTCTCGCCCGGTCGCCCGGAGTACCAGATCATGGGCATCGCCAACCCCGCTCTCGGACAGACCATCGCTGAGACCATGCGCGAACTGGAACGCGGCCGCGCCATGATCGTTCACGGCGCCGGAACCGACGAGCTCGCCGTCCACGGCGATACCCTCGTGTGGGAGCTCGACCGTGAGGGAAATATCGAGCACTATACCATCACTCCCCAAGACATGGGTCTTCCCACCTATTCGCTTGAAGAGCTCGAGGGCGGCGACGGCAAGGAGAATGCCGCGGCCATCCGCGCCATTTTCGACAACACCGCCCCCGATGCGCACCGCGATGCAGTAGCCGCGACCGCCGGCGCCATTTTCTACCTCTACGGCACCGACCCCACGATTGCCGACGGCGTCGCACGCGCCCAAAAACTGCTTATCGACGGCTCCGTCGCCCAGTGGCTCTCCACCCACGAAGGAGCTGATTACAGTGGCTGATAAACAAGCCACTGACCAGAGCTTATCCGATACAGCTCCGTCTGCCGGCTTACCGACAATCCTTGAGGACATAGTCACCGGACGAAAACGTCACATTGACGAAATTAAGGCTCGCACCTCCCATGTGGACCCGGCAAGCCTGCCGCGCTCCGAGCGCTCCCTCTACGATTCGCTGGCACGGCCCGGAACTCGCTTCATCATGGAATGCAAGTCGTCATCGCCGTCGCTCGGCATGATTCGCGAGCACTACGAGCCGGGGGAGATCGCTTCCATCTACTCTCGCTATGCCGCCGGCATTTCCGTTCTGTGCGAACCGGAGCGATTCGGGGGAGACTACGACCACCTTGCCACCGTCGCCGCGACCACCCATCTTCCGGTTCTCTGCAAGGACTTCATCGTTGACCCAGTCCAGATTCACGCCGCCCGTTATTTCGGTGCCGACGCGATCCTCCTCATGCTCAGCGTCCTCGATGACGATGAGTACGCCTCTCTATCTGCCGAAGCTGACCGACTCGGCCTCGACGTTCTCACTGAGGTGATCGACGAAGATGAGGCAGCCCGCGCGACCAAGCTCGGCGCAAAGATCTTCGGCATCAATCACCGAAACCTGCACGACCTGACAATCGACCTCGAACGCTCTGCCCGGCTCGCACCACTCGCTCCGGAAGGTGCCCTGATTGTTTCCGAATCGGGCATTCGGAATGTCGAAACCGTCCGGCGACTCGGCGGTCACTCCGACGGCTTCCTCGTTGGGTCCCACCTCACGGGCGCACCAGATATCGACTGGGCAGCGCGAATGCTGGTCTACGGCCCAAATAAGGTCTGCGGCCTGACTTCTCACACCGCCGCACAGACTGCCCGTGCCGTCGGCGCCGTGTATGGCGGGCTCATCTTCGAGGAAATCAGCCCGCGCAATGTTTCACGTGAAACAGCGAAAAACATCGTTGCTCACGAACCCGGGCTCCACTATGTCGCCGCCAGCCGTCGCACCGACGGCTGGGACGAGCTGGTATTTCCAGGGATTCGCGCCGTGCAAATCCACTCGCCGTACCAAGGTTCGCTCGATGCCGAGCGTGACCTGATTGCGAAGATCCGCGATAGCGTCCGTGCCCTCGACCCGGATATTGAGATCTGGCGCGGAGTATCAATGTCAGATCCCGACGGGCCCGCGGTGGCAAAGGGGCTGGCAGCGGACGTCGATAAGCTCGTTCTCGATGCGAAGGACGGCGGGTCCGGGACTGGATTCGATTGGTCCACGATTCCCGATGACGTGCGGGGCCATTCCCTCCTCGCCGGGGGATTGGGGCCGGAAAATGTCGACGAGGCCCTTAACGTCGGATGCCTCGGCCTCGATCTCAATTCGGGCGTCGAGTATCCCTCTGGCGCAGGCACGTGGGCTGGCGCGAAGGACGCCGGCGCACTGCGCGTGACCTTCGACCGGATCCGCAATTTTCACTACTGATTAACGCTCAATAAAGACTTCCAACTACCAAGGACACTTCATGACTGACTCCACAGACACACGCAACGGGGGACGCACGATTCTGCCCGCGTATTTCGGTGAATTCGGCGGACAGTTCGTCGCTGAATCGCTGCTCCCGGCGCTCGACCAACTTGAAAAAGCATTCGTCGATGCCTGGAATGACGAGCAGTTCATGGACGAGTACCGCGCTCTGCTCCGCGACTATCTCGGCCGACCGACTCCGCTCACCGAAGCGAAGAACCTGACCAAGGGCAACGAGTTCGCGCGTATCTTCCTCAAGCGCGAGGACCTCGTTCACGGCGGAGCCCACAAGACCAACCAGGTCATCGGGCAGGCGTTGCTGGCGAAGAAGATGGGGAAGAAGCGCATCATCGCCGAGACCGGTGCCGGCCAGCATGGCACCGCGACCGCTCTCGCGTGTGCGTTGATGGACCTTGATTGCGTGATCTACATGGGTGCGAAGGACATGGAGCGCCAGGCACCGAATGTCTACCGCATGCGGCTCATGGGCGCGGAGGTGATCGGTGTCGATTCTGGCTCCGGCACCCTCAAGGATGCGGTCAACGAAGCCCTGCGCGATTGGACCGCTACCTTCCACGAATCGCACTACCTGCTCGGCACCGCCGCGGGCCCGCACCCGTTCCCGACTATCGTTCGCGAATTCCACAAGGTCATTTCCGAGGAGGCTAAAGCACAGCTCGCAGAGCGCACGGGAGCGCTTCCCGACGTGGTCGTCGCCTGCGTCGGCGGCGGATCCAACGCGATCGGCATGTTCGCGGACTTCATCGACGACGAGTCGGTCGAGCTCGTCGGCGCCGAGCCCGGAGGCGAGGGCATGGAATCCGGCAAGCATGGTGCCGCCATCGCCGCTGATACCGTGGGTATTCTGCACGGGACGAAGTCCTACCTCATGCGCGATGCCGACGGCCAGATCGAGGAGTCCTATTCGATTTCGGCGGGGCTCGATTACCCGGCCGTCGGTCCGCAGCACGCGCACCTCGCCAAATCCGGCCGCGCGAAGTATGTACCCGTCACCGACGGCGAGGCACTCCGCGCGTTCCAGCAGCTCTCCCGTCACGAGGGCATCATTCCCGCCCTCGAGTCCTCCCACGCGCTCGCGTACGCATTGCGCCGCGCCGAGGAGGCCCGCGACACCAGCACGCCGACGACCATCCTCGTCTCCCTGTCCGGCCGCGGCGACAAGGACATCGCCCACGTCCAGCAGACACTCGAGGAGCACCCGGAGTACGTCCTGAACAACTCGGAGGAGAAATAATGTCCCGCTTTGCCACCCTTTTCGCGGACCTCGACGCCAAAAACGAAGGCGCATTCGTCCCCTTCGTCATGCTCGGAGACCCCTCCGCCGAAGATGCCGTAAACATCATCAGCACGCTTATCGACGCCGGCGCCGACGCCCTCGAGCTCGGCATTCCCTTCTCTGACCCCGCAGCCGACGGCCCGACCATCCAGAAATCGCACTTGCGGGCGTTGGACGGGGGCGCCACCGTCGATAAGTGCTTGGACCAGATCCGTGAGATCCGTCGCCGCTACCCGAATGTCCCGATCGGCATGCTCGTCTACGCGAATGTGCCCTACGTTCGCGGACTCGAGAAATTCTACTCTGACCTGCACGAAGCCGGCGCCGATGCCGTATTGATTCCCGATGTTCCGGTCCGCGAGGGCGCTCCCTTCATCGAGGCCGCGACCGCAGCCGGCATCGACCCAGTCTTCATCGCCCCCGCTCAGGCCCGCCCCGAGGTCCTCGAGGGCGTTGCCGCGAACTCCCGCGGATACATCTACGCCGTCTCCCGCGACGGCGTCACCGGTGCCGAGCGCGAATCCCAGACACAGGGGCTTGCCGACGTCGTCTCCAACATCGCCTCCTACAACGGCGCCCCCGTCCTCCTCGGATTCGGTATTTCTACCCCGCAGCACGTGGCCGACGCCGTTGCCGCTGGCGCTGCCGGCGCGATCACCGGCTCTGCTATCGCGAAGATCATCGATGCCCACGTCGATTACGCGCACCCGAATCCCGGCACCATCCGGGATATCGATGCCCTGAAAGCCGAGCTTCGCGAGTACGTCAGCACCATGAAGCAAGCTACGATCAAGGCATGACTGAGTTCTCCTGTTCCCGTCGCACATTCCTGCTCGGCACCGCGACCACCTTCGCCGGCGCATTCCTCGCCGCTTGCGGCAAAGCCCCGTCCGCGGAGGTCGCCGCCACGGAGGTTCCTGTCGGTAGCGCGGTGATCGTGGACAACCTCATCATCGCCCAACCCAACGAGGGCGAGTTCGTCGCCTACTCCGCCAAATGCCCGCACCAGGGCAGCCCGATCACGCAAGTCGACGGCGATACAGTGCGGTGCCCGTCCCACGGCTCGGTGTTCAATATCGCGACCGGCGATCCCGTTTCCGGACCGGCTGCAACAGGCATGACCACCGTCCCCGTCCGCGAGGAAGGCGACACTGTCGTCGCTGGCGGCAGCAACGAGTAGCAATAGGAGCAAGAAAATCAGCGAAAATCCCATGCGCCTCTTCGTGAAGACAATTTTCACCGCCCCAGACGGGTCCGGGCTGGTGAATGTCGCCGAGCTAGCTGAACTCGACGACACCCGCACTCACTGCCGCATGGTCAGGATGATCGAATTGACCCCTGACAATTCCATCGTCGGCACATACACTGAGGGCACGGTCTACGGCAGTGCTAACAAACCCCTCGATGTCGTGCCACACCCAGACCAGCTTGGCCAATTCGAGGACATCGAGCACCACATGCTCGAGAAAAGCGCTTTCGATGGACTGTGGGCAGAAGCCCAAGCCATTTTCCCGGACATTCCCGATCGCCCAACATCCCCCGACCCGAACTAAGACCCTCAAAGCAGGAGTAGAAGATCATGGTGCGACAGTCCACAAAGATTTTGGCCGGAATTATCTTGGCGGCTGCCTCTCTCACTGGTTGCAGCCAATTTTCCGACGACATTGATGAACCAACCCTCACGGAGCGTAGCTCCACCGCGAGCCCAAGCCCCGCCGCCAACACAGAAGCTGCAGGAACGACAACGATCGAGTCTGGGCCGTCCTTCGTGAAGTGCGAGAAGAAGGACACCGCGCGCCTTGCCGACGGCAGCACCGTTACCGACACCCGCCGATGTGGCGATTTTGAGGAAGAATCCGCACAACCCGAGCAGCCGGAACAACCACAGCGACCGGCACAATCTGAGCAACCAGCAGCCCCGGAAGCTCCCGCAGATCCTCCGGCTGCACCTGCCGCACCTGCTGAACCAGAATGCACCGGCGGTGCCGCGGAGTGCGGTTACGGTACCGATGAACAGGGAAACCCGAACCCATCCTCGGGTGAACTGCAGACCCAGTACGGGTGCGAACAGGGTTATATCACCGACCCCAAGTTGTGCGCCGCGGTGAGAGATCTCTAGAACGGCGGCTCCTCGGGGAGCTGACATCCCCGCTGCTTTTCTGCCCCATTTTTCTGCCGGTTTTCCGGTGATTGTCCATTCACCTCCTCGGCTTCATCTTCGGGAGGCTCCGGACGGAACGGGAATTCCATGTTGAATTCCTTTTCGAGTTCGGCGATCGCTTCGAGCGTCTCCTCGTAGGTGATCGGGGAGAGTTCCTCGGAATCGGTACCGGATTCTGCACCAGAATCGAGTTCGTCGTTGGTGGGGCAGGGGAGTCCTGCCTCGTACGCGTCGATAAGCGTGTGCCCTTTCGCGAGAAAATGGGCCTTTTTACGCTTGCGGTGCTCGATGTCCGCGGTGGAAGCGCGCCAGCGCGGTGCAGTCGGGGTGACCTGACTGCCGATGAATCCGGCGGGTTCGGTGCGAGCGTAGGTTCCATCGTCAAAAAGCCAGATGATTTCGCCGGTGACCGGATCGGGCACGTAGAAGGCACGGCGATCTGTCTTGATGTTGTGGTGGTGAGCGCACAGGCAGTAGAGATTCGCTGCCGTGGTCTGGCCGCCTTCGTCGTAAGGGATGCGGTGGTCGAGCTGGCAGCTCCACGCCGAACGGTGACAACCCGGGAAGATGCAGGTGCCGTCGCGGCCGCGAACGTACGCCTTGACTTTGTCGGGCGCGATATATCCGGCGACTGCGTGGTCCTTGTATTCTTCGAGGTCGATGATCTTGTCGGCCATCTCGTGGAAGGCTTCCGTGCCGGCGCCGGTGGTCCAACCGAATCCGGGGAGGAATGCAGACTTCGACGGATCGGGCATTCCGTTCTTCATCGGCGCGTAACCGTAGATGGTGGCCGACGTGGAACGAACCTTATCGAAGATGAGCAGACGCAGCGCGTCCCACTGATCGACGCCATTTTCGCGCGCGATGGCGTTGAGCTCGGCGCGCATAGCGGCGACTTCCACCTTGTCGCCCGTGACATTCATGTACGCGTTGCTGGGGTCGCCGGAACCGGAAGGGGGCACGGAGAAGGAGATCTCTCCTTCACCCGGCCCGAAAGGTTCTTTCTTCTCTTCCCGGTCCTTGCGCTTCTTCTCGTCGTACGCAGCGGTGGAATCGAAGTTGGCGATCATCGAATTGATGCGGTGCGTGATCGCTTTCTTCGTGGGCAGCTGCTGGTTCATCTTCTCCGGCGTGAACAGGGCCGTGAGCATGTCGTCGAACTTCGCGTACACCTCGTCCGACACGTTGTTGCCCAGATCCGCGAGGCCGTTGGCGATAGCATTGACCCGCTCGAGATCGAGCCGGTAATACTCGAGCTGGAGAGCTCGGAGCTTGGGCAGATTGCGCAGGCACATATACGCGGTGATCGCGTTATCTACCTGCGGCTTCGTCATTCCGGTCTGGGTGCAAACCTGAACGACTTCGCGGTCGTGGTCCTTAGAACAGAACCCATAACCGGGCTCGGAATAGGGTGCGAAAATCTTGGTCTGTGCCTCACGGATGGCCAACGCGGCGCGGCACGTCGCGTTGTCGAAGTTCTCAGTGGCGAAGCAGGCGGGTTTCTTGGAACGGGCTCCTTCCTTCTCGGGCTGGCTATTGGTCGTGCTATTGGAATCGGTGTGGTGTTCGTTCGGAGGGCTGTCAGTCTTTCTATCTTCGGGTGGTCTCGCTGTAGTCATTGTGCTGGCTTTCAGTGAGTGCTTTGTTTGGTTGTATAGAACACTCTTTCACATAGGACGAACCATACCCCTGGAAGGCGTGCTCACATTCGCCCCTATGTTCGACTCTAGTTGCAAAACTCCAGGTCAACCCTGTGGAAAACTTTTGCTTTTCGAACAACCCCGGACGCGAGACCACCATCTAGACAGCGAACCAAGGTCGCACTGAGTACGAACCGCAAAGCAAACCGCGGGCCATGCTGAAAGCCACCGAGCCCACGGCGCAAAAGCTACGGCAAGTACGCCTCAATCTGCGCGCGCACATCGCCCTGGACTCGCGCGAGATTCGACTGCGCATCAGCCTGTAGACGCGCGAAATCAGCAGAAGTGGGGAGCGCGATAAGACCAGCCTGATCAGCCGCGAAAACACCGCCGAACAGACCCACCAAGACACCAGCTGCGATCCACCAGTTCAGAGCCGTGCCCAGTTGCTGTCCACGCGCAGCATCCCACCGCAGGGAGCTTCCAAGCACCGCATTCGCGGATTCGTTGTTGTCGTATCGCGCCACGTTTTCGTCGACCGCATCCATGCGCTCTTCGAACCCGTCGGGGATCTCAAGGTCGTAAATCGACTCAATGATCGGGGAGAAAAAGCCCTTCCGCGAGGCGGCTGCCCACTCCTCGCGAAGCTGCTCGTCAGTTGCCATGCTGGAGTGCTCGGAACTGTGCTCTGGAGAGCTGAGCTCGAGCAACGGCTTGATCGAGCTGTGCTGATCAACAGGCCGCTCCTCGCCAGCATGCGCGGGCACGGCACCCGCAACGAGTGCGACGGTCAGGGCAGCAGCGACGGCACGACGCTTCATGGAAACTCCTTGAACGGCAGAAATACAGCACAGCAAGCATAGGACCTCAACGCAGCTTTAGCAGCACGTTTACAGAAAATTCACTCACCAAGGAAAAGGCATTCGCTTATCGACGCCCACCCCTCCCACGCAGAAGCCCCAACCCGCATCCTTTTGAAGGAGCGTGGTTGGGGCTAAAAGACTGGAGCGCTAGGGCGCTAGAACGGGAGCTTCGGCAGCTGGACCAGACCCTGCTGGACAGCGAAATTACCGAGACCGCCGAGAATCAGGGCGGTGATGCCGGTGCCGAGCAGAATGTTCAAAGTCTTACCCGAGGCGTAACCGTTAGCGGCGTCATTACGGAGGGAACTGTAAAGAGCCTGCGCAGCGGGGGAATCAGCAGCCGGGTTCTGGTGCTCCTTTCTCGCAATCTGCTTCATGAGCGCAGTGACATTTCCATTCCGCGCTTGCTCCAGGAGGTAGCTCTTCAGCTCAGTGTCCGAGATTTCGGACGAGGTTTTATTCTCACCTGCCTGGGCGGGGGCGACGGAGAGGGACAGGGCGGTGGCGGCTGCAAGGCCGGCGGCGACGATACGACGCTTCATGTGGGGACTCCTTTGTGGATCTCTACGACGGCGAGTGAGTTCGCGCGGATGTTCTTAGAACGGCAGCTTCGGCACCGGCAGCTGGCCGGACTGTGCCGCACCAGCTAGGAGCGCCACAACACCGAAACCGAGGGCGGTGCCGAGCAGGATGTCGAAGGTGGTTCCCAATGTATAGCCGTTCTTCAAGTCGTTTTTGGAAGAAGGCTCCAAGAATTTCCTCAGGGAGTCGCGCCGGTCAGCAACACGGTTATACTTTTCCTGGTCACCAGAAGCTCTTTCGAAGCTCCTATGAATCATCTTGCTGCTGGACTCGTACGAGGAAGTCTGCGCAGGCTCGACCGCTGCCTGGGCGGGGGCGACGGAGAGGGACAGGGCGGTGGCGGCTGCAAGGCCGGCGGCGAGGATACGACGCTTCATGTGGGGACTCCTTTGTGGATCTCTACGACGGCGAGTGAGTTCGCGTGGATGTTCTTAGAACGGCAGGTTCGGCAGCGGCAGGTTCGGCACCGGCAGCTGGCCGGACTGTGCCGCAGCTGCGAGGAGAGCCAAAACACCGAAAGAGATGCCGGTGCCGAGCAGGATGTCGAAGGTGGTTCCCAATGTATAGCCGTTCTTCTTGTCGTTATCGGAAGAGGGCTTAATAAACTTGCCGAGGGCTTCAGCGTCTCGAGCTATACGTTCCAGTTTTTTGGGATCACGGCCAGCATCATCCAGCCTCTTTTGAATCATCTTGCTGCTGGACTCGTACGAGGAAGTCTGCTCGACCGCTGCCTGGGCGGGGGCGACGGAGAGGGACAGGGCGGTGGCGGCTGCAAGGCCGGCGGCGACGATACGGCGCTTCATGGTGTGGGCTCCTTGTGGGGTTGTGGACTGAAACTTGAGTGATCGGGGTGTGAACCAGTGAGAAATGATCGACCAATGTAATTGGCGTCACTTGATTAATAGCAGAGCCAAACCGAGTTGTTACTACAACTGACAAAAAGTTACCGAGCAGTGACCCTAGAACACCAGATTGATGAGCAGCATGTAGATGGCGGTGCCGGTGAGGATGGACAGGCCGGCGCGGCGCTTCCAGGCATGCAGTGCGAGGGTGATTCCGGCGGCGATGAGGGCAGCGACGAGGCCATGGGGAATGTCAGGGTCGCGAGAAATGGAGGAAATTGTGTAGATAAGGAGAACAGTCATCACGCCGACTGGCATGGTTGCGCCGAGGAACTGGACAACGGGGCTGTCCTTGAGCAGCCGCAGGAACGAAAAGGGGAGGGCACGCAGGAGCACAGTGACGATGCCGACGGGAATGAGGACAGCGGCGACCATGGCGAGGGTGACGCCTTCGGGAAGGCCCAAGATCACTGACCTCCTTCGTGAGAGGGGCGGAGCTCGAGGGCGCGGTCGAGGTCGGGGTGCGCGTAACGGAGCAGCAGGACAAAGAAGTAGGCGGTCAGGGAGACCATGAGGAGCCAGGAGGGGGCGATGACGGCGACAAGGATGGCGATTGCTGTGGCGGTCAGAGGCAGGGAGAAATCGCGGTTGGAATTGAAGGACTCGTAGGCGAGAACGACGAAGAGGGCGGTCAAGGCGAAGTCCATGCCTTTGACCTCCGGCGGGATGACCTCACCGAGCAAAGCGCCGAGAATGCCGGGGATGACCCAGAGAAGTTGGCAGACGATCCCCACGGTGAGGATGCGGGTGCCGGTAAGGGTCGAGCGGGTGGAGGGGGGAAGGGAGGAGATGACGGCGTAGGTTTCGTCGGTAAGCGCGTAGGTGGAGTACGCGCGGCCGAGAGGCGATGAAATGCGGTGACGGGGAAAGGTGAGGCCGTAGAAAATGTGGCGGAAATTCACCATGAACCCGGTGACCGCGGCGGACAGCGGGCCGACGCCGGCGGAGACAAGCTGGACGGCGAGGAATTCCATGGACCCCGCATAGATGACGATGGAGAAGATGGGTGTCCACCACCACGCGAAGCCAGCTTGGGTCATGACCAGGCCGAATGCGAGGCCGAGGGGAATCAGCCCCAGGCCGACAACCCACAGGTCTTTGAGGGCGGCGCGGATCTCCCGATCCATGGCTAGTTGTCCTCGAGGTCCGCGGGGAAGGTCGAGAAGAGGGGCAGCGGCATCGGTTGACGGCGCAGAACGTCGCTGTACAGATCGGCGGCGGCGGGAGCGATGACGTCGGTGGGCAGGGCGGGGGCGACGTACCAGTCGCCGCGCTCGATCTCCTCGTCAAGCTGGCCCGGGGCCCACTCGGCGTAACCGGAGAAGACGCGCATGCCCTCGAGGAGACCTTCGACAGACTCGGGTTCGGCCTGCAGGTTCACGTGGACAAGGCGATTAGCCAGACGGGTGAACTCGGGGTGGTCCTCAATGACGGTGCCGGAGGACGTCATGCCGACGGCAATAGCAGCCTGGGGGCGCAGGGGTCCGCCGACATAAAGAGCCTGCGGCTTTGCCACGTGGGGGAGCCAATCGGGCAAAACGGAGTGGACGGCCAATTCGGAGCGGCGGTTGAGGACGACGCCGAAGGTGGCGGAAGGGGAGACGTCGATAAGCAAAATGACGGTGCGGGAGAAGTCATCCGCGAGCATGCCTGGGGCGGCGACCAGCAGCATTCCGGGCGCTGGCGTTTCGCGCTCGAGCGCGGTGAATAAGCGGTCCGCGTAAAAGAACTCAGCCATTTTCCTTCTCCCACCAAGCCTTGAGCTCCGCAACGGCTTCGTCGTGGTCGAGCTCGCCGCGTTCGAGGCGCAGGTCCTTCATATACTTCCAGGCTTTGCCGACCTCGGGGCCCGGTTTGAGGTCCAGAATCTTCATGATCTCGTTGCCGTCGAGGTCGGGGCGCACGCGGGCGAGGTCCTCCTTGGCGGAGATCTCCGCGATGCGTTCCTCCAGCTCATCGTACGTGCGGCGGAGGCGCGCGGCCTTCTTCGGATTGCGGGTGGTGCAGTCGGCGCGCACGAGCTTGTGTAGGCGCGGAAGGAGATCGCCGGCATCCGTGACATAACGGCGAACCGCAGAATCGGTCCACTGGCCCTCGCCGAAACCGTGGAAACGCATGTGCAGGTAGACGAGCTGGCCGACGTCCTCGATGACGTGCTTCGGGTACTTGAGCTTGCGCATACGCTTGCGGGTCATCTTCGCGCCCACGACCTCGTGGTGGTGGAAAGAAACGCCGCCGCCGGGCTTGAGCTCGCGCGTGTCCGGCTTGCCGATGTCGTGCATGAGCGCTGCCCACCGCAACTTGAGATCTGGGCCCTCATCCTCGAGCTCCGTGGCCTGGCGCAGGACGGTGAGCGAGTGGGCGTAGACGTCCTTGTGCTGCATGTGCTCATCGCGCTCGAGCTGGAGCGCGGGAATCTCGGGGAGAATATGGTCGGCCAGGCCGGTCTCGACGAGCAGGTCAATGCCCTCCCACGGCTGGAGACCCAGCATGAGTTTGTCGAGCTCAGCCTGGACGCGCTCAACCGTGATGCGGCCGATCTCTTCTGCCATGTCCGTCATCGCACGCTTGACGCGCGGGCTGACGGTGAAGCCGAGCTGGGAGACGAACCGGGCGGCGCGCAGCATGCGCAGCGGATCGTCGCGGAAACTCACCTCGGGTTCTTGCGGGGTGTCCAAGGTACGACCCAGCAGGTCCTTCAGGCCGTCGACGGGGTCGTGGAAATCCAGCGACAACGTGCCGTCGGCGGCGGGAATGAGCTCGATCGCCATCGCATTCGCGCGGAAATCGCGGCGGACGAGATCACCCTCAATCGTGTCGCCGAAGGTGACCTCCGGATTGCGTGTCACTCCGTCATAGAGGTCAGCGCGGAATGTGGTCACCTCCACCTGCTGGTCGTGCTTCACGGTGGACACGGTGCCGAATTCAATTCCGGTGTCCCACACGGCCTCGCCCCACTCGGTCAGGATCGCCTTGATCGTCTCCGGGCGGGCCGAGGTGGTGAAGTCCAAGTCGTGGCCCAAGCGTCCCAGCATCGCATCGCGCACCGGGCCGCCGACGAGAAACAGCGACTCGCCCTCGGCGGCAAAGGCGGCAGCAAGGGGTCCGAGCAGGCCAGCGAGCTCGCCAACGGCACTTTCCGCGCGGGCGAGCAGGGCAATGAACGCTGTCGGATCCCCCTTCTCCGGCAGATTGAACAGCTCCGCCGGGTCGGTCGACGTCGTCTGACTGCTGTTCTGGGTGGTCACCCGCACAACCTTACAGCCCCACGCAAACCACCCTGAAGCACCTCACAGAACACCACCTTGGAGCAACTCAAGTACCACATGGTCACCACGGGCGGATACCATTCAATAGATGGCTCAAGAAACCCCCGGCGATTCGAATTCGCCGCAGCACAACACGCGCAGGCGCAAACGCCGCCGGCGCGCGTCGAGCCGCGCCCACGATAACCAGAGCCAGAACAAGAGCCGAGGCAAGAATCAGGGGCAGAATCAGGGCGAAAAACACGGCGACAAGAATCGCCGCCGCAAGCGTCGCGGGGGAAGCAACAACCGGGGCAATAACCAACGGGGCAACCAACGCGGTAATCAGCGCGGCCGGAATCGCGGCGGCGGGGGCAATAGGTACCGCAAGCCTTCGCACAAAAACGCGCAATACGCGTCGCAAAACATGGAAACGCGCGACGAAACGAGCGCGGGCGGCCTCGTCGTTTCGGGCATGGCGGAGGCAGTTGCGCCGGACGGTTCCGTGGACATGTCGCAGATCTACGTCGCGCTCATCGGGAGACTCGACAGGCGCGGGCGTTTGCTGTGGTCCATGCCGAAAGGGCACGTCGAGCCGGACGAGCACCAGTGGGACACCGCGCGCCGCGAGGTATGGGAAGAAACGGGTATCTCGGGGGAGCCGTTCGCTGAGCTGGGCGTGATCGATTACTGGTTCGTCTCCGACGGGGTGCGCATCCACAAGACGGTTCACCACAATCTGTTGCGCTATGTCGACGGGGTGCTCAATGACGAGGACCCGGAGGTCACGGAAGTCGCGTGGGTGCCGGTCAGCGAGTTGATCGAGCATTTGGCGTACGCGGACGAGCGGAAGCTGGCACGCATCGCATTCGACAAGATGCCGGAGCTCGCCCGCGCGGAAAAAGAAGCGGGAAGGACCACCCCACGGTGATGAGTCGGCGCACGCATCGGGCGGCTGCGGTGCTCACCGCAGCGGTGCTCTCATGCGCGGCCCAGCCCGTCCCCGTCGATCCGAACGATCCCGCAGTCGCACACGAGTGGGTCAACGAGCAGATCCGTCCCGACGACGGGGAGCAAGGACTGAAGCTTTCGCTTATCGACGCCCCGGCCACCGTCCCTTCCGGCAACCCCCTGTCCGTCACTGTTCGTGTCAGGAATGAATCTGACGCGGACGTCTCCGGACTGACCGTGGCACCACTGCGCGGACCCGCCTCCGGCTCGGTGTCGGACGCGCGGGCGGCGAGCGTGGCATCGGTCTCGGAGTACCACGCAGCTGGCGACGAAGTGAAGGTCCCGGAGCTGGCACGAGGCGAGGAGACCGAGATCAAGGTCACCATCCCCACCCAGAAACAGCCGTACAACAGCAGTTTCCCGATGATGCTGGTGCTGGGCCAAGACGGCGCGACGTTGGATACGGAGCGCTGGCACATGGCGGTGAAGGGGGAAACGCCTGAGAATGAAGCAGAAACAGAGGCAACCAAGCCCGCAGGAATGAGCGTGCTGTTCCCGATTTCTGCGCCGGTGGACATCGTGCCGGGGGAGACGGGAGAGGCACCGAACAGGCCACCGCTGATTCTGCGCTCGGAGGAACTCGCCACTCAGGTCGCGCCCGGGGGGCGCTTGGACGAACTGGTGAACACGTACGAGGAAGCGACGGAGGACGAGGGCATACGCAGCTCGACGTGTCTCGCGGTCGACCCGGCGCTGCTCGACACCGTGGAACGCATGGCCCAGGGCTACACGGTGGATGACGACCGGCCCTCGCCAGGACTGAACCGGAAGCGGCTGCGCGATTCTTGGGGCGGTGACGAAGCTAGCGCAGGTGCGGAACAAGGCACAGGTGCCGAAGACGCCGCGGCGTGGCTGGATAAGCTTCGCGGGGCCGCAAAAAACAATTGCGCAGTCGCACTGCCGTGGGCGAATACCGATCTGAACGCAGTGGCGCGCACCGGCGACACGTGGCTCATGCGTGAGGCAGTCGAGCGCGGACCCTTCACAGCAGAACGCATCCTTGGAACCCCGGTGGTACGCAACCTGGTGGTGCCCGGCGCGGGCTACCTCACCTCCGAATCTGCGCCGGGCATGGGCTGGGCGGATCTGAGCAAATCGGACCTGCCCGTCACCGGGATGCACACCCAGTGGGAGCTCGACCAGCAGGCGCAGGCGAAGAATGCCGAGGCCCCCGGCGGACGCATCGAGGGGGAGAAGGGCGTTGCCTTGGACAACCTGAATAACCCGGCACTGCCGAGCGTGGCCGACATCGCGGCGCCAGAACCGGCTGAGACCGTGCGAGTGCTGGTGGCGGACAACACGGTGGACACTGTCGAGAGGTTCGCCACTCTCACGCCTGGAGTCACGGCGGTGACATTCGATAGTTCACTGGCGGCCACTTTGGCGGCGACGGGACCAGTGCCGGAAACAACGGGGTATTCCGACGAGCACCTGCGCTACGACTACACGCTCGACTCGGTGCAAGCGCGGGATCTCACTGCGGCGACGGCAGTGCGGACCGCGGCGGAACGGGCAGAACGGGCGGAAGAGCTCGATCCGACGCTGGTGAACCCACCGGCGGCATGGGAGGCTTCAACGGCGCAAGCAGTCATGGCGACGGTGACGGAGCTCTTCGGGGAGCGCACTGCCGCTCCGATGACGCTCGAAAGCTATGTGGGGGCGCCGGGAGAAGTGGGGCAGGGGGACGTCGATAAGCTCGGCGTCCCGGAGAGCGACCCGGCTGAACTCACGGACACCGAGGTGCTCAATTCTGGGCAGCAAGCGCGCTTCATCAACGACCTGACGGCGCTGCTGGCCAACGACAACGCGATCGCGCTGACCCGATACGGGTACACGTTGCCGCTGCGCACAGACCTGCTCACCGCGATGACGGTGACCGGGCGGCGGGCCTACACGGGCTACGCGGAGGCGGAAAAGCGCACCCGGGAGCGCCTCAACGGAGGCCGGGACACGCTGGCGGCGCTGAGGTCATCGATCGCGCTCATCCCGCCGGGAAACGTGTACACGCGCACGTCTGCGTCGTCGCCGCTTTTGATCGTCGCGCAGAACGGCCTGCCGTTGCCCGTCGACGCGACGATTCTCTACCGCGGACCGGAGGGGGCAAAATTGAACACCCCGACGGAATTCCGCATCCCGGCGCGTGGCTCGATCACGCTGCAGATGACAGCGGACCTGCCGTCGAATAACGAACGCACCGACTTGCAGTTATTCCTTGCCACACCACAAAACCAAGCGATTTCTCAACCGGTGGGCATCGGGGTGCAGACGGCGGGGACGTCGATAAGCAACTGGGTGCTCATCTCGCTGCTGGCAGGACTGTTCGTGCTCGCTGTTCTCGCGCAGTTGGGGAAACGCCGACGAGATAGAGATTCGCGGCAGGCCGACTAACATACCCTTGACCCAGAATTCCCGAACCCGGGGTTCTCAAGACTTGGAGTGTGTATGGCGGAAACGACGACGGAGGAGCAAAAGACGACGAGCGATAAATCCGTCGTCCGCTCCACCGGCTCCATGGCTGTGGCGACACTGATGTCGCGCATCACCGGCTTCATCCGCACGGTGATGATCACCTCCGCACTCGGCGGCGCAGTGGCTTCGGCATTCAACACGGCGAACACGCTGCCGAACATGATCACGGAGATCGTGCTCGGGTCGGTGCTCACTGCGCTGGTCGTGCCGGTGCTCGTGCGCGCGGAAAAGGAAGACCCGGACCGCGGCGCCGCATTCATCAGGCGGCTATTCACGCTGACGATCACGCTGCTGACCGCAGTCACGCTGATCACCGTGATCGGTGCGCCGCTGCTCACCGAGGTGATGCTGAAAGAGGGCGGGCACGTCAACCTAGTGCAGGCGACGTCTTTCGCCTATCTGTTGCTGCCACAGATCATGTTCTACGGCCTGTTCTCACTGTTCATGGCCATATTGAATACCAAGGAAGTGTTCCGGCCCGGGGCGTGGGCGCCAGTGGCGAACAACCTGGTCTCCATCGGCGTGATGATGCTGTACATGATCCTGCCGGGCCAGCTTGACCCGAAGGAGCACACCGGGGTCACCGACCCGCACATTCTGCTGCTGGGTCTGGGCACCACGCTCGGCGTGGCGGTGCAATGCCTGATCATGCTGCCGGCGCTGCGCCGGCTGAAGATCGACCTGCGGCCGCTGTGGGGCATCGACGAACGCCTCAAACAATTCGGGGGAATGGCCCTGGCGATCGTGACGTATGTGGCGATCTCGCAGGCGGGATACATCATCAACAACCGCATCGCGTCGGGCGTGGATAGTTCCGCGCCGGTGATCTACATGCAGCACTGGCAACTGCTCCAGGTCCCGTACGGCATCGTCGGCGTGACCCTGCTGACGGCGATCATGCCGCGCCTGTCGCGCAATGCCGCCGACGGCGACGACGAGGCCGTGGTCCGCGATCTGACGTTGGGCACTAAGCTGACGTTCATCGCGCTGATCCCGATCATCATCTTCATGACGGCACTGGGCCCCGACATCGGCAACGCCCTGTTCGGCTACGGCAACTTCACCAACGAAGAAGCCCGCACGCTCGGTCTGACCTTGAGCTTCGCCGCGTTCACGCTCATTCCGTACGCGCTCGTGATGCTCCACCTGCGCGTGTTCTACGCCCGCGAAGAAGCGTGGACGCCGACCTTCATCATCGCCGGCATCACGCTGACCAAGGTGGTTCTGGCCACCTTGGCGCCGACTGTGGCATCGCGGCCGGACCAGGTCGTGGTTCTGCTCGGTGCGGCCAACGGCTTCGGCTTCATTGCCGGCGCAGTGATCGGCGCATTCCTGCTGCACCGCAAGCTGGGCTCCCTGCGCTTTGCTTCGGTACTGCACACCTCCGTGTGGGCGGCCGCCGCAGGCCTGGTGGGTGTTGCCGCGACCATGCTCGTGCGTTTCCTGCTGCGCCTGATCCCCGGCGGCATGCCTGGGCTGGCTGCGGCTTTGGGCCGCCGCGATTCCTTCGGCCTGCTGCTGGAAATCCTGATCCTCGGCATCGTCTTCGTCATCGCCACGGGCATCGCACTGTCGTTCTCCAAGCTCCCTGAAGTTAAAAGCCTGGGCGCGGTGCTGGCACGTGTACCTGGCCTACGCCGCATCGTGCGCACGAGCCCCTCCGACGACATCGCAGCAGGCACCGGCGTCGACCCGCAGTTCCTCGGTACTGACACCTTCAACACCTCCCCGGTCCCGCCGCCGATGTCTGCCGGCGTGGTCCGAGGCCCGCGACTCGTGCCCGGCGCGGCAGTGTCCGACGGCCGCTTCCGCCTCCTGCGCGATTGCGGCGCGTCCAATTCCGCCCGCTTCTGGCAGGCGCGCGAGCAGGCCACCGGCCGCATCGTGGCGCTGACATTCGTGGACACGTGCGGCGCGGCACCGATGGCGCCCGTCACCCCGCGGCAAGCGGCGATCGACGCCGCCGGCATCTGCCACCGCACGAATCAGCTGAACGAGCTAGGCCTGCCCGCGGTCGCACCGGTCCTTGAGACAATCAGCTACCGCACCGGCGCGGTCGTTGTCGCCGACTGGATCCCAGGCTCCGACCTGAAGACAGTCACCGACTCGGGTGCAACGCTTCTCGACGAAGCCGTCGCCGCCGCCATGATCCCCCTGACCGATGCCATCGCACAGTCCCGCGATCGGGGCGTGCCACTGGGTCTGGACAACCGCAACCGCATGCGAGTCAGCGACGACGGCACGGTCGTCCTCGCTTTCCCAGCGATCCTGCCCGACGCCGACGTGGAGGCCGATGCTTCCGCCTACGCATTCGCCCTTGAGTTGCTGGCCGGTTCCGCGGAGACAGACGCGCTCGCGCCTCCCGCCGCCGCCGCGCGCGAAGAGGTGCCCGACTACCGCGCCATCGAGCAGTCGCTCGCCGAGATTGCGCACACGCACGTCGCTCCGGCACCGCTCGTGGAGCGGCCCGAGCAGGACGAACAGGGTGTCGCCGAGGACACCGCGCGCAGAGGCGGCTTCGGCGAGCGCGGCATCGGCGCGCTGGGCACGGCAGGACTGGTTGCCGTCGCCATCACGGCGGTCGTGCTCGTCGCAGCGCTGACCGTCTACCTCGTGGGTATGTTCAGCCACCGCGCCGATTCGCCGATCACCAGTGAATCCGCGCGCGACGGAGCCGACCAGGTCTCCGAAGGCATAGAAAACGGTCCGCTCGGAACACTGCCCGTGATCATCGCACCGCTCACCGCCACCGCATGGGGCGAGGATGCCGCCAGTGACAGGAATATCGACTTCGCCGCGCTTGTCGACGGCGAAGACTCCACCGCCGCCTCCGCAAAGGCGGGGGAGAAGGTCCTGCTCACCGCCGACAACGGTGCCCCGTTCATCCCCGAGGAGCTCAATATCGACTCCGCCAGCGGCGCGGGCATGGACTACGTTATTTATGCCACGACCGAGCAGACCGCGGACGCCACAAACGTCAACCACCTGCGCATTTTGACGAACGGCACGTTGAAAGACGGCCGCACGAGCATCGAGATCGACGGCAGCAAAGAGGCGGTTACCGGTCTCGTCATTGCGTTCAACAGCGAGAACGACGCTGCAGCGATCATCCGCGGCATTTCCGTCGTCGGCACGCGCATGAGGTAGAAGCCCGTTACAAAGCGTTGCGCACTATAGTGCGCACTTTTGGCGAGCGCGTCCCCCACGCGTCAGGGCAAAATGGGTTCCACAGCACACATACAGCTGGAAACAGGGGAGACTTGTTCGGGGGGACAAGGTGAATACGCATAGTCACGGCCGCTTGGCGCGCACATACCGGATCAACGCGCAGCGGAAGCAGCAACAGCTAAAGAAGACCGATAATGCACTGGTCACGGAATACGTCGCGGGGGACAACCGGGCCTTTCAGATCATTGTGGAAAGGCACCGGCAGCGGATGATGGCCGTGGCCAAGCAGTACGCGCGCAATGAGCACGACGCGCAGGACATCGTTCAGGACGCGTTATTCAAGGCCTCGCGCAATATGCACACTTTCCGCGCCGAATCCGCGCTGACCACGTGGCTCTACCGCCTCGTGAAGAATGCGGGCTACGATCACGCGAAGCGCGCGGAGAATAAAAGGCAGCACACGAGCCTGGATGATTCGGAGAAGCTCAGCCCTGACGCGAACCGCTACCTCGCGCATGACCCGCTGGGCAATCTCGACCGCCTGCTCACGCTCCGCCAGGCCCTTTTCAAACTTCCGGCCGCGCAACGACGGGCTTTAATGCTTATCGACGTCGCCGGCTACTCCATCAACTCCGCCGCCTCCCATCTGGGCGTACGCCCCGGCACCGTGAAGTCGCGCCGAAATCGGGCTCGCCAGGCGTTATCTGACGGCTTGCGCAGTTAACTACACTGGCAGCCATGACTGAATCCAACGGGTCCACCGGCTCCAACAACATTCCGAAATTTCCCTCCGTCAATGCCCTGGGCGGATTCAAATCCGCACCGGAGACTGCTCCCACCGAGCAGATGAAGGAATCCGCCGAACGCACCGGCGCGGACGCCGACAGCAACACCATTTACGACGTCATCGTGGTCGGCTCCGGACCTGCCGGCTACACCGCCGCGCTGTACACCGCGCGCGCCGACCTGAAGCCGCTCGTGTTCGAGGGCTACGAGTTCGGCGGCGAGCTGATGAACACCACCGAGGTGGAGAATTTCCCCGGTTTCCAAAATGGCATCCAGGGCCCGGACCTGATGACGGAGATGCGCGCCCAAGCCGAGCGTTTCGGTGCCGATCTCCGCGCTGACCAGGTCGATAGCGTCGAGCTGGACGGCGACATCAAGAAGGTTCACGTCGGCGACGAGGTATTCCAAGCCCGCGCGGTCATCCTGGCCACCGGTGCGGCACCGCGCCACCTGGGCATTCCGGGCGAGCAGGAGCTCACCGGCCGCGGCGTGTCCACCTGCGCAACCTGCGACGGCTTCTTCTTCAAAGACCAGCACATCGCTGTCGTCGGCGGCGGCGATTCCGCGATGGAGGAAGCCACCTTCCTGACCCGTTTCGGCTCCAAGGTGACAATCATTCACCGCCGAGAGGAATTCCGCGCCTCCCAGATCATGCTGGACCGCGCGAAGGAGAACGACAAGATCGAATTCCTCACCAACGCCGTCGTGGAAGAAGTCCTCGAGGACGGCGGCAGGGTCGCCGGTCTTCGCATCAAGGACACCCAGACAGGGCAGGAATCCACCCTGGACGCCACGGCGATGTTCGTCGCCATCGGCCACGACCCGCGTTCCGGCTTCCTTGACGGCCAAGTAGCCACCGACGCAGAAGGCTATGTCACCGTCGAGCACCCCACCACGAAGACGTCGGTGCCGGGCGTTTTCGCCGCTGGCGATTTGGTGGACAACTACTACCGCCAGGCCATCACCGCCGCAGGTTCCGGGTGCCGTGCCGCCATCGACGCGGAGCACTACTTGGAAGCGCTGTAGGGAAACGGAAATCTAAAAGAAAGCAGAATAGGAGCGCAGCGACCATGAGCAAGCCCATCGACATCACGCAGAACACCTTCAAATCGGAGGTCGTCGAATCCGACGTCCCCGTCCTCGTCGACTTCTGGGCGGAATGGTGCGGCCCGTGCCAGAAGCTCTCGCCGATCCTCGACGAGATCGCAGAAGAACTGGACGGCAAGGTCAAGGTAACGAAGGTCGACCTGGACAAAGAACGCACACTCGGTTCGCTGTTCCAGGTCTTGACCATCCCGCACGTGTTGATTTTCAAGGACGGCCAGAAGGTCGACGAGTTCAGCAGCGTGCGCCCCAAGGCCGAGATCCTCTCCCGCCTGGAACCGCACCTGTCGTAAGCAATACCGGCGACACGCATGGTGTTCGGCTTACCCAACGCAGGGGACAGTAAGATGAAACCGTTCCTCAATGCTCATAGAAAGGTGAGTTGTGTTCGGTCCGTATCGAGTGGGAGACTCCAGCGCACGCGTCGCTGAAGTCCGCTCGACCCTTGCGCGTCTGGGTTTGGTGGACGACTTCGAGGGCGATGTGGGGGAGTGGAACCGCCGGCGTTTCTCCCAGTCGGAAATGTATTTCGACGAGGAATTGTGCACCACGCTCAAGGCGTTCCAGCAGTCCCGCGGCATTCTGCCCTCGGGCGAGATCGACGAGCTCACTCTGCGCGAATTGCGCCACGCTTCCTACACCCTCGGTGCGCGTGCTTTGTCGTACCAGCCGAACCAGGTCCTCGTCGGCGACGACGTGGGCCAGCTGCAGAAGCAACTGCAAGAACTCGGCTTCTACTCCGGACGTATCGACGGGCACTTCGGGCCCGACACCCACGCCGCACTATCTAATTACCAGCTGAATTACGGCATCCAGGACGATGGTGTCTGTGGCCCGGAGACCCTGCACGCGCTGAGCTTGCTGGGCCGACGCATTACCGGCGGTTCTACCCAGGCGATCCGCGAACGCGAAGTCGTCCGCATGGCGGGACCACGCCTGACGGGCAAGCGCGTGGTCATCGATCCCAGTATCGACGTCGAGAATATGGCGCGGATCAAGGGGCCGTACGGCGAAATCACCGAGGAAGAAATCCTCTGGGACTTGGCCTCCCGCGTGGAGGCACGCATGATCGCCGCCGGCATGGAGACGATCATGTCGCATCCGCGCGGCGATAACCCTTCGGCGAAGTCGCGGGCGGATCTGGCGAATAGCTTCGAAGCAGACCTGATGATCTCCCTGCAGCTGGACCGCTACCAGAACGAGAAAGCCAACGGCGTAGCCACCTTCTATTTCGGGTCTGAATTGGGCGCGTCGTCCATGACGGGCGAGATGCTTTCCGGCTTCATCCAGCGCGAAATCGTCGCGCGCACGCAGCTGGGCAACTGCTACAACCACGGCCGGACGTGGGAGCTGCTGCGCATGACGCAGATGCCGTCGGTCGAGGTCGTGCTCGGATACGTGACTAACCCGCACGATATGTCCATCATCACCGATCCGACTCAACGAGATGCGATTGCCGAAGCGATCGTCGTTGCCGTGAAGCGCCTCTACCTGCTCGAGCAGGACAACCAGCCGACAGGCACCTTCTCCTTCACGGAGTTGTTGCGCCAGGAACGCGCTTAGCGTCCACCAACGGAAACAGCCGCGAGCAGATCTGCGATCTCCCGCTCAGTGAGCAGATCGTGCACCGGCGGCAATTCCAAACGCAGACGCGGAATCGCCGGGTGATCGGCGACAATCTGAAAGCCCGCTGACTCCAACACATCCACAGGCATCAAGCCGATGGTGGAGCGGTTGGCCACCAACTGGCGGCACATCCGGGTCAGATCGTCGGGCAAATCAGAACGCAACCCGAACGCTTCCACCGCGGGAAGGGAACGTTGGGTGAGGGCGGCAACGGCGGCGTCGATAAGCACTGCTCCCCAACCGATGCCCTCGACCGCCGCATCGATATGCAAGCTGGTCAGGCAAAATGCGTCGGCGGAGAAGGGCGCGGTGGGCATCCGAACAGCGCCGGGCGCTGCCGACGGCGGGCACATGAGCAGACTCGCGTGCGCGCCGGCGGTGATAGCCGGGTCGACAATGGAAAAGCCCACGGCGGGCTGCTCGTAGGCGAGACTTAGAAGCCAGGCGGCCTTGTCCACGTCGGAATCGGTGCCGCTGAACGCGTCACCCAGCGGATCGAGCTCCCAGAACACGCTGCGCGCAGTCGTGCGGTGAATGCGGTCCAAGGTGGCCGCCTCCAGCGGAATCACCCGGACGTGTCGCAGCGCCATGGCCCCAGGGCTAGTCCGTGCCCTCGATGAGCGACATGATGCGCTCGAAATCCTCGCGGTCGCCGAATTCGACGACGATCTTTCCCTTGCGCTTGCCCATGGTCACCGAGACCTTGGTGTCCCACTCATCGGCCAAGCGGTCGGCTGCCTGAGTGAGGAATTCCGGCTGCGGAGTCGGCTCGCGCTTCGGCTTGTCCGGCAAGGCGCCCTGACGGTTGAGCAGGGTCACGGCCTCCTCCGTCGCGCGGACAGACAGACCCTCGGCGACGATGCGGTCCGCGAGCTGCTCCTGAGCCTCCGGGCCCACCTTCACGCCGAGGAGCGCGCGGGCGTGCCCCGCACTGAGAACACCAGCGGCAACGCGGCGCTGCACCGGCACAGGCAGGTTCAGCAGACGGATCGAATTGGTGATCACCGGGCGGGAGCGGCCGAGGCGGTCGGCGAGCTGCTCCTGGGTGACGCCGAATTCATCAAGCAGCTGCTGGTACGCGGCGGCCTCTTCCAGCGGGTTGAGCTGCACTCGGTGGATATTCTCCAGCAAGGCATCGCGGAGCATATCCTCATCGGATGTCTCGCGCACGATCGCCGGAATGCGCTTCAGGCCAGCCTTCGAGGACGCGCGCCAGCGGCGTTCACCCATGATCAGCTCATAGCCGTCCTTCGCCGGGCGAACCACGATCGGCTGGAGCAGACCGAATTCCTTGACCGAGTGAACCAGCTCAGCCAGCTCGTCTTCGTCGAATTGAGTACGCGGCTGCTTCGCGTTCGGGAAAATATCCCCGATCGGGATCTCCTGGTAGGAGGCGCCGAAGGAATCGTTCTTCTCCGTCACCATCGCCGCCGGAACAGAAGAAGGCTGGCTCATCGTCGGCGCACCCGGAATCGTCGGAGCGCCCTTGACCTGTTTCTTCTTGGGCTTGGTGTTCTCATCCCGCGCGCCCTTATTCCCGCCGATGATCACGTCAGCCGCGCCATCACCAAGCGGGCCCGTCTTCTGGTGGTGGTCCGGATTCGACGGGATCAGCGCCGCCAACCCGCGGCCCAGACCGCCCTTGCGTTGCTCTGCCATTGCTCTACTCGTCCTCCTCGCCCAACTGGGCGAAAATCTCGGGGCTCACACCGATCGGCCCCGTCGTCTCATGCGGCTGATAGTCGCCGCGGGTAGCCAATTCACGCGCGGCATCGAAATATGCCAGCGCACCGCGCGAGCCCGGGTCGTACTCGATCACGGTCTGGCCGTAACCCGGCGCCTCCGACACCTTCACCGATCGCGGAATCATATTGCGCATCACCACATCGCCGAACTGGCCGCGAACCTCTTCTGCCACTTGCTCCGACAGCTTCGTGCGGGCGTCATACATCGTCAACAGCACTGCGGAGATGTGCAGGTTCGGGTTCAAAGCGCCGCGGATCATCGTGATGTTATTCAGCAGCTGGCCCACACCCTCGAGTGCGTAATACTCGCACTGGATCGGGATGAGAACCTCATCCACAGCATTCATCGCGTTGATGGTGAGCAGACCGAGCGACGGCGGGCAGTCCACAAAGACGTAATCGAAGCCGTGCTCCTCAAGAAATCCACCGCGCAACGCATCTGCCAAGCGGTACTCGCGCCGGACCAGACTGACCAGCTCAATCTCAGCGCCAGCCAAGTCGATGGTCGCGGGAATGCACCACAAATTGTCGTTGTCCCCGGAGCGCTGCAGAGCCTCTGCCGGACCCGCGGCACCGATGAGGAGCTCATAACTCGATGTCTCGCCGTCACGGTGGCCGGCACCCAGCGCGGTGGACGCATTGCCCTGGGGGTCCAAATCCACCACGAGCACCTTGCAGCCCAGCTTGGCCAGCGACGCCGCGAGGTTCACCGACGTGGTGGTCTTGCCCACGCCGCCCTTCTGGTTTGCCACAGTGATCAGGCGCGGTTGATCCGGCTTCGGCACCGTCGAGCGCCCAGTATTCATCTGCGCCGCACGGCGAGCCGCCGCAGCAATCGGGGTGTCATCCCACTGCTCGTCGTCCACGTGGCCTCCCGTCACTCTCAATATCAGTCAGTGTCAGATTAGTAGAGCGACCGAACATCCGTTACCCGGGACCGCCCGAAAGCGCGCTAACCAGCGCGGAGGATGCGAATGAGGGTGGTGGGTTGCTCCAGCAAGCCCTCACCGACAGTGAGGATCTCCGCATCCGTACCGCGGGCCTTGGTGATCATGGCGGCGTCGCGCTCCAATTCCTCTGCCACGCTCGCACCCTTCATCGCGGTCATAGAACCGCCGGGGCGCACGAGGGGAAGGGACCAACCAGCCAGCTTGCCCAAGGGGGCGACGGCGCGGGAGGTGGTGACGTCGAAAAGCATCTTTTTCTGCTCTTCCGCACGCCCGCGGACAACGGTGACGTTATCGAGTCCGAGTTCTGCGGTGATCTCGCTGAGGTACGTCGAGCGCTTCAGCAACGGCTCGATGAGCGTGATCTGCAAATCCGGGCGAGCGATGGCCAAGGGAATGCCCGGTAGGCCAGCGCCGGAACCGATGTCCGCAACGCTTTGGCCCTCGTCGAAGGCTTCGGCGATGACCGCGCAATTGAGCACGTGGCGACTCCACAGGCGGGAGACTTCCTTCGGGCCGATGAAACCGCGCTCCGCCGCGGTGGTGGCCAGGGAATCGTGGTAGGCCTGCGCGAGCGGCAGCCGGTCACCGAAGATCTCGGCAGCTGCGGCGGGCGCGGTCTCCCACTCAGGCGTGTGCTCAGGCATGTGCCTTATTTCCCTTTCTTCTTTTTCTTCTTCTTGCCCTTCTTCGGGTTGTTGGGCTTAGCTCCCGGCTTGGGCTTGAGGCCGACATTGGAATCCCCATCCGGATCAGCCTTGTCCGACGGCTTGCTCTCCGGCTCATTCGCCACGGACTTTTCCGTGTCGTTTTCCGGGTGATTATTGTTCGCACGCTGCTTCGCGGCATCGCGCTGACGCTGTTTCTTGGAGCGGTTATCCACCGTACGGGCGCCCGCGACCGGTGCGGAAGCACGCTTTGCCTCGCGCTTGGCCTCTTCCTCTTCCGCCTCTTCCTTGTCCATCTTGGCGTAGACAATCTTGGTCTGGAAGAAGGTCCAGATGTTGTTGGACAACGTGTAGGTGAGCAGACCGATGTGCCAAAAAGCACCAGTGATCAGCAGGGTTGCCGGGAGGAACCACAGCATCATGCCGTTCATGGTCTTCATCTGCATTTCCATCATTTCCGGCGAGTTCATGCCGTTTTCCGGCTGCTTCTTGCCGGCCGCTGCCTGCTCCGCCTTACGCTTCGCCATGCGTTCGCGCTGACGGTTCATGGACATACGCGCGTTGAAGTGGGTCAGCAGCACACCGGCGATGACCATCGGAAGTGCAACCAGGATGATGTCGGTGCGGGAGAAGTCTGACGGTTCAAAGGCCGCGAACTGCTCCTCCGGCATGGCCATATAAGACGACAGCGGAACGCCGAACACGCGCGCATCGAGGAAGGACTGCACTTCTTCCGGAGAGAAGATGTAGTTCGCGGTGTTGCGGTTTTGCTCCACGGTCATTCCTAGGCCGGAGCCGGAGGTGCCGGTGCGGTTGAAGGAGCGGAGCACGTGGAACAGACCGATGAACACCGGCATTTGCACCAGCGGAACAATGCAGCTGGCCAGCGGATTCATCTTGGCTTCTTTGTACAGACGCTGCATTTCCTGCGCCTGCCTTTGCTGGTCCTTGGCGTACTTGGCGCGGATCTCCTGCATCTTCGGTTGGAGCTCCTGCATCTTGCGGCCGGCGCGCAGCTGGTTCACCATCGGCTTGACCAAGAAGATACGGATGGTGAAGGTCAAAAACACGATCGCCAGCAGCCACGAGGCGCCGGAGTCCGGCGAGAGTAGGTAGCCGAAGATCTTGTGCCAGAACCACAGCACCGCTGAGATGGGCCAGTAGATGAAATTCAGCACTGGTTGTCTAACTCCTGTTCATAGGTACGGGGTCGTAACCGCCGGGGTGCCATGGACCGCACTTGGCTAGACGCGCAAGGACGAGAAGGCCACCGCGGGCCGCTCCATGCCTGGACACTGCTTCAAGCGCATACGCGCTGCAGGTTGGCTCGAAGCGGCACGTCGATCCCATCTTAAGGGGTGAGAAAAGTTTTTGGTAAAGCCGCACGCACCGCACCATCGCACGGCCGACAGGCCCGGATGGTGCAGGAATGCGCTCACCGTCAGTATTGAAATGCTCGAAATCGGTCATGAGCGCGCGGCTGCTTTCTTGCGGGCCCGTAAGAGACCTGATTCCAGGTCTCCCAGCAGTTCCGCACTTGTGGCGCCGGCACTCGCAGGGAGGGCACGGATGACAATGTCCACTTCCCGGTCGAGCGACTCGGCGACCTCCATGCACAGGTGTCGCAGTTGCCGCGATAGACGGTGACGGGCAACGGCGTTGCCCACCTGCTTAGACACAATTAACCCGAACCGCGGGCCGCCGGAGATGACGGTGTCGGTTCGGGTGTAATAGTGCACCACGAGGGTGCGGGTGCCTGCGCGCCCGCCCTTAGAGATCACCCGGCGGAATTCCGCGGACGAGGTGAGCTTGTGGGCACGGGGCAGCACAGCGCGCTCGAGACGAGCCTAGAAGAACTAGGCAGTGAGCTTGGAACGGCCCTTGCGGCGGCGCGCGGAAACGATGGCGCGGCCAGCACGGGTGTTCATGCGGGTACGGAAGCCGTGCTTGCGTGCACGACGGCGGTTATTCGGCTGGAAAGTCCGCTTAGACATGGCGGGTTACTCCTTGCAATCTATGCGGCGGCCAGCGGCGCACACCGAATATTGCGGTGCGTGCGCCTTCCCGGGAAGAGGCAGCCATTTTCAAAACATGTAAGTGAGATGCTCTTACAGCGAATTCGCTGGTGGCATACATTATCTGCGCTGACTCGCCAACACGGGCGGCCCGGTGCTCGGCGCTGATGATGCTCTCACGCACACCCCGACATCCGCGGAACCGCAGAGGTCACAGAGTGCGACAGACCATGCCAGGATACGTGATCGTCGTCGCACCGGCCAAATCGACGCGCGGGGGTAGTTGACCCGAAATTCGTTCACCCCCGAAATTACAACATTGTGTTTTTCCGCAGGTCAAACCGCGACACGCCGACGTAGCCTGCACAGGACCGGTGGGGGTGTCGAACGTGCTTTCTCATACGCCGTGGACGAGGCCCCGGCCACAGATCAGTCGCCTAGACAGTCGGCGGCGGAGCAGGGTAAGAAAGCTTTATCACCACAACTTCACAGGAAAATTTCCACCACCGCTGTGGATAAACCTCAATCAGACCTTGAGGCTTAATCGAAAGATGCGGTAAAACACGAGGTCAAGGGCGGTAATTTGGCTCCAGGGGGTTATCCACAGCAAGATGAACGTCTTGTGGATAAACTTCGAGTCACCCTGTGGATAACATTGTGAATTCACATGTTCAGGGCGATGTTCACACTCCTGTGAGTTGTGAATAGCCCGCGGCATGCACGGCCCGGAACCGGGGGATCCCGTGCGCGCCGCGGGCTGATTGTTGGGATTTGTATGAGGGAAAGCAGGCTTTCATGGCACACGACCAGCAGAGTTTGAATGCTCTGTGGCAAGACATTGTCGCCGAACTGCTCAACCTGTCCGAACGCCCGAATTCCCACGTTCCCACGTTCAGCCCGGGCGACCGCGCATACCTGCAGCTGGTCACACCCGTCATGCTCGTCGACGGCTACTGCATTCTCTCCGCACCCCACGCGGCCGCGAAGAATGTCGTTGAGAATAATTTGGGCCCCTACATCGTGGAACTGCTCAGCCACCACATGGGCCAGCCCTGCAACCTCGCCGTCTCAGTGAACGCGCCAGCACCCGAACCGCAACCAGCGCCGCAGGAGCAGCCAGCCCCGCAGCCCACGCAGCACACCGACAGCTCCGCCGATGACTGGTACAGCACCTATTCGGAGCCGGCTTTTCCGATGACGCCGCAGCAAGCACCGACGCGGCCGGCGAATCCGTCGCCGTTGGCGGGAGAGCAGTTGCCGATGGGCCTTGACGAGCTCGCCCGCATTCATGCGCAGCAACAGGAGAACCCGGTCGAGGAATCCTCCCGCCAGCAATCGAGCCACCCAATCGTCGCGGCGCCGCAGCGCATTCCGCGCGAGAAACCGGCGCATGATCCCGACCGGGAGATGAGCCTGAACCCGAAGTACACCTTCGAGAATTTCGTCATCGGCTCCTCCAACCGCTTCGCTAACGGCGCCGCCGTCGCTGTCGCAGAGAATCCTGCCCGCGCCTACAACCCGCTGTTCATCTGGGGCGGATCAGGCTTGGGCAAGACGCACTTGCTGCACGCCGCAGGCAATTACGCCCAGGTGCTGCAGCCGAACTTGCGCATCAAGTACGTCTCCTCGGAAGAGTTCACCAACGACTACATCAACTCCGTGCGCGACGACCGGCAGGAATCCTTTAAGCGCCGCTACCGCGACCTAGACATCCTCATGGTCGACGACATCCAGTTCTTGGAAGGCAAGGAAGGTACGCAGGAAGAGTTCTTCCACACGTTCAATGCCCTGCACCAGTCGAATAAGCAGATCATCTTGTCGTCCGACCGTCCGCCGAAGCAGTTGACCACGCTGGAGGATCGCCTTCGCACGCGCTTTGAGGGCGGGTTGATCACGGATATTCAACCGCCGGATCTGGAGACGCGCATTGCGATTTTGATGAAGAAGGCCGCAGCCGACGGCACGCGAGTGAGCGAGGACGTTCTCGAGCTCATCGCATCGCAATTCGAGTCCTCCATCCGCGAGCTCGAGGGCGCTTTGATCAGGGTGTCGGCGTATTCATCGCTGATCAACGAGCCGATTACGCTCGACGTCGCCCAAGTCGCGCTCCGCGACATCCTCCCGGACGAAGGGGATGTGACGATCACGGCGGAGACAATCAAGGAGGCCGCAGCGGAATTCTTCCGCGTCCCGATGGACAAGCTTACCGGCGCCGGCAAAACGCGCGTTGTCGCGCACGCCCGCCAGTTGGCCATGTATCTGTGCCGCGAGCTAACAGATCTGTCTCTGCCGAAGATCGGCCAGGAATTCGGCGGCAAGGACCACACGACGGTGATGTACGCCGACCGCAAGATCCGCAAGGAAATGACGGAAAACCGCGAGACATACGATGAGATCCAGGAGCTCACCCAGATCATCAAGAATCGCGTTCGCGCGCGGTAGTCACAAACGGTAATCACGAACAAGCATGGCGCTTATCGACGCCGCACTCGCGCCATTGAGGGACACACCCCCTCAATGGCGCTTTTTGTTGCCCATGAATTGCAGGTTGTTACAGCGATCGAGTTATCCACAGAGTTATACACACCTGTGTAATTCCACGGTTGTAATTAAGTGGAGTTGGTCACTTCTGGTTTCTCCACAGCCGAAATCCGCTGTCCACAGACGCGGGAGAAGATTGTGATTTGGCGGTGGAATTTCACGCGTCCGCTGTGGGAAACGAAGACCCGGAAAGAGTTATCCACAACATCGCCGAGTTATCCACAGAAATTGCACACCCGCTCCCCACAAGCGACACGCCGATCCGACATGCACCAATGAGGTGAGATCCACAGACTGCACAACGCTTACTGTTACTCCCAATCTTTTTCCTAGTATTGAAACCAAGAGAAAGAGAGCGTGGGGACAACTCCGCCGGGCTGCCGCCGCCGAAGCGAATGACAATGCGCGACAATGGGCAGCCTTCCGTTGAGGCGAAACCACGCACCGCTTAAGGTGAGTTGGACATGAGCTCACCTGACGATGACCGGCAGCGCTAGCAAGGAGCAACGAGGACCATGGACGACAACAACGTGTCATTCCGCGTGCACAAAGACGATCTTTCGGATGCCGTCGCATGGGTGGCACGGAACTTGCCGACGAAGAACACCCAGCCTGTGCTCCGCGCCGTGGTGATCACGGCAGATGACACTGGTCTGGAGCTGGCAGGCTTCGATTACGAAGTCTCCACTCGCGTGCGCATCAGCGCCGAAGTCGCAGAGCCTGGCCGTGTGGCTGTCGCCGGCAAGCTCATGGCGGACATCGTCTCGAATATGCCGGCCAAGCCGGTCGAGGTATCCGTGGACAACTCGCGTTTGCTGCTGCAGGGCGGCTCCGCGCGCTTCGAGCTGCCGCTCATGCCGCTCGACGACTACCCGGTGCTGCCTGAACTGCCGGAGGTGACCGGCACGCTGGACACCTCGACGTTCGTCAACGCTGTCACCCAGGTCGCATCTGCTGCCGGCCGCGACGACACGCTGCCGATGCTCACGGGTGTGCACATGGAAATTGCAGGCAACCAGGTCAAGCTCGCCGCCACCGACCGTTTCCGTCTGGCGCTGCGCTCCCTGGAATGGGATCCGGTAGCAGGCGACGTGCAGGCAAAGCTGCTCGTCCCGGCGAAGACGCTGCTGGACAACGCGCGCACCCTGGATTCCCACCTGCAGGATCCGGTAGAGATCGCGGTGGGCACCGGAGAGAATGTCGGCGGCGATGGCCTGTTCGGCCTGCACTCGCAGAACCGCGAGACCACGACTCGCATGCTGGACGCGGAATTCCCGAATATTCAGCCGCTGCTGCCGAAGACGCACACATCGATGGCCTCAGTGGAGATCGCTCCGCTGGTGGAAGCGATCCGCCGCGTGAGCCTTGTCGCCGACCGCAACGCGCAGCTGCGCATGCATTTCAAGCCGGGCGAGGTCTCGCTGTACGCCTCCGGAGCTGATTCCGGTGAGGCGACCGAGTCGCTGCAGTGCGCTTTCACCGGCGCCGATGAATTGCTCATCGCCTTCAACTCCGGTTACCTGCGCGACGGCCTGAGCGTCATTCCGACGAAGCGCGTCGTTTTCGGCTTCACTGAGGCATCCCGCCCGGCGATCATGATTCCGGAGCCGGAGGAAATGCCGGAAGCAGGAGCGAACGGAACGTTTGAGACGCCGGCGACGGACTTCACTTACCTGCTCATGCCGGTGCGCCTGCCGGGATAGCACGTGTTTGTCCGTGAACTCGATCTGCGTGATTTCCGCTCCTGGCCGGAGCTGAATCTCGCGCTGGATAAAGGAGTCACAGTCTTCTCCGGCCGCAATGGCCACGGCAAGACCAATATCGTCGAGGCGGTCATCTACTCGGCGACGCTGTCCAGTCACCGCGTCTCCCAGGACCAGCCGCTGGTGCGTTCGGGCGCGCAGAATGCCCGAGTATCGGTGACCACGGTCAACGAAGGGCGTGAGCTGACGACCCACCTGCTGATCAAGCCGAAGGAAGCGAACCAGGCGCAGATCAACCGCACCCGGCTGAAAACGCCGCGGGAAATTCTCGGTGTTTTGCGCACAGTGGTTTTCGCGCCGGAGGATTTGGCGCTCGTCGTGGGCGAGCCGGGGGAGCGGCGCCGCTTCTTAGACGGGCTGGCCGCCATCCGCACGCCGCGCTTCGGCGGGGCGAAAGCCGATTACGACAAGGTTCTGCGCCAGCGCAATGCTCTGCTGCGCTCGCAGAATATGCTGCTGCGCCGCGGTTATAACGACGACCAGGGCGCGAGCGCGCTGTCCACCCTCGACGCCTGGGATATGCAGCTGGCCTCCCTCGGGGCGCAGGTGATCGCGGGGCGCAAAAAGCTGGTGGGGGAGCTCGCCCAGCCAGTCCACGACGCATATGCTTCGGTGGCGCCGGAGTCGCGGCCGGCGAGCATTAACTATGTGTCGACGGTGGATGGGGGCGTCGATAAGCTCGCTGGCGTTGATAGTGATGACCCGGAGATTCTTGAGGCCGCTTTTCTCACTGAGCTGTCGCGGCGGCGCAAGGAGGAGATCGACCGGGGCACGACGCTGGTCGGCCCGCACCGCGACGATCTTGTGCTGATGTTGGGTGACCAGCCGGCGAAGGGGTACGCGAGCCACGGCGAGACTTGGTCGTTCGCGCTGTCGCTGCACTTGGCGGAGTACGCGCTGCTGGCCTCCGACGGCGCGGAACCCGTGCTGATTTTGGACGATGTCTTCGCTGAGCTCGACGCCAAGCGCCGTCAGCGACTTGTGTCTGTGGCGGAGAAAGCTGAGCAAGTGCTCATTACTGCCGCTGTCGGCGACGACCTACCTGGGAATCTCGACGACCATGTCTCCGCGCGCTACGGCGTCGTCATGGAGGACAGCGAGGACGGGCGGCGTGTGTCGCGGATTGAGGACGCCCCGTGACGCGGCCGGAAGAACCAGACCTGGTCCGCGCCACGTTCGAGAACCTCCGCGCTACCGCGAAACGCCGCGGCGGGAAAGTCCCGCGCCTCACGGGTCAGGGAAAGAATGTCGTTCCTCGCCGTTCGGTGGGCAAGCTCGCCGTCGCGATGGGCGCGGACGAACCCGCGGCACCGGAGATCTCCGTGCCGGGCTTGGACCTCACGCCTGAGCCGGTGAAAAAGAAAAGGTTCCTGCGGGGCCGCCCGACCGGGCCCGACGGGCGTCCGCTGCAGCGGGAATACACAGTCGCCGGCTTCGGCTCACTGCTGAAAAAAGAGATTTCCCAGCGCGAATGGACCGAACCGATCGCCCACGGCTGGGTGATGGGTAACTGGGAAGCACTCGTGGGGGAGAAGATCGCGCAGCACACTGAAGTCAGCATGATCAAAGACGGCGAGCTGTTCATCTCCTGCGACCAGACCGCCTGGGCGACGAACCTGAAGTACATGCAGTCCACGGTGCTGTCCCAGATCGCGGAGAAGATCGGGCCCGGCGTGATCACCAAGCTGCACGTCTACCCGCCGAAGACCAAGAATTGGCGTTACGGGCCCCTGCACGTGAAGGGCCGCGGGCCGCGGGACACGTATGGATAAGGAGCTTGATCAAAGACAAACAAGGAGATAACATTTTGCTTGTTAGCTCCGAGATTGAGTCGTAAGACGAAGGTTCTGCTCTGCAGGACGCTCGGGGCACTTGAACTGTCGGGGGGCGGGGAATTGAAATTTAGTGATCTTGACATGGACCTCTTGGTATCCGTGCCACGCATGGATACTTACCGGGAGGTCGCTGAAAACGGCGACGGTTCTCAAACCGAGCTTCCAATTGAATGCTTAGCCGAGGACGAAAAACGACTTGAGTTGTCGAAGCGAATCGAAATTGCAGCTGCTCGCCTATATTTCTGGGATTCACATGTAGCTGGGTCTCTTTGGCCGTGGATCTCTTTCGTAGAGGTCGTCGTCCGGAATGCAATAAATGATCATCTATGCGCTTATTTCAAGGTTTCCCCGACTGATGGATGGCACACGCTTGTACGCGATGGCGAAACGTTTGTGCGTGATTCTGTGGAAGGGGATTTTTTCAAATCGAGATATCTACTCTTGACTTCCAAAGACTATGAAGCCTTCGAGAAAAAGTTGTCCGAGGTGAAGCGTAGAAAACGTTCGGACTCGATTACGGGAGATAATTTCGTTGGGAAGGTCTCCCTCGGTATTTGGATCAGCCTCCTCAATGAGGGAAGTTCAGCGCCAGGAAAGGGATACCTCAACTACGAGCAGACTTTGTGGCAGCCATGCCTAAAGGAGGCGTTTCCGAATTTTTCTGGTCGAAGAGCTCAGCTTCGCGATCAATTGAACCGTTTCGCGCGTATCCGTAACAGAATTGCTCATCACGAGCATCTGCTTGGAAGGAACATCCTCAGGGAGCTAAACAATCTCGTAGGGATTGCTCGCTATGTCGATAACGATGCAGCGCAATTAATTGCGGATGCAAACTCAGTAGAGAAAGCATTAGCGGCAAAGGCTGTTTTTCTCTCCGGCAGAGAGCTTCTTTGATGACAGATAAGGAAAAGCAGCAATCTCCCCAAAACGCGCGTGAAACACCCTGTCGCCCGCGCTGGCGCTGCAGCTGTGGGGGACCACAACCGTGTAAGATGACATGGGTTAAAGACGTATTCACGCCGTGACAGGAGAGTTTCGGGAAAGTGGCCGAGCAACAACCGCATTATGACGCGTCATCGATCACCATCCTCGAGGGGTTGGAGGCCGTGCGCAAGCGCCCCGGCATGTACATCGGCTCCACCGGTGTGCGCGGCCTGCACCACTTGGTGTGGGAGGTCGTGGACAACTCCGTCGACGAAGCCATGGCAGGTTACGCGGACAAGGTCGAGGTGACGCTGCTGAAAGACGGCGGCGTCCAGGTCGTGGACAACGGCCGCGGCATTCCGGTGGAAATGCACCCGTCGGGCGCTCCGACCGTCCAAGTCGTCATGACGCAGCTGCACGCCGGCGGCAAGTTCGACTCGGAGTCCTACGCGGTGTCGGGTGGCCTGCACGGTGTGGGTATTTCCGTGGTGAACGCGCTGTCCACCCGCGTTGAGGCGGACATCAAGCGCGACGGAAAGCACTGGTACCAGAACTTCACCAACGCTATTCCCGATGACCTAGTGGAGGGCGACAACGCCCGCGGTACAGGCACCACCATCCGTTTCTGGCCGGACCCGGAGATCTTCGAGACGGTCGACTTCGACTACGACACGATCTCCCGCCGCCTGCAGGAGATGGCCTTCCTGAACAAGGGCCTGACCATCACTTTGAAGGATGAGCGCGTTTCCGAGGAGGAGCTGGAGCTCGAGGCGATTGCCGAAGAGGGCGACACCGCCCAGGTGGTCGAGGGCGATTCTTTCGACGACGCTGAGTCTGAGGGCACCGACAGCGAGACGGAGAAGACTGAGGACAGCGACGACGAGACCGGCGTCGCACCGGACACCAAGAAGAAGCGCGAGAAGAAGATCACGTTCTACTACCCGAACGGCCTGATCGACTACGTGGATTACCTGAACCGAAATAAGACGGCGATCCACCCGACCACGGTCGGCTTTGAGGCGAAGGGTGACGAGCATGAGCTCGAGATCGCCATGCAGTGGAACGGCGGCTTCAAGGAGTCGGTCCACACCTTCGCCAACACCATCAACACGCACGAAGGCGGCACCCACGAGGAGGGGTTCCGCGCGGCGCTGACCACGTTGATGAACCGCTACGCGCGCGAGCACAAGCTGATCAAGGATAAGGATCCGAACCTCACGGGCGACGACTGCCGAGAGGGCCTCGCCGCAATCGTGTCTGTCCGGGTGGGCGACCCGCAGTTCGAGGGCCAGACGAAGACGAAGCTGGGCAACTCGGAGATCAAGGGCTTTGTCCAGCGCGCGGTGAACGAGCACCTCAACGACTGGTTCGACGCGAACCCGGCTGAGGCCAAGGTCATCATTAAAAAGGCCGTGTCCTCCTCCCAGGCACGTGAGGCCGCGCGCAAGGCCCGCGAGTCCGTGCGCCGCAAGTCCGCCACGGATCTCGGCGGCCTGCCGGGCAAGCTCGCGGATTGCCGTTCGAAGGACCCGACAGTCTCCGAGCTGTTCATCGTGGAGGGCGACTCCGCTGGCGGTTCCGCGAAGCAAGGCCGCGACTCGATGTACCAGGCGATTCTTCCGCTACGCGGCAAGATCCTGAACGTGGAGAAGGCCCGCCTCGACCGTGTGCTGAATAACAACGAGGTGCAGGCGATCATCACCGCGCTGGGCACGGGCATCAACGACGAGTTCGATATTTCGAAGCTGCGCTACCACAAGATCGTTCTCATGGCGGATGCGGACGTCGACGGCCAGCATATTGCGACGCTGCTGCTCACTCTGCTCTACCGCCTCATGCCGGATCTGATCGCCAACGGCCACGTGTACCTGGCTAACCCGCCGCTGTACAAGCTGAAGTGGGCCAAGGGCGAGCCGGGCTACGCCTTCAGTGACGCTGAGCGCGACGCTGAGCTTGAGGCCGGTCTGAACGAAGGCCGCAAGATCAACACCGATGACGGCATCCAGCGCTACAAGGGTCTCGGTGAGATGAACCCGGGTGAGCTCTGGGAGACCACCCTGGACAAGGAGCACCGCGTGCTGCGCCGCGTGGACCTGGAGGACGCGCAGCGCGCCGACGAGCTCTTCTCCATCCTCATGGGCGACGACGTCGCCGCCCGCCGCTCGTTCATCACGCGCAAGGCAAAGGACGTCCGCTTCCTCGATATCTAACGCATTTTCGCTTATCGACGAATACTCGTTGCCCCCTGATGCATGTCATCCGGGGGCATCTTGCTTTGCGTGAGAAAGTGTTGAAAATCACAAACCCAAAGACGGGGCTTTAGCTCACATTTCGGCCTGTTTGCCCCCTTGGTGCTGGCTGATGGTTCGATCCAGAAACCTATATTCTTAGAGGAGGGAATATATTCGTATCCTCCCTGCATAAGCACAGATAGGACACTTGACGCTGAACGTAACTGCATGGGAAGCTAGAAAGACCTGTCATGAAACTGGCAAATTTATTCAAATCAACACCACGGCCTTGGGAGGCTCGTGGTTTTCGCGGTTCACAGCCCGTGTAGCAGCGCTTTGGTCCGTGATTATCAAACAGGAGTAGAAGTGACTGAATCATCTCAGCGCCTCAAAAGGTCATCTCGCGCCGGCATCGCCGCCGTGTCCACCATCGCGTTAGCGCTCGGCGGTATTAGTGTCGTCGGCCCCGGCCCCGTTGCCACGGAGGCTGCTGCAGCAGAACTCTCCGGCGGCATCCGCGAGAAATCCGGCGCGGTCGAACAGGACGCCCAGCAGGCGTCCGACCTGCCGGCGGGTGAGTGTGTTGTTAGCAGTGATAAGCCGAGCGGAAGCCAGGCAGGTTTCAGCTGGAGCACCCTTGAGCCAAAGTCGACCAGCCCCTCGAAAACCCTGTGGGGCCTGAGCGTCTCCTTTGATAACTCGAAGGACCGCACATTCGCCGATTGGTACTTTTCCAATTCGGCGAACCTTAGTAATGTCTTGGATGCTGGCACGGTGCCCTCCATGGAGGTCGGCCAGACCTTTATTGATAAAAATGTCACCCGCAAGGCCGACGAAAACATCGACATTACTGCTAGTGGTCGCGCCCTACGAAACTTGAATCTCTACGCAGATCTGACCGATGATAAAGTCAAGCAGTTCGCTTCGGCCTCTGCCGATAACCCTGTACGTTACGCCTGGCAAAGCAACTACAAGAAGGACAATCCTGAGGGTTCGTATGCCACCCAGGGGGGCAGTGCGTCTTTTGGCGTTACTGTAAACCCGTGGCCGAGCGAGAACATCGAATGTAACCCGATCACGGTGTCGTGGGATACTGCCGAAATATCCGAGAAGCATGTGATCGTCCCTGGTGAGGAAACCAAGGTCGGTACGATCAACGTTCCTGCTTTGCAGAAGGGCGGTACGGACGACTCGATGTCCCGCATGGTCGTAGAAGCCTACGACGGCAACGGTAAGTTCATCGGCACCACAGACCCAGAAGCCTCCGGCGGTGAGCAGCTCCTGCGCGTCGACGAAACGACCGGCGAGATCTTCTTCACCTGGCCTGAGTACCGCGGTACCGATCAGGCGACCGACAAGAACGTGAACTTCTCCGTTCTGGCGAAGCCGCGTGACGTTGACCAGCTCCAAGCTGCCACTGAGCATAACAACGGCGGCGTAGGCAGTGCGTTCGACAGCTCCAACTCGCTGGATCGCTATAGCAAGGCGAACGTCATCGACTCCAAGGCGTTCTCCCTGGACGACACCGAGTACCACGACCCGAAGTACGACAAGACTGATGCTTCGATCATCTCTGGCGTCGATAGCGCGACGGGTCCGCTCGCTACCGAGCCGCAGAAGGTGACCTTCAAGCAGGTACCGGACCTGATCAAGGACCTGATGAAGGATAAGGGCGACGGCGGCTTCGAAGCCGAGGTCACCCTCGACGAGAAGTACGTCTACGAGGGCTGGACCGTCGAGATGGACGAGGACCACAACGTCACCGTCACCGCTCCGGAGAACCCGAAGCCGGGCACATTCGCCCGTCCGGTGGTCACCGTCGAGTACTCGAACGGCTCGACCGATGAGCTCGAGCTGCTCGTGGTTGTTGACCCGAACAACACCCAGGTCACCGACCTTGTTCGTCCGAGTCTGACCAAGGGCATCATTGGTGATGACCTCACCGCACAGGTCGGCACCAAGTCCATTATGAAGGGGCACAAACCGGTTCACCCGGCAAAATTCGAGGTTGACCCGTCCACCGTCCCCGGTGGCTGGACCGTAACTGTCGACAAGACCGGCAAGGTCACCGCGAAGGCGGACGACACTGTCGCGCCGGGAACCATCATCACCCCGACGGTGAAAGCTACCTACCCGGACGAGACCACCGACGAGATCGAGACCCAGTTCCAGGCCATCGTCGACATCAAGGTTCCCGATTACGACACGGTGACCAACAAGCCGAACGCCAAGGTCACTCTGCAGCCTTCGATCCCGGAGGTTGGCCTGAGCGGCAACACGACCGATGAAGCCCCGAAGCGCTACACCTTCGAGGACGGCGAAACGGAGTACACCCACACTGACGACAGTGGCACGTGGACGGTTAAGATCGACGAGAACACTGGCGAGATCACCACGACGATCCCGAAGACCGCACCCGAGGGCTATATCCTGAACGTCCCGGTGCTCGCGTACTACGACAACGCCGACAAGCCGCAGCAGGTCAAGGGCACCGTCGTTGTGCTCAAGGGCGATATCGCACCGGTCTACTCCGTTGAGTCCACCGGCCCGAACCAAGCTGTAGATCACCAGGTTGAGGATGCCCCGAAGGGATCGAAGTTCTCCTTTGGCACGGATGAGAACGGCTCGCCGATCACCGAGCAGGAAGTCGACGGCTGGAAGTACAAGGTTGACCCAGACACGGGTGTCGTTTCTTCCACCCCGCCAGCAGACTCCAAGCCAGGCGACAAGAAAACAATCACCGTCACCGTGGAAACGCCTAACGGTGAGCGCCCCGAGGTCCCTGTGACCACTGTGGTGAACCTGGCCAACAATTGGGAAGCTGATCCGACCTACCCTGAAGAAACGGTATATCCGGGTGAGAGCGCGACGTTGCCGGTGACTCTCGAAAAGCCAGAAAACATCAATGTCGCGAAGGAAAACCCCTACAAGCTGGGTGATATCCCGACTGGTTGGGGTGCCACCATTGACGACAATGGCCAGGTCACCGCAACCGCACCTGCGGATGCGAAGCCAGGTGACCAGGTCAAGATTCCGGTTACTGTGACCTACGAGGACGGTTCTACGGATACCGCTTACGCTGTGGTGAACGTTGTCGACGTTCCGACGCGCGAGCTTCCGTTCGACGTCGAGTACAAGTTCGACGACACCATCCCAGCCGGCGAGTACAAGGTTGAGACCGAGGGCGCGCCGGGCGAGGAGAAGCAGAACAAGGACGGCACTTGGAAGCGCATGAAGGAGCCGAAGAACGAGGTCGTCCTCGTCGGCACCAAGCCTGCGGAAAGCGCCAAGGATGTCTCCTGGACGTTCCCGATTCCGTATCCGACCGAGGTTCGCGAAAACCCAGATCTTGCACCTGGTGAGATGAAGGTCATCCAAGAAGGTGAGAACGGCGAGAGGGCTTACAGCGCTAAGTTCACGGCCAAGGGTGACCAGGCTTCAGTTGCTGAAGAAAAGATCACTAAAGAGCCGCAGCCTCGCATCATTGAGGTTGGCCCGCGCCTGGATGCCCAAGAGCTGGTGACCAAGACCGACAAGCCGATTCCGTTTGAGACGGAGATAGTCTTCGACGACACCCTCAAGGCTGGCGAGCAGGTTGTTGACCAGCAGGGTGAGACTGGTACTGAGGTTGTGACGTCGACGCAGAAGCTTGTCGACGGCAAGCCCTCTGGCGACCCGACCGTGACCACTGAGCGCACCAAGGATCCGGTCAATGCGAAGATTCGTGTGGGCACGAAGACCACTGGTGAGACTTCGGAGACTGTTACGTCTGAGGTTCCGTTCGGCGTGAAGGTCGAGTTTGACCCGAACATGCCGGCCGGTACGTCTGAGACTGTGACCGAGGGCGTTCCGGGTGAGAAGACGGTGACGATCAAGCGCGACATCGTCAACTCCAAGCCGGGTGATCCGCAGATCACTGAGGAGATTACGAAGGATCCTGTTGATCAGGTGATCAAGGTTGGTACGAAGCCGTCTGAGGCTTCGGAGAAGGTAACGTGGACTGCTCAGGTTCCGTTTGAGGTTGAGACCCGTCCGAATCCGGAGTTGAAGCCGGGTGAGATCAAGGTTGTCCAGGAGGGTGTTCCGGGTGAGAAGACCTACACCGCTGATTTCACCGCTAAGGGCGACCAGGCTTCGGTGACTCCGGAGGAGAAGCAGACCAAGGATCCGGTCAACGAGATCATCGAGTACGGTCCTGCCCTCGGGGAAGATGAGCTTGTCACCACTGTGAAGAAGCCAGTTCCTTTCGAAACCGAGATCGTCTTCGATGACACCCTCGAAGAAGGCAAGCAGGAAGTCAAGCAGGTCGGTCGACTCGGTGAGGACACCGTCACTTCCACCCAAAAGCTCGTAGATGGTAAGCCGTCTGGCGACCCGGTCGTGGAAACGCAGCGCACCGAAGAGCCGATCAAGCAGATCATCCGCGTTGGTACCAAGACCACCGGTACGAATACCGAGACTTTCACCACCGAGGCGCCGTACGAGGTTGTCGTGAAGTACGACCCAAACATGCCTGCTGGCCAGTCCGAGGTGACCACCAAGGGCGTGCCGGGTGAGAAGACGGTGACGATCGAGCGCGAGATCACCAATTCGACTCCAGGTAAGCCGACGATCACTGAGAAGATCACCAAGGATCCGGTGGACGAGGTCATCACTGTTGGCACCAAGCAGGCAACGGCGACCGAGTCGGTCGAGTGGACGGAGCCGATTCCGTTCGGCACCACTCTGCGTCCGAACCCGGAGTTGAAGCCGGGCGAGACCAAGGTTGTCCAGGAAGGCCAGAATGGCGAGGCTTCTTACACTGCTGTTTTCTCCGGCACTAACGGTGAAGCAACGGTGGAGGAGACCAAGGCACGCACCGAACCGGTCGAGCGCATCGTCGAGTACGGCCCGGGTGCCGAGGATTCTGAGGTCGTCACCAAGACTGAGAAGCCGGTTCCGTTCGAGACTGAGATTGTCTTCGACGACACCCTCAAGGCCGGCGAGCAGGTTGTTGACCAGCAGGGCGAGCTGGGTACTGAGGTCGTGACCTCTACTCAGAAGATCGTTGACGGTAAGCCTTCCGGCGATCCCGAAGTGACGACTGAGCGCACCAAGGAGCCGACCAACGCCAAGATCCGCGTGGGCACGAAGACCGAGGGCTCGACCACCAAGACGGTCGAGACCGACGTTCCGTTTGGTGTGAAGGTTGAGTTCGATCCGAACATGCCGGCCGGCACGTCTGAGACGGTGACCGAGGGTAAGCCGGGCAAAAAGACTATTACTGTGACTCAGAAGGTCACTAACTCTCAGCCGGATGGCGAAGCCACAGTTGAGGAGACGGTGACTGAAGAGCCTGTTGATCAGGTGATCAAGGTTGGTACGAAGCCGTCTGAGGCGTCGGAGAAGGTGACGTGGACTGCTCAGGTTCCGTTTGAGGTTGAGACCCGTCCGAATCCGGAGTTGAAGCCGGGCGAGATCAAGGTTGCCCAGAAGGGTGTACCAGGGGAGAAGACCTACACTGCGGACTTCACCGCGAAGGGTGACCAGGCTTCGGTGACTCCGGAGGAGAAGCAGACCAAGGATCCGGTCAACGAGATCATCGAGTACGGTCCTGCCCTCGGGGAAGATGAGCTTGTCACCACTGTGAAGAAGCCAGTTCCTTTCGAAACCGAGATCGTCTTCGATGACACCCTCGCCGAGGGTGAGCAGAAGGTTGACCAGCAGGGTGAAACCGGCACCGAGGTTGTGACGTCCACGCAGAAGATTGTGGATGGCAAACCGTCTGGTGATCCTGAGGTCAACACTGAGCGCACCAAGGAGCCGATCAAGCAGATCATCCGTGTGGGCACCAAGACCACCGGTGAGACCTCGAAGACTGTCGAGGCTGAGGTTCCTTACGAGATTGAGGTTGTCTACGATCCGTCCCTGAAGCCGGGTGAGTCCCAGGTCACTCAAGAGGGTAAGCCGGGCAAGAAGACCATCACTGTGACCCAAAAGATCGTTAACTCCCAGCCGGATGGCGAGGCCACCGTTGAGGAGAAGATCGTCGAAGAACCGGTGAAGAAGATTGTCAAGGTTGGCACGAAGCCGGCTGAGGCATCGAACACCGCTAAGTGGGTTGCGCCGTTGCCGTACGACACGATTGTGCGTGTGAACCCGGCACTGGCACCGGGTGAGCTCAAGACCGTCCAAGTGGGCGAGTACGGCGAGAAGGAGTTCACTGCAGACTTCACTGCGAAGGACAACACTTCTAAGGTGGATACCACTGAGAAGGTGACTAAGCAGCCGGTTGAGCAGATCATCGAGTATGGTCCGACGATCTCTGACCAGACGTTGAAGTCCACCGAGACCCGTCAGCTGGAGTACCCGACCGAGTTCATCCTGGATGACTCCCTGCCGGCTGGTACCCAGAAAGTGGACCAGCAGGGCGAGAACGGAGTCGAGACCATCACTTCGGTCCAGGAGATCAAGGACGGTAAGCCGGTTGGCGAGCCCAAGATCACCACGGAGCGCACGAAGGAGCCCAAGAAGGCGGTCATCCGCGTGGGCACCAAGGTCGACCCGACCACTGTGTCGACAACGGTTCCGACGACCGTGGAAAAGCCGGTTCCGACGACGGTTCCGACCACCGTGCCGACGACGGTGACGGAGAAATCCACCGAGAAGACAACGGAGACGACCACCGAGCGCACCACGGAGACGGTGACCGCGACGATCACGAATGTGATTGAGAAGCACTTCACCACCACCGTCACCCCGACGCCGGTTACGTCGCTGCTGACCACGACGGTGACGCCATCCCCGGTCACGACCACTGTTACCGAACAGGGCGAGCCCGTGACGACGACGATCACTCCGGACCCGGAGACGACCGTGGTGACCACTACTGTCACCGGTGAGCCGGTGCCGACGACCATCACTGAAACCGAGACTGCTGACCCGGTCACGACCACGGTCGAGGTCCCGGTCAAGGAGGTCGAAGTCAAGGTTGTCGGTGGCACGATCATCGCTAAGGGCAAGCCGGATACCCCGCTGGCACTGGCGCTGCGTGATCCGCTGGTCGACAACAACTCGCTGAAATTCCGTCCGGTCAACGGCGGAACCCTCAGTGACGACGGACGTACCCTCACCGTCGAGGGCCAGGGCGTGTGGAAGGTCAACCCGGAGACCGGCGAAGTCAGCTTTGACCCGGAGAAGGGCTTCAACGGCCAGGTCACCCCAGTTGAGCTGGATTACGAGCGCACTGATGGCGCAGAAGTGATCACCCCGATTCGCATCGAGGCGAGCTACCCGAAGGCCGACGAGCCGGCTAAGCCGGAGGAACCCAGCAAACCGGAAGAACCAGGTAATCCGAAGGATCCGAATCAGCAGGGTTCGTCCGGTAGCGAGACTGCACAGCGTTGCTTCGGTAACGCGGTGCGATCCCCGCTGCTGTGGCTGCTCCCGATCGCTCTGCTCGCTCAGGTTGGCGGCAAGCTGGCTCAGCCGTACATCGGTCAGGTCCAGGGTCAGCTCAACGCACTGAATGCGCAGATCCAGGAAGAGATCCGTCGTAACACGCCGGACTTCGGCTTTGGCCACCACGGTCATGACAATGAACAGTTCAATGAAATTGTTAGTCGCGTGAACGCGGCCAATGCGCAGCTGCAGGGCTACGCGAATGACCCGGCCATCCAGAAGATCGGACAGGGAGCGGGTGTCATCCTGGCAATGGTTGCCGCAGGTGCCGTCCTCTACGACTGGTGCTCCAGCCCGGTGGGTGACGCCAAGACCTCCATCGGTGGTGCTGGGTCTTCCAAACCGGATGGTGGCGAGCCGGCGAAGAGCGGTAGTTCTGCACAGCAGGACCGCGGCTCCTCCCGCAGGGAAGGCAGCTCCGGCAAGTCCGAGAACTAAAAAGAACCCTTCCGGCTCCTCCTCGTGAGGAGCCTGGGGAAGTTGGCTGGCGGCCGTTCGAGCATGAGCTCGAGCGGCCGTTTCCGCTTATCTGGGTCTGTGATCTGGCACACTATCTTCATGAGCGAAAACAGTCATTCACGCGACTACACCTTCGTCAACGCAGATGTGACCTTGCCGGACGGGACCACCTCGCCGGTGTTCGTGTTTCCGGCAAAGGGGGGAGCGGGCAGCGTCGAAAAGCCATTGGTTGCTATTTGGCCCGGTTTCGGCATGGGTGCGCGGTACTTCCGGCCCACGGCGCAGGAACTGGCGGACCGCGGCTACCCGGTCGTGATCGGTGAGCTCCGCGGGCAGGGGAGGAGCAAGGCCAAAGCGTCGCGCAAGGCGCGCTGGGGCTACCACGACACCGCCTCGGAGGATTACCCCAGGACGATCCGCGCGGCAAAAGAGGAGCTGGGTCTTCCGGTAGACCACCCGACGGTGCTGCTGACGCACTCGATGGGCGGGCAGGTGGCGTCGCTGTTCCTCGCGCGCCCGGAGGCGAAAGAGCTCAATGTGGTGGGCATGATGGGCGTCGGCACAGGCAGCCCGTATAAGGAGAGCTTCGTGGGGGCGGACCGCCGTCGTGTAGCGCTGGGAAGCCTGTTCATGACGGCCGTGTCCAAGGTCGTCGGCTACTGGCCGGCGGGACGCGTCGACCTAGCCGGGTACGGCCGACAGTCGGGTGTGCACGTGGAGGAGTGGACCCGGTTCGCGCACTCAAATTCCTTGGCTAAACTGCGGGGCCAAGACATCGATTATGAGGCGGGGATGAAGAACGTCACCGTCCCGATTCTGCTGACACGTTTCACTGATGACGATGACTGCACCTTGGCATCAGCGGCGTACCTGGCAGATAAATTCGACCCCGACAATGTTCATGTTGAACAGTTGATCGGGGGACTGGGGCACACGAAGTGGGCGCGTAAGCCGGAGCGGGTCGCCGACCGGCTGGAGAAATTCGTGGCGTCGCTCTAAGTCGGGGTGGGTCGGGCTCAGAACCTAGCGTTCCAGCCACTCCGAGCGGAGAATCCCGTGGCGGGAGCAGATAGCTTCCCAAGCCACAGGGTTCATTTTCACGACCATCCGGCGCTCGCACAACGGGCAGATCCGGGGTGCGTCATAGGGTCGCGCCGGGTCAAAAGGTAATTGGATCTCGCCGCTCAACACCGCGTCGGCCAGTTCCGTTGAATCAGGGATTCTCACTAGAGCGACTTCAACGTGCTGTACAGGACGCCGTGGTCGGTGCGCTGTTTCTGTCCGACGGGCGTGATGGGAAGGTTCCGCGGAGACTCCATGGCGCGGTCGACCGCATCACGGTCTTTTTCGATCGGCCGGCCGAATGTCGTCAGGTAGTTGCCGCCGATGATGGCGTTAGCCCCGCCAAGGAGACCAGTTTCTGTGCCGTCATCCCCGAGCGCGAGCTCAGTACCGCCGGCAAAACGCAGCTGTGTCGACGGCATGGCTAGTCGGAGAGCGGCGACCGCGCGCAGGGCCTCGCCTTGGGGAACCAAGGGCCGGTCGGCGAACGGGGTCCCGGGGCGGGGGTCGAGGAAGTTGATCGGTGTTTCGTGCGGGTTGATCTCAGCGAGCTGAGCGGCGAATTCGGCGCGCTGTTCGAGAGTCTCGCCGAGACCGATGATCCCGCCGGAGCAGGTCTCCATTCCCTCCGCCAAGACATTGTCCAAAGTGTCCCTACGCTCCTGCCACGTGTGTGTGGTGACGACGTTGGGGAAGAACGACTTCGCGGTCTCCAGATTGTGGTTGTAGCGCATGACACCCATCTGCGAGAGCCGGTGGGCATCCTCACGGGTCAGTGTGCCGAGCGAGGCGGAGATGGAAATGTCCACCTCGTTGTTGATTGCGACGATCGCCTGGGCGACCTGGTCGAGCAGGGATTCAGTCGGGCTCTTCACAGCGGCAACGATGCAGAACTCGCTCGCGCCCATCTTCTCTGATTGCTTCGCGGCCTCGACTAGTTCTGCTGTGTTGAGTGTGACAGAGCGGACGGGGGATTCGAACAGCCCGGACTGGGAGCAGAAGCTACAGTCCTCCGGGCACCCGCCGGTTTTCAGGGAAATGATGCCTTCGAGAGAGATCTCGACACCGCAGTGCTTGATCCGGACCTGGTGGGCGAGATCGAGTAGTTCCTGCAACCGATCATCCTCGATGGTGAGAGCTCGGTAGATCTCACCTTGGGAGAGTCCTTCGCCGTTTTCCAGGCATTTCTCTCGCGCGATGTCGAGGATGTCGGGTTCGTTCACTGAACTGGGTGTAGCCATAGCGACAAATGTAGACCACTCACCGCCAAATAGCAGCATGCAGCAGGTTTTGAACGGTGTTCAGCAGGTGTTTGGCAGTGGGGTAGGGGGTGCGCTAGCTGTCGAGCGCCTGCTGCCAGAAGTCGGCTTCCAGGCGGGTCGCCGTGCGGAAAATGTCCAGTAGGCGCTCGAAGCGTTTCGTGCCCTTGATCTCCTCGGCGGGCACCCCGAGTAGGTCGTCGAGAAGCTTCGTCATGGCTACCGCTTGGTTCTGGAAATCGTCGCCGGCATACTCCTGGATCCACTCCGCGTACGGGTGCTCGGCGTTTTCCTTGAGCTTCGGCTCCAAATAGGTGCCGATCTCCGCATAACCGATCTGGCACGGCGCAAGCGCGATCTGCAGCTCCAGCAGGTCGCCCGCCATGCCCGTGTCGAGCACGTAGCGAGTGTAAGCGACTGTGGACTTCTTCTCCGGCGCGCGCTCAAGCTCCTCGGTGGAAATGCCCCAACGCTCCGTCAAGCGGCGGTGGAGATTCGTTTCATGAATGGTGGCGGACAGGCCCTGCGCCGCGGATTCAACCTCCGCCAACGTGCGGGACTTGTACGCGGCGAGCGCGTTCGCGCGGGCGTACTGCACGAGGAAGAGGTAATCCTGCACCAGGTAGTCCTGGAAAACCGGAAGGGGCAGAGTGCCCTCGCCGAGATCTTCGACGAATGTGTGGTGGATGTAGGCATCCCACTCGGGGGAGTCCTGCTTGAGAAGCTCCAAGAGATTCATGTTTTTACACCTCTAGCGGTTGCTCGTAGGAATTGTTGAAGAAATCCAGCTCCAGTGCGACGGCGCGGCCGAAGTACTCCTCGACGACCTCGCGGTTGTCGGGGCCGACGCGGTCGACCTCGCTGCGGAGGAACTCCACCAGGTCGTGGAACTCCGGGTAGTCGTGCAGCTCGATCCACTCGTTGTGGACGAAGCTCTCCGGCCGTTTCTCCGGAGCGTTCGTGGCCCAGTCGAGGTACAGCCACTCCGCCACGACGAGCACGCCAAGGGCGGCGGCGTAGGAGCGGGTCTCGGCTGCCTCGCGCATCAGGCCGGTGAAGCCGGTACAGGCTGCGGTGTCCGGGGTGTTGTCGCGCTGCTCCTCAGTCACGCCGAGCTCCTCGAAGGAGCGGAGGAAATACGTGTTCTCGTCGCCCGCGACCTCGCCGATGAACTGGGAGAGACGCAGACGCGGAGCGAGCTCGTCCGCAGTGGACATTGCCGCACCGAGCAGCTGCAGGAAGCTGTCCAGGAAGCGGTAGTCCTGCACGAGGTAGCCGGCCATGACACCGTCGTCGATCGTGCCGTCGAAAAGCTCCTGCACGAAACGGTGACCCACTGCGGCGTCCCACTTCTCGCGGTGGGCGTCGCGCAGCTCGTCGCTGAATCTAGTCAATGTTGTGTCCTTCCAGTTGACGTGGAACTAGCGGACACGGGGGCCGTAGCAAGACAATCCCTCCGCGAAGATGGCTTCGATCAGGTTCGGCGGGTGTGATCTCAGCCCTGCTTGAGCAGGGCACCCCGTGTCTTGCCCGCCCACGCTACCAATTTCTGTGAACGGCGGCCTGGGCGCGGGTGTAGTGCGCGTTTACTACTTGGCGTGGCGCTCGATGATGTCGCCGAACTCCGGCAGTGCCGGGGCGATGATCTTGCCCACCTTGCCGCGCATGGAGGAGTACACCTTCTGCACCGGGCCCGGCGCGCGGTCAGCGAAGGAATCACCGATCTTCAGCACGGACTCGGTGACGCTGTCCTCGTTGTCGGCGAGGTGCGCGCCAAAGCTGCCTGTGCCGGAACCTTCGTAGGACTCCCAGTGGGGTGTGAGCTCCTCGACGATGCTCGGCATGAGCTGGTTGATGCCCTTGCTCAGCGCATCCGCGTCCGCCTTCTTCGCGGCGCCGACAGCGGATTTCAATGCCATGCCGGTCAGACCCGACTGGTTGCTGATGGTTGTATCCGCCAGCGTGGTCAGGTCGGCGACGACCTCGGTGCGGGTGGGGGCATTCAGGAGAGATTTCAAGTCAGTCACGCGGACCATCTTAACTGCCTTTTTGATCTGCGAACGGGTCCGGCAACAGGGAAACGGTCCCGCGCGTTCACCCTTGTCGGTGCTCGCGGGACCGCTGATTCCCATTCAAGTTGCAGTTCTTCCGCCACAGGTTCACATGAATCACTGCAACCACAACAGTCACAAATGTAACAAACGTTTCAGAACTCCGCTACATAAGGTGGGGGAGTGTCTGCTCACGGGTGGGTTACTGGCCCTGTCGTTGCTGGTTGGACTGCTGGTTCTGGTTCTGCTGCGGCAGGAGGAGGAACTTCTTCAGCTCGTCCATCGCCTGGCGCTGGACGACCATCCACTGCGCGTTGGCCTTCTGCAGTTCCTTCTGGATCGGCGGGTACTGCGCGATGACACCCAGAATCGCCGCGGTGGCCGCGGTGGCCAGGAAGAGCGAGATCGGCGCCGAACCCGTGTACGCGCTGCCGAACGGCGGCTGCTCCGGCAACTCGTAACCGTCCGGGATGGCGTCCGCGTTGTCCTTATTCCTCGTCACCGAATCATTCGAGGAGCTGGAGCTCCCGCTGCCTTCCGCCGCGACAGCGGCAGGGGCGGTGAGCAACGACACGGACAGTGCGGCTGCGACGGCAGCAGATGTGAGCTTCTTCATGCTCCGCATACTACCGCCCAGCGCTTTCGGCGGAAATTAGAACGGACGGAAACCGCCGCCGCCACCACCGTTGTTGTTCATCCAGTTCCATGCCGCGACACCCAGACCGCCCAGCACACCGAGCACCAGCAGCACGATGCCGATGATGCCGGCCGTGGACGAACCCTCAATGGAGGAGTCACCCGCATTAGCGTCATCGTCCGCGTCATCATCACCCGGCTCAGACGGCTCGGTCGGTTCCGTCGGCTCGGTCGGCTTGGTGGGCTCCGTCGGCTTGGTCGGTTCCGTCGGCTCGGAAGGCTCAGACGGCTTCGTGGTCGTCGGCTTGGTGATGGTCACCTTTGCTTCCACCTTCTTGGTGGTGCCATCCGGGAATTGGACCGTGACTGGGACGGAGGTGGTGCCAGCAGTGTCGGATTTGAAGGTGATAGCACCGGTCTTCTCGTCGGTGGAGATCTTCACACCGTCTTTGTCCTGGTTCGGGCCGACAAACTTGGTGCCCTTCGGTGCGGCGGGTTTCACGGTCGGGTTGATGGTGGTGGACTTGCCGGCTTCGACGTTGGTGTTGGCGGGGTAGGTGACCTCGTGGGCGTCGGCAAGCTTGTTATTTGGTTCGGTGGTTTTGAAGTTCACCGGGTAGGTCGTGGTGCTGCCGTCGGGGAAGGTGGCGTGGATGCGTGCTGTGAATTCCACGCCGGCCTTGGTGTTCTTCGGTGCGGTGATGGTGGCCTTGCCGGTGGACTCGTCGACATCGAGGGTCCAGCCCTCAGGCAGCTCAGTATGCGACGTGAACTTGGTGCCTGTCGGGACGTTGGTCTTTTCCGGGGTGGAGCTGCCCGGCTGGTCGGCCGGGGTGGTGATATCGGGGTAGGTGACCTGGGCCTTCTGCGAGTCGGACTTGCCTTCCTCGGTGACGGTGAAGGTGGCCACCTTCTGCTCCGAGGAGTTGTCCGGGTAGGTGATCTCCACCGGGATCTGGATCTTCGCGTCCTTCTTCAATGGCTTCTTCGGGGTGAGGGTCAGGTCGCCCTTGTCGTTGAAGGAGGTTTCAAGGATTTCGGCGATGTTCTCGGCGTGGCTGGGGGCAACGACGAACTTCGTGCCCGCGGGAACATCCTTGGACTGCTTAGCGGTGGCGGAAACACCAGCGTTGCCGTTCATGTCGGTCGCGGCCCACTCCGGGTCGTATTTCGCCACATCGCGGTCCTGGTGCGGGGTGGTGTTGCCATCCTTGTCGGAGACGATGACGGAGAGGTCGGCGTACTCGTAGGAAGTGTCCGGGTAGGTGACCTTCACGCGCACGGTGGCGGTGGAGCCAGCGCCGATATTTTCCTTCGGAGTGACAGTGACATTGCCCTTGTCATCCACGGTGGCGTCGACGTGATCCGACTTGGCGGCGATGGCGTACTTGGTGCCGGCAGGAGCATCGCCCTTGCGGTTTGCGGTGGCGGACTGCTTTTCCTTGACGGTCAGCTTGTCGTAGGTGACGTCATGGGTGTTGGCGTCGTTGTTGCCGCCTTCTTTGACGGTGACGGTGTGCTTGTACTCGCCGATCGGCAGGTACTTATTAGCGTCCTTGTCCAGCTTGTACACCTGGGTGTTGATGGTGATCGTTTTGCCCGGGCGAGCATCGATCGGCGCCTTCGCGGTGAACACGCCGGTCTTGCTGTCACTGGTAAAGGTCCAGCCGTGCGCGTCGTTGATGCCGCTGAAGCGGTACTCATCCGTGGCGGTCTTGGACGGCTTGATGGTCACCTCACCACCGGCGACGACCTCAACGTCGGGCCAGGAGAAACCATCCACCGGTGCGGACTGAGCTGGAGCCTCAGCGGCGGTGGGAGTGGCGTTTTCCGCAAAGGCGGTGGGGACAGCCAGGCCGGCGCCCACGAGGGCGACGGTGGTGGCCAGGGCGATTGAATAGTGCTTCAACTTCATGGCGGAGCTTCCTTAAAAACGAAAGGTTGGCAGTAAAGGTTTCCACAGCGAAGTCTAGCAATCTTTCCAGAGAAAGATTTGGGGGCGATACGATTTTTCAGCTGCTGATCAGGCCTCACACCAGCGCAGATAGATCTCCCCGGCGGTCTCGGCGAAGTGCGCGTTGAAATCAGCGAGCGGTTCGAGGCGCTCGATGCCGCGGGCGAGGGCGGCGGCCGCGGCGGCGGGGGAGTCGAAGACGGGGAGGCCGTCCAGCTTCGCGCCGGGAATCGCCGCGGCGGCGCAGATCGCGGAATAACTGCGCACAGTGGCGGAAGGGGCCCACTTCGCGCAGCACTCGTCGGCGATGATGAGCAGTTGTTCGGGAGTCAGGGGCTTCATGATTGGGGTGGAGGATGAGGTGGGGCGGTCTTAGTCCGCCTCGTTGGGCCGGGCGCGTCGGATGCGGGCGGCTAAGGCGGCACGGCCGGGGACGGTGTCGTTGGCGAGGGAGGCCACGGCGTCGTCGTCAAGCAGTCTGCTCGCTGAAATGACTACCGCGCGTTTCGCTGCTTCCTGTTTGCTGCACCCCCATGCGCTGGCGAGCAGGACGAGCGCGCGGTCTTCTTCCGCGGAGAGCCTGAGCGTCATTGCCATGATCGCGATGGTATCACTCTGATACCGCATGGGAGCGGGGGAATGGTTCTCACGGCGCGTAAACTGCTGTGTGAACTATCTCTAACTGAAAGGCCTCAACTTTGAGTGACGATATTTTCGGTGGCGGTAGCGAAGGCGACCGCATTCTCCCCATTGACATCAACGAGGAGATGCAGACCAGCTACATCGACTACGCGATGAGCGTCATCGTCGGCCGCGCACTGCCCGATGTGCGCGACGGCATGAAGCCCGTGCACCGCCGCATTGTCTACGCAATGTACGACTCCGGCTACCGCCCGGAGCGCTCGTACGTGAAGTCCGCGCGCCCAGTCTCCGACGCGATGGGTCAATTCCACCCGCACGGCGACTCCGCTATTTACGACACCCTCGTGCGTCTCGCGCAGCCGTGGGTCATGCGCTACCCGCTGGTGGACGGCCAGGGCAACTTCGGCTCCCGCGGCAACGACGGCCCGGCGGCCATGCGATACACGGAGTGCAAGATGACTCCGCTGTCCATGGAGATGGTGCGCGACATCCGCGAAAACGCCGTGGACTTCGTGCCCAACTACGACGGCAAGGCCCAAGAGCCGGTCGTGCTCCCGTCGCGTGTGCCGAACCTGCTGCTCAACGGCTCTTCCGGTATCGCCGTGGGCATGGCCACCAATATCCCGCCGCACAACCTGGGCGAGCTGGCCGAAGCGATCTACTGGATTCTGGACAACCACGACGCGGACGACAAGGCCACGCTCGATGCCTGCATGGAGCGCGTCAAGGGCCCGGATTTCCCCACCGCAGGACTCATCGTCGGCGACCAGGGCATCAAGGACGCCTACACCACCGGCCGTGGTTCCATCCGCATGCGCGGTGTCACTGAGATCGAGGAAATCGGCACTCGCCAGGTCATCGTGATCACGGAGCTGCCGTACAACGTCAACCCAGATAATTTCATCTCCGGCATCGCCGAGCAGGTCGCCGCGGGCAAGCTCACCGGCATCTCCAAGATCGAGGACGAGTCCTCCGACCGCGTGGGCATGCGCATCGTGGTCACGCTCAAGCGCGATGCCGTGCCGCGCGTTGTGCTCAACAACCTGTACAAGCACTCGCCGCTCGAGTCGAACTTCAGCGCGAACATGCTCTCGCTTGTGGACGGTGTGCCGCGCACCCTCCGCCTCGACCAGATGCTCCGCTACTACGTGGCCCACCAGATCGAGGTCATTGTCAGGCGCACCCAGTACCGCCTCGACGAAGCCGAAAAGCGCGCCCACATCCTGCGCGGCCTGGTCAAGGCTTTGGACATGCTCGACGAGGTCATCGCGCTCATCCGCCGTTCCCCGACGGTCGACGAGGCGCGCACGGGCCTCATGGAGCTTCTCGACGTCGACGAGATCCAAGCCGACGCCATCCTCGCCATGCAGCTGCGCCGTCTGGCCGCTCTCGAGCGCCAGAAGATCGTCGACGATTTGGCCGCCATCGAGGCCGAGATCGCCGACTACAAGGACATCCTGGCCAAACCGGAGCGGCAGCGCGCGATTGTGGCTGAGGAGCTGAAGGAGGTCGTCGACAAGCACGGCGACGAGCGTCGCACCCGCCTTGTCGCAGCCACCGGCGACGTGACCGAGGAAGATTTGATCGCGCGCGAGAACGTCGTGGTCACCATCACCGCGACCGGCTATGCCAAGCGCACCAAGGTCGACGCCTACAAGTCGCAGAAGCGCGGCGGCAAGGGCGTGCGCGGTGCTGAGCTGAAGCAGGACGACGTGGTGAAGAACTTCTTCATCTGCTCCACCCACGACTGGATCCTCTTCTTCACCAACTTCGGCCGCGTCTATCGCCTGAAGGCCTACGAGCTGCCGGAGGCAGGCCGTACCGCACGCGGCCAGCACGTGGCCAACCTGCTGGAATTCCAGCCGGAAGAAAAGATCGCGCAGATCATCCAGATCCAGACCTACCAGGACGCCCCGTACCTGGTCCTGGCCACGCGCGACGGCCGCGTGAAGAAGTCCCGCTTGACCGACTACGAATCCGCGCGTTCTGCCGGCCTCATCGCCATCAACCTCAACGAGGGCGATGCCCTGATCGGTGCCTCTCTGGTCAGCGCGGAAGACGACATCTTGCTCGTCTCCGAGCAGGGCCAGTCCATCCGGTTTACCGCCGACGACGAGCAGCTCCGCCCGATGGGCCGCGCCACCGCCGGCGTGAAGGGCATGCGCTTCCGCGGCGACGACCAGCTGCTGGCCATGACCACGGTGAAGGACGACGACTTCCTCCTCGTGGCCACCTCCGGCGGCTACGGCAAGCGCACCCCGATCTCCGAGTACAACCCGCAGGGCCGCGGTGGCATGGGTGTCATGACCTTCAAGTACACCCCGAAGCGCGGCAAGCTCATCGGCGCACTCGCAGTGGAGGAAGACGACCAGATCTTCGCCATCACGTCTGCCGGCGGTGTCATCCGTACCGAGGTCAACCAGATCCGCCCGTCGTCACGCGCCACCATGGGTGTCCGCCTCGTGGACCTGGCCGAGGGCAACGAGCTTCTGGCTATCGACGTCAACGTCGAGGACGAAGGCGAGCAGGAAGCTACCGCCGTGGCCAAGGGCGAGAAGACCCTGGACCAAGGTGCCGAGCCCGTGAACGTCAACTCCGTCGAGACCGACGAGGTGGGCGAGAGCCACGAGTACGACGAGTCTGATTCCGACGGGAAGGAATAAAGCATGGCCGCACGCAACGTCACCGTCACGCGCATCCGCGCCGGGAGCGCCTTCAAAATAGGCATCCTCATGGCGCTCATCGGGTTCGCCGCGTGGCTGATCGCCGTCTCCGTGCTCTACTTCGCCGTCGATGCCGCCGGTGTAGTGGAATCCATCAACTCCCTCATCGGCGGCGTGGGCGGGGAGACCATCATCGACTTCCCGCTCGTGATCGCTCTCGCCGCCCTGGCCGGCGCCATCGGCGTCGTGGCCGTGGCCATCATGGCCCCGCTCACCGCGTTCATCTACAACGCGCTTGCGGACCTGGTCGGCGGCCTCGGCGTCGAGTTGACCGACTACCGATAAACAGCCTGGTCGGCCCCGCCTAGGCGGCATGCCCCGTCTGGAACGTGTTCGAACGATTTCCAGACGGGGTTTCCTTTGCTTTACGTCATCTTGAATCGGGGCGTGACCAGGCGATTTGGTTTTAACGTAGACTCGTGGGTAATGTTCTAACAGTTCCGAGCGGGCCTATAGCTCAGTCGGTTAGAGCGCATCGCTGATAACGATGAGGTCGCAAGTTCGATTCTTGCTAGGCCCACCAGTTCGGAACAAAGGGGCATTAGCTCAATTGGTAGAGCGCCTCCCTTGCAAGGAGGAGGTCAGGAGTTCGATTCTCCTATGCTCCACAGCATAAGTACAGATCAGACCCTCTTTCCGGAACAGGAGAGAGGGTCTTCTGCTTTTCTGGTGTGCTCCCGGTGCACACTGTGATTACTTCTCCCGCAAAGTCTGACTTTGATTCACACTTTGACATTTAGACTCATAAACCGCAGGTCAGCGAAGTGAGAAACTGAGAAAATGGTTCCTTATTTCACACTTTGATTTCGCACTTTCGGAGGGTGAGGGTGAGATCCAGTGGGGCAGAGGTTTCAGATCTCCGCGTGACCGGCGGGCTATCGATGGAGAGGCGCCGGTGAATTTGTTTACATTTCGGTCTTTTCTTCAGGTGACGGAAAATGCGTTGAACTAGTGATATAAGAAGCCTTGAATGTGGCGAGTGTAAACAGATTCACTCCTGGCCGCGGCTCACCTTCCAGGACCATCAGCTCGGTCCATTAGGAGTGTCGAGCTTTCGCGCTTTTGATGTGCACATTCGCACTTTCGTAGTTTGGATTCGCACTTTCGCAGCGTAAGTGTGAGTTGCAGCGGTCGTGCGGATGTCAGTGTCAGAGGTCTGCGGGAGCGGTGCCGTCGACGAAGACGAAGCGGTGGGTGCCTCCGCGCATTTGCTCGAGGGCGGCGCGGACGCCGGCTGCGGTGCCGGATGAGGGCTGGTTCATGTGCGCGAGGACGATCGTGCCGTCGGGGGCGTCCATGATCGCCGCGGCGACTTGATCCGCGGGGGAGGTGGCGCCGTAGTCGGCGTTGACAGTGAAGCCGGCGATCTTCACTCCCCGGTCCCGGGCTATTTCCACCGCGACATCGTCGTAATGTGCGGTGCCGGAGCGGAACCAGTCGGACTCGACGCCGTAGGTGCGCAGCAATTCGCGGTTGTCCTCTATTTCAGCGATCGCCGCGGCAGGATCTGCCGTGCCGGCAATTCCGTAGGCGGATTGGCCTGTCACAGATAAAGGAGCATGCAGGGTGCCGTGGGAGTGGATGAGGAAGAGGGGGTCGTCGATAAGCGATTGCGTTTCGTGCGGGTGAACGTCGATCCAGCGCGAATTGAGGAAGAGCGTCGCGGGGACGCTGAATTCGCGGAGCGTATCGACGAGCCCCTGGTCCACCCCTGAACCCGTCGGCCCGCCGCATGCGTCGAATGTGAGGGCGACGGTCGTCGTGCCGGGCGTGGTGGGGACGGTGTCGGTGATGCCGTCCATGTGAAGGCCGAATTCGCGCGGGACGCGGCCTTCGTAATGTTCCGCCGGCGGTGGGGGAGGGGCAGTGGTCGTTGTGGTGCTGCTTCCGGGCTGTGTGCCCGTGGTTGTTTCGCTGGTCGTGCTTGAGTGTTCCTCGCGCTGCTGCGTGCAGCCAGCGAGTAAGGCTGAGCCAGCGACGGCGAGTGCGCCGGTGAGGAATTGGGCGCGGGTGAGGTGGTGGTCCACGCGACGTATATTTCCGTGCCGGGCGTGTGGCCGCAACAGGAGCAAACCTTGGTGAAACCTGGCCACCCGTGGGTGCCCAGGGAGTTTTGCTCACACGAGTGACAGGCGTAACGTCATAAAAGCCTTCAGGGGCATTAGCTCAGTTGGTAGAGCGTCGCGTTCGCAATGCGAAGGTCAGGGGTTCGATTCCCCTATGCTCCACAAAAAATGCTCTTATCATGCCTTTTGCATGCTTTCCGGGTCCGTTCTTGGTGACGGGCCCGGTTCTTTTTTGGCGACATGGAATTACGTTGCGGACATGTCACCAAGCCTATGAATACCCCCTAATGGGGGTAAAAATCATGTCCGAATATGCCCGTTTGTTGAGCTGACCACAAAACCGTTCCCGAGAAAACGTTAAGGATTGCGTGTCGCGGCAACCAGTGAAATTTCAAGTTTCGTCCAGAAACCGGTCAACGGATACTAAGGAACGCCTCATAAATCGGTCTAGCTTATGCAAAAAGCACTATAGGAAAATCTACCTATCTATCGCCTACTGTTCTCCGACGGGTTCGAACTCGTTCCCCATTGCTGGGCAGTGGACTGCCCCGAAAGTCCCCTTCGGGCAATTAGCGAGCAATGCGAAGGACGCCGTCACACGACGGCCATCAACGAGGAGATAAAGAGAAATTGGCTCACATTAGCCTGAAGAAGAAAGTCATGGCCGCGACCATCGCCATGACCATGGGTCTCGGCGCAACCACGGTGGTTGCGCCTGATGCTGGTGCGCAGACACTGCAGCTGCTGCAGTCTAAATCCCCAGAGGTCCGCGCGGCTTATGAACCGCTGCCGGACGACGTCAAGCAGCAGACTGAAGAGGCGCTGCTTGCTCGTAACAACGAAGAGAACAGAGGAGTCAACCTTCTTGGCTCTGGCAAGGGGCCGGGTTGGTGCATCGACTTCGCGATTCCTTCGCCGTCGAATAACCCGGCTGACTATGAGCTGCGTAAGCTGACCGGTCAGTCCGGCAACTACGGCGATAGCATCTCGATCAACGAGGACATCGAAACCGCAGCGATCCACGTCGCGAAGATGATGGTCAAGGAATATAACCTTCCAGCCACTGAGCGAAACAGCGGGAAAATCCAGAAGCTCAACTACGTTCTTCAGGCATTGCTGACGAATAACTTGTCAGCGCTGAATCAGGTTCGCGCGGATATCAAGGAAGGCAAGTATGTCGGTACTGCCGATTTCCGCGAAATCACCGGTTTTGATATCAACTACGTTCGCGTAGCCCCTAAAGACCGTCGCAACGGTCTTGCCGACTACCGTTTGGTGAAGAATGATGCTGCTTTCTCCAAGGTGGCGCAGGACGTTAGCGATGCCGAATACGTGACGGTCCTCCTGCCCAAGGATTACACCCTTAATCCGAACAAGATGGACAATTTCACGACGCAGCGTCTCTTGACCGTCGAGCAGCCGGGCCTGAACCTCGAGCCGAAGCCGTCCGAGACGCCGACGCCGCAGCAGAGCACGACTCAGGAGCAGCCGGCACCGGCACCGAAGCCGACGCCGGAGCAGTCCACCGAGCAGACGACGTCGGAAAGCACGACGACGGAGACTACGACGGAAAAGTCCTCTGAGCCGTCCACCTCCAATGAGACCACCTCCAAGGAGACCACTACGTCGAAGTCTTCGGAGCCGACTTCGGCGAAGGAGACTACCTCCACGGCGACGACTACTCGCACCGAGGTTAGCCGTGTGACTGAGGTCAACCGTGTGACCGAGGTCGTGAAAGAGTACCACCACCACTACACCTACATTTACAACTACAACGAGTACGAGAGCACGATCGACGTCAGCTCGAACGTCTCCGGTAGCTGGAAGTTTGAGGTGAAGGAGGGCGGCGACCTCGCAGAGGTCGTCAAGGAAAACGGCAAGCTCGTCATCAAGCCGAAGCCGGGCGCCAAGGGCACGGTGACCATCGTGGTCACTGACGCTAAGGGCACCACCCACGAGTACACGGTGGACGTCGACTACACCGACATCAACAAGAATGACTCCAACCACAATGTGGTCGTCAACGGTGGCGGCTCCAATAACCGTTCGGTGACGATCACGCTGCCGTCCGACGGCAGCCACAAGGTCGTTCGCGGTGGTGAATGGGCCTCTGTTAAGGAAGAGAACGGCAAGCTCATCGTCACCCCGAAGCCGGGTTCGAACGGTAAGACCGTTGTCGTCGAAATCCTCGACGGAAACGGCAACACCGTTGACACGGTGAACGTGAACATCACGGTCAACACGAAGACCGAGACCCACGTTGAGAACATCGTCGCTGGCGGCAAGATCCGCATCGAGAACAAGGGAAGCTTCGAGTTCACCAAGGGCAAAGACCTGGTCAACGTCGAGGAGAAGAACGGCGAGCTGATCATCACTCCGAAGCCGAACACGAAGGGCCAGACTGTCCTCGTGGTCACTGATGAGTGGGGCAACAAGGATCAGTACACGATCAACGTCGACACCAAGGTGAACGTCGATGAGCGCACGATCACGCTGCAGGACGGCGGTAAGTCGGAGATCACCATCTCCGGCGATTGGACCCACCGAGTTGTTTCCGGTGACGACAACGTCAAGGTCACCAAGAACGGCAACACTCTCGTTGTCGAGGGTGTGCCGGGCAAGAACGGCCAGGCCGTCATTGAGATCCTCGACGAGAACAACCAGGTCATCGGCCGTTACACCTTTGTGGTCACCACGACTAAGCAGAAGGTCACCACCAATGTCGTGCGTAAGTCGATCGATGATCTCACCGATTTCTCCATCACCCCCGGCGCCTCGAGCAACACCCTGAAGATTGTTCAGGGCGGCAATCTCGTCACCACTGACGAGAACAACGGCAAACTGTTGGTCAAGCCCAAGCAGGGTTCCAAAGGCACGGTCGTTGTAGAGGAGCGCACGTCGGATAATCAGCTTCTGACGAAGTGGGAGATCACGATCACCCCTGCCGACATTCCTGAGGAGCGCAGGGAGATCACGGACAACGGGTCCATCACGATCACCGGTGAGAACCTCACGGTCACCAAGGGTGAAAAGCTCGTCAACGTCACGAAGGACGGCGATAAAACGCTCTTCAAGCCCAAGGCCGGAGCTAACGGCGAGTTCGTCATCGAGGTTCGTGACGAAGAAGGACGCACCACGCACCGCTTGATCGTCACGGTCAAGCCGACCCAGCCGAAGACCACCGATATCAACGTGAAGCTCGAAAACACGAGCTCGAGCAGCGCGACTATCACTGTCGACCAGAACTCCAAGCACACCGTTATCGAAGGCGAGAAGAAGGTCGAGGTCACCCGTGAAGGCGGCCAGCTGATCATCAAGCCGAAGAACGGTGAGACCGGCAAGGCCGTCATCGAGGTCAAGAACCCAGATGGCAGCACGACCAATTACAAGGTCGACATCACGGAGGGTAAGGTCCCGCAGCGCAATGTGACCATCGTCAACACCAGCGGCGACAGCTCGAACGGTCGCGTCCAGTCCGGTGAGCTCACCGTCGACGTCAAGCCCGGCAACGATGTGAAGGTCGTCGAAGGCGACAAGGACCTGGTCGTCATCGACAAGCAGGACGACAAGGTCGTTGTCCGCCCGAACGAGGACAAGCCGGGTCAGTCCGGCAAGCTCATCATCGAAGAGCGCGATCCCAACGGCAATCCGGTCAAGCGCTACGAGATCGTGATTGAGGGCAAGACCCCGAGCAACAACGATGGCGACCAGTCCGGCACCATCACCGTGACTGACAAGGACCCGAACAAGGGCACCCTGACGATCGAGACCCCGGGCAAGGGCGGCGAGATCACCATCAAGGATGGCAACGGCAAGGACGTCACCGGTGAGTACACCGTCAAGGACAACGGTGATGGCACCTACACCATCATCCGCAAGGACGGTAAGCCGCTGAACGGCAAGCTGGACATCACCTGGACCAGCGAAGACGGTAAGAACACGTCCAGCACGGGCACCATCGTCATCGAGGGCAACGGCGACAAGGGCGGAAACGCTGGCACCATCACCGTGACCGACAAGGACCCGGAGAACGGCATCGTCGAGATCACGGCTCCGGGCAAGGGCGGCGAGATCACCATCAAGGACGGCGACAAGGATGTCACCGGTGAGTTCGATGTCAAGGACAACGGTGACGGCACCTGGACGCTGACCCGCAAGGACGGCAAGCCGCTGAGCGGTAACCTGACCATCAGCTGGACCAGCCCGGACGGCAAGACGTTCACCAACAACGTGAACATCACCGTCAACACCGGCAGCAGCAAGGTCCGCGGTGGCGGCTCCTCCAACCCGGCTTGCATCGGCGCGATCTCCCTGCTGTCCCTGCCGCTGCTCCTCGCTATCCCGGCAGGCATCCTGTCCCAGGTCCAGGTCCCGGGCTTCGAGCACGTCAGCGCACAGCTGAACGCTGCGATCCAGCGAGCTAACACCGATCTGCAGAAGGGTCTCGGTATCTTCAACGAAGACCGTGCAGCGAACGCAGCAGGTATCGATGCCGCTGCATCTCAGATCGCACCGCTGATCGGTGCCGGCGCAGCAGCAGTCGCAGCTATCGCTGTCATCGCCGGTATCGGTGCAGGCGTCCTGCACGCATGTGAGGTTGTCGACCTGAACGAGGCTTCCTCCAACGGCTCTAGCTCTAACTCCAACGGTGGCTCCAGCTCCAAGGAAGCCGCCAGCTCCCGCGAGCAGTAGTCGAATCTCCGATTGAGAGCCTGAAGCGGGCGAACTCCTTTGATGGGGTTCGCCCGCTTTGCTGTTTGTCGTCAAGGAATTTTGCGCTTTGAGGGGGATGGAGAACCAGGGTTGTTTTTTCGTCGATAAGCGGAAGCCCTTAAGAACCTGGAAACCACCCTGGTATACCCTTAAAGGCGTGACACGGGGTGCCTTCGACGAAGGCTGAGATGACACCCGTTGAACCTGATCCAGTTAGTACTGGCGGAGGGATGGTCGCGAAGAATGCATGCACCTATGCCTCCGCCCGGAGAAAGGCCGAGGTAAATGGGCATTAGCAAGAAAATCGCCGTTTTTCTGACCGCGTTGGCATCGACGATGATGCTTGCGGCGTGCGGTGGCGGCGCTGATGATTCGGACGGCATGACTAAGGTCCGTTTCGCACTCGACTGGACCCCGAATACGAACCACACGGGCCTGTACGTGGCCATGAATAAGGGCTACTTCAAGGAAGCGGGCCTGGACGTGGAGGTCGTGCCGTACAACGACAGCAACCCGATCCTGCTGACGGACTCCGGCAATGCCGAGTTCGCCGTCGACACGCAGGACCGCATGACGATGGCCAAGGCGGCCGGCGCAGATGTGCGTTCCGTTCTGGCGGTCGAGCAGACGTGGACCACCGAAGTCAGCGTCCTGGCTGAGCGCGACGACATCAAGAGCCCGGCCGACCTGGACGGAAAGACGTTCGGCGGCTTCGGCTCCCCGTCGGATCACGCGATTTTGAAGGGTGTCATCCGCGGTGCCGGCGGCAAGGGCGAATTCGAGGAAGTCACCCTGGGTACCTCCGCATACGAGGCGCTGTACAACCACGACGTCGACTTCACCGTCCCGTACGTCGCGTGGGAGGGCATCGAGGCCGCCGACCGCGGTGTCGAGCTGAAGAACTTCGCCTACACCGACTACGGCTTCCCGGACTGCTACCAGATGCTCGTCGTGGGCAGCAATAAGTGGATGGAGGAGAACCCGGAGGACACCAAGAAGTTCGTCCAGGCCATCCAGCGCGGCTACCAGGACGCCGTGGATAACCCGGACGAGGCGGCGGAGATCCTGCAGAAGGAGAACCCGGAGATCCTCACCGACCTCGAGTTTTTGAAGAAGAGCCAGCGCATGCTCTCCGAGCAGTACATGCTCGACGAGAACGGCAAGTTCGGTCACCAGACCGAGAAGCACTGGGCGGACCTGGGCCAGTTCCTCTTCGACAACGAGCTGCTTGTCGACGATGCCAACAACCCCCTGAGCGAAGCCCCGGACTGGAGCACCTACTTCACTAATGAGTACATCTCCGAGTAGTCCCGCCGCCGGCGGCGCCCGCGGGCTGAGCAGCAACCTCTGGGTGCCGCTGCTCTTCGTGCTCGCCGGCCTCGCTGTGTGGGAGGCGGCCGTGCGTGCCACGGGCGTGCGTCCGCAGGTGCTGCCGGCGCCGTCGCAGGTCGCGCGCTCTGGATGGGCGCAACGCGAAATCCTGGGCACACACGCACTGGCGACCTTGCAGGTCACGCTCATCGGCTTCGCGTTGTCGCTGGTGTGCGCGTGGATCATCGCCATCGCGATCGATTTCTCCCCGACGCTCAAGCGTGGGTTGACCCCGCTGCTGGTGGCGTCGCAGACGATCCCGGTGGTGGCCATCGCCCCGCTGATGATCATCTGGTTCGGCTTCGGCCTGCTGCCGAAGACGCTGGTGGTCGCACTTGTGACCTTCTTCCCCATCTCCATCGGCCTGATCGAAGGCTTCGCCCGCACCGACCGCGAGGCATCGAACCTGCTGCGCAGCATGGGGGCGTCGAAATGGCGCGAGTTCTGGATGGTGCGCCTGCCGTCGGCCATGCCTGAATTCTTCACCGCGCTGCGTATCGGCATCACGTATGCGGTCACCGGCGCGATCTTCGCTGAATACGTCGGCGCGAAGAAGGGCCTGGGCATCTACATGAGCGTGCAGAAGAACGCCTTCCGCACCGACCTCGTGCTCGCCGCGGTGGTGGTCACGGCCATCATCAGCGTGGCTTTGTACCTGTCCACCTACCTCATCGAGCGTGCGGTGATTCCGTGGCACATCAAGGAAAGGAAGGCCGAGCGTGCTTGAGCTTAACCAGATCAGCCGCGCATTCGGCGACCGCCAGGTGCTCGACAGTGTGAGCTTCGACGTCGCGCCCGGCGAGTTCGTTTCGCTCATCGGCCCGTCCGGCGCGGGCAAGTCGACGCTGTTCAACATCATCGCAGGGCTGGACAAGCCGGACTCGGGCGAGCTGCGTTTCGACGGCACCACCGCCTACATGCCCCAAAAAGACCTGCTCTTTCCGTGGCGCACCATTGAAGCGAACGCCGCGCTCGGCCTCGAGGTCCAGGGCGTGCCCAAAAAGGAAGCGCGCGCCCGCGCGCGTGAATGGTTCCCGCAATTCGGCCTCGAGGGATTCGAAAAGTCCCTGCCGTTCCAGCTTTCGGGCGGCATGCGTCAACGCGCCGCGCTTTTGCGCACCGTTGTGCAGGAAAAGAGCACATTGCTTCTCGACGAGCCGTTCGGCGCCCTCGATTCCCTCACCCGCTCCGAATTGCAGACGTGGCTGCAGGGCATGTGGGCCGAGCACGACTGGACCGCCATGCTGATCACCCACGACGTGCGCGAGGCGATCATGCTCTCCGACCGGATCGTGGTGCTCAACCCCCGCCCGACCAGCGTCCGCGAGATCATCGACGTGGACCTGCCGCGCCCCCGCGGTACCGAGGTGCTCAGCTCGCCTGAGTTCGGCGGATTGGAGCGCCGTATCCTCGAGCACCTGCAGGCCCGGTAGTCCGGGGGTGCGCCTGCTGCACCCGCCCGCTAGACGTCGAGCTCGGGGTGGATGTCCTTTTCCATGAGCACGCGCTCCTTCCAGAAGCCGAGCATGGCTAGCAGGAAGGATGCCACGCCCAGGGCACCGAGGACTGCAACGGCGATTCCCACGCGATTGTCGCCCGGCAGGGTGCCGAACAGCGTGTGGCGCATCAGGTCGACGGAGAAGCGCATCGGGTCCCAGGAGTGGACCCACTGGATGAAGTCCGGCTGCACCTCCGGCGGGTACAGGCCGTTGGAGGCCACGAGCTGCAACGACATCAGCACCATCGTGATCAAGCGGCCCACTGATGGGCCGAAAAGCGAGTAGATCGCCAGGATCGCGGTGTTGAACACAGCGGCGATGAAGCCCAACGCCAGCAGCATCTGGAACGGGTGCTGCGGATTCACATCCAGGACGAAGTGCTGCACCGCCCACAGGTTGAATGCCTGCACTAAGCCGACCAAGACGGCGGGGATCCAGGAGCCCATCACCACGCGCGCCGGGTTGGTGCCCGAGTCGATGGCGCGGCGTGAGATCGGGTTGAAGATCATGAAAAGGATCAGGCCGCCGAACCACAGGGATAGCGACAAGAAGAACGGGGAGAGACCCTGGCCGAAAGTGGTCAGGTCGTCGCCGGTGTTCTGCATGCGCACAGGGGCACCGGCCACGTCTGCGGCCTCGTCGAGCTTGCTGCCCTCGAAGCTGGGGACTTGTTCGGAGCCCTCGGTGATTTTCAGCGCCAGCTCGCCGGAACCGTCGTCGAGCTGGACCAGGCCGTCGTTAAGCTCGTCCATGCCCACGACGAGCTGCTCGGATCCGTCGGCGAGCTGGGTGGTGCCGTCGGCGAGTGTGCGTGCGCCGACGACGAGCTTGGACGTGCCGTCGGTGAGGCGCGCGGTGCCGGCAACGAGCTGGCCCGAACCGTCGTGCAGCAGGTGCAAGGCGTCGGAGAGACGCTGCGCGCCGTCCGCTGCGTCGTTGATGCCGGTGACGAACTGGGCAGCCGGGTTGTTCAGCTCGTCCGCGAGCTGGGCCGCGCCGTCGCGCAATTCCTTGAGCTGGTCGATCGTGGCCGGGTCCAGTGCAGTGTCGATCATCTCCTGGGTCTCTGGGTCGACGACGGAAATTCCCGCATCGTCCTGGATTTGGCGCAGGCGGTCAACCAGACCGCGGGCGGCGGGGCCGCCGACATTCTCCAGGTCCGAAATGGCCTGGTCGATCGAGGAGTTGAGGCGGTCGTTCGCCGCCTGGATCTCCTCCAGCGTGTCGCCGATGCCGGTCACCTTGTCCACGCCCGCGGACACGGCGGCGGCGCCGGCGCCGAGGGTGTTCACGCCGTCGCGCAGGCGGCCCATGCCGTCGGCGAGCTCGTCAGCACCGTCAGAGGCCTCGCCGAGACCGTCGTTGAGGCGGTTGGCGCCGTCGTCGAGATCGGTCGCGCCGTCGTCAAGCTGTTCGATGCCGTCGACGAGCTCTGGCGTTTTGTCCTTGGCCTGCTGGAGACCGTCGTTGAGCTTGCCCGCGCCGTCGCCGATCTGCTCGCCGCCGTCCTTGGCTTTGCCCGCGCCGTCGTGGAGCTGATCCGCGCCGTCCGCGGCCTTGTCCATGCCGTCGCCGATGGTGTTGAAGCCCATGAAGAGCTGGCGTGAAATCTGCTCGCCCACCGTCTCACCGATCACCGACGTCATCACACGCGTGACCTGGTTGCCCAGCATCGTGGGGATGAAACCGTTCGTGTTATTCAGCGTGACATTGATCTTTGCCGGGTGAGGGTGGTCCGAATTCACGCTGACGGACGACTCGGAGAAATCCTTCGGAATCTCCACGCCGAGGTAATACTTGCCCTCGGCAATGCCTTGGCGGGCATCCTCGGCACTGACCTCGACGAAGTTCATCGGCTCAATTTCGAGCAGTTTCTCCGCCACCTGGTCGCCGGCGTGAATCTCCTCCCCGTCGGGCCCCTCGGCACCTTCGTCGGAATTGACCAGCGCCACCGGAATCTTATTCAGGTTGCCCAGCGGGTCCCAGTAACTCCACACGAACAAGCCGCCGAACAGCAGCGGCAGCAACATGACGGCGATGAGCGCCAGGGGTGGCAGCTTGCCGTTCAAGAGCTTGCGGAAGTGCGAGCCGATGTGAAGTCCGGAAATCATCGGGAGACCTCCTCAATCTCTTCGGTGTCGGGGTTATCTGGGCCTGTGCTTCTGTCCTGGCTGTCTTCGTCCTTGCTCCACGGGTCCTCGGCCGCGGCGGCGAGAACGGAGTCTTCGTCGAGCTCGGCATCCGGGGCGGGCCCGGCACCGTAGCGCAGGTCGATGATGTGGTCGACGTGGCCTTCCTCGTAGTCGTTGACGGTGGTGGCCAGTACCGGAACCTGCTGCGAGAGCGTGGCCAGGTCCTCGATGACCTCGTTGCGAAGCTTCACGCTGCGGATCTGGTCCAGGTCGTCGACGATGACCAGGTCGGCGTCCGGCCGGGCGATGAGCGCCAGCATGACGCGAAGGCGGAAACGGTCCTCCACATTGAGCTTGCCCACGTCCAGCGACGGCTCCAGGTGAGTCAGGCCGAGCGGTTCTAACCACGGCTCCACCTTCGGGTGGTTGAGAATGTCGCGGCGGACCGGGATGAAGAACATCTGGCTCCACGCGACCTGCTCGCGGATGAACTCGCGGACATCCACCTGGCGCTCGAGGCTGTCGATCAGATCCACGCCAGCCAGCGCGACGCGCTTGAAACGCTGGCGCGGGGAGGTGGTCTCGCCGCCCAAAAGCACCTCGCCGCCCATGGGGCGGAAACGACCGGCCAGCGCCATATTGCGGGTCGACGCACCGGACTCACGCTCCGCGATCAGGAGCGTGAGCCCTTCATATACGTCGAAGCTCAATGGCGCGTCCCCGCGGCGAACAACGAGGTCACGGGCACTGATAATTGGTTCCACTGGGGTACCCCTCGGTTAAGTGGAGGTTAGACTATCGTTTATTCCTAGCGTATGGTCCCCTTTGACGGGCAATTAGTCAAGGCGGAGACCATGAGATCAGACGCGAAAATCAGGCGCGAGCGGATTATCGACGCTGCTTGCGACCTCTTGCGCACGACTCCAGAATCTTTAGTTACGTTGGAAAGTGTAGCGGCGCGCGCCGATGTCGGCATCGCCACCTTGTACCGCAATTTCCCCACCCGCTCCGATCTCGACGTCGCCTGCGGCTTGCGGTTGCTGAGCATCTTGGGGGAGAGGATCGAGAAAACACGCACGCTTATCGACGCCGACCCTAAAACCCACTGGGACCACTTCGTCTGGGGCCTCCTCGACTACGGAGTCGGGCCTTTAGTCAACGCCATTACCGCCGAGCACTGGCATAACGACCCTGAATTGGCCGCCAAGCGCGAAGAGACCATCGAGGCTTTCCAATCCGTTCTGGACAAAGCCGCCCCCGCCGGTCTCGTCCCGCAGGGACTCGACCCCCTCGACTTCGCCGCTGAGGTCTTCGTGGTCACCCGCCCCCTCGACGGCAAGCTCGTCCAGCACGCCCCCGGGGTCCAGCGCCGCCTCCTCGGTCGCCTACTTACCGCCTGGCGGTGCGAAAGCGAGCACGAACTGGCCGGCCTTTCTGACGCTGCTGTTTAGCGCGGGTCGGGGCCGCCGCGCTGATCGTCGTCAAGCGTGTCCAGCGTGGACAGCTGCTCGTCGATGGAGGTGAGCAGCTCCTCGTCGCGCTCGGCCGGCTCCTCGCTCAGCGGGCCGTGGTCGGCGGCCGTTTTGCTCGTGGTCACCGTGGTCACGCGGGTAGAACCCTTTGTGGGCGGCTGGGTGCGCTGGACGTTCGGCTTCGTCGTCGTGGGCGCGGTGTTTTTCTTAGTCTTTTTGGCCGCGGCGGGGGAGTCCGTGCCGAAGAGGAAGTAGTAGACGCCGCCAGCGACCGCCGCGAGCAGAGCCAGAATCAGAGCGCCGAGAGCGATGCCGCCCTTCTTCTTTTTCTTGGCGGACTTCTTCTGCTTCTTCAGAGTCTTCTCCAGCTCCTTCTTCTCTTTCTTATCCAGCTGGTCAGCCTCGAACAGAGCGCGGCGGCGGTCCAGGCGCGCGTGTGCCGCGCGGGTGATGTCGCCGGCCTGCAGGCGGGCATCGCTGTAGTTGGAGGTGTCCTCTTCCTCGGCGTTCGTGCCTTCACCCTCGCCGCCACGGGCCATGATGCGGACGGCCTCGTACACGTCGCGCTTCTGCTCGTTATTCAGCTCGCGGTAACGGTTGAACAGGGTGCCAGCCACCTTGGAGGCGAGGCGGATATTGCGGAGATTCATGTGCGTTCAGGCCTTTCTTCTTTGTTCGGGTCGGTGTCGTGCAGGGCTGTGGTGCCACCCACAGTAGTGAAGTGAGCGTCGGCTGGCGCGGGCTTTCGGCGGTACGTGATCACACCCCACCGCTTGGTCCGCCGCCGCGCGCAAAAAGTGGACAGCTCGGTTCATTCGCGGCGAATTTTCGGCTTTTATATTCACGAGACGTAGCGCTGTGAGCTGCAGAAACAATGTATGAAATAGCGCAAGTGATTGAACCTTCAAACGAGCCCGGGTTACATTCCAACCAGTTTCCAAGTGCTGAGCCCAGCCAATCCATGAAACCGACGAGACGAAAGGACTCCTTCGTTGACTGAAGGACACTTTTCGTCGAGGCTGTCGGCGTCTGCGCCCTTGGACCACCTCGACGAAGCACCCGACACCGGTGCCCGCCCCGCTGTGAAGCGGCAGCAGAGGACCGCCCTGAGCTTCGAGCTCATCCCGCCCCGCCACGACGCGGACGAAGCGAAGCTCAACGAGCTCATCGCCGGGCTCGCCGATTACAACCCGGACTACGTCGCAGTGACCAGCTCCCGCCGCTCCGGCTGGCTCGAAGGCACCGCCGACTTCATCTCCCGGCTCAACGAGTCCACCAACTTGCGCACCATCGCGCACCTGTCGTGCACCGCTGGCCCCGTCGACGAGCTCGCCGACTGGATCCGCACCCTGATCGACTCCGGCGTCCGCGGCTTCCTCGCCCTGCGCGGCGACCTCCCGGAGGGGGAGACCAGCCTGCCGGAGGGCTACCTCCAGTACGCCACCGAGCTGCTCACCCTCATCCGGGAGATCGAGGACGAGAACGCATACCGCCTCGCCGCGGGCAAGCTCGCGCTGTCCGTGGCGTGCTACCCGTCGGGCCACGCCGAATCGCCCACGCCCGACCTGGACTTGGACGTCCTGCTTTCGAAGCAGCGGCTCGGCGCGGACTTCGCCATCACGCAGCTGTTCTTCGAGGCAGACGACTACCTGCGCTTTGCCGAGCAGTCGCGGATGGCGGGCGTGCGCATCCCCCTGATCCCCGGCATCATGCCTATGACAAGCCTGAAGCGGGCACTGCGCATGGGCGTGCTGTCGGGGATCGAGGTGCCGCAGCGTGTCGTCGATAAGCTCTCGGCGGCGCGCGACCCCGACGAAGAGTACGAGGTGGGCATGCAGCTCACCGCGGAACTCGCGGGCACGCTTCTCGACGCCGGCGTCGGCGGCCTGCACATCTACACCCACAACAACCTGGCGGTGACGCAAGACCTGCTGTCGCGGCTCGGAATAGAACCCAAATAACAAACCCCAAGGAGTAACAGTGAGCACTTTCCCTAAGGCCACGATCGAGGGCTACCCGCGCATCGGCGCGAACCGCGAGCTCAAGCGCGCGCTGGAGTCCTACTGGGCTGGGCGTATCGACGCCGAGACCTTCCGCACCACCACCCGTGCGCTGCGCATTGACACCTACAACCACCTGCGCGACCTCGGCCTGGACGAGGATTATGCGATTCCGGCAGACGTCGCCTACTACGACCAGGTGCTCGAGACCGGCCTGACCGTCGGCCTGATCGCCGGCGGCACCGACCTCGACGAGGAATTCGCCCTCGCCCGCGGCAACGACACCCGCGTGCCGCTCGAGATGACCAAGTGGTTCGACACCAACTACCACTACCTCGTGCCCGAGGTTTCCGCTGGCCAGGACATCACCCCGGCGCCGGAGCGCATCGTCCGTCTCGTCGAGGAAGCCCGCGAAGCCGGCCACAAGGTGCGCCCGGCACTCGTCGGCCCGGTCACCCTGCTCGCCCTGTCCAAGCCGGTCGAGTGGTCCCTGCTGGACAAGCTTGTCGACGCCTACGCTGCCGTCTTCGCCGCCCTCAAGGACGCCGGTGTCGAGTGGGTCCAGGTCGCCGAGCCTGCCTTGGTCGCTGACCTGTCCACCCCGGATGCTGAGCTGGCGAAGTACACCGAGCAGGCTTGGTCTGCGCTCCTCGGCGCCGAGAACCGCCCGAACGTGTACGTGACCACCCCGTACGGTTCCGCCCGCGAGGGCCTGAACGCCCTGGCTGCCGTTGCGCCGGAGGCCGTCCACGTCGACCTGTCCCCGTGGACCCTCGACGCCGACGCCGACTACCCGGCACGCGTCGCTTCCGCTTTCGACGGCAAGGACACCACGCTGGTCGCCGGCCTCATCGACGGTCGCAACGTCTGGGCCGCCAACCTGCGCGACAAGGTCGAGGTGTTGAACAAGCTCGGCACCGCCAGCGTCTCCACCTCCACCTCCCTGCAGCACGTTCCGCACACCCTGAACGCTGAGAAGAACCTCCCGGTCGACGTCGCGCCGTGGCTGTCCTTTGCCGACGAGAAGATCGAGGAGATCACCGCTCTCGTCGCCGGTGAGTCCGAGGCCCCGGAGGCATTCGGCCGCTCCGACCGCGCCGTGCGCACTCGCGCCGAGTCCACCCGCATCCACAACGCGGCCGTCACCGATCGTGTGGCCAAGCTTCCGGAAGGCGCCGTCCAGCGCCAGCCGGAATTCGCGGAGCGCCAGGAAGCACAGAAGGCCCTCGGCCTGCCACAGCTGCCGACCACGACGATCGGCTCCTTCCCGCAGACCACCGAAATCCGCAAGGCCCGCGCCGACCACCGCGCAGGCGAGCTCACCGACGAGCAGTACAACGAGGCACTCAAGACCGAGATCAAGCAGGTCATCGAACTGCAGGAACGCCTCGGCCTCGACGTGCTCGTCCACGGCGAGCCGGAGCGCAACGACATGGTCCAGTACTTCGCAGAGCTTCTCGACGGCTTCGTCGTCACCGAGAACGGCTGGGTCCAGTCCTACGGTTCCCGCTGCACCCGTCCGCCGATTGTCGTCGGCGACGTCTCCCGCCCGGAGGCCATGACCACCGAGTGGTCCGCCTTCGCGCAGTCCCTGTCCGAGCACCCAGTCAAGGGCATGCTCACCGGCCCGGTCACCATCCTGGCCTGGTCCTTCAAGCGTGACGACGTGCCCCTGTCCGTCTCCGCCGACCAGATCGGCGTCGCCCTCGCCGACGAGGTCGCCGACCTGGAAAAGGCCGGCATCAAGGTCATCCAGATCGACGAGCCTGCCCTGCGCGAGCTGCTCCCGCTGCGTGCCGACGCCCGCCCGTCCTACCTCGACTGGGCCGTCCGCGCCTTCAGGTTGGTTTCGTTGAAGGCTCTGCCTTCAACCCAGATCCACACCCACCTCTGCTACTCCGAGTTCGGCCAGATCATCGATGCCGTCGCCGGCCTGGACGCCGACGTCACCTCCATCGAGGCCGCCCGTTCCAAGATGGAGCTGCTCGAGGATATCGACGAGACCTTCCACGCCGAGATCGGCCCGGGTGTCTACGACATCCACTCCCCGCGCATCCCGTCCAAGGAAGAGATGGTCGAGCTCATCAAGGCCGCCCTGGACAACGTCCCCGCCGACCGCCTCTGGGTCAACCCGGACTGTGGTCTGAAGACGCGCGGCTACTCCGAGGTCGAGCCGGCCCTGGCCAACATGGTCGCTGCCCGCGACGAGGTCGTCGAAGGTCTCTAAGGTCTCAGCCCCTAAGCCTCCGAGGCTTACAGCCACCTCGCGCCAGGTAAAGAACAACTAGCCCCGGTCAGCCACGTCGGCTGCCGGGGCTAGTTCTGTGTGTTGCCACGCGGCCCGGTTCGCTCTGGATCTAGATTCACTTTGGTCGGGCGCCGGACGCAAAACCCCAGGTCAGTTTTGCTTGCTGTGACAATGATTTCATCTTTATCCAGCGGTCATGTAGGTGGGCCAGCGAGAAGGGCCCGAGGCCACCACCCCGGGCCCGATCCCTACGCAAACGCGCCGATGCCCGTCATCTTCTGGCCGAGGATGAGGGTGTGCATCTCGTCTGTGCCTTCGTAGGTGCGCACGGACTCGAGGTTGGCGGCGTGGCGGATGGGGGAGTAGTCGTGGGTCACGCCATTGCCGCCGAGAATGGTGCGGGCTTCGCGGGCGATCTCGATGGCGGTGCGGGTGTTCTGGAGCTTGGCCACGGAGATCTGGGAGATATCCAGGGTGCCGGCGTCTTTCTGGCGGCCGACGTGAAGGGCGAGCAGGTAGCCCTGGTTGAGGCTGACAGCCATGTCGACGAGCTTTTTCTGGGTGAGCTGGAAGCCCGCGAGCGGTTTGCCGAACTGGGTGCGCTCCTTGGCGTAGGCGAGGGCGCATTCGATGGAGTCGCGGGCGGCGCCGAGGACGCCCCAGCCGATGCCGTAACGGGCCTCGTTAAGACACATGAACGGGGCTTTCAGGCCGAAGCGGCCGGAGAGGATCTTGTCTTCACCGACTAGAGCGTCCTTCATGTAGATGTGCGCCTGGGTGGACACGCGCATGGACAGTTTCTTGTCGATCTGCTGGGGGTCGAAGCCCGGGGTGTCCTTTTCAACGATGAAGCCGGCGATGGTCTCGTCGCGGCCCTCGGGAATCCCATCGAGGCCAGCGGCCTCTAGGTCGGCGGTGGAGACCTTGGCCCAGATGATGGTCAGGTCGGCGTAGTGGGACAGGCCGATCCAGCGCTTCTCGCCGTTGAGGACCCAGCCTTCGCCGGGCTTGTAGGTGGCGCGGGTAGTCATGGAGGCGGGGTCGGAACCGGCGGTGGGCTCGGTCAGGCCGAAGGCACCGAGAAGCTCGCCGGCGGCCATCTTGGGCAGGTACTTCTCTTTCTGCTCCTCGGTGCCGTTGAGGTGGATCGAGGTCATGGCCAGCGAACCGAGGACGGAGAAGATGGTGCGCAGACCGGAGTCGGCTGCTTCGACCTCGAGCATGGCCAAGCCGTAGTCTACGGCGGAGCGGCCCGGGCAGCCGTAGCCGGTGAGGTGTGCGCCGATCATGCCTTTTTCGGCGAAGCGGGGGATGAGTTCGAAGGGCACGTGGGCGTCTTCGTACCACTGGCCGACGTGGGGTTTGATCTCGCTTTCGACGAAGGAGCGGATATCGTCACGCCATTCGATTTCGTCGCGGGAGAGCAGACTGTCGAAGTTGATGAGGTCGGTGGCGAGGGGAGATGCGGAGGTCATGAGGAGGTTCCTTTCGGGGGTTGAAGAGGTTATTTGGCGGGGGTTTGGGCGATCCATTCGAGGACGTCGTCGCGGTCTTCGTCGAGGCCAGGGGCGGCCTTGGTGTAGGTGATACCACCGGAACTCATGTCGAGAGGGTTAGAGACGAAGGGGACGCGGTCGGTGCCGTCCTTGGTGGTGATTTCGACGACGGGCTCGAGTTCGAGGTCGTCGGCGAAGTCGATGGCTTCACGCACGGACAGGATCGGCGCGATGGGAAGGCCCTTAGCGCGGAACAGGTCGATCCATTCGTCGGCGGTTTTCGCCGCGAGCAGTTCGGTGAGGATTGGGCGCAGTTCTTCGCGGTTGACATTGCGTTGCTCGTTGGTGGCAAAGCGGGGATCGTTGGCGAGGTCGGGGGAGCCGAGGCCGTCGACAAGCGTTGCGAACTGTTTGTTGTTGCCGACGCAGATGACGAGCTCGCGGTCCTTGGCGGAAAACGGGCCGTACGGGAAGATCGACGGGTGGTCGTTGCCCGTGCGGGTCATCTCGGCGTCGGAGGCGACGGCCGCGGACGTCATGTTGACCATGGATGACAGCGCCGCGGACAGCAGGTTGGTGCGGATGGTCTCCCCACCGCCGCCGAAACGCTCGCGGCGCAGCAGCGAGGCGAGGATGCCGACGGTGGTGTGGAGGCCGGTGAGGACGTCGATAAATGCACAACCTGCTTTTTGCGGCGGGCCGTCGGGCGAACCCGTCATGGACATGAACCCGCTGGATGCTTGAATGAGCATGTCGTAGCCCGGCAGCTGCGCCCCGGCACGCGAGCCGAAGCCTGTGATTTTCGCGTGGATGAGCTCCGGCCACCGCTTGGTCACGGTCTCTGGGTCGAGTCCGAATTTATCCAGGCTGCCGACGCGGAAATTGTCGATCAGCACGTCCGCCCGGTCGATGATCGCGTACGCCGTCTCCAGGTCGTCCGGGTCCTTCAAGTTGAGCTTGATGGAATTCTTGTTGCGGTTGATCGACAGGTAGTACGTGCCCACATCGCCGCGCTTCGGCGGCACCCATCCGCGGGTGTCGTCGCCGTTCGGCCCCTCGACCTTGATCACGGTCGCGCCGAGATCCGCGAGCAGCATCGTCGCGTACGGCCCGGCGAGCACGCGCGAAAAATCCGCGACGACAATGCCTTTCAAAGGGCCGGCTTGTGGTTGCTGTAGTGCCATTTTCTTAAGGTCTCCTTCTTAATTTCGCTGTGCGCTTATCGACGACTCCAGGTCCTGCTTCAGCTCTCCCATGAACTCGTGGGTATGACTGAATTTCTGCGCAGCATCCGCCACCGCCGCCGACACCCGGGGATTGGAGACACCGACCGAGGTCACGGCGATGCCGGAGGCGAAGTCGATGAGGGAGTTACCGTCGACGTCGATAAGCGCGCCCCCGTTTCCGTCGACGAAGGTGAGGTCCTGCATGATCACTCCTTCAGGCAAGAAAAGTATTTGTTGACAAAACAGTATGCATCGAAGAAGGTGATCCGCGTCATGTACAGTGTGGCGAAATAGGGACGCACTGTTATACAGCACGGAGACTGCGCAATGTTTTCCTTCGCATTTCTCGCCGATAACCAGCACCTCGGCCTGACCGAGATCGTCGCGCCGCCGAAACCGTCTTTCACCGTCGTGCAGATTAACGAGCTGGAAACCCCGGGCTCTTTCATTCAGCCGAAATCATTCGTGCTCACCGTCGGCGCGGCATTCCGCGACAACCCTGATGGCCTGCGCGGACACATCGAGCATCTCGCACAGCAGGGGGCTGTGGCGGTCGGCTTTGGCATCAGTACCGTCTTCGGACGAATCCCCGATGCCGTCGTGGACGCCGCGCGAGAGAACAACGTGGGCTTGTTCGAGGTGTCGCGGCCCGTGCCGTTCGCCACGATCTTGAGTGCGGTCCACGAAGAGCAGCACCGCCGCACCACCGCGGAACAAGAAAAGCGCGCCTACCTGCACCAGCAGCTACTCCAGGCCCAGGAAAAACTCACGCAGACGGCCACCGCGGGCGATATCAAAGCCCTCACGCGCGACGCCGCCACCACGCTCGAGGCCCGCGTGACCATTAAAGACCCCAACGGCCTCCTGATCGCCGAGCAAGTCTCGCGGGCCTTCAACGCCATGAAGAAGACCTATTCGAGCTCCTACCGCATCAGCTCGTCTGCCACCGCCGGGCGGCCGTACACCGTCGACGTCACCTCCACGCGCACGCTTACCGACGAAGACCGCTCCCTCATCCGCCACTACGCCGGCCTCGCGGCCACCCTCCTCTCCAGGCCCGCTCACCTGCGGCGGATTCATAACCAGCTCAATTCCTTCGCGCTGCGCATCCACCTCGGCATCACGGAAAAGGAGGAGATCTATTCCGGTGCCGTGGACACTCCCGTCGACCGGGAAGGCTTCACCCGGCCGATCGTCATCGCGGCGCAATCGCCCCGCGGAATGCAGGCGGTGGTGGAGGGGCTGGACAGGGAGGCGTCGAAAAGCGATCGGCTCCTACATGTCCTCGATGTCGATGAAACGACCTTCCTGATGGTGGTGCGCCCTGATGTGACCGTGCGCGATGTGCTCGGCGCCCTCGGTGAGTACCGCGACCGCGTGCGCATCGCCGCAGGTAGTCCGATGCTTCTTGGCCGGCTGACGCTGGACCACGTGAATCAGCTCGTCTCCCGAACGCGCACTCTGCGGCCCGGCGATGTGGCTCGCGCCAACGACTCGGGGCTGCCGTGGCTGCGCGATCCCACCGTCGCCCACGCGCTCGCGGCCAGACGCGAAGAGATCTTCGGCCGGCTGATCAGCTTTGATGCCGCTCACGGGACAGATTATGAGACCACCCTCGCCGTGTTTCTTCGTCATGGTGCACGGCTGGGCGAGGCCGCCGAGGCTTTGGGTGTGCACCGCCATACTGTGCGTACCCGGATGGCCAAGATCGAGAAACTGTGCGAGATCGATCTAAATAACCCCGCCCACTTCAGCGAGGCCTACCTGGCCATGACTGCGTTTGAGGACGGGGCGGGGTGAGGGGCCGGATCTAGGTCCAGGACCCCTTAGTCTCGTTATGCCCGTGCGCGACGGGCGAGCGTGTTGCCCACGGACTGGATGGCCTGAACGATGATGATCAGGAGCACCACCGTCGTGAGCATCGCGATCGAGTCGAACTGCTGGTAGCCGTACGAGATAGCAAGGTCGCCGACGCCACCGCCGCCGATCGTGCCGGCCATCGCCGTGGCGGAGATCAGGCCGATCGTTGCCGTGGTGACGGCGAGAATGATGGACGATTTCGCCTCCGGCAGGAGGAAATACCTGACGGTCTGGAAGAGGCTGGCGCCCATGGAATCAGCAGTCTCGGTGATGCCGGGGTTGACCTCCAGCAGGGACTGCTCGATGAGGCGGGCGATGAACGGGGCAATGTACAAGGTCAGCGGGACGAGCGCCGCGGTGGTGCCGATGGCGGTTCCCGCGATCACGCGGGTGAACGGCGAAATAGCCACCAGCAGGATGATGAACGGCAGCGAACGGATGATGTTCACGACCACATTGAGAACGCCGTAGATGACCTTGTTGGGTTTCAAGCCGCCCGGCCGGGTGATCACGAAGGCAAGCGCCAGCGGAATGCCCAATAATGCGCCGAGGAACAGGGAAATGCCCACCATGTAGAGGGTCTCGCCGAAGGAATCGAGGTACATCTCCGGAGTGACGCGGGAGCCGGTGGTGTCGCGCCACCACGTGTTGAGCTGGTTCATGCTGTTACACCTCGCTGTTCTTCACCAGTGCGCGGGAGAGAGCCTCGCGCGCGGTGGGATCGAGTTCGGGCGGGATTACGGTGTCCACGAATTTCTGGGTCAGTTCGTGCTGCGGGTCCGCGAAGACCTGTGCCACGGGGCCGGATTCCACAAGACGGCCCTCGGAGAGCACCGCCACATTGTCGGCCAGGCGGGCAATCATGTCGATCTGGTGGGTGATGATCAAAATCGTCACACCGAGTTCTTCGTTGATATTGCGGAGCAGGTCGAGGATCTGGGAGGTGGTGATGGGGTCGAGGGCGGAGGTCGGTTCGTCGCAAAGCAGCATTGTGGGCTCCGTGACGAGGGCGCGGGCGATGCCCACGCGCTGACGCTGGCCACCGGAGAGCTGCCGCGGCTTGTGCTGGGCGCGGTCGGTGAGTCCGACCAGCTCAAGCACCTCAGCGGTGCGGCGTTCGATCTCGCTCTTCGGCGTCTTGGTCAGCTTCAACGGCGTAGCAACGTTTTCGGCGACCGTCTTCGTCTCCAGGAGGTTGACGCTCTGGAAGACCATGGCGACTTTCCGGCGGAGCTCACGCAGCTCGGACGTGCTTAAGGAAGCCGGCTGCTGTCCGTGCACGGTGACTGCGCCGGAGCTCGGGGTCTCCAGCCCGTTCACCATCCGGAACAGCGTGGATTTGCCGGCACCCGAGGTGCCCACGACACCGGTGACACTGCCTTCGGGGACAGTGAAACTGATGTCGTCGAGGGCGGCGAAGGAACTATCCCGCGTCGGGAACACCTTGCCGACATGGTCGAATACGACAGCGTCAGTCATGGAAGTCCGTTCACTTACTTCAGAGAGTCGGGCAGGAACCAGTAGTCGTTCTCGTTCTGGGAGTCGAAGTGCTCCTTGAACTCGTCAGAACGATAAGCCTCAGCGACAGCCTTCGCCCACGGAGCGTCCTTCTTATCCTCGGTAGTGACCGCGACGAGGATCAGCTCAGGGCGCAGGTCCTCCTGGAAGACCTGCAGGTTCGGGTCGAGCTTGGCGGAGTAGCTCATCGAGCCCGGGATGACTGCCCAGTCGAGGTCCGGGAGGGAGCGCGACAGGTTGGCGGAGTCCATCGGCTTGATCTCGAGGTTATGCGGGTTCTCGGCGATATCCGATTCCGCCAACAGCGCCTCGTCGGCGTCGTCGCGGAGGGTGATCCAGCCAGCGTCGACAAGCACGTGGAGTGCGCGCGACTTATTGGAGCCGTCGAGCGGAACGCCGACCGTCTGGCCGTCAGCGACATCGTCCTGAGACTTGTGCTTCTCCGAGTACAGGCCCGCCGGGACGGTCGGAACTTCGGTAATGGAGGCGAGGTTGGCTCCCTTTTCCTCGTTGAACACGTTCATCCACGCGGTGTGCTGCTCGACGTTGAGGTCGGCGGAGCCTTCCGCGAGAGCCGTGTCGGCCTGGGTGAGGTCGGTGAAGTTCTGAACGTCGACCGTGTAGCCCTCTTCCTCCAAGATGGGGGCGACACCGTCCTGGAAGAGCTCAGAGTACGGGCCCGGGGAGGTTGCGACGCGGATGGTCTTGTCGTCGCCCGCATCGGTGCTTTCGCTAGAGCCGCATGCGGTGAGGCCAAGAACGAGGGAGCCAGCTGCCACGGCGGCCGCGATCTTCTTGAACATTCTGTGGTCCTTTCACGTTTCTAAAAGTGCTGTAGCTGAATGCTAATACTAAACCGTACGGTATGCCTAAACAAGACCGAGCTGTCTAACTTGGTGCTGGCACGGTCGCCCGAGTTGACGCGTATCCTGGACTGCATGACTCAGAAGACACAGACGATCACCTTCCATACCAACCACGGCGACATCGCCGTCGACCTGTTCGGCAACCACGCGCCGAAGACGGTCGAGGTCATCACCGGCCTGGCTAAGGGCACCCAGGAGTACTCCACGAAGAACGCCTCCGGCTCCAACGAGGGCCCGTTCTACGACGGCGCGATCTTCCACCGCATCATCCCGGGCTTCATGATCCAGGGCGGCGACCCGACCGGCACCGGCACCGGCGGCCCGGGCTTCCAGTTCGCCGACGAGTTCCACCCGGAGCTCCAGTTCGACCGCCCGTACCTGCTCGCCATGGCTAACGCCGGCCCGGGCACGAACGGCTCCCAGTTCTTCATCACCGTCGCGCAGACCCCGCACCTGAACAACCGCCACACGATCTTCGGCGAGGTCACCGACGAGGCATCCAAGAAGGTCGTCGACGAGATCGCGAACGTGCCGACCGGCCGCATGGACCGCCCGGTCGAGGACGTCGTGATCAACTCCGTCACCGTTTCCGATTAATTGAAGCGCGTCCTTTACGGCGCCCCCGCCACGGCGACCATTGCGTCGCTGTGCGTGGGGGCGTTCCTCGTTGCAGCGTTCCAAGCACATTCGCTTATCGACGTCATCTGGTCCTCCCACGCCGGCACCTCCACCGTCCTGTGGGGCCCTTTTGTCGCAGGTGAGCCTTTTGGTCTGCTCCGTGCTGTGACCTCCGGGTTCATGCACTTGGACATCACCCACCTGACGGTCAATGTGCTCATGCTCGTCGCGGTCGGTGCGGCAGTGGAACGAGCCGTGGGCACGGGGCCGTTCGTGCTCGCGTACCTCGCTGGTGTTCTAGGCGGGTCCGCTGCCGTGCTCATCTTCGGCTTCGACCAGCCCACCGCCGGTGCCTCCGGCGCGCTGTACGCCCTGATGGCGCTGCTCGTCGCCGTCGCCGCTCGCAGTCACGCCGACCTGCGTGCCCCGCTCGTCCTGGTCGGCGGTAACTTGATTTTCACGCTGATCACGCCGAATGTGAGTCTCTGGGGCCACCTCGGCGGACTCATCGCGGGGGCTTTGATGGCGGCACCGCTGACCTCGGAGGACATGCGCGTCCGGTGGGGTGGGGCAGCAGGTGCGGTCGCAGTGGCAGCCGCCGCAGTTGCCGTGCCGGTGCTGTCCTAGCTCCGCCTACTCTTTCGACTTGTCGTAGCGAGCTGTGTCGACGATCTCCAGTGCCTCGTCCTGGGAGAGCCCCGAGTCGCGCAAGCTCATCATCTCCAGCGTCGACACATTGCCTGTCTCCCGGTTCGCAGCCGAGAGGAATAGTCCATCCCACGGGTCGCCGTCGTCGTCGATGAACTCAAAATAGGCGATCTGGGCGTCGTCCGCGCCCTCCACCTCGACGTCTTCCACACCCCGCGGCTGAATCTCATTGTCTTGGGCGAAGAGATTTCCGTAGAGCGCAATCTGGTTGGTCGCGTCCGCCTCGGGAGCTTCCCCTGTATCGCGGGTCATGCGGATCTGCACGGCTGGATCTTCGCTCATCGCACCCACGACCCACCGATCTCTGATCACGTCGTCGTCTGTGTCGAGCTTCTCCCAGTCCTTCGGCACATCGATCGTCAGCGGACCGGAGCTGATCTCCATCGTCTCCCCACTCTCGCTGCTTGAGGAGCCAGATTCAGATTCGTTCGTGTCCTCCTCACCGAAGATGCCGCCGCAACCAGCGAGACTGAGCGGCGCTACCAGTGCGGCAGCGACGAGGACGGTCTTGAGGCGAGATGTCCGCGACGACGCGCGCCGATCGGTGTTCGTTGTGATCCAGGACATGGTGCGTCGGTTCATGTACCTCAGGCTACATCGGCGGTGAACCACACGATGGTGCCGAGACACGGTTGGGATACGGCTGAGACACAGCCGAAACCCATCTATTCGTCCTCGAGGGCAAGCTCGAAAACGAGGCCGCTGCAGAGCACGCGGGCGTTCGCGGTGCCGTTCCACTGAGGGGTGAAGCCGACTTCTTTCAGGGCACTGACGAGCGCTTCGCCGATCGCCACGTCCTCATCCGAGCCCGGGTTGTCCATGGAGCTGAAGCCGAAGTGCAGCTCGCCACTGTGAATGAGACCGTCCACGTCCTGGGTCGTGCAGTAGGCGTAACCGCGGTGGCCGGCATCAGTGGCCTTGTCTGCTCCTTCTTCCGCGGCCTCGCCTTTGTCCCAGCCCTCGTCGAAGGAGAAGGAAAGGTCGCGCTGGGAGAGCGCGTCACGGAGAGCGTCGATACGCTGGGCGTCTTCGGAGGGGCCGGTGATGAGGCGGGCGTATTCAGCGCGGACTTCCTCGATCAGGGCGGGAAGGTCTGTGTCGCTGATGTCGCCATCCATGTCATCTTCGTACCCCGCGGTGATTTCATGGACGCTCCAGCCGTGGCAGAGCATGAGGGAAATGTCGTTGGGACGTTCTTGAGGTTCGTAGAGGTTGAAGGACGGTGGGAATGTACTGGTCAGCATTGCGTGTGAAGCCATGCCCCGAAGTGTATGTGCGAAAGTGTGGGATTAGCGCGGAAAAGTTATCCACAGGGTGTGGATGAACCTGTGCATAAGTCACTTCTGTCCCACTTTGCACAATCTGTGGATAAGTGGAATTCATCTCCCTGAACTGGTGTTTTCACAAATCTTCGCCGGTTTTGTGCACAGGTCTGTGGAAAAGTTCCTGTAGGTTTCCGGCTGGGGATAGTTGGGGATAAGTCCGTGAACAACACGCCGCGATATCCACACGTTCCACAAAGTGCAGGGCAGCCGGGCATGAAAAAACCGGCGCCCGCGTCAATTGCGGTGCGCGCCGGTGAGGTGGGGTGGGGTGGGTGGTTTAACGCCAACCCATGGTCATCAGCAGGCCGATGACCAAGCCGCCGAAGCCGATGGCATAGTTCCACGGGCCGAGCTCGTTCATGAACGGGATCTGGTTGCCGGCGAGGTAGTTGACCACGAGCCACAGCAGGCCGATGATCATGAAGCCGAACATCAGGATCTTGTACCAAATCGGGGTGCCGCCGGTATTGATCTTCACCGGGGTGCGGTTGACACCGGTGGAAGTAGTGGTCGACGGGGTGCTGACTGTGTCCTTAGTGACCTTTGCCTTAGGCATGATGCACGTCCTTCATCGTGTGCTCCTCCGCGCGCGAAGTGGAGACCCCCAGTGGGGCGGCGCAGGGTGGAGAGGTATATCTACGGGTTTCTTCTGTGCGGTGACTTTACCAGCAGGCTCGCACTGGACCTAGATGGAACCTGCTGGGTGGCGGTCGGCGCTAGGGGTTGGGGAGAATGCTCTCCACGCCGTCGCGCAGCGCGTTCTTCCAGATATCGACGGTGATGTCCGCGTCCTTGCGGACCTCGGCGCCTTCGGCGGGTCGTTGGCCCGCGATGAGACCGTGGTCGTTGATATCCGGGGTGTCCACCGAATGCTCCGTTTTCAGATTTCCGGTCCAGCCCTCCTTGCGCAGGGTCGCTTCAGCCTGTTCCGGGGACTGGCGCACGAGCTTCGGCATCTTGAACAGCATTCCGTTGGAGGTACGCAGCTCAATCGTGGTGCCGCGGTCCACCTCTTCGCCCTTACCGGCGACAGCGAGGACCTCGTCCTTCGGCTTCAGGGAATCCACCTCGACAGTCGTGGACTCCAGGCCCAGAGACGACAGGACAGACTCCGCCTGAGCGAGGTTCATGCCCTCCAGGGACGGCACCTTGACCTTTTCGCGGCCGTCGGAGACGGTCACGCTCACCTTCGACCCCTTCGACAACTGGGATCCGGCAGCCGGCTGCTGCGACATGATCACGCCCTCGGGGACGGTGTCGGAGTGCTCGCGCTTGATGTCGTCGTCAAGCTTGAGCCCTGCTTTTTCGAGCTCGGCCGCCGCGTCCTGCGGGCTCATGTCCGTGAGATCCGGCACGTCCGTGATCTCGCGGCCCGACGAAACGGTCACCGTGATCGGCGTGCCCTTCTGCAGCTGCGAACCCTCCGTCGGGTTCGTGCTGAGCACCTCGCCGCGCGGGACCTCCGGATGCGGCGACTCATTCACCGTGACCTGCAGCCCCAGCTTCTCCAGCTCCTGGACAGCCTCCTCGCGCTTCTTGCCCACGACCTTCGGCACGAAGACCATGTCCTTGGCCGCCTCCTGAGCGCGGTCGTTGCGCACCTTGTTGAACGCGAACGCGCCGCCGCCGAGCAACATGACTGCCGCCATCAAAATGGCGAGAATCTTCATGCCCGTGTTGCCCGTCTTCTGCGTCTCGCGCCGGTGCTGCTCATAACGGCTCTGCTCGGCGACAGGCTCCGGCTCGTCCTCGAGCTCCGCCTCCGCCAGATGATTGCGTCCGGCCTCCGTGACCGCGCCGCGCTCGAGACGCTCCAAGTCATCCGCCATCTCCAGAGCCGACTGGTAGCGGTCCGCCGGGTGCTTCGCCATCGCCGTGAGAATCACCGCGTCGACATTGACGGCCTCAGACTCCGTCAAGTCCTCGATCCGCGCGCTCGGCGGCTCCGGATCCTCCTGGACATGCTGGTACGCCACCGCGAAAGGCGTCTCGCCCTCGAACGGCGGGGTGCCCGTGACCGCCTCGTACATCACGCAGCCCAGCGCGTAGAGGTCACTGCGGGCGTCGGCGTTCTTGCCGCGGGCCTGCTCCGGCGAGAGGTATTGCGCCGTGCCGATCACCGCGGACGTCTGTGTCATCGCCGCCGTCGAATCATCCAGCGCACGCGCGATACCGAAATCCATCACCTTCACCTCGCCGGTGCTGGTGACCATGATGTTCGCCGGCTTCACGTCGCGGTGAATGATCCCGGAATCGTGGCTGGCCTGCAACGCCAGCGTCACCGGGAACAGCATCGCCGCGGCTTCCTCCGGGCGCAACGGTCCGTCCTCGCGCACGATCGCGCGCAAATCACGGCCCTTGATGTGCTCCATCACGATGTACGGGATGGAAATGCCCTCCACGACCGTCTCGCCCGTGTCGTAGACCGCGACGATATTCGGGTGGTTCAGGCGCGCAGAATTCTGGGCCTCCTTGCGGAAGCGCTGGCGGAAATTCTCGTCGCGGGCCATGTCGATCTTGAGCATTTTGATCGCTACTTCACGGCCCAGAAGGGTGTCCGTGGCCACGTAGACGTCGGACATGCCGCCGGTGCCGATGGAGTTACCGAGCTGGTAACGGTCGCCGATGAGAGTCATGTGTCGATTGTCCTTTGTGGTTTACGGATTAGGCAGTCCCGGGATCTCCAGGCTGGGAATTGGGTCGCCGTCAGCCGGCGGCTCCGGCTGCGTGGCGGGCGGTTCCGGTGGCTGCTGCGTCGGGCGGGACGGCTGGGAGGGCTGGCGGGACGGCCGGTCGTTCGGTTCCGTCGGTTCCTCGCTCGGCCGTTCGGTTTCCGGCGAATTGTACAGGGTCGACGGCGACGATTTCGTCGGGCGCTCGCGAGACGTCGTCGTTTCTTCCGCGGTGCGGGTCTCGGTCACCGTCTCTGTCGGGGCGGAAGACTCAGTTTCGGGCGCCGTGGTGCTGGTCACCGGGGTGGTGGGCTCTTCGCTGCCGCCGGTCAGCTCCTTGAAGAAACCGGAGGTATAAGCCCACACCGCCGCGCCGACGAGAAGCAAGACTAGGAGGGCGACGAGGAGACCGGTGCCGAAGGCGCCGTTGCCGGACTTTTCTTTCTTGGGCGCGGGCGCTGTCTGCTGGGGGCGCCGCGCCGGGCGCGCCGCCGCGATAGGAGACTCCTGCAGCGGGGTTTCCGGGTGCAGGGTGGTCGCCTCGGTGACGGCGGCGAGCTGCGCGGTGGATTCCTGCGGGGGCGGCTCGACGGGCACGGCGCGCTTGGTCGTGGTGGTGACCGGGCGCTTGCCGTCGCGGGCGTCGGCAATGGCGTGCTGGAATTCTGCGCCGTTGTTAAAGCGGGTGTTCGGATCCTTGCGCAGGGCGATGCCGATGAGCTCGCGCGTCGGGGCGGAGATCGTGGTGGACATCGGCGGCACTTCGCTGGAGACGTGCGCAAGCGCGACGGACACGGAGGAATCGCCGGTGAAAGGGCGCTGGCCGGTGAGCAGCTCGTAGCCGACGACAGCCAGGGAGTACACGTCGGAAGCGGGGGAGACCTCGAGTCCCTGTGCCTGCTCCGGGGAGACGTACTGCGCGGTGCCCACGACCATGCCGGTGCGGGTCAGCGGGACGGCGGCGGCAGCCTTGGCGATGCCGAAGTCGGTGATCTTCACCTTGCCGTTCTGGGTGATCATGAGGTTGCCGGGCTTGATGTCGCGGTGCACCAGACCCAGCTGGTGGATCACGGCGAGGCCGTGGGCGGCCTGCTCGAGAACGTCGAGGGCCATTGCCTCGTCGAGCTTGCCTTCGCGGGCGATGAGGTCTGCCAGGGATTCGCCGCGGATGTATTCCATGACGATGAAGCAGACGTTGAAGCCTTCGCGGGAGGAGACCTCGCGGTAGTCGTAGGTGGCTACGACATTGGAGGAGTGGATGCCCTTCGCGGCGTTGGCTTCATTGCGGAAGCGGGTGAGGAACTCTTCGGTGCCGGCGAATTCGGGGCGGAGCACCTTGACGGCGACTTCGCGGTCGTTGGCGGTGTCGTCGGCGAGCCAGACGGTGGACATGCCACCGTGGCCGATGATCCACTGGAGTTCGTAGTCGGGGCCGATGAGCTCCTGGAGTTCAGCGCGGTTGTCGGTGTGCATTACTCAGCGCCTCCTGCGGTTTTCTCGTCCTGCTTGTCGTCTTTCGGGGCTGGGGCTGTGGTGAGGATGGTGCGGCCGATGGGGGCCGAGACCTGCCCGCCGGTGGCGCCTTCGCCGTGCCCGCCGCCGTCTTTGACGACGACGGCGACGGCGACGTCCTTATCGGGGTCGAACGCGACGTACCAGGCGTGCGGGGGAAGGTTCTCGCCGTGCTCGGCGGTGCCGGTCTTGGAGGCCAAGCTGTTGCCGTTGTAGCCGTAGGTGTTGCGCTCCGACTTGAACATCAGCTCGGTGATGGTCTCGGCTTCTTCCTTGCTCAGCGCTTCCGCGGCCTGGCGGGGGCGGATCTCTCGGACGGTCTTCATCTCGGGGTTGACCACGCGGGAGACCACGTGCGGCTCCATGCGGCGGCCTTCGTTGGCGACGGTGGCAGCCATGACGGCGGCCTGCAGGGCGGTCATGGTGACATCGCGCTGGCCGATGGAGGACATGCCCACGGCAGCGAGGTCCTCGAGGTCGCCGAGGGAGCCAGCGGCATTGGGCAGGCCGAGGTCGTAGTTTTCGCCGATGCCGAAGGCGGTGGAGGCCTCGCGGAGCGGACCGTCGCCGAGTTCGGTGGCCATCTGCACGAAGGCGGTATTGCACGACAGCGCGAAGGCGTTGGCCAGCGTGGTCGTGGACCCGCCACAGGGGCGGCCGCCGTAGTTGGTCAGCTGCACTTCGGTGCCGGGCAGGGTGATGGCGGCTTCGCCGGTGAGCCTGGAGTCAGGGGTGTAGCCGTTTTTCAGGCCGGCGGCGGTGGTGATGATTTTGAAGATCGAGCCGGGCGGCAGTTGGTCCTGGGTGGCGTGGTTGAGGAGGGGCTGGTCGGGGGCGTCGTTAAGCTGCTCCCATGTTTTTTCGGCGGTCTCCTCGTTGACGACGGAGTTCGGGTCGTACGACGGGTTGGAGGCCATCGCAAGGACTTCGCCTGTCGACGGACGCAGCGCCACCACCGCGCCCTTGTATCCGTTTTTCTCCAGCTGGTCGTAGGCCGCAGCCTGGGTCTTCGGGTCCAAGGTCAGCTCGACGGAATCACCGACGCGGCCGTCCTGGCTGGTGCGCAAGAAACGGTTGCCCTTCGCGCTGGATTCGCCGTTGAGATCGGCGTTGAAGCCGGATTCGATGCCAGCGGCGCCGTAGCGGTCCGACAGGTAGCCGACGACCGGCGCGAAGGAATACGGCATATTCGGGTAGCTCCGCGAGAAGAAACCGTCGCCGGCCGGCGTGGACTCGGCGAGGATCTGGCCGCCGGCGTTGATCTGGCCGCGCTCGACCTTCTTGGCTTCGATGAAGTTGCGGGAGTTGAGCGGGTTGCGCGCGTATTCCTCCTCGTGGAAGCCCTGCACCCAGGTGAGATTCGCGAGCAGCAGGACAGTGAGAAGGATGGAGCCGAAAGCGCCCCAGCGTATCGACGTATTCATCTAGCGCACCCCCACAAGTTCAGGTTGGCCAGCGTTTTCGGTGTCTTCCACTGGCCGGTTGGCGTTGTTGGAGATGCGCAGCAGCAAGCCGAGCAGGATGTAGTTCGCCATGATGGCGGAACCGCCGGCGGACATGAACGGCGTGGTCAGACCCGTCATCGGCAGCATCGCGGAGACGCCGCCGGCAACCACGAAGATCTGCACGGCGAGTGTCAGTGACAGCCCCGAGGCGACGAGTTTGCCGTAGGTGTCGCGCACAGCGAGTGCGGTGCGGAAGCCGCGGCTGATGATGATGGCGAAGATGATGAGCACCGCCGTCAACCCGACGAGACCGAGCTCCTCGCCGATGGCGGCGAGAATGTAGTCGGCGTGGGCGACGGGCACCATCTCCGGGTGGCCGAAGCCCAGGCCGGTGCCGGTCACGCCGCCCCAGCTCAGGCCGAACAGGGCCTGGGAGGGCTGGTAGCCGGTGGTGTCGTAGTTGGCCAGCGGGTCGAGGAAGTTCGCGACGCGGTCCTGGATCTTCGAGGAGACGTTGTACACGGCGAAGCCACCGACAGCGACGAGTCCGAGGCCGATGACGAGCCAGCTGACGCGCCCGGTGGCGAAGTAGACCATGCCGAGGACGGTGGCGAACAGCAGCAGCGCCGGGCCGAAGTCGTTGGACACGCCCATGATGACGATGGCGATGGCCCACACCATCAGGATCGGCGCGAGGTCGCGCAGGCGGGGGAACGTCAAGCCGAGGAAGCGGTAACCGGCAACGGTGAATAGGGAACGCTTCTGCGCCAACAGCTGCGCGAAGAAGAGCAGCAGGAGGATCTTGGAGAATTCGCCGGGCTGGATGGAAAACGGCCCGAGCCAGATCCAGATGCGGGCCTCAGCGTCCGGCGGCTGCGGCCACACGAGCGGCAGGGCGAGAAGCACCAGCCCGAGGAGTCCGAGCAGGTAGGAGTAGCGGGTGAGCTGCCGGTGGTCGCGCACGATAAGCAGCGTGGCCACGAGGAATAAGATGCCCACCAGCGACCACATCATCTGGCGCGGGGCCAGCCCGAAATCCGTCGCGAGATCGAGGCGGTAGATAATCACCAACCCGAGCGCATTCAGGGTCGCGGCCAGCGGCAACAGGACTTGGTCGGCGTGCGGCGCGGCGTAGCACATGGCCACGTGCGCGATCGCATAAACGCCGATGAAGCCGCCGACGAGCCACAGCATGTCGACGGTCAAAGCGTTGCCCTGCGACAGTTCCAGCCCGACGAGCATGAGTAGCAAGAGGGCGGCAGAGAGCACCAAGAGGAAGAGTTCGCGGCCGCGGGAGAATAGCTGGCGCATTACTTCACCTCCCGGCAGGTGCCGCCATCGGGGGCGTCGACGCAGGTGGGCAGGGCTTCGTCGGCAAGCGAATTGAGCTGGTCCGTGATATCCGCGTACGACCCGCTGCCGAGATTGTCCACGCGGCTCCGCGTGGATTCAGGCAGGTCGGACAGCGCGAAGGCTTTGCAGTCGTCCGGCACGTCGTTGGTGTCGACGAGACGGATCTGATTATCGTCGTTGATGCACACCTGCTGGACGGGTTCGTGCATGTCACGGCCGAAAACAGCGGTATTCATGCCTTGCTCGATGACGAATTCATCGCGGTCGTTGACAGCCACGAAATACGTGTCGCTGCGCGCGGAATCGAACCACCACAGGCCGCCGAGCCCAACGAGCGCGACCGCGAGAACGCCGATCACCCACGGCCACACAGAGCGAGCGCGGCCTCGGTGATCCTCCTCATCGTCGGATGCGGGTTCCTCTTTTTTGCTTATCGACGCCCCCTTGTCCCCCCTTTGCGCCCCCATCAGCTTCGCGGCGCGACCCGCGGCGGTGTCCGGGTGCGTCGACTCTTCGCCAGTGAGCAGGGCACCCGCCATGACGGGGGCGGTGGGCAACTCAGGGCTGTCTGCGTCGTCCGTGTCGACGACATCGGCCACGACCACCGTGACATTGTCCGGGCCGCCGGAACGCAGCGCCAGTTCGATGAGTCGTGTGACTGCTTCTTCCGGGGTGTCCTCAGCCAGCATGGACTCCATCGTGGAGTGGGTGACGGGGTCGGACAGTCCGTCGGAGCACAGCATGAAACGGTCGCCCGCCTTGACCGGCAGCAATTCCAGATGCGGCTCGACCGGGCGGCCCGTGTACGCCTTGAGAATGAGGGATTTCTGCGGGTGGGAGGACACGTCCTCCGGCTTCAGCTTTCCTTCGTTGACCAGGGACTGGACGAAAGTGTCGTCTTCGGTGATCTGGCTGAGCTCGCCGTCGCGCAGGCGGTAGCCGCGGGAGTCGCCGACGTGAATGAGCCCCATGTTCTCGCCGTCGAACATCAGCGCGGTGAGCGTGGTGCCCATGCCGTTTTGCTCCGGGTTCTCCTCGATGGAGGCGGAGATCGCGGCGTTTGCGTCGTCGGCAGCCGCGCCGAGCAGCGCCAATGTGTCGGCGTCTTCCGGGTCGCGGTCGAGGTGTTGCATATGCTCGACCATGAGTTGCGAGGCGACTTCACCAGCGGCGTGGCCGCCCATGCCGTCAGCGAGCAACAGCAGGTGAGGACCGGCGTACGCCGAGTCCTCGTTATTGTCGCGTACCAGCCCACGGTCGGAGGCGGTGTGGAAGTTGAGCTTCAGGTTCGTCATGGCATCAACCTCACAATCGTGCGCCCCATTTTGATGTCGGTACCCACCTGGACGCGCTCAGGTTGGTCGATGCGGATCCCGCCGACAAACGTGCCGTTACGAGAATCCAAGTCTTCCACGAACCAGTCCGATCCACGCCGGAACAAGCGGGCGTGGCGCGAAGAAGCGAAATCGTCTCCCAGGACGAAGTCGTTGTCGTCGGCGCGGCCCAGCGACAGGTCTTCCACCGTCGAGATATTCATGTGGGAGCCGCGCAGCGGGCCTTCCACCACGACGACCTCCTGAGCCTTTTCGCGGCGCGTCGACGCAGGCGCCGGCGCCACACTCGCAGTCCGACGCTGCGCCACCTCGGCTGATCTGATGTCGCGGCGCTGCACAGCCAGAACCACGAAGATGAACAGCCACAGAAGAATAAGGAGGCCGAAGCGGGCCCCGAGCATCAATGCAGAATCCATGGGTCAGATAGCCACCTTACTGCGCACCCGCGCCGTCGGGGCCAGGGTAAGGGCGAGTGCCCGCGATGCGCACCTCGATATTCGAGTGACCCACCGTGATCACGTCCCCGTCCGCGAGTTCCCAGTTGTCCACCGGCTGGTCATTGACCGTCGTGCCGTTCGTGGATTGCAGGTCGACCAGAAACGCCGCCGTGCCGTCCCAGATGATCTCCGCGTGCTGGCGGGACACTCCCGTGTCCGGCAGGCGGAAATCACAGTCATTGGAGCGGCCCAGAATATTGGACCCTTCGTGCACCGGGTACGTGCGCGACGACCCGTCCAACAGGAGCAGACTCACAGCGGGGCCGTTAGGTGCGGCCATCGCGGGGGGCTGGTTCATGGCGTGTGCCTCCTGGGCGTGTGGGGAACGGTCGGACAAAATCGCGTCGAACCCGCTCTCGACATCCGGCTCCTCGTCCACGTACGACGACACGCGCAGCTGCCCGGTCCGCAGACCGGATTCCTCCGCCACGCGCACGACAACGGGACCGTACAAGCCGATGTTCTGATTGCGGATGAAACGGGTGAGCTGCCCCGCGAGATTGGTGGGCAGGTCCGGGTCCTGCGACAAGTTTTCCAAGTCCTTGCTGGACACGCCGATCGCGAACACATTCGGCGTGATCGTCTCGTCGTACTCGTTGTTGAACAGCCCGTCGTGCATCTCCTGCTTCAATAGCTCCTCCAGCTCCGCCGGAACAACGCGTCCACCGAAGACAGCGGCGAAGCCGTTATCCAGCCCGCGCTGCAGCGAACTGTCGACTTTAGCCAACCGGTCCATCAGCCCCATCTGCCCACACCTCCTCTCATGCGTGCACTCCCAGCAGTAATGTTTCGACAGATAGTATAGGGTTCCTGGTTCCCACAACATAGCTGTAAAGCCGAAAACTGGCGTCTGCCAGTGAATTTGGAGGATTTGGGAGGGTGCGTGCTATGTTTACTTAGTCGCCCGCCCGGGTGGCGGAATTGGCAGACGCGCTGGCTTCAGGTGCCAGTGTTCGCAAGAACGTGGGGGTTCAAGTCCCCCCCCGGGCACGAACGCAAGGCCCGTCGATAAGCAAAAGCTTTAATCGGCGGGTCTTGCGCTATACCTATGTCAACCTGCTGAAAGAAAACTCAATGAACGATATCGCGCGCAAGGCAGGCGCTGAATTCCTGGCCACCCTCCTGTTTGTCTTTTCCATCATTGCCGCTGTCTCCCAGGCCGGCGACTTCGCCCCGATCGCCATCGGCTTCGCCCTGATGATCCTCGTCTACGCCACCGGCCACATCTCCGGCGGCCACGTCAACCCCGCTGTGTCTCTCGGTGCCTGGATCCGCGGCGCAATGACCGCCACCGAAATGCTCATCTACTGGGTCGCCCAGGCCCTCGGCGCAGTCGTCGGCGCTCTGATCTGCCGCACCGCTCTGCCCATGCCCGAGGAAGCAGCCCAGATTCAGACCGGCGAAGCCTTCATCGTCGAGGCGATCTTCACCTTCTTCCTCGTCTTCGTCGTCCTCAACGTCGCCACCGCAAAGGCGAACGACGGCAATTCCTACTTCGGCCTCGCCATCGGCGCGACCGTCATGACCGGCGCTTTCGCCGTCGGCCCGATCTCCGGCGGCGGCTTCAACCCGGCTGTCGCTCTCGGCCTGTCCGTCAACGGCAACTTCGACTTTTCCAACCTGTGGGTCTACGTCCTCGCCCCGTTCGTCGGTGCCGCACTTGCCGCACTGTCCTTCCGTGTCCTCAGCCCCGCTGACCACGAGCACGACCTGAAGGCATAACTTCGCGGCGTTTGCGCCATTACACTGGCGCGCATGCCGACAACCCCCATCCCCGGATACCTGGGCGCCATCCTCGACGAAGTCCGCGACATCACCGACGGCGAGAACGCCGACTACATCGAGACGCTGCGCACCGCAGACCCCGACAAGCTCGCGCTCGCGCTGTGCACACGCAGCGGCAACCTCTATTCCGTAGGGGATGACGAGTACGAATTCTCCATCCAGTCCATCTCCAAGCCGTTCGTGTACGCGATCGCGCTTGACCAAGGAGGGGTGGACAACGTTCACAGCGTCGTGGGCATGGAGCCGTCCGGCGAGGCCTTCAACGAGCTTTCGCTTGACGACGACACCAAGCGCCCCACCAACCCCATGATCAACGCCGGGGCCATCGCCGTGAACCAACTCGTCGCCGGCACCGACGCCTTAGTAGAAGAGCGCTCCGCCATGGTCTTGGATGTCTTTTCCAAGCTGGCGGGGCGCCCTTTGCGTTTCGACGAAGAGATCATCACCGCCGAACTCGACACCGCCGACCGCAATATGGCGCTCGCGCACATGCTCCGCGTCTACGGCATCATCGAAGACGACGTCGACGACGCAGTGACCAGCTACATCCGGCAGTGCTCCATCATGGTCACCGTGAAAGACCTGGCTGTCATGGCTGCGACCCTCGCCAACGGCGGTGTCCAGCCCGTCACCGGCGAGAAAGTCCTCAGCTCCGAAGCCTGCCGCCTCACTCAGTCCGTCATGGCGTCGGCCGGCATGTACGACGGCTCGGGCAAGTGGATGTCCACCGTCGGCATCCCCGCGAAATCCGGCGTGGCTGGCGGCCTCATCGGTACTCTGCCCGGCCAACTCGGCGCCGCGTCCCTGTCCCCGCGCCTGAACGAGAAGGGCAATTCCGTCCGCGGCGTGGAGATCTTCCGCCGCCTCTCCAAGTCCCTCGGCCTGCACATGATGGGCTCGCACTACTACTCCGCGCCGGGCATCCGGTCGGTGCGCCGCGAGGGCGACACCCACGTCGCGGAACTCCAGGGCATGATCAACTTCACCGCCGCCGAGCAGATCCTCCACGAGCTGGTGGAGCGCGACCTCGTCGGTGACGAGCTCGTCCTCGATTTCTCCCACGTGACGTCGTTCAACTTGGCCGGCCGCCGCATCATCAAGGAAGGTCTTCGCCAATTCCGCGAGGACGGCTTCGACGTCGCTGTCTACGACCCCGACAACGCCATGCCGGACTACGAGTTTTCCGACGGCACCACCGTCGAATCCATCCAGGATTTCACCGACTCTTTCACGGTTTCCGCTTCCCGCAAGGACGCTTTCAGCGTCGTGTCCCAGCCCAAGGACTGGTGGCAGGACGATGATGCCGGCGAGTTCACCGTCGACCAAGACGACGAAGCCCAGCGCGTTGTTCTCCATAGCGAGCCCACCGGCGAGGATTTCATCTTCGACTTCGACGAAGACGAAAACGGCAGCACCCGCGTCCACCTCACCCACCGCGGCCTGCGTCCCAACTTCGAGGAAGCTGCCGAACGGTGGCACGAACGTATCCGCCAGCGCCTCGAACCGCTGATCAACCGGGGAGACTAGCTGTAGGCGCGACCGGCAGCCGCCGCCGTGCCCCCTGTTCAACCTTGGCGAGAACACTAACATCGGGTTGGAACACGTCGACGCCGCTACAGGCAGGAGGAATCATGCTGGACAGCACGATCTGGTGGCATATCTACCCACTCGGCGCCACGGGTGCCCCGATCCGGGACCGCGACAGCGACAACGGCAACAGCGCCGAAGATGCCGCACCGCGACTCCGCCAGCTCGAACCTTGGCTCGATTACCTCATCGAACTCGGCTGCGACGGTCTGCTGCTCGGCCCCATTTTCGAGTCCGTCGCGCACGGCTACGACACGCTTGACCACTACCGCATCGACGCGCGCCTGGGCTCCAACGAGGACTTCGACTGGCTCATGGACGCCTGCAGGCAGCGCGGTATCAAGGTGATGCTCGACGGCGTGTTCAATCATGTGGCGGTGACCCACGCGGCCGTCGATAAGGGCCTTGCTGGAAGCACGAACTGGGAGGGGCACGACGAGCTGGCCACGCTCCACCACGACGACGAACGCGTGCGCGACATGGTCGTCGACATCATGAAATTCTGGCTCGCGCGCGGCATCGCCGGCTGGCGCCTCGACGTCGCGTACTCCGTTCCGCCCGAATTCTGGTCCGACGTGCTCGCCCGCGTCCGCGCGGACTACCCCGACGCGCTCTTCCTCGGCGAAGTCATCCACGGCGACTACGTCCAGATCGCCGGCGACGGCACACTCGACGCCGTCACCCAGTACGAACTGTGGAAAGCCATCTGGAGTTCGCTTCACGACGCCAACTTCTGGGAGCTCGACCACGCCCTTTCCCGCCACCGCGACGTGTCCGCCCAGCTGCTCACCAACACGTTCATCGGCAATCACGACGTCGACCGCATCGCCAGCAAAGTCGGCCAGGACAAAGAAATCCTCGCCTTAGGGATCCTCATGACCCTGCCCGGCATGCCCAGCATCTACTACGGCGACGAGCAAGGCTTCGAAGGCACGCGCGGCGACGGCTTCAGCGCCGACGATGCCGTCCGCCCAGCCCTGCCCGCGACCCCCGCCGAGCTTGCCGACCTCGGCTCGTGGATCTTCCGCGAACACCAGGCACTCATCGGTCTGCGCCGCCGCAACCCGTGGCTCACCCGCGCCGACATCGAGGTCCTCGACAAGACCAACGAGACCATCAGCTACCGCGTCTTCGCCGACAGCGAGCAATTGCTTATCGACGCCTGGCTCACCCCCGCCCCCGGCATCCGCATCCGCTCCGCGGATCCCGCCGCCGAGACCGTCTACGAGTGGACCCCCTAAGCCCGCTGCTCAAACCCGGTCGACTAGGCCGCGCCTGCCCCGCCCTCCTGGTTTTCGCCCGTTTTTCACGCCCTGTGACCTGCTTGTTTAGGCGATGTCTACTGAAGTAGACATCGTTTCGTAGACGACGGGTTGCGGGGCGTTTAACGTTTGTGCTGTGAACGATTTTGACGCGTTTCTAACAACACTCGGCAGTCCCATGGACATCCTGGCCGGTTTCGACCGCCAGGCTGCTCAGGCTGCCGGCGTCAAACCCACCACCTACATCGAGTGGGAGAAAGCCCACGAGGTGTACTTCGGCACCACCCGCTCCACCCGCAAGCAAGCCCACGCGGTACGCATCGCTCGCGAAACCGGGAAGTCGTTGGACCAGATCCTGTTCATCGAACAGCAAGTGCGTTCGTTGGGTACGGAGAAGGAGAAGTGGAAGATCCGCCTGGCGTTGTTGTCGGTGCGTGGGAACTACGAGACGTTGAAACGCCGCGCCAAAGACATCGTCCCCGAACCAGACACGCCTGCCCCTGAGTCGGCGGTGCGGTTCGGCAAGGAGCGGAAAGGCAAACGCACTTTTAGTGCTACTGGTGATGCGAGTGATATCGCCGCCCTTGAGTACGCCCTGCGTCAAAAACTCGACGCTAACCGTCCTGAGGGTCCGCAGATGTACGAGGCATTCCACGACCTGCTGCACAAGGATGGTGCTGTTGCTGATGCTGTCCCACGCCCGCTGGTGCAAATCCCGCTGGCGGATTACATCTCGATCCTCGGCGGCCAAGGCGATGACACCATCCTGGGGCTATCTGATGGCACGACGATGACTGGTGCGGAGTACCTGATGCACCATCACTCCAAGGACCTTGAGGTGGCACTGTTCCACCCGCAGGCAGGTCCGGTGAACCTGTACAACACGAAACGGTTCGCCAATAAGAAACAACGCGACCTCGCCCGAGCAACACTGACGACGTGTCCGGTGCCGGATTGTCGGCATGCTGCTGATAACTGCGAGGTCCACCACATCGAACCCTGGGCCCGCGGTGGACAGACGAATATGAACAACTTGTCGGTGTTGTGCAGGTATCACAACCGCACCAACGATGATGACCCCGACAGACACAGCAGGGGTCGAATACAGGTGCGCGATGGGACACCGACATGGGTTTCACCGCGCGGAACACCAGTACCGAACAGGACACACCAATACGGTGCCATGCACCTACTGTTCGGGAAATAGCGAAAAGGCCGCAGACACAGTCTGACCACGCTCATCGCGTGAGTCAGGCATGTCCACGGCCAGTTCGGCGCGCCTGAAAAACTAGCGCATGAGGTCGCGTCCGTATTTGAGCGCGAAGGTCAGGGCCTGTGCCCACCGCTCGGGGGCGATGCCGTCGGGGCCGGCAATGGGAACGATGCGCTGCTCGGAAACCGTGCGGGACTCGGTGTACTTGAGCAGGCCGCCGTCGCCGTGGCGGCGCCCGACACCGGAACGCTTCCAGCCGCCCATCGGCGCGCCGATGGAGGACCAGCCGGCACCGTAGCCTTCATTGATGTTCACGGTGCCCGCCTGGAGCTGGGACGCGATCTCGTGGGCGGTGGACGGCTTACCGAAGACGGAGGCGTTCAATCCGTACTCGGTGTCGTTCGCCTTGGCGATGGCTTCTTCGTGGGAGTCGACGACCTCGATGTAGACGACTGGACCGAAGACTTCTTCGCGGTACAGGCGCGCATCTTCGGGCACGTTGAGGAGAACGGTCGGGGCGTAGAACGCGGGCCCGAGGTCGGTGAGGCGCTTGCCTCCGGTGGCGACGGTCGCACCCTTGCTCACGGCGTCGTCGACGAATTCAGCGACGGTGTCAGCCTGGTCTTCGTTGATGAGGGAGCCCATGTCGATGTCCCAGTCGTGGCCGCCGCCGATACGCATCTTTTCGACGCAGCGCACGAACGCCGGAATGAACTTGTCAGCCACGGCGCGATGAACGTACATGCGCTCAATAGAGATGCACAGCTGACCGGTGTTGGAGAAGCAGGCGTGGCGGACACCGCTGACGACCTTGTCCACATCGGCGTCGGCCGTGAGGATCAGCGGGTTCTTGCCGCCGAGCTCGCCGGAGAATCCGATGAGACGTTCACCGGCCTGCGCAGCCAGTTTCGCGCCGGTGGCAGAGGAACCGGTGAACATCAGGTAGTCGGTTTCTTGCACGAGCAGCTGCCCGACTTCGCGGCCGGAGCCGGGCACGACGTTGAGAACGTCCTTCGGCAGGCCAGCCTCGGCGAACAGTTCAGCGGCGCGCAGCGCGGTCAGCGGGGTAGAGGAGTCGGGTTTGAGCACGACGGTGTTGCCGGCGAGGATCGCGGGGATGGCGTCGGAAAGGCTGAGCACGAGCGGGTAGTTCCATGGTGCGATGATGCCGACAACGCCGACGGGCGCATGCTCGACGCGGGTCTTCGTCGCGATCGGCAGGGCGACTTTCGCGCCCTCGCTCTTGAGCAGCTTGCCTGCGCGGTATGCGTAGTGCCGGGCGGTCAGCGCGCTGTCGAGAACTTCCTCGAAAGCGGAGCGGCGGTTCTTGCCGTTCTCGTCCTGGATGAGGTCGAGCAGTTCCTTCTGGTGCTTCAGCACGAGGTCGTGGTAGCGCAGCATGATCTTTTTGCGCTCTTTGACCGGGGTGGCGGCCCATTCGGGCTGTTTGGCGCGGGCGCGCTCGATGTACTCGCGGGCGGTCTCCGCACAGTGGTAGTTCGTCGTGCCGACGATGGTGCCGTCAGCAGGGTTTTTGATGGTTTTGGTCGAATTGTCCTGGTTAAGCAGCGTCGTCATAGTCCCCAAAGATAATGCACGGGCACCACCCCGCACAGGTCCTTTGGTGAGAAAAATTAAACGCCCAGGAAGCGCCGCACAAGGCTGCGGTATGCGCGTGCGGTCAGTTCGACGTCCTCGACGTGGACAAATTCGTCGTGGGAGTGGAGCTGGTCGAGCACTTCACCGAATCCGCGTCCGGCGGCGTGGAGGGCGAAGCCGTAGCCGACACCGCCGAGTCGTCGACCGAAGCGCAGGTCGGAGCCGCCGGCGGCAATGGTGGGCACGATGTCGGCGGTGGGGAAGAATTCGCGGTAGGTGTCCACGATGGCGTCGTAAAGCGGGCCCGATGCGGGCGAGACGGTCGCTTCTTCGGTGATCAAATGCTCGATGTGGGCGCGTTCGGCCAGGTCGCCCAGAGCTTCACGCAGCAGCTTATCGACGTCCCCCTGCCCCTGCCCCGGCAACGGCCTGATATCCAGCTCCACATATGCGGCAGATGGGAGCACGTTGATCGCGCCGCCGGCACGCAGCACGGTGGGGGAGACGGTGAGGTGGCTCATGGCGTGCGAGTACCGCGCCAGCGGGCCGAATGCCTCGTAGTTCTCGCCCGCGATGAGTGCCGCCTCGGTGGCGGGGTCGAAGCGGAAGGAGCGGACGTAGCCTTGCCAGAGGTCGTCGGACACGACATCAGGTTCGATCGCCGCTAATCGACGCGCCACCTCACCGATCAACCCCACCGTGATCTCCCGGCCGTACGGCGCCGAGCCGTGTCCCGCGTCCCCGTGAATGGTGATGCGCCTCTGAGCTGCGCCTTTCTCACCTACAACGACCACAATCGCGTCGCCGCCGTCCGAATCCTGCACCGGGATATGCGATCCTCCCGTTTCCGAGAGGCAGTTGCGCCAGCTGAAGGCCTCGGGCTCATTCTTCGCGATCCAGCCCGCGCCGAGACCTCCGCGCGCCTCCTCGTCGGCGCAAGCAACGAAGGTAAGCGTGCCGCGCGGCGGATTTCCAGCCTGTGCCTCAAGTGCGACTTCCCTGGTCACAGCGGCCATCGACGCGGTGATGAAGAGCATGTCGGTGGCGCCGCGCCCGTAGATCCGTGAGCCGTCTTCCGCCTCGACGACCTCGGCACCGAAGGGATCTTGAGTCCACTTTTCCTCGTCGACGGGAACGACATCGGTGTGGCCGAGCAGCGTCAACGGTTCGGCATCCGGGTCACTGCCGGGAACGGTGAAAGCGACGGAGACGCGGCCGGGGTGCGGCTCGAAGCGGCGCACCTCAACACTATCGCCGGCGTCCGCGAAGAAATCCTCGAGGGTCTGCGCATTACGCACCTCATTGCCCGAATCCGCGGTGAGATCGTTGACGCAAGCGTTGCGGATGAGCTGTTTCAGCAGCTCGATCGTCGTGTGCTCTAATCCTGGTGTCACTCGTTCTCCTCGTTCTGAATCATCGGCATTTCTTTCATTCCTTCACCGAGTTGGGCCTGGTCGCCCTGCTCGCCTTCGGCGCCCTTTTTCAGATGAAGCTGGTCTGTCGACTCGGCGAGCAACGCAGCCAGCTGGTTCAAGGCCTCCTGGCAATCCTGCTCGGAACCGAGGACGGAGCGGGCGGCGATGGCGATGCCGTAATCGGTGCCGTCGATGGTGAAGAAGCCGAGCTGGCGGACGTGGAAAGAAGCGTCGTCGGCATCAGACCAGCCGCCCTTGAACGGAATGTCGGCGATGGTGCCCAGCCCGTAGCTGTGCTCGGGGTTGATCTTATGCATCTCTTGGATGACGGGGTTGTCGTCGGGCACAGACGCCAAGTATTGGGCGTAGCGGGCCTGAGCTGGGACGGGCCACGTGGTCACGCCGAAAGCAGGTTCGACGTGGACAGACACACCAGCCTTGGCGATCTCCTCGCCGACGAGCTGGCTCGCCTCCGCGTCGGTGCCGAGGCAGCGCCAGAGGTAGTAAGCGGCGTCATTATCCGACCACTCGATGGCGGCGGTGGTCTGCTCGAGGACGAAGTCCCTGTCGGGGCAGTGCTCTAAGGCGGTCAGGGCGATAGGGACCTTGATGGTGGACCAGGCGGGAAGGGCGCCGCCGGAGCCGGAATTGGTGGAGGAGGAGCCGTCGAAAAGCGAAAAGGTTGTTTGCGTGTTGGTGGCGGCCTCGATCTCGGCGACCTTTTCGTCGATGCCGTCGAGGTTCGGCCTCGCATCCTCGGGCGCGGGTGCCTCGGCGGGGGCGGACGGCGGAGCGGGCGCAGCGGGTTCTGACGGCCCAGAGCACGAGGCGAGAACCAGTGGAAACAGGGCGAGCAGAGATGCCAAGCGGGGTTTCCTAGATGCGGTGTTGATCACAGCAAAGAACTTTAGCCCGTCAATTTCTGTGTTTCAGTAGGGTTGGGCGCATGGGAGCGTTAGAGGTTGTGGGAAGCGTTGACGGGGCCGTCGATAAGCTGATCGAGCTGTATGCCGCTGCCTGCGAACGCGCGCGTGGCGGCGGGGATTACGCGCAGGTGCTGTATCCCAAGATCGCGGTCGAGATCAAAGAATGGAAGCCGATCGACCGCTCCGAACCGTTCGGTTATGTCGACGAAGCGGGCGTGTATTCGGCGGCGTTGTCGCGGCCCGACCTCATGTCGAGCTACCTCCGCCATCAACTGCGGTGCCTGACAGATAATTACGACGCGGAGATCTCGGTCGGTTACTCCGACATCGGGATCGCGCCCGAGTACATCCGCGGCGCGAAGCGCGGGACCGACGCGACAATTCCGCGCCCCACGCTCGACGATGTCCACGACGCAATTATCGACGGCGACTGGGATGCCTTCCACGGCCCCGAGAAGCCACTGTTCCACTTCGGGCCGCAACGTTTCGACATCGCCTGCGCGCGCATTGAGCATTACACCGGCATCGAGGTCGATTCGGTGCAGAAATTCATCCTTTTCACCAACTACGAGATGCACACGCGCGAGTTCGTGAAATTCGGGTTGAGCCAGCTTGCCGACGACGCAACGCGCTACAACGCCCTCATCCTCCCCAACGGCACGCGCATCGAGCGTGGCGACGTCGACGGCATCGACGCTTTGGCCATGAACCTCGCCTCGAAGTACCAGATGCCGCGTTTCGATCTCGTGGCCGACGGCAATAGCGGCGTGACCATGATCAATATCGGTGTCGGCCCGTCGAATGCCAAGACGATTACCGACTGCCTGGCTGTTCTGCGCCCCGAATGCTGGATCATGATCGGCCACTGCGCAGGCCTGGACGCCCGCATGCGCATCGGTGACCTCATCCTGGGCAACGCCTACGAGCGTCGCGACCACGTGCTGCACAGCCACATCGACCCCGAAACGCCCATTCCCGCCGTGCCGGAAATCCAGCGCACCCTGGAGAAATCCGTGAAGAGGATCTACGGCGAAGAAGAGCAGTCGCTCATGCGCACCGGCACGGTGCTGTCCACCGACGACCGCAACTGGGAATGGCAAGCCCCGCGCGACCTGTGGGAGTGGCTGCGCAATTCGACGGCGGCGGCCGTGGACATGGAATCCTCCACCATCGCCGCGAACGGGTACCGCTACCGCGTCCCGTACGGAACACTGCTCGCCGTGTCGGACCTGCCGCTGCACGCCGTGCCGAAACTGCCGGCAGCCGCCCAGGCCTTTTACTCCAACTCGAAGGAAGCGCACGTCATGTGCGCGGTGCGCGCCGTGGAGCGGTTGGCCAAGCACCCGGAGCGCCTGCGCACACGCAAACTGCGCCGCGCCCAGGGCGAGGTCCCGTTCCGTTGACGCCCCGCAAGGAGGACGCCTCGTTCCCCGAGCCCGAATTCACGGACCCCGCGGTCGAGCTCGCGCACCGCAGCGCGATTCGCTCCATCGAACGCGTCGTGCACGAGACCGCCACACCGACGCCGCCGCAGCAGGCGCTCGACTTTGTCGCGGACCTGTTGCGGAACGGTCCGGCGCTGGTCGTCACGGGTGCAGGGGTGTCCACGGCGTCGGGCATCCCGGACTATCGCTCCCCGGGCGGGCGCCTATCGAAGGGCCGCCCAATGACGTACCAGGAGTTCGCGCATTCGCGGGCGTCGGTGCGCCGCTATTGGGCGCGCGCGTTCGTCGGCATCCGCCAGATGCGCGCGACCTCGCCGAACCGCGCGCATTTCGCGCTCGTGGAGCTGGAGCGAGCCGGGCTGATCAGCGGAATCATCACGCAGAACGTTGACGGACTCCACACCCAAGCCGGCTCGCGCAACGTCATCGCCCTCCACGGGGACATGGAGCATGTCGTGTGCCTCGATTGCGGTTTCAAAGAAACACGCACGCTTTTCGACGCCCGCCTTGGCCGCGCCAACCCCGGCTACCTGCAAACAGTCCTGGTCGATGACACCATGATCAACCCCGACGGCGACGTCGAGCTGCCCGAGGAAGCAGTCCGCGCCTTCACCATGGTGGAGTGCTCGCAGTGCGGGGGGTGGCGCATGAAACCGGACGTGGTGTATTTCGGGGAGAACGTGCCGAGGGGGCGTCGTCAAGCGGTCGGCGAGTGGCTGGATGCGTCGACATCGCTGATCGCAGTGGGCACCTCCCTTGCTGTGATGAGCGGGTACCGGCTCGTGCTCGACGCGCGCGCCGCCGGCAAACCCGTCGCCGTCATCAACGGCGGGCCCGGACGCGCCGACACGAAAGCCGATGCCGTGTGGCGCACCGACCTGGGCGACGCCCTCGACGCGATTTTGGATGCCCTCGACATTTAGCGCGCCGTCGACCCATATCCCGGGCGTGCCGGGGTAGCGTTCAAAGAGTGAAACAGCTGGCAGGACGTATGACCGTGATCGCAAGCCTAAGTGTGCTTGTGGTGCTCATCGCGCTGCGCTACGCAGCCAACTTCGCTGTCCTCCAGAGCGTCTTCAAAACCGACGTGCCGCTCGACCTGTGGATCTATATGCGCGGCGGCGAACGCGTCACCGACGGCGTGAACCTCTACGAAGGCAATATCTTCAACGATCTCCCCTTCACGTACCCGCCGTTCGCCGGCATGATCTTCGCCTGGGTGAGCATGCTTGACGACGCCTCCGTCACCCTCATCTGGCACACCACCACCATCGCGTGTGTCATGGTCGTCATCTGGATGGTCCTGCGGCGCCTCAAAGTGGATATCAACCCACTGTCCTTCCTGCTCATTATTCCGCTGCTCGCCGCGTTTTTCCTGCTCGGCACCGAGCCGCTCCACGCCACCTTGTTCTGGGGCCAGGTCAACGTTGTGCTCATGCTGCTCGTCTGCCTCGACTTCCTGCCGCTGAAGTACCGCCTGCCCGGCATTGGTGTCGGACTCGCTGCCGGAGTGAAACTCACCCCAGCGTTTTTCGGCATTCTCTTCCTCATCCAGCGCCGCTGGTGGGCTGCCGCCGGAAGCTTCATCACATTCCTCGTCACCGTCGGCCTCGGCTTCCTCGTCGTCCCCGACGCCAAAGCCTTCTGGACCGACGCCATCTTCAACTCCAGCCGCGTCGGCGACCACTTCAACTCTGGCGCCCAATCCCTGAAATCCGTGCTGGTGCGCAACCTCGGCATCGAATCCGACGACAAGTGGCTTCTCACAGTTCTGCTCGCCATCGCCGTGGTCGTTTTCGCCGCATGGTTGGCCGTCAAACTCGACTGCCTGCCCGTCGCCGTCGGTATCACCGGCTTCGGCGCGTGCCTCGTCTCCCCGTTCACCTGGTACCACCACTGGGTGTGGATCGTGCCTATCGCCGTGTCTGTCTTCGTCGCCGCGAACCAGGCCGCAGCTCATTTCGCCAGGGGAAACGCCGCGCGCTGGCAGTTCGCGGGGCTGCTGTCCGTCGGTGCCCTCGTCCTTGTTTGTTTGCCCTTCGTTGGTATTAGCGTCGCCGCGAACCTGCTGTGGGAATTCAACCCCGAGCGAGGCTTCTCCTGGATGTACGTGCCCGCCGCGCTGGCGTTTTTGGCGATCTTCATCACCTACGCCCTCGTGGAAAAGGCGCGGCGCAACCGCGCACGGACCCGCAGGTGGGCAGAGCTGCAGCGCGCTGAACTCGGCGTGGCTTAGGCAGCGCCGGATTACGGCAGCTGCACCTTCAAAGGCTCGCGAAGCACCAGATCGAGTGCGACGGCGCGGGCAATATCGCGCACCATCTCGCGGTGGGTGGGGATGAGACGCAGGCGGGCGTTCTCGCCGTCCTGGAGGGTCTGGCGGACGGTGCGAGCGAAACGCGCGGGGGCTTTCTGGTCGTCGATGAAGGCGGAGCCGGCGACGACCAGCGTGGACGCACCGTACTGAGTCATCAGACTCGCGGCGACACCGCCGAGGTGTGAAGCGCGGCGGTCAAGGGCAGCGCGGATGTGGGGGTGGGTGTGGGAGAGCTGGATGGCGTCGATAAGCGAAAGCCCTTGCTTGCTGATGTTGCGGAGCAGACCGTTCGTGGTGAGGTCCTCGCGGTCGACGGCGATGGGCACGACGCGTTTGTCTTCGGTGACGGCCGCGCCGATGGAATCGTCGGCGAAGATCGCCATGATGGGCGCATCGCCGATGATTTCTCCGGACTGGATTTCGGAGCCGATGATTGCGGCGACGGCCGACGAGACGGTGACGGGCACCGAGAATTGCTCGTTCAGCTGCGCGCCGATGTTGACGTCGTGCCACCCGAGGTTGGGCGCGTTGACGACGCCGTCGGGGCTGACGGCGCCGGACGTGGTCACGCCGGCGGTCACGAGCGGACGGTCGAGGTCCGCCATGAGGCGGTTGAGCCCGGCCATGATGTGCTGGATGAAGTCGTCTTGGCTGAGATGCGCGACGGGCAGTTCGACGTCGACGTCGCGGATGGTGCGTCCTTTGATGTCGAAGAGCGCGATGTACGTGGCGGTCGTGCCCACGGAGATTCCAGCGAAGACGGGCTCTAATTCGGCGAGCTCGAGCGGGATGATGGGGCGGCCGCGGCCGGTTGATTTCGACAGGTCCATGCGCTCGTTGACGAAGCCGGCGGAGATGAGCGCGGCGATGGCGCGGGTGACCGTGGGTTGGGACAGACCGGTCGCTTCAACAAGCTCGCTTCTCGACGTCACCGTGTTCAGCCTCACCAAATGCAAGCACTTGGCGGCTGGGTTCTGGGGGCGTGAGAACGCAGACCACGACGATTTCATGCATTCCATCTTAGAGGGAAACTAGACCATGTTGTCCACTAGGGTGCCTGAAACTCTGAACCAAGCGGACTATTCGCGGGGTTCTGGCAGCGCCGGACCCGCCTCCCGAATGCGGAAACACCCTCGACACGGTTAGACTCTGCACTCATGAGTGAACGCGCCCCCTCGCTCCTTGACGCGACGTGCGAAGATTTCGTCTACGACCTCGCCGAGCTCTCGCCGACGCTCGCCACTGAGCTCGGCATCCCCGGCCACGACGACCAGCTGCAGGATTTCAGCCCGGAGCACTGGAACGACATCGCGGACCGGATCCGCGACCTCATCGCGGACGTCGATGCGCTTCACGACGGCACCGACGCCTCCGACGACGATGACGATTTCGACGAGGTGGACTACGTCACCGGCGCGATCCTGCGCGACCGCATGCTGGTGGAGTTGGAGCTGCACCACCGCGGCGAGAACCTGCGCATGCTCAATAACGTCACCTCTCCGGTGCAGGTCATCCGCAACGCGCTCACCGTCATGCCGAAGGAGACGGAAGAGGACCTGGACAACCTGGCGGAGCGCATGATGCGGGTGCGGCGTTCGCTGGCGGGCTACCGCGAGTCGCTGGCGGAGGCGGCGGGGCAAGGCGATGTGGCCTCGCAACGCCAGATCGATGCCGTGATCAGCCAGTGTGAGGCGCTCGCGGAAGACGGCTCTTTGCTGGAGTCAATGGGGCTGGAATTCGATTCGGAGCCGGTGTCCCACGCTAAGGGCGCTTTCGCGGAGATGGCGGATTGGCTCTCGACGGAGCTCGCGCCGCTGGCCTCCCACGAGGATTCGGTCGGGCGCGACCGCTATGAACTGTTCTCGCAGTACTTCCTCGGCCGCGAGATCGACCTCGATGAGGCGTATAGCTGGTCGCTGGACGCGCTGGCACAGATCGTCGAGAAGCAGCAAAAGGTCGCGCACGAGCTGTTCGGCGAGGAGTGCACGGCGCGCGGCGCTTATCGACGCCTCGACGAAGACCCCGCCTACACCCTCACCGACAACGATCTGTTGGTGGAATGGATGCAGAAAGTCTCCGACCAGATGATCAGCCGCCTCGACGGCGAGATGTTCACCCTGCCGGAGGAAGTCAAGCACCTCGACTGCCGCGTTGACGCCGCCGGCACCGGCGGAATGATGTACACCGCCCCGTCCGAGGATCTGGCGCGCCCCGGTATTTTGTGGTGGTCCGTCCCGCAAGGTCAGGACGGCTTCCACGCCTGGCACGAGCTCGCCCGCATCTGCCACGAGGGCGTGCCGGGCCACCACGTGCAGCAGGGCATTGCGATGACGCAGCGCTCAACGTTGAACCTGTGGCGCCGCACCCTGAATTGGAATGCCGCCCACGGCGAGGGCTGGGCCGTGTACGCCGAGACCCTGATGGAGGATCTGGGCTTTTTCGACGACCCCGGTTACCGCATGGGCCTGCTAGATTCCCTGCGCATGCGACTGGCGCGCGTGGCTGTCGATATCGGCGTTCACCTGGGCAAGAAGACCCCCGACGGCACCGGCCAGTGGGACGCCTCCTACGCCAAGGCTTTCCTGCGCGACAACACCGCCATGAACGAGCAGAACTTAGGCTTTGAGCTCGACCGCTACATGGGGTGGCCGGGCCAGGCCACCTCTTATGCCCTCGGCTACCGCGACTGGATGGACCTGCGCGAAAAGGCCTGCGAGAAGGGCATGACCCTGCGCGAATTTCACGACAGGGCGCTGCGTCTCGGCTCTATGCCGATGGACATGCTGGCGCGCGAGGTACTCTGCCGCTAGCCGCTAGCCGCTAGCGCCTGTCGATCGCCCGCAGAATTTTCGGCAACGACCCTGCGAAAACCAGAATGCAGAGCAGACGGATGAGCTGCAGCGACACCACGGCGGGCCCGCCGCCACCTTCCGACGACAGTGCCAGCACCGTTTCGATCGCGCCGGGGCTCGTGGCGAGGTAGCCCTCGAAGAAGGTGATGTCCAGCCACACCGACACAACGGCGCCCATCGCGGCGCACGACGCCATGACCACGACGATGAAGGTGACCGTGGCGGGCAGCAGCTTGGCAAAGCGCTTCAGCGCCGGCACGCTCAAACCGCCGCCGCAGGCCCAGCCGATGGACATGAACGCCACCACGGCGAGAGGCTCCGGCGGGGCGATCGGGACGGGGAGCAACGTCGCGATCACAGCGGTGAGGATCAACGGGCCGAACACCGCCGGTGCAGGCAGATGAACTTTCCGCGCAATGGGTTCGCCGATCACGGCGATGGCGATGACGAGCAGCCACATCCACCAGGTCACATCGAGTCCGGCGGAGTGGTTCTCGCCGGGGCGAGGTAGGAATGACGCGACGAGCGGCAGGGTCATCGAGACGGCGAGCAGACGCAGGTATTGGGTGAGGGCGACGTAGCGCATGTCGGCGCCGAGCTCGTCGGCAAGCGACATCATGACGGACGCGCCACCCGACAACATGGACAGGACGCCAGTTTCGCGGCTGACGGTCGGCTCGCCGGCGCGGGCCTTCCGCCCGGCATACTGCGCCAGCGAGAGTCCGCCGACGAAGCCGATTCCGATGATCACGCCAGCTGACGCGAGTCCAGGCAGCAGGTAGTGCACCAGCTCGGCGGGCGGCACGCCAGCCAAGGGGAGGGCGGCGAGCACGCCGATGATGCCGCGGCAGAAATTGTAGAACTTCGCGTTGACCTTCAGCTCGCGGCCTGTGCCCAGCGCGGAGAAGCCGGACACCACGATCGCGCCGAGGATCCACGCGGCGGGCACGTGGAGCCGGGCAAGCAGGTATCCGAGAAGCACTGAAAGGGGTGCGACGATCATCCACCGGCTGCGTTGTTCCACGGTTGGTCATAGTAGCGTGGGGGTCCATGTTCGCTATGTTGGTCGCCGCGGCAGCTCTCGCAGGCTGGGTCGATGCGGTGATCGGGGGAGGCGGGCTCGTGCTCATTCCGGTGCTCATGGCGGGCACGTCGATGCCGCCGGCGGCGATTTTGGCGACGAATAAGCTCGCGGCGGTCTCCGGCACGGCGTCGGCCGCAGTCACGCTCGTCCGCCGCGTGGGCGTGCCCCGCCAGACGTGGGGTTACGCTCTCATCGCAGGCGCACTGTCGGCTGCGGGTGCGCTCATCGCATCGCTTATCGACGCCTCCTTTCTCCGCCCCCTCATCCTCGTCCTCCTCATCGCGGTGGGAGTGTTCGTGGCGTTGAAGCCGGAATTCGGGACGACACAGTCAGTGGACGATGCCCCGGTGCTCACTCCGCGCCGGGTTCTTACTGCCGCCGGATTGGTGGCCGCGATCGGGTTCTATGACGGGACGTTTGGGCCGGGGACTGGAATGTTCCTCATCATGGGGTTCACGGCGATCTTCGCCCAGAATTTCCTGCGGTCGGCGGCCATGGCGAAGGTGATCAACACCGCGACGAATCTCGGTGCCCTGGCGGTGTTCATCGCGGGCGGGTTCGTCGACTGGCCGCTCGCGATCGCGCTCGCCGTGGCCAATGTCGTAGGCGCGCAGATCGGAGCGCGCACGGTGCTCGGCGGCGGAGCGAAATTGGTGCGGTACGCGCTGCTCACACTGGTGATCGTGCTGTCCACGTATCTGGCGTTCCAGCTCTAAAGCCTGCGCAAGCTCTCGGCGGAACCTACACCCGCCCACAGACTTTCCCCAGTCACTGAGATTAGAGTTTCCGGTCATGATCACAACTAAAACGGCTATGGCGGTGACGGTGGCTGCGGATGAGGGGGACAACGCGGCGGCCGTCGATACGCAAAAAGCCGAAGAAATCGTGGACGCTGCCCTGAAATTCGTCGGCGGCACCACCATCGAGCAGCTTCATATTGTCGCTGACTCGGACGCGTTGCCCGCGCTTGCTGTAGCCCTGGCGACCAGGGAGGATCTGCCCGATAACCTGACGCTCGTGGAAGCCGGTCACGAACTGGACAATGAGTTCGTGGTGGTGTCCGCTGAGTTCGTCTTGGCGATGGCGGGCAGCGCTACTCCAGAACCAGAGAGCCGTTGACCAGGCCCACGACCGCGGCGATCGCGCCGAGGACGACCAGGCCGACGACGACCCACTCGAAGGTGTTGAAGATCTTCTCTTCATTGGCGATGCGCGTCCACAGGTACGGGATCAGGCCCGGGATCACAGCGAGTGCGCCGAAGAGGACGTAGACGGGGTCGGCGGCGTAGATCAGCCAGAGCGAGTAGATGAAGCCGACGATGCCGATGACCAGGTGTCGGCGGTTGTCGGAGGAGGAGATGGAGGGGCCGGAGTCGTCGAAACGCTCGCCCGCGTGCGGGTGCGTGAGGCCTTTGCCTCGCACGGTGAGGAGCAGAAGGTAGAGCGCCGAGAAGATGTACGGCAGCAGGTACATGATGGTGGCGAGCTGCACCATAGCGTTGTACGAGGTCTCGTTGGCGAAGAAGAGAATGACGAAGAACTGCACAACGCTGGTGGAGACCAGCTGCGCCACCCACGGCGCGCCCGCTTCGTTCTTCGCGGCGAGGCGCTTGGGCAGCAGGCCGTCGGCGGCCATCATGACGATCGGTTCGGCGCAGAGCATCTGCCAGGAGATGTAGGCACCCAGCACCGACAGGCACAGGCCGATGGAGATCAGCGCGCCGCCCCACGGGCCGACCGCGGCTTCGAGCACGGCACCCATGGAGTTTTCCGGTAGTGCCGCCAGCTCTTCGCGGGTGAGCACGCCGTAGGACAGCGTCGATACGGCGACGAGCAGACCCAGCACCGACAGGAAACCGATGACGGTGGCGCGGCCGACGTCCTGGCGGGATCGCGCCTGCTTGGAGTAGACTGACGCGCCCTCAACGCCGATGAACACCCAGACGGTGAACAGCATGATGCCCTGGATCTGGTCAGACAGGGAAATGCCGGAGTTATCGCCCCAGAAGTCGAGCGTGAATTTGTCCCAGCTGAACCCGATGAAGGCGATGAGCACGATGAACGCCAGGATCGGGACGAGCTTCGCGATGGTGGTGACCAGGTTCATCAACGCCGCCTGCTTCACACCCCGGGTCAGCGCGAAGAAGATCCCCCAGGTGAGCACGGAGACTGTCAGCGCCATGACCCACGGGTTGTCCTGGTCGAAGAAGGGGAGGTAGTGGCCGAGCGTGCCGAAGAACAGCGTCGCGTAGCCCACCTGCGCCATCACGGAGCCGAGCCAGTAGCCCCAGCCTGAGGTAAACCCGATGAAATCGCCGAGCCCGGCACGCACGTACGAGTAGACGCCGGAGTCCAGGTGGGGCTTGCGTCGCGCGAGGATCTGGAAGATGAACGCGATGGACAGCATGCCGACGCCCGCGATCGCCCAGCCGATCAACATCGCGCCTGGGCTGGCCACAGATGCGATGTTCTGCGGCAGGGCGAAGATGCCGGATCCGACGGTGGAGCCGATGATCAAGGACACCAGGGTCCAAATGGTCACCGAGTGCGTGCGTTGGCTTTGGGCTGTGCTCATAAGGGATTAACTTACTGGGAGTTTCCCAGCGGTTGTTAATAATGGAGTCATATGCGGTTCTTCGTCCGCGCTGTGGCTTGGGCCGTCCAGGGATCCTCGGGCCAGGGGTGCTTGGGGTAGCGGCCGCGCATTTCTTTGCGGACATCAACGTAGGGCCCGTCCCAGAAACTCTTCAAATCGTCGGTGACGGCGAGCTCGCGGCCGGCGGGCGACAACAGGTGGAATAGCGCGCGCACGCCGCTGACCTCGGGGGAGGCGGCGAGGCCGAAGCATTCCTGGAGTTTGACGCGCACGACGGGGCGCCCGGTCGAATAATCGACGCGCGGGTGTGAACCGGAGGGCACTTCGAGGCGCTCCGGCGCGAGCACATCCATCTCCGCAGCCTCGGGCCACGGCAGTTGCCGCATGAACGCGGCGTGAAAATCGAGCTTGCTTATCGACGCCCCCTCTGCCAGTTCCCCCACCTCCGGCGAATAGTCGCCGGCGGTCACGTCGGGCCACGGTTCCCCGTGCTGCTCACGCAGGAAATCGAGTCTGTCTTTGAGGCGCTGCGCTTTCTCCGCCAGCGACACGGCGTCGAAGTCGAAGCGGAAATCGGCGAGAGCTTCCTGAGCCTCGGCGGGGGAGAGCTTGATGGGAGTGGAGGTCAGCTCGATGGCGCCGAGGGAGGTGATGAGGCGGGAGCGGAGGCGGCCGTCGATAAGCGATGCTGTTGTTGTTTCTGAAATGCGGTGCGTGGGCAGTTCGGTGGCGGCGGCTGCGCGGATGACGGCGCCTTTCGCGGTGAGCTGGATTTCGGCGGCGGCGATCCAGTCGGCGGGTGGGATCGTGGTGTCGAGCCGCGCGCGTGTGCCGCTGGCCAGCAGATATTCGCGGTCGCCGAGGTGTTTTCCCACCCACTCCGGGTATGCGGCGGCCACGACCTCGCCGGCGGGAACATCGCTGGTGGCGGGCACCATGCGGGCGAATCGCTCGACCTGCTTGCGGGGTGCCTGCGCGCGTGCGAGATCCCCGCTGGTGCCTTCCGCGAGCGCCGCGACCGTGCGCGCGGCGCCGGAACCGTGCTGGAGAAGCGCGGTGCCCAGGCGCGGGTCGAGCGGCATGGCGGCAAGCTTCTCGCCGAGCGTCGTGATGCCATCGTCGTCGAGTGCACCCAAGTCGCGGAGCGTGCGCTGCGCGTCGTCCAGCGCTTTCGCGGGCGGCTGGGTGAGAAGCGGCAGGTCGGGCGAGCCCCACGCGGCGATGGTGAGCGCCGCGGATGTGAGGTCCGCGGTCGTGATCTCCGGGGCGATATCCGCGTTGAAGTGCTGGTAGTCGGACTGCGAATACGCGCGCAGCACCTCGCCGGGACCGAGACGCCCCGCACGGCCCGCGCGTTGATCCGCACTCGTCTTCGCGGAAGACACCGTGACCAAACCCGTCATCGCGCGGGCGGCGTCGCGGCGCGGCACGCGGGACAGTCCGGCGTCGACGACGCGGTTCACGCCCGGCACCGTGATCGAGCTTTCCGCGATGGATGTAGCCACGACGACCTGCGCGTTCCCGTTCAGGGCATCGTCCTGCTCGGCGTTGGTCAGCCGGCCGTGGAGCGGCGCGGCGCTGGGCAGGTGCGCGCACACGGCGTCCAC
>NZ_JAGKSD010000006.1 GCF_017942225.1 Corynebacterium sp. Marseille-P3884 | reverse complement strand
CGCACCGGGATGCGCCGGGCACGCAGCCACGACGTGATCGCGGGGGTGCGCTGCACGCAGGTCAACCAGGAAGCGCTCGATGGCATCGTCGGCGCCGATGCGCGCAGGTTCACTCCGGGCGCGGAGCTCGTCGTCGTGGTCGATTCACGCGGCACGCGCCATGTCGTGGAGACCCAGCGCGCGCAGCGCGGCAAGCGGATCGAGCACATCGAGACCCGGATCGAAGGCGATGCCGTCGTGACCGAGGCGGTTCCCGCGCCGCAAAGCAGTGGCATCGAAGAATCGGTATTCCGTTTTCCGCCCACGGCATTCTGGCAGGCCCACACCACAGCTCCGGCCACGTACTGCCGCTATATCGGCGATTGGGCTGCGGACACCTATGCACGGCCCGTCGGATGGGATTTGTACGGGGGAGTGGGGTTGTTCGTGCCGTCGATAAGCGATGCGCTCGGCTCAGGCGCGCACGTGGTCAGCGTCGATTATTCGGCGGCGGCGACGCGCGATCCGCAACCGGCGCTGGCGGATGTCGACGTGGAGGTGCGCAACAGCAAGGTCGAGTCGAGCATCGACGGGCTGCCCGATCCGGGTCTGGTTGTCCTCGACCCGCCGCGCACAGGTGCCGGCGCGGATGTCGTGGAGGCCGTCGCGGCACGCGGGCCGCAGCGCGTCATCCACATCGGCTGCGATCCCGCGACGTTTTCGCGCGACCTCGCAGCGTGGGGCGGGTGCGGGTACGTAGTCGAGCGCATGGCGCTTATCGACGCCTTCCCGAACACCCACCACTTCGAAGTTCTCACGAGTCTCGTCCCGCGCTAATTCCAAGGCAGGAGAATGATGGTTTTGGCTACACGCGGTGTAAACTCGATCAGAACGAGAGAGTCCGTCCACGGTGACCCGAGCTGGGTAGAAACCGGGGCGGGGGAAGAATTCGCCGAGAAGGAGCCAAGACGACTAGTGAGTAGCCTTGACCACCGCGATTTTCCTGCTGATCTGAAGGACATGTCGAGGGACGAGCTTGACCGTCTCGCGCGTGAAATCCGCGAATTCCTGATTGAGAAGGTCTCCGCCACCGGCGGGCACCTCGGCCCGAACTTGGGTGTGGTGGAGCTGACGATCGCCTTGCACGCGGTCTTCGATTCGCCGGAAGAGCCGATCATCTTCGACACGTCCCACCAGTCCTACGTGCACAAGATTCTCACCGGCCGCGCCGGACAGTTCGACACTCTGCGCCAGAAAGACGGTCTGTCGGGCTACACCAACCGCAGCGAGTCGGAGCACGATTGGACGGAGTCTTCCCACGCCTCCGCGGCGCTGTCTTACGCCGACGGCTTGTCCAAGGCGAAGGTGCTGCACGGCAAGGGCGACAAGAATGTCGTGGCTGTCGTCGGCGACGGTGCGCTGACCGGCGGAATGTGCTGGGAGGCGCTGAACAATATCGCTGAGAGCGACCGCAATGTCGTCATCGTGGTCAACGACAACGGGCGCTCCTATTCGCCGACGATCGGCGGTTTCGCCCGCAACCTGGATGAGCTGCGCTCCCAGATAGCGCAGATTCGGATTCAGCCGGGCTACGACGAGGTCATGGAGCAGGGCAAACGCACCCTCAAATCCATGGGCTGGGTCGGTGAGCGCGCTTTCGATGCCCTCCACGCGATGAAGGAGGGCATCAAGCACCAGGTGGTGCCCACGCAGATGTTCCAAGAGCTGGGCATGAAATACGTCGGCCCGATTGAGGGCCACGACATCGGTTCGCTGATGACGGCGCTGGCGTACGCAAAGCAATACGACGGCCCGCTGATCATTCACGTGGCCACTGAGAAGGGCCACGGCTTCGCTCCGGCCGTCAACGATGAGGCCGATCAGATGCACTCCACCGGCGTCATCGACCCGGTGACGGGTGAGGCGCTCGGCGAAGCGGGGCCCGGTTGGACCTCGGTCTTCTCGGAAGAGCTTCTCCGCGCAGCCCACGAGCGCGAAGACATTGTCGCGCTCACCGCGGCGATGGCAGGCCCGACGGGGCTGACTCCGTTCGCGGAGAAATTCCCGTCCCGGTTCTTCGATGTCGGTATTGCCGAGCAGCACGCGGTGACCTCCGCGTCTGGCATGGCGTTGGGCGGTCTGCACCCGGTCGTCGCGGTGTACTCCACCTTCCTCAACCGAGCGTTTGACCAGTTGCTCATGGATGTCGCACTGATCAAGCAACCGGTGACGCTGGTGCTGGATCGTGCCGGTGTCACGGGCAGTGACGGTGCGAGCCACAACGGTGTGTGGGATATGGCGATCACATCGATCGTTCCCGACATCCGGGTGGCGGCGCCGCGCGATGCTGACCGTCTGCGCGAAGAATTCCGCGAGGCGATCGCGATCGAGGATGGCCCGACGGTGGTTCGTTTCCCGAAGGGCGACGTCGGCCCCGCCATCGATGCGGTACGCCGCACGCCGGGCGGCTGCGACATTCTGGTTGAGCCGCTGGGCGAGGAAAGCGACGACACCCCTGAGGTACTGGTCATCGCCATCGGTGAGTTCGCAGACAACGCAGTGCGTGTTGCGAACGAGCTCAACGGTGAAGGTCAGCGCATCACCGTGGTGGACCCGCGCTGGATCGTCCCGGTGAACACGGAGCTGATTGAGATGGCGGCATCCGCCGACATGGTGGTCGTCTACGAAGACGGCATTGTCCGCGGCGGCGTCGGATCCGTCATGTCCGAGGCACTCAGCGCTGCCGAGGTGGATACGCCGCTGCGCCGTCTGGCATTCCCGGACGTGTTCCCGAATCATGCGTCACGTTCGCAGCTGATCGCGGATGTGGGCTTGGATGCGGCCTCTGCCGGGGCATCTATTGAAGAGTGGATCGGGAACCTCTAAGCGCTGCGCGAAGCAGTTAGACCTCTATCAACCCGAACAGCGGGGCGACTTCCGCGATCTGCCATTCGCGGGCGCCGAGCGAACGCAGCAGCACCGCAACGCGGTGCGTGCTCCACGGGCCGGGCTCATTGGTCACCGTCCACACCGCTTCACGCAGCGTCGCTGGAGTGAGCAGGACCTCGGCTTGCATTTCGAGCTGCGCCGCGGAATACGCCACTGCCGATCGCATGGCTTGCAGCGCCTCCCATGAATCAGGGTGGTGGCGCTGCCATGCGGATTTCCCGGGCGGGCCGGTTTCGTCATCGTCCGCACGTCTTTTCCGCGCCGGCCATGTCGACGGATCGGCATCGTAGACGGATCGCAGCACCTTAAACCAGCGTTGCACAGCGCCGCGTCGGCGTTGCGGAAATCCGGGGACTGCGCCCAGATCACGCGGAGACCGGGGCAGGGCTTTCGCGACGGCGAGGACGACCTTATTGGGCAGGATTTGCGACGGAGATTTATCGCGGTCGCGCGCTTCGGCGTCGCGTTCTTCCCACAGGGCGCGTGCCACGGCGAAGGATTGCCGCGACTTCAATTGCGCGATTCCTTTGAGATCCCGCCACGTTTTCACGGTCGGTTCCCATTCAGCGTATTCGGCGACGATGAAGGCGAATTCCTCGTCCGCGATCTCGAGTTTGTCAGTGGCAGCGAGCAGCTCGGCTTGCGCTTCGGCGAGCTCATTGAGGTAGATGACGTCCTCGGCTGCATAGTCGAGCCATTCCGCCGGCAGGGGAACTTCAGACCAATCCTCACGTCCGTGACCTTTTTCAAGGACCACTCCGCAGAATTGCTCAACCATGGCGGCCAGGTTTGGCTTGTCGAAGCCGGCGATGCGGCCGGCGAGCGCGGTGTCGAAAAGCGTGCCAGGGTACAAGCCGAGCTCGGAAAGGCTGGGGAGGTCCTCCGGCGCGGCGTGGACGATCCAGTCGCCTCCGCCCACCACGGGCGCGAGAATCGATTCGAAATCATCGCGGTGACCTTCGGGCGCGAGCAAGAAGGTGCCGGCGCCGCGGCGGAAGATCTGGACTAAGAAGGCGCGGTCGTCGTAGCGGTAGGCTGACGCGCGCTCAGTGTCGATGGCGAAAGGGCCCCGTCCGGCAGCTAGCGCCGCAGCAGCACGCTCGTACTCCTCAGGCGAGGTGGCGACAGTATAGGCGCCGGAGCCGGAGACGCGACGGGAAGAGTCAGGCATCGGTTAGCGGCGGCCGTCGATGCCGGCGACACCTTCCGGCGGAAGGCCCGCGACGTGGGCGAGCACCTTCGAAAACGCCTCGACGTGGTGGGAGAGGTCGGTGCCGGCGGCGGTCCAGGAGGCGCGCATTTCGATCTGGTAGGCGCGCGGCGGACCGCCGATCTCGCCGAAGCGGACCGACGACGTGGACGTCACGGTGCCGCCGAGGTTGGTGTATTCGGCACCGGATTCGGCCAGGGATTCGCCGAGCCACTGCCACGCGACATCCGGCAACAGCGGGTCGGAGGCCACCGCGTCGTCCATGTCCGCCTGGATGTAGGCAACGAGACGCATGGAGCCCTCCCACGACTCCTCGGAGGAGGGGGAGTACAGAAGGATCAGGCGGCCGAACGCGTCGCCTTGGGAGTCGGTGGGGATAGGCGCATCGTCGTTAAGCTGTTGTACCTCGAGGCCCACGGCGTGGCTGAACGGCGCGGGGCGCTGCGGCGGACGGATGGTGCCCAGGCTGATCTCCGGACGCAATTGCGCGCGGTGCATGGACTCCACTGCTTCGTTGAATTCGGCAGGGATCGTCGCGGACTCCCCGTTCTGCGCGTCGGTCGCGGCAGATTTCGTGGTCGGGGAGGGGGCGGCGGAGAGCTGCGGGTGGTCCGAATGTGTCACGCGTTCCAAGCTAGACAGTGCCTAGCCGCATTCTGTGGAGGCGCGCCGTTATCCGTTGAAGCACGCCCTGTAGGATCGGCGTATAGAACTTTTGTTGGACCTCCCCGCGGTAGGGGAAGAAAGGATGTGCGGCATGACTCAGCCGGATATTGAAAAGCTCAACAACACTCAGCGTTACGCCCAGTGGGCGACGTTCCGCGCGATTCCGGGCGCGCTCGGCTCGGAGCGTGGGGATGTCATCGCGGAGCTGAAGAAGTTCTTCGCCGGCCTCGAGGAAGAGGGCAAGGTCGTCGTCCGCGGCATCTACGATATCTCCGGCATCCGTGCGGAAGCCGACGTGATGATCTGGTGGCACGCGGAGGAATTCGAAGACATTCAGAAGGCGTACAACGATTTCCGTCGCACGACTGTGCTGGGCCAGTGCCTCGAGGTCTTCTGGATCGGTGTCGGCCTCCACCGTCCGGCAGAGTTCAACCGTGGCCACCTGCCCGCCTTCATCATGGGCGAGGAGCCGCAGGATTGGATCACGGTCTACCCGTTCACCCGTTCCTACGACTGGTACATCATGGATGCCGACAAGCGCCGCCAACTGCTCATCGAGCACGGTCAGGCCGCCGCGGACTACAAGGATGTGCGCGCGAACACGATGTCGGCCTTCTCCCTCGGCGATTACGAGTGGATGCTCGCATTCGAGGCGCCGACGCTGGGTCGCATCTCCGATCTGATGCACAAGATGCGCTACACCGAGGCACGCCTCCACGTGCGCGAGGAGCTGCCGTTCTTCTCCGGCCGTCGCGTCACCGACATCGCAGAGATCGTCGAGGTCCTGCCGTAAACCTCGCTGCATAAAGCATTCGCTTATCGACGAAGCGCCTGCCCCGCACCCTCCGCGGAGACAGGCGCTTTTCGCTGTCCTGAAGCAGCTCAGTCACTTTCAGCTAAGCCAGCGGGAGCCGGCAGCTTACTGCACCGGCTTTTCCTCCAATGTCATGGAGATGGAGTTGATGCAGTAACGCAGGTCGGTCGGGGTGTCGTACCCCTCACCGGCGAACACGTGGCCCAAGTGGGAATTGCAGTTGGCGCACAGCACCTCGGTGCGCACCATGCCGAGCGAGCGGTCCTCGCGTTCGATCACCTTGTCGCCAGCGAGCGGGGAGAAGAATGACGGCCAGCCGCAATGGGAATCGAATTTCTCGGTGGAGCGGAACAGCTCTGCATTGCAGGCGCGGCAACGGTACACGCCTTCAGTGGTGGTGTCGGTGTACTCGCCGACTCCCGGTGGCTCCGTGCCGGCTTCGCGGAGTACGTGGTACTCCTGCGGGTTCAGGCGCTCACGCCACTGAGTTTCAGTCCAGTCGCTGTAATTCGTGTTGTCCGCCATGGCGGTGCGTCCTTTCAGGTCGGTCGGAAGTGCTGACAGCCACGGCCCACGCCGCCACTGCGACGATGAACACCGCCCAGCCGACTGTAGGCAGGAAGGTGTCAAGCCAGCGGCCGGTGACGTAGTGGCCGTCCACTACCCAGGTCAGCGGTGACAGACACAGGATTATTCCCGCCCATGCGGCGGGCGAACGGAAAGCGCTGAGACGGTGGCCGATGGTGAACACAGCGGGGAAGAGCAGCATCGAGTAATACGCCTGGCCAAGCGATGACAGCAGGCACACGCCGGCGAGGAGAACAGCCGAGGTGGTGGCGGCCCAGACCCACTCAGCGGTGAAGCGGTAACGAGCCAAGAACACCACGGCGACGAGCACAGCAGCGGCGAAGAGCGCGAAGAGCACTGTGTGCAACCAGCCCGGCATGCCGAAATAGACCGCTGCGCCGGATAGCGACGAGTTCGCGTAGTCGCGCGTGATGCCGAGATACGGCGCGACGATATCGATGTAGTCGCGCGCCCCCGGGGTGAGCGGCCAGGCGATCAGATTGAGCACGACGGGCACAGCGATGCCACCGATGATGGCGCGCCAATCCAGACGCAGCAGGGGCAGCAGCAACAGGGGCGCGAACATCGGCTTGATCAGGATGCACAGACCGAGCACGAGTCCGGCGGCCCACGACGAGCCGGCGCCCGCGTTGAGCAGCCAGGCGAGGAAGGCGACGAGCCCGAGGAAGAGAACGCCGTTGATATTGGCGAAGCCCAGGGTGTTGGTCACCGCTTCTGTGAGAAACGCGAGGGCCAGCGCGCCCGGGAAAACGGGGGAGGACAACCGATGCCCGCCCAGCCGTGTCAGCCAGGCCAGTGCGCCGATGATGCATGCGGCGTTGACGAGGATGAACAGGGCACGAACCGCGCCGATATTGTCCACCAACCCCAAAGGAGACAGCAGCAGTGTCGCGCCCGGGTTGTACAGGTAGTGCGGGTCGACGTGGTGGTAGAGCTCGTTGTACACCGGTTCACGGAGGACGAATCGGCGCGCGGCCGACCACACAGTGGTGAAGTCGTCGGTCACGGTGCCGGGCAGCGCCACCGCGAAGATTCGGTGAATGATAAGCAGCGCAGCCAGCGGCCACAGGAACGCATTCGCCACCGTCGACAGACGTTGGGCTCCCTCCGGTGCGGGGGAGGACCAGGCGGTGCGTAATGCGTTCATGCGGATAGTCACAGCCCCCAAAACTACTAAACGGGCACTAATTTCCCGTGCTCACCCGCCGGTACCGGGCGAAGATATGGGAGCCTGCGGAGTAGACGTCCTCCAATTCCAGCTCCACGTCGATATCGCCGTCCAAACCAGAAGGCTCGCCGTTGACAAAGGGGGCGCAGGTGAGGTGGAGGACGTCGATAAGCGATGCTTCGAACATCGCGGCATACAGCGACGGGCCTCCCTCGCAGACGATGCGGCCGAGCCCGCGTCCGCGGAGTGTGTCGACGATCTCTGCCGCCGACCCCGATCCCGTGCCCACGAGTTCGGCGCCTGCCTCCGCCAGCGCCTCGCGGCGCGGGGCGAGCTCGGCGTCCGTCAGCGACTCGTCGGGGGCGAGGACCAGCGGGCCCGGGCCGTCGAAAAGCTTCGCGGATGTGTCGAAGTCGAGCGAGCGTGACACAACTGCGATGGGAATGTCCGCTGGGCCGTAATCCTCGGCTTTGACCGTGCCGGAACCAACGAGGACGGCATCCGCCCACTCGCGCAGCGCGAGCATGACCTCTTTGTCAGCGTCGTTGCCCAGCGCCCCGGACGTGCCGGAAGCGGTGAACGATCCGAACGCCGTGATGATCGCTACCGCGCGGACCTCCTGGGTCGCCGTCGACGGCCCGATGATCTCCGCGTGCGTCTTCGGTGATGCTTCAGATGAATCGGATGCTGCCATGGCAAAAGGATAACCCCACCGGCCGGAACAGTGATTCCAGCCGGTGGGGTGGTGTGGAGCGGATGACGAGACTCGAACTCGCGACCCTCACCTTGGCAAGGTGATGCGCTACCAACTGCGCTACATCCGCATCGGGGCTTTCGCCCTGGTGCGCGATACTGGGATCGAACCAGTGACCCCTACCGTGTCGAGGTAGTGCTCTACCGCTGAGCTAATCGCGCGCGATATTCACAATATTCACATGAATATGGAGGTGGAAACGGGAATCGAACCCGTGTACAAGGTTTTGCAGACCTTTGCCTCACCACTCGGCCATTCCACCGTGGGCGATTTCCGCCTCTTACACAGTACCAAGAGGTACGTGGAGCGGATGACGAGACTCGAACTCGCGACCCTCACCTTGGCAAGGTGATGCGCTACCAACTGCGCTACATCCGCATCGGGGCTTTCGCCCTTGTGCGCGATACTGGGATCGAACCAGTGACCCCTACCGTGTCGAGGTAGTGCTCTACCGCTGAGCTAATCGCGCTTAAGCCCCCGTGAGGGGACTTGGAGCGGATGACGAGACTCGAACTCGCGACCCTCACCTTGGCAAGGTGATGCGCTACCAACTGCGCTACATCCGCATGCATTCGTTCCGATGTGAACTTGTGCGACTAGAAACTCTAATGTGTTGGCCCGCGTGAACCAAATCCCGTCGTTGTGACTTGTTTTTGTCGCGCCAAAGCGCGCGCTTATCGACGCCGCCTGCTTTCCATCCCGCCCTCATCCCAGCGCCGGAACCCGGCCACACATTCCCCGTGTCCCGCCGCCACACCCGAAGCCCACGTCCACAGTGTCTGTACACGCGATTAGGGGCTTTCACCACAGCAGTGTTAATGTATCCCTCGCACCAAAAACGCAACGGTCCCATGGCTCAGTGGAAGAGCGTTCCGTTCACACCGGAAAGGTCGCTGGTTCGATCCCAGCTGGGACCACAGAATTGCAGGACCTCAGGTGAGAAATCATCTGAGGTTCTTTGTTTTGAAGAACGCAGGAAATGGGTTAGCGCTCGCGCGCTTGTCACGGATCTGTCGGGGCCATATGCGGCCATCGGGCCGGACTCAATGACCACGACAGCGGCGATGTCATTGCCAGTGACCCCGACAAACAGCGCCTAGAATTGGCCTGGAACGAAAGGGGAGAAGCGGATGTCCGTCAGCTCAGAAATGGCAAGCGCACTCCTTCGAAGCGGCCTTATCGTCGGCGCCTTCTGGTCACGGCCGGTCGTCGTCGGCAAAGATGAACATGGCCCGAATGCCGTAGTCTTCACGGACTTTGACGAGGTAGACCACCGCGTCACCGCCGCAGACATTCAGCGCGCAGCCGAAACTTGGGCTATGGACAACCCCGACGATGCTTTCACCACGGCCCTCCTGGACGACAACGTTCCCAAACACGTCCCGCCCCGCCCGGCCGATGAAATCTGCCAACTCGCGGCCTTCGGAACTATCAAGTACTAACCAACGAGGAGGCCACGGTGACCGTGTTCAAGGACTACCTAGCAGGCAAGGCGACAGCCGAGCAGGTCAAGGCGGAAGTGGCGCGCCAGCGGCAGGGAATGACCAAGCCGCAGCCACCGTACAGCCAACCGGACCTTAACGACGTGAAATGGACTCCCCCCTCAATCTTCGAGGAAGTGACAATCGCACAAGCGACCCGGCAGATCAGCCGGGAAGAAGCGGACGAGCTACTCGCCTGACTGGAAACTAATTACCCGGCGCGGTAACGCCCCAACCGCGCCGGGTTGCCTTGCTAATTTTGAGGCATGACAACTGCCCTGCCACCGCAAAAGATCGACAACGAGTGGCGGGAGCGTCTAGATTCGTGGAATGAGCAGGGACAAGGGGGAATCGAGAAGAAATACGCGCAATCATTCTGGGCTGAACTATGCGCGGCCTTCGGTGTGAGTGCTACGCGCATGGACCTGTTCGAGCAGGACGCCCGCCGCGCTTCATCAGGCAAGGGGGGCTACATTGACCTGTTTTGGCCCGGAGTCGTAATCGGCGAGGCGAAAAGTCCCGGCTAGGACCTCGGCAAGGCGGTCGACCAGGCGCGGGAGTACTTGCAAGGCGGCAGCGTTACGGACGCGGAGCAGCCGTCCTACATCATTGCCAGTGACTTCGAGACCTTCCGCCTCCTGACTCCCTTCGAATCTCAACGATTAGTGTTCCGCTGAACGTCGAGATTTCGTATTTTTCATCTTCGCTAGCGGCGCAGGAGTTCTGCCGCCTCAGGTGCTCCCGCTTTAGCTAGAGCATCAAGCACATCATCAACGGTTCTCGGCGGGTTGGTGAAAGCTGCCGTCGCATAGGTAATCGCTTGGTGCACGCTTGAACCGTAGAGGTCGATTTGGTCGCAGAGGAACTCATCGGCTGTGCGAACCTCGATGTCATACTTGGCTAATTCAGACTGAGGGAAATCGCGTTTGTTCTCGGTGACAATGGCCTGAGCTCCGCAGCGAATGGCTGCGGCTAGGACGTGGTTGTCGTCCGGGTCAGGAAGGTGGAGCGCTGGAATCAACTCTTCGTACCCAGTTACTAGACAATCGTCAATCGCTTCGCACATCAGGCATCGTGTCCTGTTGAGTTTTGTCGTATCTAAATCGGGCCGGTTCTTACTCAGGTTGGAGAACACTTCATCCAAGATCATGTCGGTCCAGCGCGCGTGGAAATTCCCGCCATTTGCTAGTCGGATGAGGACATCACGGAGGATGCTGGGGTAGAGGACATTAGCGTCGTAGACCACCGTGAAATTGCTCATTCATACAGCCCTAGGTGATCGGTCAGGGACGTCAGCTCATCTGCGGCAGCGCGTTGTTTGATGTCGCGCTGATGCTTGTAGGCCTGCACATCAGAGGCATACAACCTGCGGTGAGTTCCCACCTTGTGTCCCTCTAAGATGCCATCGTCCATCAGCTTGACCACATGTGGCCTGGAGACGTTCAGGAGATCTGCGGCCTGCTGGGTGGTGAGTTCTGCGCTCGTGGGGATCACGCTAACCGATCGTCCTGCAGCAGTGTTGGCCAAAATATCGCGGAGCAGGCCAGCGACATCTTGCGGCAGGCGGATCACCTCGCCTGAACCTTCTACCGCGACATCGACGCCTTCAATAGAGCCCGAGCGTTTTGCGAGCACGCTATTCAATTTCCGAAGCGCTTGACGCGCGGTTGCTCTGGTCTCTGTGGCGCTATTGTCCTGCAGGTTCGTCATAGGGTCACGCTAGCACGTAAACGAAATAAACGAAACGGTATGAACTGGCTAACTGCTAGCGAGAATCTGCCTATAGCGGGCTATGTAGCTTGGCCCGCCCTTCGGCACCTAAACACTCGGGGTTTTCGGGTTCCCGCGGAAGCACCACGCGGTGATCGCGCAAAAGGCCACGGCGGTTGCGGCGAGGAAGGCCATGGTCAGCTCGTGGGCATGGGCGTAGGCCGGGGCGGCGGCATCGTGGGTGGCGGGATCGTAAATTGCGCTCATGCCCTTTTCGGCTAGCTCCGGTGGGAGGAACGACAGCAGCAGCGAGGTCAGCATTGATCCGGACACGGCGACGGTGATGAGGGTGCCGAACTCGTAGGACACTTCCTCCACGCCGCCGGCCATACCGGCGCGCTCCGGGGGAGCGGCGCCAATGATGGCGGTGGAGGAGACCGACATTGCGAAGTTCGCGCCGGCACCGAGGAGAATGCCGCCGGTGAGGAAAACGGGGAAGCTATCGATTGCGGAACCCCACCAGCACATAAGTGCGCCGGCGATGCATGCGGCGAAGCCGCCGGACACGATGGTCTGGAAACCGATGCGGTGCAGCAGTGCGCCGCCGGCGATCGTGAACGGCAACGCCGCGAAGCCGATCACGCCGATGGCAAGGCCGGCGTGGAAGGGAGAGAAGCCGTCGACAAGCTGTAGGCGCTGCGTGGAGGTCATCTCCAAGCCCACCAACACGAACATGGCGCCGGCAGCCGAGACCGCACCGCCGGTAAAGACCGGGTTTTTGAAGATGTCGAAAGTCAACAGCGGGTCGTCGAGCTTCTGCTGGCGGTGGCCGAACATGACGGCACCGAAGACCATGACCACAGCGGCGCCGATGAGAACCGGCATGTGAGTGTCCAGGCGGGCGGCTTCCTCAATCGTCAGCGTCAATCCCGACAGGGCGAACAACGCGAATACGGAGGAAATAAGGTCCCAGTGCTTGTCCGGGTTCGGCTTGTTGCGCGGGCCGATCAGAAGCGTGCACACGAGGGCCAGCACAACGACCGGAACATTGATCAGGAAGACCGAGCCCCACCAGAAGAAGTGCAGCAATGCACCGCCCACCACAGGGCCGAGCGCGGCACCCAAGACCGCGGCGGAAACCCAGATGCTCATCGCGAGGTTGCGTTCGCGCTCCTCCGGAAAAATCTGGTTGATCAGGGCAAGCGTGGCGGGAAGCATCGTCGCCGCGCCGGCACCGAGAAAACCGCGGGCGATCACGAGCGACAACACAGTGGGGGAGAATGCCGCGGCAAGAGACGCGATACCGAAAATGACGAGCCCCACCATGAACATGCGGCGGTGACCGATGCGGTCGCCCAATGACCCCGAACCCAAAAGAAGGCCCGTGATCACCAGCGGGTAGGCGTTGATGATCCATAAGGACTGGGACGCGGTCGCGCCGAGCTGCTCATCCAAGGCAGGAAGCGCGGTATAGAGGATAGAGTTATCCAGTGCGACCATCAACAGGCCAAGCGACACGACAATGAAAAATGGCCAACGGTTCGGGTTGGCCGGTTTTCTACGAGAACGACGATCACGGGAAATCACCCGGTCAACCTACCGCTTAACCAGTGGTTTGTCACGATTAGGTAGGTCCACATGGAAATCCCAGGAACTTTCGGGCCTAGCGTGGGGACTACTACGGCAGACCAACGCATCGCAGAAGTGATGACAGTTGGAACTGTTGAAACTGACCTGGAAAGAGGAGAAACCCACTGATGGCACGCAGGATTAAATCCGCCACCACCCGCACACTGCTTGCAGGAACCGCCGCAGCAATGCTCGCCGTAGGCACGGCGCCCGCAGCGTTTGCACACGACTCAGTGATCTCCGCGCGTCCAGGCATCGACGAGACCGTCACCGAATTCCCGACAGAGCTCGTCCTGGAATTTTCCGGGCAGCCGAAAGAAGACTTCAACACCGTCGCGCTGTCACGCGTTTCCGACGGCGAAGTCCTGTTCAACGGCGAGCCCGAAGTCAATGACCGCACGGTTTCCATTGACGTCCCGGACGATGTAGATGCGCAGCCGGGCGAGTACCGCATCGGCTACCAGATCACTTCCTCCGATGGCCATGCCACCAAGGGGCACACTGACTTCACCTTCACCCCGGCAAATGCATCTGAGGAGTCCACCGCGCCGGGCGGAGGGGATAACGAAGGCGAGACCGAAGGAACTCAAGCAACCGATTCCGCCGAGAAAGACGCTGGCTCCGGCTACACCTGGCTGTGGCTGCTGCTCGGCGCGTTGTTCCTCGGCGGTGTGGTGATCGTCGCTTTGAGCCGCCGCCGCCAGAACGACGATGCGACGCAGCGAGTGCGCGAAATGGAGGAGCTCGACGGCGATAGCGAACGCCAGTAGGCAACGCGCCGATTACCGCCGCGGCGGGCAGGGGTAAGATCGCCCCCAGTGCCCACGCGGCGGTTATTTTTGTGCCGGCCCGCGGGGGCGAGACATGAACACACCGCGGGCGCGGCCAGGTATGCCGTCCCGCACGAGCGCAAAGGAGCGCTGAAGAACATATGTCCAGCGGGATTGCCCCAACTCCACTGAATCACGAGCCTTTCGAGGTTCCCGCCGGCACACCTGTCGGTGTAGCGATGCGTGAGCTGGAACTGCCCAATAAGGGCGAAGATGCCATCGTCTGCGTGCAGGACGCTGAAGGGAATTTGAAGGATCTTTCCCACACCTCGGAGGAGACCGGAACGTTCATGCCGGTCGCGGCGAACACGGAGCTGGGACGCAGCGTCATCCGCCACTCGTGTGCGCACGTTCTCGCACAGGCAGTGCAAGAGGAATTCCCCGACGCCAAGCTGGGCATCGGCCCCGCCATCAACGACGGCTTCTACTACGACTTCGATGTCACCGAACCTTTCACTCCTGAGGATCTGAAGACGCTGGAGAAGCGTATGAAGAAGGTCATCAAGCAGGGGCAGAAATTCGTCCGTGGTGTCTACGCCTCCGCCGAAGAAGCCGCCGAAGATCTGAAGAACGAGCCGTACAAGCTCGAGCTCATCCAAGACAAGGGGTCTGTGGACCCGAACTCGGACGAGGCCACCGAGGTCGGCGCCGGCGACCTGACGCACTACGACAACGTCAACCCGCGAACCAACGAGGTCGTTTGGCACGACCTGTGCCGCGGCCCGCACGTGCCCACCACCAAGTACATTCCGGCCTTCGCGCTGACCCGCTCTTCCGCCGCGTACTGGCGCGGCGACCAGGCGAACGCCGGTCTGCAGCGCATCTACGGCACTGCGTGGGAGTCCAAGGAGAAGCTGGAGGAATACCAGCACATGATCGAGGAGGCCGAGAAGCGCGACCACCGTCGTCTCGGCTCCGAGATGGACCTGTTCTCCTTCCCAGACCAGGTCGGCTCCGGCCTGCCTGTCTTCCACCCGGACGGTGGCATCGTGCGCATGGAGATGGAAAACCACTCCCGCAACCGCCACATCCAGGCTGGCTACTCCTTCGTGAACACCCCGCACGTGACCAAGGGCGATCTGTTCAAACAGTCCGGCCACCTCGACTGGTACGCAGAGGGCATGTTCCCGCCGATGCAGCTCGACGGCGAGACCAACGACGCCGGTGAGGTGACCAAGCAGGCGCAGGACTACTACGTCAAGCCGATGAACTGCCCGATGCACAACCTGATCTTCGACTCCCGCGGACGTTCCTACCGCGAGCTGCCGCTGCGCCTGTTCGAATTCGGCACGGTGTACCGCTACGAGAAGTCCGGTGTGGTTCACGGCCTGACCCGTGCCCGTGGCTTCACCCAGGATGACGCGCACATCTACTGCACCGAAGATCAGCTTGAACAGGAGCTGACCGACGTCCTCGAGTTCATCATTTCCCTGCTCAAGGACTACGGCCTCGACGATTTCTACCTCGAGCTGTCCACCAAGGACCCGGAGAAGTACATCGGCGACGACGAGATCTGGGAGCGTTCCACGAATATCCTCCAGTCTGTCGCGGAGAAATCCGGCCTCGAGCTGGTTCCGGATCCGGCGGGTGCCGCGTTCTACGGTCCGAAGATCTCAGTCCAGGCACGCGATGCCATCGGCCGCACCTGGCAGATGTCCACCGTGCAGCTGGACTTCAACCTGCCGGAGCGCTTCAACCTCGAATACACCGCTTCCGACGGCACGAAGAAGCGCCCGGTGATGATTCACCGCGCTCTCTTCGGCTCCATCGAGCGCTTCTTCGGCGTGCTGCTCGAGCACTACGCCGGTGCATTCCCGGCATGGCTGGCACCGCACCAGGTGGTGGGCATTCCGGTCGCGGACGATTTTGCACCGCACCTCGACGTTTTGACTGAGCAGCTGCGCGCCCGCGGCATCCGTGCGGAGGTCGACCACTCCGACGACCGCATGCAGAAGAAGATCCGCACCCACACGCAGGGCAAGGTCCCGTTCATGCTGCTGGCTGGCGCACGCGATGTCGAGGCGAACGCAGTGAGCTTCCGCTTCCTCGACGGCAGCCAGGTCAACGGTGTGCCGGTGGATGAGGCAGTCGAACTCATCAGCGCCTGGGTGGGCGACCAGCTCAACGAGCAGCCGAATGAGGTGTCCTTTGAGGCACGCCGAGGATAGCAACGGCGGCATTCCCGAAAGGGAGGCTGACTCCGCTGCGCCGGGGGAGACCCATGCCCCGAGGGAGTATGTCGATTCCGGCGTGGGCGACCACGACCGCCTCGTGCGGCTGTGGGCGCCGTTTCGCTCGGCGTATATCTCGTCTATCCCTGGTGGAAAAGAGCGCAAGGCAGATCCTTTCCTCGCAGCGCCGGAGCAATCCGATGAAGACGCGCTGATCATCGCCCGCGGTGAGAGCGTCTACGCGCTGTTGAATCTGTACCCCTACAACGCTGGCCACCTCATGGTCGTGCCGTACCGCAAGGTCGCGGACTTAGAAGAGTTGACCGATGACGAAACGGCCGAGCTTATGGCATTCGCCAAGCTTGCGGTGCGCACGCTCAAACGCGTCTCCCGGCCTGAAGCGATCAACGTGGGGCTCAACCTCGGGAAAGCGTCAGGTGGCTCGGTCGGCGATCACTTGCACCTGCATGTGGTTCCGCGGTGGGCGGGGGACTCCAATTTCATGACGGTCATCGACGGCACAAAGGTCCTTCCGCAGTTGCTCCGGGAAACGCGCTCGCTGCTGGCCGAGGGCTGGGTGGAGATCGTCAGAGAGGACGGCGCCTAAATGCTCGGTCTTTATGGAAGGAAACCGGCGTCGGTGGTGGCAGCGCCCGTCGCAAAGCTGTTGCTGCGCCTTGGTTTGTCCGCGAATGCCGTGACGATTTTAGGGACGCTGGCCACCATCGCCGTCGCTGTCGTGCTGATACCCACCGGGCATCTGGTGTGGGCCGGCGTGCTGATGGCGTTCTTCGCGGCGTTCGATGTCGTGGACGGCACGATGGCGCGGTTGCGTGGAGGGGGCACGGCGTACGGCGCGACGCTTGACGCATCGTGCGATCGGCTGACCGACGGCGCATTGTTCGGTGCCATCGTCTACTGGCTCATCTACGTCGATCAAGCAGAGGCATCGACGGTTGCTGGTGCGCTGGTCGTCCTCGCGTTGTCGCCGACGATCAGTTACATCAAAGCCCGAGCCGAAGCCGGCGGACTTGAGGTCAACGGCGGGCTCATTGAGCGACCCGAACGCCTGATCGTCGCTGTAGCTGGCCTTGTTCTTGAAGGCTTCGGAGTGGATCTGGCGATTGAAACTGCGTTGTGGACGCTCGCAGTGGGCTCGGTGATCACCGTGATCCAACGGCTGTATATGGCCTCGCGCGACCCGAAAGCGAACCAGCGCATCGCCGCACCCGCAGGCGTTCCTGAACCGGAGGGCATGCGCTAGTGACGGCAGCGGCAAAAGCACCATTCTCCGAGCGACTGGCGGCTGCCGGGTACATCGCGGGATGGAAAGCCGTGCGGTACTTGCCGCCTCGTGCGGCCGCCGCACTGTTCAACGCCGGCGCGGATTATGCGTCGGACAAGGGACGCGGCGCGGAGATGCTGCGGCGCAACCTCACACGCGTCGTCGGTGCGGAAAATGTCACCCGGGCGCTCGTGCGCGATTCGATGCGCTCGTACGCGCGCTATTGGAGCGAGGCTTTCCGTTTGCCGGCGATCGCAGGTGATCCGGAACTGCTTTCACGCCTCGACGCCGGTGTGCGTGGCCGTGACCACCTGGAAGCGACCCTGGCTCGCGGCAAAGGTCTCATTCTCACCCTCCCGCATTCCGGTAATTGGGACATGGCGGGCATGTGGCTCGTGTCCCGCTACGGCGGTTTCGCCACTGTCGCCGAGCGCTTGCGGCCCGAGGCGCTTTTCGACGCCTTCGTGGACTACCGCGAATCCATGGGCTTCGAGGTGCTCGCAGCTACTGGTTCATCCGTGCCACCCTACGAGCGACTGAAAGAGGTGCTCGTCTCCGGCGGAATCGTCTGCCTGATGGGGGAGCGCAACATGACTCCCCGTGGTGTTCCGGTCACCTTTTTCGGGGAGGAGACCACCCTGCCAGCCGGGCCGGCGAAGCTCGCACTGGACACCGGTGCCGGGCTGCACGTAGCGCACTCCTGGTTCGCGGGTTCAGCAACTCAGCCGGACTGGGGTCATTCGGTTTCACCGGAGATCGAAGTCACCAATGTGGAAGAGACCGTTCAGCGGATCGCCGACGGCTTCGCGGCAAATATCGCTGCGTATCCGGAAGACTGGCACGCCCTCCAGCCGATGTGGCCCGCCGACCGTGAGAAACGGAAGCGGTGATGCGTCGTGCGCGTCGGCATGGTGTGCCCATATTCCTTCGACCACCCCGGCGGGGTGCAAGCGCACATCTTGGACCTTGCCCGGATCCTTACTGAACGCGGGCACGACGTGCGCGTGCTTGGGCCAGGAACACGGTCAGGTTCGGCCTACGACCTGCCGGATTATGTCACCCTCGGCGGGCGAACTATTCCGCTGCGGTACAACGGTTCGGTCGCACGGATTTCTTTCGGGCCGAGGACTTTTCAACGCACACGACGCTTTTTGCGCGAGGGCGGATTCGATGTCGTTCACATCCACGAGCCCAATGCGCCGAGTTATTCCCTCGCCGCATTGCTTCTGGCCTCCGAACCGGTCGTGGCTACCTACCATGCCTCTGCGACGTCATCGCGCGCACTGCAATTCGTGCGACCGGTCTTGCGCCCGACGCTCGAGAAGATTCAGGCGGGCATTTCCGTGAGCGAGATGTCGCGCCGCTGGCAGGTGGAGCAACTCGGCGGGGACCCGCTGCTCATTCCGAATGGAGTGGAAACGAGCATCTACCGGGAGGCACGCAGGGCGCGGGGGACGGCAACTGCGGCGTCGATAAGCGATGCACCTGAAGGAGACGCGCACATCGTCTTTCTGGGGCGCTATGACGAGCCACGTAAAGGTCTGCCGATTCTTCTGGATGCGCTGTCGATCATGGATGATGCACCGCGCGTGACCGTGATCGGTGGCGGTTCCGGCCGTCCTGTTGCTGCGCCGGCGAATGTGGAATTCGTTGGGCGCGTGAGTGAGGCTGAGAAAGCGCGGTTGCTCGCATCGGCCGATCTTTATGTCGCGCCGAATACGGGCGGCGAATCCTTCGGCATCGTGCTCGTTGAAGCGATGGCGGCGGGATGCGCGGTCGTGGCTAGCGATATCGAAGCCTTCGCCGATGTGTGCGCGGCGGATAGCGATACCCCCGCGGGCGCCCTGTTCCCGGTGGGGGATGCGAACGCCCTCGCGGTGACCCTGCAGCGATTGGTCCGCGATCCTGCAGCCCGCGCTGAACTTGCGGCCGCTGGGACGCAGCGTGCTCGGAATTTCGACTGGAATGTCGTCGCGGGGCGGGTCGAAGCTGTCTACGAAGCCGCAGCTGGCGGGGGAGCGAGTGCGTGATGAGCGGTGTGTCTGTGCTGATAGTGGCACTGGTATTCGTTGTGCTCGCTGTCGTGGTGTGGGCGATTCTCACCGCACGCCGGCTCGACCGTCTGCATATCCGGCTTGACCGGGCCCGGGCAGCGCTCGACTCAGCGGTCGAGCATCGGGATGCCGTCGCCGACATTGTTGCGAATACCCGTGACGATGAAGCGGCGCGAACAGCGCTGGCCGTCGCGGAAGACCGTGTTGAGCTCTCCCTGCGCCTGTACAACGGCGCCGTTGCCGCCACACGCGCGGTGCGGCTGAAACCCGGAGTGCGCGCATTGCGGCTCGCCGGCACGGCACCAATGCCGGAATTTCACGGCCGTGAAGCGGGCGCGCCGTTTAAGCTGTGACCCATGCCATTCGACATTCCCAGCATCGACAATATTTTGAATCTGGAGCAGCTGGACGACAACGTCTTCCGCGGCACCAGCGTCTACTCCGGACTGCAGCGCACCTACGGCGGCCAGGTGGCGGCGCAGGCGCTGTCGGCGGCGACCAAGACGGTCGAGGACGGCAAGCTCGTCCACTCCCTGCACAGCTATTTCATCCGCCCCGGTCAGGCGGACCGGGACATCGTCTTCGTTGTCAACCGCGTGCGCGATGGACGCAGCTTCGCCACACGCATCGTCGACGCGGTTCAAGGTGGGAAAACGATTTTCTCGCTCGAAGCGAGCTTCCACATCACCGATGACGAAGGTATCGAGCACTCCGATGCGATGCGGACCGTGCCCGAACCGGACAATGTCGTGCCGCTCGAGGAGACCGATGGACCGTTGAAATTCTTCTCCATGTGGGCAAAGGACTGGGACGTCCGCGTCGTGCCCGACGACCAATTCGAGCACAACCCGTACACGCCCAGCCAACAAGTCGTGTGGTTCAGGTCGAAGCGTGAGCTTCCCGACGATCAGACCTTCCACATCTGCACCCTGGCCTACATGTCGGACCTGACGCTGCTGCACTCCGCGCTGGTGCCGCACCGCGATCACAAGGTGCAGATGGCGTCCCTCGACCACGCCATGTGGTTCATGCGCCCGTTCCGCGCCGACGAGTGGATGCTCTATGACCAGGTCTCGCCGTCCGCTCACGGCGCACGCGCTTTGACCCAAGGCCGGATCTTCGACAGGCAGGGCAACCTTGTCGCCATGACCGTGCAGGAAGGACTCACCCGTACGCTCAAAGAGGGCGGGAAGGCGTTTTCCTAACGCAACTAGTCCGCCCCTGAATGTCGTTTCCCGGGGTGGGCGTATAGTGGACAGCCGAAACTTCAGCCGGAGGAAAGGGGAGATGGCGCATGGCAGGCCACTCGAAATGGGCTACAACGAAGCACAAGAAAGCCGCTAACGACGCAAAGCGCTCGAAGTTGTGGGCGAAGATGATCAAGGACATCGAGGTCGCGGCACGCACCGGCGGCGGTGATCCGGCGGGCAACCCCACCCTCGACGACATGATGAAGAAGGCCATGAAGGCCTCCGTCCCGAAGGACAATATCGAGCGCGCCCGCAAGCGCGGCTCCGGCGAGGAAGCCGGCGGCTCCGACTGGGAAGACATCACTTACGAGGGCTACGGCCCGAATGGTGTCGCCATGCTCATTCAGTGCCTGACCGATAACCGCAATCGTGCGGCCACCGATGTCCGCACCGCGATGACCAAGAACGGCGGCAACTTGGGCGAGTCCGGTTCGGTCGCCTACATGTTCAGCCGTAAGGGTGTGAACACCGTGGTCAAGGGCGACCTGACCGAAGATGACGTGCTGATGGCCGTGCTCGAGGCAGGTGCCGAAGAGGTCAACGACCTGGGCGAGCACTTCGAGGTCGTCTCCGAGGCGACCGATATGTACGCCGTGCGTGATGCCCTGCGCGAGGCCGACATCGAAATCGAGGACACGGAGCAGGACTTCCGCGCCTCGGTGGAGGTCGATCTCGATGTTGAGGCCGCGAAGAAGCTCGAGAAGCTTATCGACGCGCTCGAGGACGCCGACGACGTCCAGAACGTCTACACCAACTCGACCATGTCGGACGAGGTCGCTGAAGCACTCGCCAACGAGTAGAACAAAGCGTGCGCAGGCGTCGTTGACGGGGCCTGAGCACAGCATTACCGAAGCGGATCTGGCTGTTGCCGGGTCCGCTTTGTCGTGCTCGGTACGGCATGGCTTGTAAGCGGAACGGCATGGCTCGCGAGCGGTGTCTGGGTCGTGTGGTAGAACAAATGTGTGACTACGACGGAGGGCCTGCGCGTGATGGGGATTGACCCGGGGTTGACCCGGTGCGGTCTCTCCGTGCTGCAAACGGGCAAGGGGCGGCAGGTGATTCCCATTGCTGTCGGAGTGGTGCGCACACCGTCTGATGCGGAGCTGCCTGAACGCCTGTTGCGTTTGTCTAATGCGGTCAACGAATGGCTGGACGATTACAAACCAGATGTTGTCGCGATGGAGCGTATTTTCGAACGCAGCAACGTTTCCACCGTCATGCACACCGCCCATGCCGTGGGGGTGATGGTGCTCGCCGCCGCACAGCGCGGGCTTCCCGTGTACATGTACACGCCCTCAGAGGTGAAAAAAGCTATCTCCGGCAACGGCAGGGCGGACAAAAAACAGATGACGGCTATGATCACCCGCATTCTCGGGCTCGGTGCGCCGCCGAAGCCAGCGGATGCAGCTGATGCGCTCGCCATCGGGGTATGCCATTGCTGGCGCGCACCGTTGTTGGCCCGCACTCAGGCGGCGGCGACGTTGACGGGTGCCGCGGGACGGAATGCTGCCGGGAATATGACTGGTAAAAGGAGTTGGAAGTAGTGATTGATTCGCTCAACGGTGAGGTCATCTCCATCGGTTTGGATCACGGCGTGATCGAATGCGGCGGCGTCGGCTACCGCTTCCTAGCCACCCCGCCGACGCTGGGTCGGCTGACCCGCGGTGAGAACGCCCGTGTGCTGACCACGATGGTGGTCAAGGAAGACGCGATGACGCTCTACGGCTTCAGCGACGACGATGCACGTGAGATGTTCGATCGCCTGACCTCGGTCACAGGACTCGGCCCGAAGCTGGCGCTGGCATCTCTGTCCGTCTTCGAGCCTGCTGAACTGGCCGGCCACATTACGGCCGGTGACTCGAAGACGATCCAGTCCATCCCCGGCGTGGGTAAGAAAATGGCTGACCGCCTCGTTCTGGAACTCAAAGACAAACTCGCTGGGGTGTACGGCACGCAGCCAGGTCAGGCTGCCGGGCAGAATGCCACGTCGCAGACGCAGGGCGCGTCGCTGGCGACGGAACAGGTCGTCGAAGCGCTCGTCGGGCTGGGCTTTCCAGAAAAGGGCGCCCGCAGCGCGGTCGACGCTGTTGCTGCCGAGTCCCCGGACGCGGAGTCCTCGGCGTTGCTGCGCAATGCGCTCAACCGGTTGGGTAAGAAATAAGCAGCTGATTTCATAAGGCATGGAGATGGAGGGTGCAGCACATGTCTGATGTAGAGAAGACAGAGTTCGAGCTACCGGCCGACCTTGCCCGGCAGGTGGACTCGCCGGTGGATGCGACGGAGCACACCGGGGAGCAGGACTTCGAGAAATCGCTGCGCCCGAAATCCATCGACGAGTTCATTGGCCAGCCGAAGGTGCGCGAGCAGCTCAGCCTGGTGCTCACTGGTGCGAAAAAGCGCAATGTCACCCCTGACCACATTCTTCTGTCCGGCCCACCGGGTCTGGGCAAGACTACGATGGCGATGATCGTGGCGCAGGAGCTCGGGACGTCGCTACGCATGACCTCCGGCCCCGCGCTTGAGCGTGCCGGCGACCTCGCGGCGATGCTGTCGAACCTGATGGAAGGCGATGTGCTCTTCATCGACGAGATTCACCGGATTGCGCGCCCGGCCGAGGAAATGCTGTACATGGCCATGGAGGATTTCCGCATCGATGTGATCGTGGGCAAAGGCCCGGGTGCGACCTCCATTCCTCTGGAAATCCCGCCGTTCACTCTGGTCGGCGCAACCACGCGTGCCGGCATGCTCACCGGACCGCTGCGCGACCGTTTCGGTTTCACCGCGCAGATGGAGTTCTACGACGTGGAGGACCTCACCGATGTGATCACGCGTGCGGCGTCGATTCTCGGGGTCGAGATCGAGCACGATGCCGCGGTGGAGATCGGTTCGCGTTCCCGCGGCACCCCGCGCATCGCCAACCGCCTGCTGCGCCGCGTGCGCGACTGGGCCGAGGTCAACGGCGACGGAACCGTCACCGTGGAGGCAGCCCAGCAGGCTCTCACCGTGTTCGACGTTGACGAGTTGGGCCTCGACCGTCTCGACCGTGCGGTGTTGGACACGTTGATTCGGAGCCACGGTGGCGGCCCCGTCGGTGTGTCCACCTTGGCTATCGCAGTGGGGGAGGAGCCCTCCACCGTGGAGGAAGTCTGCGAGCCCTACCTCGTGCGTGCGGGCCTCATGTCGCGCACCGGACGGGGACGCGTGGCCACCGCCGCTGCTTGGCACCACCTCGGCATGACACCGCCGCCGGAAGCCCCGGGGCAGCTTCACTTGTACTAGCTGCCAGCCTCTCGGATTGGTGTGCCACAATGGTTCACCATGGAATACTTACCTCTTCTCCTAATCTTCGTTCTGTTCGCGTTGCCGAGCTTGTTTTTGGCGCGCATGAACCGGAAGCGGGTGGAGAAAGCCCGCGCCGTCCAGGCCAAGGCGAAGGCCGGCGACCGCATCATCACCGTCTCGGGCTTCCACGGCGACATCGTCTCCGCTGGTGACACCACCGTTGACATCGAGCTGGCTCCCGGCATCGTTGTCACGATGGAGCGTGAGGGTGTCTACAAGGTGGTTGAGAACGACGGTGCCGCAGGCAGCACAGGCAGCACTGTGCGCGAGACCGAGACTGATCCGGCAGACGGCGACCGGTAGGCGTCAGACGCCACCGGCAAGACACAGCAGCTCGGCGTGCGATCAAGAAAAGGCACGCCGGGCTTAATCATTTCCACGTCCATGACGTACGATCACTGTCTGGACCTTTCCCGGCCCGGGAATCAGTGCCCCAGAATTGCGAGTACGCCGGGGCTGGGGAAGAGACGACAGAAGCACAACCACCTTGCACGGGTAGCCGCAGCCGTCACCGCGCAACTGCGGGGAACGTAGCCGCCTGAGGTGGATAAAGCAGGTTAACGAGGAGAGCACGTACGTGACTTCGAAAACGTCAGGCAGGCGGTCAGCCCGAGAGGGAGGATCGAAGCGAGCGTGGCCCAAACGGGCCATTGCGCTATTCGCACTCATTTTGGTGGCCACTTATGCCCTTATTTTCTTGACGGGCGACCGTGAGGCGTCGCCGAAACTGGGCATCGATCTTCGCGGCGGCACCCGTGTCACGCTCGTCCCGCAAGGGGAGGAGCCCACGAAGGATCAGCTGGACCAGGCGCGCACTATTCTTGAGAACCGCGTCAACGGCATGGGTGTCTCCGACGCATCTGTCGTCGTCGACGGCAACACGCTGGTGATCACGGTCTCCGGCGAGGATTCCGCCGATGTGCGCAATATCGGCCAGACCTCCCAGCTGCTGTTCCGCCCGGTCGCCCAGCCGACCCAGCAGGCCGACCAAGTCAACTTCCCGAAGGTTTTGGAAGACATGGCGAACCGCTGGGTCGAGTACCGCGTGATCACCAAGGAAGAAGCGCAGTCGTCGATGCAGACATTCGCCGACGCCTTCAACCAGCAGGCCGAGGCGATGAAAAAAGCTCAGGAGGAGCAGGGCGGGGAAGCCACCACCGAGATAAACCTCGAGCCGATCGAGGCACCGGAGATCACCGCCGACCCGAAGCCGGAGCCGGACAACTCCCTCGAAGCATCGGATCTGCGCAAGGAAGCAACGGCGATGCTGCGCGAGGACCGCCAGTCCGATGACATGACGAAGCTTCAGGCGGCATCCTGGCTGATGAAGTGCACCCCGGCCGACCCCGAAAAGCCGGCGCCGGTGGACCCGCTGGCGGGCACTGACGATCCGAAGCGCCCGCTCGTGGCCTGCGATCCTAGCCAGGGCCAGGCGCTGCTGCTCGACCCGGTGCCGCTGCTCCAGGGCGTCGAGGACGAGGACGGACCGCGTCTGACCGGTAGCGAGATCGACACCAATCGCCCCATTACCGGTGGCATCAATCCAGAGACCGGCCAGATGGAGATCAACTTCGCCTTCAAGCAGGAAGGCGAACACAATGGTTCTTCTACCTGGGCAGCGCTGACTGCGGCCATGGTTGGTCAGCAGATCGCGATCACCCTGGATTCCCAGGTGATCTCTGCACCGGAGATCAAGTCGCCGACGCCGGTCGGCTCTGCAACCTCGATCACCGGTCAGTTCACCCAGGAAGAAGCCGAGAACCTAGCGAATAACCTGCGTTACGGCGCACTCCCGCTCTCCTTCGCTGGTGAGAACGGTGAACCGGGTGGCACCGCGCTGACCGTTCCGCCGTCACTCGGTGTCGCTTCCCTAAAGGCGGGCATCATTGCGGGCCTGGTCGGTCTGGCACTCGTTGCCATCTTCGTCTTCGTGTACTACCGCCTCTACGGCCTCATTTCCCTGTTCACTCTGGCGACCGCGGGGCTGCTCGTCTACGGCGCGCTGGTCCTGCTGGGCCGCTGGATCGGCTACACGCTGGACCTGTCCGGTGTCGCCGGTTTGATCATCGGTATCGGTACCACCGCCGACTCCTTCGTTGTCCTCTACGAGCGCATCAAGGACGAGGTGCGTCGCGGCAGAACATTCCGCTCGGCGACGCTCAACGGTTGGGATCGCGCGAAGGAAACGATCGTCACAGGCAATATGGTCACCCTCATCGGTGCAGTCGTGATCTACTTCCTCGCCGTCGGTGAGGTCAAGGGCTTCGCCTTCACCATGGGTCTGACCACGATCTTCGACCTGCTGGTGACGTTCTTGATCACCGCACCGCTGATGATCCTGGCTTCGCGCAGCTCGTTCTGGGCTAAGCCGTCTGTCAACGGGATGGCCAAGGCCTTTGAGGCCGGCCGCGGCAAGACCGTCACCGCGCGTCGTTCCAAGCGGAGTGCGGACGCAGAGACCAAGTCCGATGCTGCACGCGCTACCGAGACAAAGCCGAGTGAAGCGTCCACCATCAACTCCACGTCGACGAGCAACGCCGCCGCCGGCGGTTCCACCGTTGCGACTCTGACCGCCGCGGATACTGTCACAGCAGTAGATGAGGACGAAGACACCGACACCGCCACGCCCACGGCAACCAGGAAAGAGGAGAAATAATCATGACCACCTCACTGAACGCCGCAGCTGATTCGTCGGCAAGCAACGGCGCTGCGAAAGGCACTGCCGCAGCGGAACACGAGACCGCAACGCACACGAAGGGCATCGAGCGCCTTTACGAAGGCAAGGGCGCGATCGACTTCATCGGCCGCTCCAAGCTCTGGTACATCATCGCCGTGGCTCTGGTGGTCATCTCCGCTGCTGCGATGCTGCTGCGCGGCTTCAACCTCGGTATCGATTTCGAGGGCGGCACCAAGATGTCGATGCCAGCCGGCGAACTCGTCGTCGAGCAGGTTGAGGAGACTTTTGTCGATGCAACGGGCGTGACTCCGGAGCTGACCCAGATCGTCGGCGCGGGTGATTCGCGCACGCTGGAAATCAATTCCGAGCACCTGTCCCAGGAGCAAATCGACAGCGCACGCGAGGCGATCTACAACGCCTACCAGCCGAAGGACGCTACTGGTGAGGCGACACCGGACGCGATCGGCGATTCCACGGTGTCCGAGTCATGGGGTTCGACGATCACGAACCGCATGCTGCTGTCGATGTTGATCTTCCTCGTCACCGCCGCGATCTACGTCGCCCTGCGTCTGCAGCGCAATATGGCGATCGCAGCCATGGTCGCCCTGCTTTTCGACGCCGTGGTCATCATGGGCATCTACGCCCTGTTCGGCATCGAAGTCACCCCGGCCATGATCATCGGTCTGCTGACCGTGCTGACGTTCTCCCTTTACGACACCGTCATCGTGTTCGACAAGGTCAAGGAGAACACCGAGGGCGTGCTCGATTCGCGCCGTTCGACCTACGCGGAAGAGACCAACCTCGCAGTCAACGAGACATTGATGCGCTCGATTTCGACCTCTGTGATCTCGGCGCTGCCGATCATCGCGCTCATGATCGTCGCTGTGTGGCTGCTCGGCGTGGGCACCCTCCAGGACCTCGCACTGATTCAGCTGATCGGCGTCGTGGAAGGCGTTATCTCCTCCCTGTTCCTCGCTAGCGCCCTGCTGGTCACTCTCACCAACGCGCAGAGCCAGTACAAGGAGCACAACAAGAAGGTCGCTGACTACCGCGCGGGCAAGAGCGAGAGTGAGCTTATCGACGACACCTCTGCTTCCGCCGATTCCTCCACCTCCGAGCAGAACGACGACGTGGCTGAAGCGGTGTCCGCGAAGCGCACTGTGACTTCCCCGCGTTCCTCTTCTCGCCTTGACGCTGAAACGCACGTGACGGAGCCAGCACGCCAGTCCGCCGCAACGTGGCGGCCGAACCAGAAGTAGTGCACCGTGGCAAGTAGATGAGGATTAGACAGGGCGAGAGGAGCACACCGTGAACACTCCCATGAAAACCACGGCGGGACATCGGACGCGACGAAAGAATTCTGTGCGCGTTGCCGCCCTGCTTACCGCAGCAGCCACCTTCATGGCGGGGTGCTCCGATTCTGAGCAGGAGCCCACGGACCAGACCGCCTTGGACTATTTCGGGTACCAGCTACCCGTTCCGCTGATTACCACGAATGCGGCGACGAAGATCGGCGATTCTTTGAAGATGCAGCGTCTTTCCGGACGCATGTTCCCGGGGGCATTCATTCCCGGGCCGTCCGGCCAGCGCATCCCGAATACCGACCTTGTGTCCACGCAGGTATTGCCGGGCCCGCAACGACAGGTCATTTACACCTTGTCGGATCAAGCCGAATTCTCCGACGGTGTTCCGGTGACATGCGACGACTATGCCCTCGCTTTTGCCGCCGGTTCCAACCCGGATGTCTTCTCCTCTCACATGCCGCAGATGGAGCAGGTCGAGCGTGTCGACTGCACGCCGGGCTCCAAGGAATTCACCGTCGTCTTCCAGCCGGGCAAGGGTGGCCGCTGGCGCGAGCTTTTCGGTGCGGGCACGGTGCTTCCCGCCCACGCCATCGCTAAGCGCCTCGGCATGGAGACCGCCGATTTCACCACCGGCCTCCAGTCCGGCGACCCGGATCTGTTCGCCCGCACTGCCGAGGTGTGGCGCTTCGGTTACGGCCTCCGCAAATTCGATCCTGAGCTTCAGGTGTCTTATGGCCCGTACAAGATCGAATCGATCGGGGAGGAAGGCGAGGTCGTCCTCGTCGCCAATGAGAAATACTACGGCGATGCCCCCGAGGTGCCGAAGGTCGTTGTGTGGCCGGCGTCCAAGGATTCCGCGGAACTCCAGGAAGCAGGCGCACTCATGGTCGGTGACCTGAGCGATCACAATCCGGATTGGTACGAGGCTCCGCCTGAGCCCGATCAGGGTGCCAACGCCGACGATGTGCGCACGGGCAAGGACGGCCAACAAGCAGATGCCTCCGAGGCGAGCGCAGCGGGGGAGACACCTTCTGACGATGGAGCAGACTCGGACTCCCCGGAGAGCCACCAAGAACTACAGACCGTCATCGGCGAGATGACCGACACGCTCGTTTTCGCCGACGCAGGTTCGTGGGCGTATCACGACAACCGGCAGGCTCTGGCCAAGTGCATCGACATTCGGGCGGTGGCGGAGGCGTCGTCACGCGAAGCCGGCATCGAGCTCCCGCCGTCACCCGTGCACGTGCTTACCCAGAATGACCCGATGTCGCGTCGCCTCGCCGATATTGCGGACCCGCACCTCGGCGTCGATATCGAGGGTGCCAGCGTCGCCTCTGGACTTGAGCTGCACGTCGGTTACAACGCGCCGAATAAGCGGATGGCTGCCATGGTCGAAGCGATGAAGAAATCGTGCGAGCCCGCCGGCATCACGATCACTGACGTGACTGCCAACGGCAAGACACGCGGAGATCTCCTCACCGAGGAGCCGACCTGGAATGAGCAAGGCGAGCTCGACCGCGGCGGCAAAATCGATGCCTTCCTCGGCGCCGTCGACCCGATGATGGAATATGAATCCGCGACCTCACGCTCCGAGGAACTCCAAAGCCTCCGCGCGGAGGAAAAACGCCTGTGGGACGAGGTGCCGTCTATTCCGCTGTCTGCTCAGCCGCGCACCTTCATCGTGGACAACAGCATCAAGAACGTGGTGGTCTACACTGGCCCTGTCGGGATCGGCTGGAACATGGACCGCTGGCACGTTCCCGGTTTGGAACCCACACCGGAACAGAAAGACGACAAGTAGACCATGACCTCCCCAGAGAACTCTGTTCAACCCACGTACCGCACCGCCCGCGAGGCCTTGGCCGAGAAGATGCGCTATGTGCAGGACTTCCCTGAAGAAGGCGTGCTCTTCGAGGATCTGACGCCGGTGCTCGCTGACGGCGCGGCTCTGAAAGTCGTCATCGCCGAGATGGCGGAAGCCTCCAAGAACCTCGGCGCCGACATGATCGGCGGCCTCGACGCGCGTGGCTTCCTCCTCGGCTCTGCCGTCGCGTACGACATGGGCCTCGGCATCCTGGCGATCCGCAAGAAGGGCAAGCTGCCGCCGCCGGTGATCAGCGAGGAATACTCCCTCGAATACGGCACCGCCGCGCTGGAGATTCCCGCGGAAGGCATGAATATCGAAGGAAAGCGCATCGTGCTTGTCGACGATGTCTTGGCTACCGGCGGTACCCTCCACGCCGCCCGCGATCTGATTGAGCGTGCTGGCGGAATCGTCGCCGGTTGCGTCGTCGTTCTCGAGGTCTCTGGCCTTGGTGGCCGCGAACGCTTGGACGGTATTCCCCTGGTCGTTCTGAACCAAAGTAACGGCGACGCAGCATAGAACTGACCGTGTGGCTTAAAGTGGGCGCATGACGTCCCAAGATCGATCGCAGCGGCGCACCACCGGTTCGTCGATGCGCAGTGTGTCGGCCAGGCTCGCCCGGTCGCTCACCGGTGGGCGACCGAAAACTAATCCGGTCATCGAGCCGCTGTACTCGATCCACCGCAAATACCACCCGAAGGCGAGCGTCGAGGATATCTCGCGCGCCTATGAGACGGCGGAGCGCCTGCACGAGGGCGTGCAGCGCAAGTCCGGTGACCCGTACATCACCCACCCGCTGGCTGTGTCGACGATCTGCGCTGAGATCGGTATGGACACGACCACGATCATGGCCGCGCTTCTCCACGACACAGTGGAGGACACCGAATACTCCCTCGACGATCTCACGAATGATTTCGGCCCGGAGGTCGCCCGGCTCGTCGACGGTGTGACCAAGCTCGACAAAGTCGCCCTCGGCGCCGCTGCTGAGGCCGAGACGATCCGCAAGATGATCGTGGCCATGTCGCAGGATCCGCGAGTACTGGTGATCAAAGTCGCCGACCGTCTGCACAATATGCGCACCATGCGCTTCCTGCCGCCGGAGAAGCAGCAGAAAAAAGCGCGTGAAACCCTTGAAGTCATTGCCCCGCTGGCGCACCGCCTCGGCATGGCGTCAGTGAAATGGGAGCTCGAGGACCTCGCATTCGCGATCCTGTACCCGAAGAAGTACGAGGAGATCGTCCGCCTCGTCGCTGAGCGCGCCCCCTCGCGTGACCGGGCTTTGAAAGAAGTCACCGGTGAAATCCAGGCCGAGCTAAAACAAAACGGCGTCAAGGCCGAGGTCATGGGACGCCCGAAGCACTACTGGTCGATTTACCAGAAAATGGTGGTCCGCGGCCGCGACTTCAACGAGATCTTCGACCTCGTGGGCATTCGCGTCCTGGTGGATAATGTCAGCGACTGCTACGCCGCCATCGGTGTCGTGCACTCGCTGTATTCGGCGATGCCGGGGCGTTTCAAGGACTACATCTCCAACCCGCGCTTCGGTGTTTACCAATCACTCCACACCACCGTGATGACAGATTCCGGTCGCCCGCTGGAGATCCAGGTGCGCACTCATGAGATGCACTACAACGCCGAATTCGGCGTGGCCGCTCACTGGCGGTACAAGGAAACGAAGGGCTCCCACAAGGGCGACCAGGCTGAGCTGGATCAAATGACGTGGATGCGTCAGTTGCTCGACTGGCAGAAGGAAGCAGCGGATCCGAACGAGTTCCTTGATTCCCTGCGCTACGATCTCACCTCCGCGCAGATCTTCTGCTTCACCCCGAAAGGTGACGTGATCAACTTGCCGGCGGACTCGACACCCGTCGATTTCGCCTACGCGGTGCACACTGAGGTCGGCCACCGCTGCATTGGCGCGAAGGTCAACGGCAAGCTCGTCGCGCTTGAATCCACACTCAAGTCAGGTGACCGTGTCGAGGTCTTCACATCAAAGGACGCGAATGCGGGCCCGTCGCGCGACTGGCAAGACTTCGTCGTCTCACCGCGCGCCAAGAGCAAGATCCGCCAGTGGTTCGCGAAAGAACGCCGCGAAGAGCACCTCGAGGCTGGTCGCGATGCCTTGGCCGCGGAGGTCCAGCGCGGCGGTTTGCCGTTGCACCGCCTCTTCACGGCTGACTCGATGAACAAGGTGGCTACTCAGCTCCACTACGACGGTGTCGATGCCCTCTACACCGCGATCGGTTCCGGCCAGACCTCTGCGAAGCATGTGGTCAGCCTGCTGGTGGAGATGTTCGGCGATGAGGACGACGCCGTCGACGCGCTTGCCGCACGCGCGCCCATCGCGGAGCTCAAAACGCCGACGCGTACCGACGGCCCCGGCATCCTCGTCGAGGGGTCCCCCGATGTGATGGCCAAACTGGCCCGCTGTTGCCAGCCCGTGCCTGGCGATGAAATCTTCGGCTTCGTCACCCGTGGCGGGGGAGTGTCCGTCCACCGCGTCGACTGCACCAACGCAGAGAAACTCAAACAGGAACAAGCCCGACTCATCCAGGTGGAGTGGAACAGCGGTTCCCGACAGGGCGCGTCCACGGCGACGATGCAACTGGAAGCACTTGACAAACAGGGCCTGCTGGCTGAGCTCACCCGAGTTCTCAACGAGCAGAAGCTGCCAGTCATTGCTTTCAACCACCACTGCGACGACGACCATATCGCCACTGTCCGGTTCACTTTCCAGGTCTCCGACACCAAGCAGTTGGGCACGCTGATGAACCAGGTGCGCAATATCGAGGGTGTCTTCGACGTCTACCGTGTCAACGCTTAGCCGATAACTCGGACTCGGCGCACCTCTGATTTAGAAGCCTAAAGACGCGAAAACCGCCACGACGCAGCGTCGTGGCGGTATAGGCGTGTGAGCTAGATGCTCGGCGCAGCCTTAGAACGGCAGCTTGAAGTTCTTCTGAGCGAAGGTGAGCACGGAGCCGACCAGACCCAGGACTGCGGTGAAGACGCTGATCCAAGCGGTGATAGCCTTCGGATCCCAGTCGCCATCCTTGTCGGAGGAGTTAGCCTTTAGCTTGTCGCCGAAGGACTTCTTCTTGCCGTTGTCCTGGTCGGTGTTGTCCTTGCCCTCGTCGTCCTTCGGCTGGTCGGCCTTGTCGTCGTCCTTCGGCTGGTCGGCCTTGTCGTCGTCCTTCGGCTGGTCGGCCTTGTCGTCGTCCTTCGGCTGGTCGGCGTTGGTGCCCTCGGCGGTGACGGGGGTCTCGTCCTTCGGAGCCGGCTCAGCTGCGAAAGCCGGAGCAGCGACGACGCCGGAGACGGAAACGGTAGCTGCGGTGGCAGCAGCGAGGATGCTCTTGCGGATCTTCATGAATGTCCCTTTCAGAAAGAAGCTCTCAATGACGTGGAACACTCTACAGTCGGGGTATAGGCCCTGCAAGGGCTTTAACGAGCGGTTATCCAGGTAGGGGGACTGGCTCTCAGGCTTTTCTTAAGTGTTTGTAGTCAAAATATGTGCCGAATGGGACTAATGGGACTGGTTTGGCGGACGCGTTCTCAGGCTCTGGCGACGGAGAATTTGTACAGACACACAGTTGAAGCGGGAAATATGGGAGAGGGGGAGGGGTGGGCGTCGATAAGCTGTATGCGCGCTGGCCGTGATTACGGCAACCTTAAGCTCGGGCAATGAAAAACCGCCCAATGTGAGTAAGCTCACACTGGACGGGGTGGGGATAGCGGAGATTAAGCGATCGATGCGCTGTTGATCTTCACTTCCTCCTTGGGGGCGCCGTCGCCGGGGTTCGCCATCATGGCCTCTTCCTCGGACTCCGGCTCAGCGATGCCTGCCTCGGCGATCTTGTCGAGGGTGGCCAGGCCCTCCTCGTTGATCGTGCCGAAGTAGGTGTACGCGGGCGGGAGCGGGGAATCGCCGTAGTTGAGGAAGAACTGGGAGCCGTTGGTGTTCGGGCCCGAGTTCGCCATGGCGATGGTGCCGCGCTCGTAGAGGACGTTCTGGTTCTCCTTCTCCGCCGGGTCGTCGGCCGGGTACTCGTCCGCGAACTGGAAGCCCGGGCCGCCACTGCCGGTGCCGCTCGGATCGCCGCACTGCAGGACGTGGAGGCCCTCAGTGGTCAGGCGGTGGCACACGGTGTCGTTGTAGTACCCCTCCTTGACCAGGTACTCGATCGCGTTGACCGTGCACGGCGAGACGGAGCGGTCCAGGGTCAGGCCGATGGGGCCGGCGGAGGTGTCGAGGGTGACGTCGACGGTGCCCTCCGTCGATACGCCTTCTGCTTCGGGCAGGCCCTTGTAGAACTCGCCCTGTCCGTCCTCGGTGTAGGTGCAGGTGACCGTCGGATCGAGCGGCTCGGAGCGCTTCTTCTTCAATGCGACCGGCTCCATCTCCTCCGGCTGCTCCTGGTCCTGCTGCTCCTCGTTCTGGTCCTCGGCGACGACGTCCTCGTCCGAGCCCCAGGTCGCTGCCAGGTAGATGCCGCCGCCGACGAGGGCGATGACCAGCAGCGCCATGGCCGCGATCGACCAGGGCTTGTTCTTCTCTTTGCGGTCGCGGGCCTTGAGCTCGCGGTCGAGTTCCTTCAGAGCGTCTTTGCCGCGCTGCGCGTTATTGCTCACGGACTTCGGCCTCCATCGGTAGGTGTGAGTGGTCAGATGGGTAATTACAGTATCAGCCGTTGTGCGGACGCCAGTGCGTGCGGCTCGGCCTTTATTTATGCTGGGCGCCATGGCTGACATTTCTTTCCGCAATGAACCGACCACCACCTCTGGCGATCTGCCCGCAGTAGGCGAGAAGCTTCCGTCCTTCGAGCTCGTCGGCGGGGACATGAATGCCGTCACCGACGCTGATTTCGCTGGCAAGCGCATCGTTCTGAACATCTTCCCGTCCATTGACACCGGCGTGTGCGCCCAGTCCGTGCGCCGCTTCAACGAGCTCGCCGCGGGCCTCGACAACACTGTCGTCCTGTGCGTGTCCAAGGACCTGCCGTTCGCGCAGCAGCGTTTCTGCGGTGCCGAGGGCATCGACAATGTCGTCAGCGCCTCCGCGTTCCGCTCCACCTTCGGTGAGGACTACGGCATCATCATGGAAGGTTCGCCGATCAAGGGGCTGCTCGCGCGTTCCGTGGTGGTCACCGATGCGGACCACAAGATCATCCACACTCATCTCGTAGACGACATCGCCGATGAGCCCGACTACGATGCCGCCGTGGAGGCACTTTCTTAATTAGTGGGGCCAGCGGCTGATCCGCGCGGGCCGTCTAGACTGGCGGCCATGCAGATCGCAGGATTCACCGCAGGACCGTTCGGCACCAACACGTACGTCGTCACCGCCTCGGGCTCTAAGCCCGAGGCTTTCGTCATTGACCCGGGCAAGGACTCCCACGCCCAGGTCATGAAGATCGTCGAAGACGAGGGTGCGGAGCTCGTCGCCGTCGTGCTCACCCACGGCCACATCGACCACACCCGTGACTGTGCCGAGTTCGGTGTGCCTGTCTACATCCACCCCGACGATGAGGTGATGCTCGATCCGCAGTGGGGCGCGCCCGGCGACTTCGGTCGGATCTTCGAGGTCGACTCCATGAAGCAACCCGAGGACCTGCGGCACCTTACAGCGGGGGAGACCATGACGTTCGCGGGCATGGACTTCCGTATCGTCCACGCCCCGGGGCACTCGCCGGGGTCGTGCCTGCTCATTGCTGCATCCGACGAGCAAGTCGTCTTCGCCGGCGACGTGCTGTTCGCCGGTTCCATCGGCCGCACGGACCTTCCCTTGGGCGACCCGGCCGCGATGGACCGCACACTCGCCGGCCCCGTGTGGGATCTCGACGATGAGCTCACTGTTCTGCCCGGCCACGGGCCTGCGACCACAGTGGCACAAGAACGCACCACAAACCCGTATCTCAGCGCCGCAGGCCGTTCGCGCTAAGATCGACCGGCGTGAGCGATACCCAGCAGAAAGCCGAGAAGTTCCAGCCCCTGTCCGCGCCGAAGGGCGTGCCGGATTATGTTCCGCCGGCATCCGCCACGTTCCACGCGGTCCGTTCCGAGTTTGTGAATCAGGCGCATCTCGCCGGGTACCAGCACATTGAGCTGCCTGTCTTCGAAGACACCACCCTCTTTGCCCGCGGCGTGGGGGAGTCCACCGATGTCGTCTCTAAGGAGATGTACACCTTCGCCGACCGCGGCGACCGCTCCGTCACCCTGCGCCCAGAAGGCACCGCAGGTGTCATGCGTTCGGTGATCGAGCACAATCTCGATCGCGGCCAGCTGCCCGTCAAACTCAATTACTACGGCCCGTTCTTCCGCTACGAGCGCCCGCAGGCCGGTCGCTACCGTCAGCTGCAGCAGGTCGGTGTCGAGGCGATCGGCGTCGACGATCCGCTTCTCGACGTCGAGGTCATCGCCCTCGCCGACCGCTGCTACCGCTCCATTGGCCTGACCGGCTTCCGTCTCGAGCTGACCAGCCTCGGCGACCGGAATTGCCGCCCGGCCTACCGCCAGAAGCTCCAGGACTTCCTCCTCGATCTGCCGCTGGACGAAGAGACCCGCCACCGCGCCCAGATCAACCCGTTGCGCGTACTGGACGACAAGCGTCCGGAGGTCCAGGAGATGACCGCCGACGCTCCGCTGATGCTCGACCACTTAGACGCCGAGTGCCGCGAGCACTTTGAGACCGTCACCGGCTCCCTCGACGACCTCGGCATCGAGTACGTGATCAACCCGCGCATGGTCCGTGGCCTGGACTACTACACCAAGACCTGCTTCGAATTCGTCCACGACGGCCTCGGCGCACAGTCCGGCATCGGCGGCGGCGGCCGCTACGACGGCCTCATGGCCCAGATCGGCGGCCAAGACCTGTCCGGCATCGGCTTCGGTCTCGGTGTCGACCGTGCTGTCCTTGCCCTCGAAGCCGAAGGCGTCACCCTCGATGGGGTCGACCAGCGCGTCCAGGTTTACGGCGTCGGAATTGGCCCCGAAGCGACCAAGAAAATGGCCAAGCTTATCGACGAACTCCGCCTCAACGGCATCTCCGCCGACATGGCGTACGGCGGCCGCGGCCTCAAGGGCGCCATGAAGGGTGCGGACCGCTCCGGCGCCCACACCGCACTCGTCCTGGGCGACCGCGAGCTCGAAGCCGGCGAGATCACCGTGAAGAACCTCGAAAACCAGTCGCAGAAGACTGTCTCCCTCGACACCGGCGCGATCATTGACGCCATCTTCCTCCCGGAGGACGATACCGCCCCAGAGGTCACGGAACGCTAGGGGGCAATCGGGCCTGCCCTTTATTGGGCCCCAGCGGCGTTTTGATCGCCGGCCGGGAGGCGGCCGCCGACCGCGGTCAGATTCCCGCGTGGATCTTCTTTCTTCTCGCCGGGGATCGGCTACCTGTTTCCCCGGGTCAGTTTTGGTTGACATGGAAGCAACGTCATCCAAATCCACCCTGCACCCAGAGACGCCCAACCAAGCCTCATAGTGGGGCTAGCACTCGGTGATATTCACCGGGAATCCGAGCTGGACGGCGAGGCCGCCGACGGAGGTCTCCTTGTATTTGGTCATCATGTCGCGGCCGGTGGCGGCCATGGTCTCCACGGCGTCGTCGAGGGAGACGATATTGGTGCCGTCGCCCCATTTGGCGAGGCGGGCGGCGTTGATGGCTTTGACGGCACCGATGGCATTGCGCTCGATGCATGGGACCTGAACAAGGCCGCCGACTGGATCGCAGGTGAGTCCGAGGTTGTGCTCGAGGGCAATCTCCGCGGCGTTTTCCACCTGGGCAGGTGTGCCGCCGAGGATGGCGCACATGCCTGCGGCGGCCATGGCGGAGGCGGAGCCGACTTCGCCCTGGCAGCCGACCTCGGCACCGGAAATGGAGGCATTGGTCTTGATGATCGCGCCGACGGCACCGGCAGTGAGCAGGAATTCCCGGGCGCGCTCCGGGGTGAAATCGGCGGTGAAGTCCCGGCAGTAGTGCATCACGGCGGGAATGATGCCGGCGGCGCCGTTGGTCGGGGCAGTGACAACGCGGCCGTGGGCGGCATTCTCCTCGTTGACGGCCAAGGCGTAGAGGTTCACCCACTCCATCGCGTCGAGTCCCTCGGAGTTGTGGCGCTGCTGCTCACTGGTGAGCATCGCGTGCATGCGCGGGGCGCGACGGCGGACGTTGAGGCCGCCGGGTAGGGAGCCGTCGGTGGTGATGCCGTTTTTCACGCATTCCTGCATCACGGACCAGACCTCGTCCAAGTGGGTGGTGTACTCGGTCACGCCGCGCTGGATGGTTTCGTTGTGGGCCATGACCTCGGCGATGCTCAGACCGGTGTCGTCGCAGACAGCCAAGAGGTCCGCGGAGGAATCATAAGCGTATGTGCCGTCGTCTAAGTCAGCTGCCCCGGATCCAGCTGCCTCTTCAGCCTCCGCCTCAGCGACTGCGGTAGCAGCGGCGATGCCGGTGCTGGCTCCTTCGGAGGTGGCTTCGTTCATCTCGGCGCGGTCCATGATGAAGCCGCCGCCCACGGAGTAGTACTCGGTGCGGCTGGCCAGGCGGGTGCCGTCAGCGGCCCATGCGTCGAAGATGAGGCAATTGGGGTGTTCGGCGACGGGCTTCGGGTTGAAGGTGAGCTCGTAGGTGACAGTACCGTCGGGGCCCGAGATGGTGCCTTTCGCGGGAATCGGTGTTCCCGGGACAGGCTCGACGGTCTGGTCGGTAGTCAGGGGAGTGTAGCCCACCAGGCCGAGGAGGACGGCGCGGTCGGTGCCGTGGCCGACACCGGTGGCGGCGAGAGAACCGCGCAGTTCAATGTGAACTTCCGAGGGGAGCTGGCCGAGTTTCTCCACGAATGCGGTGCTGGCGCGCATCGGGCCAACGGTGTGCGAGGACGACGGGCCGATGCCGATGCTGAACAGGTCAATCACGCTAACACGATGCGATGTCATGTCCACGAGAGTAAACGCGGGGGGAAAAGGGCACAAACCTTTGAGCAGGTGAGCTACTTAGTGCAGGCCAGCTGGTGTTAGGGTCAAACTAAGGTTTGAAATATGGATGACCGGTGGCGGTTCGCGCCCGCCGGAAGAGGAGAAGCACATGGCCACAGTGACCTACGACAAGGCGACGAGGATTTATCCGAAGGCGGTTAAACCGAGCGTCGATAAGCTTGATCTTGAAATTGCAGACGGTGAGTTCCTCGTTCTCGTCGGCCCCTCTGGTTCCGGCAAGTCCACCGCGTTGCGCATGCTCGCGGGCCTGGAGGAAACGAATGAGGGCCGTATCCTGATCGGCGACCGCGATGTCACGCACGAGTCCCCGAAGGACCGCGATATCGCGATGGTCTTCCAGAACTATGCGCTGTACCCGCACATGACCGTGCGCGAGAACATGGGCTTTGCCCTCAAGATTGCGGGCATGGACAAGAGCGATATCGATCGCCGTGTCGAGGAAGCCGCGAAGACCCTCGATCTGACGGAGTACCTGGACCGCAAGCCGAAGGCCCTTTCGGGCGGTCAGCGCCAGCGTGTGGCCATGGGCCGTGCGATCGTGCGCGAACCGCAGGTCTTCCTCATGGACGAGCCGCTGTCCAACCTGGACGCCAAGCTGCGTGTGCAGACCCGCACACAGATCGCCAGCTTGCAGCGCCGGATGGGCGTCACCACGATCTACGTCACGCACGACCAGACTGAGGCGCTCACGATGGGCGACCGTATCGCCGTGCTCAACTTCGGCGTGCTGCAGCAGGTGGGCACCCCGCGCGAACTCTACGAACACCCGGATAACGTCTTCGTCGCCGGCTTCATCGGTTCGCCGGCAATGAACCTGTCCACCTTCAACGTCGAGGGCAATGTGGCCAAGCTCGGCGGTGCGTCGATTCCGCTCGCGCCCGAGCATGTCCAGGCCCTGACTCCGGAAGACAACGGCCAGGTCATCCTCGGCTTCCGCCCGGAGGCGCTCACCGTCGTGCCGGAGAGCACCGAGCACACCGTTCCCATCGAGGTCGACTTCACGGAGGAGCTCGGCTCCGATTCCTATATCTACGGCCACCTCGTGGGCGGCGAGTGGCGCGAAGAGGGCACCGACGATTCCGTAGCGGGCAAGATCGTCGTGCGCGTGGCACCGATGTCCGGCATCAAGGGCGGCGACATCATCCACGTCGCTGTCAACGAGGGCGGACTCCACGTGTTCTCCAAGGCGACCGGAAAGAGGATCTAGGCGCCTGCCGCGCGCCGTGAGGTGAGCAGTCCATGTCCGAGAAAATGAGCGTCCAGTCGCCGGCGTATGCACAAGTTCTGCTTGGCTTGCCGTGGGCTGTTCCTCTCGCGGACTGGCCTGAAGAGCTGCTCGCGGCGTACCCGCGCGGTATTTCGCGCCACACGGTGCGGCTCATTTCAGCAGGCGGATTGGCGCTAGCGATCAAGGAGATCGGCGAGTCCGTCGCTTATCACGAGTACCGGACGTTGAAGAAGCTCCGGGATCTCGACATTCCGTGCGTGAAGCCGGTCGCAGTGATCGCGCACCGCACCGACGACGCACGCGACGAGGAGCTCACTCCGTGCCTGGTCACTGAGCACTTGGAGTTCTCCCTGCCGTACCGCGACGTGTTCAGCCGCGCGCTCGGCCCGGAGACGGTCAATAAGCTCATCCGCGCGCTCGCCGTTCTGCTTGTACGCCTCCACCTGCTGAATTTCTATTGGGGCGACGTGTCGCTGTCTAACACGTTGTTCCGCCGAGACGCCGACGAATTCTCCGCGTACCTTGTCGACGCGGAGACGGGTGAGTTCCACGCCCCCTTGTCCCAAGGGCGCAGGCTTTACGACGTCGAGCTCGCCCGCGTCAACATCATCGGCGAACTCATGGACCTTCAAGCAGGCGGGCTTATCGACGCCTCCGTGGACGTCATCGCCCTCGGCAATGCCGTTGATGCGACCTACCACGAACTGTGGGGCCTGATGACCGACGAGCTGGTCGTCGAGGGCGACGCGTTCGGACAGATCGCCGAGCACATCGAGAAGATCCAAGCTCTGGGCTTCGATATCGGTGAAACGGAGATCAGCCACGGCACCCGGCCCGGTGTGGATTCCGACGGTAATCCCACCGGTGAAAACGTCGATGTGTACCGCGTGAGCATTGAGCCCGCCGTGTTTTCCACCGGCTTTAACCGCCGCAAGCTCAAGCAGCTCACCGGACTCGATGTCCAGGACCGCCAGGCGCAGCGTCTGCTGGGTGAAATGGAGGTCTACCGGGCACTCCACTACGACGGTGACATTTCCCTCGAGGACGTCGCTCTGGACTGGTTGGTGAACCGGTACGAACCGATCGTGGCGCTCACCCCGCCCGCTCTGCGAGCCAAGCTCGAGCCCGCTCAGGTGTTCCACGAGATCCTCGACCACCGCTGGTTCGTCTCGGAGAACGAGTCACGCTATGTCCGCCTCGAAGAAGCCGCCGAATCCTATTTCCGCACCATCTTGCCTGAGCGGCCCGATGAGGCGCGGATCTACACCGCCGACAATCCCGATATATCCGGTAGCCCCTGAATTCCCACACCCCCTAGAACAATGATTGAGGTACACCCCATGCAACCGACCACCCGAGCGCTAGCGGCCGTCGCCGCTGTCGGGTTGAGCGCGTCGCTGCTCACCGCGTGCGGGCAGAACAACGGCCCGAACGTGTACTACCTGAACTTCAAACCGGAGCAGGCGGAGCAGTTCGAGCAGATCGCGGAAGAGTACACCGCCCAGACCGGCGTTCCGGTCAAAGTGGTCACCGCCGCATCTGGTTCCTACATGCAGACTCTCAAGGCCGAGATGGCCAAGTCCAACGCGCCAACGTTGTTCCAGATCAACGGCCAAGAAGGCTACGGCATCTGGAAGGACTACTTGGCCGACATGTCCGACTACGAGATCACCCAGGCTCTGCAGGACGACGCTCAGCCGATCACCAATGCGAATGACCAAGTAGTGGGCATTCCCTTTGCCATGGAGGGCTTCGGCATTCTCTACAACGAAGAGATCATGGACGCCTACTTCGCGCTGCCGGACGCGAAGGTTGGATCCATGGAGGAGCTCAACTCCTTCGACGACTTGAAGGCCGTCGCTGAGGACATGCAGGCCCGCAAAGATGAATTAGGCATCGAGGGCGTATTCGCCGCGACATCGCTCGGTGCCGGTGAGGAATGGCGCTGGACCAACCACCTCATGAATGGTCCCCTCCATTATGAGATCGTCGACCGCGACATTCAGGACTTCTCCGATATGGCCGATGTGGAGTTCACCTACGGGGAGAACTACCACAACCTCTTCGACCTTTATCTGCAGAATTCCACGGTGAAGCCGAGCTTGGCATCTGCGCGTGCCGTGTCCGACGCCATGGCTGAATTCGCCACTGGCAAAGCAGCCATGGTGCAAAACGGAAACTGGGCCTGGGGTCAGATCTCCGGTGAGGGCGGCAACGTGGTCAAGGAAGACAAGGTCAAGTTCATGCCGATGTATATGGGGCTGCCGAACGAGGAGAACGTCGGTATCAACGTCGGCACCGAGAACTTCCTGTCGGTCAACAACAAAGCCAGCGAGGAAGACCAGCAGGCAACAAGGGACTTCCTGAAGTGGCTCTTCCTGTCCGAGCGGGGCAAAGAACTCGTTGTCAACGACCTCGGTTTCATCGCCCCGTTCGAGAACTACGGCGTCGACGACGTCCCGGACGACCCGCTGGCGCGCCAAGTGCAGGAAGCGCTCAACGACACTGAGACAGAAGCGCTTCCGTGGGACTTCCAGTACACCCCGAACCAGCAGTTCCGTGACCTCTACGGGCAGAACCTCGCCCAGTACGCCAACGGAAATCTCACGTGGCAGGACTTGGTGAACAAGCTCAAGGAAGACTGGAACTACGAGATGGCCAACCAGATCGCGCTGTTGGATTAGGCGGGCCGGGAGCAACCACAGGATCACATCATGCAACAGACACTGAAGAAATATTTCCCGATCTTCGTGCTGCCGACGCTCCTCGCATTCGGCATCGCGTTCTTCGTGCCGTTCATCGTCGGTACGGCACTATCGTTCACTAAATTCACCACCATTACCGACGCCACCTGGGTCGGTTTGGACAACTACGCCCGCGTGTTCAGCGAGCGCGAAGGCTTCGTCTCCGCGCTGCTGTTCACGATCCTTGTCGCGGTGGTGTCCATCATCACCGTCAACGTCATCGCATTCGCCATCGCGTGGATCTTGACCCGTAAACTGCGCGGCACCAACTTCTTCCGCACGGTCTTCTTCATGCCGAACCTGATCGGCGGCATCGTGCTGGGCTACACCTGGCAGTCGATGATCAATGCCGTGCTGGCTAATTACGAGACCACGATCTCCGCCGACTGGCGCTTCGGCTACGCGGGCCTCATCATGCTGATGAACTGGCAGCTCATCGGCTACATGATGATCATCTACATCGCCGGCCTGCAGAACGTTCCGCCGGAGCTCATCGAGGCCGCAGAGATCGACGGTGTGTCCAAGTGGCAACAGCTGCGGCATGTGACCATTCCGCTGATGATGCCGTCGATCACCATCTGCCTGTTTTTGACGCTGTCGAACACGTTCAAGGTCTACGACCAGAACCTGGCGCTCACCGACGGCGCTCCCGGCGGACAGACCGAAATGGTCGCCCTCAACATCGTCAAGACCATGTTCAACCGAGTGGGCGCCGAGGGCGTCGGCCAGGCGAAGGCAGTCATCTTCGTCGTCGTTGTCGTCGCCATCGCTATGTTCCAGCTGCGTGCCACCCGCAGCAGGGAAGTGGAGGCATAAACCATGACTACGAGTATCAAAGCGGATAAGAAGGCGGACCGGAACGTGCCGTCGATAAGCAAAAAGAAAAAGGCCGGGGACGAATCGACCGTGTCGGGCGGCTCCAAGGTCCTCATCTACGCGGTGCTGGTGTTTCTCACCATCGTGTTCCTCGGGCCGATCGCGTTCATTCTGTTGAACTCGTTCAAGGATCGCTTCGCCATCTCCACCAACCCGTTCGCGCTGCCGACGGGTGAACTGTGGGCCGGGCTGACGAACTATGTCACCGGCGTGCAAGGCGAAGGTTTCGGGTGGGCGATCGTGTGGTCGTTCGTGATCACGATCAGCTCCGTTGTCGCCGTCGTGTTCTTCTCCGCGATGACCGCCTACTACATCACCCGCGTCAAGACCTGGTGGACGAGCGCGCTCTACTACGCATTCGTGTTCTCCATGGTCATCCCGTTCCAGATGGTCATGTTCCCGACCGTGGTCATTGCCGACCGCCTCAGCTTGGCTAATCCGCTCGGCATGATCGTGCTCTACCTCGGATTCGGCTCCGGGTTGAGTGTGTTCATGTTCTCCGGCTTCATCAAATCCATCCCGCTGGAGATCGAAGAAGCCGCGCATATCGACGGCTGCTCCCCGCTGACCACCTTCTTCCGCGTCGTGCTGCCCATGCTGAAGCCGACCGCCATCACCGTGGCGATTCTGAACGCGATGTGGATCTGGAATGATTACCTCCTGCCGTACCTCGTGATCGGCCTGTCCACCCCGTACCGCACCATCCCGGTCGTGATCCAGCAGTTCATCGGCTCGCAGGGCGACCGCGACTTGGGCGCCATGATGGCGATGCTGGTGCTGGCGATCACCCCGATCATCATCTTCTACGTCTCGGCGCAGAAGCACATTATCGAGGGTGTCGCCGCCGGCGCTGTGAAGGGCTAATGGTCAGGTAGCGGTCCGGTCATGCAGTTTTTCCACCCCGACTCGAAGTTCATGGCGGCGTTCACGCTGCTGGCGGACATCGTGATCCTGAATATGCTGCTGGTGGTCACCTCGCTGCCGGTGGTGACCGGTGGAGCCGCGTGGCGTGCCGCCAATGTCGTGGTCGGGGAGATGGTGCAGGGCCGGGGCTCCCGCTACGCTCTCATGTTCATTCGCCAGCTCACCGTGGCCTGGCGCGCTGCTTCCGTGTTTTGGGTGTTGTTATTGGCTGCCGGTGCGCTCTTGGTTTACCAGCAGTTCGTGGTCTTCCAAGCCGGCGTGGACGGTTTCGCGCTCACGGTGATCCAAGCTCTGGCGTTGGCCGGAGCATTCATCATCGCCGGAATCAGCGTGTGGTTCTTTGCGCTGGCGTCGGTCGGTTCAGATAACTCGGGTAGTTCGGGCAGTTCGGGTGCTGAGAACTCGCCGGCCCCAGGTTTCGCTCAGCTCGCTACATCGTCGATCCAGCACACGTTCCAGTTCCTCGGCCGCACGCTCATCGCGGTGGCGGTGGTGGCCGGGGCAGTGTGGGTCGTCGTCAAGCTGCCTCTCGCTTTCTCCGTGCCGCTGGTGTTCTTCTTTGTGCCCGCGATGGTGCTGTATCTCGTGCGCCTTGTGCTGGCAGGCCCGCTCGGGCAGGAGCTGGGGGACTGAAGCCCGATTTTGGTGGGGCGAGATCTTGGGGCAGGATCTGCCGGAAAATAGTTGGTGCAGGCCCACCGGTGAATCTGTTTACATCTCCGACATGTCTGCTTATTTATAAGTAGAGGTCAGCGCGTTTTGGGGTTCAGTGGCAGCGGGGCGAAGTGTAAACAGATTCACCAGCATCCCGCGCGAGCGGGGAACTAGACCGCGTCGAAGAGCGCGGGCAGGTTCGAGGGCGTGATCACGCGCAGAGGCTGCTGGTTGTTGTGCCCGTGTTCGGTGATGATCACGAGGCGGGGCAGGACCTGCTTGCGCGAGGGTGAGGTGAGCGCGGCGATGACCTCGGTGGCTGTGGCGGTCCGGGGAAGGAACACGGCTTTGTCCTTGCGCTCGTTGAAGGTGAGCACGTGCTCGATGCTCGAGTTGGCGATGGAATCGTCTTCGCCGAGCTCGTCGGCGAGCCACCGGGCGATCGTGTTGGTGGTCAGGACGCCACGGCACTGTTTGTCGTCGTAAATGGGGAACTGGGAGATGCCCGTGTCGCGGATGGCGTGGAGTGCCTCGTGAATGTCCTCGTCGGGCGAGAACGTGATCACGTCCTGGTGGCCGATGACATCTATAGCCAGGGCTGGGTGGAGGAGTTGATCGCGGATGGCCTCGATCTCGGCGACTGCCTCGGGCAGGGGTTCGGCGATGGGCCGGTAGTCCTGGTATTCGCCGTGGCTGATGGCGTTCCTAAGCCCAGCGAATTCCTTGAGATCGTTGGCCTGTCCGGTGGTGACGATGTGGCGCTTTTCCGCTTTGGAGACCATCCAGTTGAAGCCGTCGGTCTTCTTCGCGTCCAAGGCGGAGCGCAGGAAACTCTCGATCTCGTTGAACGCCGCGAGAAACGGCACAGCGCGATTGCTGGGCCGTGCGCTGTGCTGAGCGTCCTGATCGCTGCTGTTGTCGCCCTTGGTCATCGTTTATATATAGATCTAGCCCTTGTACACGCCGCGGTTGAGGGTGTCGCACTTGGCCATGGAGCCGCTGTTGTAGCCGCTGAGGAACGCTTCTTGGCGCTGCTCGGAGGAACCGTGCGTCCAGGCATCCGGGTTGACGTCTTGGCCGGAGTGCTGCTGGATGTGGTCATCGCCGATGGCGCGGGCGGTCTCAATAGCCGACTTCAGCTGGTCCTCGGTGATGGGCTCGAGCAGGGCGTTTTCGCCCTTGTCTGCCTGGGATGCCCAAATACCGGCGTAGCAGTCAGCCTGCAGCTCGATGGCGACGGCTGCGGAGTCCTCGCCCGGGTCTTCGTAGTTGCTCAGGCCGAGGGTGTCCTCGAGGTTCTGGATGTGGTGGCCCCACTCGTGGGCGACGACGTACATCTGAGACAGGGGAGCAGAGCTTCCGCCGAGCTGTTCAAGCTGATCGAAGAAGCTGGTGTCGAGGTAGATGTGCTCATCGCGCGGGCAGTAGAAGGGGCCCGTGCTTGACGACGCATTACCGCACCCACTCTGGACACTGTTCTGGAACAGACGCAGACCCGGCTCGCTGTATTCGATGCCGGCCTGCTCGGAGAGCACGGTGGGCCACACAGCGTTGAGCGAATCGGCCATGGCAGCAGCGCGGCAATCCGCGTACTCGTTCACGGCACCTTCAGCACTGCAGTGTTCGAGGTTGTTTTCGCCCTGCTGCTGCTGTTGCTGAGCCTGCTGGCCGGGTTCGGCCGGGCCACCGCCAAGGCCGCCACCGCGGCTGAGAAGCAGGTAGAGGACGAGTAGGACGACCGTGCCGAGGCCGCCGCCGCCGAGCATGATGGGCATGCCGCCGCCTCTGCCGCCGCTGGGGCCACTGCTCGTACTGACTCCACGCCCGGAGGGCGTCACACCACTCTTAAAGGTCATGGGCCAAATCATGCCATAAACAAGGGAGGTTCCGGGGGTGGGAACCTTCTAGGGAGATGCACCGGGGCCATTCGGTAGACTCACGTGAGTTGAGAAATAGTTGGACAACACGTGGAAGGACGTGGAGGAAACCGTGCTGCGCACTCACCTTGCAGGGGATCTCCGTAAAGAAATGGACGGTCAGACCGTCACGCTGACTGGTTGGGTCGGCCGCCGCCGTGACCACGGCGGTGTGATCTTCATCGACTTGCGCGACCGTTCCGGTTACGCACAGGTCGTCTTCCGTGAATCCGAGGTGGCTGAGGCCGCTCACGACCTGCGTAGCGAGTACTGCGTGAAGGTCACCGGTGTCGTCGAGCCGCGTCCGGAGGGCTCCGCTAACCCGAATCTCGCGTCCGGCGAGATCGAGGTCAACGCGACCGAGTTGACTGTCCTGTCTACCTCTGCGCCGCTGCCGTTCCAGGTGGAGGATTTCTCCTCCAGCGAGGTCGGCGAGGAGACTCGCCTGCGTTACCGCTACTTGGATCTGCGCCGTGAGCGCCAGGCCGAGGCTCTGCGCCTGCGTTCGAAGGCGAACAAAGCTGCCCGCGACGTGCTGAACAAGCACGAGTTTGTGGAGATCGAGACGCCGACTCTTACGCGTTCGACCCCGGAGGGTGCCCGCGACTTCCTGGTTCCGGCTCGTCTTCGTCCGGGTACGTGGTACGCACTGCCGCAGTCCCCGCAGCTGTTCAAGCAGCTGCTCATGGTGTCGGGCATGGAGCGTTACTACCAGATCGCGCGCTGCTACCGCGACGAGGATTTCCGCGCTGACCGCCAGCCGGAATTCACCCAGCTGGATATTGAGGCCAGCTTCGTCGACCAGGATGACGTTATTGAGCTCGCCGAGGAGATCCTGGTTGAGCTGTGGAAGCTGATCGGCTACGAGATCACCACGCCGATTCCGCGCATGACCTACAAGGAAGCGATGGAGAAGTACGGCTCGGATAAGCCGGATCTGCGCTTCGATATTCAGCTGGTGGACTGCACTGAGTTCTTCAAGGACACCCCGTTCCGCGTGTTCCAAAACGAGTACGTCGGTGCTGTGGTCATGGACGGTGGCGCATCGCAGCCGCGTCGTCAGCTGGACGCATGGCAGGACTGGGCGAAGCAGCGCGGTGCCAAGGGCTTGGCGTACATCCTCGTGCAGGAGGACGGCGAGCTCACTGGCCCCGTCGCGAAGAACATCACCGACGAGGAGAAGGCGGGCATCGTCGATCACGTCGGCGCGAAGCCGGGCGACTGCATCTTCTTCGCCGCTGGCGACACCAAGTCTTCCCGTGCGCTGCTCGGCGCCGCTCGTGGCGAGATCGCGAACAAGCTCGGCCTGATCAAGGAAGGTGACTGGGCGTTCACCTGGGTCGTCGACGCACCGCTGTTCGAGCCGGCTGCCGACGCCACGGCCTCCGGCGATGTCGCACTCGGCCACTCCCAGTGGACGGCTGTGCACCACGCGTTCACGTCGCCGAAGCCGGAGTACCTGGACACCTTCGACAAGGAGCCGGGCGAGGCACTCGCCTACGCCTACGACATCGTCTGCAACGGCAATGAGATCGGCGGCGGCTCCATCCGTATCCACAACCAGGATGTGCAAAAGCGCGTCTTCGACGTCATGGGCATCACTAACGAGGAAGCACAGGAGAAATTCGGCTTCCTGCTCGACGCATTCTCCTACGGCGCACCGCCGCACGGCGGCATCGCGTTCGGCTGGGACCGCATCGTGTCGTTGCTGGGCGGCTTCGATTCGATCCGCGATGTCATCGCCTTCCCGAAGTCGGGCGGCGGCGTCGATCCGCTTACCGACGCCCCGGGCACCATTCCGGCTGCCCAGCGCAAGGAGACCGGCGTGGACTTCAAGCCGGAGAAGAAGGATGCCTCGGCCGAGGGCAAGGCCGAGACTGAGAACAAGGCCGAGGCGGACAACTAAAAGGGCGAGGCCGGCCGGGGTCGTGAGTGCTCTGCGTCGGCTGTCTGAACATGCTGGATAACCAAGAAATCATCGCCACTGCCGAAGCGGTGTTGAACAACCGCTACGGCGGGCAGCAGCAGTTGACGGACCCTGAGGAGCTCAGCGGTACCGGTGCGACGACGGTGCTGCGTCTACGTGTGGCGAATAATCCGGTGTTTCCTCACCGGTCCGTCGTGGTGAAATATTCGCCGGAGTCGAATGATGAGGTGGACGACGCAGCTTTTTTGAGGGAAGTGGTGGCGTACCAGTTCACGACGTCGTTAAGCGAAGATGTGCGCCCTGGTCCTGTCTTGCTGGGGTACGACATCGAGCGTCGCACGCTGATCCTGTCGGATGTGGGCAACGGTGAGACCTTCGCTGATCTGCTCGACCAGTCCGACGACGAGGCGCGCGTGCGTCTGCTGCGGAATCTGGGCACGTCGTTGGGCAAGATGCATGCCGGAACCGCGGGGGCGGAGACGAGCTTCAATATTTTGCTGGCGCGCATGCTCCGCTCCATCGACGGCGCGCGGGAGATCCAGATTCAGCGCGAAGCGATGCTGGAAAACCGTATTGAAGAAGGCGTGGACATCATCCGACAGATGGGCATTGACGTGCCCGCGGATGTCGCTGCTGTGGCCCAGACGGTGCAGGTGCGCATGCTGCACGGCGGGTCGCGGGCGTTCACGCCGTTCGACCTGTCGCCGGACAACATTATTTTCGCCGAGCGCGCGCAATTCCTTGACTACGAGTGGGCTGGTTTCCGTGATGTCGTGGCGGATATCGCTGGGGTGATCGCTGGTTTCCCGCAGTACATTTCGGCGCGGCCGATCAGCGAGCATGAAACGGCAGTCTTCGTTGAAGCGTGGGTGGCGGAAGTCGGCGACGTGTGGCCGTCGGTGCTCAACCACGACACGTTGCAAGCGCGGATTACCGCGGCGCTGATCGGCTGGGCGTTTTTCAGTGCCTCGTTGCTCGAGTACGTGCGGGGTGTGGAAGACGCAGCAGGAGACGGGGAGGCGCCCGAGGATGAAGCTGAGGCGCGGGTGATCCGCAGGGATGTGGCCGGTACCTTCGATGCCCTGGCGCGCTACGCGGCGACGGGCACGGAGCCGACGTATGCGGTGACGGCGGATTTCGCCCGCCGGGTAGCGGAGCAGCTGGTATGACGCAGGGCGGTTTGTTCACGGATCCGTCGGGCTCGGGTAGCTCGGGGCAATCCGGAGCGAGCCTCAGCAGCGCTGCGCGGGGCACCGCTTTTTTCGACGCGGGGTCTTCAGCGCCGCTTGCAGCCCGGATGCGGCCGCGGACCCTCGATGAGCTCGTGGGCCAGGAGCACCTCCTCGGCCCAGGCCGTCCGCTCCGCAGGCTCGTGGAGGGCTCCGGCGAAGCATCGGTGATTCTTTATGGCCCACCGGGCACCGGCAAGACGACGATCGCCTCGCTCATCGCGGGCGCCATGGGGCAGAACTTCGTGGGGTTGTCGGCGCTGTCGTCGGGCGTCAAACAGGTCCGCGAGGTGCTCGAGGGCGCCAAGCAGGACCTCGTGCGCGGGCAGCGCACGGTGCTGTTCATCGACGAGGTGCACCGATTTTCGAAGACGCAGCAGGACGCGTTGCTCGCCGCGGTGGAAAACCGCACGGTGCTGCTCGTGGCAGCGACGACAGAAAATCCGTCCTTCAGCGTGGTGGCGCCGTTGCTGTCGCGCTCTTTGCTGTTGAAGCTGGAATCGCTTGACGACGACGGCATCAGGACCGTGATCGACCGCGCCGTCGAAGACCAACGAGGCCTAGGCGGAGCAGTGACGCTTGACGACGACGCGCGTGAGCAGCTTGTCCTGCTCGCCGGGGGCGATGCGCGCCGCGCGTTGACCTACCTCGAAGCGGCTGCCGAGGGCGCAGGTGACGGGGAGCAGAAATCGATCACCCTCGAGGTCGTGCAGAACAGCGTTGACCGTGCAGTGGTGCGCTACGACCGCGATGGCGACCAGCACTACGACATCACCTCGGCGTTCATCAAGTCGATCCGCGGCTCCGACGTGGATGCGGCGCTCCACTACCTCGCGCTCATGATCGAAGCGGGGGAGGACCCGCGGTTCATCGCCCGCCGCCTGGTCATCCACGCGTCCGAGGACATCGGCATGGCGGATCCGACCGCGCTGCAAACGGCGACGGCGGCGGCCAATGCGGTCCAGTTCATCGGCATGCCGGAAGGACGCCTGCCGCTCGCGCAAGCCACCATCCATTTGGCGACCGCGCCCAAGTCGCCGTCGGTGATCAAAGCGATCGACGCAGCGCTTGCCGACGTCCGCGCCGGACGCACCGGTGCCGTTCCGCCGCACCTTCGTGACGGCCACTACGAAGGAGCGAAAAAGATCGGCCATGCGGTCGGCTACCTCTACCCGCACGATGACCCGCGCGGTGTAGTGGAGCAACGGTATATGCCGGAAGGGCTCGACGATGCCCGGTACTACCAGCCCACCGACCATGGAGCGGAGAAACGTATTCAGTCGTATGCGGAGAGGCTGAGGGAAATGGTGCGGGGAGAATAGGCGTCGATAAGCGTTGTGCCCGTGAGCTAGTGACCGTGAGATGGCGTAGCGCGGGTAAGGTGTAACGACGAGAAACGCACTGTCAACGCTTTACTAACGCTTAAGGATTCTTCTGTGCAGACCCATGAGATCCGCGACCGGTTCACCTCGCACTTCGTCGACGCTGGGCACACGCCCGTGCCTAGCGCTTCGCTGATTCTCGACGACCCGACCCTGCTGTTCGTCAACGCGGGCATGGTGCCGTTCAAGCCGTACTTCTTGGGGCAGCAGAACCCGCCGTTCGAGAACGGCAAGGCCACCTCGATCCAGAAATGCGTGCGCACCCTGGACATCGAGGAAGTGGGCATCACCACCCGCCACAACACCTTCTTCCAGATGGCGGGCAACTTCTCCTTCGGCCAGTACTTCAAGGAAGGCGCGATCACGCTCGCGTGGGACCTGCTGACGAAGTCGCAGGCTGATGGCGGTTTCGGGCTCGACCCGGAGCGGTTGTGGGTGACCGTCTACACGGACGACGATGAAGCGGCCGAGATCTGGCGTGACAAGGGCGGAGTTTCCGCTGACCGCATCCAGCGCATGGGCATGGAGGACAATTTCTGGTCCATGGGCATCCCCGGCCCGTGCGGCCCGTGCTCCGAGATCTACTACGACCGTGGCCCGGAATACGGCGCCGACGGCGGCCCGATCGCCGACGATAACCGCTACATGGAGATCTGGAACCTCGTGTTCATGGAGTCCATCCGCGGCGAGGGCGATAAGAAGGGCAATTTCGAGATCGTCGGCGAGCTGCCGAAGAAGAATATCGATACCGGCCTGGGCATCGAGCGCCTCGCCTGCCTGCTGCAGGGCGTGGACAATGTCTACGAGACAGATCTGCTCGCACCCGTGATTCAGGCGGCGGAGAAGCTGACCGGCACGAAGTACGGCGCTGGCAAGCAGGAAGACGATGTGCGCTTCCGCGTCATCGCCGACCACTCCCGCACCGCGATGATGATCATTCTCGACGGTGTCACCCCGTCGAATGAAGGCCGCGGCTACATCCTGCGCCGCCTGATGCGCCGCATCGTACGTTCCGCGCGCCTGCTGGGTGCCACCGGTAACACGCTGGAGACGTTCATGAACACCATCATGGACACGATGACACCGTCCTTCCCGGAGATCGCGGACAACCGCGAGCGCATCCTCCGCGTCGCTGTCGCCGAGGAAAAGGCCTTCCTGAAGACCCTCGAATCCGGCACCACGCGTTTCGACGAGACGGCCACGGCGCTCAAGTCTGCCGGCCAGAAGACGGTTCCGGGGGAGAAGGCTTTCGAGCTGCATGACACCTACGGCTTCCCGATCGACCTGACCCTCGAAATGGCCGCCGAGGCTGGCCTGGACGTGGACATGGATGCCTTCCACGCGGCGATGGACGAGCAGAAGCAGCGCGCCAAGGCCGACAACAAGGCCAAGAAGCACGGCAATATTGATGAATCGCTCTACCGTGAGTGGATCGACGGTCACCCGACCGAATTCGTCGGCTTCACCGAGCTGAGCCACGAAGGAAAGGTCCTGGGCCTCGTCCGCGGCGGCGAGAAGGTCGGGGAGGCTGCCCAGGGCGACGAGGTCGAGGTCATTCTCGATGTGACCCCGATGTATGCCGAAGGCGGCGGACAGCTCGCTGACCGTGGCCGCATCATCGTCGGCGACACGGTCCTCGACGTGCACGATGTCCAGAAGGTCGGCAACAAGAAGCTCTGGGTGCACAAGGCGACCGTGGCAAACGGCGGACTCGACGTCGGCCAGACCGTCCGCGCGGAGGTCGATCCGACGTGGCGCCACGGTGCCCGTCAGGCGCACACCGCGACGCACCTGATTCACGCGGCGCTGCGCCAGGTGCTCGGCCCGACCGCCGTGCAGGCTGGCTCGATGAACAAGCCGGGCTACTTGCGCTTCGACTTCAATTACACCGACCAGTTGAGCCCCGAGCAGCTGGAGGAGATCTCGACCATCGCCAACCAGGCGGTCGACGCGGACTTCGCCGTCAACACCTTCGAGACCTCCTTGGACGAGGCGAAGGCAATGGGCGCGATGGCCCTGTTCGGCGAGAACTACGGCGACGAGGTGCGCGTCGTGGAGATCGGCGGACCGTTCTCCATCGAGCTGTGCGGCGGCACGCACGTGGACCACTCCTCGCAGATCGGCCCGGTGGCCGTGCTCGGCGAGTCGTCTGTCGGATCGGGTGCACGCCGTATTGAGGCGTACTCGGGCATGGATTCCTTCCAGTACTTCTCCAAGGAAGCCGCTATTGCGAACCTGCTCGCCAGCGAGATGAAGACCCCGTCTGAGGATCTTCCGGAGCGCATCGCTCAGCTCACCGAGCGCCTCCGCGCCGCTGAGAAGGAGATCGAGAATCTGCGCAAGAAGGAACTGGCCAACCAGACCGGCGAGCTGGTGAATAAGGCAGAAGAGGTCGGGGCATTCCGCTACCTGAGCGTGAAGCTTCCCGACGGCACGACCGGCGGCGACATGCGCACCATCGCCACGGATCTGCGCGGCCGCTTCGGTGATTCCCCGGCAGTGATCGTGCTGGCCGCGGATGCCGATGGCAAGGTGCCGTTCGCTGTGGCTGCGACAAAGGCAGCTGTCGACGAGGGCATCAAGGCCGGCGAGTTCGTTGGCCTGTTCGGCGGATATGTCGGTGGCAAGGGCGGTGGCAAGCCGGATCTCGCGCAGGGTTCGGGTTCGGATGCTGCAGGCATTGATGCCGGCTTCGCAGCCCTTCGGGACCGCATCGCCCAGATATAGGATAGGGTTCAGGAAGGTCACGAATTGATTACGTGACACGCCCTGTCCATGGTCCACGACCGTGCCGAGTGGCACTACCGTGGAAACGACGGCACTTCCAGCACGAGAAAAGGGAACCCGCCAACGATGAAAGTTCATCCGGATACCCCCGGGGTCGACGACCCGGGGAACGGCCGCCGCATCGGTCTCGATGTGGGCACCGTCCGGATCGGCGTCGCTTCCTCTGACCGTGATGCACGCCTGGCCACCCCGGTGGAGACAGTCAAGCGCGTCACGGGTTTCAAAGACCGCGACGGCGCGGATATTGAACGGTTGCTGGAGATCATCGAGGAGTACGACGCCGTTGAAGTCGTCGTGGGGCTTCCGCGCGATTTGCAAGGAAATGGTTCGTCCAGCGTCAAGCACGCGAAGGAAATCGGCTTCCGGATCTCGCGCCGCAGCGATGTACCGGTCCGGTATGCCGATGAGCGGCTCACCACCGTGGAGGCGACGCACGCGTTGCGCGCATCCGGCGTGAGTGAGAAAGCTGGACGATCTGTCATTGACCAGGCCGCGGCAGTGGCCATCCTCCAGTCCTGGCTGGACGGACGAAACAACTACCGCGACATGGGCGCGCCGGAGCAGGCAGATACGTCTGCCGCACACGGTGCGGGCACGTCGCCAGAACCCAAGGAGACCTGAACGTGAGCTCGGCAACTACGTCTGGGGGGCGCACCCGCGGTGTCGCGGTGCTGGTCGCATCGATCCTGTTGATCATTGGCGCCGTCGTCTACATTGCTTTTGCACGCAGCAACTCCACTGGAAGCGACTTCAAAGGTGCCGGCAATGGCGTCGAGCAGGTCGTTGAGATCCCCGAAGGATCCTCGCTTACTGCAATGGGCCCCGCGCTCGCCGAGAAGGGGATCGTCCGCTCGGACAAAGCCTTCCAGAATGCGGCGATGACCAATCCGGATGCGGACAGTATCCAACCGGGCTTCTACCGCCTGCAGGAGAAAATGAGCGCCGAAGAGGCAGTGGCCGCGCTGCTCGATCCTGCCAACAAGGTGGACATGCTGAAGATCCCTGGCGGTTTGACGCTCATGGACGTCAAGGTCGTCGGCGGCGACACCCGGTTCGGTATTTACACCAATATTTCGAATGTCTCGTGCGGCTCCGACGGCGAGAACAAGGACTGCGTCAAGGTGGAAGACCTCCACGACGTTGCGGCGAATTCCGATCCCGCCAGCCTCGGCGTGCCGGAATGGGCGATCGAGCGGGTCAACGCGCACAAGGGCGACCCGAAGCGCCTCGAGGGTCTCATTGCTCCGGGCGAGTACATCGTGGACCCGGGTGCAGACGCGGAGACGATCCTGAAGGACCTGATCACTCGCTCGGCGGACAAGTACAACGGCACCGATATCGTCGGCCGCGCCAAGGCCGTGGGTCTGAGCCCGTACGATCTGCTCACCGCAGCATCCCTGGTGGAGCGTGAGGCGCCGGAAGGCGAATTCGACAAGGTCGCTCGCGTGATCCTCAACCGCCTCAAGGAACCGATGCGACTGGAGTTCGACTCCACCGTCAACTACGGCCTCGAATCGGTCGAGCTGGCTACTGGCGACACAGACCGCCAGAAGGTCACGCCGTGGAATACCTACGCCATGGACGGCCTGCCGAAGACCCCGATCGCCTCCCCGTCCGAGGAAGCGATCCAGGCGATGGAGCACCCGGCGGAAGGCGAGTGGCTGTTCTTCGTCACCGTCGACGACAAGGGCACGACCCTGTTCAGCAACACCTTCGAGGAGCACCAGGCTAATGTCCAGAAGGCATACGATTCCGGCATCCTCGATTCACAGCGCTAGGTCGGACAGAGTCAGACAGGCGCTCTAGAAGCGGAAGCACGAGCACATGAGCACAGCGATTCCCGCCGGCGGCGGTAAAGCAGCCGTCCTCGGCAGCCCGGTCGAGCACTCTTTGTCGCCGGTCCTGCACGGTGCCGGTTACGAAGCTGCTGGGCTTGAGGGTTGGACCTACGAGCGCATCGAATGCGATGCCGAGCAGCTTCCCGGCATCGTCGGCGGGGCGGGGGAAGCATACCGCGGTTTCTCAGTGACGATGCCGGGGAAATTCGCGGCCCTCGAATTCGCCGATGATGTCTCGGAGCGCGCACAGGCGATCGGTTCGGCGAACACACTCGTTCGCGACGGCGATACGTGGCGCGCCGACAACACTGACTGTGAGGGAATCGCGGGGGCGCTGGACGAGCTCGTCGGCAAGCAAACTGCGATCGGGCATGCTCTCGTGATCGGCGGCGGCGGAACCGCACGTCCCGCTCTGTGGTCGCTTGCCGAGCGCGGGGCGGAGAAGGTCACGGTTCTCAACCGCTCCGACCGTTCGGATGAGCTGCTCCCGCTGCTCGGTGGTGTGGAGGCGGAATTCATTGATTTCAACCGTGACCTCGAGCCGCTGGCGATGAGCGTGGACCTCATTATTTCCACGGTTCCTCCCGCAGCGATCGAGGGACGGGAAAAAGAGCTCGGGCACGCTCCGCTTCTCGACGTCATCTACAACCCCTGGCCGACACCGCTGGCGACCAGGGCTGCGTCGAATGGATACCTGACCGTCGGCGGGCTCGTCATGCTCGCCTGCCAGTCGTATTCCCAATTCGAGCAGTTCACAGGTGTGCCTGCCCCACGCGAAGAGATGCGCGAAGCGCTTTTCCGCCACGTCGGATGGGTCGCACCCACCGGGGTCACGCGCAAGAACCGTTGACGCGCAAGATCCGTTGACCAGACACAGCCTGAGTCAACGGATCCAATAAATTGAGCACTGCGCATTACAGTGCGCATTCTTGCCGTGCGCACTGTGGTGTGGTGGCTTTAGCGTAAGGCTCATGGGGGATTCATCTGGGGTCGTAGCAGTCAGCTCGGCGACAGCGATCGTGGTCGCTGTGATCATGTGCGCTCTCGTCGCGGTGTGGACGGTGGCGCTCGTGGTGGTGGACGTGGAGCAACGGCGGCTGCCTGATGCGTGGACCTTGCCGGCGGCTGGAGCGGCGCTTCTTACGTGCGTGGCCATGCCGGTCGGTGTGCTCGGATTCATCTGGCCCGGGGCGTACCTGGTCATGGGCCGCGGGATCGGCGGGGGAGACGTGAAGCTGGCGGTGCCCCTGGGGGTAGCGATGGCGCTGGTTGGAGGGGCCGGCGCAGTGCTCGCGGCAATGCTTCTTGCCAGCATGTTCACCGTGGTAGCGCTACTAATCAAAAAGGCGAAGGCCATGGCCCACGGGCCATCTATGCTTGCTGCGTCTTGGATCGTGGGGTTTGCTAGCACTTTCCTGACATCAATATGAGACAATGCCTGCATGCTTCGTTGGACTACCGCAGGTGAATCCCACGGTCAGGCGCTTGTCGCACTGGTCGAGAATATGCCAGCTGGGGTCACTGTCTCCGCGGATGAGATCGGTCACCAGCTCGCGCGTCGCCGGCTCGGCTACGGCCGTGGTGCACGCATGAAGTTCGAGCAGGATGAATTGACCCTGCTGACCGGCGTGGTGCACGGCAAGACCATTGGCAGTCCGATCGCCATCATGATCGGTAACACTGAGTGGCCGAAGTGGACGACGATCATGTCGCCCGACGCGTTGGACTATGACGATCCCGACGTGGCCAAGGCCATGAACTCCGGCCGCGGCGCAGCCCTGACGCGCCCGCGCCCGGGCCACGCGGATTTCTCCGGCATGGTCAAATACGGCTTTGATGCGGCACGTCCGGTGCTGGAGCGGTCGTCGGCACGCGAAACTGCGTCCCGCGTGGCGGCCGCGACTGTCGCGCGCTCGTTTCTTCGGGAGGTGCTCGGCGTAGAGGTCTACTCCCACGTGATCTCCATCGGTGCCTCTGATCCGTACGATGGTCCGTCCCCGCAGTTCAGCGACATTGACGCGATCGATGAATCTCCCGTGCGCGCTTTCGGCAAGGACGCGGAGGAGTCCATGATCGCCGAAATCGAGTCGGCGAAGAAGGCGGGCGACACCTTGGGCGGCATTGTCGAGGTCATCGTGGACGGTCTGCCGATCGGGCTCGGCTCCCATGTCTCCGGTGAGACGCGCCTTGATGCGCAACTCGCGGCGGCCCTGATGAGCATTCAGGCGATCAAGGGCGTCGAGGTCGGCGATGGTTTCGAGGAAGCGCGTCGCCGCGGTTCGGAGGCGCACGACGAGATTCTCCGCGACGAGAATGGTGTCCACCGCGCCACCAACCGCGCGGGCGGACTCGAAGGTGGCATGACGAACGGTGAGCAGCTGCGCGTGCGCGCGGCGATGAAGCCGATCTCCACCGTGCCCCGCGCGCTGCAGACGCTCGACATGGCGACGGGGGAGAAGGCCACAGCCATCCACCAACGTTCCGACGTGTGTGCGGTGCCCGCTGCCGGTGTCGTCGCTGAGGCAATGGTCGCACTCGTGTTGGCACGCGCAACGCTGGAGAAATTCGGCGGAGACAGTGTTGAGGAAACGAAACGGAACGTCGAAGCGTATAAGCACTACGTGTCTGAGCGTCTCGCATTCGGAGGAAACGGAAATGACTAATTCAGTAACGGGCCATCAGCGTCCAGCGCGCTTCCCGGCCACCTCCGGAACCCCGGCACCGAGCACGCGTCAGCGTAGTCAGATCCTGCCCGGCGGGGGCGAGCCGGTCGGCTCCCACGGTGATGCCGCCGCGTTCGGCGCCCCGGAGGAACCCGTCGTCCACGGCTCACCCCGCGTCGTCCTCGTCGGCCCGCCGGGTGCCGGAAAATCCACGATTGGGCGACGTCTCGCTCGCGCCATGAACCTGCCACTCGTCGACTCCGACGACCTGATCGCTAAGGGCGAAGGCAAGCCGACCGGTGAGGTCTTCAGCGAGCTTGGTGAGGAACGTTTCCGCGAGGTCGAGGCAGAATACGTCGCACGCTCGCTCGCGTCCGGTGGCGTGGTCAGCCTTGGCGGGGGCGCGGTGCTCACCGAATCCACCCGCAAACTCCTTCAGGCGCACCATGTCGTCTGGATCGATGTCTCGGTCGAGGAGGGCGTGCGCCGCACCTCGGGCAATGATTCCCGCCCTGTGCTTAAGGCCGACGATCCGGAGGCGCACTACCGCGCCCTGCTGGAGTCCCGCGAGCCGTACTACCGCGAGGTGGCGATGCACCGGGTGCGCACCGATTCGCGCCCGCCGCAGCGCCTCGTGGCCGAAATTCTCGCTCTCATCGATACCCGCTAGCGGAGAACCTGGCCCAGCTGGCAGTCCAGCACAGTCCAGCAGTGGCACAGACACACAACGCCGCCTCTCAACCAAGGAGAACCGCCATGGCCGATATTAAGGTCGCAGGACCGTCGCCGTATACCGTCCGGATCGATCACGGCCTGGATGACCAGGTGGCGCAGCGCATCGTTGAGATCGGTGCCCGTCAGGCGTTGATCGTTCACCAGGATCCGCTGACCGCGGCGGCGGAATCTCTCCAGCAGCGGCTGGGGGACAACGGCATCAGTGCGACGCTGGCCCCGATTCCGGATGCGGAGGACGGCAAGTCGCTCGCTGTCGCAGAAAAGCTGTGGGACGCCCTCGGCGAGAAGAATTTCTCTCGTCAGGACGTTGTCGTGGGCCTGGGCGGGGGAGCGACGACCGACTTGGCTGGTTTCGTCGCTGCAACGTGGATGCGCGGCATCAAGGTCGTCCAAGTCCCCACGACGCTTCTGGCCATGGTCGATGCGGCCGTCGGCGGCAAGACCGGCATCAATACCGCCGCGGGCAAGAACCTCGTGGGTGCTTTCCACGAGCCGGATTCGGTGTTCATCGACCTCGACCGCCTAGAGACGCTGCCGGAGGAGGAATTCATCGCCGGCTCGGCCGAGATCATCAAGACCGGCTTCATCGCCGACCCGATCATCTTGGATATCTACCGCGCCGGTGGCAGCAGCCCGGCCGAGAAAATCGCAGAGCTCATCGAGCGTTCCGTCGCGGTGAAGGGCTCCGTCGTGGCCCAGGACCTCAAGGAATCCTCGTTGCGCGAGATCCTCAACTACGGCCACACGCTCGGCCACGCAATTGAAAAGCGCGAGAATTACCGCTGGCGTCACGGCAATGCCGTCGCGGTGGGCATGATGTTCGTCGCTATTCTCGCGCGCAATCGCGGGCTTATCGACGACGACGTGTTGGAGCTTCACCGCGAGATCCTCGAAGGAATCGGTCTGCCGACCACCTACGACGCCGACGCATTTGACGAGCTCTTCGAGGGCATGACGCACGACAAGAAAAACCGCAACGGCCAGATCCGTTTCGTTGTGCTGGATGGCATCGGCAGCACCACCCGAATCGAGGATGCGGGGATCGAGGAGCTCCGATCCGCGTACACTGAACTGTCATCATGACGCTTATCTGACATCAACTCCCTCGGTGAGGAGGCCACCGTGAAGATTCTGGTACTCAACGGCCCCAACTTGAACAGGTTGGGCAAGCGGCAGCCGGATGTGTACGGCACGACGACGCTGGCCGATATCGAGCAGCGCCTCCGCGAGCGTGCCAAGCAGGCTGGGGCTGAGATCGCATTCATCCAGTCGAACCACGAGGGCGAATTGATCGATGCTGTTCACGAGGCAGCTGATCATTCCTGGCCCGTGATCATCAACCCGGGAGGTTTCACCCACACGTCGGTGGCGCTGCGCGATGCCCTCGTTGAGCTGCAGGGCACCCCCGGTTTCATCGAGGTGCATATTTCGAATGTGCACGCGCGCGAACCGTTCCGCCATCACTCGTACCTCTCACCGATCGCCACCGGCGTCATCGCCGGGTTGGGCACCGCAGGCTACGAGATGGCGCTCGATTACTTCTTGAGGAGGGACGTTCACTAATGAGCTTCGCCGATTCCCGTTTTCTCACCCGCCGCCGCAAGCTGTCGGCGAAACTTGCCGCGCAGCGGATCGACTCATTTGTGATCACGGATCCGACGAATGTCCGCTATTTCTCCGGCTTCAGCGGTTCCAACGGCGCATTGCTGATGAATAAGGATCTGTCCGCCGCGATCGCGACCGACGGCCGGTACACCACGCAGATCGCGGAGGAGGTTCCGGATATCGAGGCGATCATTCAGCGTGATGCAGGTCCGGCTGTCCTGGCGACAGTGCCGGAAGGGTGGCGAGTCGGCTTCGATCCTTCGCGGACCACGGTGGATGAACTCGACGGCCTGAACAAAGCCACGCCGGAGTCGGTCACGCTCGTGCCCGTCAAGGGAGTTGTCGAGCAAATCCGCTTGATCAAGGATAATTTCGAGCTCCAGAAACTTGAGGAAGCAGCGGATATCGCGGTCACTGCGCTGCGCGAGCTTATCGACGCTGGTGAGCTGCGCGTCGGCCGGACTGAGAAGCAGGTCGCTACTGATCTGGAATACCGGATGCGCCTGTTGGGCTCCGAGCGCGTCAGCTTCGACACCATTGTCGCTTCGGGCCCCAATTCGGCGTTGCCGCACTACGCCGCCGGCGACCGGGAGCTGACCGACGGGGACCTGGTCACCATTGATTTCGGTGCCCATTACCTCGGCTTCAATTCAGATATGACGCGCACGTTCTGTATCGGCGAGCCGTCGGATTTCAACCGGGAGATCTACGAGATCGTGCTGGAGGCACAGAAGGCCGGAGTCGCGGCGGCGACGCCGGGGCGCGCGCTCGTCGACGTCGATAAGGCGTGCCGCGACATTATCGACGCTGCTGGGTACGGCGATTACTTCGTGCATTCCACGGGTCACGGTATCGGGCTCGACGTGCATGAAGGTCCGGCGGCGTCGACGCGCGGCAAAGGCGTGCTGGAGGAGAACATGACGCTCACCATTGAACCTGGCATTTATGTGCCGGGTAAGGGCGGTGTGCGTATTGAGGACACTCTCATCATCACCTCCGGTGCGCCGAAGGTGATCACCCCGGCACCGAAGGAACTCACCGTTCTTTAGCGGTGAGCCCTCCGCCACCACTGATCGTCAATCAATCCGCCAGAGTTAGTGGTCGGCGGTTGGCGGTGGTGTAGCATAGCTGTGTTTGAATCACCCACCGAGCCGAATTAAGGGAGAATATCGTGGCAACGACCGCTGATTTCAAGAACGGCCTTGTGCTCAAGGTTGACGGCAAGCTGCAGCAGATCATCGAGTTCCAGCACGTCAAGCCGGGCAAGGGCCCCGCGTTCGTCCGCACGAAGCTCAAGGACGTCGTCTCCGGCAAGACCGTGGACAAGACCTGGAACGCCGGTGTGAAGGTTGAGACCGCGACGGTGGACCGCCGCGACATGACCTACCTGTACAACGACGGCACCAGCTACGTCGTCATGGACGACAAGACCTTCGAGCAGTTCGAGCTCCCCGCTGACAAGTTCGGCGACGCCGCTAAGTTCCTGCTGGAGAACATGCGTGTTCAGGTTTCCTTCCACGACGGCGAGGCACTGTTCGCCGAGCTGCCGATCTCCGTGGACCTGAAGGTCCAGCACACCGATCCGGGCCTGCAGGGCGACCGCTCCTCCGGCGGCACCAAGCCGGCGACCTTGGAGACCGGTGCTGAGATCCAGGTCCCGCTGTTCATCGAGACCGGCAACGTGCTCAAGGTGGATACCCGCACCGGGGAGTACCTCTCCCGCGTGAGCAACTAAACGACCTATACACTAAACGACCTATGCAAGGCCTTGTGCCTTGACGGGAGCAGTCCCGAACTGCTCCGATTCTGGTGGACTCAGCCCCGAGTCCACCTCATTTTTCACTTCACCTGATCGTCCCTGCCCCTGATTCTTCTTTTGCGAACATGCCTGATTACAAACGTCATGGTGCGCGTTACCGTGCACGCCGCCGCGCAGTAGACATCCTTTTCGAAGCGGAGACCCGCGACCTCGACCCGGTCGCCATCGTCGAGGAACGTGCCGCACTGGCACAGGACCCCGTGAACGCAGTCGCGCCCATCGCTGTTTACACGCGTGAGATCATCGCCGGCGCGGCGGAGAACCTCGACGAGATCGACGACTATATCGAGCGATTCCTGTCGGAGGATTGGGAGCTGCACCGCATCCCTGCGGTCGACCGCGCTATTTTGCGCGTGGGTACCTGGGAGATCCTGTACAACGACGAGGTCGCCCCGCCGATCTCCATCGCCAACGCCATGGAGATGTCCACCGAGTACGCCGGCGACAACGCCTCGCCGTATATCCACGCCGTCCTCGACGACATCATCCAGGCCAATGCTGCCGAGGCCCCCGACATCGTGACCGGTGAAGACAGCGGTGTCGACACCGATACTGACACCGGCGCCGACTCTGACGGTGATGTTGATCTGACCGATACTCAGTCTGAAACACCCGGTGCCGTCGTCGCGCCTGATGTCACTGAGGAAACGGAACTGAATTCCGCAACTGCTGTAGCGGAGCTCTCCTCGGAGCCGGAAGCGCCCGAGTCAACAACCCCGTCTGCGGATAAATAGGAGTACACCGAGCCATGGCGAAGGTATCGATCAAGGAAGCTGAGGCGCTCCGCGTCGATGAAGATTTCGTGCTCGCGGATGTGGACCCGGACTCCACGCCTGGTGTGAAAAAGGGCAATGTCGACGAGGCATTTGAAAAGTACGACGAAGAGATCGCCGATCTCCAGGAGTGCTTGTACGCCAATGCCCGCGCCGGCGTTGAGGGCACTGGATCCATTTTGCTCGTGCTTCAGGGAATGGATACGTCCGGAAAAGGCGGGATTATCCGAAATGTCGTGGGCGATGTGCTCGACCCGCAGGGCGTGCAGATCACGGCCTTCGGTAAACCCACTGAGGAAGAGAAAAAGCACGACTTCCTGTGGCGGATCGCACCGCACCTGCCTGAGCCGGGCATGGTGAGTGTGTTCGACCGCTCCCACTACGAAGATGTGCTGGTGCAGCGCGTCCGCGAAATGGCACCGCCGGAGGAGATTGAGCGCCGCTACGGCGCGATTGTGGACTTCGAGGCGGAAGCAGCGGCGAAGGGCACCAAGATCATCAAGGTCATGCCGCATATCTCCAAGGAATTCCAGGGCGAGAACCTGCGCGAGCGCATTGAGCGCGAGGACAAGCACTGGAAGTACAACCCGGGCGATATCGAAGACCGCATGCTGTGGGACAAGTTCCAGGAGGCTTACGAGATCGCGCTCAAGCGCACGTCCACCGACGTCGCCCCGTGGTACTGCGTGCCTTCCGACGACAAGGACTATTGCCGCACCGTGGTCAAGACCCTGCTGCTGAAAGCACTGCGCGAGCTTGACCTGGAGTGGCCCGAGCCGGACTTCGACCCTGAGGCCGAACTCAAGCGCCTCGAAGAGTCCTAAGACCGGACACCACACCGGCGTCGCAGCCACGCTGCCGGCGTCGCAGCCACGCTGCACAACGCTTTCATAAAAATCGCATCCCAGGTGGACCCGTGTGTGTAATCTTGCGGGCAAAACAGGCCCGTACGTTGAGCACAAGCGAAGAGGGATGCATGCGAAGAGTGAACACGGCCGTACTAGCACTTGTGGCATCGTCGGTGATGCTGGTGGGCTGCTCGAGCCACGACGGCGGCGCGATGAATGACGATGGCTCGACAGAGGCGACGAACAGTGGCCAAGAAAACATCGCGCAAGACGAAGCGACCGTTTCCGCGACTTTGGAGCAGCCTGATCCTAAAGCGTGCGCCAGAGAAGCGAGCATCAACGCACTCCAGGACAAAATGCCAGAGTTCTTCACCCAGCTGCCGCATGACCCGAACTTCAGCAACGATATGGACGGAGGTTGGAACAAGTTCTACCAGGACGGCTCAGGTCAGTGGCAATATTCAGTCGGTGCCGCGTACCTCGAAGAGGGCGACGCGTACAGCACCTGCCCGGACGAGCCGCAACGGGCGGCCGATGAGTTCCGGACCTTCATCGCGGAGGACTACCAGCGACAGCAACGGGAGAACGGAGAAGAGGTCGTGTCTTTCGACAACCTCGAATTCACCGTCGAGGGACGCTATTTCGCCTGCGCCAAGAACCCGCCGGCTGATCTGCGCTTGTTCTTCTGCACCACGAACATGGGCAATGCGATGGTGACCGCCGACCAGTTTCGCCATTCCAAGGGCGATGAGGCGGACATCGCCGACATGAAAGCGGCCATGGCAGAGCTAACCCCGATCGTCGATGATGTGCCCATCGGGCCGGGCCTTTCCGATATCTAAGTTCGCGCATGCGGCGAGCAGTCTTCTGAATCGGTCAAGTCGCTCTGGAATGCGGGTTTCCTTCGCTGCGCGGGGCACACTGTATGGGTGTTAAAAATCGGAAGACTTTTCAAGGCAGCGTCTATCGTTGCAGTTGTCGGACTGACTGCGGCGGGGTGCTCGGCCACCGGTGGGGCGCCGCGCAACGACGGTTCTGACGGCACCGCCGGAGGGGTGGACACCCCGCGGTACGTCGTCGCGATGGTCACGCATGGCGCACCCGGTGACACCTTCTGGGATCTTGTGCGCAAGGGCGCGGAGGACGCAGCCAAAAAAGACAATATCGAGCTGCGGTATTCCTCCGACCCGCAAGCGCCGAACCAGGCCAACTTGGTTCGCTCCGCGGTCGATTCCAATGTCGACGGCATTGCGGTGACCATGCCGAATGCGGAAGCCATCGGTCCCGCGGCGCAGAACGCCGTCGACGCGGGAATCCCAACGGTTGGGCTGAATGCCGGTATGGACGATTACACAACCTACGGGCTCAGCGGATTCTTCGGCCAGGACGAGACCATCGCCGGCACCAGGGCAGGCGAGAGGCTCAAAGAAGAAGGGAAGAAGAAGGTTCTCTGCGTCATCCACGAGCAGGGAAATTCTTCGCAGGAAGCGCGTTGTAACGGAGTGAAACAGGGGCTTGACGACGGCGAGGTCGAGCACCTCTACGTCAACGGCCAAGACCTGACTTCGGTGCAAGCGACGATCAGCTCGAAGCTTAGTCAGGACTCCAGTTTCGACACCGTTTTCGCGCTGCAGGCCCCGGTGGCCATGCGTGCCACCGAATCGGTGAAGCAGTCGGGCGCGGAAGCCCAGGTGGTCACCTTCGACACCAACGCGGAGCTCGTCGACGCGATTGCCGACGGCCGAATCGCCTGGGCGGTGGACCAGCAGCCGTACCTGCAGGGGTACCTGGCGGTGGATTCGCTGTGGGTGGCGAAGCGCAACGGCGGCACCTTCGGCGGTGGCCAACCGGTCTTCACCGGCCCGAGTTTCGTCGACAGCTCCAACGTGGACAAGGTCACTGAGGCGGCGAAGAAGGGGTTGCGATGAGCACAGTCGCACCGCAGCCGGACAAAGACGTGACAGCCCACGTCTCACCGCAGGACGCAGAACCGGACGATCGACTCAGGACGCATACTGGTCTGGCGAAGCTGATCCGCCGTCCGGAGCTGGCTAGCTTGCTCGGTTTCCTGGTCATCCTCGCGCTGTTTCTCGCAGTCGCGCCCGCATTCCGTTCGTTCGAGGCGATAGCGACGATCCTTTACGCTAGCTCGACGCTCGGCATTGTTGCGCTGGCCGTCGGCCTTCTCATGATCGGCGGCGAATTCGACCTGTCTTCCGGTGTCGCCGTCACCACCGCGGCACTCGCGGCGACGATGCTCAACTACAACCTGCACCTGAACTCGTGGGTGGGAGCGGGCCTTGCCCTGCTCATTTCTCTCGGCATCGGTGCGCTCAACGGCATTCTCGTCTCACGCACAGGCATCGACAGCTTCCTCATCACCCTGGCCGCCTTTCTCATGCTTCAAGGTCTTAACCTCGCGGTGACAAAACTCGTCACCGGCCAGGTGGCTACACCGACGATCGCCGACATGGAGGGCTTCCCATCAGCGCGCACATTCTTCGCCGGCAGCTTCCACATTGGCGACGTACGCATCAGCGTCACGGTCGTTTGGTGGTTGCTGTTTGTCGCCATTGCCTCGTTCATTCTCTTCCGCACGAAATTCGGCAACTGGATCACAGCGGTCGGCGGCGACGAGGAAGCCGCGCGCGCAGTGGGCGTCCCTGTGCGCCGCGTCAAGGTCGCACTATTTATGACCGTCGGTTTCGCTGCCTGGTTCGTGGGTATGCACACGCTGTTCGCGTTCGATTCCATCCAAGCCGGCCAGGGCGTGGGCAACGAGTTCTTGTACATTATCGCGGCCGTCATCGGCGGTTGCGCGATGAAAGGCGGCCGCGGCACCGCCATCGGCACGATGATCGGCGCGCTCATCTTCGGAATGACGAACCAGGGCATTGTCTACGCCGGGTGGAATCCCGACTGGTTCAAATTCTTCCTCGGCGCGATGCTGCTTTTCGCAGTGTTCACCAACACGTCGTTCGCCAACATCACGAAGCGGAGGTAGCCCATGGCCATCATCGAATTGCGGGACATCACCAAGTCCTACGGCAGCTTCGACGCCCTCCGCGGAGTCGACCTCGACATCAAAGAAGGAGAGGTCACGTGCGTGCTCGGCGACAACGGCGCCGGAAAATCCACGCTCATCAAGATTCTTGCGGGTTTGCACGAACAGACGAGCGGAGAATTGCTTATCGACGGCTCACCCGCCACCTTTTCTTCACCCCGCGACGCGATTGATGCCGGTATCGCCACGGTCTACCAGACCCTGGCAGTCGTAGACGAGCTGAGCGTGTGGCGCAATTTCTTCTTGGGCCAAGAGCTGACCGGCGCCTTCGGAATGCTCAAGCAAGCTGAGATGAAGCGCATCTGCTCTGAGCAGCTACATGAGATGGGGATTGATATTCCCGACGTCGACGTGGAGATCGGCAATCTCTCCGGCGGTCAGCGCCAGGTGGTGGCCATCGCGCGCGCTGTCTACTTCGGTGCCCGCGTGGTGGTGCTCGACGAGCCGACCGCAGCATTGGGCGTGAAGCAATCGGGAGTGGTGCTCAAATTCATCGCCTCGGCACGCGACCGTGGTGTCGCCGTCGTCTTTGTCACCCACAACCCGCACCATGCGTACATGGTGGGCGACCATTTCACGATCTTGAAGCTCGGCCGCCAAGAACTCAACGCCTCACGCGACGAGGTGACACTGGACGAGCTCACAAAAGAAATGTCGGGCGGTGCTGAGCTAGAAGCTCTGAACCACGAACTGCGGAAATAATTCGGCTAGCGGATATAGCCCGGGCTTCCCGAGGGCTCGGGCGGTTCGAAACTTGAATCCCCGCCCGGCGCGGTGGGGCGAGTCGTCGATGCGGTGGGGGTCACTGCTGTCGACGTGGCCGTGACAGAAGACGACGTGGTGGTGCTTGACGTTTCTCCGCTTTCGGAGACCATGATGGCGAAAAAGACCGCTCCGACGATGACCAAGATGCTGATGATGCCGAGAACGATCGGGAGAAGCGCAGTGAAAAACACAAGGAACCCGGCGAGGCAACCGGTTTTCGACCTGTCGTTCTGTGGCATGGAGTGGTACGGCGACGGTTGAGCGAAGGGCTGGCCTGGTTGCGGCCCCTGCTGCGGTCCGCCGTGCTGATAGCCGTACGGACCAGACCCGTAGTGCGAATAGCCGCCCGGCTGCTGCGGGTACTGATGGCCATGTGGGTTCGTCATCGCGGTGCTCCGTTGCTGGGTGTCTCTCTCCGGTGGGTGTCCTTTTGTGCCCCTATTATTCACCACAGTGGGGTGGGAGCGTTGTGAGTTAATCCTGGCTGTTTTCCGCAGCCAGCTTTGCCTGCGCCTCAGCGATCTGCTCGTGGAGAGCGGACATGGCGTTGTGTGCGCTGACGACACCGTTGACGGCGGTCTGAACGGCGGAGCGCAGCTGCGCATCAGTCATGCCAGCTGCGACGGACTGCTCGGCCTCGGTGCGCACGACGATATTCTCGGCGCGGTTGCCCACGATCGCACGTGCGCCGATCAGCGTCGAGTTCACCTCGTTGGCGGCCAGGTAGTAGGACGCGTCGGGGGAGTCGGCTGCGGTATCGGTCTCCGAGTCAGCGCGGACAATGAACACCGAGTCGAGCAGAACCGCCATGAGTTCGAGCTCCTCATGCGTGCCGTGGGCGGCGCGGCCGCTGGCGTCGGCGGAAAGGCCGATGCCAGACTGGGAGGCGGCGTCGACGATGCGGTCGATCGTGACCTGGCTGGGGGTCGTGTTCTGGTCGGTCATATTAGTTCTCCTCCCACGTCACAGCAGTCGGGAAAGATTGCGCGAGGTAGTCAAATGCCTGCATCGTCGAGTGGATCGACGTGACAACGAAGGCGCCGAGCTGGTTCGGCGACAGGCCCTTGCTCACATCGAGGGTGCGCACACCGGTGATGGCGAGGGTGTTCTCTTCACTCTGGAAGAAGCGCAACGTCGGGGTGAAGTGCGTCTGGTTGTACTCGTTGGTGGCGTGCAGCAGGGAAGGGACATCCTCGGGTGCGAATTCGCCGCGCCAGACGGACTCGAATACGAGCGTGCCGTCGTCGATGGTGAAGACCATGGCGGCGTTGACGAAACCGGTGCGCACGACCGGCTCTTCCAAGCGGTATTCGAGTTCTTCACCCTCGAGGACGGTGGCGATATCGGCCAGCGTGACGTCGCGGACAACGTCGGTGTCGACGGCGGCGGAGCTGTCGCCAGCGGCGTCTGGGTCCGTGACGGGATTGTCGTTCGGTGTTGTCATGGCACCCTAGGCTACATCTCTCATCCGCCCGCTGCGCCTAGCGCTTGGTGCTTAAGAAGTCTTCTTTAGTGCCTAAGAAGTCTTCCTTGCCGAGCTCGTGACGCAATGCGTCGATGAGGTGCGGGTAGCGGAAGTGGTGGTCGAGGCTTATCAGCTTCGCTGGCTCGACGCGCTGGTCGGCTAACGCTAATTCGTGAGCACCCTCGTCGCCGAGCAGAAGCTTCGGGCCGAATTCGGGAATGCCGATGAGCTCCGGTCGGTGGAGCAACGACGTCAGGGTCTTCGACAATTCCGCATTGGTCACCGTGGTAGGCGCCGTCGCGTTGACGGGGCCAGTGAGGGAATCGTCGATAAGCGCGCGGAAGTAGATATCCGTGAGGTCGTCGAGCGCGACCCACGACATCCAGAAATCGCCGTTGCCGAAGCGCGCGCTCAGCGCCGTTTGCGCGGAGAGCTTCAGCAGGGGGAGCAGGCCGCCCGCGCCGGATAGCGCGAGGCCGGTGCGGATATTCACGGTTCGGACGCCTGCGTTCTTCGCGTAGATGGTGGCGCGTTCCCATTCGTCCACGACATCGGCCAAAAATCCGTCACCGCGTGAATCGGATTCGGTGTGGACACGGCCACCGGCGTCCGTGCCGTAAAAGCCGATCGCGGAGGCGCTGATGAATGTCCGCACGCCGGATTCAGCGGCCAGACGTGCGAGCCGGCGCGTGGGGCCAATGCGCGAGGAGTAGATGTCTGCCTTGTGCTCATCGGTGAACCTGCCCATGATCGACTCGCCGGCCAGGTGTACGACGGCATCGACGCCGTCGAAAAGCGTCGCGTCCGGGTCCTCCGTGTCCCAGTGGCGCTGTTCGTGCGCGCCGTTGTGTCGCGGTGTGCCACGCACGAGCTGAATGACTTTGTGGCCCGCGGTGGAAAGCTGCGCGCTAAGTGCCGTGCCGACCAGCCCGCGGGAACCAGTCATGGCAACGGTGAGTGTGCGTGGCTGGTCGTCGTAGTCGGTCGTGCCCAGCTGGTTCATGCGTTTGAGAAACGCGATGTCTTCGGCGAGTTGGTGCTGGCGGTAGGCGAATGCGGGGGAGAGCACCTTTTCCGGTGCTGTTGTGTGCACGGTGTCGGTGATGCGGGTTGTTCCTCCTACTTCTTCAAAACGGTGCTCGTGGCGCCACTTCGTCAGCTGCTTGATCGGAGTGTTGGCGGCCTCGTCGACGAATTGTTCATGGTCGACGAAGCCCTGCGGCTGGTGGCGGGCGATCCATTTCTGCCCGGCGGGCAGGGAGAACTCTGTGGTGCCGTCTTTGAGTGAATCGGCCCCGGAGACGACTGTCATTGGGGTGGCCTAAGAATTCGGTCCAGTTGGTTTAAGCGTTGACCGTGTTTTCATGTTTCCATTGTTCCGCATACTTCCGTGGACTGAGGTAGCCCAGCGAGGAATGCGGGTGGAAGTCATTGTACCGCTGCGACCACTGGGCCACGAGCATCCGTGCATGTTCGAGATTCTCGATGCTGTTGTCTTCTAAGAGTTCGTCACGCATTCGGTTGTGGAAAGACTCGACATAACCGTTATGCCAGGGCTGACCGGGCGGGATAAACGCCTGAATCGTTTCATCCTCCCCAGCCCATTCCTTGAGCGCATGAGCGATGAACTCGGGGCCGTTATCCATCCGGATCACCCGCGGGCGCCCGCCTTGGTCACAACAAGCGAGGTCGAGCAGCTCGATCACCGAATCCGCGTCGATCTTCTTGTCGACTGTGAAGGCGACGTGCTCGCGAGTGTATTCATCGATGATGTTGCAGATCTTGATCGTCTTGCCGTGCCATGTTGAATCGAACTGGAAATCCAGCGCCCACACGTCGTTCGGGTACTGGCCGGCAGGAACATCGCGCTGGCCGTGACCATCGACGCGTTTGCGCTACTTCCTGGGTAGGACGCGCAGGCCTTCTTCACGCCAAATCCTCCGGAAGGTTTCCCGGCATATCCCGTACCCCTCGGTGAGGGCGGTCCTCCAGGCGCGCCGGTGTCCCCACCGGCGGTGATCACGCGCGAATTCGTGCATCCACGCCCTGAGGTCCGCGTACTTATCCTGCTTGCCCTGACGGATCCTAGCGCGCCGATAAGCACTACGAGAAAGTCCAACGATCTGGCAGGCACGCCTTTGGGAGTAGCCCAGCCCAACGAGATGCCAGACGGCATCATGACGGCGAGCTGGGCTTAGAAGTTTCCCTCCGATAATTCTTTCCACGCCGCCTTTTCCAGCTCTGCCTGCCCAAGGAGACGTTTGAGGCGCGTGTTTTCCTCGCGCAATCGCTGGAGCTCTTTAGCTTCGCTCTTGGTCATCGCCCCATAGGTTGCCTGCCACCTGTTCAGCGTGGCTTCGCTGATCCCCAGCGCGGTGAGGATTTGAGCCGTGGTCGATCCTGATTCTCTGAGTTCTCGAGCCTTATCCAGCTTGCGAACAATCTGCTCAGGGGTGTGTTTACTGAACTTCTTCACCATTCATCCATTCTCCCCACCCACAGGCAGGGCATCAATGGACAACACTCAAGTCACCCGGACCTAAAAACCTAAGGCACTCCATCATCGGCAAAAACGGCGGAGTCAGACGGTGCACGGCGCCGGGCATGGTGTGCCAACGCCAGACGTCGGCAAGCGGTGCATCGATGGTGTGTGTTGCGGTGAGCGACAAAGCTGGTGACCTGTTCATTCGAAAAATGCGGGCGGTGGAGTGCTACTCTTGCAAACGTCTACCAAGCATAGGCAGGCTCAAAAGAAGCATCCTTTAAATTCCGCACAGAGAGGCGGGGAAGGAGGTTCGATGAGTGCCACAGAGTTGCTTGACGCTAGTGACGTCTCGCGCACGATTGCACGCATCGCGCACCAGATTATCGAGAGAACTGCACTCGATTCCGACGGTGCTCCACCACTGATCATTTTGGGCATTCCCTCTGGCGGAGTGCCCTTGGCCCAGCGCATCGCAGCAGCGATTGAGGAATTCTCGGGGGTGAGCGTTCCCGTCGGCAGCCTCGATGTGACGCTCTACCGCGATGACCTCCGCGGCCGCCCGCACCGCGCCTTGGCCCCGACCGATATCCCGGGCAACATCAACGGAGCGACGATCGTTCTCGTCGACGACGTGCTGTTTTCGGGACGAACCATTCGCGCCGCGCTCGATTCGCTGAGCGATATCGGCCGCCCGGAAGCGATCCAGCTCGCGGTCCTAGTCGACCGTGGCCACCGCGCGCTTCCGATCCGCGCGGATTATGTGGGCAAGAATATCCCGACGGCGATCACGGAGGACGTCCGCGTGACGCTCACCCCGCTCGATGACGCCGATGCCGTCCTCCTGGTCAAAGAGGAGGTCGAAGAATGAGGCACCTCATCAGCATCGCGGATCTGAGCCGCGATGAGATCGTCGGCTTGATGGACGAAGCCGACCGTTTCCGCGAGGCACTCGACGGACGCGAGATGAAGAAGCTGCCCACTCTGCGCGGCAGGACCGTCTTCACGCTGTTCTACGAGAATTCGACCCGCACGCGCTCATCGTTTGAGACAGCGGGCAAGTGGATGAGCGCTGACGTCATCAACGTTTCCGCCTCGGGCTCCAGTGTCAAAAAGGGCGAATCCCTCAAGGACACCGCCAGCACGCTGCGCTCCGTGGGCGCGGACGCGATCATCATGCGACACCCGTCCTCCGGCGCACCGAACCTGCTCCGCGAGTGGGTGCCCGGCGCTGCCATCATCAATGCGGGCGACGGCTCGCACCAGCACCCGACGCAAGCGCTTCTCGACGCTGTGACGATGCGCCAGCACATCGGCGACGTTGCCGGAAAGAAGGTGCTCATCGTCGGCGATATCCTTCACTCCCGCGTGGCCCGCTCCAACGTGGACTTGCTCCACGCACTCGGTGCGGACGTCGTGTTAGTCGCTCCGCCGACACTGCTGCCGACTGGTGTGGAGCACTGGCCGTGCTCGGTCGAGTACGACTTCGATGCTGCGCTGGAAAACGCCCGCAGCGAAAAGGAAGCGCCGATCGCCGCAGTCATGATGCTGCGCGTCCAAGCTGAGCGCATGAACGGCGGGTTCTTCCCGTCGCACCGCGAATACGCGACCCTGTACGGGTTGAGCAAGGACCGCGCGGACATGCTCGGCGACGGCACCCTGATCATGCACCCGGGCCCGATGCTGCGCGGCATGGAAATCAACTTCGACGTCGCCGACCGCGATAACACTGTGGTCCTCGACCAGGTCACCAACGGTGTGTACACCCGCATGGCGGTCTTGTTCACGCTGCTGGCGAGCGGAGCAGACACGCTGGAAGGAAAGGAGTAGGGAAGTGACGACACTCGCATTGAATAACGTCCGCCCCTACGGCGAAGACGAAACCAACATTCTCATCGACGTCGCCGACGGCGTGATCGATTCCATCGGCGAGAACCCCTTCGACGACGCCGACGAAGTCATGGATTGCGGCGGCAAGGTGTTGCTCCCCGGCCTCGTTGACATGCACGTCCACCTGCGTGAACCCGGCCGCGAAGACACCGAGACCATCGCCACCGGCTCCGACGCCGCCGCTGCGGGCGGGTTCACCGCCGTGTTCACAATGGCGAATACCCAGCCGGTGATCGACCAGCCTTTCCTCGCCGACGCTGTGTGGGACAAAGGCCAGGCCTACGGCAAGTGCGATGTCTACCCGGTCGGCTCCATCACCAAGGGGCTCAAGGGTGAATCGCTCACCGAGATCGGCCTGATGTCCCGCGGGCACGTCAAGATGTTCTCCGACGACGGCAAGTGCGTGAACGATCCACAGCTGATGCGCCGCGCCATCGAGTACGCGAAGGCCTACGACGTGGTGCTGGCACAGCATGCTGAAGACCACCGCATGACCGACGGCTCCGTCGCCCACGAGGGCGAGAACGCCGCACGACTCGGCCTGCGCGGCTGGCCGCGTGTCGCCGAAGAATCCGTCGTGGCGCGCGACCTCATCATGACCCGTGATTATGGCGGTCGCTACCACCTCTGCCACGCATCCACCGAGGGCACCGTCTCCCTGTTGCGTTGGGCGAAGGAGCAGGGCATCGACGTCTCCGCCGAAGTGACCCCGCACCATCTTCTGCTCACCGACGCGAAGCTGGAGAGCTACGACGGTGTCTACCGGGTCAACCCGCCGTTGCGTGAGGACCGCGACACGATCGCTCTGCGCGACGCGCTGCTCGACGGCACCATCGACGTCGTCGCCACCGACCACGCCCCGCACGGCTCTGAAGATAAGTGCGTGGAATTTGAAAACGCCAAGCCCGGCATGATCGGCCTGGAAACCTCACTCGCGATCATCGCGCAGGTCTTCGTCGAATCGGGCCTGGCTGACTGGCGCTTCGTGGCCAAGGTCATGAGCGAGCGCCCGGCGGAGATCCTCCGTCTCGCCGACCAGGGCCGCCCGATCGAGGTGGGCGAGCCGGCCAACCTTACCCTCGTCGACCCAGACGCCGGGTGGACCGCCCTCGGCGACGAGATGGCGTCGAAGTCAGGCAACACACCGTACGAGGGCGCGGAATTCGCGGCGCGCGTGGTGGGCACCTGGCTCCGCGGTGAACAGACCTTCCTCCTCGCCGAGGCTGGAAGCGGAGCCGACAGCAACATCGACTCCGACAAAAACACAGACACAGACTGACCAGCACGAGCACCGCTCCCGCATGGGGGAGAGGCGCAGAAGCAGCGTGAATAGAGCGAAACGAAGAAGGAAACACACATGAGCACTGAACGCATCCCCGCCGTGCTGGTACTGGCCGACGGCACCACGTTCTCGGGCTTCGCCTTCGGCGCGGCCGGCGCCGACACCGAGCCCGTGTTCGGAGAGGCCGTTTTCACCACTGCCATGACCGGCTACCAGGAGACGATGACGGATCCGTCCTACCACCGCCAAATCGTGGTTGCTACGGCCCCGCAGATCGGGAACACCGGGTGGAACGACGAGGACAACGAGTCCCATGACAACCGCATCTGGGTTGCTGGACTGGTGATCCGCGACCTGTCCAAGAGGGTCAGCAACTGGCGCGCGGAGCGCAGCCTCGAGGATGAGATGAGCAGCCAGGGCATCGTGGGCATCCACGGGGTGGATACCCGCTCGCTCGTCCGCCACCTGCGCAACTACGGTTCCATCGCCGCCGGTATCTTCACCGGCGAGCAGGCGCGCGGCGACGTCGACGCGCTCGTCGCTCTCGTCAAAGAGCAGCCCGCGATGTCGGGCGCGGACCTGTCCGCGGACGTGTCCACCGACGAGCCCTACGTGATCGAGGCTAAGGGGGACAAGCGCTACACCGTCGTCGCTTACGACATGGGCATCAAGACGGCCACGCCGGGACACTTCTCCCAGCGGGGTATCGAGACAATCGTTGTCCCGGCCGGTACGCCGTACGCGGAGGTCAAGAAGCACAACCCCGACGGCGTGTTCATCTCCAACGGCCCGGGTGACCCGGCGACCGCCGACGACATGGTGGCGGTCACCCGCGACATCATCGCCGACGGCACGCCGCTGTTCGGTATCTGCTTCGGCAACCAGATCCTGGGTCGCGCGCTCGGACTGGACACCTACAAGCTGAAGTTCGGCCACCGCGGTGTGAATGTCCCGGTGAAGAACCATACCAGCGGGAAAATCGACATCACCTCCCAGAACCACGGCTTCGCAGTGAAGGCGCCGGAAGGCTTCACCTCCGAGAAGATCGCGGCAGGAACGACATTCGACACCGATTTCGGTCCGGCGCTAATCACGCACACCTGCCTCAACGATGGCGTCGTCGAGGGCGTCGCACTCGAGTCCGGCATGGCGTACTCCGTGCAGTACCACCCAGAATCCGCCGCCGGCCCGCACGACGCAAACCCGCTCTTTGACCAGTTTGTGGAGCTCATGGACAGCTACAAGGTGAAGAAGAACGGGACCGGTACCCCAACCGCGGCCACCGAGCAGAAATAACCAGGAAGGGAACTAATGAAACGCGACGACATCAACCACGTCCTGGTCATCGGCTCTGGTCCGATCGTGATCGGCCAGGCCTGCGAGTTCGACTACTCGGGCACCCAGGCGTGCCGTGTGCTCAAGGAGGAAGGCCTCCGCGTCACTTTGATCAACTCCAACCCGGCGACGATTATGACCGACCCGGAATTCGCCGACCACACCTACGTCGAACCGATCCAGCCGGAATACATCGACCGCATCCTCGCCCGTGAGGCAGAACAGGGCCACAGGGTCGACGCCATTCTGGCCACCCTCGGCGGGCAGACCGCCCTGAACGCCGCGATCCAGCTCGACCGGCAAGGCATTCTGGCCAAGCACGATGTCGAGCTCATCGGCGCGAATATCGACGCGATCGAGCGCGGCGAGGACCGCCAGAAATTCAAGGACATCGTGGCTAAGATCGGCGGCGATTCCGCGCGCTCTCGCGTGTGCTTCAGCATGGACGAAGTGAAGGAGACCGTGGCAGAGCTCGGCCTGCCTGTCGTGGTCCGACCGTCCTTCACCATGGGCGGCCTTGGCTCCGGCCTCGCCTTCACCATGGAGGATTTGGAGCGCATCGCCGGCGACGGCTTGGACGCTAGCCCGGAGGCGAACGTCCTCATCGAGGAGTCCATCCTCGGCTGGAAAGAATTCGAGCTCGAGCTCATGCGCGACGGCGACGACAACGTTGTCGTGATCGCCTCTATCGAGAACGTCGACGCTCTCGGCGTCCATACGGGCGACTCCGTCACGGTGGCCCCCGCGTTGACGCTGACTGACCGCGAGTTTCAAACCATGCGCGACCAGGGCATCGCGATTATCCGCGAGGTGGGCGTGGACACCGGCGGCTGCAATATCCAGTTTGCGGTCAACCCCGTCGACGGCCGCATTATCACTATCGAGATGAACCCGCGCGTGTCGCGCTCTTCTGCGCTCGCTTCTAAGGCCACCGGCTTCCCGATCGCAAAGATCGCCTCGAAGCTCGCCATCGGATACACCCTCGACGAGATCACCAACGACATCACCGGCGTGACGCCGGCCGCGTTCGAGCCGACGCTCGACTACGTAATCGTGAAAATGCCGCGCTTCGCTTTCGAGAAATTCCCGGGTGCGGACGAGACCTTGGGCACCTCCATGAAGGCAGTGGGCGAGGCAATGGGCATCGGCCGCAACTACATTCAGGGCCTGAACAAGGTCATGCGTTCGATGGAGGACAAGCCGAGCGGTTTCTGGACGAAGCCGGACGCGTACTTCGCGGAGGGCCGCGAGAACGACCTCGCCGCCGTCCTCGACGACCTGAAGCGCCCGACGGATAAGCGCATGTACGACGTCGAGCTCGCGCTTCGTCTCGGCGGCACCATCGAGCAGGTCTACGAGGCCAGTGGCATCGATCCGTGGTTCCTCGCCGAGCTCGAGGCACTCATCGATTTTCGCGGGCAGCTTATCGACGCCCCTGTTCTCAATGCCGACCTGCTGCGTGAGGCCAAGGTGTACGGGCTTTCCGACGCCCAGATCGCCGCGCTCCGTCCGGAGCTCGCCGGCGAAGACGGTGTGCGCTCTCTGCGCTGGTCCCTGGGCATCCACCCGGTGTACAAGACGGTGGACACCTGCGCCGGCGAATTCGAGGCGCAGACGCCGTACCACTACTCGGCCTACGAGTACGATCCGAACGCTGAGTCCGAGGTGGGGGCCGTGGGCGCCGCGCAGGGCGGGGCAGCCAAGGAAAAGGTCATCATCCTGGGCTCCGGCCCGAACCGCATCGGGCAGGGGATTGAGTTCGACTACTCCTGCGTTCACGCGGCGCTCGAGCTCTCCCGCGTGGGTTACGAAACGGTCATGGTCAACTGCAACCCGGAGACCGTCTCCACAGACTACGACACCGCCGACCGGCTGTACTTCGAGCCGTTGACGTTCGAGGACGTCATGGAGATCTACCGTGCCGAGGCGGCGACCGGCACCGTCGCCGGAGTGATCGTCCAGCTTGGTGGCCAGACTCCGCTGGGCCTCGCGCAAAAGCTTGCCGACGCAGGTGTTCCCGTCGTGGGCACCACCCCGCAGGCCATCGACATGGCGGAGGATCGTGGCGAATTCGGCAAGGTACTTGAAGAAGCTAAGCTGCCTGCCCCGGCCTACGGCACCGCGACCTCCTTCGACGGGGCCCGCGAGGTCGCCGACCGCATCGGCTACCCGGTCCTGGTCCGCCCCTCCTACGTGCTCGGCGGCCGTGGCATGGAAATCGTCTACGACGAGGAGAACCTGCGCGACTACATCGATCGCGCAACCGAGCTGACCCCGGACCACCCGGTGCTCGTCGATCGTTTCCTGGACAACGCGATCGAGATCGACGTCGACGTGCTGTCGGACGGCAACGATGTCTACCTTGGCGGCGTGATGGAGCACATCGAGGAGGCCGGCATCCACTCCGGTGACTCTGCTTGTGCTCTGCCGCCGATGACTCTGGGACCGGACGACATCAATAAGGTGCGCCGCTCCGCCGAGGCTTTGGCTCATGGCATCGGGGTCAAAGGTCTGATGAATGTCCAGTTCGCGCTGAAAGACGACATCCTCTACGTCATCGAGGCCAATCCGCGCGCATCCCGCACTGTGCCGTTCGTGTCCAAGGCCACAGGTGTGCACCTGGCCAAGGCTGCGTCCCGCATCATGATGGGCTCCACCATCGCGGAGTTGCAGTCCGAGGGGCTGCTGCCGACCGATTATGACGGTGGATCGTTACCGCTGGAGCACCCGATCGCGGTGAAGGAGGCGGTCCTCCCGTTCACTCGCTTCCGCCGTCCAGACGGTGCGGTGCTGGATACCATTCTCGGGCCCGAGATGAAGTCCACCGGAGAGGTCATGGGCCTGGCCCCGTCCTTTGGAGTCGCCTTTACGAAAGCGGAAGCAGCTGCGTTCGGCGAACTGCCGACTGAGGGCACTGTGTTCGTCTCCCTGGCCAACCGTGACAAGCGCACCCTGATCTTCCCGATCCAGCGCCTGTACACGATGGGCTTCAATGTGCTGGCGACGGAAGGTACTGCCCAGATGCTGCGTCGAAACGGCATTGAGTGCGAAGTCGCGTTGAAGGCTTCCGAGGTGCGCGACGGCGTTGAGGGCAAGTCCATCGTCGACCGAATCCTGGAAGGCGAAGTGGACCTGGTTCTGAACACGCCGGCTGGATCCGCGGGTGCCCGGCACGACGGCTACGACATCCGTGCGGCGGCCGTTGTCTCTAGCGTGCCGATGATGACGACGGTCCAGGGTGTCACCGCGGCAGTCCAAGGCATCGAGTCTTTGCGAGCCAACGAGATCACGGTGACCAGCCTGCAGGAACTCGAGCACGCGGCACCGGTGGAGAACTAGATAATGGGCCACGACGATAAGCAGAGCACCCCGCGAAATTTCGGTAATCGCCTCGTCGAGGCAGGGGAGCGGTACGGTCGCTTGTGCGTCGGCATCGATCCCCATGAAGCGCTCCTCGACGCGTGGGGGTTGAGCCCGGACGTCTACGGTCTGCGGGAGTTCTCCCAGCGCTGCGTGGAGGCCTTTGCCGGCCACGTCGCGCTGATCAAGCCGCAGGTCGCCTTCTACGAGCGCTTCGGTTCTGCAGGTATCGCCGTCCTCGAGGAGACGCTGTCCCAATTGCGGGAGAGCGACTCCCTCGTCGTGGCCGACGCCAAGCGCGGCGATATCGGTTCAACCATGGAGGGGTACGCCTTGGCATGGCTCGACGATAATTCCCCGCTGTGCTGTGATGCTGTCACGCTCACGCCGTACCTCGGGGTGGGATCGCTCGCGCCGGCCATTGAACTAGCTGGCCGGGAAGGACGCGGTGTGTTCGTCATGTCCGCCAACTCCAACCCGGAGGCAGAAGGCTTCCAGTCGCAGACGCTCAGCGAAAGCGGTGTGTCCGTGGCGCAGCAGATGGTGGACGAATGCGCTGGATATAACGTCGATAAGCGTGCGCAAAGCGGCGAGTCTGGCTCCGCGGACGGGAACGTCGGGCACGTCGGGCACGTTGGTGTTGTTGTGGGCGCAACGGTGAAGAACCCGCCGCGTCTCAACGCGCTGAATGCTCCGGTGCTCATGCCGGGCGTCGGTGCCCAGGGCGCGACGATGGAGGACGTTGCCCGGATTGCTGGCGACCAGGCTCACCTCGTCTTTCCGAATGTCTCCCGCTCAGTGTTGTCCTCTGGACCTGGTATCGCTGAGCTGCGCAAAGCGGCGAAAACGCTGGTAGTGTAGCGCTAAACCGACCCTCAAATTCGGTGGGATGAAAACTGCTGGTAGGTTATAGGCGTCGATGCGATGACGTGGCAAAACAAGACGTCAAACATCGTGTCTAGAACCGCTCAGTGGTACAGTTATCCCACGTCGACGAGTTGCAACTGTGTAATTCTTTTGCGACAGTGTCGAATCGGTTCATAAGCTGGATCAGAACTTAACCCCTAACACATTGGAGGAACCAGTGGCCCTTCCCGAACTGACCCCGGAACAGCGCCAGGAAGCTCTCGCTAAGGCTGCGGAAGCACGCAAGCAGCGTGCTGAGCTGAAGGCATCCCTGAAGCGCGGCGACACGAACCTCAAGGAGGTTCTCGCAAAGGCTGAGTCTGATGAGATCATCGGCAAGACCAAGGTCTCGGCTCTCCTCGAGGCTCTGCCGAAGGTGGGCAAGGTCAAGGCACGTGAGATCATGGAGGAGCTCGAGATCGCTCAGACCCGTCGTCTGCGCGGCCTGGGCGACCGTCAGCGTCGCGCTCTGCTCGAGCGCTTCGGTTTCGGGGAATAATCGGTGACAAACGTGAATGGGAAGGGCCGGCTGGTTGTTTTGGCTGGCCCTTCCGCCGTTGGTAAGTCGACGGTGGTCGAGCGCCTCCGCAAGGAAGTGGAGGACCTGTACTTCTCCGTCTCCATGACCACGCGCGACCCGCGTCCGGGCGAAGTGGACGGCAAGGATTATTTCTTTGTGTCCCCGACGTCTTTCCAGGAGCGGATCGATGCGGGCGAGATGCTCGAATGGGCTGACATTCACGGTGGCCTGCAGCGTTCCGGCACTCCCGCCGCACCCGTGCGGGAAGCCCTTGATGCCGGCCGTCCGGTCTTGGTCGAGGTCGACCTAGTCGGCGCCCGCAATATCAAGGAGATTATGCCGGAGGCCGTCACAGTCTTCCTCGCCCCGCCATCCTGGGAGGTGCTCGTTGAGCGTCTCACCGGTCGCGCGACGGAAACCGAAGACGTGATCGCGCGTCGTCTCCAAACGGCCCGTGCTGAGCTCGCCGCTCAGGACGAATTCGATGATGTCATTGTCAACAACGATCTGGATGAGGCTGTGCAGGGGATCAGTGATATTCTCTTGTGCGTCCAGCGTCCAAACAACGAGTAGGTGTGAGTGAGCAACGTGACCAACGATCTTGCTAATTCGGCGGAGACCGCCGACGTCAACGAGCAGGTGTACGACACGCCTGAAGGCATCACGGCCCCGCCTATCGACGAGCTGCTGACCAAGGTGTCCTCCAAGTACGCCCTGGTGATCTTCGCGGCCAAGCGTGCCCGCCAGATCAACAGCTACTACCAGGAGCAGGACGAGGGCGTGTTCGAGTTCATCGGCCCCCTGGTCACTCCGCAGCCGGGCGAGAAGCCGCTGTCCATCGCCCTCCGCGAGATCGAGCACGGTCTCCTGGAGCACGAGGAAGGCCAGTAAGGCTTCCCCCCCCATTTTCACCCCCGCAAAAGCGGGCTACGCGACTAATTTTTGGTCCGTAGCCCGCTTTTTCTTGTCTTCCGCCCCTCCTTCGCATCCCTTTGACGTGCGGTTTTGGTCGCGCCGATCCCGATGTCTACTGAAGTAGACATCGTTTCGTTTTATTTTTGCTTGACTCATGTAATCCTTGTGTCTGTCGGCCAGCACCACTACGAACACAGGCGACATCCACCGCACTGGGGGGACGGAGGAAATGGGAATGTCACGGCGCACGACGCATAGTTGGGGGACTACGTCTGCCCGCGCATTCCTTGCCGCTTGGGGGGCTGTGTTGGTAGCGGTGCTGGCCGGCTGCTCGTCGGGAGGATCCCTCACGGTGAATCCCGCACCCGCTCTCAACTCCGCTGCCGCCGAGACCCAGCACCCATCCGCTGAATCCGACGTCAGCTCTTCCACCGCACCGAACCCAACCACCCCATCCGATGACGACCCGCCCGCCTTCCACTTCGAAAGCGGCGACGTTCTCCTCGGCGACTTCGTCTACGACGACGTCAAAGGCAACATTTTCAACCCCTGCGAAGAAATCTCCCCCGAGGAGTTTGCCCGCATCGGGTTTGAGACGGAGGGGGAGAGTAAGCGGTCAGAAACTAAGGACATCAACTCCTGTTTCTTGAGCGCCAGAGATGACTCCAGCTATCTCCACTACGTGATACTCGGAGGCCCGGCAAACCTCAAGATGTCAGTTGAGCAAGGTGCGATTGTGGAAACCGGAGTGTCAGATTTGATTCCCGGTGTTTATTCCTACGGTCCGATCGGCCTCGATGACGATATCTGTTATGCAGGCGTAGACACAGATCGAGGGCAGCTAGCAGTCGCTGTAGGTAGAGCGGGCACCAGCGGCATTTACGACCATGACGATCTTTGCAACCGTTCCATTGAGACTCTAGAAGCGCTCTACAAGCTTTAATCAAAAATTGGGGGGAAAATGAAATTAGTACTGAATGACGCTCAAAGTGCCGTCGACAAGCTCGTCTCTGCTGCGGATGTATTGTCCAGCGAGAAATTTACATCAGGATTTGCATGGCTAAAGTCATTCTCCCAGGTCTCGGGCCTGGACGAATCGGGATCAATGCACGGCACCATTCGGAACGACAGCGAGCCGGAGGCAACAAAGGGGTTATCGCAACACTTCGCGAATGCGGTTGACCTTCTCACCGCGCAGCTGACGGGCTATCAGATGGCGGACAACAGTTTCGCGGATGTGCTGGGGAATGTCGGGCAATCGGTGATGGGGAAGAGCCTGGAAGCGGTTATCGAGAATGTCAGTACGGAGCAACCTACGGTGAACAACTTCACCGCGACGAATCCGGTGGCGGGAAAGCCGTTCAGCTTGGATACGTTGAATACGGAGCTGATTGCTACTGACGTGGCGTCGATGTCGGGAATGTCGACGGACTGGGCGGATACGGCAGCAACGATCGGGGAGGCGCTGTCGTACATTCCTGGTGCTATCGCCGACCTGCAGGGGTCGTCGGAGACCGAGTCCATCGCGAAAGCGATCGAGAACCTCGGGCAAATCGAGACTGCCGGTGGCGAATACATGGCTAATGCCAGTGCGTTATCCACGCTCACCGCGAGTCTGGTCACAGTGACCGAGGCGAACGCACTCCAAGTAGCGGCGGCGCTCGCAGTAGCGCGTGCGATACCGAATGCGAGTCTGGCCAAGACATTCGAGGAAACTTTCCTGACTGCATTTTCACCGAAGCTCACCACCGAGCTCGTGCCAGTGACACCGCTGTTCACGCAGCTGTTGCCAGAGTTGGGTGCGCCGAATGGGAACGGAACGAATCAGTCGGGCACGGCCGGGTCGGGAACGCCGACGTTTGAGGACACCCCGCTGCCGAAGATCGTGCAGCAGGCGCTGTCGAATGCCGGCTACCGGGATCTGGCCTACGCGTCGACACCGAGCCAAGTCGTTGAGCAGTTCGGGCGGCCGAACCCGGATATGCTCCAGTCCATCGCGGCGGGAGCGACACCGACGCAGGCAGCAACAGCGGCCGCACCGTCAATGCCGCCGGCGCTGACAGGTCTCACTGGTGGCGGCGCTGGCGGTGGCGCTGGTGTCGGAGCAGGTGGTGGTGCTGGTGCAGGCTTGCCGGGTATGGGCCAACTGGGCTCGCTGGGAGCTGGTGCGGGAACCGGACTTGCTGGTGGCGTTGGCGCTGGCGCTGGTGCTGCTGCAGGGATTGGCCCTGGTGGTTCGGGCGGGTTTGGCGGTCCGGCGATGGCGCCGCTGGGCGGTGCGGGCCGTGGGGCGTCAGGTAGTGCAGGTGGACTTGGTGGCGCACTTGGCGGCGCACGTGGCTCTGGCCTATCCGGTGCTGGGGGCGGTGGTCGCCTGGGTGGTGTCGGTGGTTCTGGTGCTGGTGCTGGTGCGGTTGCAGGACCGATGGGAGGATTCGGTGCTGGAACTGGTGCGGGCATGGGCACTGGCGCTGTCGGCCAGGGCGGCAATACGTTCGTCGGTGGAGGACAGGCAGGCAACGGTGCGGGCGCGCGTGGAGCGGTTGCCGGCGGGCCGGGCATGTATGGAGCTGGTCATCGCGGGGCAGGCGCGAACAGCGGCAAGCGGGGAAAGGTGCAAGCAGTGACATCGGCGGTCGAGCGTGAAGGAAACTTGAAAGCACTGCTTGGTGAGGCACCTGAAGTGGTGCCCGGGGTCATCGGGGACTGGGTCCGGCAGCCCCGGACCTAGCGGTGGTGGGTAAGCTCGGGGGCCATGAGCCCAGAGCCCAGTGAGAACACGAAAACACCCCGCAACGTCGTCGTCGGAGTCGCGGGCGGAATTGCCGCATATAAGGCATGCCACCTCGTCCGGGAGTTCACCGAGGACGGAGACAGCGTCCGCGTTGTGCCGACGCCGGCGGCGCTGAATTTCGTTGGGGCGGCGACGTTCGAGGCATTGTCAGGTCACCCGGTGGACACCGATGTGTTCTCCCGCGTGGACGAAGTGCAGCACGTCCGCGTGGGCAAGGAAGCAGACCTCATCGTCATCGCGCCGGCGACCGCGGACACCATCGCGCGGATCGCTGCGGGACGGGCAGACGATCTGTTGACGGCGACTGTGCTTGTGGCTACGTGTCCGGTCGTGCTGGCGCCGGCGATGCACACGGAGATGTGGGAGAACCCCGCAACACAGGACAATGTGGCAACGCTGCGCCGCCGCGGCATCGTGGTGCTGGAACCAGCACACGGACGTTTGACCGGAACGGACACCGGGCCGGGCAGGATGCTCGAAGCCGAGCAGATCGCCGAGATGGCGCGCACCGTCCTCGAGACCGGTTCGTTCGGTCTTTCGCTGCAGGGCAAGAAAGTCGTCATCAGCGCCGGTGGCACACAGGAGAATATCGACCCGGTGCGCTATATCGGCAACCGGTCGTCCGGACGCCAGGGCTTCGCGTTGGCCGACATCGCCGCCCACCGCGGGGCCGATGTCACGATCGTGGCTGGCGACACAGATGCACTGGACACACCGCCCGGAGCGGAGATCATCAAGGTGCGGTCCACACGCGACATGAAAGAGGCGGTGGACCAGGCAGCAGCGGACGCGGACATCGTCATCATGGCGGCGGCTGTGTCCGACTACCGGCCGGAGCATGAAGCGGACTCGAAACTGAAGAAGGGCGAGTCCGACGATGCACTGGCCACCCTGCACATGGTGGAAAACCCGGACATCCTCAAAGGCCTCGTCGAAAAGCGCGATGCGGGCGAGACTGTGGCGACGATCGTGGGCTTTGCCGCGGAGACGGACAACCCGCTGGAATACGGCAAGGCGAAGCTGGAGCGCAAGGGCGCAGACCTGCTCATGGTCAACTCCGTCGCCGGTGGTGCGGTATTCGGTGAATTGCGCAACAGCGGCTGGCTGATCGGCAAGGGCGGGAACGTCGAGGAAATTCCGGACGGTCCGAAGCACGTGGTAGCTGCGCGGATCTGGGACGGAATCGAAGCGCTTTCTTTAAACAGACAGTGAGGTTGTCTTCTTTAGACAGCTTGGTCTATTGTTGTGTGCGCGCCGCGCACGACGCGGGTCACGCTATGAGACAGCCGTCTAAGACAAAGGACCGACCACACGATGACAGACCCCTTCTACCGCCTCTTCACCAGTGAATCCGTCACTGAAGGGCACCCCGATAAGATCTGCGACGCCATCTCCGACACCATTCTGGACGACATGCTCGCCCAGGACCCGTTGTCGCGCGTGGCCGTGGAAACGCTGGTGACCACCGGCCAGGTTCATGTCGTCGGTGAGGTGACCACGAAGGCGTACTCCAATATCGCCAAACTCGTGCGTGACAAGCTCGTCGAAATCGGGTTCATTTCCTCCGAGGTCGGCTTCGACGGCCGCACCTGCGGTGTGAATATCTCCATCGGCGACCAGTCCGCTGAGATCTCTGACGGCGTCACTGACTCGCTCGAAGTGCGCTCGAACACTTCAACCGGGGAAGAGGACCAGTCCGGTGCCGGCGATCAGGGCTTGATGTTCGGTTACGCCACCGACGAGACCCCGGAATTCATGCCGCTGCCGATCTCTACCGCGCACCGACTCTCACGCCGCCTCACCCAGGTGCGCAAAGAGGGGGTTGTTCGAGGCCTGCGCCCAGACGGCAAGACGCAGGTGACCTTCGCTTATGACGGCGACACCCCCGTGTATCTCGACACCGTGGTCATCTCTACCCAACACGACCCAGACTTCACCGGCGCTGAGCTAGAGGCCGCCCTGCGCGAGCACGTCCTCGAGTGGGTGCTTGAGGATGCCGGGCTGGCTCACTTCCTGACACCGGACACCAAGCTGCTGGTCAACCCGTCCGGTTCCTTCGTGCTGGGCGGCCCGATGGGCGATGCGGGCCTGACAGGACGCAAGATCATCGTGGACACGTACGGCGGCATGGCCCGCCACGGCGGTGGCGCCTTCTCAGGCAAGGACCCGTCAAAGGTGGACCGCTCCGCGGCGTACGCGATGCGTTGGGTGGCGAAGAATATTGTCGCAGCAGGCCTCGCTAAGCGCGTGGAAGTCCAGGTTGCTTACGCAATCGGCCGTGCGACCCCGGTGGGCCTGTACGTGGAGACCTTCGGCACCGCAGCTGAAGGCCAGACCAACGAGACGATCCAGCAGGCAGTGGAGAAGGTCTTCGACCTGCGCCCGAGCGCAATCATCCGTGAATTGGATCTGCTCCGCCCGATCTACTCGGATTCCGCCGCCTACGGCCACTTCGGCCGGACCGACGTGGACTTCCCGTGGGAGGCGCTGGACAAGGTCGACGATCTGAAGTCGGCTGCCGGGCTCTAATCCTTCGGCCGGTAGGGGTTCGTCTCCTCGGCGGAATCCTCCTCGGTTTGTCCAGGCTGCTCACGCGTGCTGGACGGACGCGTCTCCGCTGTGTCAGCGGAGGCGCTTTATTCGCGCCACTGCTCTTTTTCTGCTTCAGACTTTCGGTAATTGCGCAGTGCGATGATTCCCACAACAATGCCGACGACGATGGGAACCCAGATTTTCGTGTACTCCATCATGAGCTGCACCCACTCGGGAAGCGCAGGCAGCGACGGAAGATTCGGCAGGTCGATATTCGGAGTCGGCAGCGTGACCTGAGGGAGATCAGGCACGGGCAGCTCAACATGGGGAAGCGTGAAATCAGGCAGCTCCCAATCCGGTAGGAATTGCGACAGCCAGTCCAAAAATCGACCGATGATGGGGCTCAGGACGAGCACTGCGATCGCCCAGCCGGATTTACCGATTCCCTCGATGATGGGAATCGCTGTGCGCCGGACGGGGCTGGACTGCATCATCTCGCGGCGCCGTTCGCCGCGCGAACCTGCGGGCGGATCGAATTCGACGACCGTCGAGCCCTCGCGGAATTCAATCTGCAGGATGTCCTTGAAGTGGTTCACCTGCAACCGCAAGTGCGGCTTGGAGCGGTCGGTGCCGAAATTGACGAAGAGCTCGAGCTTGTCCTTCTTGCCCGGACCGCGCAACGGAATCCGGTTGGAGCCTTGCTCGATGCTGTCGTACTGGTGCTGCACCTCGCCGTCAACGAGGACCTGAAGGCGCAGCGGCGGATTCTTTCGGAATTCGCCGAGACGCGTCCACGGTTTCGCGTCGGCGGGTGCGCGTTCGCCGGCGTCCGGGTCGTCGCTGAACTTCTCCGGAAGCTCGCCCGGCCAATCGGGGTCGGCGGCGAGAAAGTCTTTGTCGAAGCCGGAGCGCACCTCGATGCGCCCGTAATCGGGATGGTCGAGTACCCACGTCTCTAGCACTTAGTCATCATCCCCAGTGGTTCCCGCCAAAAGCCCCGCCAGGTAATCGAAGGCCGCGGCAATGATGATCACACCGATGAAGTAAATGACGGTTCCGTCGTTGAAATACAGCAGCTTCGCGGCCATGAAGCCCACGCCCGCCGTGAACGGCAGGGACCAGGTCGGACGGTACGTCCAGCCGTCGATGAAGCCGAACAAAGCAGCGGTACCCAAGATCAGTCCCGCGGTTGGGGCGCCGGCGTTTTCTTCGCCGACAGCCGGAATCAGCACCAAAGGGCCGAGCAAGTACACCGCGAACATCACATACGGGGTGACCTTTTGCCAGCCTCGACGCTCGGGTTTTCCGTCATTTTGCTTATCGACGAATACCGCATCCGATTCACTCATGCCCCGAACTTATGCGATCAAAAATGTAGTTTCAATGCGACTGGCCGTGTGATCGAGCGCACGGTCAGAGGAAAGCAATGAGGTGGGCAGGGAGAGCGATTCGCTATTCGGCCCTGGTGTAGGTGCGACCCGGCTCCGGCTGGATCATCTCGTCCAAGGTGACTGGGCGGAGACCCTTCGCACGGAGTCCGTCAATGATGCAGGCGGCGGCATCCACGGTGCTGGGGTGGATATCGTGCATGAGAATGATCGAGCCTGCCTGGGCATTGTCCACGGCATTGCGGCAGGTGATGTCCGCATTGCGGTTCTGCCAGTCGGCAGTGTCCACGTCCCAGAGCGCCAGCGCCATGCCGCGCTCACCGGCGATAGCGGCAACGCGGTCGTTCGTCGCGCCGTAGGGCGGGCGCAGCCAGTGTGGCTTTGTGCCCAACGCCGATTCGATGGCACGGCTGGTCTCGTCGAGTTCGCGGCCGACTCGATCCTCGGGGATCGCGTTGAGCTGCGGGTGGTTGTACGAGTGATTGGCTACCAGGTGCCCCTCATCGCGCTCGCGGCGGAGAAGTTCCGGGAATGCGTCAGAATTGGTGCCGATCGCGAAGAATGTCGCCTTGACATCCTTGCTCTTCAGAATGTCGAGCAGACGCGGCGTTGTCTCCGGCGACGGGCCGTCATCGTAGGTGAGCGCCACGGTGTTCGTGCATGCAGGCGGGGTCTCCGGTGCTGGCTTCTTACGGCCATTGGTGTCGAAGCACATGGAGGGTTCCTTCGGCAGCGGCTGCGTGCGCGGATGCGGGGTCTGCTGAACCGGGCGGAGACCCTCCGGGATCGCCTTCTTCATGTCGGGAGGCAGAGCGTCGTATGCCTGGCGCATGCCGTTTTCAACACCAGAGGAGATGTTGTGCGATACCTGCGAACTCAACGCGGCAGGATCCGGATTCAGTGATGGACCCGGATTAGCCGACAGCGGCCCAGCGGTAGCGGGGCCAGCCAGCATGACGGTGGTGATCAGAGCCAACGAAGAAGCGATAACGGAGCGTTTCACAGCTAAAGCGCACTTTCCAACGACGAACGACTGAAACCGAATTGATTATGCGTCTCGTGCACTTTTTTGGCAAGCATTTACACGCGATTTTCAGGGTAAAAGTCCAGGTAACAAATAGGTCACAATGATGTGGTCGCTGTGGCCGTTACACTTTGGTGCATGTCAGCAAGCTCCAACAGTGCCCCCGCCGCGGCCAACCCGGTCGCGCACGTGCTGCCACTTTTGGGGTTGCCGCACCTGGACCGTGGCTTCGACTACCTGGTGACCGAAAGTCAGTCGGCTGATGCGCAACCGGGGGTGCGCGTGCGCATCCGTTTCGCGGGCAGGCTCGTCGACGCGCTGGTGCTCGCGCGCACCGCTGAGTCGGACCACGACGGCAAGCTCCGTTTCATTGAGCGTGTGGTCTCGCCGGAGGTGGTCTATCCACGTCAGATGCGCGAACTCGTGGACGCGTTGGCTGACCGTTATGCCGGGACCCGCTCCGACATCATCCGTTCTGCGATTCCTGCCCGCCACACCAAAGCAGAGTCGACGGACACCGCAACGCCGTGGGAGGAGCTCGGCAGCGCGGAAGAACCGGACCTGTCGGGGTGGAGCGCTTATTCCCACGGCGAGTCGTTTGTCGATGCGGTGGTCGGCGACACTGTCGCCCGTGCTGCGTGGCAGATCGCGCCTGGTGATGACTGGGCAGATGCACTGTCCGCATTGGCGGCCAAGATCGCGGCCGACGGTGGCGGAGTGCTCATTGTCGTGCCGGACCAGACCGATGTGGACCGAATGCACACGGCACTTCGGCAAGTTGTGGGCCCGCGCCAGATCACCACTCTCACTGCCTCGCTCGGCCCGCAGGCACGCTACAGCCGTTTCCTTTCAATCCTGCACGGCCAGGGGCGCCTGGTCGTTGGTACTCGTTCCGCCGCGTTCGCGCCGGTGGAGAATCTGCGGCTGGCAGTGGTCATGTTCGACGGTGACGATTCGCTCGTGGATCCCCGTGCCCCGTACACGCATGCTCGGGAGGTGCTCACAACACGGTCCTCGGTGGAGAAATGCTCGCTGATCATCGGCGGTCATGCTCGCACCGCCGAAACGCAGCTCTTAGTCGAGTCCGGTTGGGCGCACGATCTCATCGCCCCGCGCACGAGCCTGCGAACGCGCTCACCACACATTCACGCCGCTGGCGACAGCGATTTCGAACTGGAGCGCGATCCCCGCGCTGGCGCTGCACGTCTTCCATCCGTCGCTTTCGAAGCGGCGCGGCGCGCGCTCAACGCTGACAAGCCAGTGTTGTTCCAGGTGCCCCGGGCCGGGTATGTCCAGGCTCTGGCGTGTGGGAACTGCCGCGCCCCCGCACGGTGTCGCGCGTGCAACGGTCCGCTCGGGCTGCCGTCCGGCAACGAAGCCGCCGCACCGACGTGCCGGTGGTGCGGGCGAATGGACAGCGCTTATGTGTGCGCGAATTGTGGTTCGCACCGGTTGCGCGCCGTGGTGGTGGGAACGCAGCGCACGGCGGAAGAACTGGGGCGTGCCTTTTCACCCCACAAGGTGATTGCGTCGTGGGGTGAGCGCATTCACACAGAGGTGGAGGATAAGCCGGCGATCGTCGTGGCCACTCCTGGTGCCGAGCCGCGAGTCGCCGACGGCGGTGCGTACGGCGCCGCGATTCTGTTGGACACATGGGCGTTGCTCGGCCGGCCAGACCTTCGCGCCGCGGAGGAGACCATGGCGAAGTGGATGGCGGCGGCCACGCTGGTCGCTCCGCATGGCAAAGGCGGGGAAGTGGTCGTGGTCGCTGATGCAGCACTCCCCGTCGTCCAGCATCTGATTCGCTGGGATGCAACCGGTCATGCGGCAGTGGAGCTCGCCCAGCGACGCGAGGTACGCTTCCCGCCGGCTGTGCACATGGCAGCAGTGGATAGCCCGCGGGAATCGCTGAATGATTTCCTCGACCACATTGATCTACCCGCAGAAGTAGACATTCTCGGTCCCGTCGATCTTCCCGCCGGCGTGGACCTGCCCGGTGAATGGGATCGCCGTACTGCCGGGCAGGCTCAGCGTGTCCTCATCCGTACCCCGCTGTCCACGCGCACAGCGCTGGGCAAAGCGCTCCGTGCGGCAGCGGTGAACCGCGCGACCCGCAAGCAGGATCTGCCGTTGCGGATCCAGGTGAACCCGATGCACATCGGCTAGCGCTCGTGCGCCACGTAGACTGGGCTGCCATGACCGTCCGTCCCATCAGGATCTTCGGTGATCCGGTTTTAAACACGCAGGCCGCCCCCGTCGAGCTTTTCGACGACGCGTTGCAGCGCCTCGTCCACGACATGCTCGAGACCATGGACGATGCCGGCGGCGTCGGGTTGGCCGCCAACCAGATCGGTTTGACCAAGCGGGTCTTTGTGTACGACTGCGACGGCATGCGCGGCGCATTGATCAACCCGGAATGGACGCCGATCGACGACATGGTGCAGATCGGCCCGGAAGGCTGTTTGTCGATTCCTGATCTGCAGGCTGATGTGGCCCGCCACGAGACGGTGGTGGCGACCGGCCGGGACGAATTCGGGCGCCCCGTGACGTTGCGCGCCAACGGTCTGCTCGCACGCTGCATCCAGCACGAGACTGACCATTTGGACGGCGTGCTCTTCTTGCGGCGGCTTGAACCGGAGGTGCGGAAAGAAGCGATGCAGATGATCCGCGGTATGGATTGGTTCACGGGCGAGTAGCGAGCGAGTAGGAGGAAAATAGACACATGCGTGTGGTTTTCGCGGGAACACCGGAACCGGCGGTGGTGGCGTTGGAGAAGCTCATCGCCTCGGAGCATGAAGTGGTGGCGGTACTGACGCGCCCTGACGCTAAGAAGGGGCGCGGTCGCACGTTGCACCCGTCGCCGGTGAAGGCCCTGGCGCAGGAGCACGGGATCGAGGTTCTCACCCCGGAGAAGCTCAAAGGCAATGAGGAGGTCAAGGCCGAACTTGAAGCGCTCGCGCCCGATGCGATTCCGGTCGTGGCGTACGGCAACCTCATTCCGGAGGATTTCTTGGACATTCCCACGCACGGGTGGGTGAACCTGCATTTCTCGTTGCTGCCGCGTTGGCGCGGCGCCGCGCCGGTGCAAGCGGGAATTCTGCACGGCGACGAATACAGCGGGGCGACGACATTCCGCATCGATGCGGGCCTGGATACTGGCGATATCTTGCTGCAGGAGCCGGAGCGCATCGAGCCGACTGATACGGCGGATGACCTGCTGACCCGGCTTGCTTATTCCGGCGGCGATCTGCTCGTGCGCACGATGGACGATCTCGCTACCGGGCACGCGACGTTCACTCCGCAGGAGGGGGATGCGACGTATGCGCCGAAGATCAGCAAGGACGACGCCCGGATCGACTGGTCCGCTCCGGCAGTGGAGATCGAACGCGCGGTCCGCGCATACACCCCGGGGCCCGGTGCGTGGACCACGCTGGGCGGGGACCGTGTCAAGGTCGGGCCCGTAAGCATCGATTCCGCCGCCGAGAAACTGGAGCCGGGGCAGGTCGCTGTGAGTAAATCTGCGGTCCATGTTGGTACTGGCACCGAAGCTGTGGCGCTCGGCCAGATTCAGCCCCCGGGCAAGAAGATGATGGCCGCGGCCGACTGGGCTCGCGGTCTGCAGGACAATGAAGGGGTGGCTTTCGAGTGAGCGGAGGTTTCCGGTCCCGCACCAAGCGCGCGAAGGAACAGGCTGCGCAAGAGGCGATTCACGGGGAGAAGAAACACTCGCCGAGGCGTGACGACGGCGCGCGTCGCCCCCGCCGAGCCCGCGATTCAGGCGAGCCCCGTGGCAGGAATGCCGGTGTCGGAAGTATCGGCGATCCGGCTCGCCAAGCGGCCTTCGACGCGGTGCTGCGGGTGGAAGTCGAGGATGCATTCGGCAATTTGGTCCTGCCTCAGATTCTCCGGGAGCGGAAGATCACCGGGCGCGACGCGGCATTCGCCACAGAGATCGCCTACGGCACGCTGCGCACGCTCGGTGTTCTCGACGCAGTGATCGCCAACTGCTCGTCGCGGCCGCTGGACGGTCTCGACCCGGCGGTGCTCACCGCTTTGCGCCTGGGCGCGTACCAATTGCTGTTCACGCGTGTCGACGACCACGCTGCGGTTGATACCTCAGTCCGTCTCGTGGCGGCCGCGGGTGCGGAAAAAGCGAAGGGCTTTGTCAATGGCATCCTGCGCACGATGTCCCGCACGAGCGTCGAGAAGTGGATGGACAAGCTCACCCCGGACGGTGAGATCGCAGCCGTTGCGTTCCGCACGGCGCACCCGGAATGGATCGCGCAGTCTTTCGCCCGCGTCGTCGGGACTGCCGAACTGGAGGAAGCTCTCCAGGCCGACTCGCAGCGCCCGATCGTTCACCTCGTCGCACGCCCGGGCGAGATGTCGGCAGAGGAACTAGCGCTGGTCACCGGTGGGGAAGAAGGACGCTACAGCCCGTACGCCGTGTACCTCGACGAGGGCGGAGACCCAGGTTCGCTCGAGCCCGTCCGCGACAAGATGGCCGCTGTGCAGGATGAAGGCTCGCAGCTCATTGCCCGTGCTGTGGCCGAGCTGCCTGTCGCCGACGATGGTGGACGCTGGCTCGATTTGTGCGCGGGGCCGGGCGGCAAGGCAGCGCTCATGGGCTCGCTGGCTGCCATCGACGGCGCGCGCGTTGACGCGATCGAAGTCAGCGCGACCCGCGCGGACCTGATCCGGAAATCCACTGAAGGAATGCCGGTGACGGTTCACGTCGCCGACGGCCGCGACCCGGGGCTCGAGCCGGGATACGACCGCGTGCTCGTCGACGCTCCGTGCTCCGGGTTGGGTGCGCTTCGCCGCCGCCCCGAGGCCCGGTGGCGCAAGAGCGAGGAGGACATCGCGGAGCTGACTAAGCTGCAGTCCGAGCTTCTGGCCTCCGCCGTGCGGTTGGCCAAGCCTGGTGGTGTCATCGTGTATTCCACGTGCTCGCCGGATGAAAGGGAGACGCGGGGGATCGTCGATAAGCAGCTTGCCGCAGGCGATACCGACGAGCTCGACGTGCGTGACGTGCTGCCGGAGATGGGCGATCTCGGCCCGCACGTGAGTGCACAGATGTGGCCACACCGCCACGGCACCGACGCGATGTTCCTCGCCGTCCTGCGAAAGCGATAGTCTGGGGTCATGATCTACATCGCCCCGTCGATCCTCGCCGCAGACTATGCCGATCTTGGTGCTGACGTGCGCAAAGTGCCGTCCGCTGACCTGATCCACGTTGACATCATGGATGGCCACTTCGTGCCCAACCTCTCCTTCGGGCCCGACGTGACCAAAGCCGTTGACGGCGTGACTGACCAGTTCCTGGACATCCACATGATGATCGAGGAGCCGGAAATCTGGTTTGAGACCTATATCAAGGCTGGCGGCGACCGTCTCGTATTCCACATTGAGGCGACCGATGACCATATCGCCGCGGCGAAACAGATCCACGACTTGGGAGTTCAGGCTGGATTCGCCATCAAGCCCGGTACCCCGATCGAGCCGTACCTCGACGACCTCGAGCATTTCGAGCAAGTCATGATCATGAGCGTTGAACCGGGCTTCGGCGGCCAGAAATTCATGCCTGAAGTGCTGAGCAAGGTCGCGGCCGCGCGCGAACGCATCGAAGAAGCTGGCTTATCGACGATCATCGGCATCGACGGCGGCATCGCCCAATCCACGATCGCCCTGGCTGCCGAAGCTGGTGTGGATGCCTTTGTCGCAGGCTCCGCGGTCTTCGGCGCCGAAGACCCGGCCGAGGCGGTAGAGACCCTTCGCACTCTCGCTACCGCGGCCTCCGAGCGTTAGCATGACCGCACACTTTCACGCGGACATGTCTCCGGCTGTTCAAGCTGCGATGATCGCCGCAACGAATGCGGGCCAACGTGTCCGTGGAACGACGAGCCCGAATCCGCCTGTTGGCTGCGCGCTTTTCGACGACGCAGGCATCATCACCACCGGCGCTACCGAACCCGTCGGCGGCCGGCACGCTGAACGCGTCGCCCTCGATGCCGCTGCCGCAACCGCGCCCGAGCGTGTCCGCGGCGCATCGCTCGCCGTCACCCTCGAACCCTGCAACCACACCGGCAGGACAGGCCCGTGCGCCGAAGCGATCGTGAATGCAGGTATTGCGCACGTCTATTTCGTTCACCGCGATCCACACCCGCTCGCCGGGGGAGGTGCAGAGCATCTCCGCGCCAGCGGAGTGCAGGTCACCGAGGTGAGCTACCCGGTCGACGGTCTCGAGCCGTGGCTCGACGCGACGGTGTACGACCGCGTGTCCGTCACCGCGAAATTCGCCGCCACCCTCGACGGTTTCACCGCGGCATCTGACGGCACGAGCCAGTGGATCACCTCCGACAACACCCGCCAGTACACGCATTTCGACCGTGCAATGCGCGACGCGATCGTCATCGGGACGGGCACCGCCATCGCCGATGACCCATCGCTCACCGCCCGCGACCGTGACGGATCTCTCCTTGAGCACCAGCCGCGCAGAATCGTTGTCGGCACGCGGCCAGTGCCCGACGGAAACCTGACACGCCTCGGCTTCGAGCAATACGCCACCCCACAGGAAGCCTTTGATGCCCTGTATGAATCCGGCGCCCGCGATGTCCTCGTCGAGGGCGGCCCGACGCTCATGCGCAGCGTGTTCGAGCTCGACGTCGTTGACCGCGTCCACGCCTACCTCGCGCCCATGCTGCTCGGCAGCGGACGGGGTCTGCTCGGCGGGCCACTCGCCGGCACGCTTGCCGACGCCCACCGCTTCGAGCTGTACGACGCCTTCTCCCTCGGAGACGACGCCGTCGTCGAATTGCGCCGCCCGCGACCACACGACAAGGAGAGCGACTAATGTTCACAGGCCTCGTGGAAGAAATCGGCACCGTAGAAACCCTTGAGCAGCTAGATAACGCTGTGCGCCTGACAGTGTCAGGCCCGACCGTCACCTCCGATGCCGCACCTGGTGACTCCATCGCCGCCGACGGCGTGTGCTTGACCGTCGTCGATTCAGCTAACGGGGCGTTTACCGCGGACGTGATGAAGGAAACGCTCGACCGCTCTCGGCTCGGCAGCTACGAGCCTGGTTCGCGCGTCAATCTCGAACGCGCTGTGTCCGCCAGCGCGCGCCTGGGCGGGCACATCGTCCAAGGCCACGTCGATGGAGTAGGCGAACTCATCTCCCGCGCGCCCTCCGAGCACTGGGACGTCCTGCGTTTCTCCCTGCCGGCAGCGCTGTGCCACTACGTCGTTGAGAAGGGTTCCATCGCGATCAACGGCACCTCCTTGACTGTGTCAGCGGTGGGGGAGGACTATCTCGAAGTCTCCCTCATCCCGACAACGCTGCGGGACACCACTTTCGGAGAGCTCACCGTGGGCGAGACCGTCAACTTCGAGGTCGACGTGGTGGCCAAATACGTTGAGAAAATGGTGGGGGTCTACCATTAGTCCTCATGACGGACACCCTGCGACTCGATTCAATTGAAGAAGCTGTTGCGGCGGTCGGCCGCGGTGAAGCGGTCGTTGTGGTGGACGACGAGGACCGCGAGAACGAGGGCGACCTGATCTTCGCGGCTGAGCACGCCACCCCGGAGCTCGTCGCGTTCATGGTGCGCTATTCCTCTGGATATATCTGCGTGGCCATGGACGAAGAGGCAGCCACGCGCCTCGACCTGCCACCGATGGTCGCCGTGAACGAGGATGCGCGCAGCACTGCCTATGCCGTCACCGTTGACGCAGCTACCGGCACCACCGGCATTTCCGCCCGTTGTCGCGCGGAGACGATCCGTCGCCTTTCCGATCCAGCCCGCACCGCCGCGGATTTCACCCGTCCGGGCCATGTCGTGCCGTTGCGGGCCCGCCGCGGCGGGGTGCTCGTCCGTGACGGGCACACGGAGGCATCGGTGGACCTCGCGCGGCTCGCCGGGTGTCAGCCGGTCGGCGCGCTGTGCGAGATCGTCTCCGAAGACGACCCGACGGACATGGCCCGCGGTGACGAGCTTCGCCGCTTCGCCGACGAGCACGGCCTGAAGATGATTTCCATCGCCCAGCTCATCGCGTACCGCCGTCGCACGGAGCGCATTGTCGAGCGCGTTGTCTCGACGACGCTTCCCACCGAGTACGGGGACTTCACGGCGTACGCATACAAATCGCTTATCGACGCCTCCGAGCACATCGCCCTCGTCCACGGCGACGTTTCCGGCGGTGCAGACGTCCTCGTCCGCGTGCACTCAGAGTGTCTGACTGGCGACGTATTCGGTTCGCGGCGCTGCGATTGCGGGCCGCAGCTGCACGAGTCGATGAGGATCATCCAGGAGGCCGGCCGAGGCGTGATCGTCTATCTACGCGGCCACGAAGGCCGCGGCATCGGTCTGGCCGCGAAGCTACGGGCGTACCGCCTGCAGGAGGACGGCCTAGACACAGTCGACGCCAATCTCGAGCAAGGTCTTCCAGCTGACGCGCGCGAATATTCCGTCGCCGGTCACATTCTCGCTGACCTCGGCCTCGCCTCGATGGAGGTGTTGTCGAATAACCCCGCTAAGGTGGAGGCGTTGAGCGGTTACGGTCCGGTCGTTCTGGGCCGGACACGCGTGGAAATCGCGCCTTCGCACAGCAACATCAAGTACCTGCGGACCAAGCGAGACCGAATGGGACACGACCTCCCTGTAGTCAAAGAATGGGATAAGGCGCATGGCATCTAAGATGGGGTTGTGCGACTCTTCGCCGAAGATGTTCGAAACTGATTAAGGAGCAACCATGATTTTCGGAGCGCCCGACACGTCACCGGATAAGATCGACGCGAAAGGCATGCGTGTTGCCGTCGTCGGAACCGAGTGGAACGCTGAGGTCGTGGACCACCTGATCCAACGCGCAGTGGAGCTGGCTGAAGCAGCTGGTGCTGAGGTCCATGTCTTCATGGTCTCTGGCGCAATGGAGCTCCCGCTCATGGCGCAGGCCGCGTCCAAGCGCTTCGACGCTGTGGTGGCTCTCGGCTGCGTCATCCGCGGCGAAACCCCGCACTTCGACTACGTCTGCCGTTCCGTCACCGACGGCCTCACTCGCGTCGCCCTGGACATGTCTGTCCCGGTCGGCAACGGTGTCCTCACTGTGGACACCTACGCGCAGGCGATGGACCGCACCGGCGGCCCGGACGCCCACGAGGACAAGGGCGCAGAGGCATTCGCCGCCGCTGTCGGTGCGGCCAAGGTCATGGAAGAAATCGAGCGCTTCCCGCTGATGAAGCTCACCCGCGGCGACGCTCACGACGCCTGGTAAAAAGACACCGCAGTAACAGGGCTGGCTTTCGCAGTCAGCGACACAGCGGCGGGGCACACGCGACCATGGCCCCGCCGCGCAGCGCTTGCGCGAGAAAAGGAACGACAAAGGGGAGACACGTGGTCAACGAGGTAGCCAAGGCCGACAACGGAGGCAACGAGCACATCCCTGACCGTGACCGCGATTTTGCCCTTTTCAACGCACTCGACCCGCACGCGGTCACCTCGACCAAGCCGTGGGAAGTTGAAATCGCCTCGAAATACCTGCGTCGCGTTGCTCTCGCTGCCGTCATCGTGATCATGGCGGCGCACATCTTCACCGGCGTGATGGTGGACGTGGAATTCACGGGGGCGGCGATCACGACCGTCGATAAGTTTGCTTTCCCGGCGATCGGGCTCATCCTGTCCGTGCTCGTGTGGCTGGCGCTCACCCGCCCACGCGTCCGCGCGAACGAGGACGGGGTGGAGGTCCGCAATATCATCGGGACCCGCTTCTACCCGTGGGTCGTCGTCTACGGCCTGTCGTTCCCGCGCGGCTCACGCATGGCCCGCCTCGAACTCCCTGAATTTGAGTACGTCCCGCTGTGGGCCATTCAGTCAGGCGATAAAGAGCGCGCTGTCGAGTCGGTGAAGGAATTCCGCCGTCTCGAGGCCCGCTACATGCCGGAAGACTAGGGGCAGTCGCTGTGGTCAACCCAGCTACCTACCGCCCCGCGCCCGGGACGATTCCCACCGAGCCGGGTGTGTATAAATTCCGCGACGGCGCCGGACGCGTCGTCTACGTCGGCAAAGCGAAAAATCTCCGCGTCCGCCTGAACAACTACTTCCAGCCGCCGGAGCAGCTCCACCCGCGTACCCGCCAGATGGTGTTTACCGCTTCCAAGGTGGAGTGGACCGTCGTCGCCAGTGAAGTCGAAGCGCTCCAGCTCGAATACACCTGGATCAAGCGGTACGACCCGTGGTTCAACGTCATGTACCGCGACGACAAGACGTACCCGATGCTCGCCGTCAGCGTGGGGGAGCGCTACCCGCGCGCGTTCTTCTACCGCGGTCCGCGCCGCAAAGGCGTGCGCTATTTCGGGCCGTTCTCCCACGCCTGGGCTGTACGCGAAACGCTGGACCTGCTCACGCGGGTCTTCCCCGTCCGGACGTGCTCCAACGGCGTCTTCAACCGCCACGAGCAGCTCGGGCGGCCGTGCCTGCTCGGGTATATCGACAAGTGCTCCGCGCCCTGCGTGCAACGTGTCGACGAGGCAGAGTACGACGAGATCGTCTCCGGCTTCATGGGCTTCATGTCTGGCCGGACCGACGCTGTGGTCAAAGGACTCACCAGCCAGATGATGGAGGCGAGCGAGAACCTCGAATTCGAAAAAGCGGCGCGGCTGCGCGACGATCTCGGTGCCGTCAACAAGGTCATGGAGCGCCAGACAGTCGTGCTCAGCATCGACACGGACGCCGACATCATCGCCTTCGACACCGACGAGCTCGAGGCCGCCGTGCAGATCTTCGCCGTGCGCGAGGGTCGGATCCGCTCGCAGCGCGGGTGGGTCGTCGAGAAAACGGGAGACGAGCCGGGATCGCTCACACGGCTTGACGACGGCGAAGCCGATCCCGCCTTGCCCGCCCTCATGCAGAATTTCCTGGTGCAGCACTATTCCGATGCTGTCGAACGCATGGAGCAGGAAAAAGCCGAGGATGAACGGCTGGCGGCCAAGAAGGTCCGGCGCCGCGGTGTCGACCAGGAATCGCACGAGAAAATCCGCCCGCCGATGCCTGTCCCACGCGAAATTCTCGTTCAAGTGATGCCGGACGAGCCGGAAGAGACCCGGGCACTGTTGGAACAGCTCCGCGGCGGCCCTGTCGAATTCCGCGTCCCGCAGCGCGGCGACAAGAAAGCGCTCATGGAGACGGTCCAGCGCAACGCCAAGGAATCGCTGCGCCAGCACAAGCTGAAGCGCGTCGGCGACCTCACCGCGCGATCGCAGGCACTCCAGGACATTCAAGACGCCCTCGGCATGGATGACGCACCCTTGCGCATCGAGTGCACCGATATCTCCCACATTCAGGGCACCGACGTCGTCGCCTCGCTCGTCGTCTTCGAAGACGGGCTGCCCAAGAAATCCGACTACCGCCGCTACCGCATCAAGGAAGCCGCGGGCGACGGCCGCAGCGACGACGTGGGCTCCATCGCCGAGGTGACTCGCCGGCGCTTCAAGCGCCACAACCAGGACAAGCTGGCCAACCCCGAAGACCCGGACCTCGACGAGACCAGCTTCACCGACGAGGAACTCGCCGACTCTTCCACGGAGACCACCGACAACAAGCGGTTCGCGTACCCGCCGCAGCTGTTCATCGTCGACGGCGGCAAGCCGCAAGTCACCGCCGCGCAGAAAGTCTTCGACGAGCTCGGCATTATCGACGTCACCCTCATCGGTCTCGCCAAACGCCTTGAAGAGATCTGGGTGCCTGATGACGATGAACCCCTCATCTTGCCCCGCAATTCCGAAGGCATGTACCTGCTGCAGCAGATCCGCGACGAAGCGCACCGCTTCGCCATCACCTACCACCGGCAGCAACGCTCCAAACGCATGCGCGCTTCCGCCCTCGACGGGATCCCCGGCCTCGGTCCCGCCCGCCGCAGCGACCTAGTCAAGCACTTCGGCAGCGTGAAAAAGCTCAAACAAGCCAGCGTCGACGACATCGCAGAAGTCAAGGGGATTGGTCCCAAGCTCGCGGAAACGGTGTACGAGCATCTGCGGAAAAGCTGACGTCGTCAAGCGTGCAATTGGATACGATGGGGCACATGACCACCCCAACTGAGCTGCGACCCGTCATTATCACGGGTCTTTCCGGTGGCGGGCTGTCCTCCGCCGCGAAAGTCTTCGAGGACAAGGGCTACTTCGTCTCCCAGAACCTCCCGCCGCAACTCATCCTCGAGCTCATGGACCTCGCGGCGCGCAAAGACTCGCCCGTGGACAAGCTCGCCGTCGTCACCGATGTTCGCGCCCGCATCTTCAAAGGCTCCCTGATGGAGATGATCAGCGTCGCGCGCGACCGTGGCTTCAACCCCTTCGTGCTCTACCTTGAAGCGCGTGATGATGTCCTCATCCGCCGCTTCGACAGCGTCCGGCGCACTCACCCTCTCCAGGGCGACAACCCCTTGAGCGTCGGCATCGCCCGCGAACGCGCCGAACTTGCCCGCGTGCGCGACACCGCCGATGTGATCATCGATTCCTCGAACCTGTCCATCCACGACCTGCGCCGCGCCATCGAAGCGTCCATCGGCGACCTCGACTCCGCCAAACAGCACGTCACCGTTCAATCCTTCGGCTTCAAGCACGGCTCGCCGCGCGACGCCGACCTCGTTTTCGACGTCCGCTTCCTGCCGAATCCCTACTGGATCGAGGAGCTCCGCCACTTCCGCGGCGTCGACAAACCGGTCAGCGACTACGTGCTCTCGCGTCCTGGCGCCGGGGACTTCGTCGATGGTGTCGTGAAACTACTGACCTCTATGATGGACGGATACAAACACGAAGGAAAAGACTTCGTCACCGTCGGAATCGGCTGCACCGGCGGCCACCACCGATCCGTCGCGATTTCTGAGGAAGTCGGCCGCAGGCTCGCCCAGCAAGCAGGCCTCGACGTCTCAGTCATGCACCGCGACCTGCAGCGCCACTAGAAAGAACAGCAACCCGACCATGACCCAACTCCGCATCACCAGTCTCGGTGGCGGCCACGGCCTGCATCAGACCTTGATCGCCGCTAAACGCATGACCAGCGCACAAGACGGCGACGGTTGCGACCCAGAGGCCTGCCGCGTCCACGCCGTTGTGACCGTCGCCGACGACGGCGGGTCCTCCGGCCGTCTGCGCCGCGAACTCGCTGTCATCCCTCCCGGCGACCTGCGCATGGCCATGGCGGCGCTGACCCCCGAAACTGACGACGGTGATCTCCGCCGCGACGCATTACAGCACCGCTTCGGCGGCAACGGGGCCATGGCGGGGCACGCCGTCGGCAACCTCATCATCGCGGGCCTCACCGAAATGACGGGAAATATCCAGCAAGCACTCGATACCGTCGCGCGCTGGACGTCCGCCAAAGGACGTGTCCTGCCGGTCGCGCTCGAACCGCTCGACATCGAAGCAGAAGTCGCCGGGCTTGACGACGACCCGCGTCTGATCCGTTCCGTCCGCGGCCAAGTCGCCGTCGCCACGACCCCTGGATCCGTCCGCCGCGTTCGCCTGCACCCGGCCCAGCCAGCCGCGAACCCGGAAGCGGTGGACGCTATCTTGAACGCCGACATCGTCACCATCGGTCCCGGGTCCTGGTTTTCCTCAGTGCTGCCGCACCTGCTCATCCCGGAGATCGTGGCGGCCTTGAACGAGACCAAGGCCACCGTCGTGGTGATCCTCAATCTCTCGCCTGAAGCGGGGGAGACCCCCGGATTTTCCACCGAACGCCACATTCATGTTTTGAGCCAACATGCACCCGAGCTACGCGTGGACATGTTCTTAGTCGACAACGGCACCGACCTGACCGCAGGGGAACGCAGCTATCTCACACGCACCGCCGACCAAGCTGGCGCGCGGATGGTGTTCGCGGATCTCCGCGAAATCGATGCATCGGGTGAGCCCATGAACAGGCACGATCCGGACAAATTGGCAGCTGCCATCACGGCGGAACTCGACGGAAACTAGACTGTCGCACAGCTACCGGTTCATTCACGAAACGTTGCTGGCACCAGGGAAAGGGAGAATTCTCACGTGGCGTTGACAGCGAAAGTCAAAGACGAATTGCTGGCGGTCACCCCGTCAGGGACAGACGCCCGCATCGCCGAGGCGACCGCGATGCTCCGCGTGGCAGGGGAGTTCACCCAGGGGCTGCACGGCATCGAGGTGCATGCCGATTTCGCCGAGCTCGCCGTGGCTGATCACCTCGCCACCACCATCCGCGACGTATGCGAGGTCGACGTGGCCGTCGACTCCGTTGCAGCTGGCAGCAATTCCCGCGAGACTCGCTACGAAGTCACCGTGACCGACGGCGCCCGCGATGTCATCCGCCGCTTCAAGCTCGTCACTGCCTCCGGCCACCCAGTGGTGGGGCTGCCCCGCACAATCATTTCCGGCACCACCGCCGAGGTCGAAGCTGCATGGCGCGGGGCATTCCTCGCGCGCGGAGCCCTCACCGAACCCGGCCGCACCTCCAATCTCGAAGTGATCTGCCCACGGCAGGAGACCGCCCTGGCGCTCGTCGGACTCGCACGGCGCCTGTCCGTGCCGGCCAAGACCAAAGAGACCCGCGGCACCGAGCGCGTCTTCGTGCGCGACGGCGACGCCATCGGCATCCTCCTGTCCCGCATGGGCGCACCCCGCACCCGCCTCGAATGGGACGAAAAACGCAAGATTCGCGATGAGCGCACCAGTGCCAGCCACCACGCCAATTTCGATGATGCGAACCAGCGCCGCTCCGCCCAAGCAGCCGCCGCAGCGGCCGCCCGCGTCGACCGCGCCATGAACATTCTCGGCGACGACGTGCCCGAGCACCTTGCCGACGCCGGTTACCTCCGCGTCAAGCACCGCCATGCCTCCCTCGAGGAACTCGGCCGCCTCGCCGACCCCCAGATGACCAAAGACGCCGTTGCCGGACGCATCCGCCGACTGCTCTCGCTCGCGGACAAACGCGCCGAAGAACTCGGCATCCCCGACACCCACGCTGCCGTCGACGAGGAAGCATAGTTCGCGCTTGGTGCCGTAACGGTGCTGGAAAGGTGGGGTACGCAGTCGTCGAAAAGCGACTGCGGGGGAGAGGCCAATTCTCTACACTGGGTTTCGGAGACCGCGAATTGACAAAGAAACATCGCACGGTCTAAGAGAAGGAACCCAATACTCCCCGAAGGAGCACTCACACATGACCACCCGTATTGGCATCAATGGCTTCGGCCGCATCGGCCGCTCCGCGTTCCGCATTATCCTCAACGAGTACGCCGACGACCTCGAGGTGGTGAAGATCAACGATCTCACCGACAACGAGACCCTGGCTCACCTGACCAAGTACGACACCGCCTACGGCCAGATCGGCCGCGAGGTCACGTACGACGATGAGTCGATCACCGTTGACGGCAAGCGCATCGAAGTCACCGCCGAGAAGGATCCGTCAAACCTCGCATGGGGCGACGCCGACGTGGACATCGTGCTCGAGTGCACCGGCATCTTCACCAACGGCGAGAAGGCGAAGGCCCACATCGACGCCGGCGCCAAGAAGGTCATCATCTCCGCACCGGGCAAAGAGGTCGACGGTACCTACGTGTGGGGCGTCAACCACACCGACTACACCAACGACGCCACGATCATCTCCGCCGCGTCCTGCACCACCAACTCCCTGGCTCCGGTGGCTAAGGTCCTCAACGACGCATTCGGCATCGAGCGCGGCCTGATGACCACGATTCACGCCTACACCGGCGACCAGCGCATCCAGGACGCGCCGCACAAGGATCTGCGCCGCGCCCGCGCCGCAGCCCAGAACATCGTCCCGACGACGACCGGTGCCGCCAAGGCCGTCGCGCTCGTCCTGCCGGAGCTCGAGGGCAAGCTCGACGGCTTCGCGATGCGCGTGCCGACCATCACCGGTTCCGCGACCGACCTCACCGTCACCGTTGGCAAGGACGTCACTGTCGAGGAGGTCAACGAGGCAGTCAAGAACGCTGTGCAGGACACCGAGTTCGGTCGCGCGCTCGAGTACACCGAGGATCCGATCGTGTCTTCCGACATCATCGGTAACTCCCACGGTGCCATCTTTGATGCCGGCATGACCCGCGTCATCGACGGCAACCTGGTGAAGATCATCTCCTGGTACGACAACGAGTTCTCGTACACGTCCCAGTACATCCGCATGACCAAGCACGTCGCGGACAACCTCTAAACCACAACTTCCAATCGCGATGCCCGGGTAGAGTGCAATCTCGCACCCTGTCCGGGTTTTGCTCGTTTCACCCTGATTCCAAGGAGTAAAAATCATGGCTGTACGTTCCATCGACGAACTGCTCAAGGAGGGCGTCGACGGACGCCACGTGCTCGTCCGCTCTGACTTCAACGTCCCGCTCGACGACGACGGCAACATCACGGACGCCGGACGCATCGACGCGTCGCTGCGCACCATCAAGGCGCTTATCGACGGCGGCGCCAAGGTCATCCTCACCGCCCACCTCGGCCGTCCCAAAGGTGAAGTCAACCCGAAGTACTCCCTCAAGCCTGTGGCAGAGGCCCTGTCCGACAAGCTCGGTCAGTACGTCGCCCTGGCATCCGACGTCACCGGCGAGGATGCTCACGAGCGTGCCAACGGCCTGTCCGAAGGCGATGTGCTCCTCGTCGAGAACGTGCGTTTCGACGGCCGTGAGACCTCCAAGGACGAATCCGAGCGCGGCACCTTCGCCGACGAGCTCGCTGCCCTGGCCGCAGACAACGGCGCCTTCGTCTCCGACGGCTTCGGCGTTGTTCACCGCGCACAGGCCTCCGTGTTTGACGTAGCGAAGCGCCTTCCCGCCTACGCCGGCTACCTTGTCCAGGACGAGGTGGAAAAGCTCGCCTCCGTCAAGGACAACCCGACCTCCCCGTACGTCGTCGTGCTCGGCGGCTCCAAGGTCTCCGACAAGCTCGGTGTCATCGAGGCTCTGGCCGAGAAGGCTGACAAGGTCATCATCGGCGGCGGCATGTGCTACACCTTCCTCACCGCGCAGGGCCACAACACCCAGGCCTCCCTGCTGCAGGAAGAGATGGTGGACACCTGCAAGGAACTCATCGAGAAGTACGGCGACAAGATTGTCCTGCCGGTCGACCTCGTGGTCGCCTCCGAATTCGACAACGATGCCGACCGCAAGGTCGTCGACCTCGACGGCACCCCTGAAGGTTGGATGTCCCTCGACATCGGCCCGGAGACCGCCAAGAAGTACGCAGAGATCATCGCCGACTCCAAGACCGTGTTCTGGAACGGCCCCATGGGTGTGTTCGAGAAGCCGAACTTCGCCGACGGCACCCGCGCCGTCGCCCAGGCCATGATCGACGCCACCGCGAACAACGGCTCCTTCACCGTCGTCGGCGGCGGCGACTCTGCCGCATCTGTGCGCACGCTCGGCCTCGACGAGAACGGCTTCTCCCACATTTCCACCGGCGGCGGCGCTTCCCTCGAGCTCGTCGAAGGCAAGGAACTTCCGGGCGTCGCCGTCCTGGAACAGAACTAGAGCGAAAGGAGCCACTACTAATGGCACGCACACCACTGATCGCCGGCAACTGGAAGATGAACCACGACCACCTCGAGGCCATCTCCCAGGCGCAGCGTCTCGCATTCGCGCTGCCGGGCGACTACTACGAGGACGTCGACGTCGCCCTCACCGTCCCCTTCACCGACCTGCGGTCCCTGCAGACCCTCGTCCAGGGCGACAAGCTGAAGATCACCTACGGCGCCCAAGACGTCTCCGCCCACGAGTCCGGTGCCTACACCGGCGAGATCTCCGCGGCGATGCTGGCCAAGCTGGACTGCACGTGGGTTGTCGTCGGCCACTCCGAGCGCCGCGATTACCACAACGAGTCCAACGAACTCGTCGCCTCTAAAGCCAAGGCCGCACTCGACAACGGCATCAGCCCGATCGTCTGTGTCGGTGAGCCCTTGGATGTGCGGGAGGCAGGGGAGCACGTGGGCTTCGTCGTCAAGCAAACGCGCGAATCGCTCGCTGGCCTGTCCACCGAGGAACTCGCCAAGACCGTGATCGCCTACGAGCCCGTGTGGGCCATCGGCTCCGGCAAGAGCGCGTCCGCTGAAGACGCCCAGGAGATCTGCGCCGCCATCCGCGGCCTCATCGCCGAGCTTGCCGACGACACCGTCGCCTCCTCCATCCGCATCCTTTACGGCGGGTCCGTGAAGGCCGACACCATTGCCGACATCATCGGCCAACCCGATGTCGACGGCGGCCTCGTCGGCGGCGCTTCCCTCGACGGCAACGACTTCGCCAAACTCGTCGCCGCCGCAGGCGACGCAGTCCGCGCCTAGAGGCCCTCACCCCAAAGCTTCCCCGGCACGCCGATGCTGGGGAAGCTTGCCCGTTCATGTAATATGTGAACGGTTAACCGCCCGTACCCGATATGGAGGCATCATCACATGACCCTCGCACTGCAGATCATCCTCGTCATCGCATCCCTGCTGATGACTGTCTTCGTTCTGCTGCACAAGGGCAAAGGTGGCGGCCTGTCCTCCCTCTTCGGCGGCGGCGTCCAGGCGAACCTGTCCGGTTCCACCGTCGTGGAGAAGAACCTCGACCGCTACACCGTGGCCGTGGCGATCATCTGGATCGTCTGCATCATCGGCCTCAACCTGATCCAGGCATACGGCCTGTAAGAATCAGACCGCCTAAATCAGCCCCTGATCCTTCAAGAACTGGAGGTAACGCGGGGGTTCTTCTTCAAAAATCTCCGGGACCATCATGTATGCCGCGATGAGCCCGTTTGCGGCTGGTCGCTCGTAGCCGAGCTCGTACTCGCATTGACCCAGCCGCAGTTGGATATACGGGTTCTCGATTCCGCCGGGCGATTGCGTTGCCTCGAAGAACGCATCGCGGGCGGCCTGCCAGTCTCCAAGTTCTATTAGGGCATCGCCCATTGTGCCTAAGAACCACATGGCCCCGTCCGCCAACCGGGGATTACCCAGAAGTGCCAAACCTTGGTGGCACAATTCGATGGCAGAACGGTAATCCTCGGCATCCATCAGTTCATTGATGCGCTCGGCGAGTTCTTGCACCTCCGGTGAGTCGACTTCGGATTCCTGTGCGGGATTTTCTTCGGGACTGGTGATCTCACCCGTAGCGACAGCCACATAAGTCTTGTCCTTGCCGAACCCGGCCGTACCGAACTCTTCGTACAGATCGGAAAAGATCGCCCGTGCCCGCTCTTTGGAGCCAACGTGCCATTCGATCACACCCTCGTAGAACCGGCGTTCCTGGTCGTCTTCCGGGTACCACCGGGCGAAGCGGTGGAACCACCGAGCCATGTCGTTGTAGGCGCCCAGTCGCATCATCTGCGCCAATGCGGTGTTCAGAATGAGTTTGAGCTTCTCGGTGTCTTCCTCATCACCGGGGAACATGGCCCACATCTGGTTGTACAAAGCGACCAGCGTCGAAGCGTCGCCCTGCTCTACCGCTGCGTCGATGCGAGGATCCAGCTCTTGTTTGAATGTGCGTTTGAAGTTCTTCCAGGCTGCTTCATCCATTGGTGCTCCTACGGGTCGTTGTGCGCGGACTTGGTTATCCGGCCTTGCGCCCGAATGTAGACGAATATGTAGTTGTCCAGTTTTGAATTCGCTGGGCGTTCACTGATCTCGATGTCGACGACGGCCTTCTCCCGCTTTCGCTTGACGACGCCACACTGTCTCCCACAACACCCCGCCCCACGCTTTTTCACACCGCGGTGTGCGGCGGGGTTTCGGCTATTTCTGCGCCCTGTGACCTGCTCGTTTAGGCGATGTCTACTGAAGTAGACATCGTTTCGTAGACGATGGGTTGCGGGGCGTTTAACGTTTGTGTCATGAACCAATTCGCGGCGCATGTCGGCGCGGGCAATGCCATCGACTTGCTGGGTAGTTTCAACGCCCAGCAGCTTGTCGACGCCGGCGCCAACCCCACCCGCGTTGCCGACTGGAAAGGCGTCTACGAGGTCTATTACGGAAAGACCCGGTTTTCCCGCCAGCAGGCTAATGCCGTTCGTGTCGCCCGCCAGACTGCGAAGTCACTGGATCAATTGGTGCTCATCGAGCAACGAGTCCGCAAGTTGGGCACCGAAAAAGAAAAGTGGAAGATCCGCCTCGCGTTGCTGTCTGTGCGCGGGAACTACGAGACGTTGAAACGCCGCGCCAAAGACATCGTCCCTGAGGTGGATACACCTGCACCTGAGTCGACGGTGCGGTTCGGCAAGGAGCGGAAAGGTAAACGCACCTTTAGCGCCACCGGTGATGCGCGGGATATCGCTGCCCTTGAGTACGCGCTGCGCCAAAAACTCGATGCTAATCGTCCTGAGGGCCCGCAGATGTACGAGGCGTTCCACGACCTGCTCCACAAGGACGGTGCTGTTCCTGAGGCTGTTCCACGGCCGCTGGTCCAGATCCCGCTTCCGGATTACATCTCGATCCTCGGCGGCCAAGGCGATGACACCATCTTGGGCCTGTCTGATGGCACGACGATGACTGGTGCGGAGTACCTCACTCGGTTCCACGGGTCCGACTTGGAAGTCGCACTGTTCCACCCGCAGGCAGGGCCGGTGAACCTGTACAACACGAAACGGTTCGCCAATAAGAAACAACGAGACCTCGCCCGGGCAACACTGACCACGTGTCCTGTGCCGGATTGCCGGCATGCTGCTGATAACTGCGAGGTCCACCACATCGAACCCTGGGCCCGCGGTGGGCCGACAAACATGAATAACCTGTCGGTGTTGTGCAGGTACCACAACCGCACCAACGACGATGACCCCGACAGGCACAACAGGGGTCGAATACAGGTGCGCGATGGGACACCGACATGGGTTTCACCGCGCGGAACACCAGTGGCGAACAGCACACACCAGTTTGGTGCCATGCACTTGTTGTTCGGGAAATAGCGAAAAGGCCGCAGACACAGTCTGACCACGCACAAAGCGTGAATCAGGCATGTCCACGGCCAGTTCGGCGCGCCCGAAAAACTAGCGCATGAGGTCGCTGCCGTATGTGAGCGCGAAAGTCAGGGCCTGCGCCACAGTGCCGGGAGAAAAGCTACTGCGCCGGGGTGAAAGCGTCCTCCGTGACGAAAAGGGTGGTATCCGCGAGGGCGGGAACGCGCGTGACGGGCCATTCGTCGGAGGGCTCGCCGTCCACGAGGTGGCTGATGGCTTCGGCCTTTTCGGAGCCGGACACAAGGAGCCAGACCTGCTTCGCGCGGGCGACGGCGGGGAGCGTCAGGGTGATGCGTTCAGCGGGCGGCTTCGGGGAGTCGGTGACACCGACGACGAGCTTGTCTGCTTCGCTCAGCTGCGGGGAGGAGGGGAACAGCGAGTTAATGTGTCCGTCGGGGCCCATGCCAAGGAGGTGGAGGTCGAAGCCCCGGGGAGCGTGCTGGTGGATGGCGTTGGAGTAGTTCGCGGCTGCGTCGTCAAGCGGAAGGTTGCCGGGGCGGTAGCCGTGAATATTGGACTCCGGGATATTGACGTGGTTGAGCAGGGCGTACCGTGCCTGCCCTTCGTTGGAGTCCGGGTCGTAGACGGGGACATTGCGTTCGTCGCCGAAGAAGACGTGGATGCGGGACCAGTCGAGGTTCTTGGCGCGCACGAGGCGCGACAGGAGCTTGATACCGGCGCCGCCGCCGGTGAAAACTACGCGTGCGATTCCGTCCCCGTGCACACCGCCGGTATCGGAGGTAATGATCTCGGTGACGGTGTCGACGAAGCGGGCAGAGGCTTCGTCGATAAGCACATCGAGATTGGGGACGTTCTCGACGGTAATCATTGCTATCGCTCCTTCAAAAACTGCTTGCCTTATGACTCTAGACAAAATTCACGTTCGACAGTGACCGCAGCGCCTGCGAGTACGCCCAGTCGGGGTCGAGGTGGCGAAGTTCCTCGGAGAGGCAGTCGGCGTCACTGCGGGTACTCATCGCGACGAAAGAATCGGGCATCCCCGGAACGCGCACGCGGATGCTCTTATCGTCCTTGACGCTGACGGACACGGGCCCGGATGCGCGTTCAAGGGTGAGGCGGCGGATGGGAAAGAGCCGCGTCGGTTCGCTCTCGGTTTGTTCGCTGCAGATGCGGTTAACAGGCGCGTCGAGGGCGGAGGAGAGCCAGGCGGCGGCGATGTCGACGCTCGGGTCGTCGGCAGGCCCGTCGATCTCGACGGCGGTGACAGGTTCATGCGGGTAGCGGTCGAGCGCGGAGGCGACGACGCCGCGCCAGTGCGTGATGCGGGACCACAGCATGTCAGAATCGCCAGGGCAGTAGCCGTTGGCGAGACGCAGCAGCGAGTTACCGTCGACGTTCTCGCGGGCGTTGGTGATGCGGCGGTGCGCGAGTTGCCCGAGCGGATGCTCGGCGGGACGCGCGGGAGCGGTCGACGGCCACCATGCGACGATCGGGGTGTCTGGGAGCAAAAGAGGCGTGACGACGGACGCGAGGTTGTTCGCCAACTCCCCGTGCAAATCCATGACGATGATTTCGGAGGCTCCTGCGTCATCCGCGAGTATCGCTTGGGCGTCGAGAACGTTGTCGCCGTCGGGGTTGCCGGTGATGAGCATGAGCACACGCGAGGGGTGCTCATGGGAGGCGGTGCGGACGTGGTCGAGGATGGATTCGACGTCGTCGTGGATGTCTGCGACGACGATGAGAGTGAGCACACGGCCGGTAGCCAGCGAGTAGTTCTCCTGGGTGTCCAGCAGAAGCTTCGTGATCTCCCGGGTGGAGGTGTCGGACATGGTGATGATCATCTGTGACTCTTTTCCGTCCTTAGGTCTACGGGCGGCGCCAGGTCCGTCCGTGGGCGGCCATCATTTCGTCTGCGGAGGTGGGGCCCCAAGTGCCGGCGGCGTATTCGTCGGGGCGGCCGTTTGCGGCCCAGTAGTCGAGGATGGGGTCGAGGATTTCCCAGCTGCGTTCGACTTCGGCGGCGGTGGGGAAGAGACCGGTTTCGTCGAGAAGCGCGTCGAGAATGAGGCGCTCGTACGCTTCCGGCGACTCCTCGGTGAATGCTTCGGTGTAGGAGAAGTCCATGTTGACGTCGCGGACTTCCATCGTGGAGCCGGGGACTTTGGAGCCGAAGCGGAGCAAGATGCCTTCATCGGGCTGGACGCGGATGACGAGTGTGTTCGCGCCGAGCTGGCTGGTCAGGCCTGGGCCGAATGCTTCGTGCGGGGCCTTTTTGAATACCAGCGCGATCTCGGTGACGCGACGTCCGAGACGCTTGCCGGTGCGCAGGTAGAACGGCACGCCAGCCCAGCGGCGCGAGTTCACGCCGAGGGTGCACGCGGCGTAGGTCTCGGTGGTGGACTCGGGGTCGAAGCCGTCCTCTTCGCGCAGGCCGAGGACTTGCTCGGAGCCCTGCCACCCGGCGGTGTACTGGCCGCGTGCGGTGGTCTCTTCGAAGGGGCCGATGGGCTTGGTGGCGCGGAGAATCTTGAGTTTTTCGTAGCGCAGCTGCCGCGGGGAGAAAGACACTGGCTCATCCATGGCCACCAGTGCGAGGAGCTGGAGGAGATGGTTCTGAATGACGTCGCGGGCGGCGCCGATGCCGTCGTAGTAGCCGGCGCGTCCGCCGAGTCCGATGTCCTCGGCCATGGTGATCTGGACGTGGTCGACGAATTGGGCGTTCCAGAGCGGCTCAAACATCTGGTTGGCAAAACGCATGGCCAGGATGTTCTGGACGGTCTCTTTGCCGAGGTAGTGGTCGATGCGGAAGACGGCGCGCTCGGGGAACACGGAGTTGATGGTCTCGTTGAGTTCGCGCGCGGTGGCGAGGTTGTGGCCGAAGGGCTTCTCGATGATCACGCGGCGCCACTGTCCATCGCGTGCTTTCGCCATGCCGGTGCGGTCGAGCTGGTCGATCACATTGGAGAAGTACTCCGGCGGCACGGACAAGTAGAAGGCCCAGTTGCCGGCGGTGCCGCGAGTCGCGTCCATGTGGTCGAGGAGCTCGGCCATGGAGTCGAAGGCAGCGTCGTCGTCAAAGGCGCCTTGGACGAAGTGCATGCCTTCGGCGAGGCGGTCCCAGACGTGCTCGTCGAAGTCGGTGCGGGCGCCTACTTCGACTTGTTCGCGGACGTAGTGTTCGAATTCTTCCTTCGACCAGGGGCGGCGGCCGAAGCCGACGAGGGTGAAGCCGGCGGGCAGGAGTCCGCGGTAGGCGAGGTCGTAGATGGCGGGCAGCAGTTTCCGCTTGGCCAAGTCGCCGGTCACACCGAAGATGACCATGCCGGAGGGGCCGGCAATCCGCGGGAGGCGCCGGTCAGCATGCGAGCGGAGGGGGTTCTTCCATTCTTCGGGTGCCGGGTTCGACACAGGCGTTGGCCTTTCGTCTGGTGGGCTGGGGTGAGGTGTGCCGCACGTGATGCGTCGCGGCCGCGATTCCAATTAAGAAGATTAAACCTTAAATGGGCGGCCGCGACGAAGGAATTGGCTATTTCAAATTCTCGAGCATGGAGTCGAGCAATTCCTGCCACGCATCGACGAACTTATCAACGCCTTCGCGTTCGAGGACGGAGACGACGTCGTCAAGCTCAATGCCTACGGCGGCGAGCTGCTCGAAGACGGCGCGTGCCTCGTCGGCGGTGCCGTTGAGCGTGTCGCCGCGGACGTTGTCGCCGTTGAGCGTGGCGTCGATGGTCGGCTCGGGCATGGTGTTGACGGTGTCGGGACCCGCGAGCTCGACGACGTACATGTCGGCGGGGTAGTCGGGGTTCTTCACGCCGGTGGATGCCCACAGCGGACGCTGCTTGTTGGCGCCGTCCGGCAGGTCGCTGAGCGTATCGAGGAACAGCTGGTACGCCAGGCGCGCGTTCGCGATGCCGGCCTTGCCTTTGAGCGCGCGTGCTTCGTCGGTGCCGATCGCGTCGAGGCGGTTGTCCACCTCGGTGTCCATGCGGGAGACGAAGAAGGAAGCGACGGAGTGAATCCCGGAGACGTCGTGCCCGTTGGCAGCGGCCTGCTCAATGCCCGCAATGTAGGCGTCGATGACCTGCTTGTAGCGCTCGACGGAGAAGATGAGCGTGACGTTGACGGAGATGCCCTCGGCGAGCGCCTGCGTGATCGCGGGCAGGGAGGCGTCGGTGGCGGGGATCTTGATCATCACGTTCGGTCGGTCGACGAACTCCCACAGTTCCTTCGCGTGGGCGACGGTTGCTGCTTCGTCGTCGGCGTGGCGCGGGTCGACCTCGATGGACACGCGCCCGTCCTGCCCGCCGGTGGCGTCGAAGACGTCGCGGAACAGGTCGCAGGCGTCCTGGACGTCTTTGACGCTCATGGCGTAGACAGCTTCGTCGACGCCGACCTTTCCGTCCTTGAGCTCGGCAATCTGCGCGTCGTAGGCGGTGCCCGAGGACATGGCCTTGGCGAAGATCGCCGGGTTCGTGGTCACTCCGGCCAGCGACTTGGCGGATTTGATCTCGGCGAGGTTGCCGGAGACGATGCGTTCGCGCGACAGGTCGTCGAGCCAGGTGGAAGTGCCAATTTCGGCGAGGCGGTCAATTGCGGTCATGGGTAGCTCCTTTTCGCTTATCGACGTTTCCCTGTTTTCCCTTACACCCCGTCCCCTCGCACGGGACCGCGCTGCGGGTCAGCTGCCGAGTCGGCGGTGCGGGTGCGCACGGAGTCGAGGGACTCGCGGGCGGCGGCGACGACGGCGTCGGTGGTGAAACCGAAGCGCTCGAAGAGTTCTGCACCCGGTGCGGATGCGCCGAAGTGCTCGAGGGAGACGTTGCGGCCCTGGTCGCCGGTGAAGCGGAACCACGGCATGGCCACGCCTGCTTCGACGGAGACGCGGGCAAGCACGTCGCGCGGGATGATCTCGTCGATGTAGGAGCGGTCCTGCTGGAGGAACCAGTCCATCGACGGCATGGACACGACGCGGGTGGCAATGCCGTCCGCCTCGAGCTCCTTCGCTGCTGCGACAGCGAGTTGGACCTCGGAGCCGGAGCCCATGAGGATGACATCGGGCGTGCCGGTGGATGCTTCGACGAGGATGTAGGCGCCACGTGCGACACCGTCGATGGCCTTCTCCTTGGTGCCCTCGAGAACGGGGAGGTTCTGGCGAGACAGGGCGAGTGCCTTCGGCTGCGGGTCGGCCTCGAGGGCTGCCTTCCAGGCGGCGGCGGTCTCGTTGGCATCAGCCGGACGGATCACCGCGAGGTCCGGGATGGCGCGCAGAGCAGTCAGGGTCTCTACCGGCTGGTGGGTCGGGCCGTCTTCGCCGAGGCCGATGGAGTCGTGGGTGAAGACGTAGTAGCCGTCGATACCCGAGAGAGCCGCGACGCGAATGGAGGGGTAGAGGTACTCGGAGAAGATCAGGAAGGTACCGCCGTAGACGCGGGTGTTGCCGTGCAGCGCGATGCCGTTCATGATCGCGCCCATGCCGTGCTCGCGGATACCGAAGTGCAGGTTGCGGCCGTAGGGGTGCGCGGTGAACTTCTCGGTGGAGATCGACTCCGGGCCGAACGACGGCTCGCCCTTGATCAGGGTGTTATTCGAGCCGGCCAGGTCGGCGGAACCGCCCCACAGCTCAGGCAGGGTCTTTGCCAGCGCTTGGATGGATGCCTCGGAGGCCTTGCGCGTGGCGATGCCCTTCTCGTCCGGCTCCCACGTCGGCAGCTCGTCAGCCCAGCCTTCCGGCAGTTCGCGGGCGGTAAGGCGATCGAGGAGGGCCTTGTTGTCGGGGTTGGCGGCAGCCCAGGCGTCGAAAAGCTCTTGCCATTGCTTGTGGGCCTCGGCTCCGCGCTCGGTGAGCTGGCGGGTGTGCGCGATGACGTTGTCCTCGACGGGGAAGGAAGCATCTGCGTCGAAACCGAGGACTTCCTTGACCGCTGCGACCTCGTCGGCGCCGAGAGCTGCGCCGTGGACAGCGCCGGTGTTCATCATGTTCGGGGCGGGGTAGCCGATGACCGTCTTGACGCGGATCATCGTCGGCTTCGCCGTCTCGGCCTTCGCCTTCTCCACGGCATCGAGGATCGCGGTGACGTCTTCGCCGGATTCGACGGTGAGCGTCTGCCAGCCGTACGCCTCGTAGCGGGCGAGAACGTCTTCGTTGAAGGCGATCTGGGTGTCGTCCTCAATGGAGATGCGGTTGTCGTCCCAGAAGGCGATGAGGTTGCCCAGCTGTTGAGTGCCGGCCAGAGAGCTGGCCTCGCTGGTCACGCCTTCCTGCAGGTCGCCGTCGCCGGCGATGACGTAGATGAAGTGGTCGAAGGGCGACTCACCGGGGGCGGCGTCCGGGTCGAAGAGGCCGCGCTCGCGTCGTGACGCCATGGCCATGCCGACCGCCGACGCGAGGCCCTGGCCGAGCGGGCCCGTGGTGATCTCCACGCCGGCGGTGTGGTTGTACTCCGGGTGGCCCGGGGTCTTGGCGCCCCAGGTGCGCAGCGCCTTCAAGTCCTCGATCTCGAGGCCGAAGCCACCGAGGTAGAGCTGAATGTACTGCGTCAGCGACGAGTGGCCGTTGGACAGCACGAAGCGGTCGCGGCCGATCCAGTGCGGATCAGCCGGGTCGTGGCGCATGACACGCTGGTAGAGCGTGTACGCCAGCGGGGCAAGCGACATCGCGGTGCCCGGGTGGCCGGAACCGCAGTTCTCAACAGCATCTGCGGCGAGCACACGCACGGTGTCCACTGCGCGGGTGTCTTCTGCAGTCCAGTCCTCCGGGTAGCGGGCCACAGTCATGGCCTGCAGTTCGACGGGGAGCGACGCGGCGGGGTTGTTCTCGAAAGTCACAGTGTGTGTCCTCGCTTACCAGTGTGTTGGAGCTAACTAACTCTTTACACACTAGTGGTATTCAGCGGGTGGGGACCGAGGCGGGTCAGTCGAGGTAGTCGACGACCTCGACGTCGGTGTACGTGTTCATCAGCGCGGTAATGTCGGCGTGGGCGTTGACGGGGTCGACCCAGCCGAGGGAGGCGGCGTCGGCAAGCGGAATGACCTTGTACTCGGTGGTTTGCGGCTTGCCGACGGTGTACGTGGGCATGAAGCGGATCTTGTCCAGCGTGAGCGTGCCGTCGGTGCGGCGGGTGATGGTGTATTCGCCGATGCCGCCGTATTTCGTTTGCTCGTCGTATTGCCCGTGGAGGAAATTGCCGTGCGAGAACCAGACACCCAGCCCCGGCTCGTTCTCCGGGTAGCGCTGGAACGGCTCAAGCACGTGCGGGTGGCCTGCGAGGACGAAATCGGCGCCAGCGTTGCGGGCAGTATCAGCCGCGTCGATCTGCGATTGGACGGGCAGCGATTCGTATTCTTCGCCGGCGTGGAGGTTGACGATGAGGATGTCGACGTCGTCACGCAGCTCATCGATATCGCGCTTCATCAGCTCCGGATCGATGAGGTTCACCGCGTGTTCCTCCCCGGCGGGCACGGGGATTCCGTTCGTGCCGTACGTGTAGCCGAGGAAGCCGACTTTCAGCCCGTTGCGCTCGATCACGCGCGGCGTCGCACGGTCCTGCGGGGAGTCGAAGCTGCCCATGTACAGCATTTCGCGTTCGCGCAGATTGCTTGTCGACGCCTTGACTCCCTCCGTTCCCCGATCCATCGAGTGATTGGTCGCGTTGTTGACGATGTCAACGCCCGCCCCTTTGAGCGCGTCCACGACTTCCGGCGGGGAGTTGAAGGCTGGGTAGCCCGACAGCTCGAATTCGGGGCCGGCGACAGGGACCTCCATATTCGCGGTGGTGATGTCCGCGTTCTCCATGTACTTTTTCACCGGTTCAAACATCGGCGCGAAATCGTAGTCCTGGCCGCTGCCTTCAGCTTTTGCCGCCGCGTCGAAATAGACCTCATTATGAATGAGGATGTCACCGACGGAGCGGAACGTCACCGATGCTTCTTCCAGCTCCGGTTCGGCTTTGTCTTCTGACGACGCGTCGGGTGCGTCGGTAGCGCCGGAAGACTGCGCCGGGGAAGCCTCGGTCGCGGAGCTCGCATTGGGGGCATCAACGCCATCGCCGATGGTGCAGCCAGTGAGCAGAGCACCGGAGCAAAGCACGGCGGCGAGGGTCGTTGTGATACGGGGTTTCATAAGTAGTTATCTAACAACATATGTGGGTGAAAAGCGCGGTAATTTCATGCCGGTGCGGGCGGGGACTAGGATGCCAAGGGCGTAGGAAAGCGGGGGACGTCGATAAGCGCGGGAACTTGTGCGCGCCTTGTTACGACTAGTCCCCAGCCCAAAAACCGCGTCGAATGAGGAGTTGTGTTGGAGACCATCAAAGCGTACTTCGCGCTGACTAAGCCGCGAGTCATCGAGCTTTTGCTGGTCGCCGCTATCCCCGCGATGCTGCAGGCCGACCGCGGCAAAGTGCACGTCTGGCTCATCCTGGCCACGCTGTTCGGCGGCTGGATGGGTGCCGCTGCCGCGAATACGTTCAACATGGTCGTCGACTACGACATCGACCAGAAAATGGGCCGCACCCGCGCCCGCCCGCTCGTGCGCCACACGGTGACTAAAGAACGCGCCCGCATCTTCGCGGTCGTGCTGCTCGTGGCGTCGGTCGCGTGGCTCGGGCTGGTGTGCGGCTCGTGGCTCGCCGCGTTCTTCATCCAGTTGACGAACTGGTTCTATATTTACGTCTACACCAAGTGGCTCAAGCGCCGCACCTGGCAGAACGTCATCTGGGGCGGTGCCGCCGGGTGTATGCCGGTGCTCGTCGGCTGGGCTGTCATCCGTGACCACGTCACCGACGGAAGCCCCGACCATTGGTGGCAGGCGATCGTGCTGTTCATGATCATCTTCTTCTGGACTCCGCCGCACACCTGGGCGCTGGCCATGAAATACAGGGACGACTACGAGCGCGCCGAAGTCCCCATGCTGCCCGTCGTGGCGACCCCGGTGGAGACGACCCGCCAGATCGTCATCTACTCGTGGCTCACCGTGATCACGTCGCTGCTGCTCGTGCCGGCTGCGTCCTGGGTGTACTTCGCTATTGCGCTGCTGTCGGGTGGTGTGTTCTTGGTCATGGCGACGCGCTTGCACAACGGAGTGAAGGCCGGCGGCGACGTCAAGCCGCTGAAGCTGTTCATTCTGTCGAATAACTACCTTGCGGCGTTGTTCCTCGGCTTGTCCGTTGACGCGGTCTTCGGGCTGCAGACGCTGGGCGAGCTGGTCGGCGGCGGACTCGGCTCGATCGGTTAAGCAGGTCAGTCGGCGACCTTCAGGACGATTGAACCCGTCGTCCTGCGCCCCTGCAGATCCTTGTGGGCCTGGGCAGCATCCGCGAGAGCATAAGGCTCCTGAACGCGGAGGGTAAGTGCACCGTCGTCGACGGCGCGCACGACGGCTTGGGCACGCATGCGGAATTCGTCGTCGGTGGCGGTGTATGCGCCGATCGACGGCCGCGTCAGGAAGATCGACCCGTGCGTGTTGAGCACCTGCGGGTCAATCGGGTCCACCGGGCCTGAGGCTGCGCCGAAAAGGCATACGAGACCGCGGGGGCGGACGGCTTCGAGGGATTCGGTGAAGGTGTCTTTGCCGACGCCGTCGTACACCACGTCCACGCCGCGGCCGCCGTTGCGGCGACGCACCATCTCAGCGAGATCGTCGCTGTAGCGGAAGACTTCGGTGGCGCCGGCATCGTAGGCGAGCTTTTCTTTCTCGTCGGAGGAGACGACGGAATAGACCGTGGCGCCCTGTGCCGCGGCGAGCTGCGTCAACAGGAGGCCCACGCCGCCCGCGCCCGCGGTGATGAGCAACGAATCGCCCTGCTGGGTGTCGCGCACACCGTAGAGCAAGTAGTGGGCGGTGATGCCCTGGAGAAGCATCGTCGCGGCGACGTGCGGGTCGATAGTGTCGGGCACGGCAACTAGGCGGCCGCGGTCCACGCAGACATACTCAGCGTAGGAGCCGGGGGCGGAATCCCACGCCACGACGGTGCCGGGCGCGATGGTGCCAGAGGGGTCCTCGACGACCTCGCCGCAGCCCTCCAGCCCCGGTGTGAACGGCAGCTCAGAGTGATAGATGCCTTCGCGGTAATAGGTGTCGATGTAGTTGACACCCGCGTAGGCGACCTTGACCAGAATTTGGTCGGGGTTGGGGGAGGGGGCGGGGACATCGGCAAGTTTGAGGACGACAGGTCCGCCGTGTTCGGTGATCTGGATAGCTTTCATACGTATCCAGGTTACGCGTGGTCAGGTGAGCTGCGTAGGCCTTTTCTATGACGAGCTGGTGTTGTACTGCTGCGGCTCCAGCAGCGGCATGCGTCGGTTGCCGTGGGCGAAGAGGAACGCGGTGAAGGCGACGACGACGCCGGACATGAGGATATGAAGCGGAACGGTCCAGCGCGGCACGCCGAGGTAGAACTGGCCGACGCCGATGGCCCACTGCACGGCGATCATCGCAATGAGAACGAGGGACGACTTGAAGGCGTCTTTCGGAGCGTTGTCGCGCCGCAGGATGTACACCGCGATGAGGGTGAACGCGAGGTAGACGTACATGGCGGCGGCGTGAACGTAGGCGAGCGTGCGGGTAGGCAGCTCGAGGCGACCTTCCATGCCTGCGGCGGCATCGCCCGAGTGCGGGCCGGAGCCGGTGACCATCGTGCCGGTGACCAGCACGAGGCACAGGGCGACGGCCGCGGCGACAACCAACCAACGCGCGGCCGGGGAATAGCGGCGCTCGGGCGCGATGTCGTCGGGTTCGGCGATGCGCATGTACAGCACGGCAGCGACGAAGACGAGGATCATCGACGGCAGGAAGTGGATAGCCACGGACCACCAGAGCAGGTCGAGGTGCACGGAAATGCCGCCGATGACAGCCTGCACCAGAACGCCGACGCCGGAGACGACGGACAAAGCAATGATTTCTCTGCGACGATTCGCCCTTAGCACCGCCACGAACAGCACGATCGTTGCGGCTGCCACGACGAAGGTCAGGGTTCTGTTGCCGAACTCAATGAGCTGGTGCACCCATGGGTTCGCTCCCGGGACTGGGAAGAGGGAGCCCTCGTGGCACAACGGCCAGGTGTCGCAGCCGAGGCCGGAACCGGTGACACGCACGAGTGAGCCGGTGAAAGTGATGCCGGCTTGTGCGAGGAGCACGATGAGGGCGAAGATGCGCTGCGTCTTCACCGTGGGGACGCTTTTGAGACGCTCCCAGATGCTGGAGGTCGTGGCGGTGGTACTCACGGTCGGAGTGTGCCTTTCACGTTGTTGGGTTAATGGTGTCTGATTATCCGTCGAATCTGAACCAGCGAATGGTTCCCGCGACGGCGAAGACGGCCCACCCGATCAGGGCTAGCCAAGCCCAGGGGTGGATGGTGGCGGCTAGGGCGCCGTCCATGGCGTCGGCAAGCGCGACGGAGGGGACGAGGTCCCATATTCCGGGTGTGCTGAGTTTCTCGGCGTAGACGACCCAGCCAAGCACCGCCAGCAAGACCAGCCAGATGAAGTTCGCGCTGGCGAGCACGACTTCGGACGATTGGGTGCCGCCGAGGAGCAAGCCCAGCGCAGTGAAGGCGGTGACACCGGCGAGCAAGGTAAAGAAACCGAGCAAAGCGCCGCCGGGGGAGATGCGCCAGCCAAGCGCAAGAGCGATGCCGCCGAGGACGACGATCTGCACGAGGACGGTGGCGAGCACGCCGAGCACCTTGCCCGCGATGATCGTCCAGGCCGGGACGCCGGAGGCACCGGTGCGCTTCAACGCGCCGTATCGACGATCGAATGCCAGCGAGATCGCCTGCCCCGTGAACCCGGCCGACGCGGCGGCGATGGAGAAGACCATGGTGACGATCTGGTCCACGCTCGTCTGGTCACCGAGCACCGGAACGACGGTCGCGCCGATGAGAATGGCCGCCGGGATGAGCAGGTTCACGAGGATCTGTTCGCCGTGGCGCAGCAGCAGGATTGCTTCGATGCGGCCCTGCGCAGCAATCATGCGGGCGGCACTCGCGCGCTGCGGGGCGGGAGTGAAGGTCCCGGGGGCGAACCGTCCGGGGGCGAGAGTTTCAGAAGTGTCAGTCATGGAATCACGCTCGTAGTTCACGTCCGGTCAGATCAAGGAAGACGTCTTCGAGGGTGCGGTGGTGCACGCCGAGTTCCTTGATCAGGACATTTTGCCGGGCAGCTTCGGAGGCTACTGCAGAGATGATCTGCGGATCGCCGGCGGAGTGGAGGCGGTAGGTGTGGGGGGAGTCGTCGATAAGCGATGCTTCTGTGGAGATCGCCTTAAGGTCGAGCGGACCGTCGGTGCGGATGCGCAGGGCGGGGTGGTCGCCGGCGTCGATGAGTTCCTGCGGAGTGCCGGTGGCGACGAGTCGGCCGCGGTCGATGATGACCACATAGTCCGCTAGTCGTTCCGCTTCGTCCATCAGGTGCGTGGTCAAGATGACCGTGACTCCGTCGCGGCGCAGCGAACCGATCAGTTCCCACACAGCGCGGCGCGATTGCGCATCCATGCCGGCGGTGGGCTCGTCGAGGAAGACAAGCTCCGGGCGCCCGATGAGCGCCAACGCGAGCGATAAGCGCTGCTGTTGGCCGCCGGAAAGCCGCCGGTAGGTCGTCGTGGCGACTTCGTTCAAGCCGAGCGTGTCCATGAGCCAACCCGGATCGAGCGGATCCGCGTTGTACGACGCGGTGAGCTCGAGCATTTCCTTCACGCGGATGCCCGAATACGACCCGCCGCCCTGGAGCATGATGCCGATGCGTTCGCGCACTTTCTCGCCGTTGCGCTGCGGATCGAGGCCTAGCACCGAAATCGAGCCGCTGGTGGGGGACGTGAAGCCCTCGCACATTTCAATCGTGGTGGTCTTGCCGGCGCCGTTCGGGCCGAGCAAAGCCAGCACTTCGCCGCGGCGGGCGGTGAAGCTGATGTTGTCGACGGCTGTGACGGACCCGAAGGTCTTGACCACGTTGCGGACCTCGAGCGCAGCATCGCGCGCCTCGCCCGCGGTATGGCGGGTCGGCGCGGAGCCGGTTCCGCTTGAAGCTCGTGCAGGTTTCATCGGGCTTAGTGTAGAACTTTTTGTCCACGGACCCTTAACCACGCCCACGCGCCGGCACCAATGACGGCGGCGGCGATCAGGGCGTTGACGTAGATCGTCGCCACGGCATCGGGCGGCAACGCGAGGCCACGGGGAAGCACGACGAAGCTGAAAAGCGCGGAGTAGGCGGCGGTACCTGCGCGGAAGAAGGTGCGGTTGGCCCAGCCGGCGAGCGGCATGATGCCCCACAGCGGGTACCACGGATGCACGACGGGGAAGAGGAGCACCAAAACGAGAGTGGCCACGCCGAGCCCCCCAACGGGGTGAACCGTGCCCCTGTAGGTGGCCCACAGCATGCGGACGATGAATCCGACGGCGATGAGAAGGCCGGCGGTGCGGGTGATGACGAGTGTGGCTTCAGAGTGGTCGCCAAGCCCGAGCAGTTGGCCGATGAACGCGGAGATCACGCCGATATCAGTGGTCATGGACAGCCAGCTGCGGATCGTGGCGGCGCCACCTTGCCCGGTGACCCAGCCGAGGCCGATGCGGGTGACCACGGTCGCGAGAGCAATAGAAGCAACCATGATTGCAGACTGGACAAGCACCGCCCCGGCAATGCCACGCGCGCCGCCCCAGCGCCGGGCGAGCGCCATGCCGACGAAACCGAGCGCCAAAAAGCCGGTCACTTTCACCATGCCGGCGCAGCTGATCAGCACGCCGGAGCCGATCAACAACGCCCATCCAGACCAGCCCGGGCCGCCGATCTTGTCGACACCGCGGAGTCCGAGTTCAAGACCGACCAGGAGGATTCCCATCATGATCGCCTCGTTATGGATGCCACCGATCAGATGCAGGATCACCAGCGGGTTCAGCACGCCGAGCCACACCGCGGCGGCAGGGTTGACGTCGCAGCGCCGCGCGAGAGCGACGATCGCCCACGCGGCCGCAGCCACGCCGAGCAGTGACAACAGGCGGTGGCAGATGACGCCCCAGAAGATCGACGCCCCAGTGATCTGCGCGATCACCGACGAAATGCCGAGCGCCACCGGTCCGTACGGCGACGGCGATTCAGCCCAGATGAACGGCACACTGCGCGCGAGCGGGTGTTCCTGCCCCAGTAGTTCCACGGGTCCCGCGGAATACGGGTCCATGCCGTCCGCGACGATCGCACCCTGCGCCAGGTACGAGTAAATGTCCTGCGTGAACAAAGGCGCCGTGAAGATCAGCGGCAGCACCCACGCGCCGAATGTGCGGAGGAGGACAGCGACGCTCACGCGCGGCGCGCCGCCGCCCGCGCCGACAAACGGGCCCATCAGCAGCCACGCGAGAACGAGAAAGGCAACGCCCACAAGCACCACGCTTGACGACGCCAACATCATCCTCCCCATCAACGCCCCCAATGGGAGCGAAGTGAAAGAGGTGGCTGACCCGTCCACCACCGGCAAAGCGCCGCCGCCGAGTCCGCCGAGACCGATGAGGATGGTGCCCACCAGCCCGATCACACGGAGCAACTCGAAGCGGTTGCGCTCCCAAATGGAGGGGGTGGGTGAGGGGGAGGGGGTGTCTGGGTGCCCGTCGTGAAGCTCTGCGGAGCGTGAACCAGGGCGACCGAAACGCGGTAGCTCACGTGTGATGAACCAGACGGGGGAATGCTCGCGGCGCCCGAAAGCTCGGCGGGTGGGACCACCTGGGCTTGCTTTCGTCGCTTCGTTGGAGCGGGGCACCGAATTCACACACGCAGTGTACTAAACGGCCCATTCGACACTAACAGTGCAGCGCCCGTCACAGGGCGTATGACCGTGCAATACCGGTCACACAACACACCTTGAAGTAGGCCGGAATTTAGAGCACACTAGTGTTGTCTAAAGGTCGAGAGGAAGAAAGGAGCGGACCGCGAAACCATGACGGGTGCAGGAACACGCGCGCAACGGTCGACTGAAGGTCAGACCCGCATGCGCATCATGAACTGCATGCTGCGGTCCGGTCCTTCCACGGCTGCGCACCTCGCGGAGCAAGTGGGTCTCTCGCCTGCCGGTGTACGCCGGCACATAGACAAGTTGCTCGATTCCGAGCTGGTGGAAGCGTGTGAAGCCCCGGCGCAATCGCCGGCGGGCAAACCAACGCGCGGCCGCCCCGCCCAGCATTACCGTCTCACGGACAGCGGTCGAGACCGCTTCGGCAACGGCTATGACGAGCTCGCACTCGCCGCCTTCGCCGAAGTGGAGGAACTCGGCGGCCGCGAAGCCGTGAAGAAGCTCGCGCGTAAGCGGGCGGAACAGATGTTGGGGGTGGCAGGGAGCGTCGATAAGCGAAAAGCCCACGATGCGGAAGGTGTGGCGCACGCCGCAACCGAGGTCGCGGACGCATTCGCAGCCCACGGCTACGCCGCTGAAACGAACCACGTAGGCTCGGGTCTGCAACTGTGTCAGCACCACTGTCCGGTACACGCCGTCGCGGCCGAATACCCGGAAATCTGTGAGGCTGAGCACGAGTTAATTGCGGAACTGGTAGGTTCCACCGTCGCACCGTTGGCCCTGATCGCAAACGGTGACGGGGTGTGCACCGCGCACATCAGTCTCGCAAGGAGCACCAAGCTGGAGGACAAACAATGCGAAAGGAGCGGAGACGATGACTAGTACGACTCCCGCACCCGGCCTGGAAAAGCCGATGAATGACGACGAGATCATTGAGTCCATGGGGCCGTACAACTACGGCTGGCACGACTCCGACGAAGCGGGTTCCGCTGCTCGCCGTGGTCTCGACGAAGATGTCGTGCGCGAGATCTCTGCGGCCAAGAATGAGCCGGAGTGGATGCTCGAGCAGCGCCTGAAGGCACTGGACATCTACGACAAGAAGCCCCTGCCGAACTGGGGTCCGGACCTTTCCGGCATCGACTTCGACCAGATCAAGTACTTCGTCCGCTCCACTGAGAAGCAGGCGACGAGCTGGGAAGACCTGCCGGAAGACATCAAGAACACCTACGACAAGCTGGGCATCCCGGAAGCTGAGAAGCAGCGCCTCGTCGCTGGTGTCGCCGCACAGTACGAGTCCGAGGTCGTCTACCACAAGATCCGCGAGGACCTTGAGGAGCAGGGCGTCATCTTCGTCGACACCGATACCGGTCTGCGCGAATACCCGGAGCTGTTCAAGGAGTACTTCGGTTCCGTCGTTCCGGCTGGCGACAACAAGTTCTCCGCTCTGAACGCGGCCGTGTGGTCCGGCGGTTCCTTCATCTACGTCCCCAAGGGCGTCCACGTGGAGATCCCGCTGCAGGCCTACTTCCGCATCAACACCGAGAACATGGGCCAGTTCGAGCGCACCCTCATCGTCGTCGACGAGGACGCTTACGTCCACTACGTCGAGGGTTGCACCGCGCCGATCTACCAGTCCGACTCGCTGCACGCAGCAGTCGTGGAGATCATCGTGAAGAAGAACGCGCGCTGCCGCTACACCACGATCCAGAACTGGTCCAACAACGTGTACAACCTGGTCACCCAGCGTGCCCGCGCCGAGGAAGGCGCCACGATGGAGTGGGTCGACGGCAATATCGGCTCCAAGGTGAACATGAAGTACCCGGCTGTCTGGATGACGGGCCCGAACGCCCGCGGCGAGGTTCTCTCCGCCCAGTTCTGTGGCGAAGGCCAGACCCAGGACACCGGTGCGAAGGTCGTCCACATGGCGCCGAACACCTCCTCCAACATCGTGTCCAAGTCGGTCTCCCGCAACGGCGGCCGCGCCGCTTACCGCGGCCTGGTGCAGATCAACGCCAACGCGAAGAACTCCACCTCCAATATCGAGTGTGACGCACTCCTGGTGGACAATATTTCCCGCACGGACACCTACCCGTACAACGACATCCGCAACGACCACGTGACCCTGGGCCACGAGGCGAAGGTGTCGAAGGTGAGCGAGGAGCAGCTGTTCTACCTCATGTCCCGCGGCATCTCCGAAGAAGACGCGATGGCGATGATCGTCCGCGGCTTCATCGAGCCGATCGCGAAGGAGCTCCCGATGGAGTACGCACTCGAGCTCAACCGCCTCATTGAACTGCAGATGGAAGGATCGGTGGGTTAATTGACCGAGACCGTAGCTAAGAAGGAGCGCGTGGGTAACGCGACCTTCCACGACAATAAGGGCGACCTGTTCGCTTCCTACGACGTCAACGACTTCGAGGTCCCGCAGGGCCGCGACGAGGTCTGGCGCTTCGTGTCCCTGCGCCGCCTGCGCGGCCTGCACAACGGCAAATTCGCTCCGCAAACGGAGGCGAAAGTGGAAGTCAAGTCGTCTTCCGAGATCACGGTTGAAGAGGTTTCGCGTGACGACGAACGCCTGAAGGCCGTCACCGCCCCCACCGACCGCATCGCCGCGCAGGCATGGTCCTCCATGCCGCACGTGACCGTGGTGTCGATCCCGGCGAATGCCGATCTGGCTGAGCCCGTGGTCATCACCACCACCGGTGCAGGCCTGGACAACACCACCTTCGCCGGCGTCCACGTCGAGGCAGGGGAGAACGCCCGCGCCACCGTCATCGTCCAGTACGAAGGCTCCGGCACCCACGCCGACAACGTCAATTTCGTGATCGGCGATAACGCTCACGTCAACGTCATCGTCGACGAGGAGTGGGAGAATGACGCCGTCCACGTCGGTGCCCAGAGCATCGTGGTGGGTCGCGACGCTGTGCTGCGTCACACCGTCGCCACCTTCGGCGGCGAAGTCGTCCGCAACACCCCGCGCGTCAAGTACGCCGGTTCCGGCGGCGATGTCGAGCTGACCGGTGTGTACTACGCCGACGACGGCCAGTACATCGAGAACCGCCTGCTAGTGGACCACAACCACCCGTACTGCCGCTCCAACGTGCTCTACAAGGGTGCGCTCCAGGGCGACAAGGACTCCAAGCTTCCCGATGCGCGCACATGCTGGGTCGGCGACGTGCTGATCCGCTCCAACGCCTCCGGCACGGAGACCTACGAAGCCAACCGCAATATCGTGCTCACCGACGGTGCCCGCGCAGACGCGATCCCGAACCTCGAGATCGAGACCGGCGACATCCCGGGTGCCGGCCACGCCGCCACCGTCGGCCGCTTCGATGAGGAGCAGCTGTTCTACCTCAAGTCCCGCGGCATTCCCGACGGCGAGGCACGCCGCCTCATCGTCCGCGGCTTCTTCAACGAGGTGCTCAACCGCATCCCGGTCGAGTCCGTGCGCGACGAGCTGATCAATCGTGTCTCCGGCGAGCTCGAGCAGGTCAACCTGTAAGGCCACGGCCAAGGCAACACCCTTTTAAAACGAAAGAGAAAAGAGTTCTATGTCTACCCTGGAAATCAAGAACCTCCACGCCTCGGTCCTCCCGCTCGAGGAAGGCCAGGATCCCACCCCGATCCTCAAGGGCGTCAACCTGACCATCAACTCCGGCGAGACCCACGCCATCATGGGCCCGAACGGCTCCGGCAAGTCCACGCTGGCCTACACCCTGTCCGGTCACCCGTCTTACGAGGTGACCGAGGGCGAGGTGCTGCTCGACGGCGAGAACATCCTCGAGATGGAAGTCGACGAGCGCGCACGTGCCGGCCTCTTTTTGGCCATGCAGTACCCGGTCGAGGTCCCGGGCGTGTCCTCGTCCAACTTCATGCGCTCCGCTGTCACCGCCGTCCGCGGCGAGGCACCGAAGCTGCGAGAGTGGGTCCAGGAGCTGAACCAGGCCCGCGACGACCTGAAGATCGACCCGTCGTTCAGCGAGCGCGCTGTCAACGAGGGCTTCTCCGGCGGCGAGAAGAAGCGTCACGAGGTCATGCAGCTGTCCCTGATGAAGCCGAAGTTCGCTGTCATGGACGAGACCGACTCCGGCCTCGACGTCGACGCGCTGCGCATCGTCTCCGAGGGCATCAACCGCTACCAGGACGAGACCGACGGCGGCATCCTCATGATCACCCACTACCAGCGCATCCTGAACTACGTGAAGCCGGATCACGTGCACATCTTCGCTGACGGCGTGATCAAGCACTCCGGTGGCTTCGAGCTGGCTGAGAAGCTCGAGGCTGAGGGCTACGACGCATTCGTCTAAACCTTCCGAAACGGCCGGCCTCACCAATACGCCGGCCGTTTTTCTTTCCCCAATCCACCAACGAGACAGAACCGAGCTCATGACCCAGTACGTGAACACCGACGGAACATTGAACCTTGATGCGATCCGCGCGGAGTTTCCGATCCTTTCCCGCACCGTGCGCGAGGACACGCCTTTGGTGTACCTCGACTCCGGTGCGACATCGCAACGACCGGAGCGTGTGTGGCGCGCGGAGGAAGAATTCGTGCTGAACACCTTCGCGCCCGTCCACCGTGGCGCATACCAGCTCGCGGAGGAAGCGACCGACGCCTACGAATCCGCGCGCGAGTCGATCGCCCGTTTCGTGGGCGCCGAGGGTCATGAGATCGCGTTCACTAAAAACGCCACCGAGGCGCTCAATCTCGTCGCTTACACGCTTGGCGACGACCGTGCCGGCGACCTCCAGGTCCGCGAAGGCGACACCATCGTGATCACGGAGCTGGAGCACCACGCGAACCTCGTTCCGTGGCAGGAGCTCGCCCGCCGCACCGGTGCGACGCTGAAGTGGTACGCCATGACCGACGATGGTCGCATCGACCTCGACTCGCTCGAGCTCGACGAGACAGTCAAGGTCGTCGCCTTCACGCAGCAGTCGAACGTCACGGGTGCGATCGCAGACGTCCCAGAGATGGTCCGTCGCGCGAAGGCCGTCGGCGCGCTCACCGTCCTCGACGCGTGCCAGTCCGTGCCGCACCAGCCGGTCGACTTCCACGCGCTCGACGTCGATTTCGCGGCGTTCTCCGGCCACAAGATGTGCGGGCCGTCCGGCGTCGGCGTCGTGTACGGCAAGGGCTCGCTTCTCGACGCGCTCCCACCTTTCCTCACCGGTGGTTCCATGATCGAAGTGGTGAAGATGGAAGGCTCTACCTTCGCCCCCGCACCGCAGCGTTTCGAGGCAGGCACCCAGATGACCAGCCAGGTCGTCGGACTCGGTGCGGCTGTCGAATTCCTCAAAGAGATCGGCATGGACAAGATCGCCGCGCACGAGCACACACTCACCGCCTACGCGCTCGAGCGTATGCAGGAGATCGATGGCCTGCGCATCATCGGCCCCGAGACTGCTGAGTCCCGCGGCGGCGCGATCTCGTTCGTTGTCGACGGCATTCACCCGCACGACCTCGGCCAAGTCCTGGATTCCAAGGGCGTGTGCATCCGCGTCGGTCACCACTGCGCATGGCCCGCACACCGCGGCCTCGACGCGCAGTCCACCGCCCGCGCGAGCTTCTACCTGTACAACACCACAGAAGAAATCGACGCGCTTATCGACGGCATCCGCGCCGCCCAGGAATTCTTCGGCGCCTAATCCCGTTGCACGTGTAAGACACCAGAACTGTTAGACCGCAGAAAGCCAAGGTAGAAATAAGAGCATGAACCTAGAGTCGATGTACCAAGAGGTCATCCTCGACCACTACAAGAACCCGCAGAACGCGGGCCTGCGTGACCCGTACGAGGCCGAGGTGCACCACGTCAACCCGTCCTGCGGTGATGAGCTCACCCTCCGGGTGCACTTGTCCGAGGACGGCAACACTGTCGAGGACATCTCGTATGAGGCGGAGGGGTGCTCGATCTCGCAGGCGTCGACAAGCGTGCTCACTGAGGAAGTGATCGGCCTGCCGGTTGCTGAGGCGATGAAGAAGCTCGACGCTTTTGAAGAGATGATCACCTCGAAGGGGGAGAAGGAGGGCGACGCTGGCCTGATCGGCGACGGAATCGCCTTCTCCGGCGTGGCCAAATTCCCCGCCCGCGTCAAATGCGCGCTGCTCGGTTGGAAGGCCTTCCAGGCCGCCACCAGCGACGCGATTACCGAGCTTGAAAACAAACAGAACAAGGAGTGACCGGATAATGACCACCCCGAACGAAGCAGACACCTCCAGCTCGAGTTTCGACGGCCCGGGCGAGCGCCCCGAGCAGACCGAAGAGCAGATCCAGCTCGCCGCTGACGTCGCTGAATACCTCCACGACGTGATTGACCCGGAGCTCGGCATCAACGTCGTCGATCTCGGCCTCGTCTACGACATCTGGATCGAAGAAGAAGCCGACAAGAAACGCGCCGTGATCAACATGACGCTGACCTCTCCGGCATGCCCTCTGACCGACGTCATTGAGGAGCAGGCCGAGCAGGCCGCAGTCGGCTCCGGCGCTGTCGACGCGATCACCCTGAACTGGGTCTGGATGCCGCCGTGGGGCCCGCACATGATCACCGAGGAAGGCCGCGAGCAGCTGCGCGCCCTCGGCTTCGCGGTCTAAGTATCCCGTTTTGACGGCAGCGGTACACTGACCGCTTGTGATTGTCACCAACGACCTTGAAGTCCGCGTCGGCGCGCGTACCCTGCTCAACGCGCCCGGCCAGCACCTACGCGTGCAGCCCGGCGACCGCATCGGGCTTGTCGGCCGCAACGGTGCCGGCAAGACGACCACGATGCGCATCCTGTCGGGGGAGACCGAGCCGTACGGCGGGGCGGTGACACGCTCCGGTGAGATCGGCTACCTGCCGCAGGATTCCCGCGAGGGAAATATTGAGCAGACTGCGCGCGACCGTGTGCTCTCGGCCCGCGGGCTCGACCAGCTCCGTTCCTCTATGGAACGTCAGCAGGAGATTATGGAGGTCGAGGACGGGGCCAAGCGCGACGCCGCGATCTCGAAATACTCTCGTCTCGAGGAGCGCTTCCAAGCTCTCGGTGGCTATGAGGCAGATGCCGAAGCAGCCCAGATTTGCGACAACCTGGGCTTGCCGGACCGGATCCTCGACCAGCAGCTCAAAACGCTCTCCGGCGGCCAGCGTCGTCGCGTTGAGCTCGCGCAAATTCTCTTCGCCGCCAACGATGGTGCGGGCAAGTCCACGACGACCTTGCTTCTCGACGAGCCCACCAACCACCTCGACGCCGATTCCATCACGTGGCTGCGTGATTTCTTGTCCAAGCACGAGGGCGGGCTCATCATGATCTCCCACGACGTCGAGCTGCTGGACCAGGTGTGCAATAAGGTCTGGTTCCTCGACGCTGTCCGTGGCGAAGCCGACGTGTACAACATGGGTTTTTCCAAGTACAAGGATGCCCGCGCCGAAGACGAGGCGCGCCGCCGCCGCGAGCGAGCTAACGCAGAGAAGAAGGCGTCTGCGTTGCAGAAACAGGCCGCCAAGCTCGGCGCGAAAGCCACCAAGGCAGCGGCTGCCAAGCAGATGCTCGCCCGGGCCGATCGCATGATGAACGAGCTCGATGAGGTCCGGGTGGCGGACAAGGTGGCGTCGATTAGCTTCCCGGAGCCCGCGCCGTGCGGAAAGACCCCGCTTTTCGGCAAAGGTCTGACCAAGATGTACGGCTCGCTCGAGGTCTTCGCCGGCGTCGATCTAGCGATCGACAAGGGCTCGCGCGTGGTCGTGCTGGGCACCAACGGCGCGGGCAAGACGACCCTGCTCAAGCTCCTCGCCGGTGTGGAGCGCACCGACGGTGAGGGTGGTCTCGTCAGCGGCCACGGCCTCAAGATCGGTTATTTCGCGCAGGAGCACGACACGATTGACGGCGACAAAACCGTGTGGGAAAACACGATTGAGGCATGCCCCGACGCCGGCCAGCAGGACTTGCGAGGCCTGCTCGGCGCGTTCATGTTCTCCGGCGACAAGCTGGAACAACCCGCCGGAACGCTCTCCGGCGGTGAGAAGACGCGACTAGCTCTGGCCACGCTCGTCTCCTCCCGCGCCAACGTGCTGCTTCTCGACGAGCCCACCAACAACCTCGACCCCCAATCCCGCGAGCAGGTCCTCGATGCTTTGAAGACCTATACCGGCGCCGTCGTCCTCGTCACCCACGACCCGGGGGCGGTCCGCGCCCTTGAGCCGGAGCGCGTGATCATCATGCCGGAAGGCGACGAGGATATCTGGAACGACGAGTACATGGAGATCGTCGAGCTCGCCTAAATAGGAATAAGATGAGGGGCATGAACCCGATTGATTCAGTACTTGAAGCCTGGAAGTCCCTCAGCAAGGAAGAGAAGACCATCGCCGGTGTGTTCGGCGCGATCGACACTGTCGCGAAGGGCATCGCTTTGTGGGATCTCGCCCGCACCGACTCAAAGAACCTGCGCGGCCCGAAGTGGTTCTGGACCACCTTCATCGGCGCGGTGAACACGCTCGGCTGGGCGAGCTACTTCACCGTCGGCAAGAAGCGTGACGGCAAGAAGAACTAGTCAGGTTCTCCCCGCGCCGCGCTAATTGCGGAAGCCGTGGACCGGCGCGGGAATGAACCCGCCGCGCTCGATGAATGGCGCGTTGAACACTTCGCTAACCGGAATGACCGGGGCGTATCCAAGCAGACCACCGAAGTTCACCTCATCGCCGGGCTTTGTGCCCGGCACAGGGATGAGGCGGGCGGCGGTGGTCTTGTGGTTCATGACACCGATGGCGGCTTCGTCGGCGATCATGCCCGCGATGGACGCGGCAGAGGTGTCGCCGGGAATGGCGATCATGTCGAAGCCGACGGAGCAGATCGATGTCATCGCTTCGAGCTTGTCCAGTGAAATGGCGCCCGAACGGACCGCGTCGATCATGCCCTGGTCTTCGGAGACAGGGATGAAGGAACCGGAGAGACCGCCGACGCGGGAACATGCCATCATGCCGCCTTTCTTGACGGCGTCGTTAAGCAATGCGAGCGCGGCTGTCGTGCCGTGCGTGCCCACTTGGCCCAGCCCCATGTGCTCGAGGATGTGAGCAACGGAATCGCCGACCTCCGCGGTGGGGGCGAGGGAGAGGTCGACGATACCGAAGGGCACGCCGAGCCGTTCCGCAGCGAGGTTGCCAACGAGCTGACCGGCGCGCGTGATCTTGAATGCGGCCTTCTTGATTTCTTCCGCGACCTCGTTGAGGCTCTTCCCGGCAAGGGGCGTGATGGCGCGGTCCACCACGCCCGGACCCGAGACACCCACCGAGACGACAGTGTCCGGTTCCTCGATGCCGTGGAATGCTCCTGCCATGAACGGGTTATCGCCGACGGCGTTGGCGAAGACGACGAGCTTGGCGCAGGCGATGGAGGATTCGTCGGCGGTCCGGGCGGCAGCGTCCTTGATCACGTCGCCCATCGTCTTCACCGCGTCCATGTTGATGCCGGCGCGCGACGATGCGACGTTGACGGAACCGCAGACGAAGCTCGTCTCGGACAGTGCTTCGGGAATAGAGTGGATGAGGCGCGAATCAGCCTCGGTCGCGCCCTTTTCCACGAGTGCGGAGTAGCCGCCGATGAAGTTCACACCCAGCTCGGTCGCCGCGCGGTCGAGGGCGCGGGCGATGTCTGCGGGATTTCCGTCCACACCAGCAGCGACGAGTGAGATCGGGGAGACGGAGACGCGCTTATTCACGATCGGGATGCCGAGTTCGTGCTCGATTCCCTCGCAGACTTCCACGAGGCGGGCGGCTCGCGTGGTCACGCGGTCGTAGACGGCCTCGGCGGTTGCTTCCATCGTGGCGCGCGTGCATCCGATGAGCGAGATACCCATGGTGACGGTGCGGATGTCGAGGCGGTAGTCCTCGATCATCGAGATGACGTCGACGATGCTGGCGGCTTTGAAATTGAGTTGGTTCGCCATCGCCGCTTAGACCTCGTTCATGGCGGTGAACAACGCTTCGGACTGGACGCGGATATCCACGCCGAGCGTCTTACCGAGCTCGGCCATCGTGTCCTGGAGGCCCGCGAGATCGAAGTCGTCGGTCGGCAACTCCGCACGCAGAATCATGGTGAAGAAGTCGTCCATGATGGTCTGGGAGACGTCGACGATGTTGAGCTGATGATCGGCAACGGCCTGGGAGACGCCGGCGATAATGCCGACGCGGTCCGGCCCGGTGGTGGTGATGATGGCGTACATGCGTCCTATCCTACGGCGCGCTTGGGCGACGACAGCGTTCGGGATTCAGGGCTACGGTGGGCGATATGAGCACTGAAGAAAACACGCAAGAAGCAAGCAAGTTCGTCCTCGTCCTCGGCGCGGGCGGCAACGTGTCCAAGCACACGGTTCCGCTGCTTACCGAGTCGGGGCACAAGGTCGCCGCGCTCGTGCGCAATCCGGACCACGCGCAGGCGCTTGTCGACGCCGGTGCAACCGTCATCGTCCAAGACCTGACGACCCTCGACGAAGAGGGCTGGGCGCGCCTGATCACTCCGTTCGACACTGTTGTGTGGTCCGCCGGTGCCGGCGGCGGCAGCGCGGAACGCACTTACGCAGTGGACCGCGACGCAGCTCTGAAGGCCGTGGACGCCCTTGAGGAACTCGGCGAGTTCGCGCCGCACTTCATCATGGTCTCCTACGCGGGTGCATCCGAGGCGACCACGGAGGACGACGGTGGATCGTGGTACGCGTATGTGGAGTCGAAGAAGGCCGTCGATAAGCGTCTGCTCGCTTCGGAACTGCCGTACACGATCCTGGGCCCGACGCGCCTGACAGATGAACCGGCGAAGGGGCTCAATGTGCTCACCGAGCTGCGCAACGCGGAGTCGACGACGTCGCGTGAGCTCGTCGCCCAGGTGATCGTGGAGGCTGTCGATCGCGGTGGCCTCGAACCGAACCCGTTCGATTTCGAGGACGGCGACACACCCGCCAGCGAGGTCTAGTTCAGGCCGCAGTACGCGGTGAACCGCCGCAGCAGCTCATTCGAGTACGTGGTGTCCACGCCGGGAAGTGAGGCGACAATTGTGTCGTATTCCTCAGCGGGGAAGTACCCGTAGTCGTAGAAGAAATCCATGCGGGCTTTCATCGCCGCATGGTCCATTTCCGCGTGGAATTGGGTGGCCCACACATGGTCACCGTAGCGGACAATCTGCACAGGACACGTCGGGCCGCTGGCGAGCAATTCGAGCTCAGCCGGAAGCGATTCGGCGTTTTCTGTGTGCCCAGTCAGCGCGGTGAATTCCGCAGGCAACCCGGCAGTCAGCGGATCCTGCGCAGCAGCGGGCAGAAGCTTGACGACGGTCGGCCCCGCCGCCTCCGGATGCGTGTGCGCCACGGAGCCACCCAGGTGGTGGGTGAGCCAGCTCAGACCGAAACAGACGAAGAAAACGGGGAGCGGTCCGGCGACGACCTCTCCGAGTAACTCGTCGATGTGGCGCTGCCACGGGGACCACTCCGCGTTGGTGATATTCAGTGAGCTGCCGCCGACGATGATGCCGCTGAAGCCTTCGAGGCTGCCGAGCGGGGTGTCCACGTCCGGGATCATGCGGCGCTCAAGCTGCTCAGGCATGAGACCTGTCGCGTTGAGTACGTCGTTGTATTCGGCCATCGACACATCAGGGCCGATCGCGCCGTCGCGCAGGGAAAGGAAGAGCAGACGAGACATGACGGCAATTCTATACCGCTTGGTCTAGTAGGAGTGAAATTGGGGGCGAGCGGCGGTGTCGTCGATAAGCGAAAATGCGCAAAGCAAAAGGCCGGACCCCGCGCGGGATCCGGCCTTGAGTGGCTAGAACTTAGTTCTTGACCATCTGGCGCAGCACGTACTGGAGAATGCCGCCGTGGCGGTAGTACTCAGCCTCACCAGGGGTGTCCACGCGGACCTTGGCGTCGAACTCGACGGTCTCGCCGCCTTCCTTGGTAGCCGTGACGTGAACGGTCTCCGGGATGGTGTCGCCCTCGTTGAAGGCGGTGATGCCGGAGATGTCGAAGGTCTCGGTGCCGTCCAAGCCCAGGGACTCGTGGGACTCGCCCTCCGGGAACTGCAGCGGCAGAACACCCATACCGATCAGGTTCGAGCGGTGGATGCGCTCGAAGGACTCGGTGATGACGGCGCGGACGCCGAGCAGGTTGGTGCCCTTTGCAGCCCAGTCGCGGGAGGAACCGGTGCCGTACTCCTTGCCGGCCAGGACGACCAGCGGGATGTTCTTCTCGGCGTAGTTCTGCGCAGCGTCGTAGATGTACGCCTGCGGGTTGCCTTCCTGGGTGAAGTCCAGGGTGTAGCCGCCAGCATCGGTGACGAGCTGGTTGCGGAGACGGATGTTGGCGAAGGTACCGCGGACCATGACCTCGTGGTTACCGCGACGGGAACCGAAGGAGTTGTAGTCGTGGCGGGCGACGCCGTTGTCGTCCAAGTAGTTCGCCGCCGGGGTGCCCGGCTTGATGGAGGAAGCGGGGGAGATGTGGTCGGTGGTGACCGAGTCGCCCAGCTTCGCCAGAACGCGAGCACCGGAGATGTCCTCGACTGCCTCCGGCTCATCCGGCATGCCGTCGAAGTACGGAGCCTTGCGGATGTAGGTGGAGTCCTCGTTCCAGGAGAAGGTCTTGCCCTCCGGAACGTCGAGAGCCTGCCACTGCTGGTCGCCCTTGAAGACGTCCGCGTAGTCCTTCTCGTACATCTCGCGGGAGATCGTGTCGGCGATGACGCCCTCGATCTCCTCCGGGGACGGCCAGACGTCCTTCAGGAAGACGTCGTTGCCCTCAGCGTCCTGGCCGAGCGGCTGGGACTCGAAGTCGAAGTCCATGGTGCCGGCGATCGCGTAGGCGATGACGAGCAGCGGGGACGCGAGGTAGTTCATCTTCACGTCCGGGGAGATGCGGCCCTCGAAGTTACGGTTACCGGACAGCACAGCGGTGGCAGTCAGGTCGTACTCGTTGATGGCGTCGGAGATCTCGTTCGGCAGCGGGCCGGAGTTACCGATGCAGGATGCGCAGCCGAAGCCGGAGAGGTAGAAGCCGACAGCCTCGAGGTCCTTCCACAGGTCCGCGCGGTTGTAGTAACCGTCGACGACCTGGGAGCCCGGAGCCATAATCGTCTTGACCCACGGCTTCGCCTTCAGGCCCTTCTCCGCAGCCTTGCGTGCCAGCAGGGCAGCGCCGACCATGACGGACGGGTTGGAGGTGTTGGTGCAGGAGGTGATTGCGGCGATGGCGACCATGCCGTGGTCGAGGGTGTACTCGCCGCCCTGCGGGGACTCGACGATGACCGGCTTGGAAGCGCGGCCTTCAGCGCCCTCGGCAGCGGACTCGCCGTTTGCCGGCCAAGAGACGTTGTAGTCGACAGCCTCGACCTTCTCGGCGCGGACCGGCTCTGCGGCGCCCTCGCCGGCGGTGTTGTAGTCCGGCAGCTGCTTGCGGAAGGTGTTCTTGGACTCCTCCAGCAGGATGCGGTCCTGCGGGCGCTTCGGGCCGGCGATGGACGGCTTGACGGTGGACAGGTCGAGCTCGAGGTACTCGGAGTACTCGGCTTCCTCCGCACCCTGCTCGAGCCACATGCCCTGAGCCTTGGCGTATGCCTCGACGCGGTCGATGGTCTCCTGGTCGCGGCCGGTGAGGTGCAGGTAGTTGATGGTCTCCTCGTCGATCGGGAAGATCGCACAGGTGGAGCCGAACTCCGGCGACATGTTGCCGATGGTGGCGCGGTTAGCCAGCGGGATCTCCTTGACGCCATCGCCGTAGAACTCGACGAACTTCTGGACCACGCCGTGCTCGCGGAGCATCTCGGTGACGGTCAGAACGACGTCGGTGGCGGTCACGCCAACCGGGATCTCACCGGTGAGCTTGAAGCCGACGACGCGCGGGATCAGCATGGACACCGGCTGGCCGAGCATTGCAGCCTCAGCCTCGATGCCGCCGACGCCCCAGCCCAGGATGCCCAGGCCGTTTTCCATGGTGGTGTGGGAGTCGGTGCCGATGCAGGTATCGGGGTACGCCACGCCCTCGTTGTCGAAGACGACGCGGGACAGGTACTCGATGTTGACCTGGTGGACAATGCCGGTTCCCGGCGGGACGACGCGGAAGTTAGAGAAGTTCTCCGCACCCCAGCGCAGGAACTGGTAGCGCTCCTCGTTGCGCTCGTACTCGATCTCGACGTTCTTGTCGAGGGCGTTCTCGGAACCGAAGGCCTCGATGATGACGGAGTGATCGATGACCATCTCAGCCGGGTTCAGTGGGTTCACCTGGTCCGGGTTGCCGCCGAGAGAAGAAACGGCCTCACGCATGGTGGCAAGGTCGACAACACAGGGCACGCCGGTGAAGTCCTGCATGAGGACGCGGGCCGGGGTGAACTGGATTTCCACAGACGGCTCAGCCGAAGGATCCCAGTTAGCGATAGCCTTAATGTGCTCCTCGGTGACGTTCTTGCCGTCTTCGGTGCGCAAGAGGTTCTCGCCGAGCACCTTCAGGGAGTAGGGCAGTTTCTCCATGCCTTCGACGGCATCGAGGGCGTAATAGTCGTAGGACTTACCGCCGACCTCGAGCGTCTTCTTCGCGTTGAAGGAGTTCTTGCTTTCAGACACGTGAGCTCCGTTTCTCGTTGTAACAACTGAAAATCTAGGTGTGTGACCCATCAGGGTCCCTACAGGTCAATGTTAGGACACACACGTTGGTTCGGGGGTATTTGGTCGCACACAATTATTATTGTCAGACTTTCAGCTACCCCGGCCGGTCTCGGCGCGCCCACCTCGCACGAATCCGGCGGCCGGATACGCTCTTGTGACATGGACCCCAGCGCGCCCAATTTCGACAGTTTGAGAGCACAGCTTATCGACGACGCCGTTGCCTTCGACACCGACAATCCCGCCAACCTCGCGCTCGAGGCAGACCTGCTGGGAGCTGTCGCAGATGTGAACGCGGGGGAGGCGGGTCCGGCGGGGTCAGTAGGCATCGTAGTACTCGGGCAAGCGGGCCAGTCGGCAGGCGCTCTGCGGGACCTCGCCCAGGACCTCAAAGATGCGACCGCGACGGAAGCGGGATTCGACACAGTGATTGTCCGCTCTCCGGCGGCGACCGCCGCGGTGAGCGACAGCCTCACCCGTGCGCAAGTAGAGAAGGGTCAATACGCGCTGATTTCTGAACCGAATTATGCCGCCGGTGTCCGCGATTTTGCCGCGGAGGCGGATGCCTTCACTATTCCGTGGGCGTTGGTCACTGCAACCCTTCTCGTGCTAGTCGCCGTCGCGGCCGGAGTCTCCTTCTTTTTCTCCAAAAGCAACGACTAATCCGTCAAGGATCGACGGTTGACCTAGAGGTCTAGAAAATGGCCGCTTCGGCGTGTCTGCCGGGCATTGTGGCCGCAATGTGATAATTCCCGGGGCCAATGTGTCGCATGTCACAGTAATGCGCCTCATCTCTAAAACCCCAGCGTGGGCAAATCTCACAGTCATGTTATTCGCCTTGACGTGTGTGAAATTTGGTAAAGGGTGTGCAACAGACTTGTTATGTGGCCTATGGTTTTCATGTCAGCTCGTGGGCTGATAGCTGCAACATCAGAGCGCAGACGTAACTCTCGAGAGATTCGGGCATGTGGGGAAGCACGCCAAGGATCACGGGTCACGTCAGTGCGGAGGTAGCGGTGAATCAGCCCACGGGTTTTCATCCGTGATCGTTCAATCGTCCGCACGCCAGCCTTGACACCCTGGCCCATTCACGGTCCGTTTCCCGGGCATACCTATGCCTTGGCGCGGTCTGCTGATGAAGTGTGCGGTGAGAGGAATACCTCCGTGGATTTCACCGTCCGTTCCGCGCGCGGCACTGCGCGGCCCCGCCTGTCCAGTAAATTCCGTGTCCGCACCCTCGTGCCGGCTGCCGCCTGCGTGGCTACGTTGTCTATGGCGACGACGCACGTGGAAGCTGTCGCGCAAGAATCGCCCCTGACGGCGATTGTCTCGGAGATTTCTCGCCACGAGGTAGATATCGACCGCATTAACCGTGAGATCGGTAAACTCCGCGAAGCCGTCAACCAGGCGCTCGTCGACCTGCACGATGCCCAGTCGCACGCCGAGCAGGCCCGTCAGGGCGCCACCGAAGCGCGCAAGCGTCTCGACGACACCCAGGCCGAGGTCGAGCGCGCCCAGGATGAGCTCGACCAGATCTCCCGCTCCTCGTACCGCTCCAGCGGCGCGGGTGGGGCGAGCGTCCATGCAGACGCCGACGCCCGAAAGGATTCCCTCGACCGCAAGACCTACCTCCGCAAGGAGTCCGAGGATAAGCAACGCGCACTCGAGGATCTGCAGCGTGCGCGCACCGAGGCCGCCAACGACGAGTCGACGCTACGTCAAGCCAGCAGGCTTGCCGACGACCGCGCTGCCGATGCCGAGGATGCCGAGGAGAAGGCACGAACGACCCTCGACGACTCCCTGAGTTCTCTGGATACATTCCTCGCAGAGCGCGACACCGTCTCCACCGAACTTGAGGAAGCTAAGTCCGACCTCGCCGAGCAGCGCCCGGAGGCTGCAGCAGCCATGGGCATTGGCGTCGACGGCGCAGAAGGTGCGGCCGCCGGTGCTGAGGGTGCTACTCCGGAGACTGCCCCCACACCGGAGACTGAAACCCCGGACGCGACCGAGCAGCCGACCACCGAGTCGGAGACCGACGCTCCGGAGACCGCAGCCGAAGAGTCTGCCGATGCTCAGACCGAGTCGGAATCCGCCACCGAAACGGAAACCGCCACGGAAGCTGAGTCTGAGACCGAGGCCGAAACCGAGGCTGAGGCAGAAGCAGAGGTAGCGACCGAGACTGAGTCTGATGCCGAATCCGCTGACGCGGAGGCACCGGCTGAGGAGGAAGCTGTCGAGTCGGCAGAGTCGGCAAACACTGAAGCTGAGCCGGCAGACGCCGGAACTGAGGATGCTGGATCGTCCGCTGCCTTGAGCTCCTCGGGATCGTCAGCGCCGTCCCTGGAAGAGTTCGCCAACCCGGATACGGTCCAGGCTGCGCTCGACGCTTTTGCGAAGGCGGTCGGTGAGACCCAGGCGGATCACGCCAGCTTTGAAGACCCGTACGACAGTGAGGACGGGGAGTCGGGTGCGTCGGGGATCGCGGCGCCGTCGTCAAGCGAAAGCGCGGATGCGTCCGTGGCCGAAACCGACGAGGAAGAAGGCACGAATGTCGCAGACGTCCTCCCGGATGTCGACGACGCGGAGGAAGTCTCCAACAAGCTGCGCGGCGACGAAGCGGCTTCCGATGGCAGCCGCGAGCAGCAGATCGAAGCGGTCATCGCGCGTGCTGAATCGCAGATCGGCACCCCATACGTGTGGGGCGGCGGCGACGCGAACGGCGCGACGATGGGCCTTGACGGCCAGGGCTACAACGGCCAGGCCGGCTACGACTGCTCGGGTCTTGTCCTCTACGCCTTCTCCGGTGCAGGTATCTCGCTGCCGCACTACACGGGCTACCAGTACCAGCGCGGCACCCAGATCCCGGTCGATGAAGCTGAACGCGGCGACCTGCTGTTCTGGGGCAACGGCGGCAACCAGCACGTCGCGATCTACCTCGGAGACGGCATGATGCTCGAAGCGCCGCAGACCGGAATGAACGTGCAAAAAACGGCAGTCCGCCGCAGCGGAATGGCACCGATGGCTGTCCGCCTGATCTAATACCGGGCGTGGGGCCGCTGAACTAGAATGGCCCTATGTCTGAAAGCAACTTCGATGCACTCCTCGTCTTGTCCTTCGGTGGCCCCGAGGGAGAAGACGAGGTCATTCCTTTTCTGGAGAATGTCACCCGCGGTCGCGGTATTCCGCGCGAACGCCTCGCTGAGGTCGGCGAGCACTACTTCAATTTCGGTGGTGTGAGCCCGATCAACGGCCAGAACCGCGAGATCATCGCCAATGTCGAGGCGGAGATCGCCGAGCGCGGCGAGAACCTGCCGGTCTACTTCGGCAACCGCAACTGGCACCCGTACGCGGCTGACGCCGCTGACCAGATTGCGGCCGACGGCCACAAAAATGTCGCTGTTTTCGCCACCTCCGCGTGGGGCGGGTACTCGGCGTGCCGCCAGTACGACGAGGACATTGTGAAGCTGCGCGAGGCGCACCCGGAGCTCGAGTTCACGAAGCTCTGGCAGTTCTACGGCCACCCGACTTTTGTGAAGCTCATGGCGGATCATGTCCGCACGGCGTGGGAGGCAGCGGACCAGAAAACCACCCGCGTTTTGTTCGCCGCCCACTCGGTACCTAATGCGGCCGACGACGCATCTGGCGGCCCGACCGACCAGAATCTGTACTCCCGTCAGGTCGCGGAGGCCGCGCGCCTGATCGCGCTCGAGGCCGGCGTCCCCGATTATGAAGTCGTCTGGCAGTCCCGCTCCGGCGATCCGCGCACCCCGTGGCTTGAGCCGGATGTCGTGGACCGTACCGAGGAGATCGACGACGCGAATGAGGGCGTCAAGCACATCATCTGCGTCCCGGTCGGTTTCATCACGGACCACATGGAGGTCATCTGGGACCTCGACACTGAGCTCAAGGAAGCGTGCGAAGAGCGCGGCATCACCCTGACTCGCACGCCGACGGTGGGCTTGGAGCGGACCTTCGCGAAGCTCGTCCTCGATCTTGTCGACCACACGGCCGCAGGCACAAAGCCAGAAAGCTTATCGACGATCACCGTCCAGGGCTGCACCCTCAACGGCACCCCGTGCAAGGAAGGCTGCTGCGCGCCCCGGCGCCCGAAGCCGGTCGCGTCTTAAGCTTCAGCGCTGGTACTCCAGTACCGCATCGGCCACCCCAGCCATGCGTGCGGTACGGATGTGCCGCCAGAGGCTGAAGAGCTGGGGATCGAAGCTGTGGTCGTTCAACCTGTCGACCACAGTCTCAATGACCGCCGCCACCGCGTCCGCCCGCGCGAAGAGTTTCGCGGCACGCGGTGGCGTACGCATGGGCAAACCGGGCGTGTCGTAGAAATCTGAGAGCGTCCCCACCGCCAGGCGCGGGTCGGGCAACTCCTCGCGCGTGCCGCCCGCGGCCTCAATCAGTAGCGAGGCCTCGTTCGTTGCGCGCGATAGCAGAGCATCGGCCTCGCCGGGGGAGAGCCACGCTGGCTCCGGAAGGGGGCCGTCCTCTTCGAACCACCGCCAAAAGACCCCGGCGCTTTCATCGCTAACCCCCAGCTCGGAAGAGCTGTCAGGCACCAGAACATGGGACACGCCTCCGTTGCCGCGGAGCACGATCGCGCTGCCGCCGCTGAGTTCGGTGGCGGCCAATGCGGCCGCTGAACCCGCGGGCAGTTCCGGAGGTTGGCCGGGGCCAGACAAAATGAGGCGGACGGCGGGGCCGGGGGAGGTGAGGTCGGTGGAGGCGCGGACGTCGTGAAGCAAATGCGCGAGCGGTTCGCCCTGGTAGCTGTTCCGGCCGTGCAATTCCGTCATGGCGCCGACGAGTGCGTCGGAGGGCTCGTGCCCGTAGAGCCATGCCGCGAGCCAGACGGCGGTGTTCTGCAGGGGAGAATAGACTTCGGCGCGCGTACTCACGGTGGCGAAGTATACGGGATACACTCTGGCCCACTATGAGCGGATTCAACAGCCACGCAGACCCGTACGGCGGCGATATTTTCGCCGGTCACGCCCGCAAGCGACCGAAGGTGTACCCGCAGGTGGAAGCAACCGGCGATGTGGTGGCGGAGGTGTTCGGCGACGACTTCGTGGGGCTCGTTGTCGGCGTGGAGCGCACCTATGACGGCGAGTTCGTCCGGCTCGAGGATCGCTACGGCACGCAAAGACTGTTCAAGATGCTGCCTGGCGCGTTCCTGGTGGAGGGGGAGAGGGTGACCTTGACGCGGCCCGTCGTCAAGCGTGAAGCGCGTCGTTCGAATTCGGGGTCCCGGCGCGTGGAGAATGTTCAGGCGAAAGTGGCGATGCCGTCGCGGATTTGGGTCGAAGGCGTGCACGACGCCGCGATTGTGGAGAAGGTGTGGGGGCACGATCTGCGCGTCGAGGGCGTCGTCGTCGAGTTCCTGGAAGGCTTGGACAATCTGCCGGAGCGGCTCGCGGAGTTCCAGCCGGGGCCCGGACGCCGCATCGGGGTACTCGCCGACCACCTCATTGCCGGGTCGAAAGAGTCGCGGCTCGTGGCGGATGTCGGCCCGCACGTGCTGGTCACCGGGCACCCGTACGTGGATATCTGGGCGGCGGTCAAGCCCGAGCGCTTGGGGTTGCGCGCCTGGCCGGACGTGCCGAAGGGCGAGGACTGGAAGACGGGCATCTGTCGCCGCGTCGGCTGGTCGGATCCGCGCGAGGGGTGGAATCGCGTGTACGGTGCGGTCGAGACGTTCCGCGACCTCGACCACACGCTCATTGGCGCGGTCGAGCGGCTCGTCGATTTCGTGACAACGCCGGAGTTGCCAAAAGAAAGCTTTTGAGTGACTTATCGACGCCCGAAAATGCGTTAACCTGACCGTGTGGGAACAGTTATTTGGCTCATTGGCACGCTCGTGCTCGCCGGCCTCGAATTAGCGGCTGGCGAGTTCACATTTCTCATGCTCGCCGGGGGTGCGCTGGCGACAGCCGGCGCAAGCCTGTTCGGCATTCCGCTGTGGGCGGAGATCGTCATCTTCGGACTCGCGTCCGGTGCCCTCATCCTGTTCCTTCGCCCATGGCTGCACCGCCGCTTCAAAAAACCGGCAGCCCTGGACACGTCCCCGAAGGCTCTCGTCGGCGCCAAGGCAGAGGTGCTCGAGGAGGTCAACCGGTATGGCGGCCAGGTCCGCCTCGACGGGTCAATTTGGTCGGCCCGCGCCATCGACCCCGCTTTCACCATCCCCGCCGGTGAGCACGTCACCGTCGCTGATATTGACGGCCCGACCGCCGTCGTCTGGAAGGAGTGATCATGACACCAACGCTTGTTCTGCTACTTGTCTTATTCATTTTCATTGTCATCGTCGTTTTCCGCGCCATCGCGCTGATCCCGCAGGGTGAGGCCGCGGTCATCGAACGTCTTGGCCGCTACACCCGCACCGTTTCGGGCGGCATCACTTTGCTGGTGCCGTTCATCGACCGGGTGCGCGAGCGCGTGGACACCCGTGAGCGCGTCGTGTCCTTCCCGCCGCAGGCTGTGATCACCCAGGACAACCTGACCGTGGCTATTGACACGGTGGTGACCTTCCAGATCAACGACCCCGCCCGCGCCATCTACGGTGTGGACAACTACATCGTCGGTGTGGAGCAGATCTCCACCGCGACGCTGCGCGATGTGGTCGGCGGCATGACCCTCGAGGAAACTCTGACCTCCCGAGAGACCATTAACCGCCGCCTGCGCGGCGAGCTCGACGCTGCCACCGCCAAGTGGGGCCTGCGCATTAGCCGAGTGGAGCTCAAGGCGATTGATCCGCCGCCGTCCATCCAGCAGTCCATGGAGATGCAGATGAAGGCGGACCGCGAGAAGCGCGCCATGATTCTCACCGCTGAGGGCCGCCGAGAGTCCGACATCAAGACCGCCGAGGGTGAGAAGCAGTCGCGCATCCTGTCCGCTGAGGGTGAGAAGCACGCAGCCATCCTCGCCGCGGAAGCTGAGCGTCAGGCGACCATTCTTCGCGCTGAAGGTGAGCGCGCCGCGAAATTCCTCGAAGCACAGGGTGAAGCACGCGCGATCCAGAAGGTCAACGCCGCCATCAAGTCCTCCGGCGTCACGCCGGAACTTCTCGCATTCCAGTACATGGAGAAGCTGCCGAAGATCGCCGAGGGTAACGGTTCCACCATGTGGATGATCCCGTCGCAGTTCGGCGATTCGCTGGAGGAATTCGCCAAGGCCTTCGCCAAGAAGGACGACGACGGCGTCTTCCGCTACGAGCCCGGTCAGATCGACCCGGAGGCGAAGGAGATCGCCACCCAGGAAGACACGGACGCGTGGTTCGAGACGGCCACCGACCCGGAGATCGCGAAGGCTGTCGCCGAGGCGCGCGCCGTGGCGAACAAGCCGGTCGGGTCCAGCCTCGACGATGCGACGGGAGCCAGCGCATCCAAGGGCTCCACATCTACGTCGATTTCAACGAGCGTGAAGGCCGGCGCCGAGCCCGACGAGTCCCCGTCGCGCCCTGAACTCGACATGCCGCAGCCGACGCAGCAGCCTGCGCAATACGAGCCGCCGCAGTATGAGCCGCAGCAGTTCCCGATGCAGCAGGCGCAGCCCCCGCAAATGCCTAACCAGTATCCCCAGCAGCCCTAGACATCAAATTGACGGCGAGCTGCCAGCCCGCCTGCTCGGCCTGCCACCCGGCAGCCTGCAGGCGCTGGCTCATCGCCTGTTTAGAGATGCCGAGCTCGGCCGCTGCCTCATTCTGATTCAACCCGGAACGCACCAGCGAGGTCGCCTCACGGCCCTCGACGGTGCGTTTTGCCAGAACATGACCGAGCAACGCGAACGCAGACGCAATGTCCGCAGCGTCCGTTCCGGGCTCAGGCTTATCGACGACCACTCCCACCGACCCCGCCTTATTTCCCGCCCCATCTGTTGCGGCGTAGACGGCGGGGCCTTTTTCTGTGATGCCGATACCGATGGCCCAATTCCCGTCGGACAAGAGCGCCATGACGAGCATGCAGGCGGCTTCAGCATCGTCGACGTGGGCGCGGATGTCCTCGACACCGACGACATCGAAACGGTTCACTCCGTCGAGGGTCGACAGAGCTTCGGCGGAGCGTTTGACGAGTTCGGCGCGCCGCGCACCGCGGCCACGGTATCGGGCATGGACAGCAATCATGGGGGACAGTCTAGACCCCTGACCCGCGGTCTACGGTGGAGGCTTGACGGGTGGGCGTGGTGGCGTCGAAAAGCAATCCTGCAATGCCGATCACCGCGAGCACTGCCATGATGGCCACGAAAATCGGGTCAGGATCGTCGGTGAGCGTCTGCCCGAACATGGTGACCAGGATTGTGCCCGGCGCCGACCCCACGAGTGTGGCCACAGCGAACGGCAGCACCGGGACACGTGTGAGCGCCGCCGCGTAGTTCATGATCGAGAAGGGAATGCCCGCGATCATCCGCAGACTCGTGACGGCCAGCCAGCCGCGTTCTTCGAGCCTCTGATTGATCCGCTGCACCGCCGGATGCGTCAACCGCGGCTCCACCCAGTCACGCAGCAAGAAGCGCACCAGCAGCAGCGAGATCACCGCAGAGACCGTCGTGGCCGTCAGCGCCAGCGTGATGCCTTTCACCGCGCCGAACAGCACTCCCGCCGACACGGTGAGCAGCGTGCGGGGAATCGGGAACTGAGTGATCACCACATACGCCAGCCAGAACACCACGGGGAACCACGCGCCGGTCTGCTCGGACCAGGAGCGGAGTTGGGCGAGGGAGGGGACGTCGATAAGCATCCATGCCGCGATGAAAAGCACGGCCGCAACGAGCACGACAACCTGGCGAAGTTTCACCTCACAATCTTCACCCGCGAGTACCCTGGGGCCAAACCGGAAGAGGTACGTAGATGATCCACAACGACCCGACCGCCTTACCGATATTTCTGTTCATCGTGAGTCTCGCTGCCTCTGAGGTAGCTACCACCGGCGGTGATTCCGTCACCGCAGTAGCCGCATTGTGCGCCTTCGCCGCTGTAGCGGGAGTGTTGGCATGCCTGCTGACCGCCCGCACCCGCGCTGCCCGCGGAATCGCTGCATCGTTGATCCTCCTGCTCGGCATCGCCGCAGCTGCGGCGTTCAGTTCGTGGCGGCCTGTCGACGCTGACATGTTCTTCTTTGCCACGATGTTTCCCGCGTTCGCGACGGCTGCGCCCATGTTCACCGCGTGCTGCGCGTGCGTGCTTGCCGCCGGTATGGAAATGCGAAAGGTCTTCCTGGCGCTGTGCGCCGCCATCACTGTTATGGTTCTGCCGCGCTTCGCGATTCTGCTTTTCGGAGGTCTCAGTCTCCTCGCTGGCTCTGAATGGTTGGCCCTCGTCGCAAGTGCCTGGTTCGCGCCGGCCGTGAGTGTCGCTGTGACTGCGGCGATCTTCAGCCTGTTCGCCTACGTCGCGAAGAATTACGAGCTCGTTCCCGGCGGTGGCGGAGGTGGAGTGTCAGGCGGAAGTATCTCTCCTGACTGGGGCACCTTCTAACAGCGAAAACACCCGCTTCCGTTTCCGAAAGGGGTGTTCTGGTGGTGCCCGAGGGGGGACTTGAACCCCCACGTCCGTTAATAGGACACTAGCACCTCAAGCTAGCGCGTCTGCCATTCCGCCACCCGGGCTTTGGGTGTTTCAGCCTTGCGGCTGGGCACTCGTAGAACTATAGGTCGTGGCCCACGCGTCCAGCAAATCGCCACGTCAACGGCAATACCCCGGTACAAAGGAGACATGACTGTTTCGTATGTTTCCGATCGTTTCCCAGGCCCAGACCCGTACGCACCGCTTGTCGACGTCCCGTCGTTTCCCGTCACCTCCACCGACCTGGTTGACGGAGAACAGCTTCCCGACGCCCAGACCGGCGACGACGGAGTCTCCCCGCAGCTGTCCTGGTCCGACCTGCCGGAGGGAACCAAGTCCATCGCAGTGACGTGCTTCGACCCCGATGCGCCGACCGCATCAGGCTTCTGGCACTGGGCCGCGTTCAACATTCCCGTCGACGTCACCGAGCTGCCCACTGACGCTGGCTCCAAGGAGGGCCTCGGCGTCGGTGCCGTTGTCCTCACCGGTGATTCCGGGGTGCAGGGCTACTACGGTTCTAATCCGCCGCAGGGCCACGGCCCGCACCGTTATTTGTTCGCCGTGCACGCCGTGGACACGGAGCTGCCGGCTGCAGGTGTCGCCAACCCGACTCAGCTCGGCTTCAACCTGAATTTCCACTCGCTTGGCCGCGCTATCGTCTGGGGCTGGGATGAGAACTAAGGGGATGCGCGGGACGCTATTTTCGCTGGCGTGTGCGTCTGCCATGACGCTCACCGGGTGTGCTCAGCTTTTCGGACCATCCGGTGACGACGAAGTGCAGGACCCCATCACCATCGAGGAAGCCAAGGAAGAGTCGGTGCGCATCCAAAACGAGCTGGCTGCACTGATTCCCGAGGAGGATAAATCGCCAGACAAGCTACCACTGCCCGGGGAGGTTATCGGCAAGCCGATGCGGTGCGGGGACGAGGAAGGTTTGTTCAACTATCCGGGAGGCTCGGCGGTTCGCATCAACGAAGGTGTCGACGGCCAGGCGCTGGTGGATAAACTCACTGCGCATCTGCGCGGCCTCGGGTGGGACGAGAAAGATATCCCCACCAACGACCGGCCCGAACGCACGATGCAGACGAGTCCTGAGGGCTATCAGGCCATTATTTCCGTGCTCGATAGATCGGATGACCTGCCGATCATCACCATTGACGTGTGGAGTCCATGCGCGACATTGCCCGAAGGAGTGAACGAGTACGCTTACAAGATCTAATGTTTCCAGGTGAGGCCCGACCCGACGGCCGCGCCGATATTCTCCAATCCGTGCGCTTTTACCTGTTTCGCTAGACCGCGGTGAATTCGGCGGATCCACCCCAGCCCGCCATAGATGAACGGGGTGTAGCCCTGCAGCAGGCTCGCGCCGGCGGCGATGCGCTCCCAGGCCTGCTCCGGGGTTGAAATGCCGCCCACACTGATGAGTGCCAGTCGGTCGCCGACGCGCGAGCGGAGACGCTTGAGCACCTCTAAGGAGCGGTCATTGAGCGGTGCACCCGAGATACCGCCGGCACCCATCTCCTCGACACGTGTGGCGTCGGTGATGAGCCGTTCGCGGCTGATCGTCGTGTTCGTGGCGACGATGCCAGCCAAGCCGAGCTCGAGGGCGAGATCCGCGACAGCGTCGATGTCTTCGTCACTCAAGTCCGGCGCGATCTTCACCAGAACTGGTGTGTCCGTCGCCTCCTGGACGGCAGTGAGAATCGGGCGGAGTTCTTCGATCGCCTGCAGATCTCGCAAGCCGGGAGTGTTAGGGGAGGAGACATTGACGACCACGTAGTCCGCCAGCGGGCCGAGCAGGCTCGCGCCGGTGCGGTAATCGCGGACGGCATCGTCGGAGGTTTTGTTCTTGCCGATGTTGATGCCCACCACATCGCCCGACTTCTTCCGCTCCAGGTTCTTTGCCACCTTCAGCGCGCCGTCGTTGTTGAAGCCCATGCGATTCAAAATCGCCTTGTCCTCTGGCAGGCGGAACAGGCGCGGTGCCGGATTACCCGGCTGGGGGCGGGGAGTGACAGTGCCGAGCTCCGCGTAGCCGAAACCAACAGCACCCCACGCATCGACCGCCGTGGCATTCTTATCGAAGCCTGCCGCCAACCCCAGCGGCGCCGGGAACCTCACCCCGAACAGCTCCTGCTCCAGGCGCTTATCGCGGACCCGCACTACCTTCTCCATCGTGCGGTTCGCCGGTGCCACCGCATTCAGCGTGCTCAGCGCACCACTGATGATCCCGTGGATCCGCTCCGGCGGGAGAAGAAACATGACCTTGAGAAGTGCGTCGTACGCGCCCATGAAAAGAACTCCTACTTGTCTCAGTCCTTGTCGGATTCTGGAGTGACGATCTGCAGGCCGTCGCCGGAGGCAGAGGCGAGGAGGAGGGTGCCGTCGTCAAGCGAAATCATGTGTTGCGCATCCGCGACTGTGTCCACCTTCCGCTGCTCGCGCGGCACGCCCTTCGAGATGTCGAAGGCAGTAGCCGTGTTCTTCTCCGTCGACGTGATCCACGCGAGTTTGTTGGCCGGATCCCACGCCACCGCCCACGGGTGGGGGTCCGTCGGGACCGTCTGGTGCAGACGGACGACCTCGTCCGTGGTGTAGACCAGCAGCTGGCTACCCGTGGAATCTGAGGCGAGCACGAGCCCGTCCTCGCCGAATTTCGCTTGGCCGACGCCGAGACCCACACGCAACGTGCCGCCCTGGCGGGCCTTGTCCAGCTGAATATCCTGGATCGTCGTGTCGAAGCGGTTCAGACGCACGACCCTGTCCTGGCCGGCGAGCACGAAATCCGACGGCCGCGCCACTGTGATGCGCCCGGTCTGGTTTCCGTCGGTGTCGAAAACCCACACCTTGGCTTCTTCGGCCGAACCGGCGATGACGCGGCCGTCGGGAAGCGGTGCGGCGACGGTGACCGGCTCATCCGGCGTGACTGTTCGCTCCTCCGCGCCCTCGAAAACGCGGACCGTTCCGCCGCACACCGTCACGAACGCACCCTCGTTCGCCGTGACATCCCCGCACGTGTCGTCGACCTGGTGCGTGGCGCCGCCGCCAGCCTTGATCTCGTCGAGCGTGCCGAGACGCAACTGCCCATCCGCGCGGACACCGATCGTGCCGTTCGTGATCTCCAGGTCCTCCACCGCCGGAAAATCGACCTTCTCGCCCTCCACGTCGCCTGCCGGCGGTGACTTCGCTGGCTCCGCGTTACCCATCTCTGGGGCCTCCTGCGGCACTCCCGGCGGCTGCGAGCACCCCGCGAGCAGAAGCACAGAAGCAGCGGATGAAGCGACGAATACTGTCAGCGAACGGCGATTTTTCACGAACCCAAGCTTATCAACCGCACCCCGCACCACCGCGTCGTGCTTCTTTCTCCAGCCCCTCCGGCGGTAGGGTGTCGTCCGTGATTGACGCAACCACCGAAACCATGTCCTGGATGCAGGTCATCGTCCTGTCCATCGTGCAGGGCCTGACCGAATTTCTGCCGGTGTCCTCCTCCGGCCACCTGCGAATCGTCTCCGAACTGTTCTGGGGCCAGGACGCCGGCGCGAGCTTCACCGCCGTCATTCAGCTCGGCACGGAGCTGGCGGTGCTCGTCTTCTTCGCCAAAGAGATCTGGCAGATCCTTTCCGGCTGGTTCGCCGGGCTGTTCAACCCGTCGAAACGCGGTTTCGACTACCGCATGGGATGGATGGTCATCGTCGGCACCATTCCCGTCGGGCTTGCCGGCGTCCTGCTCAAGGACTTGATCCGCGAGAACTTCCGCAACCTCTGGATCACCGCGACCGTGCTGATTTTGTTCTCCTTCGTGTTCATTTTCGCAGAACGCGTCGGCTCCAAGACTCGCGGCTACGACGAGCTGACGATGAAAGACGCCATCGTCATGGGGTTGTGGCAGTGCCTCGCGCTCATTCCCGGCGTGTCCCGTTCCGGCGGCACGATCTCGGGCGGTCTCTTCCGCGGCCTCGACCGCGAGGTGGCCACGCGTTTCAGCTTCCTGCTCGCCATTCCGGCGGTGCTAGCCTCCGGGCTTTTCTCGCTTCCCGACGCCTTCGCCCCCCAAGCCGGCCAATCCGCCACCGGCATCCAACTGCTCGTCGGTGCCGTCATCGGTTTCGTGCTCGGCTATATCTCCATCGCGTGGCTGCTGAAGTTCGTCTCCAACCATTCGTTCGCGTGGTTCGCCGCCTACCGCATTCCGTTGGGCATCATTGTCCTCATTCTCCTCGCGACAGGTGTCATGAACGCTTAAAAGCATTTCGCTTGACGACGCCACACTGCCTCCCACACCACCCCGTTTTCCCTTGTAGACAGGTGTTTTAGGGTGCGCGGTGAGTGTTTTTGAGGGTGTTCGTTCGTGTGTTCTTGTGGATAGTTTTGAGTTATCCACAGGTTTTTGGGTTGCCTGTTTCGCGTTTGCGTTGGTCGGTTTAGCGTGTGGGGCATGAACGATTTCGAGGCGTTTATCGCCGCTGCTGCGCGACCAATGGATATCCTGGCTGGTTTTAACCGCCAGGCCGTTGTCGATGCCGGCATGAAATCGACTCTCGCCGCCGACGGCGAGAAAGCCCGCGAGGTGTATTTCGGGCCCACGAAGTTCTCCCGCAAGCAGGCCCACGCGGTGCGCATCGCCCGTGAGACGGGGAAGTCGCTGGACCAGATCTTGTTCATCGAACAGCAAGTGCGTTCGTTGGGTACGGAGAAAGAGAAGTGGAAGATCCGCCTGGCGTTGTTGTCCGTGCGGGGTAACTACGAGACGTTGAAACGCCGCGCTAAAGACATCGTCCCTGAGGTGGATACGCCTGCCCCTGAATCGGCGGTGCGGTTTGGTAAGGAGCGGAAAGGCAAGCGCACTTTTAGTGCTACTGGTGATGCGCGGGATATCGCCGCTCTTGAGTACGCCCTGCGCCAAAAACTCGATGCCAACCGTCCTGAGGGCCCGCAGATGTACGAGGCGTTTCATGACTTGTTGCACAAGGATGGTGCTGTTGCTGATGCTGTTCCACGCCCGCTGGTGCAGATCCCGCTGGCGGATTACATCTCGATCCTCGGCGGCCAAGGCGATGACACCATCCTAGGGTTGTCGGATGGCACGACGATGACTGGTGCGGAGTATCTGACCCGCCATCATTCCAAGGACCTTGAGGTGGCACTGTTCCACCCGCAGGCAGGTCCGGTGAACCTGTACAGCACGAAGCGGTTCGCTAATAAGAAACAACGCGACCTCGCCCGGGCAACACTGACGACGTGTCCTGTACCGGACTGTCGGCACGCTGCCGATAACTGCGAGGTCCACCACATCGAACCCTGGGCCCGGGGTGGACAGACGAACATGAACAACCTGTCGGTGTTGTGCAGGTACCACAACCGCACCAACGACGATGACCCCGACAGGCACAACAGGGGTCGAATACAGGTGCGCGATGGGACACCGACATGGATCTCACCGCGCGGAACACCGGTACCGAACAGGACACACCAATACGGTGCGATGCACCTACTGTTCGGAACATAGCCGAGGGGCCACCACACCCCACGGCCACTTCCGCACGCCCAAATATAAGTAGAGTTCAGCAGGTGTCGGCAGGACGCGCGTCATGGCCAGGCTTTGGGGTTGTAGGGTGGGCTGCATGCATTCTTGGCCTAATCCTGCGGTCCCATCGGTGGCTGGCACACCTGTGCCGCTCGCGCTGTACGACACAGCGGATGGGGAAGTAAAGCGCGTCGAGACGGGCGATGGCGAAGTCGGCATGTATGTGTGCGGTATTACGCCTTACGATTCGACGCACCTCGGGCACGCGGCGACGTACCTGACGTTCGACCTCGTGTATCGCCAGCTGCTGGCCAACGGGCACAAGGTCCACTACGTGCAGAACATCACGGACGTCGACGACCCGCTGTTCGAGCGCGCGGAACGGGATGGCGTCGATTGGCGTGAGCTCGGCACGAGCCAGATCGACCTGTTCCGCAGCGACATGGAGATCCTCTCGGTCATCCCGCCGCGCGACTACATCGGCGCGATGGAAGCCGTCGACGAGGTCGTCGAGATGGTCCAGGTACTGCTGGACAAGGGCATCGCATATTCGCTTATCGACGACACCTCCGGCGCCACCGACATCTACGCCCCCATCACAGCTACCCCGCAGTTTGGGTACGAATCGAACCTTGACCGGGCGACGATGGAGAAATTCTTCGCCGAGCGCGGCGGCGACCCGGATCGCGAAGGCAAGCGCGACCCCCTCGACGCGCTACTGTGGCGCGGCCACCGAGACGGGGAACCAGCGTGGGACGCGCCGTTCGGTGCAGGTCGGCCGGGCTGGCACATCGAGTGCTCGGCGATCGCGACGAACCGTCTCGGCACGACGTTCTCGATTCAGGGCGGCGGCAGTGACCTCGCGTTTCCGCACCACGAATTCTCCGCGGCTCACGCCGAAGCCACGTACGGCGTCGACCGCATGGCCGGCCACTACGTCCACACCGGCATGATCGCCCTCGACGGCGTGAAAATGTCGAAATCACTCGGCAACCTCGTCTTCGTTCACAAGCTCTCCGAAGCCGGACACGACCCGGCGGCGATCCGCCTCGCGGTATTCGCTGGCCACTACCGTGAGGACCGGGATTTCTCCTACGGCATTCTCGACGAGGCGGAGGCGCGTTTGGCCAGGTGGCGTGAGATGCTCGGCAGGGAAGTGGGGGAGGAAGAGGCGAGGGGAGTCGTCGATAAGCTGCGCGCAGCGCTTGCCGACGACCTCGACACCGTCACCGCCCTGAAAACCGTCGACGACGCCCCCGGCGACCACAACGGAATCATCGCCGACGCGCTCGATGGGTTGCTTGGCGTGCAGCTCCGCTGAACTTGGGGAATGATGGCGGACATGACCATTCGCGATCAGTTCCAATCCGACGTCGATGAGTTCATCGATGACCTGACCACCTTCGCCACCGGCTCCTACTTGAAAGAAGAAGACAAAGAGCTGTGGGAGGAGCCGTTCGACCCGGCAGTCCTGCCCGATCTGAAGAAGCTGATCGAGGGCTACCTCGACGCCCTTGAGCTGATCGGAGACGACCCGGACTCCGACAAGCTCCTGTCCGTGGTCGACCCGTTCTTCAACAGCCTGCACGACTTCAACGCCAAGCACGCTGATGCTGTGCTCGAGCCCGAGGAAAAGACTGAGCTGCAGGAGCTTTCGTACCGCGCCGCTGCCGCGACGGGTGCGGACGACGAAGCACTCAACTCCCTTCCTGAGCTTGACTAGCCGCGGCCCACGCGCCGTCTTCTGGGACATGGACGGCACGATGGTGGACACCGAGCCACTGTGGGGCATTGCGACGTACGAGCTTTCCGAACGCCTCGGTCGCCGCTTGAGCACCGAAAAGCGCGAGGAAACCGTCGGCGGAAGCTTCCCGAACACACTTCGCGTGTGCGCGGAATGGGCTGGTTTGTCCGTCGCCCAGTTGGATTACGACCACCACCGCTCCTGGATGTTCGGGCGCATGTCTGAATTATTCACCGGCCAGCTGGTTCCTAACCCCGGTGTCCGCGAGCTGTTGTCGTCGCTTCATGCTTCCGGCATGCCGATGCTCGTGACCACCAACACTGAACGCGAACTCGCCGACCGGTGCATCGACGCTGTCGGGCGTGCCCTGTTCAACGGTTCGATCACCGGCGACGAGGTACCCAATCCGAAGCCAGCGCCCGACATGTACCTCAAAGCCGCAGAGACCGTCGGTGCCGACCCCGCCGACTGCCTTGTCTTCGAGGACTCGTGGGCCGGAATGTCCGCCGCAGCCGCCGCTGGGTGCGTTGTCCTGGGACTCGCTGCGCCCGACGCTGTCCCGCACGGGGTGCAGCCCTTCGATCCTGCGCGTTTCGTCGGCGCCAAGGCCGGAGACGTCGCGGAATGGTTCGAACACGCCCGCCTTGCCCGCGAATCGGTGTAGGCCAAGCAAACGGCGCGCCGGCGAACCACCTAGCCGGCGCGCGCGGAGCTGACCCACCGACGAGTTCCGCAGCGCCCAACCGAAGCGACCTGCGAAAGGACGCATGAAACACGGTCGGCGCACCCGGCAGATGGGTTAGAGTGATCTGCGTGAAGAATTTCGATGATCTTTTTGCGGAACTGTCCACCAAGGCAGATGAGCGGCCGGAAGGTTCGGGCACGGTGGAGGCGCTGGATAAGGGGCCGCATTTCATCGGCAAGAAGATCATCGAGGAAGCTGGCGAGGTGTGGATCGCTGCAGAGTACCAGTCGGATGAGGAGCTGGCAGAAGAGATGAGCCAGCTCATGTACTGGACGCAGGTCATGATGGTTCAGCGGGGTCTGACTCCCGACGACATTTACAAATACCTCTAGAACGCCCACGATTTTTAGGAGATCCACGCACCATGATCAAGATCGCTGTTCCAAACAAGGGTTCGTTGTCGGAAGCGGCCACCGGGATTCTCAAGGAGGCCGGGTATAAGGGGCGCGGGCAGAGCAAGGCGCTGAATATCGTCGACGAGGCGAATAACGTCGAGTTCTTCTTCCTGCGTCCGAAGGACATCGCGATTTATGTTGCAGCGGGACACTTGGATCTCGGCATCACGGGGCGGGATCTCGCGCTCGATTCGCGGGCGGATGTCGAGGAGGTGCTCGAGCTCGGTTTCGGTGGCTCGACGTTTCGTTTCGCGGCGCCAGCAGGGGAGACGTGGACAATCGAGGACCTCGAGGGCAAACGCTTAGCGACGAGCTACCCCCACCTCGCCGCCGATTACCTTTCCGCGCGCGGCATCAATACGGAGGTGATCCGCCTGGACGGCGCGGTGGAGATTTCCATCAAGCTCGGTGTGGCAGACGCGATTGCAGATGTGGTTTCAACGGGCGCGACACTTCGCCAGCAAGGTTTGAAGCCGTTCGGGGAGGCGATTGTGGAGAGTGAGGCGGTCGTCGTCAAGCAAAAAGCCCGTGAGTTGACTGCCGACGATGAGGTGGTGCTCTCGCGCATCCGCGGAATTCTCACGGCGCACAATTTCGTGATGCTCGATTACAACGTGTCGCGCGACAACCTGGACGAAACTGTGGCGATCACCCCGGGGCTGACCGGCGCGACGGTCTCTCCACTGCAGCGCGACAACTGGGTCGCCGTCCGTGCGATGGTGCCGCGGAAGGAAGCGAACCAACTAATGGACAGTCTCGCCGCCGCTGGCGCTGAGGCGATCCTTGCTACGGAGTTGCAAATCGCGCGAATCTAATTCTTCTCTACACTGGAGCCTATGGGTTACAGAACAGAAGAAGACCTGCTCGGTACCGTAGAGGTTCCGGAGGATAAGTACTACGGCGTGCACACGATGCGCGCGATCGATAACTTCCAGATCTCGTCCGCAAAGATCCAGGACTACCCGGATTTCGTGCGCGGCATGGTCATGGTGAAGAAGGCTGCTGCTATGGCGAACCGCCGTTTGCACACCCTGCCGAAGGACAAGGCTGACGCGATCATCGCCGCGTGCGACAAGATCCTCGACGAGGGCGCCTGCATGGACCAGTTCCCGACCGACGCTTACCAGGGCGGCGCGGGCACGTCGGTGAACATGAACACCAATGAGGTCGTTGCCAACCTTGCGCTGGAGATCATCGGCAAGGAGAAGGGCAGCTACGACGTCATCAACCCGAACGACGACGTCAATATGTCGCAGTCCACCAACGACGCGTACCCGACCGGATTCCGCCTGGGGCTGTACCACTCGATGCAGACGCTCATCGCTGAACTCGACGAGCTGCAAAAGGCGTTCCGCGCGAAGGGCGACGAATTCGGCGACATCCTCAAGATGGGGCGCACCCAGCTGCAGGATGCTGTCCCGATGACGCTGGGCCAGGAGTTCACGGCGTTCGGCGCCAACCTCGCTGAGGAGCAGGACAAGCTCCAGCAGGCTGCGGCGGATCTGCTCGAGGTGAACCTCGGCGCTACCGCGATCGGCACTGGCGTGAACACCCCGGGTGGCTACCGCGACCAGGTGATCGCGGCACTGCGCGAGGTCACGGGCCTGCCGATCTCCACCTCGCCCGACCTCATCGAGGCCACCTCGGACACCGGCAGTTACGTCATGGCACACTCGGCACTCAAGCGCGCGGCCATGAAGCTGTCCAAGACGTGTAACGACCTGCGTCTGCTGTCGTCCGGCCCGCGCGCCGGCCTGAACGAGATCAACCTTCCGGAACGCCAGGCTGGCTCGTCGATCATGCCGGCAAAGGTGAACCCGGTGATCCCAGAGGTCGTCAACCAGGTGTGCTTCAAGGTCTTCGGCAACGACGTCACGGTCTCCATGGCTGCCGAGTCCGGCCAGCTGCAGCTCAACGTCATGGAGCCGGTCATCGCACGCAGCCTGTTCGGTTCGATCGAGCTGCTGCACAACGCGGCGAAGACGCTCCGCGAGAAGTGCGTCGTGGGCATCACCGCCAACGAAGACGTGTGCCAGGGCTACGTGGACAATTCCATCGGCATCATCACCTACCTCAACCCGTTCATCGGCCACCACAACGGCGATTTGATCGGCAAGGAAGCAGCAGCGACGGGCAAGGGCGTCCGCGAGCTCGTGCTCGAAAAAGAGCTTCTCGACGAAGAAACCCTCGACCAGATCCTCTCCAAGGAAAACCTCATGCACCCGGAGTTCCGCGGAAAGCTTTACCTCGATTAGTCGGGAGTGGATTGATCGGATAAGGGTCTTTCCCGCATAGGGTTCGGTTCTCAATCTGTTAAACCGGACACAATCGGGCACAAAACCGCCCCGCCATGTTGGCTGGGCGGTTCTTTGCGTTTCATACTGGAACGCAGATGCGGCTGCCTCGACGAGTTCGTCACGCTCATCTCGCTTCATCCGGCAGCCGGGGGCGTGACTGAAAGGCTCACATCATGTTGTTGGTCCTCCAACTCATCATTCTTTTCGGGGCGATCGTTCTCGGCGCCCGGTACGGCTCCATCGCGATCGGCTTCGCCGGCGGCCTGGGCGTCCTGTTGCTCGGCATGACCGGCATGACGGTGACGGCGGAGGACATTCCGTTCGACGTCATCGGCATCATCATGTGCGTGATCGCCGCGATCTCGGCGATGCAGCTCGCCGGCGGCATGGATTACCTCGTCTACTTGGCGGAAAAATTCTTGCGCAGGGACCCGAAGCGGATCACGCTGTACGCGCCGATCGTCACGTGGCTGATGACCGTTCTGGCGGGTACCGGCCACACCGCGTTCTCGACGCTGCCGGTCATCGTCGAGGTGGCTAAGGAAGGCAAGGTGCGCCCGTCGCGCCCGTTGTCGGTGGCGGTGATCTCCTCCCAGATGGCGATCGTGGCGTCGCCGATCTCCGCGGCGGTGGTGTTCTTGGCCGGCATTCTCGAGCCCCTCGGAGTCGGCTACCTCCAGCTGCTCGGGGTCATGATCCCGGCGACATTCCTCGCGATCTTCCCGACCGCCTGGATCGCCAACCGCATGGGCAAGGACCTCGCCGACGATCCCGTGTACCAGAAGCGCATGGCGGACGGCCTCGTGCGGCCGCCGGCATCCGAGCAGGGGTATGAGCCGACGAGGGCGGCGAAGACGTCGGTAAGCGTCTTTTTGCTCGCGATCGTCATCGTGATGGTCTACGCCACCCTGATCTCCGAGCAGGTCGGCCTGATCGCTGACCCGACGATTCCGCGCAACGAGGCGATCATGGCGATCATGCTGGCGGCCGCCACCATCATCGTCATCGTGACCAAGATTCCGTCCGCGGAGATCCTGGGCACGCAGGTCTTCCGTTCAGGTATGTCCGCGTGCGTGTGCGTGCTGGGTGTCGCGTGGCTGGGCACGACGTTCATCAACCACTACATCGAAGACATCCAGAATATTTCGGGCAATGTGCTGCAGTCGCAGCCGTGGCTGCTCGCCGTCGTGCTGTTCTTCGCCGCATCGCTGCTGTACTCGCAGGCCGCGACGGCGAAAGCTCTCATGCCGGCGGCTCTCGCGATCGGCGTCAGCCCGCTCACCGCTGTCGCCGCGTTCCCGGCGGTGTCCGCGCTGTTCGTCCTGCCGACGTACCCGACGCTTCTCGCCGCGGTCGAGATGGACGACACGGGCTCGACGCGCATCGGCAAGTACGTTTTCGACCACCCGTTCATCGTCCCGGGCGTGATCTGCATCGCCTTGTCGGTGCTCCTCAGCTACGGCTTCGGTGCGGTGCTGATCTAGCGGAATTCCCCTCGCCGTCTGGCCTAGGCTTGAGGGTATGACGCAACCGAACACTGACGTGAAATCCGACGTCGAAATCGCCCAGGCCCACACTCTCGAACCGATCGCCGACATCGCCGCGAAGGCGGGGGTTCCCGACGACGCTCTGATCCCGTACGGCCGCTCCATGGCCAAGGTCGACGTGAGCAAGCTCGACGGCGCGCCGGAGGGCAAGCTCGTCCTCGTCACCGGCGTGTCGCCGACGCCGGCGGGGGAGGGCAAGTCGACGGTCCTCATCGGCCTTACGGACGCGCTGGCGAAGCTGGGACACAACGCGGCTGTCGCGCTGCGCGAGCCGTCGCTCGGCCCGGTCATGGGCATCAAGGGCGGCGCCGCGGGCGGCGGATACTCGCAGGTCGTGCCCATGGAGAGCATCAACCTCCACTTCACCGGCGACTTCCACGCGATCACGAGCGCGAACAATACGCTCGCGGCGATCGTCGACAACCACATTCAGCACGGCAACGAATTGCGTATCGACGCCCGCCGCGTCACCTGGCAGCGCTGCCTCGACGTCAACGACCGCTCGCTCCGTAACGTAGTGACCGGCCTGGGCGGCCCCGGCAGCGGATCGCCGGCCGAGACCGGCTTCACCATCACCGCCGCCAGCGAGATCATGGCGATTCTCGGTCTCGCCACCGACCTGGACGACCTGAAGACGCGCCTCGCGCGCATCACCGTGGGCCTCACCTTCGACAAGAAGCCCGTCACCGCGGGCGACCTGAAGGCCGAAGGCGCGATGGCCGCGCTGCTCAAGGATGCGGTCAACCCGAACCTCGTGCAGACGCTCGGCGGCACTCCCGCCTTCATCCACGGCGGTCCGTTCGCGAATATCGCGCACGGCTGCAACACACTCGTCGCCACGCAAACTGCCCGCAAGTGCGCCGACATCGTGTTGACTGAGGCTGGCTTCGGCTCGGACCTGGGTGCGGAGAAATTCTTCGACATCAAGGCGCGCTACGGCGACCTCGACGTGGCGGGCGCTGTCGTCGTCGCGACGATCCGCTCGCTCAAGTACAACGGCGGCGTGCCGAAGCAGGAGCTTACCGACGAAAACCTCGCTGCCCTGAAGTCCGGCATCGTCAACCTCGAGCGCCACGTGGAGAATATCCGCAAATTCGGCGTCGAGCCGGTCGTGGCCTTGAACCTGTTCGTCTCCGACACTGAGGCCGAACGCCAATTCATGCGCGACTGGGCCGCCGATTTCGGCGTCGCTCTCGAAGAGGCTGAGGTCTGGGCGAAGGGCGGCGACGGCGCCACCGCTCTCGCCGAGACTCTCGTGGGCACCCTCGGCTCCGGGACCTCGAAGCCGCTGTACGACCCGGCTGCGGGCATGGAATCCTCCATCGAGACGATCGCCCGCGAAATCTACCGCGCCGACGACGTCCAGTACTCCGCCGCAGCCCTGCGCGACCTGCAGATGCTCAAGGACAACGGCTGGGACACCCTGCCGGTGTGCATCTCGAAGACGCAGTACTCCTTCTCCGACGACCCCACCGCGCTCGGCGCTCCGGAGGGCCACACCCTGCACGTCCAGCGGCTGCTGCCGCGCACCGGCGCGGGGTTCGTCGTCGTGCTCACCGGCGACGTCATGACCATGCCGGGCC
>NZ_JAGKSD010000005.1 GCF_017942225.1 Corynebacterium sp. Marseille-P3884 | reverse complement strand
CTATATTGAAGGAGCGAAAGCCACCGGATGGAAACAAGCCATCAACCAACTAGCCGTGGCTTACCCTGACCGATTCGCGGACTACTTGTAAACCAAGCCCCCGCACACAAACAATCGGACACTCTCCACGTTGCGGGCTTGGTACCGTGACAGCGCTTCAGTACGAGACAATTCTGATGCGCCAGGCGGCGAAACAATAGAAGAAGAGCTCAAGCGTCTGCGCCGCGAAAACCGCGAACTGAAACGAGCAAACGGGATTCTTAAGACAGCTTCGGCTTTTTTCGCAGCGGAACTCGACCGACCCACGACCAAATGATCTCCTACATCGACGCGTACAAAGATCAATTTGGGGTCGAGGCCATCTGCCGAGTCCTTAAACAAGCAGATCGTGGATTCATCGCCTCCCGGGGCTACCGCAAGGCGACCACTCGTGTTCCCAGCGCAAGGGCCTTAAGCGATAGCCTGATCATCCCAGAGATTCGGCGTGTACACGCGGAGAATTTCTCGGTCTACGGCATCCGCAAAATGTGGCACGCGATGAACCGTGAAGGCTTTCATATCGGTCGCGACAAGACCGCACGTCTGATGAAACTCGCAGGCGTTTCCGGCCGCCGACGTGGGCGAACCCCGGTGACAACGATTAGCCCGAAGACACCGGATCACCGCCCGGACCTTGTGCGCCGAAACTTTCGTGCACAGGCACCAGGCAGGCTTTGGGTTGCCGACATTACCTACGTTCGCACCCTGTCAGGATTCGCCTATACCGCGTTTGTCGTGGATGTATTCAGCCGAAAAATTGTTGGTGTCGCTACACGCTCGACGATGCGTACCGACGCGCTGCCGATGGAGGCTTTGGAGCATGCGTTAACGACTGCAGGGCGAATCCATGGAAACCAGCTCATTCACCACAGCGATCGGGGCAGCCAGTATGTGTCACTGAAGTATTCCACCGCACTAGCTGAGTCAGGAATCCGCCCGAGTGTGGGAACAGTCGGCGACTCCTATGACAACGCATTGGCGGAGACCGTCAACGGTCTCTACAAGGCGGAACTGATTCATGCCCAGGGCCCGTGGACGTCGGTCGGAGAAGTCGAACTGGCCACCTTGCGGTGGGTGCATTGGTGGAACACTAAGCGACTTCACGAAGCATTGGACTACGCCACCCCACAGGAAATAGAAACCGAGTACTATCTCACCGAGCCCATCAACACAGGGCCGTAAAAGAAGCGGAACTAAACCCAGGACGCTTCACATCCATAATTTGAGTGTGTTTACCACGTGCGCGTACGCCATCGTCCTCTTTGACGGTCACGCGAGCATCAGCCAGGCGCAATAATTGCTCGCGGATATTGGCCAAGTTCCCTGTTGCGCCACCTGTGCCGCGTCCAGTTACTCCGATGGCTTGGAGGAAGTGGTTCATGGAGTGTCCGAGAGGGATGCGGACTGCTTGCTCAAGGTCTATTTTGCCTGCTTTGAGCTTTCCTGCGTTTTCCACGGCACGGGTGACGATGTAGGCCATGATTAGTCGGGGATATTTGCCGTAGGGCAATCCTCCATCGGCGTAGACAACGATTCGGCCTTGTGCTGTCTCTATGACTCGTTTTTCTTCGTCGGTCTTGCGGTATGGAAATAATGCTTGGACGAAGAGTTTGGATGTGTAGCCAATGTCTTGGGCGTTTATAAGTTCTTTTGCTTGATTAACTTCTCGGTCTTGGGCAGTCTTTTGGGCTGCTTGAAGCTGAGCAATTTTTTCTGGTGGCAGTGCCATGGAAGAATCCCTTTTCTGGTGACACTGCTTAACTTCTTGCAAACCGTGTATTTGGTGTATATGAACGAGGACAGAGGGCCACGCCCGTCGCCGGAGTTCGTGGAATGGCTTATGGATCTGCCAGTCAGATGGATTACCGACACGATGGGCGGACTGACTGCAAATCAGCAGAAGACCGCCTTCGGTAACGGGGTCCTGCCACTTCAAGCGCTCGTTGCACTGCGCAGTCTTGCATTACGTATGCAATCACGCTGAGTCGGGCGACCATCAACTGCCGCGCAACGGTCGGCGGAGTTCGGGAACGGTTCGACGGCCGAGCCTCAGATAATGCCTTCGAGGCGTTGCTCGATCTGCGGCTTCGGCATCGCCCCAATGATCTCGCGCACGATTTCACCCTTGTCGAAGACCTTCATCACAGGGATCGAACTGATGTTGTAGCGTGAGGCGATGTCGGGGTTCTCGTCGACATTGAGCTTGGCGATGAGGAGCTTTCCATCCTGCTCAGCTGCAATCTGGTCCAGGACCGGCGCGATCGCACGGCACGGGCCGCACCAGGCTGCCCAGAAGTCCACGAGAACGGGGACCTCGCTCTGGAGCACAACCTCTTCGAAGGCCTGGGTGTCGACGGTGGTGACTTCGCTCATGGGACTGCTTTCCTTCCTATTACACGTCGCGTGCGATAGACCGCGCGCACATCACAACACCCTACCCGGTGGGGGTATTCCCGTGGTGCTAGTTTTAGACCAGTCGCATCGTGGTCAGGCAGGTTTGCGCATCGTCGCCGACGGTCGAAAGTTCGGAGGTGACGGTCTGGCCGTCGTGGGTGATCGAGATCGATGTCTCGATGCCTCGGGGCAGCCAGATCCCGACGAAGCCGTTGTCGAGGGTTCTCAACTCCTCGTCGACGATCGTCTCGCCGGTCGTCGCATCCGTCACCGTTACGGCCACGTCTGCGTTGCGCAGCTCGCCCAGGCATCCGGTCGGGCTGTGGTAGTAGCAATCATGGGTCTGCGACCGATACGGGGCAACGGATACGTAGATCTCGTCACTGGGCAACCGCACCTCTGTCGCGTGCTCGTGCTGATCAGTGAGCGTGACCATCTCCGCAGTGATCGACGTGGTCAAGGTCTCCGTGCGATCGTCCAGCGGGATCGCATCGAGCGTTTCGACCAGCTCCCGCACGTCGAGGCCTTCGAGACCATTCTCGACAAGAATCTCGGCTCCGCTGGCCGAGGTGGCTGAGGGTGAGTCGTTGGCGGCCGCGCATCCGGTGAGCAGGAAAGCGCCGATCACGACGGTGGTTGCAGCGGTTTTCTTCCCGCCGTACTTCGGCAATGACCTGAGGTTTTTCATGGGATTCCTTCTCGTGCCTGCCCGTGGTGCCAATTGGCCATAGTACCCCATAGGGGTAGTGCCTACCTGTGTGATGCGGAAGCGCCCCGCCCGGTACGAGCCCGGGAGGGGGCGCTGCGTTCAGTCGTGCTTGCTGACTTCCGGTTCATGTTCGGCAATGTGCTCGGTCTCGATCTGGAAGGTTGCGTGATGGACGGAGACCTCGAAGTGTCCTGCGACGCAGTCTTTGATCTCTTGGAGCATCTGGGCGGCATGACCGTCGGTGAAGCATTCGTCGTCGACGACGACGTGGGCGGTCAGGGTCGGTAGGCCGGTCGCCACAGTGGAGGCGTGCAGATCATGAACATCCTGGACGTGGTCGAGTTCGAGGATGTGTGAGCGGACTTTGTCGAGGTCGAGGCCCTTAGGAGTGAACTCCATGAGGACGCCGGTGGTCTCGCGCATCAGCTTGAACGCGCGAGGCACGATCAGGGTGGCGATGAACAGTCCGGCGATGGCGTCGGCCTGCATGAACCCGGTCGTGGAGATCACGATCGCCGCGATGATCACTCCGAGTGAGCCGAGGGCGTCGTTGAGGACTTCGAGGAACGCGGCACGCATGTTGAAGTTCGAACCGCGGCTGGAGGCGAGGATGGTGATGGCGATGATGTTCGCGACCAGGCCGATGATGCCGAAGATCAGCAGTTCGCTTGCGGGCACCTCCGGCGGCTCGAACAGTCGCCGGATTCCTTCGATGGCGGCGTACGTGCCCACCACCAGCAGCAGTGCCGACTGTCCGAGGGCTGCGATCACCTCGATACGTCGGAACCCCCAGGTGCGCTTGGAGTTGGCGGGCTTGAGCATCAGCGTCCCGGCGATCAGTGCGACCAGTAGGCCGACGGCATCGGTGATGGCATGGGCGGTGTCGGTTAGCAGTGCGAGGCTGCCGGTGATGACCGAGCCGATGGCCTGGGCGACGACGATCGTCGCGGTGATCGAGAATGCGATCCAGAGTTTCTTGCGGAAATCTCCAGGGTGCCCGGTCTCGCTGGCTGCGGGGCCGTGATTGTGTCCTGCGCCCATGTCTACTTCTTCTCCGTATCTGTCGCGTGGTGGGTATGTGGGAGTCGCAGGTGCGTGCAGAGCAGGGCCTGCGTGCCGGTGGCATCGAGGAGGCATTCGGCAGCGGCGACGAGGGTACGCAGGAGTTCGGGCTGTGTCAGCGAGTACCAGGTGGAGCGCCCTTCCGGGCGCATCGTCGCCAGGCCGCACTCAACGAGAAAGCCGACATGTTTGCTTACCGTGGACTGGGCCAGGCCCATGTGCTCGACCAGATCGCGGACCCGGTGCTCGCCCGAGGCGAGGTGCTGCACGATCGCCAACCTCGTCGGTTCTGCAAATGCCTGGAACAGGTGGGCGTACGCTGCTGTCGCCACCTCGTCGAGGGTTGCCCCCTCTTGTTGATTCATAGTCATATAGCGATTATATCGCTCTATGACGATATTGTCGAGTGTGATCTGTCGCTCGATGCGAAATGAAGCTCAGAGGTTCCGGCGCGCCCGAGGGTGGACTGCCCGCTTCCTGCGACGCGTGCCTTATTGGATTCGGCGGAAAGTGGAGGTGCCTACGGGACTCGAACCCGTGTACAAGGTTTTGCAGACCGCTGCCTATCCTCTCGGCCAAGGCGCCAAGTCGCCGGCAAGATCAGTCGCCCGGCGTGAGGCCGGCAACCAGGTTGAAGGCGCCGGTGAGAATGTTCAGCGACACGACCCCGACGACATCAGAGATCTCACGGTCGCTGTACCCGAACCCCCGAAGCTCGTCGATCTGCTCGTCGGTGATCGACGCAGGCTCACGGTAGACCTGGAGGCCGAGCGCGATCATCGCCGCGACCGGGCCGGTCATCGCCGTACCCTGCTGGGCGAGTGCGATCTCGTTATCGCTGACCCCGAGTGATCGTGCCGCGCTGATGTGCGAGGCCAGGCACATTCCGCATCCTTGCTGCGACTGCACGGCGATCGAAACGAGCTCGCTGACCTTGCGGTCGAGCTTGGCGCGACGCATGGCTTTGCTCAGCTGGAGATAACCGCCGAGCACCGCCGGGGAATGCGCCATCGTCGAGACCATGTCTCCGACCTCGCCGTGCCGCTCGACGAGATCGCCGAGCAAGTCTCGTGAGCTCCCCACTGCGGTCTCAGGGGTCAATCGGGAAAAACGGGGCATAATGCCTCCTTAGTCAGTTTGGTCGCGAGTTCGAGGTTGAACCCGCAGGGATGCGTTCCTGCTGCTGATGCCCGGCATGTACACCGGTCAATAGGTAGAAGTCGCCGGACTCGCGTTGCTGCCGACTCACGATCCCGGCCGCATCCAGGTGCGGTGTGTCATACGTGGCGTGCGCGTGTTCAGCCTCTCTCATAGTCACCAATCCTACCCTTTACCCCTATGGGGTATCAAGTATTATCCGATTGGTTTGAAGGACTCGGAGACGCGTGGCCGGGTGCGGCGGATTGAGGTGAGGCCAGAGACGACGGGTCCGCGCAGGAGTACGTGTCCAGTCGGAAGGGTCAACCGCGTCCAGCGGCCGGCGGTGGAGATCGCGGCCTCTCCTTCGGAGCTGAGGAACCCGAAGACGTAGGCGGCGAACGCGACGCCTTGTGGCAGCGACGCGAGGGCTGTGTCCGGGGTGCCCCAGACCATGCCCCGGATCTTGCGGGCGACATCGTCGCCGGGTTTGTCGGGAAGTGCTTGGGCCACGGCCTCGATGCCGGCACGGACGCTACGCATCAGCGTCAGACTGGACACGTCCGCAATGTATCTCCACCCGTGTTGTGGGGGTTCGACGCTGGTCCAAGCGGGTGCCAGCGAGGTCTCCGGCAGTTCGAGGGACAGGGGGTCGACGGTCGCGGTCAGGGTTTCGACGGTGACGTCGCACTGCAGCTCGGGGTCGGAATGGAGCGTGCGAAGGACGAGGATCGTAGGGGTGCGGTCGAGCGGACCACGGGGCGTTGGTACACCGCACTCATGCGCAGCAGCCCGGCCGCGGCCTGCAAGCGCACGCCGTGGGCGCCGGCTCGCCTGGCCCGTTGAGCGAAAGTGGGCGCATCGCGGGCGGACGGCGTGTCGGTGAGGATCAGGCGTGGAGGGCGTCGTGAGGGCTTCCCGCCGTGTCCTGGAACGCGGCCTCGGGGTCCGGGATTAGGAGCGGACGAGTCGGTTGATGGCGTCGGTGGCTTCCTGTATCTTCTCGACGGCCGCCTCGTCGCTGAGCTTCGCTGCGTCGAGCACACAGTGCTTGAGATGATCGTCGAGTAGACCGGTCGCGACCCCCTGGAGGGCGCGGGTCAGGGCGGATACCTGGGTGAGGATGTCGATGCAGTATTTCTCTTCATCGATCATCTTCGCGATCCCTCGGGCTTGACCCTCAATGCGCTTCATACGGCCGAGGTAGCGCTCCTTGTCGTTGATGTATCCGTGCTGATGAGAATCGGTGTCGACAGACATGGGCATGTCCTTACTTCTGGCGTTCCAGGACGGAACGCGTGCTGGCTTCGGGTGTGAGGTCGATGCGCCGCAGGAGTTGGGCGTTGAGCGCGACGACCACGGTGGAGGCCGACATCAGGATCGCGCCGATCGACATTGGCAGGACGAATCCCACCGGTGCCAGGATGCCGGCCGCAAGCGGCACGGAGATGAGGTTGTATCCGGCGGCCCACCACAGGTTCTGCTTCATCTTACCGTATGCGCGTCGTGAGAGCTGGATGATGGAGAGCACCGACCGGGGGTCGGAGCTGGCCAGGATCACCCCGGCCGAGGCGATGGCGACATCGGTGCCGGCGCCGATCGCGATGCCGACGTCGGCCTGGGCCAGTGCCGGGGCGTCGTTGACGCCGTCGCCGACCATGGCGACCTTCTTGCCCTCGTGCTGCAGTTGGGCGACCTTGGCGGACTTGTCCTCGGGGCGGACGCCGGCGAAGACGCGGTCGATGCCGAGCTCCCGTCCGACCTCGTTCGCCACGGCCTCGGCGTCGCCGGTGATCATGACGACCTCGACGCTCAGGGCGTGGAGGGCGTCGACGGCGTTGCGGGATTCGGGGCGGATCTCGTCGGCGAGCTTGAGGCCGCCGACCACCTGGCCGTCGCGGAGGACGTGCAGGATGATCGCGCCCTCAGAACGCCATTCCTCGGCTGTGCCGACCTCGTGCTGGCCGGTCTCCTCAAGCAGCCGGGGGCCGCCGACGCGGACCTCCTGGCCGGCGACAGTCGCGGTGACTCCGACGGCGGGCGAGGATGAGAAGCCGCTGGCCTGCTGAAGGGCGAGGCCCTTGTCCTTGGCGGCGGCGACGATGGCCTTGGCGAGCGGGTGCTCGCTGTCGGCCTCGGCCGAGGCCGCGAGGGCGAGGACCTGGTCGGCGTCGAGGTCGCCGGTCGGTTCGACGCCGGTGACGGTGGGCTCGCCCTTGGTCAGTGTGCCGGTCTTGTCGAAGAGCACTGCGTCGACCTGCCGCATCGACTCCAGGGCGAGGCGGTCCTTGACCAGCACGCCGCCGCGGGCGGCGCGCTCGGTGGCGATGGAGACCACGAGCGGGATCGCCAGGCCGAGGGCGTGGGGGCAGGCGATGACGAGTACGGTGATGGTACGGACCACGGCCTCGTCGGGCATGCCGATGAGCGTCCAGACGACAGCGGTGACCAGCGCCGCGCCGAGAGCGAACCAGAACAGCCAGGCCGCGGCCTTGTCGGCGATCCGCTGGGCGCGGGAGGAGGAGTTCTGGGCCTCGGTGACGAGCCGGTTGATCCCGGCCAGGGCGGTGTCGTCGCCGGTGGCGGTGATTTTCACCCGCAGGCCGGAGTCGGTGGCGACGGTGCCGGCGGTAGCTGTCTCGCCCTCGCCCCGAGAGACCGGGCGGGACTCGCCGGTGATCATGGACTCGTCCATGTCGGCGCGGCCGTCGACGATGGTGCCGTCGGCCGGAACGCTGCCGCCGGGGCGCACGATCACGACGTCACCCACAACGAGGTCGGCTGGGGCCACCTTAACGACGTTCTCGCCCTCGACGCGCTCGGCCTCGTCGGGCAGCAGTGCAGCCAACGAGTCGAGCGCCGAGGTGGTCTGGGCCAGGGAGCGCATCTCGATCCAGTGGCCCAGCAGCATGATCACGATCAGCAGCGCCAGCTCCCACCAGAACTCCAGCTCGTGATGGACAAGCCCGAGGGTCGCGGCCCAGGAGGCGAAGAAGGCCACCGTGATCGCCAGAGCGATGAGCAGCATCATCCCGGGCTTGCGGGACTTCAACTCGCTGACGGCGCCGGTGAGGAAGGGCCTGCCGCCCCAGACGTACATGACGGTGCCCAGTACCGCGGCGACCCAGCCCGCCCAGCCGGGGACCTCGTAGCCCAGCAGCATGGAGAACATCGGCGAGAGGGTGACCGCGGGGATGGCGATGACGAGGTTGATCCAAAACAGCCGGCGGAACTGGCCAACGTGGTCCCCGTGGCCGCCATGGCCGCTGTGATCTCCGTGGCCGCCATGGCCGCTGTGATCTCCGTGGACACCGTTCTCATCGAGGCCCGTGTGGTCTGAGTGCTGCCCGTGGTTCATGGCGTGGCCCTGGTGTCCAGTGTGCTGGCCCTCGTGCGTGCCGTGCGCCTCCGCCGAGGCGTGTGCGGACACAGACCCGTGGTGATGCTCGCCGTGAGCGGGTGCATCGGTTCCGTGACCGTGGTGCTGGTGTGAGTTCGGGTCCGTCATCGTTCTTCTCCTTCGTCATCGAGCCATGCCGCTCACCCGGTCGCCGGGCAAGCGAACGTCGGCTCAGGGCGCTGGTTGGATCTCGCTCTCGACGACCCACTTGTGGTTCGTCATCTTCATGCCGTCCGTCTCGTAGTCGACCATGTAGACCGTCTCATCGGTGGACGAAGCGATGGTGGCCCTCGCGCCCTCCATGCCCTCCATGTGCTTGGCGAGCAGCGTCACCGCTGTGCCATCGGTCAGGCGCTCGTCGCCGGCATCCTCGATTTCTTCCTGCACGACCCACTTGTGGTCCGTGACGGGGTCGCCGCCACCTGCGTTAGTGTAGTTCACGGAGTACGTGTACGTGTCGAATGCGCCGGAGATCGTCGCTGTCGCACCGTCCATGCCTTCCATGTGGTCGGCCGTGAGCTGTACCTCTGTGCCGACCGGGTATGTGGGGTCACTGGCTTCGGCGATACCCTCGGGTGCCGGTCCGCCGTCCATCGGGTGCTCCATCGAGTGATCCATTTCCTCATCTCCGCTTTCTGCATTGTCGCCGCCGTGGCCCTGCTCCTCAGTAGCCGAAGGGTCGGTCTGCTGGTCTTCGTCTGCTCCGCTGCTGCAACCGGCGAGCACGAGTGTCACTCCGAGCACTCCTGCTGCCAGCCCTGCTCGCAGTCTCCTCTGCATGTCAGCTCCTTTCATCATGACACCTACCCTATACCCCCCAGGGGTACTAGTCAAGGATTGCGCGTTGTACCGGCGTGAATCGATCGAATTGTCCTTCTCAGAGGGACTGCTCATGTTGGATGGGCAATGCGGCGATGAGGGGATGGTCGAAGCCCGCCGGTCCGATCTTCGCGGCTCCACCGGGAGAACCAAATTCGTCGAAGAACTCGACGTTGGCCTTGTAGTAGTCAGACCATTCGTCGGGCAGGTCGTCTTCGTAGTAGATGGCCTCGACGGGACAAACCGGTTCGCAGGCTCCGCAGTCAACGCATTCGTCGGGATGGATGTAGAGCGAGCGTTCGCCCTCGTAGATGCAGTCGACAGGACATTCGTCGATGCAGGCGCGGTCCTTGACGTCCGCGCAGGGAAGCGCGATCGCATAGGTCATGGCTGCTCTTCTTGGTCGGGTGCGGTTCGGCGGCGAGAGTCGGTGGGGAGTTCGGAGAAGTCGTCAGTCTCTGCCGGATCTGCGGCCGGCTAAGGAATGCGCAGGCGTAGGACGGTGGCTGCAAGGCTGAGGGCGATGATGATCGCACCGAGGACTGTCATCGTTCCTGACAGGGTGAGTACCGGCACGAGCAACCCGGCGACGATGGTGGGCACGCCGAATGCCAGGTAGGCGACCGTGTAGATCACAGCCATCACGGCGGCGCGTTCCGACGATGCCGTGTGGGGCATGAGTGTGCGCAGCACCCCGAGGAACGCTGTGCCGAACCCGGAACCGACGATCGCGACCGACACGACGTAGGCCGGGTAGGAACCGAGTGCGAGGGCGACGATGCTCGCTGCGGTGCCGAATGCCAGGGCGCTGGTCGCATACAGGCTGATGGTGCGGGCGGAACGCCGCTGCAGGACGGACGAGGCGGTGATTCCGGAGATCGCCAGTGCGAAGATGACGATGCCCGCGTGGGTGTGCGTGGAGCCCCCGAGCTCACTGCCGACGAGGCCGGCTCCGAGCGCGAGGAAGAGTCCGTTGGTCGCCCACCCGGCGATAATCGCGGGCACACCGGCGGTGAACATGCGGCGCAGGTGCAGTGGCACCATAAACCGCGGGCGGAGGTCGCCACGTCGTATCCGGGTCTTGGGGACCAGTTCCGGTGTGCTCCACACCGTCGCTGCCACGGTGAGGAAGGCGAGCACGAGCGGGCCGAAGACCGCAGCTGTCGGTTCGGGGGTGAGATCGAGGAGCAGCGCAGCACCGAGTGCCCCGGTCCCGAGACCGATCATCGGCCCGATCGTGTTCCACAGGGCTGCGATGTTCGGATGCGACGGCGGCTCGAAGTCGATCATCATCGCCGACAGGGCCGGGATGAGCAGACCCGCTGCGAGTCCTTGCAGAGCGCGGGCGACCAGGAGTGTCGCGAGGCTGTCGGCGAACCAGAACATGGCCAGGCTGAGTGCCAGCGCCAGGGAACCGGCGGTTACGACCGGACGTCGGCCGATGTGATCGGAGAGCGGTCCGAGGTAGAGCAGCGCGGCCAGGAGGGTGAAGGTGTAGACCGCGAATACGAGTGTGGTGGCGACGGGGACGAGTCCGAGCTGTTCTGCGATCTGGGGGTAGAACAACGACGGCGCGCTGGCAGCCGCCATCATGAGAATGGTCGCTGCCATCGCGAGCGCGAAACCCCGCCGCGGGATCTGCCTCGTATAGTCGCCCGCCATCGTCTATGCCTGCAGGCCGTGGAGCTGCTGACCCCACTGGTAGACGGTGCCGACCGCGTCGATGCCGGTGACGCCGACGACGGTGCCGTCGGTCTCGTGGCGCACGATGAACTCCTCGCCGGCTTCCACCTGGGCGTCTGCACCAGCGGTGTACCCGACTCCGGAGATCATCTGACCGTAGACCAGCGCCATGTAGGGGCTGCGCGGCAGGTAGGTGCCCGGATCGTCGCTGATGTCGAGGTCGTGCAGTGCGGCCTGTGCGGCGTGCGTGCCCTGCGCGGCGGCGTCTTCCCAATGGTCGATGCGCCAGACGCCCAGTGCTTCGTCGTGATGCGTAGCTACACCTCCGGCGGCGTAGACGTGGTCTGCTGCGGCACGGAGGCGATCATCGACGTCGATGCCGTTCGTCCACGGCGACGGGGCTGCGGGCGTCGTGCCGAGCGCAACGAGGAGTAAGTCGGCCACGATGCGTTGATCGTCGTCGAGGGTGATGGCAACACCGGATTCTGTTTCGTCGACATGCTGGAGAGTGCGACCGAATCGAGTCTGCACCTTGGCGGCATGGTCAGCGGCGAGGCGCTCAGCCACCGGCGCCCCAAACGCTCCGATGCCGGGAACAGAACTGCGAGAGACCAGCATGACCATGTGTCCGTCGGCTTGCAGCGACGAAGCGGTCTCGGCTGCGATGATTCCGCCGCCATAGATCGTCACTCGCGCCGGCCGTGCCAGGCTGGTCAGCAGATCGCGGATACCCATGGCATCTTCCAAGGAGTGCAGAGCAGTGACCCGGCCTTGTCCGACGTCGTCGCCTTCGAGTACACCCGCGGGCAGAGAGCGGGGCACGCTCCCTGTCGCGACAATGAGCGCGTCGTAGGAGACCTGCGCGCCGGAGGTCAGTTGGACCCGCTTCGCCGTAGTATCGACATCGAGCACGGTGTCGGCGATGACCTCAATCTGAGGTAGCGGGAGCTTGATCATCTCCGGCGGGGTCGGGCCGAACGCGATTCCTTTGATGAGCATTCGCGTGTAAGGCGTCTCCCCGGTGCGGGTCACCATCGTCACCCGGACGTCGTCACGTGTGGCGAGAGTGCGGGCGGCTGCGGCTCCGGCTGCTCCTGAACCGAGGATGAGGACGTGTTGTGTGGTCATAGGGAAACTCCTGGGCTGCAGGTCGTGATCGATTTGGTGTGCGGGCGTCAGGAGCGAACGAGACGGGCGATGGCCTCGGATGCCTCGCCGAGCCTCTGCTCGCTGACTGGTCCACCGGCGAGGGCGGCGTCGAGGACGCAATGCTTGAGGTGATCGTCGAGCAGTCCGAGGGCGACGTTTTCGAGTGCCCTGGTGGCTGCGGAGATCTGGGTGAAGATGTCGATGCAGTAGCGGTCCTCATCGATCATCCGATCGATGCCGCGGATTTGGCCTTCGAGGCGCCGCAGGCGATTGCGGTACGTCGCCTTGTCGCTGATGTATCCGTGGACGGACGGATCGCCGTCGCCTCCCGCCGGGCAAGTGTCGATGTGAGGTTCGGTCATTGAGGTCGGGGTGGTCATGTCGGTTCGCTCCGATCAGGCGCCGGGGTGCCGCAGCGGTGCCGCGGCACCCCGGCACGCTGGTGGATTACGCCATGTTGGCGGCGTATTTGGCGGGGTCCGAATCAAATGCGGGGCCGCAGCCGGCGCAGCAGAAGTAGTAGCGCTCGCCCTTGAAGTCGCGGTAGAGGCCGGCGGCCTCGGCGGTCTTCTTGCTGACCGGGGTGCCGACCATGACCGGGCAGGTGGTCATGTCATCGGCGCCCCCGCCGAGCAGGTTCTCGCGTCCACCGTTCTCGGCGGCGGGGTTAGTCTCGTTCGTGCTACAGCAGTTGCTCATTTTCTGGTGTTCCTTCTGTATCGGATTCGTATGGATGGGTGGGTTCTGTATCGGATTGGTATGGATGGGTGGGTTCTCGTTCGTCACTTCGTGGCGACGCTCTTGAACCCGCGCAGGCGGAGGCTGTTGCCGACGACGAAGACGCTGGAGAACGCCATCGCCGCGCCTGCGAGCATGGGGTTGAGCATGCCCAGCGCTGCGACTGGGATCGCGGCGGTGTTATAGGCGAATGCCCAGAACAGGTTGGTCTTGATCGTCGAAAGTGTCTTCCGAGACAGACGGATCGCGTCGACCGCGGCCCGCAGGTCGCCGCGGACCAGGGTGATGTCGGAGGCCTCGATCGCGACGTCCGTGCCGGTGCCCATCGCCAGGCCCAGATCGGCCTGCGCGAGCGCGGGGGCGTCGTTGACGCCGTCGCCGACCATCGCGACGATCTTGCCCTCGCCCTGGAGACGGGTGACGACGTCGACCTTGTCCTTGGGCAGCACCTCGGCGATGACCTCCTCGATGCCGACCTCGGCGGCGATCTGGCGGGCCACGGCCTCATTGTCACCGGTGAGCAGCACCGGGGTCAGGCCGATCTCCTTGAGCCCGCGGATCGCCTCCGCGCTCGTGGGCTTGACGGTGTCGGCGACGACGAGGATGCCGCGCGCAGCACCGTCCCAGCCGATCGCGACGACCGTCTTGCCTTCACCCTCAGCTTGAGCCTTCGCCCGTGCGACCTCCGGAGAGAGCTTCTGTGACCAGTCGGCCAGCAGCGACTCGCGTCCGACGACGACCGGGGTGCCCTCGACGATGCCCTGCACGCCCTTGCCTTCAACATTGGCGAAGTCCTCGGGCGTGGGCAACTGGCCGACTTCCTGGGTGGCGCCCTTGGCGATCGCCTGCGCGATCGGGTGCTCCGAGGAGTCCTCCAACGCACCCGCGAAGCGCAGCAGCTCGGCACGGTCCACACCGGATTCGGTGATCACATCTGTCAGGGTCATCTTGCCGCTGGTGACGGTACCGGTCTTGTCGAGCACGACGGTATCGACCTTGCGGGTGGACTCCAGCACCTCTGGGCCCTTGATGAGGATGCCCATCTGCGCCCCGCGGCCGGTGCCGACCAGCAGCGCGGTCGGAGTCGCGAGTCCCAGCGCGCAGGGGCAGGCGATAACGAGCACGGCGACCGCTGCGGTGAACGCGGCGGCGACGGGGAATCCGGCTCCCAGCCAGGCGCCGAGGGTGATGAACGCGACGACGATGACGATCGGCACGAACACGCCGGAGATCGTGTCAGCCAGACGCTGCACCTCGGCCTTGCCAGTCTGCGCATCCTCGACGAGCTTCGCCATCTGCGCAAGCTGCGTGTCCGAACCGACACGGGTCGCCCGCACGACAAGGCGGCCGCCCGCGTTGACGGTGGCACCGGTGACCGAGTCGCCCTCGCGGACCTCGACCGGTACGGACTCGCCGGTGAGCATGGAGGCGTCCACCGCGGAGGAGCCGGAGACCACGATGCCGTCGGTGGCGATCTTCTCACCCGGACGAACGATGAACTCGTCGCCGACCTGGAGGTCAGAGGTGGGGATCTTCACCTCAACGCCGTCGCGGAGCACGGCGACTTCCTTCGCGCCGAGCTCCAGGAGGGCGCGCAGCGCGGCCCCGGCCTGGCGTTTGGAGCGCTTCTCGAAGTAGCGGCCGGCGAGGATGAACATCGTCACGCCCGCGCCAACTTCGAGATAGATGTTCGCCGCGCCATCCGAGGGAGCGATCGTGAACTCGAACGGGTGCGTCATCCCGGGTGTGCCAGCGGTTCCGAAGAATAGTGCGTAGACGGACCACAGCAGTGCGACCGAGGTGCCCATCGAGATGAGTGTGTCCATCGTCGCGGTACCGTGCTTGAGGTTCGTCCATGCGGCCTTATGGAACGGCCAGGCTGCCCAGATGATCACCGGGGCGGCAAGCGCGAGTGAGGCCCACTGCCAATATACGAACTGCAGTGCGGGGATCATGGCCATGGCGATCACGGGAACCGTGAGCACAATGGCGCCGACTAGCCGATGGCGCAGCGAGGTGAGCTCAGTGTCTTCCTCCTCCCCGGCCTCGGTCTCCGACGTGTTCGCCGTGGTGCCCTTGGGCTTGGGCAGCGCAGCCGTGTAGCCGGTCTTCTCGACCTCGGCGACCAGCAGGCCCGGATCGTAGCCGGCAGGCACGGTGACCTTGGCCTTCTCGGTGGCGTAGTTGACCGTGGCCGCGACGCCCTCGAGCTTGTTCAGCTTCTTCTCGATCCGGTTCGCACAGGAGGCGCAGGTCATCCCGCCGATCTCCAGCTCGATGTCCGGCCCACCGATGGGGGGCGCTAATGTACTCATCCTCTTCCTTCTCTCTTCATCTCTCGTGCGACGCCAGGCCCTGCGGGTCAGTGGCCGCCGGTATGCGAATCGTCTGTCTGCGAGCCGTCACCATGCTCGGCGTCGATCACGAACTCGGCGGTGTGCACCTGCCCATCGACCTGGAAGTCCAGGTAGAGCAGGTAACGGTCGGCGGTCGGGGCCTCCGCTGCGAATCCGATCTCGGGTCCGGCCGTGTCCCTGGCCTGGGGCTCGTCGCCCTCGGCGTGGACGTGCAAGTAGGCGAGGTCGCCTTCGCGCAGCGCCACCAGGTGGCCAAACGCGCCCAGGTAGGGCTCCAGCGTGGTCACCGGCTGACCGTCGCGCTCGACCGAGATGGTGAGCTCGCTTGAGGTGCCGGCGGTAAGGTCGCCATTCAGGGAGACGGTGTATCCGTCGACCTCGTCGGTGGTCTGTGACTCGGTCTCAACAGGGGCGAAGTCGCCCGCCACCTCGACGGCGCGAGTCAGGGTGATCCCTTCGGCTCCCTCGCCCTCGGGTGTGAAGTCGGCGTACACGCGGTAGGTGCCCGCCTCGTCCCAGGTCCACGGCACCGACCAAGTGCCTGTGCTCGTGTCAAGCTCGGGGTGCACGTGCTGGAAACCAGTACCATCGGTGCGAACGGCGATCAGATGCAGGTCCTTCTCGTGCGCGGTAGTGTACTCGGTCACCGCTTCGCCGGACTCGTCGAGGATCTGGAAACTCAGGTCTCCATCCTCGCCTGCAGCCGTGGGAGCCTGGACTGGGGAAAGTACGAAGCCGTCCGCGCTTGCGGAGACCCCGTTCAGAGTGGGCTCCGCAGTTTCTTGCGCAGCGCCGCCGTGTCCTTCACCGTGTGTGTTCACGTCACTTCCTTCTGCCCATGCTGCTACGAAGCTGTCAGGAATGACGGCGCCGGCAAGGCCGAAGGCCCCGCCGAACGCCACCACCAGCCCGGCCCCGTAGAGCGCAAGCCGTCCTCCGGCCTTCATCAGACACGCACCGCCGAGTAGCCGGCCTCCTCGACCGCCGCGAGGACCTTGGCATCGTCAATCTCGCCCTCGGCGGTGACGTTAAGCTTGCCGGTCTGCGCGCTGACCTGGATGTCCTGGACGCCGGGGATCTCACCGACTTCCTCGCGGACCGACATCTCGCAGTGCCCGCAGGTCATGCCCGTCACCTGGTAATTGTTCGAAGCCATTATGTATCCTCCTTGTGTCTCTGTAGTACCCCTACCGGGTACCTGTACAAGTCAACAGTATACCCCTGGCAGGTATTCCGCAAGAAGGGGGTGGTCGTATGAGCCACATCGCACGCGTGCTGCAGACGATGGCTGGAGCGTCCGACATGCGCCTCGTGGCGAAACGATGCTGCGGGGCGACCCGCTGGACGGTGTCGCTGCGCGTCGGAGAGTAGTGGTCCCGGTCTAATGAGAACCGTGGACTTCCTTGCCACGTCGGCGAAGGCAGTGACGACCGGTACGGGCCGGACACCACCAAACACCGATCAGTCGCTGGTGCTCATGGTACGAAGCCGGCCATGTCAACTGGATTCGCAGGCGTTCGAGATTGGTGAGTGGAACAGACGAATCCCAGCTGGAGTGCTCAGTTACGCCGGAGACAGTTAGCAGCCCCTGTGCAGGCATTAGTCAGGAAAAATAACCCCTCACAGGTTGCTGGCACTGACGCTTTTAAAAACAAAGGGTTCGGCGCACTCGTGCAGGCGGCCCGGGAGTCTCAGGAAGTCTTCGAAACCATCACGGCAGATCCAGGCAACCTCAATAAGTTCCTGGAGGTGCTAGCGCACATGATTGTCGCCGCCAAGGACGAGCAGCAGTCAAAGTAATCATCACGATAGGCACCCTGTATTAGTGATTACCGGTAGGGGTGCCCTCATCTAGTAGTTACGTGGCGAGAACGGATGATTACCGTAGGAGTTGCACTCTTAGTACTCTGAAGTGTTCGTATTCGATTGACTCAGAAATCATTAACGAGTTCTAGCCCTGCCTGAGGGGCGAGAGGCAGGGCTAGAACTTATACATAGTGGCCGTTCGGGGGGAAGCAGCCTATAACCATTGTGCGGAGCTTCGACAAAAGTCACAAGGGATTGTTCACTCCAGTGAGCATTGGCAGTGAGGAAGAAAGTACTGGGGTTTATCTATGTGGTTTCTCTTTAAAGGCTCTTTGGTTATCTGTAGTCCTGGAGGCTGTGGTGCTTGGAGTAGTCCTGGTTGCCTCGGTGACAACCAAGCCTTTGATTTGGACGGCAGTACACATGAGTACCGCTAACCCCTATGATCCATAGTCGATGTCTTGTATCTATGCAGGATACTCTGCGGTTTTAGCATTTGTTGCAATATATTTCAAACACTGTTACTGCAGGTAAAACATATCTTTATGTGTGTCTCGCACAAAATGACAGTCATGTGTTTTACAGTTGAGAGATACTAAAGACGAAAGAAGGCCACTCGGCGGCAACCAAGTGACCTTCGCTTATCACCCAGTAGTAGCTGGGGGAAAGCATGTGCATGATTCTATCTAATGATTCCTCTCCGGGCACTTTGACCGGTGCGCGTGTTGGTACGCCATCTAGAGTGCGCCAGGATTGCGCAGGTCTAGATGATACTCCGGCAAGTCAGCTTGACCGGGAAAAACTCCTCCAGCATCTTGGGCGTGATGCGCTACACGGTTCTATCAGCCGTGACTTTCAAAGTGCTTACCGTGTCGTGGTAGATGAAGAAACCGGTAAGAAGCGCAGCGTTCCGAGACTTTATCGCACTGATTCGGAGAAACTCGGTCGATGTGAATACGTCATGCTGACGAATAAGCAATATTCTGCGGTTATGGTTATTGATGTTGACCAGCCCGGAGAATCTGGAGGCCATCCAGTTCATCTCAATGCTTATGTTAAAAGCGTTATCTTCGCCCTTGTCCAGCGAGGCATTGGGCCAGCATGGGCCGGGATTAATCCGCTAAGTGGTAAAGCTCAGTTTATTTGGCTGATTGACCCGGTGTATACCGGCAAAAATAAGCATTCCAGCAATATGGAGCTGCTAAAAGCTACGAGCCAGGAGTTAGGCGCTCTTCTCGCACATGACCCGCACTTTGCGCACCGTTTTAGTCGTAGTCCTTTTTATACTGGTAAGTCAGTAGAGGCATATCGCTGGTATCACCAACACGATCGCGTCATTCGCCTCCAGGACTTTCTAAGGCAGGTGCGTGAGATGGCTGGACACCCTCAGTACGGTAAAAACATGCGTCAGCAATTTAGCTCTGGTCGTGAACTCATCAATGCAGTGAAGGCTCGTCGAGAAGAAGCCCAAGCCTTCAAAGCTCTTGCAGAAGATGTTGAAAACGAAATAGGCGCAGGACTTGATCAATATGACCCAGAACTGATCGACGGCGTCCGTGTCCTTTGGATTAGTCAAGGGTGCGCGGCCCGTGATGAAACGGCGTTCCGCCATGCTTTAAAGACCGGACACCGGCTCCGTGCTGCTGGACAACGCCTCACCGATGCGGCCATCATCGATGCCTATGAGCATGCGTACAACATTGCGCAGCACGTGGGCGCGGCAGGACGGCGTAGTGAGATGCCGCCTATGCGTGACCGCCAGACGATGGCTAGACGCGTTAGAGGCTATGTTACCCAATCTAGGAACAATGAAGTGTCCTGGGTTTAGTTCCGATCATTTCTAGAGAAGGATTGGAATCATGCCAAGGAAGCAGCCGTGAACGTAAGGTTCGGCCCCGTCGAAAGTAGTAGCCCGGCTCCCGCCGAGGCCGCCCAGCAGGACCCGTGGAATAGTGCTCCGGACCGTGGCGGATTCGGGCAGAATGACGGTTCAGAACCACCGTTTTAAGCCTGCCTGAGGAGACCGAAACATGAAGAAGCTAACCGCCGTTATCGCCGTTGCCCTGGCCCTCCCCCTCGCTGCTTGTAGCAACGCCAAGTATGAGCAGGGGGCTGAGTACCTGACAGAGAAGGGTTACCCGATGGACGCTGAGACATTCCAAACCTTCGCAGATGGTACGTGCGAGTCCGTCAAGGACAGTGACAAAGGGGCCGAGGAGTCGATGGAAGCTAACGCTCAGTCACTGCAACTAGTCGGCATGGACAAAGAGGAGGCAGAGTGGGTAGTCGCAACCTCGGTCTCCATCGTCTGTCCGGAGGTCATCGACTGGTAGTCGAATAAGTGTTCGGCATTGGTCGCACGCGTATTCTACACTAGACGGCGCGTTGACCGCGACACGAAAGAGGCGATTATCGACTCGTGCTTGAGCTTGAGAACCAAACGGTAGCCGAGGCGTTCACACTACGCGAGAGTGTCCGATTGTTTGTGTGCGGGGGCTTGGTTTACAAGTAATCCGCGAATCGGTCAGGGTAAGCCACGGCTAGTTGGTTGATGACTTGTTTCCATCCGGTGGCTTTCGCTCCTTCAATATAGCCGTTGCATTCGATGTCGCGTTTCGCTTTCTTGGCTCGCTGGGCGGCGCGCTTGTCCTCGATATTGCAGATCATCAGCCACGACATTGCCTCTTCCGACTCGTGGGCCGACTTGGTTGCCGGTTCGGTGACGGTGCGGATGCCGAGGCTCTAACCTGTGTGCTCCGGCAGGTTACCGCCCCGGACCTCGTAGCGGGTCTCGGGGCGGTAATCGATTCGATGGGGGATGACAGGACGGTTCGATCCGCTAAGGGGGCCTCGACTCCACGTAGCGTTTTCGGTGCGTGATTCGTTTCGCGAGTCTGCGTCAGGAGTTGAGTTCGTCGTCCGTCGAGCTTTGAATCCACATCGGAGCGAAGCTCTCCGGACTTTCCATGTGCCGGGGCGTGGTGTTTCGATTGACTACCCCGCGAACCCTTACCGTGGTCTTCTGCTCCAGCCAGTTGAAAATGTGTCGCAAGTCGTAGTCCTGCTCCGACACGGACACCTGAAGTTTGTAGTTCATCTCGGCATCCGGGTTGAGCCGTTCACTATTCTTCGGAACCGCTAGTGTGACTTGGTACAAGTCGGAGTCCAGCGCTTCTTTTTCTACGCCGAGAAGCTTGCCAACAAATGTGTCCTTTTCCGGTTCAATTTGCACTGTCAATCGATTGGCTGTCTCAGTGAGCAAGTCGTGGCAGGACGCAGAGAACTCAAAGTGACGTGGAAGGCTGTTCGCACCGACAGTTTGACTGTGGGAAGGAGCCCACTCGAACTCGGTTGTCGCATCATTGGAGCCTTCAGAAAGAATTTCAGCGATTCCTACGATGAGTTCTCTGCTTACGCCTTGATTGACCATTTCGCGTAGGTCGTCGTCTTGGAGGTCGAACGTCGGTGGCTGGATAACGAACTCGTTGACTGCCTGAAGCGCCTTGGCTAGGGAAGACGTCATCACGCGCTTTTCGTCCGGAACCATCACTGGCAGTGCGTTGTCAACAGTAGGTTTGCCCAGCTTGACGTACACAGGGAGCTTGTAGGACCCCTTCTCCGTGAAGCCCGCCATGACTGATTCGTAGCGAACCTCATCAGCGGCAGACAAGTTTCCAACCTGAGCCGTTTGCTTTATTGCAGTATGCGCGACAGCTCGCCAAATCCGGTCTGCCCCAGAGAGCAGGTCGTTAACGACCTTAAGCTGGGCCGCGGATACACCGAAGTCGGTATCGGTTCCGACGTTGGAGCGAAACTCGCTGACATCCACATTCCACAGCAGTAGACGGCGTCGCAGAATGTCAGGACTTATCTGTTCCCAATACGCCAAGCGCTCGACAGTCGCTTCAAGTGCCCTGGGATCATCGTCAAATGATTTTGGTACTGCCACTTGGGTTTCGGGCTGACCTTTACGAGACCACAACTCGCCAAGTTCACCCCGGGAAACAGCGGACCACTCATGTTGGGCCAGCCATTCCGTAAGGTTGGAACGCTCAAGTGTGAAGCTCATGGCTTAAACACCTCCCCCAAAAGCGCTAATAGCGACATCGTGCCAGTCACGAATGGAATGAGATGTCACGCGATCTTCCGTTCCTAAACTCACGACTTTGGACTGGGCTTCCATATACAGGTTGTTCTTCGCGAAGTCATCGACCCGGGTCCAATACCCGCGGACAGGGAAACTCAGCAAGTCGTTATCATGGTTTGCCCATTTCCCGTCCGGCGAGTTGATAACCACCAGAACCAGAATTACTGGGATCTTCGACTCAGCCCATTTCTCAAGCCACTCCTTGTGGAGAGGGAACGAGAAATTGTCTTTCCAGTACTTCTCCTGAGTTGTGCTTTTCAGCTGCACACGCAGGTTAGTCTCTCGAAAGACGATGTCCCCGTCAATTGCCTGATAGTCCTGGCGGTGCGTGATGAACTGGAACCCATCCTGGGCGCAAACCTGGGCTACGTAGGCAGCAGAAAACTCTTCGGAACGCGCAGTCATGCCGATAGCAGCATCGAGAGGGTGCAACGTTCTCTCGTCAAGCTTCGGCAGTGGGTTCACGCTTCGAATGATAACGGGTACTGCTAGACAGGGAAGGTGCGGCATGAGGAAAAATCTATCTAGAGCTTCGTCCCATAACCATAACCTGGGAAAAGCGCCAACATTGCCTCCTCGCTTAGTGCCGTGAGGGCCGGGATTGTAATACTGCATATCCTAAATTGAGCAAAGGTTCTCACCCCAAACTGTCGAGCACCTCCCCGAGAAGACTGGGGAGCATGACCCACCACAATGCAGGCGCGCTCTGGTCACCGCGTACTTCGCCCTTACAACTTTTCGCCCCGTGTCAGCACGCAGCTTTCAACGCGTCCCTGTACTCGGTGGTCCAACTTCTATGCACTCGCTGCAAGGTGGAGCTTGCAACCACCGAGGTGGGTGAGCAAGTCAACTATTTCCAAAAAAGGAAAATGTTGGCGCTGAGCAGGAGAAACGGGTGATGGTTTAGGGGTTACTTGGGCAACACATACCCACCGTGCCATCACAGCCCCTCGGACGTGTAAGCAACGTGCTGCCGCGTGCAAGTGGCCCCCTCTCTTGCCACTCCGAATCGGCGCTAAGATGCACCTGCGCAGCAGTGTGAGTTTAGAGGGGATCGTAATCTCACATTCATTTCCTAGATAGCCCCGCTCCGGCAATAGGTGAACGGTGTCGTCTCGGCGACCTGGTCAAGTCGGCAGTTCGATAGCGCCCGGCTAACGGCTCAAGTAAAGCAGGAATCACCGACCGCGCGACACCGGGCAAAAAGTGTCGAAAGTCGTCCGTTTTTGGCAGTTCAACACCACCGCGCGAGTGTGGACAATTCGCAGCAATCCACTACCCGGGACTTGACCAGGAGTTTTCTGAAACCCCCCTTTTGCGTCAATCCAACCCCAGCACATCGAGGGCTTTTGGAGTCAGAGCGAGCTCTAAAGGGCGTTTCTTCACAGCGACGATAAGGCCGCTTTCCTGGAGTTCCGTCACGTGATCGCGAACGGTATTCCAGGAACGGTTGAGGTATTCCTGCAAGTCTCTTGCTGCCACCGGTGCATCGGGGCCGAAGAGCTTGGCTTGGCCAAGAATGAAAAGAATTTGGCCTTGGTTTTCGGGTAGTTCTACCTTCGCTGCGTTCTCACGCAGTGAATGAAGCGATGCCAGTTTTTCCGTAAGGGACTTTTCGAGCTGCTCTTGAGCGTCGGTCAAAATCGTGAGCATTTTGAGCAGGAAGAAGGTTCCTTCGCCTCGATTGAGAGGTGCCTCTGTCTCCTCGAACGCTTTGTAGTACTTGGCGCGCTGGATGGAAAACTGGTGCGATACTGACATTGCAGTGGGGGCGGACAGCGCCTTAATCAGGGCGAAAGCCAAGAGAAAGCGGCCGATGCGGCCGTTTCCGTCGTAGAACGGGTGAGTGTATTCGAACATGAAGTGCCCCATGAAAGCATTCACCAGGCGGTGGCTGTCCACGTTTTGCGTAGCAAGGAAGGTCTCGAGTCTCGCGGTGATTTCGGCTTCGTCCGTCGGGGCGGCATGAATCTCTTTCTGTCCATCGTGAATCGAAACTGAGTGGGCACGGAATAACTGACCGTCAGGCTTGTCGCTATCGGCAATCTCGTCGGCCAGAAGTTCGTCGTAAAGCGAGCGAAGCGCTTGTGGTGACTGGGGGAAGGCCCGTGCATCTTCCCGGGGAAAGAGCAGAGATGAGTACAAGGCTGCCATTTCGCGGAATCGCTTGTGCGCGGTTGTCCGTGGTTGCTTCAGTGCTTCGGCGATTTCCTGGCGAGTGGAGCGAATACCTTCGATGCTGTTCGTTGCCTTGATCTCTTCGATAAGGAGGTCGCTCAGGTAGTGGCTCTTGGCGGCATCGGGAAGTGATGCCCATTCAGGGGCGATCCGTAGTTCGTTGCTCCACACCTGCTCAATCGCTTCCACAACCTCGTTCGTATGCACGACAAACAAGGGGTGGTCGCCCACGTTGAAGTCCCAGGTGACCGTCGCGGGCGAGGAAAGACGCAGCTCGTGCTGCTCCTTTGCGATTTTTTCACCGTGTTGATGGCTGTGGAAGACCTGTTTTAGCTGCTTGTAGGGGCTCATGTTGCGAATTTCCCTGGTTGTCGGGGTGCAATTTAGAGACCTATCTTAAGCCTGTATTTTGCAAAAAGCCCGCATTTTGAAAAATACGGGCTGGGGGAGCGGCTGTAAATTGCAGTTTTGGTGTTAGCTCAGCTCCGTGATCTTGGCGAGCACGTCGGCTGCGGGCGGGTTGGTGGCGTGGGTGCCGTCGGAGTAGAGGACGGTGGGCACGACGCGGTTGCCGTTGTTGACGGACTCGATCCACTCGGAGATGGATTCGGTGCCGGGGGCATCGACATCGACGATCTCGACAGAGCCCTCCGGCAGGTCGGCGCGATCGAGGTCGGCGATGAGCCGAGAGCAGAACGGGCACCAGGAGGCGGCGAAGACGGTGACGGGGGAGGTCGTTTCCGGGGTGGTAGCCATTGTTATTGGGCCTTTTGTTCGAATCGTTGGAAGCGGTAGCGCAGCGGAGAGTCCTCAACGCCCTCGATAGTCACGCGGCCGCGATCAGAGGTGAACCAGTCAGTTTCGCTGACCAGGTCGAAATCCTCGGTGATCTGGGGAGCGTACACGGCATCGTGGGGGAGGTAAGGGGCGAGGTGGACGTCGATAAGCGTGCGCTCGATGACGTCGACCTCGTCGAGCGTGGCTTCATAAAGTTGAGCCCCGCCGATGATCCATGCGTCTGCGTCGAAGTCAGGCAGGTCGCGGTAGACGTACGCGCCCTTCGACCACGTGCCTGCTTCGCGCGAGGAAATGATGATGTTCGTGCGACTCGGCAGCGGTTTGATCGGCAGAGAATCCCACGTGCGACGACCCATGATGACCGGGCCGCCCAGCGTGGTCTCCTTGAAATGCTTGAGGTCCTCCGGCAGGTGCCACGGCATGCCCGCACCGTTGCCGATGATGCGGTCGACGGACTGGGCCCAGATTGCGCCGACCATTCTTATACCGAGACCTTCGCCGTGATTGTCGGGTGCGGGTCGTACCCGGTGACCGCAATATCCTCGAAGCCGTAATCGAAGATGGACTCCGCCTTGGTGAGCTCCAGCTGCGGGTACGGGCGCGGATCGCGCGACAGCTGTTCTTTGACCTGCTCAATGTGGTCGTTGTAGATGTGGCAGTCGCCGCCCGTCCAGATCAGCTCGCCGACCTCGAGGCCCGCCTGCTGCGCGAACATGTGGGTGAGCAGAGAATAGGACGCGATATTGAACGGCACGCCCAAGAACATGTCCGCGGAGCGCTGGTAGACCTGCATGGACAGCTTGCCGTCGGCGACGTAGAGCTGGAAGAGCAGATGGCACGGCATGAGCGCCATCTTGTCTAGCTCCGAGACATTCCACGCCGAGACCACGTTGCGGCGTGATTCCGGGTCGCTGGTGAGCAGGTCGAGCGCATTCTGGATCTGGTCGATGTGCTGGCCGTCCGGGGTCGGCCAGGAGCGCCACTGGACACCGTAGACCGGGCCGAGCTCGCCATTTTCATCCGCCCACTCGTTCCAGATGCGGACATTATTCTCCTGCAGCCAGCGGACATTCGAATCGCCCTTCAGGAACCACAACAGCTCGCCCACGACGCCTTTGAAGTAGACCTTCTTCGTGGTCAACAAGGGGAAAGAATCGGCGAGGTCGTAGCGCAGCTGCTTGCCGAACACGCTGATCGTGCCGGTGCCGGTGCGGTCGGACTTCGGAGCGCCAGTCTCAAGGATTTCGCGCAGCAGATCTTCGTACGGGGTGGGGATGGTCGTCCCAGTCATTCACTCACTCTTTGCGGGGTCGTGCGGGGGTGTGGTGCGGCTACTTGGCGATGCCTTCGTAGCTGCCGTGCTCTTCCTTATACGCCGCAGCGTGCTCAAGAATTTCATCGGCGAGCTCCGGGCGGCAGATCAGCAGGTCAGGGACATAGGTGTCCTCGTTGTTGAAGCGCACTTCGGTTCCGTCAAGGCGGGTGGCGTGAAGGCCAGCTGCCTTAGCGACGCCCACCGGGGCAGCCTGGTCCCATTCGTACTGGCCGCCGGCGTGAATATAGGCGTCGTAATCGCCGAGCAGCACGTGCATGGCCTTCGCGCCGGCAGAACCGATGCCCACGGCCTCGAAGTCCATCTTCTCTGCGACGTACTTCGCAACAGCTGGCGGACGGTTGTGCGACAGGGCGATCTTGCGGGACAGCGGGCCCTCGACGTGGCGCACGTCGGAGGACTTGAACACCACACCCAGGTCCGGCAGGCCGACCGCGGCGTGGGTGGGCACACCATTTTCGACGAGCGCGATGTGCACCGCCCAGTCCTGGCGGCCGGTGGCGAATTCCTTCGTGCCGTCCAGTGGATCCACGATCCATACGCGCGGGTTGTCCAAGCGAGCCAGATCATCGACCGCCTCCTCGGACAAGAAGCCGTCATCTGGGCGGTGCTGCGCCAGCACACGCGCGATCCAGTTCTGGGCGAGATCGTCGCCTGCCTCCCCCAACTCGCGGCCGCGCAGTAGGCCCACACCGCGGATGCCCTTGAGGATTTCGCCGGTGCCAAGCGCAATGAGGTTAGTCAACCGTGAGTCCGAGTACGTTGCCATCATGGCCTAGACCTTACCGCGTGCGCGGTGTCCTCGTGCGCTGTGTTAGGCCACATTCGCTTACTGTTACGCTGGGGCCGCGATCGTGTCTCTATGGGAATTAGGTGAGGGGCTTATGACGGGTGGCAATGATCTTGAAAGCCTCATTGATGAGTTGAAAAACATTGGTGCCGACTGGAATGCCCTTGAAGAGAAAGAAAAAGCAAAGGACCCCACTAGTGAAATCTTGCGTGCTTTCGACATCGGGGACGGAAGGACTTTGCTCATCGGACTGAGTGAGGCAGACACCGAGGTTGATGCGGAGACCTCCGGTACTGCCCGTGAAATGAATGACGAAGCTGGAGATTCTTCACCGGATCAAAGAGTGCTCCCGTCAAAAAGCTATGCTGAGCGGTCCGCGACGCTGAAACTCTACGTTAGGGATAAGGAACTGCTTCATCAATTAAAGCGCGCTGCATTCGAACAAGATATTAGCTTGTCTGCGCTGTGGGAGGAATGGGCTACTGAGTGGTTAAAGAAGCAGTCCTGACAGTTACCTCTCTGCGTATTCAGCAGTTCTGGCACCAGCAAAATTGAGCCGAAGTTGCGAGGGTGAGCGGGGCCGACCCGAGATAAACGCCAAGACGCCACAGTTGGAAATACGAATCCAAGGTGTGCGCGAATGCCGACAACCATGCTGACTGTGGCACTCCAACCTTCGTGGTGCCTGAGTCGAACGACCTGTCCATTCACCACGGTACTGTCGCCGTCTCGAAACACGAGGTGAACCCGTCAGTGGCGCCAACATAACACTTAACTTCCCACATAACATAACACCTGTGGGAAGTTAAGTGTTATGTTGACGTTTTTGCAGTTAGAGACGTTTTTCGGTTTGCCGTCTCACTTAACTTCCCACATAACATCCCACAAGTGTTAAGTAGTGGGAAGTTAGGTGTTATGTTCCGGCCGTCTATGGTGAAGGCGTGCCTGACAGACCTTCTGACCATCCCTCAAACGGGGAAACTGGTCGCATTCTCGACCGCTTCCATCCGCAGGTGGCCACGTGGTTCGAGGAGGTCTTCGCCGCGCCGACTCCGGTGCAGGAAGGCGCGTGGAAATCGATCTCGGAGGGGGAGAACACCCTCGTTGTTGCCCCGACGGGTTCCGGTAAGACGCTGGCGGCTTTCCTCTGGTCGCTCAATTCGATGGTGCAGCGCTCCGGCCAGCAAGCCCTGCATTTCGACGACAATGTGGCGCTCCAGCGCACCACCACGGGAACGCGCGAGGGCGTGCGGGTGCTCTACATTTCGCCGCTCAAAGCCCTCGGCGTGGATGTGGAGAATAACCTCCGCGCACCTCTCACCGGCATCGCCCGTGTGGCGCAGCGCATGGAGCTGGACATGCCGGACATCTCCGTGGCTGTGCGCTCCGGCGACACGCCACAGGCGGAACGCAACCGGCAGGCCCGCAAACCGCCGGACATCCTCATCACCACCCCGGAGAGCCTTTACTTGATGCTCACCTCCAAGGCCGCGGGGATCTTGAAGACGGTGGACACAGTCATCGTGGATGAGATTCACGCGCTCGCCGGCACCAAGCGCGGCGTGCACTTGGCGCTGTCGTTGGAACGCCTCCGTCGATTAGCGGGCGATTTCCAACGCATCGGCCTGTCCGCGACGGTGCGGCCGTTGGACGCGGTGGCGAATTTCTTGGGCGAGCGCACCACGATCGTGAACCCGCCGGCGGAAAAGAAGTGGCAGCTCGACGTCCACGTGCCCGTCGAGGACATGAGCGACCTGCCGGTGCCGGAGGAGGGCTCGCCGATCGGGGACGCGGTGATCGACACCTCGTCCATTTCCGACGATGTGCTCGACTTCAACTTGGACGGGCCCGAAGAGAGGAAGGACCTCGCTCCACCACCGACCCCGGGGCAGTCGTCGATCTGGCCGCATATCGAGGCGCAGCTCTACCAGGAGGTGATGGCGCACCAGTCGACCATCGTCTTCGTCAACTCCCGCAGGACAGCTGAACGGTTGACCAGCCGCCTGAACGAGATCTGGGCGTCCGAGAACGACCCGGACGCGCTCAGCCCGGACACGCGCCGCCCGCCGGCACAGTTGATGAAGTCGGTGGATGTGGCTGGCGAAGCCGCGCCCGTCATCGCGCGAGCCCACCACGGGTCGGTCTCCAAGGAAGAACGCAAGGCGACAGAGACTGCGCTGAAAGAAGGCACGCTGCGCGCGGTCGTGTCCACTAGCTCGCTCGAGCTCGGCATCGACATGGGCGCGGTGGACCTGGTCGTGCAGGTCGAATCCCCGCCGAGTGTCGCCTCGGGTCTGCAGCGCGTGGGCCGCGCCGGGCACTCGGTCGGTGCGGTCTCTGAAGGCTCGTTTTATCCGAAGCACCGCTCGGACCTAGTCCAAACTGCGGTGACGGTGCCGCGCATGCGCCAAGGTCTCATCGAGGAGCTCCACACACCGAAGAGCCCGCTCGATGTGCTCGCCCAGCAGACCGTCGCCGCTGTCGCGGTGGAGGACCTCGAGTTGGATGACTGGTACGAGACCGTCACTCGCGCCTGGCCCTACCGCGACCTAGCCCGGGAAGTCTTCGATGCTGTCATCGACCTCGTCATTGGCATCTACCCGTCCACCGATTTCGCGGAGTTGCGACCCCGCGCGATTCTCGACGGCACGACGCTCAAGGCCCGCCCCGGCGCCCAGCGCGTCGCCGTCACCAACGCGGGCACCATCCCGGACCGAGGCATGTTCGGAGTCTTCCTGGTCGCGAGCGATCAAGAAGGAGGACAAGGGCCGCGCCGCGTCGGCGAGCTCGACGAGGAAATGGTCTACGAGTCCCGCGTCGGCGACGTGTTCACGCTCGGCGCGTCGAGCTGGAGGATCGAGAACATCACGCGCGACCAAGTGCAGGTCTCTCCCGCGCCGGGCCACACGGGGCGCCTGCCGTTCTGGAATGGCGACAGCGCCGGCAGGCCGTATGAACTCGGTCTCGCGCTCGGCGCATTCCGCAGGGAAGCGAAGAGCGATCCAGCGATCATCGACGCGAGCCTCGACACCTACGCCCACGGCAACCTGCTGAAATACCTCGAGGAGCAGGAAGAAGCGACCGGGATCGTCCCCGATGAGAAGACGCTCGTGCTCGAGCGGTTCACGGACGAACTGGGGGATTGGCGCGTAGTGCTGCACACGCCGTTCGGCAAGGGCGTCAACGCCGCGTGGGCGCTGGCCACGGGATGGCGCGTGGCGCAGGAGACAGGCATGGACGCCCAAGCGGTCGCGGGCGATGACGGTATCGTGCTCCGCCTACCGCAAGGGGAGAAGGAACCCGACGGCTCGATCTTCGCGTTCGACGCCGACGAGATCGCCGACATCGTCACCGAGCAAGTGGGCAATTCCGCGCTCTTCGCCTCCCGCTTCCGTGAGTGCGCCGCGCGCGCTTTGCTCCTGCCTCGCCGCAATCCAGGCAAGCGCGCACCGCTCTGGCAGCAGCGGCAACGCGCAGAGCAGCTTCTCGACGTCGCCCGCAACTACCCGTCCTTCCCGATCATCTTGGAGACGGTCCGCGAGTGCCTCCAAGACGTCTACGACTTGCCTGCGCTGCAAGATGTTATGCGCAACCTGTCCACCCGCCGTATCCGCGTCGCGGAAGTGACCACGGACCAGCCGAGCCCGTTCGCCTCGAGCCTGCTGTTCAACTACACCGGTGCGTTCATGTACGAAGGCGACACCCCGCTCGCCGAGAAACGCGCCGCGGCGCTCGCGCTCGATCCGTCGTTGCTCGCGAAATTGCTCGGCACCGTCGAATTGCGTGAGCTTCTCGACGCCGACGTGATCGCCGAGGTCGATGCCTCCCTGCGTCAACTCGGAAAGGCCGAGACTTCGGAGCAGTTCGCTGACACGCTCCGCATCGTCGGACCCGTTCCCGTCGATGAGCTCGAGCTCTACACCTCGGTTCCCGTCGCGGCACTCGAAGAGAGCCTGGGCAAGCGGATCATGCGCGTGCGCATCGGCGGCCGTGAGCATCTCGCCCAATCACTCGATGCGCCATTGCTTCGCGACGGCCTCGGCGTCCCCGTCCCGCCCGGCATCGCCGCCCAGGTGGCCACGATCCCGGATGCGCTCAGCCAGCTGGTCAGCCGGTGGGTTCGCACACGCGGGCCGTTCACCCTGCGCGACCTCGCCGCCGCATTCGGTCTGTCCGTCGGTGCTTCCTATGAGACGTTGAAGCGCCTCATCGAGAACGGCAAGGTCATCGAGGGCCATTACCGCCAGGGCGTCGACGAGCAGGAATACATGGGGGCAGAGGTCCTGCGGATCGTGCGCACACGCTCGCTCGACGCCGCTCGAGCGCAGACCCGCCCGGTCTCCCAGTCGGCCCTTGGCCGCTTCATGCCCGCCTGGCTCAATATCGCTCCGGCGGGGCAGCGGCCGGCACTCCGCGGCGCCGACGGCGTCTTTTCTGTCATCGAGCAGCTCGCCGGGATCCGTCTGCCCGCCAGCGCGTGGGAGTCGATGATCCTTCCCAGCCGCGTCGGTGACTATTCCCCGGAGATGCTCGACGAGCTCACGTTGTCCGGTGAAGTGCAGATCGTCGGGGCCGGTAAAGCCGGTGCACGCGACCCGTGGATCATGCTGCTTCCCGCCGACTATGCCGCGCAGCTCATTCCCGTTCCGGAAGAGCCGCTGCTGAGCCTCACTCAACAGCGCGTGATGGACAAGATCAACGTCGGTGGCGGTTATCTCTTCGCCGACCTGCTCGGGCCCGCATCAGAATCGTTCACCACCTCCGATGAACTCCGCGAATCCATGTGGGACTTGGTTGAAGCTGGACTCATCGCGCCCGATTCCTTCGCGCCGATCCGCGCGCGCCTGGCCGGCGGCAAGCACGGAAAGACGGCCCACCGCGCGAAGCGTCGGCCGTCGCGAAGCCGCATCCGTTCCGGCCGCACGACATTCGCCAACGTCACGCCGCCGGACATGACGGGACGCTGGGCCGCGACGCCCACGCCAGACACCGACCCCACGCAGCGCTCGCTCGCGCACGGCGAGGCGTGGCTCGACCGCTACGGCGTGGTCACCCGTGGCAGCATCGTCGCCGAGGACATCGTTGGTGGGTTCGCCCTCGCGTATAAATCTCTTTCCGGATTCGAAGAAGCCGGAAAGGCCATGCGCGGCTACCTCGTTGAGGGGCTCGGCGCGGCGCAATTCTCCACGCCTGCCACCATCGACCGTCTGCGCGGCCACCAGGATTACGACGACCTCGTCGGCTGGCCGTCCGGTACGAAGGAACCCAAGGTCTACGTCCTCGCCGCCACCGATCCCGCCAACCCGTACGGCGCGGCTCTCCCATGGCCCGACACCGGACCCACCCGCTCGGCGGGAGCACTCGTCGTGCTTATCGACGGCCTGCTCGCCGCCCACATCACCCGCGGCGGTAAGACAATGACCACCTTTTTCGACGGTTTCCCCGAAGACACCGCCACCGAGGATGAATTGCTCACCATGGTCGTGGGAGCACTCACTGACGCGGTGGCGGCGGGAAGGTTGTCACCGTTGACCGTCGAAAAGCTCAACGGCGAGCCCGCATTCACTCTGAAGAATCACGGTGCCGGCGCATCCCCGCGCGGAGCGAAGATTGGTGGAAAAACTGTTGCCGCACCGAAGCGGCGGGGACGGACGGTCGCCGACGCGATCAAATCGATGGAGCTGGGCGGGGACCTTGATTTCGACGATCATTGACGGACAATCGCCGCAGACCCTAGAATGTAGTCACGTTACTACTTGAGGGGGTTATGATGACGTATCTCATGTCGGCCCGAGAATTCAATCAAGGGCTTAGCCAGGCGAAACGTGTGGCATTGGAAGCGCCAGTGGTCATCACTGACCGGGGGGAACCGTCACACGTACTCATGTCTTACCGGGAATATGAAAAGCTGACACACTCTCCCGAAAGTTTCGTGGAAAAACTACTGATCGAAGATCCAGTCGACGTGGAGCTTGAGGACGTTCAGCTGGGATTACGCCCTGTGGAATTTTGATGTATCTCCTCGACACAAACGTCATAAGTCAGTTCCACAAACCTCAACCGGACAGAGGAGTTCTTAACTGGGTGGGGAAACATAACGAAGCGGACTTTTCATTTCCGTAGTCACTGTCATGGAGATCGAAATCGGAATCAAGCGACTCGGGCGGCGCGATCCAGAACAGGCAAGACGGCTCCAGAGATGGTTAGATCAATCGGTCCTCAAGGGATTTGAAGGGCGGATTGTGCCGATTGATCTTGATACGGCCCGGCGCTGTGCCGCAAGCCACGTGCCGGATCCCGCTCCGGAGAGGGATGCCCTCATCGCAGCCACCGCGTCCTCACGTGGATTCACGGTGGTGACCCGCAATGAAAAGGATTTCCGTCGATTGGGCGTGTCAGTGTTGAATCCGTTCGGAGCGCCAGATGCCTGAAGGAGATTCCGTCTACCAGCTGTCCAAACGGCTGCAGTTCATGACCGGGCGTGAGGTGACGGCGTCATCGTTGCGTGTACCGCGGTTCGCTACCGTCGACTTCACCGGCATGACAGTGGAGCGCGTGTGGCCGTACGGCAAACACCTTTTCATGCAGTTCGGGGCCGCCGGGTTTGAGCCGCAGATCCTGCACACGCACCTGAAGATGGAAGGCACGTGGTCCGTGCACCGTGCTGGGGCTCGCTGGTCGAAGCCCGGCCACACCGCGCGCGTCGTGCTCCAGCTTTTCGACGACGCCGGCGACATCGAGCTCGTCGGCCACTCCTTGGGGCTTGTCGACGTCTTCCCCGCGCGCGAGTATGAGGCCGAGATGGGCTACCTCGGACCTGATCTTCTGGCCGACGACTTCGACCACGACGAGGCGATGCGCCGCATCCTCGCCGACCCGGACCGGGAGATCGGCAGAAGCTTGCTCGACCAAAACCGCGTCGCCGGCATCGGCAATGAATACCGCGCCGAGATCTGCTTCCTCGGCGGCGTCCATCCGGCGCGGACGGTGGCTGAGGTGGGGGAGCAGGGCGTCGACAAGCTTCTGCGCATTGCACGCCGCCTGATGTGGGCGAATAAAGATGAGGTCAAACGCGTATCCACTGGCGTGAAGCGCGCGGGCGAGACCGCCTACGTGTTCGGGCGCAACAAAAAGCCCTGCCGCCGGTGCACCACCTTGATCACCAAGGGGTTTCTGGGCGGACAGGGCGATTTAGAGCGCGTGATCTGGTGGTGCCCCAGCTGTCAGCCGGAGCCTGCTTCACAAGCCGAGTAAGGTGAGAGGTTCCGTTCTTGTACTCGAATTACTGAGGTCGGACCCCTGCTACTTGGCCACCCTCTGTCGTTACCACGACCCCGTTGGTGAAGTTATTGGATGCTTCTCTGAGCGATGAAGTCACAAAGCGAGCATCTAGGCGAGATCCCAAGACGTGGGCCAGGGCCACAACTGGCCCTCCTCGTGGAATCAAACCCAGCAGGGCGGCCACAAGGGCATCTCCGTCTTTCCCGGAAGCAGCTTCATCATGCATCGCCTTCGCCTCGCAGCTATTCAGGTGGAAGGACTTGATCTCCCGATAGCTATTCCCAGGTCCAAGTGGTTCTTGTCGCGATTCTCCTTCGCGACTTTCGCCTACGCAGGCTTCTTGAGCTGTCGCCGTTGGAGCGATGAGAACTGTGCTAAGAGAGACTCCGGCCAGAGTGATCCCCAGCGCCTTCTTGAGAGTCATGATGCTCATTTCTTCGTTTCCTTTCGATGACGAAGTTGGACACAAGAGCGAAACATGCGCCAATCGCAACCCCGGCGAGGAGGATAGTCGATCGAGCAGGCTGCTCTATGTCTCCTACCGTGACGATGAGTAGAGCGATAGTCAATGCTCCTAAGACAAGAGCGATCTGAATAATGTACTGGACCTTGGCGGACATACTATTGTGGCCTTTCTCACATGTGATGTTGTTTGAAGCGGGGTGGAAATCCAAACTACTCTTTTTGAGAAACCTACACCCTGGAGCGTGAAACTGCAGAAAGCAAGCTGCCGTTCCGCTAGACCTTGCCAAGGGAACTTCTCTAGGCCATGGCCCAGAGCAATTTCTTCACGCCCTTTGAGCTTCCAATTTCAGGCACTCTGCGCTACCAATTTCAGGCACTCTGCGCTACCAATTTCGGGACCCCCACGCTACTAATTTCAGGGTTCAGGAAGAACCTTCCTAAGCGCTCGGCGCCTCGTTCTTCTCCCGGATCGCGCGGCGGATGAAGAAGATGAGGAAGCCGAGCAGGATCAGGATGAGGATCACGTAGACGACCTTGGAGTACTGGTCGATGTAGCCGGTGACGGCCTCCCAGTTCTCGCCGAGCTTGAAGCCCAGGAAGATGAGGATGAAATTCCAGACGGCGGAGCCGAGGGTGGTCCATAGGCCGAAGGTGAGCAGGTTCATCCGGTCCAGGCCGGCGGGGATGGAGATCAGCGAGCGGATGCCGGGGATCAGGCGGCCGAAGAGGATTGATGGCCTGCCGTATTTATCGAACCAGGCGAGAGATTTATCCACATCGGATGCCTTGACCAGCCACATCCAGTCGGCGATGGCGCGCAGGCGGTCCGCTCCGAGCCAGGCGCCGATGCCGTAGAGAATGTACGCGCCGACCACGGAACCGATCGTTGCCCAGATGAACACCGAGACGAAGTTCAGTGAACCCTGGGCGACGGTGAAGCCGCCGAGCGGCAGGACTACCTCGGAGGGGATCGGCGGGAAGAGGTTTTCCAGCAGGATGGCGATGCCGACGCCGGGGGCGCCGAGCGTATCCATCAAACTGACAATGAAGTCAATGATCGCGGACATGGCAAGTATCTTGCCTTATGAGATGTCGGTCGACCAAGAATGAACCGGCGCGCCAGTCTTCTGATTCTCCAAGTAGAGCTTCAACATTTTCGCCAGAGCTTCCTGCCGCTCCGGTGTCGCGGGCTTGGTGCCGGGGCCGTATTTATCCAGCACATCCAGCTGCCAAGTTGCGCCGTTCTGGCGGTGCCATGCGCGGCCCTCAATGACCTTCAAGTACTTGTCGGCCAGTTCTTCATCGACATCGAGGAGGCGCAATCCCTCATGAGCCTGGTCGAGCAGATGATTGAGGACGAGGTTGGACACGTCGATGCGCCCCAGCGTCGGCCACGTCATCGTCGCGCCAATGCCGTCCCTGGCACCGGCGTAGAAATTGCTCCGCGCATCGTCGAAGGTCAGGCGCGACCACACTGGGCGGGTCTGCTCACCCAGGAATTTCGCGAGCCCGTAGTAGAACGCGGCGTCGGCAATGATGTCGATCGTCGTCGGGCCCGCAGCAAGCAGGCGGTTCTCCACACGGATATGGGACAGCTCCAGCGACGGATCGTAGATCGGGCGGTTCCAGCGCCATACCGTGCCGTTGTGCAGGTTCAGGTAATGCAAGCCCGGGCTGTTGCCGTCCATCATCGGTTTGCCCGCGTCAGTGCGGGATTCCGGAATGAGCGGGGAGAAGTACCGGACGTTTTCCTCGAAGAGGTCGAACACACTCGTGATCCAGCGCTCGCCGAACCACACGCGCGGGCGCACTCCTTGGTTGACCAGGGTGTCCGTGCGGGTATCGATGGATTGCTTGAATACCGGGATGCGCGATTCATGCCACGTGCGGTGCCCCATGAACAGCGGGGAGTTCGCGCTCAACGCCACCTGCGGGCCAGCGATCGCCTGGGACGCATTCCACGCTTCCGGGAAGCGGTTCGGCGCGACTTGGAGGTGCAGCTGCATCGATGTGCAGGTCGACTCCGTGGCGATGTCATCGAAAGTGGCGCGGTAGCGCTCCTGCCGCGCGACGTCGATATGCACGAGCTCGCCGCGTGCTTCGACGACCATATTCGACAGCGCGGAATAGCGGTTCTCCTGCGTCATCCACTCGTCGCTTTGCAGATAATCAGTGGTCACCGTCGGCAGTGTGCCGATCATCGCCAGATTCGCGCCAGCTTTTCGCGCTGCCTTATCGACGGCCCGTAGACGCTCATCCAGCCCCTCGTGCAGCACCGTCAACCCGTCGCCGGACAGCTCCATCGGCGGGTGGTTCACCTCGACGTTGTATCGGCCAATCTCGGCCTGGAATTCGTCGGAAAGCTCGGCGAGCACTTCCTTATTGCAGCCCGCGGGAGCCATCGTGTCGTCCACGAGATTGAGTTCGAGCTCGAGCCCGATGGTGCCGTGATCGACGAATTCTGCCTCCTGGAGGTGGCGATCGAAGATCTCCAGATCGTCCAGGAGCGCTTGACTGTATTTGGTCCGCTCTTTGGGGGTGTATGAATCGCGTGAAACGGCATCGCCCATGCGCAAATCTTATCCGTGCGCATGGCGGGATGCACCGTATTCACACCCGCATTGCATTCATATGCGGCTATTTCTTGCTGCGGTACCACCCGATGAGCGCATCGGTGGAGGAATCACCAGTGTCAGGTTCTTCCGTACCAGAGACTGCGCCAGCGAGCTCATTCGCCTGCGCCTTGCCCAGTTCCACGCCCCACTGGTCGAAGGAATTGATGCCCCAGATCACGCCCTGCGTGAACACGATGTGCTCGTACAGCGCGATGAGAGCGCCCAGCGCATGCGGTGTGAGTTCCTCCGCAAGGATCGTGGTGGTGGGGCGGTTGCCAGGCATGACCTTGTGCGGGGCCAATTGCTTATCGACGCCACCTGCCTCCACCTCTTCCTGCGTTTTCCCGAAAGCCAGCACCTTCGTCTGCGCGAAGAAATTCCCCATGAGGAGATCGTGCATGGAGCCTTCCCCAGTAGCGGTGGGCAGATCCTGTTTCGGATTGGCAAAGCCGATGAAGTCGGCTGGAACCATCGTCGTGCCCTGGTGGATCAGCTGGTAGAAGGCGTGCTGGCCATTCGTGCCGGGCTCGCCCCAGAAGATCTCGCCGGTGTCGTAGGTGACCGGGGTGCCGTCGATACGCGTGCTCTTGCCATTCGACTCCATGGTGAGCTGCTGCAGGTACGCCGGGAAGCGGGAGAGATCCTCGGAGTAGGGGAGCACCGCGTGAGTGTCTGCGCCGTGGAAATTGCGGTACCAGATATTCAGCAAGCCCATGAGCGCCGGAATATTTTCCTCCAGCGGTGCCGTGCGGAAGTGCTCGTCCATCGCGTTGAAACCCTCGAGGAAACGCATGAAGTCCTGCGGGCCGATCACCGCCATGAGCGAGAGACCGATCGCCGAATCGACGGAGTAGCGGCCGCCGACCCAGTCCCAGAACGGGAACATATTGTCAGTGTCGATGCCGAATTCGGCGACCTTCTCCGCATTCGTCGACACCGCCACGAAATGCTTCGCGATAGCCGTCTCATCCCCGTCGAACTGCTCCAGCAACCAGCGCTTCGCCGCATGCGCGTTGGACAGCGTTTCCTGGGTGGTGAAGGTCTTCGACGCCACGATGAACAAGGTCTCGCCCGCCTCGGCATCGTCGAGCACGCTCGTCATGTCCGCGGGGTCGACATTGGAGACGAACTCCGCGGTGATTCCCGCCGTCGCGTACGTGCGCAGTGCCTTGGCGGCCATCGCCGGGCCCAAGTCGGAGCCGCCAATACCGATATTGACGACCTTCTTGATCGTGTGGCCCGTGTGACCGAGCCACTCGCCGGAGCGCAGCTTCGACGCGAAATCGCGCATCCGGCCCAGCACCTCGTGCACGTCAGCCGCGACATCCTGGCCGTCCACCTCGAGGTCGTCTTCCGCGGGGATGCGCAAACCGGTGTGGAGCACCGCGCGGTCTTCGGTGGAGTTGATGTGCTCGCCGGTGAACATCTTCTCCGTCGCGCCTTTCAGGTCCGCCTCCTCGGCGAGGGCCACCAGTGCTTTGAGAACGTCCTCGTCGACGAGGTTCTTCGACAGGTCCACGTGCAGGCCTGCCGCGTCGAACGTGAATTTCTCGGCCCGGCCACTATCGGTGTCGAACATCTCTCGCAAGGTCTTCTTGCTCTTCTCCGCGTGGAGTTTCTGCAGTTCGTTCCATGAGGTTGTGGAGGTGATGTCGGTCATTGCCACTCCTAGAGGGGGTCATCGAGAGGATCTGCGGTCAATGCCTCCCAGACTAATGAAACTTACGGAACCCGGACCCGAATTTCGGCCATAATGGGAAGCCATGAGCATCGTGAAGATCAACGCAATCACTGTCCCCGAAGGTGCTGGCGAGCAGCTCGAGCAGCGCTTCGCAGCACGCAAGCACGCCATCGACTCCCAGCCCGGCTTCGAGGGGTTCCAGCTGCTGCGCCCGGTCAAGGGCGAAGACCGCTACTTCGTAGTCACCCGCTGGGCCGACGAGGAGTCCTACAAGAACTGGTGGGCCGGCGAAGGCAAGGCCGCCCACGCTCACAAGGACGGCGAGGAGCCCCGCAAGCCGGTCGCATCCGGTGCCGAACTCCTCGAATTCGAAGTCGTGCTCGATTCGCTCGAGCAGGACTAGTTCGTTTGAGGGCGCTCTAGAGCACCCAGCCCCTACGATCCCAACTTGCCCCGGCCGAGTCGCAGCAAAATGGCGGCGAGGTTGGGGCCTTCTTCACCGAGCTCGTCGCGGAACTGGTTGATGATGGCTACTTCGCGGGTGTGGACAAGGCGGGTGCCGCCGGAGCCCATGCGGGTCTTGCCGATGGCATTAGCAATCTCAGAGCGGCGCTTCACGGCGTCGAGGATGACGCGGTCGAGCCGGTCGATTTCTTGGCGGTAGGCCTGGATCTCCTCGTCGGTCAACGGGTCGTCGGTGCCGGATGGGTGCCTGATATCGCTGTTCTCCACGCTCATAACCATTGATTCTGCCACGAATTTCACAGCGTGTTCGGACGGCTCCGGACGAGTGGTTCTCCCCGCCAAGTACGGTAGGAGCCATCATGGGAACAGATTTGATTTTGGGGTTGAATCCGCAGCAGAAGGCAGCCGTTGAACACTCCGGCAGCCCGCTGCTCATTGTCGCTGGCGCTGGATCCGGCAAGACGGCTGTGCTGACGCGCAGGATCGCGTATCTGCTGCAGGAGCGCGGGGTGGCGCCGTGGGAGATTCTGGCCATCACATTCACTAATAAGGCTGCCACGGAGATGAAAGAGCGCGTCAGTCAGCTGATCGGGCCGCAAGCGGAGCGGATGTGGGTGGCCACATTCCACTCAGTGTGCGTGCGTATTCTGCGGCAGCAGGCGCAGTTGGTCAACGGCCTGAACACGAACTTCACTATTTATGACGGGGATGATTCCCGGCGTCTGCTCGGCATGATCGCCAAGGAAGCGAACCTGGATCTGAAGAAGTTTTCGCCCCGTGCGCTGGCGAATGCGATCTCGAACCTGAAAAATGAGCTGATCGGTCCGGAGCAGGCACTAACGAACGCCGAGAAGACGAAGAATCCGTTTGAGACGACGGTGGCGAAGGTCTATGCCGAGTACCAGCGTCGTCTGCGTGAGGCGAATGCCGTGGATTTCGACGATCTGATCGGCGAGGTGGTCGGACTGTTCCAGCGCCACCCCCAGGTGGTGGAGTACTACCGGCGTCGGTTCCGCCACGTGTTGGTGGACGAGTACCAGGACACGAACCATGCGCAGTACGAGCTGATCCACACGCTCGTCGGTAACGGTGCGGATGCGCCGGAGCTGGCCGTGGTGGGTGATTCGGACCAGTCGATTTATGCGTTCCGCGGTGCGACGATCCGCAATATTGAGGAATTCGAGCGTGACTACCCGAATGCGACGACCATCATGCTGGAGCAAAACTACCGCTCGACGCAGAATATTCTCGCCGCAGCCAATGCAGTGATTGCGCAGAATGCCGGTCGTCGTCCGAAGAAGCTGTGGACAGATTTGGGGCAGGGGGAGAAGATCGTCGGGTACGTCGCGGACAATGAGCACGACGAAGCACGTTTCATTGCCAGCGAGGTCGATGCCCTGGCCGATAAAGGAGTCGGCTACTCCGATATCGCGGTCATGTACCGCACGAACAACTCGTCGCGTGCGTTGGAGGATATTTTCATCCGCGCAGGCATTCCGTACAAGGTGGTCGGCGGCACGCGCTTCTACGAGCGCAAGGAAATCCGCGACGTCATCGCCTACTTGCGCGTGCTGGAGAACCCGGATGATTCGGTGAGCATGCGCCGCATCATCAATGTGCCGAAACGCGGCATCGGTGACAAGGCGCAGGCGATGGTCGCGCTGTATGCGGACAACCATCAGATCAGCTTCGGGCGTGCGCTTATTGACGTCGCGGGTGGGGAAGGCGATGCCATCTCGTCCCGCTCTCGGAACGCTATCTCCGGGTTCGTCGACATTCTGAACGGTCTGCGCGTTGATATGGACGAACTCGTCAACGAGGTGACTGGCATGCCGGATTTGGGTGGTTTGGTCGCCCGCATTCTGGATGTGACCGGCTACCGCGCGGAGTTGGAAGCTTCGAATGACCCGCAGGACGGGGCACGGCTGGACAACCTCAACGAGCTTGTGTCGGTGGCCCGGGAGTTCTCGTCCGATGCCGCGAACACGATGGCGTACGAGGAGTTCGACCCGGACAGCGGTGAAGCGCAGCCAGGATCGCTGCAGGCGTTCTTGGAGCGTGTCTCCCTCGTCGCTGATGCGGACCAAATCCCGGATGAGGGACAGGGCGTTGTAACGCTGATGACGTTGCACACGGCGAAGGGATTGGAATTCCCAGTCGTATTTGTCACCGGCTGGGAGGACGGGCAGTTCCCGCACTTGCGCGCACTGGGTGATCCGGATGAACTCGCGGAAGAACGCCGTCTTGCTTATGTCGGCATTACCCGCGCACGCGAGCAATTGTACCTGACCCGTGCGATGCTGCGGTCCTCGTGGGGCTCCCCGGTGACCAACCCCGCCAGTCGCTTCCTCGCGGAAGTCCCTGAGGACCTCCTCGACTGGCGGCGGGTGGAACCGGAGCGCTCGTTTTCCTCGGACGCGTGGGGCAGTCCGGTTCCCGCGCGACGCACGAGGCGCCGGAGTGAGAGCAGCGTGAAGGTGAATAAGAACCTTCAGCTGGCGAAGGGGGACCGTGTCAACCACGCGAAGTACGGGCTGGGTACGGTTATGAGCGTTGACGGTGTCGGTCCGCGGGAGACCGTCACCATCGATTTCGGTTCGAGTGGAACGGTGCGGCTCATGCTCATCGGCGGCGTGCCGATGGAGAAGATCTAGCCGCTTAGACGGTGATGCCGCGCTCGGCGAACCACGGCACCGGGTCCACTCGGTTCTCGCCGTCCGGCAAGATCTCAAAGTGCAGGTGCGGGCCGGTGGAGTGGCCCTCGTTGCCCATCTCGGCGATCTGCTGGCCGGCGGAGACGCGGTCGCCCACATTCACGTTGAACGAGCGGACGTGGCCGTAGACGCTGATGGAACCGTCGTCGTGGCGCACACGCACCCATTTGCCGAAACCGCGTGCCGGGCCGGCGTTGATCACGGTGCCGTCCATGACGGCGAGGATCGGGGTGCCCAGATCATTGGCGATATCGATGCCGTAGTGGAAGGTGCCCCAACGTGGGCCGAAGCCGGAGGTGAAGCGGCCCTGGGTCGGCATGACGACCTTATTTCCGTTCGAGGTGGTGCCTGACTGATCGGTGACAGACGTGGTCGGGACGTCGGCGGTGGCTTCCTCTTCGTTGTACTCGGGAAGCACGCGGGGGTCGTAGACGACCTGGTAGCCCGCGGCAGAGAAGGTCGCGCCCTTGGAGAAAATGTCGTCGAGCGCCACACCGATCGACGGCAGGGCGGGGCCGAGACCATCGACTTGCTGTCCGTTGACGGAGACGGAGAGTGCGTGGGCGGGAATAGCGGTCAGGGGGATGCTCAGTGCCACGGCGGCGACGAGGAGGCGTCGTTTCATGTCGTCTGTCGTCCTTTTACGCTTCGGGAGTATAGGCATTTTCCAACTCGCAACATGCTAGCGGCAGAAACCACCCCAATCAATGCCATTTATTGCTGTTGACGTGCAGAAAAGGGCGAAACTACATCCAAAAATGCAGGTAAAAGCAGTTAGCTAGTGTGGCAAGAGTGAATTATGTGAATTTCCCGCCGGGGGTGAAAAGCGCATAAAAATTCCCCCCGGGTGAGCTGAACTGCTCCCCATTAGTTGGACTGAGAAATCAGTTACCGACTAGTGGGGAGTAGTTTTCATTGAGAGCACGAAGTTCGCTAAGTGAAGAGCAGCGCGAGCAGTTGGTGGAGTGTTTCGAACAGGGCATGGGATACCGAGCAGCTGCGAACATCGTCGGGGGTTCGACAAGCGCAATACGCAACTTCTATCGGCGGTTTGAGCTGCATGGCAGGCTATGTCTTGTGGAGAAACCGACAAAGCAGCAGTATTCGTTCGAGGTCAAAAAGGAAGTTGTCCAGCGCCACCTTGCCGGCGAGACAAGGATGGATCTTGCCCGTGAGTTTGGCCTGTCGTCAGACCAGCTCGTCAAAGATTGGTCCCGGAAATGGCGCAAAGGTGGCGATGAGGCGCTAAAGCCGAAGCCGAAGGGCAGACCCAAAGGCTCGTCTGCACCGAAGCGGCTTACAGAAGAAGAGAAGCTGCGCCGTCAGATCGCGCGGTTGGAAGCGGAGAACGCTTATCTAAAAAAATTGCGGGACTTGAGGAACCAGGGACGCGCCTGAAAGTCCAGGCGATCGTCATCCTCAAGTCACAGCATCGTCTGCAATACCTTTTGGATGCGGCGGGCATGCCGAGATCGACGTTCTTCTACCACCAGAAACGACTCAGCGAGCCGGATAAGTACGCAGTGCTCAAAGACGCGATCCGGGAAAGCTTCGAACGCAACAAGCATCGCTATGGCTACCGGCGGGTGCTACTGGACCTGCGCAACCAGGGCTGGGTGGTCAACCACAAGCTCGTCTACAAACTCATGTGCGAGATGGGTCTTCGAGCCAAGATCCGCCAACGCAGGCCTTATGTTTCCTACGCTGGGACGATCAGCCACATCGCTGACAACAAGCTCGACCGCAAGTTCACCCCAGATCAGCCAAACACCGTCTTTGTCAGCGACGTCACCGAGTTCAGGGTCGCAGGCCGCAAGGTGTATTTGTCGCCGGTGATGGACTTGTTCGACCGCTCCATCGTTGCCCACACCGTTGCCACATCGCCGTCGACAGCGTTTACCACCGATTCTTTGTCCAAGGCGATCGCAGCGTGTGCACCTGAACCCGGGTGGATGATGCACACCGATCAAGGCTTCCAGTACCAGCATGCCTCCTGGCGTGACCTAATCGGCGACAACGGTGGTGTGCAGTCGATGTCGCGTAAAGCCAACTGTTACGACAACGCGGTCATGGAGAACTTCTTTGGACACTTGAAGACAGAGATGTACCACGGCGAAGTCTTCGACACCGTCGCAGAGTTCAACCAAGCGATCGACGAGTACATCGGGTGGTACAACACCGAACGCATCCAACAACGACTAAAGGGCCTGACTCCGATGCAATATCGGAATCAGACCCTTGAAGCCCTCACCGCCTAGAATTAAACCAGTCCAACTTTCGGGGGCTAGTTCAAGCCGGGGGGAATGAAAACTTTTTAGAGGGAGATGCCGCGCTCGGCCAGCCACGGGGCCGGGTCGATAGCCTCGCCACCGTTCGGGTGGACCTCGAAGTGGAGGTGCGAACCGGTGGAGAAGCCGCGCGAACCCATGCCGGCGATCTTCTGGCCGGCGTGGACCTTGTCGCCGACGGCGACGTCAATGGTCTCCATGTGGCCGTAGACGGTGATCGTGCCGTCCTCGTGGCGCAGGCGGACCCAGTTGCCGAAGCCACCAGCCGGGCCTGCGTCGATGACCTCGCCGTCGGACACGGCGCGGATCGGGGTGCCGATGGCATTGGCAATGTCGACGCCCTTGTGGAAGGAGCCCCAACGCGGACCGAAGCCGGAGGTGAAGGTGCCCTCAGCCGGCTTCACGGACAGCGGTGCGCGGGCAGCGAGATCGGCGGCGGAGCGAACCTTTGCGTACTCAACAGCCTTCCCCAGCTGTTCAGACAGGTTGTCCACGGGCTTGTACTCGCTGATGGCGAGGATCTGCGGGGCTGCCTCGGCGGCCTCGTCGGTGGCATCCTCGAGCGCTGCCTGGGCTGCGCTTGCGTGGTCTGCGTTCGCTGCGGATGCGGCGGAGATTCCGCCGGATGCCACGGCGCCAGTTGCTACCGCGACTAATGCCACACGACCCTTGTTCGTGCTCTGCTTGCGGTGCTTGCCTGCGGTGCGGCGTGCGCTCGAAGAGTTCAAGGTGTACCTCGTTGAGATCGTCATTGGGTAACGGTTCGTTCTGGAATCGTAACCTCTTTGTTATCTACGGGGAGTAACAGTAGCGAGTCTCAGCGCCGCAAGCAAGCTAAGTAGTGAGATTCATATATTCGTGTATGAACCTTCATGCGTTACACAGCGATTGGGAACGGTTACTGAATCGTGTCCCAGCTCCCAATCGCACCGTCCACGTGCCAAAGTTGAAGGTGATGAGCAAGAAGTCTAGTCCGCCAAGTAGATCGACTGGCACGGCACCGTCGATAAGCCGTCGCCGTGCCCGCGCGGAGCGTAACGACGCCGCGAACCGCACACCCGCTACGGAGCAGGCTCCCACGACGATGAAGGAGCGTGTCCGGCACTACCTTCCGTACGTGGGTGTTCCGAACCTCGTTGTGGTGCTCGGCATCGTTGTCGTGTGTCTGGGGACGATTCTGCTCACGGGTGGCCGTCTCGCTGCTTTGCCGTCGTCGATCGCGGAGCTGTGGTTCGTACTGCACGGCGTTCCGGTGAGTTTTCAGGGCGTGACGCTCGGCGCGATGCCGCTGGCTCCTGTCATTGGGGTGGCGGCGCTGATCGCGTGGCGTGTGCGTGCGGCTACCCGCGAACGCGTGAGCATTCTCGACCTGTACGTGATCTTCGGACTGGTCGTGCTCATACCGTTCACACTTTCCGCGGTCGCGTGGTTCATGGTGGAAGATGCCACGGCAGTCTTTCCGTTGGCGCCGCCTGCGCTCCACAAGGCCCTCCTGATACCGGTCGTCGTCCACCTCGCGGGCATGGCGTGCGGCATGAGCGGCCGCCTGTGGAAAGCGCTTCTTGCGCGTCTCGGCGCGCCCGATTCGCTTTACGACGCCGCCCGCGCCATCGTTCGCCTCTGCCTCCGCTTGCTCGCCGCCGCGGCGGTCGTGTACCTGATTTTCCTGGCGCTCGGGTTCGGTCGGATCAACGAGCTACTCGGCGAGTTCCCGACCTTGGGTGCCGGTGGCGGCTTCGCGTTGGTCGCGCTGAGTCTGCTGTATCTGCCGAATGCCGCGGTGTCCACCCTGGCTGTTCTTCTGGGCGCGCCTTTCGATATCGCCCAGGGCGGAGTGTCTCTCTTCGGCGCCGCGCTGGTACCGCTTCCGCCGTTCCCGCTGTTCGCCGCTATCCCCGGCGATGTTCCAGTCTGGGCCCCGGTCCTTTTGGTCATTCCGGCCGCTGTGATGATCCACTTCGTGCTCTCCCGCCGTTTAGTTGGACTCGGAATTGTCTTCGCGGCTGCGCTGGCGGCTGCTTTCGCCGCGGTAGCGGGACTCATGTCCGGCGGCGAGGTCGGCGCCTACGGCTGGGTCGGCCCGAATCCGTGGTTCTTCGCCCTCGCCGCGGCCCTGTGGACAGCTCTCATCTCGGGTGCCGCCTGGCTCGTTGCCTACTTCATGCAGACGCGCAACGAAGAGAAACTCGAGGAAGAGGAGAAGCCAGAAGAAGAGGAGCCGGAAGAAGAGCCTGAGCCGGAGGTCATCGAGGCAGAAGAAGAGCCTGGGGAAGAAGCAGAAGAAGCAGAGCCCGAGGTCATCGAAGCAGAAGAACCCGAGGAAGCCGAAGGATCTGAAGAAACAGAGGAACCCGAGGACGAGGGGGACGTCGATAAGCCTGCTGCTTCTGGGGGCGGGTCGACGGCGATCTCGGTGAAAAGCGAGGAGCAGCTAGACTGATCTTCCGTGGCAGAGACTTCTCAGACTTCTGTAGCGGTGCTCGTCTCCGGATCGGGGACGTTGCTTCAGGCGATCCTGGATAACCAGGGCTCATATTCGGTCGATCTTGTGGTCGCCGATGTGGAATGCCCGGCGTTGGACCGCGCGCGCAAAGCAGGCGTGCGCACTGAGGTCGTGGCGCTCGAGGGTGACCGGGACGATTGGAACCGGCGGCTCGCTGAAACGGTGGGGGACCCGGATCTCGTGGTGTCAGCCGGCTTCATGAAAATCGTGGGGGAGGCGTTCCTCGCGCGTTTCGAAGGTCGTCTGATCAATACCCACCCGGCGTTGCTGCCTGCTTTTCCCGGCGCCCACGCGGTGCGCGACGCGCTCGCGTACGGCGTGAAGGTCACAGGCACCACCGTCCACTACATCGACGCCGGTGTGGATACCGGCGAGATCATCGCCCAGCGTGCGGTCGACGTGCGCGAGGGGGAGACTGAAGAAGACTTGCACGAACGCATCAAGGAAGTCGAGCGCGCACTCATCGTGGACACGTTGAACCGCGCCGAACCCTCAACTACTGGAAAGGTCGAATTCCGAGCATGAGCAATCGCACCCCCATCAAACGCGCACTGATCAGCGTTTACGACAAGACCGGGATTGAGGAACTCGCTGCCGCTCTGGCAGAGGCCGGGGTGGAGATCGTCTCCACCGGTTCCACGGCGCAACGCATCAAGGACACAGGCGTAAAGGTCACCGAGGTCGCTGAGGTGACTGGCTTCCCAGAGGTCCTCGAGGGCCGTGTGAAGACACTGCACCCGCACGTGCACGCCGGCATCCTGGCTGACCTGCGGAAGGACGACCACGCCAAGCAGATCGAAGAGCTCGGCGTGAAGCCGTTCGAGCTTGTCGTGGTGAACCTCTACCCGTTCTCCGAGACGGTCGCTTCCGGTGCTGGCTTCGATGAGGTCGTCGAGATGATCGATATCGGCGGCCCGTCCATGGTCCGCGCGGCGGCGAAGAATCACCCGTCGGTGGCGATCGTCGTCGATCCCGCCAAGTACGGGGACGTTGCGGAAGCCGTCAAGGCCGGCGGCTTCGACGAGGGCCAGCGCCGCCAGCTCGCGGCCGACGCGTTCGCGCACACGGCACAGTACGATGCGGCTGTTTCCACCTGGTTCGATGAGCAGCTGGGAAGTTCGAAGCAGCTCCGTTACGGCGAGAACCCGCACCAGGCCGCAAGCCTCACCTCCGACGGCACCGGCCTGGCCGGCGCTACCCAGCACGGCGGCAAGGAGATGTCCTACAACAACTATCAGGACGCCGATGCGGCGTGGCGCGCATGCTGGGACCACGAGCGCCCGTGCGTCGCCGTGATCAAGCACGCCAACCCGTGCGGCATCGCTGTTTCTGAGAACTCCATCGCCGAGGCTCACAAGAAGGCCCACGCCTGCGACCCGGTCAGCGCCTACGGTGGCGTGATCGCCGCCAACCGCGAAGTCACCTTGGAAATGGCCGAGCAGGTCAAGCCGATCTTCACTGAGGTGATCATCGCCCCGAGCTTCGCCGACGACGCGCTAGAGCTGCTGCAGACCAAGAAGAACCTGCGCATACTCACCGCCGAGAAGCCGGAGCGCGAGGGCAAGGAGATCAAGCAGATCTCCGGCGGCATGCTCGTCCAGGACCGTGATATCTACCAGGCTGAGGGCGACAAGCCGGAGAATTGGACGCTCGCCGCTGGCGAAGCCGCTGACGAAGAGACCCTCAAGGACCTCGAGTTCGCATGGAATGCCATCCGCTGCGTGAAGTCCAATGCCATTCTCATTGCCGCCGACGGCGGCGCTGTGGGCGTGGGCATGGGCCAGGTAAACCGCGTCGATTCCGCGAAGCTCGCTGTCGACCGCGCTAACACTCTCGACGAGGGACGCAACCGCACAAACGGTGCAGTCGCCGCATCGGACGCGTTCTTCCCGTTCGCCGACGGCTTCCAGATCCTTGCCGACGCAGGTGTGAAGGCCGTTGTCCAGCCGGGCGGTTCCATCCGCGATGAGGAGGTCATCGCCGCTGCGAATGAAGCCGGTGTCACGATGTACTTCACAGGGACGCGCCACTTCGCACACTAGGGACTAAACTAGAGGTCTTTGAAGGACCTTTTTCTCGCGGAGCAAAGGATAATCAACGTGAGCACACCGACGTGGGACACACCTGAGCAGCCAGCCCCGAAGAATTCGAACACTGCTTTGATCGTCGTCAGCACGATCGCGGTGATGCTGGCTCTTGCCCTCGTCGGCTTCCTCGCGTTCTACTTTTTCTCCGGTTCGAAGCAGGAGACCGAAGAGACCGCAGCATTGTCCAAGATCTCCGCGCCTGAGTCGGCGCCGGCATCAAAATCCACGGTCACGCAGACTGTTGACGCGCCGCCGCCGACCAAGGAAGAAAAGCCGAAGTGCGACTATTCGTCATGGGATGTCACAGACTCGCAGGTGACCACCCCGGGCTTTGCCAAGAACGTCTTCAATGACTTCAAGGCGGCATGCCGTGAGGAAGGGGGCCCGAATGTGACGCTCGTGGATGTCTACAGCCCCCGTACCGGTAAGAACTACACGATGACCTGCCGTGACCGCGGAGACCAGGTCGTGTGCACCGGTGGCCGTAATGCGGCGGTATATATCTCGTGAGGAAAGCACTGACCGGAGGCGTGCTGGGGGCGGCGCTGTGCCTCACCGCTTGCACCGTCGGCGACCCCCTGGAAGAGCCGGCACCCGTCGATGTCACCACCGTGACTGAGACCGCCAAGCCCACGTCAGAATCGCCAGAACTGTCGGAACCGTCAGAAGCGGCGCAGCCGAAAACTCCTGAAAAGCGCGAACCTTCCGGCGCTGATGTCAACGCTGAGCTCACCTCCGCAGTCGAGCAGGTCGTCGCAGCGCACGGAGGAACAGCGGCGGTGTCGATGGGCGAGTCGGCCGCCGGCGACGCATCCGGTTTCGCGTCCTGGTCCACGATGAAGGTCCCGGTGGCGATCGCTGCTCTCAAAGAGCACCCCGAGATGACGGTGGAGGCCACCAACGCCATCGAGGTCTCCGATAACGGGGCAGCGGACATGCTGTGGAATGCCACCACTCCGGAAGCGGTGGAAGCTGTCCTCGCCGAAGGCGGAACCCCCGTCACGGTCGAAAGAAATATCACCCGCCCAGGCTTTTCCGCCTTCGGCCAGACGCAGTGGAGCGTTGCCGACCAAGCGCGGTTCGCGTCGAACCTGGGCTGTGTCGCAGGCTCTGGCCCGGTCCTCGAGATGATGGGGAATGTCGCCCAGAACTACGGCCTCGGAACGATCCCGGGGGCGCGGTTCAAAGGGGGATGGGGGCCGTCGATAAGCGGTGCGTACGAGGTCCGTCAACTGGGACTCGTGCCGGACGCTGCAGGCCGCACGATTCCCGTCGCTATCGCTGCGAGCGCGGCGGACGGCACCTACGAATCCGCGCAAGTGATGCTCACCCAGCTCGTGACCGAGCTCGGCCCAGCTCTCAACGCCGCTCCCGAAGCCGCCTGCACATAAAAAAATCTCCCCCGCCTCCAAAACTGGATGCGGGGGAGAAGTCGAAACTCTACGCTGTCATCGTCAACCTTGGCTAATTAGCGGGTCGTGAACGGCAGGAGAGCCATCTCGCGTGCGTTCTTCACAGCGGTAGCGACCTGGCGCTGCTGCTGCGGCGTCAGGCCAGTGACGCGACGCGAACGGATCTTGTGGCGATCGGAGATGAACAGACGCAAGGTCTCAATGTCCTTGTAGTCCACAGCTTCGATGCCCTTGGCCTTGAGCGGGTTCTTCTTCGGGCGGCGGGACTGCTCCATCCGCACCTTGCGGTTGTTATTGCGCTTCATTTACATGCACTCCCTTGCTTACCACGAGGACTTGCGGACGCCCGGCAGCTCACCGCGGTGGGCCATCTCGCGCATACGGACGCGGGACAGGCCGAACTTGCGGAGGTAGCCGCGGGGGCGGCCGTCGTGCGAGTCGCGGTTACGGACGCGAGCCGGGGAGGCATCGCGCGGCTGACGGTTGAGCTCAAACTGAGCTTCGAGACGGTCCTCGTCGGACGTCTCCGGGTTACGGATGATCGCCTTGAGCTCCTGACGGCGCTCAGCGTAACGCTCGACGATCTCCTTGCGCTTCTCGTTCTTAGCGATCTTGGACTTCTTCGCCATTCTTATCGCTCCTCGCGGAATTCAACGTGCTTGCGCGCAACCGGATCGTACTTCTTCAGCGTGATGCGGTCCGGGTTGTTGCGCTTGTTCTTACGGGTGACGTAGGTGTAGCCGGTGCCCGCGGTGCTCTTGAGCTTGATGATCGGGCGGATATCGTTACGTGCCATGAGCTAGATCTTCTCCCCTCGGGCGCGGATCTGAGCAACGACGGACTCGATGCCGTCGCGATCAATGATCTTCAGACCCTTGGTGGAAACATTGAGCGTGATGGTACGGCCCTCGGAGGGCAGGTAGAAACGCCGCTTCTGCACGTTGGGGTTCCAACGGCGCGAATGGCGGCGGTGCGAGTGAGACACGGTTTTGCCGAAAGACGGCTTCTTTCCCGTGACCTGGCAATGTGCCGACATTGGTTACTTCTTTCTCCTAGCCGCTTGAGCCACGGAGACTATGAGGTGGACGCCGCGCTCGCAAATGGTTATCGGCCGGAAATGTGAGGATGGCCGTGATGAACGAGGGCGTCGCAAGTCACCGGTTGACTAAGCGTAAACGTGTACTTCGACAACAGCGAGAGTAAACACTACACGCGCGGGAACTCATTTCATAATCGCTTGTTCGCTTATCGACGGCCTGCGCCCGCAAGGATTTCGTTTGCCTTCTGTGGTTTGCCTTCTGTGGTTTGCCTTTAGGTAAAAGGTGGAAATGCGACCTGGCATTTTGTCCCGCGAGTCTTGCAAAAGGCAAACCACAAAAGGCAAACCAGGGCTGGCAGGGCCGATTGATTTCGAGAATGCATTTAACCCCTGTAAGATGTTTCGAGTTGTTCGATCAGGTGCGTGCGCGATACTTACGCACTGTTCGAATAAAGACCATTTTCGAACCCAACTCAGGCACGATCCGGATAAGCATCCCGGAACCGACCTGAAGTATCAATCCTGAGGGAAACGAAGAGATGAAAAAAGATATCCACCCTGATTACCACCCGGTGATCTTCCAGGACGCAGGTACTGGCCGCCAGTTCCTGACCCGTTCCACCGCGACCTCTGACCGTACTGTCCAGTGGGAGGACGGCAACGAGTACCCGCTCATCGTCGTCGACGTGACTAGCGAGTCGCACCCGTTCTGGACTGGCGCACAGCGTGTCATGGACACCGCTGGCCGCGTCGAGAAGTTCAACCGCCGCTTCGGTGGCATGGCCCGCCGCAAGAAGAAGTCCGCCAACTAATCGCGGTAAAGGAGGAAAGACACCATGGCAACCCCGAAGTTCCGTAAGTCCCGTTCGAACACGCACCACCGTCGTTCCCAGTGGAAGGCTGACAACGCCGCACTGCAGGAAGTCAAGATCGACGGTCAGACCGTGCGTATCCCGCGCCGCCTGGTCAAGGCTGCTGAGCAGGGCCTGATCGACGTCGAGCAGTTCTAAGCTCGGTGCCAAAACTCGATAGCTAGAAGCCGGTCACCGTTATTTTGGTGGCCGGCTTTTCGCATATGCAGGCGAAATTGCCCATAATAGATCGCATGAAAGTTCTGGTGGTCGACGATGAGCAGGCAGTCCGCGAATCCCTGCGCCGTTCCCTGAAATTCAATGGGTACGACGTCATCCTGGCAGAAGATGGCGTGCAAGCCTTGGACATGATCAGGGCCGAGCAACCGGATCTCACCATTCTGGATGTGATGATGCCGCGTCTCGACGGACTCGGGGTGTGCCGCGAACTGCGCTCCACTGGGTACGACCGACCGATTCTCATGCTCACCGCCCGCGACGGTGTCGCCGAGCGCGTCGCCGGCCTCGATGCTGGCGCGGACGACTACCTGCCCAAGCCGTTCGCTCTCGAAGAGTTGCTGGCCCGCGTGCGCTCCCTGTTTCGCCGTGCGCAGGCGGACGCGGCGGACGTCGAGAAGCGAGGCCCTAGTGCTGAGCTGACTTTCGAAGACCTACACCTCGATGCGATTTCCCGCGATGTCTACCGCGGTGACCGGCACATCTCCCTGACGCGGACTGAATTCTCCCTGTTGGAAGTTCTGATGCGCAACCCGCGTCGCGTGCTGTCCCGCCAGACGATTCTCGAGGAGGTCTGGGGGTACGAGTTCCCGTCCTCCGGTAATGCCTTGGAGGTGTATATCGGGTACCTGCGCCGGAAAACTGAGGCTGGCGGCGAGGCGCGTCTGATCCACACTGTCCGTGGCGTGGGTTATGTCCTGCGGGAGACCGCTCCGTGATCCTTCGCCGCATCACTGCGGACGGAGATATGGATCTGCGTCCGGCGCGCACCTCTCCCGTCCGCGGCAGGATCGCCACATTTGCGGGCGCGGGCGTGGCAACGGCGGTTGGCGCGACCGCAGTGATGTCGTATATCGCCGTGTTCGGCGCAATGGAGGAGCATGAACTCAGTGCACTGAATTCCCGCACCATCGCGCTGATGCGGCAGGTGGATGACGGCACGGCGGATGATGAGGCGCTGCGGTCGATCGTCGATAAGTTCAGGGCCGATAACCCTGGCTACCGTGCGTCTGTCTCGCGGCAGGAACACGAGTTCTTCGTTGGCGATCCAATGCCTGTGGACCGGATGGCGCGCGACGGTGATCCCGCGAATTGGTCGCAGCTCGAATACGGAGACGAGATGGTCTCCGTGCTGCGTAATGATCACGGCACGACGGTCGCGGTGGCGCACAACCGTGCTCATTTCTCGCACCTGCAAAGTCGGCTGAAAGCGATTCTCGCGGGCATCGTCGGTCTGGGCACCCTGCTTGCGGCACTGACGGGCAGCATCATTGCGCGCGTGACTGTTCGCCCTGTCGGCCGTCTCCGTCGCGCAATGGACAATGTCTCCACTGAAGGGAGACTGGAGCCCATTGAGGTCGTGGGTAGTGATGAGTACGCCAAGCTGACTGAATCGCTCAATTCGATGATGGAATCGCTCAACGAATCGCGCGTGCGCCAAGCTCAGCTCGTCGCTGACGCGGGCCACGAATTGCGCACGCCGTTGACGTCGATGCGCACGAATATCGAGCTCCTCATCATGCTGCACCGTTCCGGGCAGATGGCGCAGATGCCGCAGGAGGAACTCGACGCGCTCGAAGATGATGTCAACGCCCAAATGGGGGAGTTGTCCACGCTCATCGGTGACATTGTGGACTTGGCGCGCGAGGACGACCTGCACAAGGAATTCGAGCCGGTGCGACTGGACCACCTCCTGACAGAGGCAATGACCCGCGTGCAGCGCCGCCGCCCGGACGTGAATTTCCGATTCCGCGCAGACCCGTGGATCCTCGACGCCGACCGCGCCGCCTTATCGCGCGCGCCCGTCAACCTCCTCGACAACGCCGCGAAATGGTCCCCGCCCGGCGGTGTCGTGCGCGTCTCCTTGCGCGCGGCGACGCGCAGCGCCGTGCTGATTATCGACGATTCCGGACCAGGCATTGATCCGGAGGTCCGCGAGAAAGTCTTCGAGCGCTTCTACCGAGCGCCCGAATCGCGCTCCATGCCGGGTTCGGGATTGGGCCTGTCCATTGCCGGACAAGTTCTCGAGCGGCACGGCGCTTCCACCGCGATTGAGGACTCCGACGACGGCGGAGCACGCATCCGCGTCGTTTTTCCGGGCCGGCCCGCACAGTGATTGCTCAGCAACTACTACGATAAGGACGGATCAGAATAAAGAACTGACACAGCGTTAAAGAGGACAATCACCGAGCATGACAACTCCGGAAATGAACCAAGGTTTCGGCGAGCCCGTGGTGCCGCCGCAGTATAGCGAGCCATTCCCCGTCCAGCCGGAGAAGAAAAAGGGGTTGGGGGCGGGAGCAGTCCTCGCTATTTCGCTCATCACAGGTCTGATCGGAGGCGTGGGCGGCGGTGCCGCCGCGAGCATGCTGACCGGCAGCGAGACCTCTATTGGTGCCAGCAACAACCAGAACTCGCTCGAGGCCCCGGTGAAAAAGGAGCGCACTCCGGCACCGGACGGTTCCGTGGAGAAAGTCGCCGAGTCGGTTCTGCCGGCTGTCGTGTCCATCGAGGTGGCCACGCGCAAGGGTGGGGCAGAAGGCTCTGGGTCGATCATCAGCGCTGACGGCATGGTGCTCACGAACCACCACGTTGTCGCGGAAGCTGGCGGCGAAGGCGCGCAGGTGCGCGTGACGCTTAACGACGGCACGAAGCACCCCGCTAAATTCATCGCCTCCGATGTGAACACCGATGTCGCCGTGATTCAGATCGAGGGCGTCAAGGACCTGCCCACGATCCAGTTCGGCGATTCCAGCGACCTTGCCGTCGGCCAGTCCGTCGTAGCGATCGGTTCGCCGCTCGGTCTATCGGCGACGGTGACCACGGGCATCGTCTCAGCCCTCAATCGCCCCGTGCGTGCGGCCCAAGGTGGGGGACAGTCCTCCCTGATGGACGGCATTCAGACCGATGCCGCGATCAACCCCGGTAACTCCGGCGGCCCGCTGGTGGACATGAACGGCCACCTCATCGGCATGAACTCCGTCATCGCGTCGCTGTCGCAGGGTGAGTCGGGTGAGGCGGGCTCCATCGGCCTCGGCTTCGCCATCCCCTCGAATTTCGCGCGTCGCGTCGCCGAACAGCTCATCAACGAAGGTAAAGCCCGCCAGCCGATGTTGGGCGTTGAAGTAGACATTCGTGCCCAAACGGGCGGTGCACTCGTGAGCAAAGTCCAGCCCGGCAGCCCAGCGGAGAAGGGCGGACTTAAAGCCGGCGACATTGTTACCCGTATCAATGACCGTTTGATCGAATCGTCGGATGCCCTCGTCGCAGCTACCCGCTCCTTCGATTTCGGTGAGACCGTGGAGCTCGAGGTCCACTCCGAAGGCTCCGAGGAATCCAGAACGGTAGAGGTGACTCTAAGTTCCGAGTAGGTTCTCTAAGTAGCAAAGAGAATCAACGACGAACCGCGAGGAGCCCGATCATGTCAAACACTCTTGACGCGCTAGACCTCAACGAGCCGGACGAGGCATTCCTGCTCGCATCGGAGGCGGAAGTCGAGCTGCCGGCCCAGCCATGCGCGCTCGCGGTTCTGATTAGCGATCACAAGCGCAACGGCGCTATCGCCGAGGGTACGGACCAGCTGGTCCTCGAGCTGCTCCAGGAGATGGGCTACAAGGTCGACGGCGTGGTTAGCGTGAAGTCGAAGAAGTCCGAGATCCGCAAGGTCATTGAAACCGCAGTCGTCGGGGGTGTTGACCTGGTGGTCACCGTCGGCGGCACTGGTGTCGGCCCGCGCGATAAGGCCCCGGAGGCGACTCGCGCAGTGATCGACCAGCTCGTCCCCGGCGTGGGACAGGCGGTGCGCGCATCCGGCCAATCGTGCGGCGCTGTCGATGCCTGCACGTCCCGCGGCATCTGCGGCGTGTCGGGTTCGACCGTCGTGGTCAACTTGGCGCCGTCGCGTGCGGCGATCCGCGACGGTATGTCGACGATCGCGCCGCTGGTCGCCCACCTCATCAGCGAGCTGCGCAAGTACAGCGTGCAGTAAATGGCTTCCCGGAAAAGACGTCGGGCACGGCGCATCTTGGATGTCGATTACGACAGAAAAGCGGACCGCCCGGAAACCGGACGGTCCGCTGGTGATGGCGAGCGGATCGTTGAATTAGACGATGCGCTGCCGGAGGGTGACGCAGCCGCTAACTACGAAGAGGAGCGGCCGCCGCATCACGGAGATTAGCCCTTGATCTGCGGGTTCTTTCCCTGCGCGAGCAGGTCGCGGATCTCGGTGAGCAGCTCCTGCTCGGTCGGGTCTTCAGCGTTCGGGTCGATGCCCTTGCGGATCTTCTGCTGCTCATCCAGCTTGTTCATCGGGGCGACGATGAGGAAGTAGACGACAGCGGCGATCAGCAGGAAGTTGATGATCGCGGTGACGAGAGCGCCAAAGTCAATGAAGGTGGACTCGTCGCCGGAAATGATCTTGAAGCCGAAGGAGAAGTCGGCGCCGCCGATCGAGTTGATCAGCGGGTTGATGATGTTGTCGGAGAAGGCGGTCACGATGGCGGTGAATGCGGCACCGATAACGACACCGACTGCGAGGTCGATGACGTTGCCGCGCATGATGAAGTCTTTGAAGCCCTTGAGCATGAGGATTCCCTCCTAGGGGAGTAGCGAAGTTTAGTGCCTGACAGAAGTTACTACAGTGAATTAGATAAGACCATCACCCACTGTCCAAGTTTCCAGAGATTTCAACGAAAATTCGCATAGTTCATCGCTCGCGATATGCTATGACCACCGCGAGCGGCGAGGTCAACGACGCGGCTGCCACTGCCGACGCATCACGGTGCCGCAATAAGAGAAGTAGTCCCGAACTGGGGTCATCATCTTCTTCAGGCGCTCCGGCGATGACGACTATTCCGGATTCCGCCACCGTGATCGCTTCTTTTTCGCCGGCGGTGACGACGGACACGTGGTCGCCGTGGTGGAGCATGGGAAGGATGTCGGGGTCGGCGAGCTTGACCGGCACCAATGTGAACTCGTCGGCATCATCGCCCACTAGGGCACTGACTAGGTCAGGGCCGAGCAGTCGCGTCGCGGTGACCACTTCCCCGGCCGACGCATGCGAGGCGACGATCTGTCCGGACGCCTCCTCCAGCGAGGCCACAGCAGAAGACGGCACGGCATCTTCCGGGAGCGGACGCACCGCGAGATCATCAGCTTCGACCACGTCGCCCGGGGCCACGTCGCGCGCGAAAACGACTACGCCGGGGTCGGCGTTCGCCCTGTTCATCAGGGCACTCAGTGCTGCGCCGGCGACCAGAACAGCGGCAGCGCTTCGGCGCAGCACAACGGCCCGGCGGTAGCCGGGAGTGCGGAGAAAATCGAAAAAGCCAGACAAGTCCATGCTTTATTGGACTGCCGGACCACCCCGTTCGGTTCCCAACCACATGAAACCTGACTGCGTCACGGCGCCGTCGATGGGGTGGTCGTGTGGTTCGCTTGGCAGTTCATCGTGGACTTCGTCGTCATAAACAAGCGCGATAATCGGGCACGTCACGCCGTCCAGCGCGCGATCGTAATAGCCCGCGCCTTGCCCCAGCCGCACGCCCGAACGGTCCACGCCGAGAGCGGGAACGATCACGGCATCGCACGAGAGCTTGCTTAACGACGCCTCACCCGGCCCCTCCGGTTCCCCGATCCCGAAGTGCGCGCCACGGTGTAGTTCACCCGAATATTTTCCCCACCGCAGATCCCCCTCTGTCGGGGTGATCGGCAGCCACACCTCGTGGGTTTTGCTCAACTCAGGCAGGAGATATTCGCCGCCTGGCTCGCCAGACAAAGGGGAGTAGGCAGCCACGCGCGTCCCTGGCTCGAGCCAATCGAGCAGGTGGGAGACCACAGCGGCGTCGATAAGCGAATGCTCACTCTTTGCGCGCCGCCGACGCGTCTCGGTGCGGATTGCTTCTTTCGCGGAGTGGCCTACACGGAACACGGAATCATTGTAGGTAAACTGCTCATTCATGCAGAATTCTGACCAGAAGCCGGACGCAGCCGTGAAGACTGTCGTCGTGCCGGCCGCCGGAATGGGAACGCGTTTCCTGCCGGCGACTAAGACTGTTCCGAAAGAACTGCTGCCTGTGGTTGACACCCCTGGCATTGAGTTGATTGCGGAGGAAGCTGCCCAGTTGGGGGCCGAGCGCCTCGCCGTGGTGACAGCGCCGGGCAAAGATGAAGTCATGGAGCATTTCGGCGAATTCGAGCAGCTCCGTGCCACGCTGCTTGGTCGCGGTAAAGAGGAGCAGGCACAGAAAGTCTCCCGCGCTGCCGAGATCATCCGGGCGGAAGCTGTCGTACAGGAAGAGCCGCTCGGGCTCGGCCACGCAGTCGGCTGCGCGGAGTCGATCCTTGATGACGGCGAGGACGTCGTCGCCGTGATGCTTCCCGACGACCTGGTGCTGCCCACCGGCGTGATGGAGAAGATGGCGAATGTGCGCGCGGAGCTCGGCGGCTCTGTGCTGTGCGCATTTGAAGTCAGCCCGGAAGAAGTCTTCAATTACGGCGTTTTCGATGTCCGCGACGTTGAGGGCCATGACGATGTCAAGCGCGTTGTCGGCATGGTGGAAAAGCCGGACCCGGCCGACGCACCTTCTAATTTCGTCGCGACCGGCCGTTACTTGCTCGACCGGAAGATCTTCGACGCGCTCCGCCGCATCGAGCCCGGCAAGGGCGGTGAGCTGCAGCTGACCGACGCGATTGAGCTGATGATCAACGAGGGGCACCCGGTCCACGTCGTCGTGCACAACGGCAAGCGCCACGACCTGGGCAACCCGGGCGGGTACATCCCCGCCAATGTGGACTTCGGGCTGCGCCACGAGAAGTACGGTCCGGCGCTGTACAAGGCGATCAAGCAGATCATCGCTGATTACGAGGCGGAACTCTAGGACCATCCAGGAGGGGACCATGCGTAGTGTCGACGACCACCTTGCCTTGATCATCGATGCGACGATGACGCCCGAGCCGATCCGCATCGGCATTACCGACGCGCTTGGCCTCATGTGTGCCGAAGAGGTGCAGGCGACCTCGCCGCTGCCCGGATTCTCCCAGGCCGCGGTGGATGGCTACGCAGTCCGTGCCGTCGATGTCGGGGGCGGAAAGAGCCTCGGCCACAAAGAGGATTCGCCTGCGCCTGAGGCTTCCCTCCCTGTTGTCGGTGAAGTGGCCGCTGGCTCCCAGAAACCACTGCGCCTGCAGCCCCGCCAGGCTGTCCGCGTTGCGACGGGCGCGCCGCTGCCCACGCTTGCCGACGCAGTTCTACCCCTCGAATGGTCCGACCGTGGCCGCAAACGCGTCACCCCGCATCGCCCGGTTCGCTCCGGCGACTTCATCCGCCGTGAGGGTGATGATATTCAGCCCGGCGATATCGCTGTCCGCTCCGGTGCGGTTCTCGGCCCGGCTCAGATCGGCCTGCTCGCCGCCACCGGCCGCGATAAAGTGCTGGTCTACCCGCGCCCCCGCGTGACTGTGATGTCGTACGGCCTCGAGCTCGTCGACATCGACCGCAACCCTGGCCTGGGGCAGGTCTACGACGTCAGCTCCTATGCGGTGGCCTCTGCCGCGAAAGACGCCGGCGCAGATGCGAACCGCGTCGGCATCATCAATGCCGAGCCGCGCCGACTCAAAGAGCAGCTCGCTGTCCAGGCGCAGAAGAGCGAGTTCATCGTCATTACAGGTGCCGTCGGCGGTTCGAGTGCGAAACCCATCCAGGAGGCTCTCGGCGAGCTGGGCGATATCGACACGACCCGCGTCGCCATGCATCCTGGTTCCGCTCAAGGCTTCGGTCTCATCGGCGAGGATCGCATCCCGGTCTTTCTGCTCCCGTCGAATCCGGTGAGCGCGCTAGTGATTTTCGAGGCGCTCATCCGCCCGGCAATCCGTACGTCCTTGGGCAAGCGTGTCCCGACCCGCCGCACGGTCAAGGCGCGCGCTTTGGGGCGTATCGAGTCCATTCCAGGCCGTCTCGGCTTCATCCGTGCCCGCCTGATGCGAGATGCGGAAACGCACGATTACCTGGTCGACGGCATCGGTGGTGTCTCCGGCAGCCCGGCCCACCTGCTCGCCGGACTGGCTGAGGCCAACGCCATCATCCGCATTCCCGCCGATGTCTCCGAGGTCCGTCCCGGCGATATCGTGGACGTGCTATTCCTCCAACAGCGGGCTTAACGATGTTCAATTTCCTCGGTCGGGCAAGCCACCCCGGCTGGCCCGAACCGACCCCTACCGTGCACGTCCCAGGGGCGACGCTCCGGCTCCGGCCGCTGGCTGCGAGCGACGGAAAGAGCTGGGCCCGGATGCGCATCCAGGATGAAGAGATTCTCCGCCCCGTCGAGCCCACCGTGCCCGGCACGTGGGAGGAAGCCCATTCGCAGGCGGCGTGGCGGTCGAATTGGCAGAATCTGCGCCGCTTCGCCCGCGACGGAATCATCGTTCCGCTCGCCATCGAGCTCGATGACCGTTTCATCGGGCAAGTCACGCTGGGCAATATCCAGCACGGAGCGATCGGGGAGTGCTGGGTTGGGTACTGGGTGTATTCGCGGTTCGCGGGCCGTGGCATCGCCACCGTCGCGTGCGCACTCGGTGTGGACCACGCCTTCGCCCGCATCGGCCTTCATCGAGTCACCGCCACCTATCTGCCGAACAACCCGGCCTCGGGCAAAGTGCTCGCGAACGTCGGCTTCCGGGAGGAAGGTTTTTTGCGCGAGAATTTGCATATCGACGGAGCGTGGCGCGACCACCATCTCGTCGCCCAAAACATCGACGACCTGCCCGGTTCCGCCATCGAACGCCTCGCCGCCCGCGGCCGCTGCTGGATCTAGAAATTCCCGCTTCCTTTCGCGGCGTGGGTCGGTCATTGCCGGACGAGATCTCTATAACCTCAGCCAGGAAACGTGCCCGAAAGCAGAAAGGTCGTGGCGTACATGTCCGGCAGCCTGAGCCTGATCATCGTCCTCATCGTCGTGGTGTGGGCGATTGTTCTCGCCCCGATGGTGTTGGGGGACTCGAAGCCGATCCGGCGCTCCGGCGAGGGCTACGACGAGACGCGCGTGCTGCACGAGGGTAATACCCCGCTCGCTACGCGTCGTCGCCCGCGCGTGACAAAGGCTGACATCCACAGCTTCGACGAGGACGACGCCGACTACGAGGTGCTCGAGGCAGAAGACGAAGCAGCAGCATCCGAGGAGGAAGCAGCGCTTATCGACGACGCCCCCTCCGGCTCCACCTCCCTCAAGAAACTGTTCGCCCGCAACTCCATCGACGGCGAAGTGGTGGAAACAGAGACTGACACAGACCTTGACGCTGAGACTGAAACAGAACTCGACACTGACATTGACCCCGAGTCTGAAACTCAGCCCGAGTATGAGCTCGATGCCTCCTACCTCTCCCCGGAGGATTACGGCTACACCACCGTGACTCAGCTGGAAGAGCGGACAGAAGAACCCGAAGAGGAACCGGAAGAAGAGCACGAGCCGACTGCGCAGGAGCCTACTGAGGACGAGCTTGCCTTTGCTCGCTCGCGTCGCGGCCGTGGTGGCTGGGACCCGGAAAAAGCGAAGCGGGTGCGCGAGGACAGGTTCCGTCGCCGCCAGCGGACGTTGCTCGGCCTCGTCGTGCTGCTCGGAGTGACCTTCGTCTTCGGCATCGTTTCGGGTGGATGGGCATGGCTGGCACCGGCCGCGGCAGCAGGCCTGCTGATCTGGTTCATGACAGCGTTGCGCACGACGGTGAAGAAGGAACGCGCACTCCAGGCACGCCGAGTGCGTCAGCTGCGCCGCGCACGACTCGGTGTCATCACCGCGGAAGAGGACGCACCGCTGCCGCCGCACATGCGTCGCCCGGGAGCCGTGGTGGTCGAGGTCGACGACGAGAGCGCCGACTTCGCTAACCTGCCCGCCTACACGGCACCGCGGACCGAAACGGAAACCGAGCAGGTCCGCGAAATCGCGTAGTTTTTCCACCAATACGAGGTCGTTATAGCCGGTAATATCGCCGGGTATGACGACCTCTTTTTCTACCAAGGTAAACGATAATCCCGGTAAGTCTGCCCAGCTGTGGGAGAAGTTCAGCGACACGAAACTCAAGCGCCTGATCTTTTCAGCTTTCTACTCGGTGAAGGCGCCGTACTTCCGCACCGTGATGCCGCGTGTCCAGGTCGCTGAGCCAGGCCGCTGCGTGGTGCGGTTGGGTAAATGGTGGGGCGTGCAAAACCACATCGGCACCTTCCACGTCATCGCCGGCCTGAATGGGGCAGAGGCCGCCATGGGTCTTTTGTGCGAGGTGACGGTGCCGGATACGCACCGTTGGATTCCGCGCGGAATGCGCGCCGATTACCCGGCGAAGTCCACCGGTGGTTTGACCATCACCGCCACCGGCGACTTCCCGGACTTCTCCACGATCACCCGCGAAACCGGCGGCCAGCTGGTCACCATCAACTGCGAGATCGTCGACGATGCCGGGGTGGAGCCGATTACCGCGGAGATCGATGTGTGGGTCACCGCGAAGAAGAAGTGACCATCTCGATAAGTCCGTCCATCGTCGTCGGCCCGATGTAGACAAAGCCATAGGGGCGCAGATAGGCAGTCAGGCCTAGTCCGTCCCCGAAGTTATCGTGCTGGATATACCAGTTGATCAACTGCGATAAAGAGCGCTTTTCCCGCATCGCGACAGTGGCTTTGGCATTGGTCACCACCGCCTCGACTTTGCGGCGGTTGCGGATGAGCCTCGGGTCGGTCAACAGGTACTCGATGTCGTCTTCGTCGAATTCAGCAATGAGGTCGGGGTCGAAATCACAAAACGCGTCTTTCAGTGCTTCGCGTTTCTTCTGGATCAGGGCCCAAGACAGGCCGGGGAGAAATACTTCGAGGGTGAGCAGTTCGAATGCGTGGGTGTCGTCGATAAGCAATTGTGTTGTCATACATACTTTGACTGCCGTCACCGTCCAAAAGGTTCCACGTTGTAGTGTTTAACTCATGAATAGTCCCGCCCTCCGCGATTTCGCACTGCTCGTGGCGCGTCTCGTGCTCGGTGTCGTATTCATCGCGCACGGCTACCAGCACTGGGTCGGGACCGGGATGCGGCGCACAGCTGAAAGCTTCGCCGAAGCCGGAGTCCCGCAGCCGCGTCTGTCTGCGTATCTTGCTGGCTCAGTCGAACTCGTCGGTGGAGCGCTGCTTATCATCGGGCTGCTGACCACCATCGTTGCTGGTGTGCTCGCACTATTGATTGTGGCCGGGGCGTATTTCGTTCACCTCGACGCCGGTTTCTTCGCAGCCGACGGCGGCATCGAATACCCGCTGGTGCTCGTTGTTTTGCTGGTCCTCGTCGTGGTGTTCGGCTCCGGGCGCGTCAGTTTGGACAAGGTGCTCATCGATGATTGACCACAGTGACATCCAAGCGGCGCTGTCTGCGCGCATCGACGGGGAGGACTCTAACCTCGACGACGACATCGTCGATGCGCACCTTGCGGAGTGCGACGAATGCCAGAAATACTGGGAACAGTCGCTGCAGCTGTCGCGCTCGCTCAATTTCGCCGCTGGCATGTCTCCGCCGGAAGATCTCACGGAACTCATCTACGCCGGCGTCGAACCTGAATTCCGCCGCGTTTCCGCGCGCCGCATCATGCTTCTGACGGTGTGCCGCGTCGTCCTTGCTCTGCTGGCGTTGGTCTACGTCGTGTGGGCGGGGCGCATCCTCGGCACGGATCTCGAGGGCGCGGCTGTGCGCGTCGGCATCGCCGTAGCATTGCTCTTCGTTTCTTGGAAGCCGTCGCAAATCCCCGGCGTTCTTCTCATCGTCGGAGCGATGTTCGGTTTCAGCCTCAGTTTCGCGGTGCTGGAGGCCATCACTGGGGGAGCCGCACCATGGGCGCAATTGCTGACATTGCTGTTCACCAGCGTGGTGCTGGTGGCCATGTGGGTCGTGGACTACGGCAATCCACTCAAGGTGCTCAACGCGAAGCCGGTGTAATTATTTCCAGCTCGGCAGCCACATGAGCTGCTCGTAGATGCCGTTCGGAATCCGGTACCCGTACAGGATCGGGGAGAAGTACAAGAACATTCCGATCACGGTGGCGAGATACACGACGACCGCGAGCCGGCCCGACGTGATGGGGCCGATTTGTCTGCTCACCCAGTTGAGTTGTTTCCCACGCTTAGACAGCTCGCCCAGTGCGAGTGCGATAAGCACGATCGTGAACGGCACGAGGGGAGCGGCGTAGAAGAAGTACATCTGGCGGTCGAATGCGGCCAGCCACGGAAGGAAACCGGCGCCGAACGCGACGAGGGGAATAATGACCCGACGGTCTTTTCGCGTGATCCAGGCCCACGCAGCCCAGAGCAGAATCGGCACGGTCAGCCACCAGATGGCAGGCGTGCCGAACAGGTAGATCATGCGCCGGGAATCGTCGCTGCTGGTGGAGGAGTAGTACAGGATCGGGCGGGAGGCCACCAGCCACGACCACGGCTTGGAATCCCATGGGTGGGAGTGCCCTGAAGAGGAAGTCAGCTCAGAGTGAAACTTCAGCACCGAGAAGTGGTAATAGAACCACCCGGCAGCCGCCTCAGGCAGCTTGGTCAGCCAGGACCAGTCGGAGTCGGCGATCGTGCCGTCGGAAAGCGCGTGGCGGTAGACCGCTGTTTCGGACGCGAACCACGCGCGCCAGGACCACACGTAGAGCACCGCCGGAATCAGCACGATCGACGCGAGGGCGGAAGGAACATCTTTCAGCAGAGTTTCCCGCACCGGGTTCTTCACTCCGTAGCGGTGGCGCAACCACAGATCGTAAAACGACGACAGCAGGCCGAAGAATGCGATGTAGTACAGGCCCGACCACTTCACCGACAGCGCCAACCCGAGCAGCACGCCCGTGGCGAAACGCCACCAGCGGAAGCCCAAGCGGGGATTCACGATGCCTTCCTCGTACGCGTCGTGGAAGCGCTGGTGCACCTGCCGCATGTCGCCGGCCAGCGTCCAGGCAGCCATGACGACGAAGAGCAGGATGAACACGTCGAGCATGCCGAAACGGCCGATGACCAGCAACACTCCGTCGCAAAGCGCGATGGTGCCCGCAAACGCTGCTATGAGCCACGATTGAGACAAGCGTCGCGCGAGAAGCATCGTGAATATGACGACGGCGGAAGAAAATAGCGCGGCCACGAAGCGCCACCCGAGCGGGGTGTAGCCGAAGACCATCTCGCCGAGCGCTTCCAGCCGCTTCGCCAGCGGCGGGTGAACGACAAGGCCGTAGCCCGGATTCGACTCGATGCCGCCGAGGACCGGGTTGAACCACGACCGTGCGATATCCCATGCTTGCGGCACGTAGTGCTTCTCGTCGAAGACCGGAGTGCCGTTCGAACGTGCCGATGTCAGGCCCACGAAACGGGTGAAAACCGCGAGGATCCCGATGACGACGGTTGAGACAGTGTCGCGCTGCGTCCATGGCACCGTCACGGGCGCTGTCGGCTTTGGTTTTGAAAAGCCAGTTTTCACAGTCTCGGCTGTCGCTGTCGAACTCACGGGAATGATCTTAGCCGGTGGCTGTGTAAAGCTTTAAGGCATGGAAACGGTATCTCTTCCTCCGCGCGGAATTATTCTCGCGGCGACCCCGCTCGGAAATATCGGGGACGCGTCGCCTCGTCTCGTGCATGCGCTCGAACACGCGGATGTCGTCGCCGCGGAAGACACAAGGCGCACACGCAACCTCGCGAATTCCCTGGGGGTGGAGATTCGCGGCAGGATCGTCTCCAATTTCGACCACAACGAGGACAAGAGGGTCGCCGAGCTTATCGACGTCGCCCGCAACTCTTCCGTCCTCGTCGTCACCGATGCGGGAATGCCGTTGGTGTCCGATCCGGGGCACTCACTTGTCGCTGCGGCCCACGACGCGCAGATCCCCGTGACCTGTTTGCCGGGCCCGTCTGCAGTGACCACCGCACTCGCGTTGTCTGGTCTCGGGGTCGGCCGGTTCATTTTTGACGGGTTCGCTCCCAGAAAGCCTGGTGCTCGCAAGGCATGGTTGGAATCCCTGCGTAACGAGAGTCGCGCCGTGTGCTTTTTCGAGTCACCGCACCGAATTGCAACGACGCTCGCGGAAGCCGCTGAGATTCTCGGTGACCGTCAGGCCGCTGTGTGCCGCGAACTGACCAAGACCTACGAGGAGGTCAAACGGGGTACTCTCGCTGAGCTCGCGGTCTGGGTCGAGGAAGGCGTGCGCGGCGAAATCACCGTCGTGATCGACGGGGGACACGAAACGCCGGAGCCCGAGGACGTCCTCGATCTCGTGCAACAGCGGGTCGACGATGGGATGCGACCGAAAGACGCGGTCAAGGAAGTCGCGAAAGCTGCGGGCCTCAAAGCGGGCGAGCTTTACGACGCCTTCATTGCTGCTCGCAGCTCCTAGTCAGTAAATGTGCACCCTGTGCACATTTCTATTACCGTCTTTGGGGTGAGAAAGGAGCCCCATTGAGTAGTGAAGAGAAGCTGACAGACCCGCACGATCCGAATGCCGAGCCGCATGCGGACGATCCGATTGTGACCCAAAACCGCCCCGCTACCGCCGAGTTGCAGGACCTCCTGGACGCGCGGAATGAGGGCGAGCAGCAGAAGATTTCCGACCCGGAGGACGCCATCGAGCGTGCGTCCGAAGACGAAAACCTGAAGATCGACTGGGCGATCGTCGGCCCGCTCGCCGCGATTGTCATCGCAGTAGTCGTCTGGGGCCTCGCCGCGAAGGAGAGCTTCAGTGCTTTCTCCTCCGCCTCGTTCAGCTGGGTGATCGAGAACCTCGGTTGGGCGTACGTCTTCTTCGGCACCGTTTTCGTCGTCTTCGTTCTGGTGATGGCCGTCTCCAAATTCGGCAAGATCCGTTTGGGGGCTTCCGACGAGCAGCCGGAATTCTCCACGATGTCGTGGATCGCGATGATGTTCGCCGCTGGCATGGGCATCGGCCTGATGTTCTTCGGCGCTTCTGAGCCGCTCAGTTTCTACCGCGATGGTGTCCCAGGCATGGATAGCGCGGATGCGGTCGGCACCGCCATGGCGCAGACCATGTTCCACTGGACCCTGCACCCGTGGTCCGTATACGCGATCATCGGCCTTGCCGTCGCGTACTCGACGTTCCGCCTCGGCCGCAAGCAGCTGCTTTCGAGCGCGTTCATTCCGCTCATCGGGCAGAAGCTTGCGGACGGTTGGCTGGGCAAGCTTATCGACGGCCTCGCCATCTTCGCCACCATCTTCGGCACCGCCTGCTCCCTGGGTCTTGGCGCCCTGCAGATATCGACTGGTCTGGAGGCTTCCGGACTCGTCGATTCCCCGTCGACCACGCTGACCGTCGGCATCGTCAGTGTCCTGACCCTGGCCTTCCTGCTGTCCGCCATGTCCGGTGTGGGCAAGGGCATCCAATGGGTTTCCAATTTCAACCTGGTCGTGGCTGCCGTGCTGGCCATCTTCGTGTTCATCTTCGGGCCGACCCTGACGCAGCTCAACCTGCTGCCTACTGCCATCAGTTCTTACCTGGACCAGTTCTTCCTCATGGCGTCGCGCACCGCCGAATCCGCCGACACTGAGGCAGGGGAGTGGCTCGGTGGCTGGACCATCTTCTACTGGGCATGGTGGATCTCCTGGTCCCCGTTCGTGGGCACCTTCCTGGCCCGTATTTCCCGTGGCCGCACCATCCGTGAATTCTTGATCGGTGTCACCCTGATTCCGGCTGGTCTGTCCACCGTCTGGTTCTGCATCTTCGGCGGCACCGCTATCCATCTCGAGCAGATCGGTGAATCGATCTACGGTGAAGGCACGTCCGAGGAGCAGCTGTTCAACCTGCTGCACACCTTCCCCGGCGGCTTCGCCATGGGCATTGTGGCTCTGATCCTCTTGAGCACCTTCTTCATCACCTCCGCCGACTCCGCGTCGACTGTGATGGGCTCCCTGTCCCAGAACGGCAAGACCGACGCGAAGCCGATGCTGACCGGCATGTGGGGCCTCGCTACCGCTGCCGTCGGCCTGACCCTGCTCATCGCAGGTGGCGACGAGGCTCTGGACTCCCTCCAGAGCGTCACCATCGCGGCGGCCACCCCGTTCTTGGTGATCCTCATCCTGCTGATGTTCGCCATTGTGAAGGACGTCAGTAACGACACCATTTACCTGGACATGAAGGAGCAGCAGCGCTTCGCCCACCAGCTGGCGATCGAGCGCCGTATGCACCGCGACGCACTCGCGAAATCCCGCAAACGCCAGCGCATGTTCGGCACCAAGCGGTAGTCACTTATGCTGGGGCGTATGACTGTCTCCCCGAACAACGCCACCTCCGAAAATGTCCTCGTGTGTGTGGCGTGGCCCTACGCGAACGGGCCGCGCCACATCGGCCATGTCGCCGGTTTCGGCGTCCCGTCCGATGTGTTCGCGCGCTACCAGCGCATGGTGGGAAACAATGTGCTCATGGTGTCCGGCACCGATGAGCACGGCACGCCCCTTTTGGTCCAGGCGGATAAAGAAGGTGTGACGGTCAAGGAACTCGCTGACCGGTACAACCGTCAGATCGTCGACGACCTCGCTGGTCTCGGTTTGTCATACGACTTGTTCACCCGTACCACTACCCGCAATCACTATGCGGTGGTGCAGGAATTGTTCAAGGGGCTGTACGACAACGGCTACATGATCAAGGAGACCACGCAGGGCGCTATTTCCCCGTCCACGGGCCGCACCCTTCCGGACCGCTACATTGAGGGCACCTGCCCGCTGTGCGGCGCCGACGATGCCCGTGGCGACCAGTGCGATAACTGCGGTAACCAGCTCGACCCGGTCGACCTGATCAATCCGGTGTCCAAGATCAATGGGGAGACCCCGGAGTTCATCGAGACCGAGCACTTCATGCTCGACCTGCCCTCGCTTCACGACGCCCTCAAGGCATGGCTCGAGGCCCGCCAGGATTGGCGCCCCAACGTCCTCAAGTTCTCCCTGAACCTGCTGGAGGACATGCGCCCGCGTTCCATGACCCGCGATATCGACTGGGGCATTCCCGTCCCCGTCGAGGGCTGGGAGAACGACCCGGGCAAGAAGCTTTATGTCTGGTTCGATGCCGTCATCGGCTACCTCTCCGCCTCCATCGAGTGGGCGGCCCGCACCGGAAATCCCGACGCGTGGAAGCAGTTCTGGCAGGATCCTGCCACCAGCGGCTTCTACTTCATGGGCAAGGACAACATCACCTTCCACTCCCAGATTTGGCCGGGCGAGCTCCTCGGTTACGCCGGCAAGGGTGCGAAGGGGGGAGACCTTCACGAGCTCGGCGAGCTCAATCTCCCCACCGAGGTCGTTTCCTCCGAGTTCCTCACCATGTCCGGCTCGAAGTTCTCCTCGTCGAAAGGCGTGGTCATCTATGTCAAGGACTTCCTCGCCGAATTCGGCCCTGATCCGCTTCGTTATTTCATCGCGGTCGCCGGCCCCGAAAACAACGACACGGACTTCACCTGGGACGAATTCGTCCGCCGCGTGAACAACGAGCTCGCGAACGGCTGGGGCAACTTGGTCAACCGCACCGTGTCCATGGCACACAAGAACTTCGGGGAGGTGCCGGAGCCGGGCGAGCTTATCGACGCCGACCGCGCCATCCTCGATCTCGCCTCCCAGACCTTTGACTCCGCCGGCCACGAGCTCGGACTTGCCCACTTCAAGGCTGCAATCACCAAGGTCATGCATGTTGTCGGTGAGGCAAATGCCTACATCGCTGATCAGGAACCCTGGAAGCTCGCGAAAGACGAGTCCCAGCGTGAGCGTCTGGCAACCGTATTGTGGACCGCCCTTCAGGTGGTCTCGGACTGCAATGCTTTGTTGACTCCGTTCATCCCGCACACCGCGCAGAAGGTTCACGAGACTCTCGGCCGCGACGGCATCTGGGCCGCATCCCCACGCGTCGAAGAAGTTACCGACGACGAGTATCTCGAACTCGTCGGCGTTGGTTTGCCCGAGAAGGGACAGACCTACCCAGTCATCACCGGTGACTACGCCTCTCAGCAGGCAGTGTGGTCTCGCGTCGATGTCGTGCCGGGCACGAAATTGGAGAAGCCGAAGCCGCTGATTGCCAAGCTCGATCCGGAGCTCGGTGAGACCGGCCCGGAGTGGGCGCCTGTTCAGTAGTTTCCACTAGTTCGCCTCCGGGTAGAAGGGGAACTCGAGGCGGTACTCCCGCTCCAGTTCAATGAGTGCCGCCACGCATGCTTCGTAGTCGCGGTCGATGTCGTACGCGTCCAGGATGGCGTGCCCCTTGGCGAAGAACTGTTCGCGATCCCGCTTGATGCGCTGGATATCGTCGAGCGTGCACTTCCAGCGCGGTGCCGTCGGCGTGGTGTGCCGCGCGAAGAGTCCCTCGGGGTCGACCACCGCGTACGTTCCGTCCGCGAAGAGCCACACGATGTCGCCCGTGACCGGATCGGGAACGTAGAACGCCCGGCGATCGGTTTTCACGTTGTGATGGTGCTGGCAGAGCGAGAAGAGGTTCGCCGCGGTGGTCTGTCCTCCTTCCTCATAAGGAACGCGGTGGTCGAGCTGGCACTTCCATGCGGGGTGTTCGCAACCGGGGTAGATGCAGGTCCCGTCGCGACCCTGCGCGTATGCGCGGACCGAGTCGGGCGGAACATATCCGGCGATCGTGTGGTCTTTAGCGCTCCGGAGGTCGACGATGGTCGAGCCCATGGCATGAGCCATCTCGGTGCCAGCTGCCGTCGTGTGACCGAAGCCGGGGACGTAGGCCGATGCAGATTCGTCGATAGTTCCATCCTCGCCCAGCGGCGCGTACGCGAAGATCGTGACGTCCGCCGGCGGAGTGATCTCCCCGGTGATGAGTTTCACCAGGGCCTCGACGGGCGCGATATCGTGCTCCTTCGATGCCTCGAGGATGAACTCCTTGATCGCCGCCATCGTGACATGGTCGGCAGTGAGCGTCATGCCGGAGGTGCCGTGGGTGCCGCCGACATGGAAGTCGAGGTCGCACTGGCCGGGTGCCTCGCTTTCGCGGGACTTCCGCTTGCGCTTGTCGTGCGCGACGGACGAGTCGATGTCACCGATCAGTTTGTTGAGTCGGCTCGTGACCTTATGGGCGCTCGGCAGTTCCTCGTTCGGCTTCGTCGGCGTGAAGAGGTCCACGAGCATCTTGTCGATGATGTCGTAGTTCTCCTGGTCGACGACGCTGCCCAACATGCTCACTGCGCGATCGATCGCCTTGAGCCGCGAAATGTCGAGGCGTGCCGTGTCCTCCTGCAGCTGCCGGAGACGCGGCAGCGAAGCAAGCGTCATGTACGAATAGACTCCCGACTTCACTTCGTTCAGCGGAAGTCCGGTGGTGGAGCGCAACCGTGCCATTTCGGTGTCGTGGTCGGCGGAGCCGTAGAACTCCTCGCCGTCCTCCGCATACTGGCGGAAGACCGCGTGGTGTGCCCTGCGCAGCGCCATTCCGTTCACGGCATCCGGATCGTCCAGGTTCTCAGTGGCGAAGAACGGTTTCATCTTGGTCCCTCCCTTCCAAGCTCGCGATCCTGCGGTTTCAGCAGTGTCATGATTTCCCCCTAAATGTGACTGCGTTTTCTGTTGTGCGAACAGTCTTTCACATAGGGTGAACCATACCTCGTGAAAAGCGTTCGAGGATCGAACAAGTATGCGAAAACTTGGGTAAAGTCCCAGGTCGACAGAGAACGCCCTCGAACAGTGCGGCGCGGCTCCGATCGAAATAGGCGTTAGGGTGGGGGAATGATCACCCATGAATTGCGGGAATTGGCCGCGAGTGCCAAAGAACACGCGGCGCGTTTCAACGATGGAAACGACCATACGGTCTCGGCGGCGTTGCTGACTGCATCAGGAAGGCACGTGCTTGGTCTCAATGCATTTCATTTCCTGGGAGGTCCATGCGGGGAAGTCTCTGCTCTAGCCGCTCATGCGGCCACGTGTCCCGAGGATCCGGTGCGGGCTGTAGTAGCGGTGTACGGGCCCACAGGTAGCGTTATTCCGCCGTGCGGGAAGTGCCGGCAGGTCCTGTTTGACCTTGATCCAGGAATTCAGTGCGTGGTCCGAACAAGTAATGGCTTCGAGGCGCCTACTGTCGCTGAACTGCTTCCCAACGCGTTTGACTGGCGGAATTTGGGCGGGGATCAGCGCGTGTACATGTGGGAGGGTTACGAAGAAGCAATTCGAAGTGGAGCGAAGCGGCAAACAATCCGTGTGGATGACCCCTTCCGGGGAGGTGGTGCGCAGCTTGTCTTCGAAAAAGAGTCCGGAGTCACGGTGACTATGCCTGCACGGATTGTCTCGGTTGCCACAATCCAACGGTCCAGCCTGACAGAAGAACATGCAAAACTGGATGGATTTGCTTCGCTGGGTGAGCTGCACGAGGCGTTGGACGCACATTACCCGGGGCTGGCTCCGGAAGACCCAGTCGACGTCGTCAGCTTCGAGATCGGTTAACCCAAGAACTGCTTGATAAAAGCAGTCAACTTGCCCGGTTCCTCGTCCTCGAAGCGGGTGTCCACGACCACCAGGGGTGCGGTGTACATGTCGTGGTCGGGGGAGGTGACGACGAGGTCGGTGCCGTAGTCGTCGATAAGCAATTGCCATGCGAAGTTGTGCTCGCGGATGAACGCGTCGCCGAGCGCTGTGCCGTACATGCGCGCGATGTCGCCGCGGGAATATGCGCGGCGGAGGTCGGGGTCGAGGGCGAGGTAGTTGCCTAAGGTCTCTTCGAATGAGGCGACGATGTCATCGATCGACCCGTTGATGCCGGCAACGGCGGCTTCGGCGAGGTCGCGGTCGATCTGGGAGCGGGTGGCGGCATCGATGTCGTGGAACTCCATGCGCCCGAGGATAGGCTGGAACACATGTCGAAGAAGAAACCGCGCCCCACGCCCGTTCCGGCCGAGCGAATTGCTGGGCTTATCGACGCCCACACTCACCTCGCTTCCACGGGTGCCCGCACCAAAGACGATGTGGATGCGATGGTTGAACGCGCAGTCGATGCTGGTGTTGAGAAAATCTGCACTGTCGGCGACGGGCTCGACGAAGCTGAATTGGCACTACAAGCTGCTCATTTCAATGACCGTGTGTTCGCGGCGTGCGCGATCCACCCAACGCGCGCGGGCGAACTCGATGATGCGGCACGGAAGCGTCTGACGGAGATGGCTGCGGACGAAAGGTGCGTGGCGGTGGGGGAGACCGGCATCGACACGTACTGGATCAAGCATGATCCTGATCGGACTGCGCCGCTGGACGTCCAGGAAGAGGCATTTCGCTGGCATATCCAGTTGGCCGTTGATTCCGGCAAGGCGCTCATGATCCACAACCGTGAGGGGGACGAGGAGATGATGCGGATTCTAGCCGACTCGCCGCGCCCGGAGCACGTCATGTTGCACTGTTTTTCCTCGCCTGTCGACGTCGCGCGGGAAGCTATCGAGCGTGGATACGTCTTGTCCTTTGCTGGAAATGTGACGTTCAAGCGAAACGATGATCTCCGGGAAGCGGCGAAACTCGCCCCAGTCGGACAGCTGCTGATCGAAACTGACGCGCCGTACATGACACCGGAGCCGTTCCGCGGGGCGCGCAACGAGCCTTCCTTGATCGGGCACACGGCGAAGGTAGTAGCGGGAGCGCGCGGAATGGCGGTGGAGGATCTCGCTACGGAAGTGGGCGGGACCTTCGGGCGTGTCTTCGGTGTGTGAGGTAGCACACTTTTGTATTTGCGCAGGTTGGTGGTGGCGCACGTGTTTGCGGTGGCATGTGTGATTCTTGTGGTGTCAAGCAGCACCCTGGCCAGGTGAATTTCTGGTGTAAGAGCGGTCTTTACCGTATCGTTATATAGGTTCGCTTCCCCTAACTGAGGATTTCTTTCCATGTCGCGTCATCGTCGCATCAATAAGACCTCGACCACCCGCGCCGTCATCGCCTCCACGGCAGTGGGTGCCCTCGCCATCGGTGGAGCCACCACCGCAGTCGCCGCGCAGAAAGCGGTGACCGTGGACGTCAACGGCGAGCCCATCGAGCTGACCACCTACGCCGGTAATGTCGGCGGAGCGCTCCAGGCCGCCGGCGTTGAGGTAGGCGAGAAAGACCTCGTCTACCCCGCACCGTCGGATGCCCTGAATAGCGGCGACACGGTGACCGTCCGCACCGCTAAGCCTGTCGCGGTCACCATTGACGGAGGCGAAGCCCAGGAGTTCACAACCACGGCGCTGACCGTGTCGGATTTCCTCAAAGAGCTGCCGGGCGCAGGTGGTTCTTCCCACGCTTTCGCTGAAGACGATGTGCTCACCGACAACATGACCATCGATCTGACCTCCCCGAAGATCGTGGCTATTCATGACGGAGGCAAGACCACCTACGCTGCCGCAGCCGCCAAGACGGTTTCCGAGCTGCTCAGCTCCCGCGGTGTGCTGGTCGACTCGAACGACCGCGTGACCCCGGGAATGGATGCGCCGGTCACCGGGAATATGGACATCACCATTGACCGCGTCGACTACGACGAACGCACCACCGTCGAGGAATTCGACGTCGAGCCGCACTACGTCGAAGACGAAAGCCTCGCCCCGGGTGAGGAGAAGGTCCGCGAGAAGGGTGAGAAGGGCAAGCGCGAAACGACCCGCCGCATCGTCACGGTGAACGGCGAGGTGGAATCCGATGAGATCGTCAAGCGGGAAGACACCCGCAAGGGGCGCGCGGCTGTGATCGCTCGCGCCAAGAAGGAATCCGCTCCCGCTGTCGCAGGCGGTTCGGTCTGGGATTCGCTCGCGCAGTGCGAGTCCGGCGGCGACTGGTCCATCAACACCGGCAACGGCTTCTACGGCGGTCTCCAGTTCACCGCGTCGACGTGGGCCGCGTACGGCGGCACCCAGTATGCGCCGACCGCGAACTTGGCCACCCGCGAGCAGCAGATCGCTGTCGCGTCGAAGGTCCAGCAGGGCCAGGGCTGGGGTGCATGGCCTGCCTGCACCGCGAGCCTGGGAATCCGCTAACCTCGGAGGACATGACTAGCCCCGATATCCAGTTGCTCGGCCCGGTGGAAATCCGGGCGCTCGCCGACGAGCTCGGGGTGACCCCGACGAAGAAACTGGGGCAGAATTTCGTTCACGATCCGAACACGGTGCGGCGTATCGTGGCGGCGGCTGATATTAGCGCTGACGACACCGTTTTAGAGGTCGGTCCCGGCTTGGGGTCGTTGACGCTCGGCCTGCTCGAGGTCGGGTGCCGGGTGTCGGCTGTCGAGATCGATTCGCGGTTGGCGGAACGACTGCCGCAGACTGCCGCAGAATTCGCGCCGGAGGCAGCGGGCAGGCTGTCGGTGCTCAACCAAGACGCGCTCAAGGTTCAGTCCGACGAGATTGAAGCGCCGACCGCGCTGGTGGCGAATTTGCCGTACAACGTCGCGGTCCCGGTGCTGCTGCACCTGTTGGAGGAATTCCCGAGCATCCGCCGCGTGCTCGTGATGGTGCAGCTCGAAGTCGCGGACCGTTTGGCGGCGGACCCTGGCTCGAAAATCTACGGCGTGCCCAGCGTCAAAGCGTCGTTCTACGGCGACGTGCGCAAGGCGGGCAATATCGGGAAGAACGTCTTCTGGCCCGCGCCGAATATCGAATCAGGGCTCGTGCGTATCGACGTCCGCGATAAGGGGTGGCCAATGTCATTGCGCGAGAGCGTTTTTCCGCTTATCGACGCAGCGTTTGCCCAGCGACGCAAGACCCTCCGCGCCTGCTTAGGCGGGGTATATGGGTCGTCCGCTGCAGCAGAGGAAGCGTTGCGCGCGGCCGGCATCGATCCGCAGCTGCGCGGCGAGAAGCTCGCGGTGGAAGATTTCGTGCGACTGGCACAGGTGGGTGAAAAATGAAATTCACGGCACGCGCGAACGGCAAAGTGAACCTGCACCTCGGGGTAGGGGAGGTCCGCAGCGACGGCTATCACGACCTGTCCACGGTGTTCATGGCTGTGGACCGGCCGGAGACGGTGACGCTGACGACGCTGGAGGGGGACGTCGATAAGCATCCCGATGCTTCTCCGCTGAGCTTCGTCTCGGAGATGCGTACTACCTACCACGTGCATGAACCTGATGAGGATCTGGACAATCCGAAGAACCTGGCGTGGAAAGCAGTGGATTCGATCTGCACTGGGTACATGGGGATTCTCGCGCAGGATATGACGCGGGAAGATATTAGACCGGATTTGCCGATGATGCGGTTGGAGGTCGACAAGACCGTGCCGGTGGCAGGGGGCATGGCGGGCGGATCCGCCGATGCTGCTGCAGCTGTGCAGGCGATCAGTGCTTTGATCGCGCACTACGATCGTCCGCTGCCGGAAGAACTATTCAAGTACTTGGTTCCGGGGCTGGGGGCGGATGTCCCTTTCGCGGAAATGGGCGGCATCGCGCTGGGAACTGGACGCGGTGATTCCCTGGTGCCGATGATGGGGCGCGGCACATACTGGTTCGCCTTTTTGAATCCGAAGGTGGGGTTGTCCACGAAGGCAGTGTTCGAGAAGCTGGACGACCTGCGTTTCAATTACGCCTCCATGGTCCCGCACATGGATACGACCACACTGTCGAGGGCACTCGTGTCAGGGGATCCGCAGCTGGTGGGCGCTGCCATGCACAATGACTTGGAGGCGGCGGCGCTGGCATTGCGGCCGTCGCTCCAGCAGCTCATCCACGACGCCGAAGATGCCGGCGCGATCCGGGCGATGGTGTCCGGTTCTGGCCCGACCATCGCGGCGCTGTGTGCGGATGAGGGGGCGGCGAGGGCGGTCGTCGATAAGCTCGGCTCTGATGCGGTCGAAGCTTTCGCTGCTCACGGACCTGTTGGCGGCGCGCGGCTGCTGTAGGTATCCAAGGGGTATACGAATTGGTATACTTTGGGCATGGCTGAGCAGACAACGATCAAGGTGCCCGTTGATCTGCGTGATGAGATCAAGGTGATCGCGCAGCAGCGGGGGGAAAGTATGCCGAGCATTATCGAGGAAATGCTCGAGCTCTATCGGGAAGAGATTCGCATGCGCAGGCTGGAGAGCCAGGTTCGGGCGACTCCCCCAGAACAGATGGAAAGTTACATAGCTGAAACCGCTGAGTGGGATAAGGCGTACGGCTGGTGAGCGAAGAGCTGATGCCGGGGGACATCGTGTGGGCGGTGCTCGAGCCGACAAGGGGGAATGAACAGGCTGGACGGCGTCCATGCGTGGTCGTGTCTTCCCGTAATCATCTGAGGGTGGTTCCCACGTTGGTTTCGGTTGTTCCGGTGACATCTCGAAACCGTGGGTGGGACAGCCATATTCCGCTAGACCCCGCAGCGGTCTTGCCTAAAGAGAGTTGGGCAATGTCGGAGCAAATGAGGACACTCTCGCGTGATCGCGTCCAAGGAGAAATTGGCCGTGTGAGCGCTGCCTGTTTGCGTGAAATTCTTTGGTGGGTACGTGCGTTCGTTGCTGACCCAGCCCGTGTTTAGAATGGCTCCATCATGGCGAACCTGATCAACCTGGAAAATGTGTCCAAGACGTGGGGTTTGAAGACCCTGCTGGACGAGGTGTCGCTCGGTGTGCAGACCGGGGACCGCATCGGCGTGGTGGGGCTCAACGGCGGCGGCAAGACGACGCTGCTTGAGGTGCTCACGGGCATTGAGCCGCCGGATACTGGCCGTGTCTCGCACACCAACGGATTGCGGATGGCGGTGGTCACGCAGCGGTTCACGCTCCCGGACGATGTGTCGGTCGGGCAGGCCGTGGTGGAGCCGCTCGGGCTCGAGGTCTTCGAGTGGGCGTCGAATGCGAAAGTGCGCGAAGTGCTCGCGGGCACGGGCGTCGCGGATCTGGGTTTGGATACGCCGGTCGGGCAGCTGTCCGGCGGTGAGCGACGCCGTGTGAACCTGGCGGCGGCGCTCGTGCAGGACCTGGACCTGATCGTGCTTGACGAGCCCACGAACCACCTGGACGTGGAAGGCGTGCAGTGGCTCGCCGACCACTTGCTGAAGCGGAAGGTCGCGATCGTGGTCGTGACGCACGACCGCTGGTTCCTCGACACCGTAGCCACCCTGACGTGGGAAGTGCACAACGGACGTGTCGACGTGTACGAGGGCGGCTACAACGACTGGACGTTCGCGCGCGCCGAGCGTGCGCGCCAGGCAGACGCGATCGAGCAGCGGCGCCAGAACCTCGCGCGCAAGGAGCTCGCGTGGCTGCGACGCGGCGCCCCTGCACGGACGTCGAAGCCGCGCTACCGCATCGAGGCGGCGGAGGCCCTGATCGCGGATGTTCCTGCTCCGCGCGACACGGTAGAGCTCATGGCGTTTTCGAAACAGCGCCAAGGCCGCGTCGTGGTGGAGCTCGAGGATGTGCGCATTGACGCGCCTGACGGGCGCACTCTCGTTGACCATCTGACATGGCGGCTGGCTCCCGGCGAACGCATCGGCCTGGTCGGCGTGAACGGCTCTGGAAAGACGACGCTGCTGCGGGCAATCGCGGGAGACTACCCGCTGGCGGAAGGACGTCGCGTCGAGGGCCAGACGACGAAGATCGGATGGCTGCGTCAGGAACTCGATGACTTGGATCCGTCCCGCCGGGTGATCGATGCGGTGGAAGACGTGGCCACCTACATCACGCTGGGCAAAAAGGAGATGTCGGCGTCGCAGTTGGCTGAGCGTCTCGGGTTTTCTCCGAAACGGCAGCGGACACCCGTCGGGGACTTATCTGGCGGCGAGAGGCGCCGCTTGCAGCTCACGCGCGTGCTCATGAGCGAGCCGAATGTGCTGCTTCTCGACGAGCCGACGAACGACCTCGACATCGACACCCTCCAAGAACTGGAGAACCTCCTCGACTCGTGGCCGGGCACCCTGGTGGTGATTTCGCACGACCGCTATCTGATCGAGCGCATTGCCGATGTCACCTACGCGTTGTTCGGCGACGGTGCTTTGACGAATCTTCCCGGCGGGATCGACCAGTACCTGGAGCGCCGCAAGAGCATGACGGAGGATTCTGGAGTGCTGGATCTCGGCGACACCGCGCCCAAGGAAAAGCCCGCCGACGGGCTGAGCGGGCAGGAGCGCCGCGAGCTGATGAAGAAGATGAAGTCGCTCGACCGGAAGATGGAGAAACTCCATGAGGAAGCGGCTGCTCTCGAATCGGAAATCGCGACGATGTCGGGGGAAGCTGACCCCGATTTCGAGGCGATCGGTGCGAAGACGGGGCAGGTCGCGGAACTGCGTGCGCAGCGCGAAGAACTGGAGCTGGAATGGCTTGAGCTGGGAGAGAGACTGGAAGGGTAGTTACCCAGAACTAGATTTTTAAGAAAAATAGTTCAAAACCCAAAATTAAATCGGAGTTCTCTGTACTGTTTCCGCCATGGGGAACAAAGTGAGCTCAGTCACAGAGAAGTTTCGGTTTGGCAGGCGCACGTTTCTGGCAGGCGCCAGTCTGGTAGCCGCCACCGCGGCGATGGGGGTGCCGCGGGCGAAAGGGCAGGAGGCTCTGCTCACTGTGGGTCGCGGCATGGCCGACATGACGGGCGAACCACTCGGCGCCGGCATGAACGGGTACGCGGTGATGAAGCAGTCCACCACCGGAATCCGTTTCCGCCAGTTCGCCAGGGCGTTCATCTTCGAGGACAACGAGGGCGTGAGTAGCGTTTTCGTCATCGCGGAGATGGGGCTGATGTTCCAGTCGATTCAGCTGGAGGTGCTCCGCCGACTGCGCGAGAATTTCGGCGGCAAGTACAACGAGTCGAATGTCTTCATCGCCGCCACGCACACGCACGTTGGCCCCGGCGGCACATCGGGCCACCTCATGGTCGACCTGACCACGCTGGGGTTTCGGCCGGTCACCTTCGAGGCGACGGTCGAAGGCATCGTCGAGGCAGTGGAACGCGCGCACACGGACAAGCAGCCGTCGAATCTGCGTCTCGTGCGCGGTGAAGTCAAGGACGCGGGTGCGAACCGGTCTTTCGAGGCATTCAAGCGCAACCCGGCAGAAGAGATCCGCGAGTTTCCCAACGGAGTGAACCCGGAAAGCTTGACGCTGTTTATCAGCCGCGGCGGCCAGGACGTCGGCTTGATCAACTGGTACGGCTTGCACGCCACGAGCTTCGGGCACGAGCACACGCTTATCGACGGCGACCATAAAGGCTGGTCCTCTTGGCGCATGGAGAAAGAGCGCGGAGTTGTTCACCGGGATGTCGAAAATCCTCCCTTTGTCGCCGCATTCGCTGCAGCACCCCAGGGCGATATCACTCCGAATGCGGGGTTGGAGCCGAAGACAGGGCCGGGCTACGAGGATGAGGCGAAGTCAGCGCAGATCCTCGGTGACCGCCAAATCGACGCTACCGAGGGAGAACTGGTGGACATCAGCGGGACAAGCGTCCGCAACCGGCACCAGTGGGTGGACATGCGGGAAGTGGAGATCCGTGGTGAGTTCACCCCCGACGGCACAAAACAGCGCACCGGTCCGGCGATTCTGGGGGCGGCATTCGCCGCGTCGAGTCAGGAAGACGGTGGTGGTCTGGAGGTCCCCATCTTCAACGAGGGTGAGCGCGGCGGAACACCATGGGTCAAAGAGCTCAACAACGTCACTGTGCCTGATGAATGGAACGAGATTCACGGCGCCAAAGAAATGCTGCTGCCGCTGGGCTATGTCGACGGTATGATCCAGCAAGTGCTCTTGTTCTCGATCACGCAGATCGCGGGCCTGACGATCATCACTAACTCGATGGAGCCGACGTCGATGGCGGGCTACCGCATGAGGAAGCACGTGGCGGACATTCTCGACGTGCCGTTGGAGACCGTCGTGTGCCAGGGCTACACGAGTGGGTATGCGCACTATGTGACCACGCCGGAGGAATACGACAACCAGGACTACGAAGGCGGGGCGACGATCTTCGGGCGCCACGAGTTGTGTGCGATGGTGCAGGTCTACGACAAGTTGGCGCGGTCGTTGAAGGAGGGCTCCCAGATCGATTCCGGCGGGCCGGCGGGCGACCTGACAGGGTGGATTCCAAAGTCCCTTTCTGGTTTGCCGGGCATCGACCGGCCGGCTTGGGGCAAAGAATTCGGTGATGTGATCACCTCGACCGAGAAGGTCAAAGCGGGCGATACCGCCTCGGTGACATTCTCCTTCGCCAACCCCAACTCGGATCTGCGCCGCGGAGTCGGTTACCACACCATCACGAATGCGGCGGGCGAGATCGTGGCGGATGACTTCCACTCGAGCACGATCATCGAATTCGTGAAGAATTCCGATGTCGTCAACGCCCGCATTTCGTGGGACACTGATGCGTTTGATCCCGGCACCTACACCGTGAAGGTGGAGGGAGTCTCGCGCGCGATCGGCGGAAGCCTGACCCCGTTCACCGGCAGCACGGAAGTGACCGTCGTTTAGCTCGTACACTGGGCCCCATGATTTTGATCAACGTTCGTTTCCGTCCCCTGCCCGAGAACACCGAGAACTTCCGCGAGCTCGTCAACGACTTCACCGAGGCGTCCCGCGCGGAGGAGGGCAACCTCTTCTTCGAGTGGTACCGCAGCACCGACGATCCGCGCGAGTACATCCTTGTTGAGGGCTTCAAGGATGACGCCGCGGAGGCGCACGTCAATTCCGACCACTTCAAGGCGGCGCAGGAACTGTTCCCGCAGATCCTGGAGGAGACCCCGCAGATCATCAACACTCTGATCGAGGGTAAGACGGAGTGGGACGCGATGGCGGAATTCCAGGTCTAGTCCATATTCCCGAATGGGCTAGGTGGCCCTCTAAACTGTGCGCAGTATTTGAACCAGATCTGCTTAGAAAGGGGAGGGCCTATGTCTTCACAAGAAGGGTCCACCAAGGTAGAGAACGATTCCGCCGTTCCGAAGGGAATCGGCTCTCTTCTCGGCGCCGTGTTCCTCATGGCGACCAGCTCGATTGGCCCGGGCTTTCTCACCCAGACCAGTGTGTTCACCGTCCGGTTGGGCGCTGCCTTCGCGTTCGCGATTCTCATCTCCATTCTCGTGGATGTCGCGATCCAGCTGAATGTGTGGCGCGTGCTCGGTATCTCTGGGCTGCGCGCTAATGAGCTCGGCAATTCAGTGATCCCCGGGCTGGGATGGGTGATGTCGCTATTGGTCTTCGCCGGCGGCGTGATCTTCAATATCGGCAACATCGCCGGTGCAGGGCTGGGCATGAATGCCATGTTCGGCCTTGACCCGAAGATCGGTGGCGCGATCTCAGCGGTCATCGCCGTATTCATCTTCTTGTCTAAGCGTGCAGGTGTTGCGCTGGACCGCATTGTTGTGGGACTCGGCGCGATCATGATCCTGCTCATGTTGTACGTCGCTATCGTCTCCCAGCCGCCCGTCGGAGATGCGTTGAAGCAGACGGTCCTCCCCGAACAAGTGGACTCTGCAGTCATCGTCACGCTGATCGGCGGCTCGGTCGGTGGCTACATCACCTTCGCCGGTGTCCACCGCATCATTGATTCGGGCCAGACCGGTGTGGAGAATATCAAGAATATTTCGAATGCATCTGTGCTGGGCATCGTGGTGATCGGCATCATGCGTGTGCTTCTCTTCCTCGCGGTGCTCGGCGTGGTTGCTACCGGCGTGGCGCTTTCCAAGGACAATACGGCCGCCGATGCTTTCTACCAGGCCGCCGGAGAGTTCGGTCTTCGTGCCTTCGGTCTGGTGCTGTGGGCGGCGGGCCTGTCGTCGGTGATCGGTGCGTCCTACACTTCGCTGACATTCGTGACCACGCAGAAGACAGATGTGAAGCTGCGTAACTGGCTCACGGTGGCATTCATCGTGGTGTGCACGATCCTCTTCCTCTTCCTCGGTGCTGCGCCGCAGAAACTGCTCATCTTCGCGGGTGCCTTCAACGGGCTTATCCTGCCGATCGGTTTTGCCGTGGTCATGTGGGCCGCGCTGTTCCGCAAGGATCTACTCAAGGGATACAACTACCCGGTGTGGATGAAGGTCATCGGAGTGATTGTGCTCGCAGGAACCTTCTATATGGGTGCCGATTCGCTCGCAGGGTTGTCGGAGATTTGGGCCTAGAAAAAGATCCCGCCCGCGCTCGGGAGTTTTTCCGCACTCATGACGTCGGCACCACTGCGGGGTGGGCGCCGGGGTGCGCGCAAGCGAACCTCATCGCTGTGGATGAGAAGTACGCGTTCGATTTCCTGCTCTTCGCTCAACGCAACCCGAAGCCATGCCCTGTCTTGGGGGTCCTCGAGGCGGGGCAGCTGGAGTCGGACCTCATGCCGGGCGGCGACATCCGTACCGATATCCCCGCGTACAAGATCTACAAGCACGGGGAGCTTGTCGACGAAGTGACCGACGCGACCGGCTACTGGACCGATTCCACGGTGGCTTTTCTCATTGGCTGCTCTTTCACATTCGAAGACGCGCTGTTGGCCGAAGAGGTTCCTGTTGCCCACATTGAGCAAGGGCGGAATGTGCCGATGTTCATGACGAATATCGAAACTGAACGTGCCGGTATTTTTGGTGGCCCGATGGTGGTCTCAATGCGGCCGATCCCGGCGAACAGGGTGGCAGATGCAGTTCGCATCACCTCGCGCTATCCGGCGGTGCACGGGGCACCGGTTCACGTCGGGGACCCAGCAGCGATCGGCATCCGCGACCTCTCAGCCCCCGATTTCGGCGACCCGGTGGAGATCCCGGCAGGAACGATTCCAGTGTTTTGGGCTTGTGGTGTCACACCTCAGTCCGCGGTGATGAGCTCAAAGCCGGAGCTGGCTATCTGCCATGCTCCGGGCAAGATGCTCATCACCGATATCCCGGATCGGTCCTATCAGGTCCCTTAAGCAAATTGCTTAAACAATTGTCGCGATAGTTACCCCAGGCTTCACGCGCGTGCCTTCGTCGGCGGAAACAGAGATGGTGCCAGCCGCGGGGGACTTCAGCGTCGACTCCATCTTCATGGCTTCGACAACGGCCAGCGGCTGGCCCTTTTCCACGGTGTCGCCGTCGCTGACCATCCACTTCACGATGGTGGAATCAAATTTCACCGTCACAGCGCCCTCTCCGCCAGTCTCAGATGACTCAGGTTCGCTCGTTTGTGGGCTACCGCCTCCAGAGAGCATGCGGCGGGGGATGCCGATTTCGTGCAAGCGGCCGTCGATCTCGATGACGACGGTCTCCCGTTCGTCGTACAGATGCTCAATATCGCTGGTTTCGTGGTTGGCACTCGGCGAGTAGTTTCCGTCGACCCAGTCGGTGTAGAGATCGAGGGAATCGCCGTTCAATTCCGGTGCGTCCACCATGTCGCGGTGGAACGGTAGCACGGTCCGCACGCCCTCAATGGTGAACTCCTTGAGAGCCTGGCGGGAACGCGCCAGCGCTGCATCGCGGGTCGGCGCGATGACGATCAGCTTGGCCATGAGCGAGTCGTAGTACGCCGGAATGTCGCTGCCGGTGCGCACACCGGAGTCGACACGGATGCCGGGGCCGGTGGGGACGTCGAAACGCGTGACCGTGCCCGGTGACGGAGCGAAACCATTGGTGACATCCTCGGCGTTGATGCGGAATTCGAAGGCATGTGAGGTGATTTCCGGGTCGGTCCCGAAAGACAGTTCCTGCCCATCAGCGATGCGGAACTGCTCCGCAATGATGTCCACGCCCGTGACGACCTCCGTGACGGGGTGCTCGACCTGCACGCGTGTGTTGACCTCGAGGAAGGAGACGGTGCCGTCTTCCGACACGATGTACTCGACGGTGCCGGCACCGATGTAATTGGCGGAGCGGCAGATCTCGCGTGCGCCGTTTTCGATGCTGCTGCGCTGTTCTTCAGTCAGGAAGGGGGCGGGGGCTTCTTCGATGAGTTTCTGGAAGCGGCGTTGCGTCGAGCAGTCTCGGGTGCCGAGCACGGCGACGTTGCCGTGCGTGTCGGCGAGCACCTGAGCCTCGACGTGACGGGGGTGGGTGAGGAACTTCTCCACGTAGCATTCGGCGCGGCCGAAAGCTTCCTTGGCCTCGCGTCCTGCGGAGGCGAAAGCGTCTTCGATGTCCGCTTCGTCGTGCACGACCTTGAGGCCGCGCCCGCCACCGCCGTAGGCTGCCTTGATCGCGATCGGCATGCCGTGCTCCTCCGCGAACGCGCGGGCCTCTTCCCAGTTATCGATCGGGTCCTCGGTGCCCGGGGCCAGCGGGGCACCGACCTCGACAGCGACGCGACGAGCCGCGATCTTGTCGCCGAGCAGGTCGATGGATTCCGGGGTGGGGCCGATCCACGTAAGCCCCGCGTCGACGACGGCGCGTGCGAAGTCTGAGTTCTCCGAGAGGAAGCCGTAGCCGGGGTGCACGCAGTCTGCGCCCACCTTGTGGGCGAGTGAGATGAGCGCGGGCACATTCATGTAGGTCTCGGAAGCGCTATTGCCGGGGAGGTGGTAGGCCTCGTCGGCGACCAATGTGTGCAGCGCGCCGGTGTCAGCGTCGGAGTAGACGGCGATCGAGCGGATGCCCAAGTCGCGTGCGGAGCGGGCGATGCGAACCGCGATCTCACCGCGGTTGGCGATCAGAACGGCTTTGAGGGACGTTTCTGGTGCGGGAGTGGACATGGGCTTATTCTCCTTCGCTGTAGAGTTCGAAGCGGATGGTGGAACCGGGGGATAGCTGGGCGGCGATGTCGACATCTTCGCTGATCACTGTGGCGATGACGGGGTAGCCGCCGGTCACGGCGTGGTCGCGGAGGAACACGACTGGCTGCCCGCTCGGCGGCACCTGGACACTGCCAGCCACCATTCCTTCTGAGGGCAGCTCGCCACCGCGCTCACGCTGCAATGGCTCGTCAGGTTCCAAACGGACGCCGACGCGGTTGGATTCGCCGGTCACCGTGAAGGTGGTGTCGAGGAATCGTTCGACTTCGGCTTTGTTGAACCAGTCATCGCGTGGGCCGAGGACGCAGCGCACGGTGGCGACATCGTTGGTCACGCGAAGTGGGTTCGAAAGCAGATCGGTGGCGGTGCCGGGTTTTCTCATCGACACCGAGACCGTGTCGCCGGCCTGGATCGGAGCGGGCCCGAGTCCGGACAGCAGATCGGTGGCGGCGGAGTCGAGCTCCGTGTCGGCAATCAATCCACCGCGCACTGCGATATAGGAGCGCATACCGGTCCGCGGCGGGGAGACCACGAGCTGCGCGCCTGCGGGAACGATGATGGGCGTCGCCAACGGGAACGGTTTTTGCCCCACGAAGACCTCGCTGTCCGCGCCAGTGACGCACACGACGGTCTCGGCCAAAGCAGTCATGGACAGGCCGCCGATATTTTCAAGAAGTGTCGCGTTGCGCTTATTGCCCACCACGTCGTTGGCAATACGGGCGGAGGCCCTGTCGGACGAGCCAGACGTGGTCACGCCGAGGCTGCCGTTGCCTTGCCTTCCGAGGTCCTGGTAGAGGGTTTGCAGCCCGGCCTCGTCGACGGTGAACAACGGCATGCGCGGGGGAGTGTCTAGTTCGTAGTGGCTGGTCTCCTGCTCGTCGGTGAGCTTATCGACGCGAACGTAGCGCACTGTGTCACCCGGGCTGACGAGCGCTGGCGGTTCGGCAGTCGAATCCCACATCGGGGTCGTGGTCGTGCCGATCAGCTGCCACCCGCCGGGGGATGTGCGCGGATAGACAGCCGAGAAATCGCCTGCCAGCGCGACTGCGCCCGCCGGCACTTCGGTGCGGGGGGAGGAACGGCGGGGCACGTCGAGTGCGTCGGCCTCATCGGCCGGGACGCAATAGGTGAATCCGGGAGCAAAGCCGCCAAAACCGGCTTTCCACACGGTGGAGGTGTGCCACTCGATGAGCTCCTCGCGGGTCTTTCCCAGCAGCTGGGCGAGCTCGTCGAGATCTTCGCCGTCGTAGCAGACCTCGATCTCAATCTCGCGTGACTCCCTGGCCGCAGCAGCTTCGGGCGTGAAGGTACGCAGAAACTCAGCGGCCTTTTTCGCTGCGGATGTCGAATCGAATGTGACCAGAACGGTCCGGGCACCAGCTACAACGTCAGTCTGGCGTTCGAGCGGGGAGGAGTTCAGAGCTCCGTAGAAGTCCATCACTTCTTCGAGGCTGTCAAGGTCGATCATGAGTGCGCGCGTGCCGACGCGCTTGATGTCTCTACTCACAGAAAGCTCCTGATCTCGATGCCTTCGCCCTTCAATTTAGCGACCACACTGCGGGTCAGCTCCACTGAGCCCGGGGAATCGCCGTGGACGCAGACGGATTCGGCTTGAACGTTGACGACGCTGCCATCGATAGCTGTCACGGCGCCTGTCGACGCGACTTGCAACACGCGGTCGGCAACCTGCTGTGCATCGGTCATCACTGCGTTCGGTTCACGGCGCGACACCAAGGTGCCGTCGGGGTTGTACCCGCGGTCGGCGAAAGCTTCGCGGATGACGCGCAAACCGGCCTTTTCAGCGATGTCCACGGCAATGCCGCCGGGCAGCAGCATGATGGGCAGATCACCGAAAGCCTTGATGCCGTCGATGACGGCCTGAGCATGCTTCTCGTTGTGGACGATGGTGTTGTAGAGCGCACCGTGGGGTTTGACGTAGCGCACCTTAAGTCCCTGCGCCCGCGCAAGGGCGTCTAGAGCGCCGATCTGGTAGAGCGTTTCGTCGGCAAGCTCGCCCGGGTCGTAGTCGATGAAGCGGCGACCGAAACCAGCGGGGTCTTTATAGGCGATGTGCGCGCCGACGACGACGTTGTGCTGCTTCGCGTCAGCGAGAGTGCCGCTGATGGAGTGCGGGTCTCCCGCGTGGAACCCCGTGGCCACGTTCGCGCTGGAGACCATCCCCAGCATGGCCGCATCGTCGGCAACTGGGTTGCCCGCAGTGGTTTCGCCTAAATCGGCGTTGAGGTCGATGTGCTCGCTCACAATGAACCAACTTTCAGAGTTATGGAAGTTATGGGAAATTCTCATAACAGTCTAGTGACCCATTCCTCCGGGGATTCAGGGAGAGACCCCGGACACTATAAACGCTCCCATTGTGGGCCGAACCACATGGGCTGGATGACCGAATTCAAGGTGTGGGAGCAGGCGTATTACCGTTGTAGCTATGACATCCGAGAGCACGAAAAAACCGCCGAAGCTGTCCAAGAAGGCGTACGAGACCGAGCTGCTCCGCCTCCAGGCTGAACTGGTGAAGATGCAGCAGTGGGTCGTGGCCACTGGTGCGCGCATCGTTGTGGTCATGGAAGGCCGTGACGCGGCGGGCAAGGGGTCCGCCATCAAACGCATCACCCAGTACCTGAACCCGCGTGTGTGCCGGATTGAGGCGCTGCCGAAGCCGACGGAACGCGAGCAGACACAGTGGTACTTCCAGCGCTACGTCGAAAAGCTTCCTGCTGCTGGCGAGATCGTGATCTTCGACCGCTCCTGGTACAACCGCGCGGGCGTGGAGCGCGTCATGGGCTTCTGCACGACGGAGGAGTACCGCCGTTTCCTGCACCAAGCACCGATTTTCGAGCGTTTGCTGGTGGAGGACGGCATTCTGCTCCGCAAGTACTGGTTCTCCGTGTCGGATGAGGAACAGCACGCGCGCTTTGAATCCCGCCGGAATGATCCGTTGCGCCAGTGGAAGCTGTCGCCGATGGATCTGGAGTCCATCACGAAGTGGGAGGACTACTCCCGCGCGAAGGACGAGATGTTCATTCACACCGACATCCCGACTGCGCCGTGGTACACGGTGGAATCGGAAGACAAGAAGCGCTCGCGCATTAACGTGATCTCGCATCTTCTGTCCACGATCCCGTACGAGCACATCGAGCCCGACCTGCCGGACGTGCCGGAGCGCCCCGAGTCCGACGATTACGAGCGCCCGCCGCGCGCGGAATTCCGTTATGTTCCGGATGTCGCCGCGAAGCTCGAAAAGGGCAAGAAGGAAAAGAAGAGCAAGAAATAGCTATTTCGGATAGCCGCGCGGCGTGCTCACCGTTTTGTTGCGGGGGATCCAGAAACGGTAGGGCGCGCCCTTGTTCTTGCTGATGCCGATGCGCGGGCCAGCGACCCATTCAGGTTCGGCTTCGCGTGGTGCAAGCACGATCGGGGTGCCGTTATCTTCTAGCGAAAAGCCGAGTGCGCGACCGAGGTTTCCAGGGCCGCGTGCGAGGTTTTCGTATGGGATGATCTTGCCATTTGCTTGTCGACGCTGTCTGGCGAGATCCTCTCCCTCAATGATTTCCCCGCCACGCATGAGGCAGCCTTGGCCAGTGCCTTCGGGTGCGCACACAATATTGCCGTTGAGGTGAATCCCGTAGGACAAATAAACGTAGAGCCGTCCCGGTGGGCCGAACATGGCGGCATTGCGTTTGGTCTGGCCGCGGTAGGTGTGTGCGGCGGCATCTTCTGCGCCGAGGTACGCCTCGACCTCGGTCAGCCGGATGGTCACGCCGTTGTGGCTGATGTAGCAGCCGAGAAGCTGCGGGGCGACGATATCGGCGGGCGCGGAGAAATCGATCATTCCTCAACTTCTAGCGGAAAAGTCCGCTGGTGAGTAGCCAGTGGATGATTCCGCCGAGAGCACAGGGGCTGGAGCCTTGCGCTTCATTGCCATAGTTGAGCTCGAGGGTGAGAACTGTCCCTTCGGGCACCTCGCTGGCCTTGAGCTTGGGGGAGGGCAGGGGGTGGTCCTCGGATTTAGAACTTCGGCAGAGGAGGGAGCTTGATCTCCGGCGGGTGGATATTGAAGATGTCCGCGAATCCTTGGATCAACGCGCCGACCGCCATAACGATGCCGGCGATGCCAAGTAAGACAGCGACACCGTTGGTCAGTTTAGCCAGGAGAGAATCGTCGTCGGTGGAGGAGAGGTTTTTCCAGTCGATGCTGGGCTTGCTGCTCTTTTCGGTGTCCGCACTAGAGTCTTGAGCGGGCGCAGGATCGCCAGAGTCGCTGTACTTAAGATCAAGTGCAATTGGCTCGATTTCCTTGCCTAGCTCGTACGCGAGAAGAGATGCGACACCGCCGTCGGCGAGTTCGCCTCTTGAAGTCGTGGCCTTGTAGTTCTTTCCGGGAGTGATCTTTTGGGGGAGGGTGTAGGTTGCGATGACAGCGTCATCAGCCTCTGAACGCTGATCCGGATCGGACTCGGGAAGACCGCCCACAACCACGTAGTCCGCAACGAACTTGGCTGTGGTGTCTACGATCTCGACCTTCATGTCGGAATAGGTGAGGTTGAGACCCCATTCACCCTCCTTGTAGTGGTCCTTGTGCCCGAGGAACGTCAGCGCGCCATCGAGTTCAATCGTTCCGTTGCCCTGCTCGTCCAGGGTGATGCCGGCTGGGTTGACGGGCAAATCGAAGCCTATGGTTGAGCCAGAAGAATTGGTTTTCTTCTTCGCGCCGTTGTCAGCGGTGATCACTCCACGGGCAATGGGGCCTTGCACATAGTTGAGGAAAGTTGCCTTAATCGGCCAACTCACTGTGCCAGTCGGCCGGGGTGCCTCTTCGGCCTGAGAAAACGGGGCCACAGTGGTGCCGATCAGAACCGTGGCAGCCAGTGCGTACGAAATTCGATGATGGGTTGGGATCATGTTTCTCACTCAATTGATTGTGTTGCGGTTGAAAGAGGTTGACCCCCGCGCGGCGGATTCGCCGAACGGGGGTTTACTCGGGTTGGAAGGTTGACGGTTTAGCGGAAGAACTGCGGGAACAGCTTCGGGCCGACAAAAGCGCCGATACCACCGAGCAGGGCGAGGATCGCACCGACGATGCCGATGAGGCCTCCGGTGCTCAGGCTCGATCCTTCCTTAGGGTCTTCCTTGCCCGGGTCTTCCTTGCCCGGGTTTTCCTTGCCCGGGTTTTCCTTGCCCGGGTTTTCCTCAGTCTTCGGGGGTTTCGGAGCCTTGAATTTAAGCTCGATCGTGAACGGGTTGGCTTCCGGTTTGTAGTCCTCGCTGTATGCTAGGAGCGAATCGTAACCACCCTGCTTCAAGCGGCCTTCCTTGGAAGTCACCTTGACGGTTGAGTTCTCCTCTGGAGTCACTGCCTGAGGCAGTTCGTATTCCGCAATGACAACGTCATCGCCCGTCGGTTTACTTGGTGCGCCAGAGCCCGGAAGACTGCCGAAGAGCTTGTAGTCTGCGATGAACTCAGCCTTGGTGCCGGTCACCTTCACTTTCAAGTCATTGTAGGTCAGGTCCAAGCCCCAGCCGCCGTTCTCGCCGAGCCCCGGGTGTGCAAGGAACTGGATGGCGCCGTCGAGAGCGATTGTACCGTTGCCTTGGGCATCGAGCGTTGTCTTCGCTGCGTCCACCGGAAGGTTGAAACTCTCAGTCTTGCCTTCAGCGGGAACCTTCTTGGCACCATTCTTCACGTGGATTTCGCCCTTCGCAAAGGGCTTCGCGATGTAGCTTAGGAAGCTCTCTTTGAGCTTCCAGTCCATGGTGCCGGATTCGACAGCTGGAACAGTCTGTGCAGCAGCGGAGGGGATGATCAATGCAGTTGCGGCGACTGCCGCGGTGGTGGCAGTTGCCAGAGATTTGGAGAAGCTCATGAAGATCCTTTCGGTATTCTTGGGGTTCACGAAAGCATACTAAGGATTGCCTAACCTAAGCAACCTTTGGTTGTTGATTACACCTTTTGGGGGAGGAGCACAAAGGGATTCACTGCCATTTGATGTCGAAGAGCGTCGAGGTGTCGGCGTCGATACGCTCCTCCTTCTCCGGCCGGACGTAAACGCCGCGTTCCGTGCGTTCGACGTGGATGGGCCAGTCGTAAACTCGAGAGAGCACCTCGTCGGTGTAGACCTCGTCTAGGTTTCCGGCGGCGGAAACTGTGCCGTGGCTCAAGCACACGAAGTGGTCGCAGTACGCGGCGGCGGCTTGTAGGTCATGGAGGACGACGACGACGGTGCGGCCAGCCTGGGCTAGTTGACGCACCGTGCCGAGGGTGCGCTGCTGGAAGCGTATGTCCATCGCTGCGGTGGGCTCGTCGAGGAAGACAATCGGTGTTTGCTGAGCGAGGATCCGTGCGAAAGCGACACGGGCGCGTTCACCGCCGGACAAGGTGGTCACATCTCGGTCTTGCAGATGCGCCACACCGGCGACATTGAGAGCCGCGTCGACCACAACTCGGTCGTGTTCGCGGGTGGACTGCTTTGTCCATGGAGTGCGGCCCATCTCTACGACGTCGCGCACGAGAAATGAAAAGGCGACCGAAATGTCCTGCAACATGACGGAACGGGTCTGGGCGAGTTCGAGCTTGGTCGCGTTGAAAACGTCGACACCGCCTAGGGAAACAGTGCCTGACGCCGGTTGCTCATCGCCCGCGATCGCAGATAAGAGAGTGGACTTGCCTGCTCCGTTGGGGCCGATGACCGCGGTAATTTTCCCGGCGGGGGCTTCGATTGAGACATCCTCCAGGATGCTGGTGCCACTGCGGGCAACATTGATGCCGGATGCAGTTACTGTCACAATGCTCTCCGTTTCCGGATCATCTGGCGTAGTAGGAAGAAGAACGTGGGCCCGCCAATGAGAGCGGTGAAGATGCCGATAGGCAAATCCGCGAAGGGGATGAGCGTGCGGGAAAGGATGTCTGAACCTGCGATCAGTAGCGCACCGCCAAGGGCTGAAGCTGGCAGAAGGAAGCGGTTGGAGGGGCCGGCTATGGTGCGGATGATGTGGGGGATGATCAAACCCACGAAAGCGATGAGGCCGGCGAAGGAGACGGCGGCTGCGGTGAGCAGTGTGGATAAGAAGAGTGCCGCAATCCGCAACCGTGGCACGTTCAAACCAACGTGTGCGGCCGCCGTGTCACCGAGTGCAAGCAAATCGAGTTTTCGGCCGAGCATGACCGCAAGCACCGCCGTTATGGTCACAATAATGGCGACGATGCCTGTGTGCTCCCAGTTCGCGCCCGCGAGAGTGCCCATCTGCCAGAAGATGATCTGCTCGCGTGCGGTTGTGGGCGCGAGGAACACGAGCATTGAAATTGCCGCGCCAGCAATTGCGTTGGCGGCGATGCCCACCAGAACGAGGTTGATCACTTGAACCTTCCCGTCCATGCGGGCGAGCTGGTAAACAACCGCGGTGGTGAGGACACCAGCGATGAATGCGAAAAGCGGCACGGCCCACGTGCCGAAAAGACCGCCACCGAAGACGATCGCGACGGCTGCGCCTACGCCTGCGCCACTGGTTACGCCGATGATTGATGGCTCAGCCAAGGGGTTGGAAAACACCGCTTGCATGAGTGCTCCGGCTAAACCGAGCGCCGCGCCGACGAAGAGCCCGAGGGCGAGACGGGGGAGACGGATCTGCCAGATCACCGAAGAGTCGAGATCGGTCGCATTCATCGGCCCAGCGATCAGAATCGGCCAGAGCTCGCGCACAGACAGGTCGTATTGCCCGACGATTACGGATGCAGTACTCGTCACAGCGAGCAGCGCAGTGGTGATGACATAGATCGCGATGCGGCGCGTTTCCCGTTTATGAAATGTATCGTTCGCACGCTTTTCAACGATTGTGCTGCCTCCCATTACCCCTCACCGTAAAGTGCATGCGCAGCGCGCAGTAGCAGTTCAGGAGTCTGCGGCCCGTAAGCGAGGGAGTCGCCGTCGGGAAGTGTGAGGACTCGCTTGTTCTGTCCGGCCTGAGTTTGCGCGACACCGGGGCGCTGGAGAAGACCTTCGATCTCACCGGCCGATTCGAGGCCGCCGGACATCATGACGAACAATTCTGGATTGACCTGCGCGAGCGCCTCTGGGCTGGCTGGAGAAGGTGCGCCGATACCGTTTTCCGTGTTCACGTCCACCCCGCCAAGGGCCGAAATCAAGTCCTGCGTGTGGTTCTCGTTCCCGAGTAGGTAGAACACACCACCCGTTCCTCGTGCATAAAGGAAAGACATGCGCAGCGGCTCGGCCGGAAGAACTTCAGCGATGGCGGCCTTTGCCTCTTCGAGCTCTTTTTCTGTGCGCTCAGCGAGTTGTTCGCCGATGCTGGGTACTCCCATTACAGCTGCGAGATCGCGGATGTCCTGCCCGATGGAGTCTAACTGGCGCTTCGGTTGCATGACGACAGTGGTCACGCCTGCTGCGCGGATCTGGTCAATGGCTTCCTGTGGGCCGATCGAGTGGTCGACGATGACAAGCGTTGGCTTCAGGTTGAGCACTGCTTCAGGGTTGAGGGTGTGGCCGCCTTCAGTAACCACCGGTACTTGACTGAGCGACTCTTCGGTGGAACTGACCGTGCGGCCGACGATATTGTCGGTGAATCCCAGACCCCGCAAAGTCTTCGAGTATGTGCCGTACAGATCGAGCGCGAGAATGCGGGAAGTGTCTTCGACGACAACATCGTGGCCGTCCGCATCCGTCAGCTCGACGGGCAGAGCTGGCTTCGGGGCGGAAGTGACGGGCTCGACTTCGCCGAGGTTGCTAACCTCCGCAACACCAGATTTCGCGTGCGGGTCCTGCCCCGCCTGCAGTGAGTCTGCGAGATCTTGCGTCTGCGACTGGGTGGGGTTGTCCCACGAGGCGCATCCGGTAGCGAACACGAGGGTGGCGGCCATGGAGGCGCCGAGGAGGGTTCTCTTCACTGGGAGGATCTTTCTTTGGATTTTTCGGCCAAAAGTCTAGTTTCGAGTGACAAAGTGGGTGAGTACACCACCCGCGGTCACGAAGGAAGCGAGGATGGTCAGCATCTGGGCGATGGCCGAGTCGTCCCACGTGAACCCATCCTCTTTGGAGTTCTTGATTTGGAACTGGCTCTCTCCGGTGCCCTTGGACTCGCTCACGCTATCCACGCCCTCAACCTCGTTGAAGACGCTGTCCGCTGTATCGGAGTCCAGAGTGCCTGCCGTGCCGTTGGTGCCGCTTCCACTTCGTAGCGCCGCAGCCTGATCGGCTGAGCCTCCTTGGCCGGTTGCGGATACCGAAACAGAGTCGCCTTGGCCTTGAGCGCAGTTGGACTTGCCGCCGAGGGTGGCAGTGAAAGAGATCGGATCGAGGGCATCGCCGACTGGGTAGAAATGGGCGAAAGCTTCAGCGCCGACCGCGGTGAGTGTTGCGGTCGCGGTACCTGATGCCGAGCCCTCGGACACGTTCAAATCGCTGAATGCCAAGTCCGCCAAGGCAACGCGGCCGTAATCATGGGGGTTGCCCTCTGTGTCGTTGGACGTGGCGTTGACAATGAGTTTCCCGGAATTCCCGGAGAATTGGATTTCCAAGTTGGAGAATCGTGTGTCGAGGATTCCATCGTGTCCGGTAAAACGAGTCGCCCCCGGGAAGAGAATCGAACCAGATTTGTTCTGCACGTTCACGGCACCTTGGTTTCCGGACCACTGGAAGGTGCCGTTTGAATCGCTAACCTTGGACAGCTGCCAATTGCCCTTGGCAATGGTGCCGCGAATGTAGTTCCGGAAAGACTGTCGCACACCCCAGGCAGCTTGAGCGTTCTGCACGCCGCGGGATCCATTGTCAGCGCAGACTGCGCCGGACCCGCCGCCTGCGGTAGCCGGAGCAGCTGCGGCACCGCCAGAGCCAGAGTTGACTGTGGAGTTCCGCGGAGTCGCCGCCGCGGTGCCGCCGCCGACAGGGGCGTTGCTGGTGCTCTGCGAGGCCGTCAGCTTAGATTGGTTCTGGGCGACGCCGACTGGGGATACCTCGGACGCTGTGAGTGTCGGCGAGGTGCCGCCTGATGTGCCGGCACCCGTCGTTCCAGAATTTCCGCCGCGGCGGTTTGCCAGCTTTTCTGCGTTGGTGAGCACATTGTCGGTGTTCACCATGAGGCCGTTGATCTCAACAAGGGTGTCGTTCACAGTGCCCAGGAGATAGGCGGGACCTTCGGTTGCGTTGGAGCGGGTCGCGCCGCGGTCCCCGGAACCCGATCCTGCGCCTGCGCCTTCGCTCCCGAGTCCGAGAGAGGGGGCGGGGCCCGATTCGTCGCGGAGAGAAACTTCGACGTCGATGCCGTCCATGGGTGTGCCGGGTTTGTAGAACGTTTTACCGAACACCTCGAGGGCTTGAGGATTGTTGGGCAGCACGGATTGGTTGGGGGCGCTTTGGATGCGCACGGTGTCTTGCGTGAAGTCGGGTGCGGATGTCAAGGTCATCGTGGCCAAGGGCACGTTCTTCCAGTCCTTGAAGTTGCCCTTTGTCTTCGTGTCGATGAACTCTCGCCCGTACGCGTCCGCGTACACCTGTGCCTGGTTTCCCTTGACCTTTAGACGGATGTTCTTGAGGGTGAGGTTGAGGATGTCGTTGTGGCCGACGAACTGCACCTCACCGTCAAACGCGATGACACCGGTGTCCTTTCCGCTCATGCTGGACTGCTTGGCGGTAAACGTGAACTGTCCACCGGAAAGCGGTGCGGTGCCGCGGATGCTGCCTTTGGCGATGTTCCCCGTGATGTAGTTGCGGAAAGATTCCTTCACGCCCCACTTCATCTGACCGGAATGCACGGCCCGGTGACTGGTAGTGGCTGCGGTGGTGTCGGTCTGTGCCTGAGCCAGCGGAGCAGGCCCGAACCCGAATACCAACGCTGGTGTGCCGGCTCCAAGAACCGAAATGGAGGACGCGGCAAAAAGGGCTACGATTTTGTTCTTGACCATGGAGTTTTCTTTCGGGTATGGGCTTCAAGTTTGTGCGTTGACCAAGGGTAGGCTAACCTTAGATTCCCTAAAGATCAAGCGAAAGGTTGATTGTGAACGCGAATCCTTACGGCGTGACCCAGACGTTCAGCCGAGTGCATGACGATCCGGTGAAGGACCCGTCTAGACGGTTGAAGTTTGAGGCCTGGGAACGCGGCGCGGTCACATTGGCCACGGCGGTCCTCGCTTTCGGTGGGGCCGCCGGCAACACGGTTGTCACGCTGGTAGGGGCCGTGGGGCTCCTCGTGGTGATTGTGGCCATGTCCCAGATGCCGGACCGCAAAGCCCGCCGGGCGGAGAGGGAGAAGCGCCCGGAGTGCGAATGGATCGAGGACCATAACCGGACCGGAGCGGGCATCGTTCTGGGCGTTGCCTGGTTCTGCGTCATGGTGGTTGTGGGGACGATCCTGTTCTTCTTTCCGAATGGTTACGCGCTCACCGGCGGCGTGATCGCGGCGGGGGTCAGCGCCGCGATTGTCATGGCGGCGCTGCTCATCGTGGACCGCTAGAGCTGCTTCACCAGAACTGGGCTGATGCCGGCGAGGTCGGCGAAGACGGCGCTGTTGAGCGTGAAGGCCTGCTTGGCGTGGTCGACGAGGGTGGCGCGCTCGGCCTCGTTGAAGGAGAGCTCGTCGAGGGCTTGCTTGTAGGCGGCGCGGAACGGTGGGATCTTGCCCACGGCGGAGAAGTCGTAGAACGTCAGTGCCTCCTCGGTGAAGCCGTAGTGGTTGGCGAGCATGCGTGCGATGACCTGGCCGCCAGCGATGTCGCCGAGGTAGCGGACGTAGTGGTGCGCGATGATGGCTGGAGCGTCTTCGGGGGAGAGGTTCTCGAGTTTCGCAATGTAACCACGGGTGGCTGGAAGCGGCTCGATTTCTTCGCGCCAGTTCGGTCCGATCATGGAGGCGAGGTCCTGCTCGAGGGCGGGGACGCGCTCGAGGCGGGCGTCGGCAATGGAAGCGACGGCGTCGCTAGTCTCACGGCCGCGGCGGGCGGCCTCTTCGAGGGCGGAGTAGATGAAGTAATACTGTGCGGTGAGGTTGACTGCGTCCTGGCGGGAGAGCTCCCCCTTGGCAAGGCTAGCCATGAAGGCGGTGGTCTCGGCCTCAGTGTGCGCGGCGGCGGTCTGAGTCTTGAGGGTCTCGGAAATAGAAGTGGTGGCAGCGGTCACCGCGTTCCTCCTGTAGATGTCTGTGACGCAATTTAGGGTTCCCTAACCTAACTACAGTAAGGCTTACCTAATAGGCAAGCTTCGAGTGCAGAAGGGCGGAAAATTCAACCGAAAGGTTTAGCACTTTCGTTTATTTATGAAACGTTAGTGTGACTTAAATCAACTAACCCTGGTCGAGCCACTCGCGGATCATTTTTAGCGCGCCGTGCTCGGCATTGGATGCGGCGATGATGTCCGCGATCGGCTTGAGTTTGTCGTGGCCGTTTGCCATGGCAACAGCGGTGCCGGCGGTCTGAAGCATTTCGTAGTCGTTCAGGTAATCGCCGATGGCCGCGGTGTCGGCGATGTCGACGTGGAGGGTGTCTGCAAGGGCGCGCAAAGCGAATCCCTTGTTCGTCTTCGGCGACATGATGTCGACCCAGTTCGCGCCCGAGACCGCGATGTTCTGGCCTGAGGCGGTTTCGGCGACGGGCAGTCCGTCGGTCTCCGCGTCCGTTTCCACGAATAGGGCGACCTTGATGGTGGGGGCGTCGGAAGCCTGGACCGCTTCGAGCAGGGAGGGCACGCGGCGCTGGGAGTGGTAGTACTTCTCGGTCTCTCGTGCTGCTGTTTCCGGCACATCATCGGTGACGAAGGCGAATTCTGGTGTGCAGACCACAGGGTGGATTGGGGAATCGAAAGCAGCAGTGGCGCGCAGGACAGCGTCGACAGCTGCCTCGTCCATGGGCTTTGTGGAGACGATCTCGCCGCGGTGCCACACCACGCCGCCGTTTTCGGCGATGAAGGTGTCGATCCCTCGGCCAGCGAACATATCCTGCAGTGTGGCGAGCTGGCGCCCGGATGCGGGAGCGATGACCATGTTCTTGGTTTTCGCTTCCTCAAGGACGGGCCAAAACTCTTCCGGAATGTCGCCGTGCGGATCCACGAGGGTTCCGTCCATGTCTAAGGCGACGATGCGGGGAAAAGTCATAGCAGTCCTTTGCTCGCTGTGGAACACTGGCTTCATGGCAGAAAGCACCACTGGACCAGCACATTCAGTACACATTGCCGTCCGGCAGTCTACCGGAGTGATCACTCTGGACAGGCCCAAGGCATTGAACTCCATCAACCCGGAGATTCTCTTTCCCGTCATCGAGGCGCTCGAAGAATGGAGGGATGACGAGGGGGTGGAACGCGTCGTCGTGAAGTCCTCTGGGAAGCATTTCTGTGCGGGCGGCGACGTGCGCTACGCACGCGAGGCCGCGCTCGGCGGAAGGGCGCAGGAGGCTGACGAGTTCTTCTCCCGCGAGTACGCGATGAACCTGATGATCGCGGAGTACCCCAAGCCGTATATTTCGCTGATCTCCGGTGTGGTCATGGGCGGCGGGCTCGGTCTGTCGGCGCACGGCAGCCACGTCGTGGTCACTGACGATGTCATGGCATCGATGCCGGAGATGAATATCGGGTTCTTCACGGATGTGGGCATGAGCCACCGGCTGCAGAATCTGCCGAAACGCCCGTCACTCGACCTCGGCATGTTTCTCGCGCTGACCGGCTACCGGATGAACGCGGACGACATGATCGCGACGGGCCTGGCGACGCATCTCGTGGACTCGCTCGACGGGCTTACGGAACGGATCATTGAAGAGGGGCCGGGGGCACTCGATGAGGTAGCCAGCCAACCGGGGGTCTCGGAGCTAGAAAAGCTTTACCCGCTTATCGACGGAGCGTTTTCCGCGCCTTGGTCCCAGATCAAGAAGAACATTGCGGCCGACCCAGAACTGGCGGCGGTTGCGGAGCCGCTGTTACAGCAAGCATCCCCGTCGTCGCTGGTAGCAACGGCTGAGCTGATGCTGGCGAACTCCACGAACGACCTGGCGACAAGCTTGGATAACGAGCGCCGCTACGCCGAAATGCTCGTGCGCGAGCCGGATTTCCACGAGGGTGTTCGCGCTGTTCTCGTCGACAAAACGAACGATGCCGCGTTTGAGCCTGAGCCAGGGCCGGAAAAATACCGCGACGTACTAGAATAGAGGCCGTTTGAGCAACGCGACATGTGAAAGGACGCAGCGTGAACGCTGAAAGCCCGGTCAACCCGAACCCGCACGACAACCCGATGGACGACTGGAACCACAAGCTCCACCTCGCCCAGGAGATGCTGCCGCTGATCAGCCAGCTCCACCGCGAGAACAACGTGGTCACCTCCATCTACGGCCGCCTGCTGGTGGGCATGACGGACATCGAGATCATCAAGGCGCACCGCTACGCTCGCCGCGTCGTGGCACGTGAGCTCCCGCTGGACGACACGCTGCCGATCCTGCGCGAGCTGACCACGATGAATCTGGGCACCGCCTCCATCGACCTTGGCCGGTTGGCCAAGAACTTCTCCCGCACCGAGGGCACCGAGCTGCGCTCCTTCCTGGAGGAAGAGCTGGCAGAGGTCATCGGCGCTGACAGCCACCGCGTCCCGCGCGATGTGGTCCTGTACGGCTTCGGCCGCATCGGCCGCCTGCTTGCCCGCATTCTCATCGCTCGTGAAGCTCAGTACGGCGGTGTGCGTCTGCGTGCAGTCGTGGTCCGCAAGAAGGGCGACGACGACGTGATCAAGCGTGCGTCCCTGCTTCGCCGCGATTCCGTCCACGGCGCCTTCAACGGCACCATCACCGTGGACAAGGAGAACGAGGTCATCTGGGCGAACGGCACCCCGATCCAGATGATCTACTCAGACGATCCGTCGGCTATTGACTACACCGCGTACGGCATCAACGACGCGATCGTCGTGGACAACACCGGCCGTTGGCGCGACCGCGCCGGCCTGTCCAAGCACCTCGAGTCCAAGGGTGTGGCACGCGCGCTGCTGACCGCGCCGGGCAAGGGCGATGTGAAGAACATCGTCTACGGCATCAACCACGCCACCATCGACGATTCCGAGCAGGACCGCGTCCTGTCCGCCGCATCGTGCACGACGAATGCGATCACCCCGGTGCTCAAGGTCGTCGGCGACCGCTGGGGCGTCAAGCACGGCCACGTGGAGACGGTCCACTCCTACACCAACGACCAGAACCTGGCCGATAACTTCCACAAGGGTCCGCGCCGCGGCCGCGCTGCCGGCCTGAACATGGTTCTCACCGAGACTGGTGCGGCCAAGGCAGTGTCCAAGGCGCTGCCGGAATTCGAGGGCAAGCTGACCGGTAACGCGATCCGCGTTCCCACCCCGGATGTCTCCATGGCTGTGCTGAACCTGGATCTGGAAAGCGAGGTCGACCGCGAGGACGTCAACAACTACCTGCGCCGCGTGTCCACCGACTCGAGCCTGCGCCAGCAGATCGATTACATCCAGTCGCCGGACGTCGTGTCCACCGACTTCGTGGGCACCACCCACGCGGGCATCGTGGACGGTCTGGCCACCATCGCATCCGGCAACCACCTGGTTCTCTACGTCTGGTACGACAACGAGTTCGGCTACTCCAACCAGGTGATCCGCATCGTCGAGGAGATCGCCGGCGTGCGCCCGAAGATTCTCCCGACGCGCAAGGAACCGCAGGAGATCCGCTAAAGAGGGGAATCCCATAGTGCTCAAACTCACGGGCAAGGTACAGGACTACGCCTGGGGCGACACCACCAGCATCGCCACCTTGCAAGGTCGCACGCCGTCAGGCGGACCGGAGGCGGAGGTGTGGTTCGGGGCGCACCCGTCCGCGCCGTCAGCCACGGATGAAGGACCTCTCGATGAGGTCATCGCGGCTGATCCCGTGAGTGCACTGGGCGCGGAGGGAACACTGCCGTTCCTGGTGAAGTTGCTTGCGGCGGCGCGCCCGCTGTCGATCCAGGCGCATCCATCGATCGAGCAAGCCCAGGAAGGGTTCGCCCGCGAGGACGACATGGGCATTCCGCGAGGCGCCGCGCACCGGAATTACAAAGACGCGAACCACAAACCCGAGGTCCTGATCGCGCTGACGCCGTTCCGCGCGATGGCAGGTTTCCAGCGGCTCGAAGACACGGTCGCGCTGCTCGACGAGCTCGCGGTGCCGCAGCTGGAAGACGCAAGGGCAGAGCTTAACGACGATAGCGTGGACGTCGATAAGCGCCTGCGCTCCGTACTCTCCGGCTGGCTGGCGATGGATAATCCTGCGCCCGTGGTGGCGGCCGTGCTGGAGCGTGCCGCGCAGCTCGACTCCGATGTGGCGCGGAACCTCGTGTTCATCGGCGAGGCGTTTCCCGGCGATGTGGGCGTGCTCGCGGCGCTGCTGCTGAACCACGTGGAGTTGGCTCCCGGCGAGGCGCTATTCCTTCCTGCCGGCAATATGCACGCCTACCTGTCCGGATTCGGTGTCGAGGTGATGGCCAATTCGGATAATGTGCTGCGCGGGGGCCTGACCTCGAAGCATGTCGATGTCGCTGAGCTTGAAAGCATCGTGAACTTCGAGCCGATCGACGATCCTGTGCTTGTGCCCGTGGTAGAGGGAAATCGTTCAGTGTTCCCCGTCCCGGTGAGCGATTTCGCCGTGACCCGCTACGACGGGGAAGGCTCTGTTTCTGTGACGGGACCTGCGATCGTTCTTCCTGTGGCGGGCGAAATTGAGCTCGGTGAACTGGTGCTGTCTGCTGGTGAGGCGGCGTTCATCGCAGCAGAAGACGGTGACGTGTCCGTTCAGTGTGAGTCTGCGGACTTCTTCGTGGTGCAGACTTCGTAGTATTCAACGAGTTTTTCCGTCGCGGCGCGCCATGACCAGCGCTCGGCTTCTGCGCGGGCGGCGGCGGACATGGCGGTGCGACGCGGGGCGTCGATAAGCAGGCCCGCGAATGCGTCCGCCCATTGTTCTGGCGATGCGTCTTTGTCGACGAGCATGCCGGTCTGCCCATCCTCAATGACGAACGGGATGCCCCCGGCACGTGCGCCAACGACGGGCACGCCCGACGCGAAGGATTCGAGGGCGACGAGACCGAGCGTTTCCGTCAGAGAGGGGAAGGCGAAGACATCGGCGGAGGCGAAGGCTTGGGCGAGGGGCGTGCCCGACATGTAGCCGGTGAACACGGTGTACGCGGGATCGAAATCCTTCTTCATCTGCTCCAACTGCGGACCCGCGCCGACCATGGCGAGGCGGGCGCCGGGAACTTTCTCGCGGAGAAGCGGCATGATGTCGTTGAGAATGGCGAGGTTCTTCTCCGCGCTCATCCTGCCGACGTAAATGAGGAGAGGGGCATTCGGGTTGCCGTCGGTGAGCGTGGCACGCATTTCAGCGGAGTAGTTATCCGGGCGGTAGCCGACGGTGTCGACCGCCTTCGGCCACACAGCAAGGTCCCGCAGACCGTAGCTTTTCGCAGTGTCCAACATCGGGTCCGAGGTGACCAGGTTCATCTCCGCACGGTTATGGAAGGCGCGGATGAGTGCAGTGGCGGGCTTTTTCACCAGCCCGATCTTCAGCGATTCGGTGTAGGCGGGCACATCGGTGTGGAATGACGCGAGCAGCGGCTTCTTCTGGAGTTTTGCCAGTACAGCGCCGTAGCCGGCAAAGAAGACGGGATTGACGGCGTGAATGACGTCGGGATTGAAATCCTTGAGCTTCTTCGCCACTGTCGGCGCCGGCAGGCCCACCTTGATCTCCGGGTAGATGTAGTGGAAGGAGAAGCTCGGGGCGCGCACCACTGGGAAACCGGCGTAGGTCTCCGGGGTGTCGCCGGTGGCGAAAATCATCACCTCGTGGCCCATCTCCGCCAGCTGGTCGACGGTGCGGATCACACGAGTGACCACACCGTCGATCTTGGGGAGGAAGACCTCCGTGAAAATGGCGATCCGCATGCTTATGCGTTCTCCGGAACGCCCTCTGACTGGTTGCGGGTCCACAGGGAACGCGCTGGAATCTTGCTGCGGTCGGCGCGGTCGGCGTACTTCTTCGCCACGTCCTCGACCTCCTGGAGCAGGCCCTCGGCGAGCTTGGTCGGCTCAAGGCCCAGGCTCAAGAACGTGTCGTTGGAAACGTGCAGCTCGTTTTCCGCGGATTCCTTACGCGGGTTCGGAACCAGCGCGTATTCCGTGCCGGAGATCCTTGCCACCAGTTCAGCCAGGTCGCGCACACGGTGCGTCTCGGTCATCTGGTTGAAGATCTTGACGCGGTCGCCCTTTGCCGGCGGGTTCTCCAGCGCGATCTGGACGCACTTGACCATGTCGCGGATGTGGATGAACGCGCGGGTCTGGCCGCCGGTGCCGTGGACGGTGAGCGGGTAGCCGATCGCCGCCTGCATGAGGAAGCGGTTGAGCACAGTGCCGTAGTCGCCGTCGTAGTCGAAGCGGTTGATCAGACGCTCGTCGCGCTCCGTCTGCGGGGTGTGCGTGCCCCAGATGATGCCCTGGTGCAGGTCGGTGATGCGCAGTTCGTCGTTCTTGGCGTAGTAGGCGAAGAGGTTCTGGTCCAGCACCTTGGTCAGGTGGTACACCGAGCCCGGATTGGTGGGGTAGAGGATCTGCTGGTCGACGAGCTCTTCGCCGGTGTCGACCTTGATGTCCAGGTAGCCCTCCGGGATCTTCATGCCAGCGGTGCCGTAGCCGTAAACGCCCATGGTGCCCAGGTGGACGATGTGGATGTCCAGGCCGGACTCGACGACCGCGACGAGCAGGTTGTGGGTGGCGTTGACGTTGTTATCTACCGTGTAGCGCTTCGTCACCGGATTCTTCATGGAATACGGTGCGGCGCGCTGCTCCGCGAAGTGAATGATCGCATCAGGCTGCTCGGTGGAGATGAAGTCCTTCAGGCCCTCGTAGTCCTGGGCGACATCGATATTGCGGAAGGCGATCTCCTTGCCGGAGACTTCTTTCCAGGCGGCGATGCGCTCGTCGATAGACGCGATGGGGGTGAGGGATTCGGCGCCGAGCTCTTCATCAATGCGTCGGCGTGAAAGGTTATCGACGATGGTGACATCGTGACCGATGTCTGAAAGGTGCAAGGAAGCTGGCCAGCCGCAGAATCCGTCGCCGCCGAGAACCGCAATTTTCATGTATCTACCTTTCTGATTGCCTCCCAGTCACGTTACCCGGGATCAGGGTTTTCCGCCGGGTGAGTGAAAAACGGACACGGCGTGAAAAGAATTATGTATGTTTCGTGTATGAAACAAAAATCGGGAGACATTGTCATTGTGGGGGCCGGGCTGGCGGGCTTGGTCGCCGCGCACGAGGCGGTCAAAGCGGGTCGCCGCGTCGTGTTCGTGGAACAGGAGAGCAGGGCGAACCTCGGCGGGCAGGCATTCTGGTCGCTCGGCGGACTGTTCATGGTGGGCACACCGGAACAGAAACTCATGGGGGCGAAGGACTTCGAGGATCTCGCGTGGACGGACTGGGAGAATTCCGCCGATTACGACGACGAGGATCATGACCGTTGGCCGCGCGAGTGGGGCCGTGAATACGTCCGGTTCGCGTCCAACGAGATGCACGGCTATTTGAAAGAGCTGGGGCTGCGTGTGCTGCCCACCGTCGGATGGGCCGAGCGCGGCTCGGGCGATGCGTCAGGCCACGGCAATACCGTGCCGCGTTTTCACTTGACGTGGGGCACGGGCCCGGAGGTCGTGCGTGTCTTCCGCGAGCCGGTTGAGCGTGCCGAACAGGCCGGAAAAGTGGAATTCAAATTCCGTCACCGCGTCGACGACATCATTGTCGAAGATGGGCGTGCCGTGGGAGTGCGGGGCGTGAAGCTGGCAGCTGATTCTCGTGACCGTGGCATCGCCTCCAATAACGACGAGGTGGAGCCGTTCGAGGTGCGCGGCGCAGCCGTGGTCATCTCCACCGGCGGCATCGGCGGCAACCTGGACAAGGTGCGCGAGATGTGGCCGGAGGACCGGTGGGGGCCGTGCCCGAAGGACATGGTCACCGGCGTGCCCGAGCATGTCGACGGCCGCGGCATCGATATCGCGGCCGCCGCCGGCGCGAACCTGGTCAACACCGACCGCATGTGGCACTACCCGGAGGGCATGATCAACTGGGACCCGATCTGGCCGGGCCACGGCATCCGCATCATTCCGGGGCCGAGCTCCATGTGGCTGGACGCGACCGGCAAGCGCTTGCCGACCAACCTGTTCCCGGGCTCGGACAATATCGCTGCGCTCGCGCACGTCGGTAGGACGGGTTACGGCTATTCGTGGTTCATTCTCAACCAGCACATCGCCGACAAGGAGTTCATTTTCTCCGGCTCGGAGCAGAACCCGGATCTGACGGACAAGTCGCTGAAAAAGCTGGCCGGCAAGGTCGGTCCCGGAACGCACCCGGCGGTCCGGGCATTCATGGACAACGGCGTCGACTGGGTCACCGCAGACACGGTCGAGGACCTCGTGCGCAAGATGAATGAGCTCGGAGATGACGGTGTCGAGGTCGATGGCGAACTGGTGCGCAAGCAACTGGTCGAGCGAGATGCCCAGCTAACGAACAATTTCTCCAAGGACGCGCAGGTCAATTACATCCGCACCGCGCGGAATTTCCTCGGCGACAAGATTGTCCGCTGCGCGGAGCCGCACCGCTTGCTGGACCCGAAGAAGGGCCCGCTCATTGCGGTCAAGCTGCATATTTTGACGCGCAAGACGCTCGGCGGAATCGAGACGGACTTGGGCGGCCGAGCATTGCTTGCCGACGGCAGCGTTTTCCCCGGCCTCTACGCCTGCGGCGAGGCCGCCGGTTTCGGCGGCGGCGGAATGCACGGCAAGAACGCTCTGGAAGGAACCTTCCTCGGCGGCTGCATCCACTCCGGCAAGCGGGTGGGCGAGCACGCCGCGCGTGAGTGATCAGCGCTGCCAGTGAAGTGAGGCTGTGGCCGCCTGCCCGCGCAGGCGGTCTTTGTCTTGGTCGGGAATGAGCGAGCCGCCGGTGAGCCACACCAGGTGGGTGGCGGTGTCGGGGAGGTCGGGAAGGCGCCACGGAATGGTGAGTCCGGCGGTCGCCGACGGTTCGGCGATGATGCTCGCGCTCCGCTCCAACCAGTTCACTGCGGCGAGGAACGTGGTGTCGTTGAGCGTGTGGAAACCGCTGACCAGATGCGCCGCGTGCTCAAAAGCGAGCGGCGAGGGGCTCTGGACGGCCAGGCCGTCGGCGATGGTGCGCCCGGATAGGCCGTAGTCAGCACAGGTGACATCCGGGTTGCCGGTGAACGCGCCGAGCAGCATGCAGGGACTGGCGGTGGGCTCGACAAAGTGGCAGGAGACTGCCTCGCCGAATGCCATCTTCATGCCGAAGGCGACACCGCCGGGGCCGCCGCCGACACCGCAGGGGAGGTACACATAGAGCGGGTTGTCTGGGGTGAAGTTCTTGCCTTCCGCCTCGAATTGCTCTTTGAGGCGCTGGCCGGCCACCGCATAGCCGGCGAAGAGTCCGAGGGAATTCTCGTCATCAATGAAGAAGGCATCGCCGGCGGAGTGTCGTGCTGCGGCCACGGTCTCCGTGAACAGCCCGGGGTGCTCGATCACCGTTGCCCCGCGGGAGCGCAGTAGGTCCTTCTTCCACTGTTTGGCGTCCACAGACATGTGGACCTCGGTATCGAAACCGAGCAGGGGGCCGACCGTGCCGATGGACAGGGCAAGGTTGCCGGTGGAGGCGACGGAGAGCGATTCATGCTGTTTTTCCTCAAAGAGACGGAAAACCTCGTGGACTCCACCGCGCGACTTGATGGAGCCGCTGATTGGCAGGGCATCGTCGCGCTTGACCCACAATTCGCCGGGAAGGTCCCGCTGCAGTAGGCGGGAGAGAAAATCGCGGGTTTCAGGAACGTGCTGAATCGGCGATTCGATGGTTCCGTCGACGGTCTCGGGGAAGTGTTCGGCGACCCACGGAGCGAAGCGATCGAAACGCGCGGATGCTTCTTCGACAGCAGTGACGATGTCCGAGGCAAGCGTCGATTCGGGGGTCGGGGTCCAGGAGATCTCGTGGCTGTGGGCAATGCCGTCGAGAAGCGAGAGCGGCTGTGGCGCCGTCTGCGGTGGGTGAGCTGGACGATCCCAAGGCATGGTCATGGGGATCCATTGTAGGAAACGGGCGGGTGTACAGTTACGTGGGTCACATTGTTCATTACAGCGGGCATCGTGCATCCGGAAGGAGACAGAAGATGGAAACAAAGAAGTCTCAACCGCAGCTGGTTTTCGCCAGCGTTGTCGCCTTCCTGATCACGGCGGGGTGGGCCGCGAACCACTTCGCGTCGGTGCTCGTGGTGTTGCGCGAGCACCAGCACATGTCCACGCTGCTGGTCAACAGTGCCTACGGCATTTATGCGCTCGGGCTTTTTCCGTGCCTGATTCTGGGCGGTCTGGTGGCCGATCGGTTCGGTTCACGCCCGGCAGTGATGGTGGGAGCGATCGTCGCGGCACTCGGCAATACCGCCTTGATGTTCTGGCAGGAAATCCCCTGGATATTACTGCTCGCGCGATTCGTGATCGGCCTCGGTGTGGGACTGGTGGTCAGCGCCGGAACCGCATGGGCGGGCAGGCTGCGTGGCGCGGCGGGTACGACGCTGGCGGGCATCTTTTTGACCTCGGGTTTCATGCTCGGGCCGATCGCCTCCGGCATCATCGCGCACCTCGTCGACGCCCACAACGCGATCTATATCCCGTACATCGCGTCGATTCTCCTGTCTGTCGCCGCGGTGGCGTTCTCCGTCGTAGTCGGCGATGCGCCGAATACGCGCGAGGTGTTGGTGGAGAAGAAGGAAGAAGACCAGGGAGTCCGTGCTGATGAACATGACCGGTCTGCGAAGAAAGCACTTGCGACGGCATTCCCGATGGGGCTGTGGGTCTTCGCGTCAATGACGAGTGCGATCGTGGTGCTCTCCGGCCGCGTCGGGCAGCATTTCGAGTCCAGTGCGTTCCTGCCCGGCGTGGCGGCGGTGACGGCATTCGGGTCGGGCCTGGCCATCCAGGCGCTCGGCCGGCGCTTCGAATTCGGCCCAGTATCCGGTGTGGTCGGGGCAGTGTGCTCGGCGGTCGGCATGAGCCTCGCCGCAATCGGCGGGGCGGCACCGTCATTCGCGATGTTCGTGGTGGCTTCGGTCTTCCTCGGTTTGGCGTACGGGCTGTGTTTGCGTGAGGGCCTGCTCGATGTCGAGACATTCAGCCCGCCGGCCAAGCGCGGCGCTGTCATCGGCGTGTACTACGTGGCCAGCTACATCGGCTTCGGGTACCCGCCGTTGATCGAGTGGCTGGCAGGCTTCGTGGGGCCGTCCTTGCCGTACTGGGTGTTGGCGGGATTGGCGCTGTGCTCCGCGGCCGTAAGGACCGTGCAGATCCGGTCGGGCTATCTTCGCCGCGGCTAGTTCGCGTAGCTAATTCTCGACGATGAAAGCCACGTTCGTCGTGGTAAGCTCGTGCTCCTTACCGGCGGGAAGGGCGCGCAATTCGGCTTGAGTCTCCTTCGATACCGGAATGATCCAGCCTTCATTCGGGTCGAGGACCGGCGGGCCGGAGACACCCGGCTGGAAGGTGACGGGGCGGGAGGATGGGGAGGTGAGGCGCAACGGGGCGTCGATAAGCGAAATGCGTTTGAACGCGTCTTCCTCGACTGTGATGATGACGATGATGTCGTCCGATTCTGGGCTGATATTCGCCGTGCGAACCGACAGCGTGTCCGCGTGGTAGACGGTGATGCGGCTGCGCTTTTTGAGGAAGACTAATGCGGCGACGATGGCGGGGATGGCGATCAGCATGAAGATGATCACGAGGATGAGGATCGGCTCCCAGATGCTCGTTTCGAAACCGAGCTCGTTATTTTGTGCCCATGACATGGCCCAACCCTACAACGCGGAGAGCTGTGCGCCCGATAATGTGTGATGCATGAGTCAGGAATCCATCTCGCACGCTGCGGAATTCGTGCAGCCGTACGGGCCCGGGCGCATCGAGATGGTCGAGCCCGACCGCGGCCGCCCTGAACCGTTGCGGCGCGGCAACTGGCTGTCCTGGAAAGCGTGGAAGCTGGTCCTCGCGCGCACCGTGATGGACTTCGGGCCGCTGGCGCTGATGGACCGCGGTGCGACGATGACGTATTTCAGCGTGACCGCGTTCGCGCCGATGCTGCTGGCGTTTTATTCCATGGTTACCCTGCTCTTTCCCACTGATGAGCGCGCGCTGCACGACATGGTGGGCGGGCTGATCGACGATACCGTGCCCGAAGCCCTCCGCTCCCAAGCCTTCGACCTGTTCGTGACCGTCGTGGGCACCCCCGCGCAGAGCACCGTCGCACTGGTGCTCTCCCTCCTCGTGTCGCTGCTGGCGGCGTCGGCGTATGTGCGCGCGTTCTCGCGGTCGACGAATGTGATCTACGGGCGGATGGAAGGGCGGAGTTTGCCCGTGACATGGCTGACCATGTGGGCCATCACGCTGTTGCTCGTCGTCGGGCTCGTCATCGTGGTGGCGGCGCTCGTGCTGCGCGAATCCATCATCAACGCCGTGCTCGGCCCGATTGCTGAGCCCCTCGGATTGACCGGTGCTGTCGACTATCTGAACCAGATCCTGCTGCCGGTGTGGGAGTGGGCGCGTTATCCGGCTGTCGTGGTTGCGGCGATCGTGCTCGTGTCGTGTCTGTTCTACTTCGCGCCCAATGTGCGCCCCGGCCGCTACCGGCTGCTGACCGTCGGTGCGGTGTTCTCCATGCTCGTCATCGGTGCCGAATGGGCGCTATTCGGTGTGTATTTGTCGATTTTCGGTCTGCGGAGCGCGTACGGCGCGTTCGGAACTGTGCTCGCCGTTTTGATCGCGGTGTGGGGCATGAATATCGTCCTGCTGCTCGGCGTGAAGATCGACGCAGAGATTTTGCGGGCGAAAGAACTGCAGGCAGGATACGATTCCGCGGACATGATCCAGGCCGCCCCGCGCGCCGAGGATGGCGTGTTGTTCCAGCGCAAGGTGCGTCTCTGGCTGTACCGGATGGCAGAAGATGTCAAAGAAGAAGCAGCGTCAAAACACCACGAATAGTGTGAAGCGACTTACACTGGTGAACCATGATTGACGCACGCAATACCGCTCTGGTGATTGAGGGCGGCGGAACACGCAATTCGTACACGGCGCCCGCGATCATGAAGCTGATCGAGGAAGAGGTGCAGTTCGGCTGGGTCGGCGGTGTCTCGGCCGGCGCGATCCACGCCATCAACCTCCTGTCCGGGGACGCGCAGCGCACCGAGGAGGCGTTCACGACGTTCATGGGCCACCCGAAGATCGGCGGTCTGCGTTCGCTCGCGCTCGGCCGTGGGCTGATGAATGCGGAGTTCATGTTCCAGGATCGCGGCGGGGAACTGCCGTTCAACCTCGACGCTTTCGTGGCCAACGAGACCCCGATCCACATCGAGGCCGTCCGCGCCGACACCGGCGAATCCGTCGCGTGGAAGAACGCCGACCTGCAGGACGAAGACACGATCAACCTGGTCATGCGCGCATCGTCCACCATGCCGATGCTCATGCCGATGGCGAAGATCGACGGTGTGCCGTACGTCGACGGCGCGCTCGGCGACGACGGTGGACTGCTGGTGGGCGCCGCTGAACGCGCAGGGTTCAGCAAACTACTTGTGCTGGCCACCAAGCCCCGCGACTATGTGCGCGAGCCGGTGAACCGCCCGGCCATGGTGCGCCGCATGTTCCCGAAATACCCCGAGGTCGCCCGCCGCACCATCGACCGCCCAGACGCGTACAACAAGGCCAAGGCGCGTATCGACGAGCTCGCCGCCGACGGACAGGCCTACGTCTTCTACCCGGAGCAGATGATGGTGGAGAACGCGGAGTTCAAGGTGCCGAAGCTGCAGAAGAATTTCGCGGCCGGCAAAGAGCAGTTCGACCGCGAATGGGGTGCGGTCAAGGAGTTCCTGGAGAACTAAACTCCGGTTCGTCCTAGAATCGTCCGCATGATTGATGCCACCGACACAGCTCTCGTCGTTGAAGGTGGCGGCATGCGTAACTCCTACACCGCGCCGGCAATCGTCCGATTGATTCAGGAAGATGTGCGTTTCGGGTGGGTCGGGGGAGTTTCGGCGGGCGCGGCGCACGCGTTCAACTACGCGTCGCGCGATGCTCACCGTGCGCGGGAATCGTTCACGAATTTCGTCGCGCACGAGAAATTCGGCGGCTGGGTCTCGCTGGCGCGCGGCAACGGTTATTTCAACGCCGAGTTCATCTACGAAGGGTCGAACGACATCATGCCGTTCGATTGGGAGACCTTCACCGCTAACCACGAAACCGAGATCCACATTGAGGCCGTGCGCGCGGACACCGGTCACACGGTCACATGGAACCGCAAGGACCTCGTCTCGGCCGAGCTCGTCGGGCAAGTCACCCGCGCATCGTCCACGCTGCCGAAAGTCATGCCCATGGGCACGATCGACGGCATCCCGTACGTCGACGGTGCGCTCGGGGTGTCGGGAGGATTGCTTATCGACGCCGCCCTTGCCGCCGGCTTCTCCAAATTCCTTGTCCTGGCCACGAAGGAACGGAGCTATGTCCGCCCTGACAACACCCGGCCGATCGCGACGCGCCGCCTGTTTCCGAAGCACCCGGCGGTCGCTGAAGCACTGATCGCCCGCCCGCCTCGCTACAACGCGTCGAAGGACAAGATCCTCGAGTTGGAAGAGCAGGGCCGCGCCAAGGTGTTCTTCCCCGAATCCATGAGCGTGGATGCCTCAGAGCGCAACGTGGTCAAGCTCAGCGCCAATTATCTGATGGGCAAGGCCCAGGTAGAGCGCGAATGGGACGAGTGGGTCGACTTCCTGGCGTGACATGGCTGTGACGCGATGCATATGGAATTTTGAAGAACAGGCTGTTGAGGCGGAAACCCCAGCGTGTGTCTTCAGGCAGAACACAAAGTCTGCTGCCAGAGACGTTAAGGGTCTTGTGCTCGGAGTTGACGGGCGTAGCGTGAGTTCCACCGCGGTAATCCCGACCAAGAATTCACGAGAATCCAACGACAGTCGACAACGACAGAAAGCGTGTGGAAATCATGAAGACCCAGCGACGAGCAAACACGACCGCAAAGGCATTCGCAGGTGCCGCGCTAGTCGGCGCGGCGCTGTTGACCCCGGGTACCGCAATGGCGCAGGAAGCTCCCGCCGACCATTGCGCACCGAACCCGAGCGCTCCTGAAATTGCGGAGGCCAACAAGCAGCTCAACGAGGAACACCAGACCGAACGCGGCGGGTGGAGCTACGCGGGCGGTTCGACCTTCAGCCCGTGCGCTGACCTGAGCTACGCCCTCACCAAGCAGGGCGGTCAGGGCAACGGCGCCGAGACCAATGTGCTGCTGCTGTTCCACAAGGGCCAGTACATCGGCATCGACTCCAATCACCCGCAGACCATCGAGCACATCACTCCGCACGAAGACGGCACGTTCACCGTCGTCTACCGCGACACCGAAGCCCAGATGGCTGCCGGCGCACCTAATGCGGATGCCGATAAGTTCACCACTGAGGTGACCTTCTTCTGGGACGGCGACAAGGTCGGCCACCACGGCAAGATCCCGAACGAGTCCCTTCCGGCGTTCTAAAAACTCTCATACCGCGGAGCAAAAACCGCCAGTGCATCGTTCACTGGCGGTTTTCGCGTGTCCCATTAGTCCGCGACGAGCGGCTCCATGGTCAGCTCCGGGTGTTCCTTCTCGATGAAGGCCAGTTTCCACTTGTCGCCGAACAGGGCGATGAGCTCGCCGTCGGTGCGTGTGAAGATTTCCACGCCGCGCTGGCGGCTCAGCTCCGGTACTGACGCTTCGTCCGTGCGACGGGCAACGGAGTAGGGGATCGGCTCGGTGACGGTCTCGACGTTGTACTCGTTTTCCATGCGGGCCTGCATGACCTCGAACTGCATGGGACCGACGGCGGCCATGACGGGGGCGGCGTCGCCGCGGGCGTCGTTACGCAGGATCTGTACGACGCCTTCCGCATCCAGCTGCTCAAGCGCCTTGCGGAATTGCTTGTACTTGCCCAAAGACTTCGCGCGCAGCGTGCGGAAGTGCTCGGGAGCGAACTGCGGCATCGGCGGGAACTGGACCTTCTTGCCGGCGTAGATCGTGTCGCCTGGGGCGAGTGCGCCGGCGTTGACCAGGCCGATGATATCGCCAGGGAAAGCCGTCTCTACCGTGTCGCGGTTGCGGCCGAAGACGGTGAGGGCGTATTTCGTCGAAAAGCTGCGGCCCGACTGGGCGTGAGTGACCTGCATACCGCGGTCGAATTCGCCGGAGACCACGCGCATGAATGCGAGGGTGTCGCGGTGGTTTTTGTCCATGCCCGCCTGGACCTTGAACACCACGCCCGAGAATTCGTCTCCCACCGAACGCTGCTCGTCCATGGCCGAGGTGGACGCTTCGATCGCCTTCGGGTCGGATGCACGGCCTTCCGGTGCTGGGGCGATGGCGCATAGCGTGTCCAGGATCTGGTGCACGCCGAAATTCAGCATCGCGGAGGCGAAGATTAGCGGGGACGTCACGCACTGCTCGAAGAGCTCCTGGTTGTGCACAGCGCCGTCGGCGGCGAGCAGCTCCGCCTCCTCAACGGCGGTCTCCCACGCATCCTCTTCGCGCTCAAGTGCCTGGTCCGGGGAGTATTCCTCCTCCGGGGCGATGGTGGAGCCGCCGGCGGTGCGGATGAAGTGGATGTACTTATCGGCCTCGCCGTCGCCGTTGACGTGCGCGAGGCCACGGAAGTCGCCCGCTTCGCCCACCGGCCAGTAGAGGGGAGTGGGCTGGAGATCGATCTCGGTGACGATCTCGTCGACAAGCTCGAGCGGTTCGCGCCCCACGCGGTCCCACTTGTTGATCACGGTGACGATCGGCAGCCCGCGCGCCTTACAGACACGGAAAAGCTTGAGGGTCTGCGGCTCGAGGCCTTTCGCGGCGTCGATGAGCATGACCGCCGCGTCGACGGCAGAGAGTACGCGGTAGGTGTCCTCGGAGAAGTCCGCGTGGCCGGGGGTGTCCACCAGGTTGATCACGTACGGATCCGTTTGCCCACTCTGCCGGGCTTGGTCCGGCAGATACTCGAACTGGAGAGCCGACGACGCAATCGAGATGCCGCGGTCTTTCTCCATCTCCATCCAGTCCGACACCGTGGACTTGCGGTTGCCCTTGCCGTGCACCGCGCCCGCCTCCGCAATGATGTGCGCGTGCAGCGCCAGTGCCTCCGTCAACGTCGACTTACCGGCGTCCGGGTGGGCGATGACGGCGAATGTGCGGCGGCGTGCGGCCTCGGAAACGGTGCTCATGACCTGTAGAGGGTAGTCGCTACAGCAAGGTCAGGGCTAACCAGCGCAGGACAGCACAATTCACTGGAATTCTTTCGACAATTCTTCGCGTTGAAGACATTAGTTGCTCGCGGAGAGCTTGATGGCCTTCATTAATGTGGGGTCGGGATTTGGTGACTTGTACACAACCGAGAGGAGACGTAATGAAGATCGGCGTGATCGTCGGATCCATCCGTAAAAGCCGCACCGCAGAGAAAGTGGCCGGCTGGATGAAAGAGAATATCGGCGAGCGGGAGGGCGCCGAGTACGAGTTCATCGACCTCGCGGATTACGATCTTCCGCTTTACGACGGCGCCGGGATGCCCATGCTCATGAATAAGCAGTACGACAACGATGAGGTGACCCGCTGGTCGCAGGCGATCGATGCCTGTGACGCGTTCATCTTCATCACGCCCGAGTACAACCACTCTGTCCCGGCCGCACTGAAGAACGCGGTGGACACTCTCGGCCCGGAGTGGGTGGGCAAGCCCATTGCCTTCGTCGGCTACGGAGGTGTTGGTGCGATCCGTGCGATCGAGCACTGGCGTCAGATCGCTGCGAATTTCCACATGCACGACATCCGCGAGCAGCTCGGCTTCATCCAGGCGATGGAAATGAAGGACGGCTTCAACCCGATGCCGAACCGAGCCAAAGAGCTCGCCGCGATGTGCGACCGCCTCGAGGCCGTCACCGGCTAACGGGAAATCCTGCAGGAAAACTCGACCTGGCGGTTGTGGTTGATGGCGACGAAATCTCCGGGCGCGACTGCAGGAGGCGTGTTCACCTTGATGGTGGAGAAGCGGGGCGTGGCGTGCCGTATCGGCACCGGTTTAAGCCGCAACGCCCACGGCCCATGGCCCTCGATGGCGACGACCTGGTGGGCACCCTGCCGGTGCGCGTAGTGCAGTCTCGCGAGACGACGGATGAAGGTGAACAAACCTTTGCGGCGAAATAGCGGCGCGATCCAGATCCATGCGATCACGACGGTCAGCGCAAGCAGGACCGTGAGCACGAGAGTCCATTTCATCGAGGGCACGGTTATACCGACGAGGATCCCGTTCGCTGCCACGATGAGCGGCATGGTCAACCATTGCACCGGCCATCCCTGGCTAAACGCATAGGTGGGGAGGAAAGCCGCGAACCAGGTGACAATGCTGATTGCGAAACGGACCATCAATCCGGTGTCGCCGTCGAAATATATCCGCTGAGTGTCGAGGCGGACCTCGTTTGTCGAGAGGAAGACTACGACGTAAACCAACGTCCAGACGAGGAAGCCGTTGCCGAGGATTTTCGAAGCGGTTTGGTACCGCTTCCAGCCCTTGCCGACGTCGGCGATGAGTTCGTGGTCGGGTCTCATTAGGTCTCCTACCGAGAAAGTGTTTCAGCGATTTCAACGTGGCCATCGCGGTTGACTGCGACGAAATCACCCGGGGCAATGCGTGGGGGCGAGGGGAACCTGACAGCGGAGAAGCGTGGCGCGTCTTTCGGCGACGGCACTGGCTGCAGCCGAAGCATCCACGGGCCGTAGCCCTGTATGGCCAGGACCTGATGCATGCCTTGCCGGTGCTCGGCCCGGAGCCGGACCACCTGACGGATGAACGAGTACAACCCGGCTCGTCTATGCAGGGGAATCAATAGCAGGTAGCTGATTGTGAATATCACGGCGAGGGTCGCGGTCAGGATCAACCCCCACATAAGAGAGTTGGTGCTGAAGCACGCGAGGGGCGCGCTTGCAACGACTATGCCCGGAATGACGACCCAGGGCCTTGGCCATCCCAGAGTGAAAGCAATGCAGGCGAATATCACCAACCATGTCAACACGAAGCACACTATCGCTCGTGCAAAGAGGACGGGGTCGCCGTCGACGTAGAATGCTCTGTTTTCAAGCCGGACGCCACTGAGCAGGAGGAACAATAGAAAGGATAATCCGCACCACGGAACGACGGACCATTCCAAGAACGTGGCTGCCGTCTTGTACCGCTTCCAGCCCTTGCCGACGTCAGCGATGAGTTCGTGGTCGGGCAACATAGCATTTCCTTTCCGGCATGCGAGCAGTGGAAAACAGTTTAGGGTGGAAAGGGATTGTCCACCGGCTGAATGGAGCGCACGAGAATGGACGTGCAGATATTGGCGCAGTCGGACAACGACGTGCCGTTGATCTCACCTCTTGTACTGGTCGCAGTCTTATTTCTGGTGGCGCTGTTGCTTAGCGGTGTGTCGGCGATGAGGGCAAGCTACAAAGAGACGGCAGTGGGCAAGGCTTTCGCGGACACGCACGGGCAGCGCGCGGGGGCGTTGATCGCCGAGACCGACAGGCTGATCCGCGGACTCCAATCGCCGCTCCTGCCGCCCAATGCTTGGGCTGATTGGGAGGTGGCAAAGCAGGAATACGCACAGAATCCGTGGTCGACCGAGGCGATTGAGAAGATCTACGCCGCCTCCGAAAATGTCCGCTACCTGACGGGGATTGAGGGCGGGGACGAGCGGTGTCGTCGTCAGGCAATCAACGAGCTGATGACTGAGGCGCGCACGCGCAACGCCCAACCTGTGTTCCGCGATATCGCGGCATTACGCGGGCGGGAGGCCGCGCCCACCTTCATTGAGGAATATGTCCGCGTAGTTCATTCCGTCGGCCGGTTTTCGACACGGTTTATCGACGACAAGGCGCCGGTGTCGATCACGAACCGGGAATTCCGTCCGGCCGCCGGTGTGGGCGGGTTTGAGCCAGCAGGCGCGGTCTGGAATAGAAGTGGGAAATACGGGGCCAAGTCGTTGGTCGACCCTGACGATCTGCTGCTTTCGTGCTCGGAAGCGCAGGTCTACCGCCGCTTTCGCAAGGGAGTGCTGTGATGATGCAGGCCGCTATTGGCTGGGATGCCGTTTTCGTGTGCGGAGTGTTCCTCATCATCGGCATCATCGTGACGATCAAGCAACGGAACTCGAGTGCCAGCAGGGTCTCACGCATGGGCTTGGAGCGATACGTCGAGCCCATTATCCCGCGGGACGACGTCTTTTATCGCCGCGCCGTAGATTCGATTCCCGCGACCGACCGGATGATCCACCACCTCCGCTCGCCCCTGGCGGCTGGAATGGTCGAGGAGTGGAACAAAATGAAGGAGGAGTTCGCGCCACTGCCAGAAAGCAATCGGACCGGCAAGGTGACAAGAGCGATGCGCACGGCGCGGCGGATCGACAGAATGTCGCGGCGCGTCGCTGTGCTGGCCGCGGCTGAGAACGGCGACGAAGATGCACGCCTGACTATTGTGGACGACCTACTCGAGGACCTGTTCTTCGCCTACGAAACATGCACGCTGGACGACGAAAAGCGGGTGCCGATCCGCGACGGGATCGCCGCAGTCACGCGACGCGCTAGGGCGTTGAAAGGCGACCTCGCATCGCCCCAGTTCTTCCAGCATTTCATGGGCATCTGCTCCCAATACGCTGCTGTCATGCGAGATGCGCGGCCTGTTCTATTCAGATCCATCATGAAAGCCATCGACGAAACGCCGCCGGTATTTAGCGAAGAGTTGTGGGTCTTCGGTACAGGCATCGATGGTCTCGTGCCGTGGATGCACGCCTATGCGGTCAACGAGTACGTCGATTACCGTAACGACGACTAACGCGCGTGGATCTCGTTCTGCGCGCGCTGCAGACCTTCTTCGACCACGAGGCGTGCGGCGTCGGCGGCAGTGGCGATCTGCGCATCGAGCCCCTCATCGTCGACGGGGCTGAGCACCCACTCGGGAACAGGCGTGCCCTTCGGCGGGCGTCCGATGCCGATGCGCACGCGGATATAGTCGCGGGTGCCTAGCTGCTCAGTAAGGGACTTCAGGCCGTTGTGGCCGTTCTCGTTCCCGCCCTGTTTGATGCGGACTTTCTCGGCGGGCAGGTCGAGCTCGTCGTGGAGAACAATGATGCGCTCAGGCGGAATCCCGAGCTTCTCCGCCACCGGGGCAATTCCCTCGCCACTGAGGTTCATGAAGGTCGTCGACCGCAGCGCAAGAGCAGGCGTGTCCGGCACCATCACGCCCTGGGCTTTGAAGGAGGGAAGGGGGCGGAGGGGCGCGTCGATAAGCGCATCTTGCGCCATGTAGCCCACGTTGTGGCGGGTGGCGGCGTATTTCGCGCCGGGGTTGCCCAAGCCGACGATGAGCCATTCGGTGTCGAGGTCGAGTGTGTGCTGGCGGGGTGCGAAAAGAGCGCGTAATTTGTCGAACACGCAGCCCAGTGTAAGTGACGGCTTCGCTAGAGTGGCCACCATGCCACCTGAACTTCCCGCCCGTCTGCCCCGCGTGATCGCCGCCCCCATGGCCGGCGGTCCAAGCACTCCCGAGCTGGTCAATTCCGTCAGCTTTGGTTTCCTCGCATGGGGAACGTGCTCAATCGACCGCGCGCGCGAAGAGCTTTCGCTTATCGACGAACCCTTCGGCATCAATCTCTTCTACCCGCAGCGAGATGAACCGCGCACCGAGGATCTCAAGGCGATCGCCTCTGAGCTCGGCGCAGAGATTCCTGAGCCGGATTACACCTTCGGCTTCCACGAGAAGCTCGACCTTGCGCTTGACGACGGGCGTGCGGCGATCATTTCGTGCACCTTCGGCTGCTTCACTGAGGCAGAGTTCAAGCGCATTCACGATGCGGGCATCCAGGCGTGGGTGACCGTGACCAATGAGGTCGACGCGCTCAAGGCAGCTGAACTCGGCGCTGACGGTGTCATCGTGCAGGGCCCGAAAGCCGGTGGCCACCGCTCCACGTGGACGATCACTGAAGAGCCCGATGAGCGCGACATAGAGCAGCTGCTCAGCGGCATTTTCCGCCACGTCAACATCCCGATCATCGCCGCTGGCGGAGCCCGCACGCCCGAGGATGTCGAGCGCCTCATCGAGTGGGGCGCGAATTCTGTCGCCTGCGGCAGCGCGTTCTTGCTTGCCGACGAAGCCGGCACCTCCGCGACCAACCGCGACGTTCTGCGCGCTGGTGGGACATCCGTGTCCACCCGCGCTTTTTCCGGGCGCTACGCCCGTGGCGTGGAAACCCGGTTCACCCGCGAGCACGACGATCTTCCGCCCCTATACCCGCAGCTCAACGCCATGCAGAAGCCGCTGCGCAGCAACCCCGACCACGGCTACTGCCTCGTCGGCGAGGATTTCACTGGGAAACTCCAGGAGGGGCCCGCCGCGGAGATCGAGGCGAAGCTGCTGGGGCGCTAACGGCGCGCTACGAGATGGCGGCGATGAGCTCGTCAGCGGCGTCGGCAAGCGTGATGGGCAGCTCGACGGTTTCCTGCTTGGAAAATGGCTTGAGCACGTAGTCCGCGGGGGCCTGGCGGCCGGGTGGGCGGCCGATGCCGACGGCGAGGCGGTTGTAATTCGGGGTGCCTAGTGACTTGGTCACGGACTTCAACCCGTTGTGGCCGTGGTCGCCGCCGCCGAGACGGAGCTTGATCTGCCCGAAGTCGAGATCGAGTTCGTCGTAGACGACATAAATACTGTCAGGTTTAACGCCGTAGTAGCTGGCGAGGGCTTTAACGGGGCCGCCGGAGACATTCATGAACCCGCGGGTGCGGGCGAGAATCGTGCGCCGATCGGTGAGACGGCCGGCCGTGAGCTCAGCGACCTCCGTGTTCGTCTTCTTGTGCACGCTCAGCTGCGCCGGCATTGGCGTTGCGCGGTCCAGGAGTTCCTCGATGACCATCACTCCCGCATTGTGGCGGGTCTGCGTGTAAATCGTGCCGGGATTGCCCAAGCCGACGATGAGGACGGGTGAAGAATCAGAAGTCACAGGACCCAAGTCTACTTTCGGATCTCAACCACGTTGCGGCCTACGATGCGCGGGCGCGCAATCCGTCGAGGAACATATCGATGAGTTCTTGCTGGACCTGCGACGCGTGGGCGTTGATGAGCTTCGAATTCGGCAGCGGGCGGGAGGCGATGGCGAGCGCGATGTGGAATTCGAGAGGCTCCAGATCTGCTGGGTACAGGCCCGCTTTCTTTGCCTGAGTGATCAGCGGTTCATAGGCGCTGCGGATCTCCTCTGCGCGATTCTCAATGATGCGTTGGATGCCTGAGATCTGCTCGAATTCCGAGAACAGCGTCTGCCCGAGCAGCGCCAGTTTCAATTCGGCGATGGCGTGAATCGCACCACTCCACGCTTTTTCAGGAGCTTCTTCAAAGAGGGGAAGGTGCTCGCTGATGACGGTCTCGATGTCCTGGACGGCGTTGGCGCCGATGGCGTCGAGAAGCGTGATGCGGTCGGGGAAGTGCCTGCTCACTGAGGCAATTCCGACACCGGCCTCCTTGGCGATCGCGCGCATCGACACGTTTCCGCCGTGTTCGACGAAAAGGGTTCGGGCGGCGGTGACGATCGCTTCACGGTTGTCGGCAGCATCCTGTCTCATGCTTGCATCATACCAAACGGAACACTATGATCCGTTTACGCAAGTGGAACAGGGTGTTCCGAATCGGTTTAAGGAGGAGCCTGAATATGACTACGGCAGTGAAAGAAGAACAAGGAAGGTCGCATGCGGCGAAAGCGGCGGGGGTGATACTCGGCATCCCCGTCATCATCGGGCTGATGCTCTTCGCGTTCCTCGCGCCGACCTTCGCGTCGGGCCCGTCCGGGGTTCCGGTCGCCGTCAGCGCGCCGGAGCCGATGGTGGAGCAGCTGACGCAAGGCATCGAGCAGAAAACGGGCGACGAAGCGCCGGAGATCACCGTGATGGAAAACGCCGATGAAGTGCGAAATGCTGTGCTTGAACGGGAGGCGGTCGGCGGTCTCGCCGTGACTCCGGAAGGCGCCACTGCATTCACAGCTTCAGGTAACGGCGTGCCGTACGCGCAGCTTATCGACGGCATCGCCGGCTCCCTTGAAGCCCAAGGCATGAGTGTCGAGCGCACTGACCTCGCACCGACATCCCAGGATGATCCGCAGGCGACGGGTCTCGCGCTGCTGGGTCTTCCGCTCGCATTCGGCGGCATCATCTCCGCGGTCATCGCCACGTTCCTCTTCCGCGGCACTCGGTGGACGAAGATCGGGGTTCTCACTGGCATCGCAGTGCTGGGCGGTCTCGTGGCTACATGGATGCTGCACTCGGTCTACGGAACGTTGACGGGCAGCTTCGGCATGGAGTGGCTCGCTATCTCTGCCGGTATCTTGGCGACCTCGATGCTCACTGCCGGACTCGGTGCGCTCATTGGTGCTCCCGGCGTCGGGATCGGCGCTGTCTTGACGATCTTCCTGGCGAATCCGCTGTCCGGCTTGTCGACGGGGCCGTGGCTCCTGCCTGCGGGATGGTCCACCCTGGGGCAGTGGATGCCGATCGGCGCGACCGGCCACCTCGTGCGCTCCCTGTCGTTTTTCGACGGCAACGGCGCAGGATCCGCCTGGTGGGTCCTGGCGCTGTGGATTGTGGCGGGGCTGGTGCTGCTTTTCGCGGCCCGTCCAAAGCAGCAGAGCTAAAACTGTAAAAAAAGAAACGGCCGGCAACCCCGCAGCGGGGTTGCCGGCCGTTTAGCCATTGGCGCCGAGAAGCGATTTACTCCTCGGAGTCGCCCTCGCCCTCAGCCGGTGCCTCGTCCTCGGACTCGGCGCCAGCCTCAGCGCCGCCTTCCTCAGCCTCTTCAGCAGCGGCCTCGACCTCTTCGTCAACCTGCTCAAAGGTGACGTTGATGGCCAGGTACTCCGGATCGGTGACGAGCTCGGCACCCTCCGGCAGCGGCAGATCGCCGGCGAAGATCTGGTCGCCGATCTCCTTGCCCTCGATGGACACGGTGATCTCGTCCGGAATGTTCAGGGCGTCGACCTCGATCTCGACAACGTCGATCTCCTGCAGGACCACAGCGTCCGGGGCAGCCTCGCCCTCGTAGACGACCGGGACCTCGACGGTGACCTTCTCGCCGCGCTTGACGCCGAAGAGGTCGATGTGGTCGATGTTCAGGGTCAGGACGTTCTGGTCGACGTGCTTGACCATCGCGAGGTGCTTGTCGCCGTCAACCTCGAGCTCGAGAATGGCGTTGGTGCCGTCGTTGCGCACGAGAGCGGTGATCTCGAGGATGTCCACGTGGAAGTGGAGGTTGTCCTCGCCGTTGCTGTACAGGACGCCCGGGACGCGGCCAGCGGCACGCAGACGGCGGGCGGAGCCCTTGCCGAACTCGTCGCGGTTCTCAGCCTGGATAGTCGGGAACTTATTCGCCATGATGCTTTCTCCTTCTAGTGATGCTTAGGTTCGATGAGCCACAGAAAAAGCCTGCGGCCACGTGTGCTCGTCGAGTGACCGCAGGCTTTCGGGAGAAAAGTCTGTGATGATTCATCGCGTCGATAACGGCCCTGCTTGCGCGTATCCGTGCAAGTGGGGTCCCTCGCCGAGACAGGTCACGAGATTAGCAGACCGGGCGGGGCCGGACCAAACCTAGCGTTGCCAGATGAAATGTCCGGTGCGCTGCAGGTGTTCGTTGCCGGGGTCCAGCGGGATATCGGCGCGCTCCCGGATGCTGAGAGAGACGGCGAGTCCGATGACGCTCGCGCCGACCAGGTAGCCGGTGATGCCCCACGACGAGCCTGTGGCCTCGAAGATCCACGAGGCGATGAACGGGGCGAAAGCGCCGCCGAGAATCGCACCGATGGCGTAGGTGATCGACGTGCCCGACGCGCGGACAGAGGCGGGGAAGAGCTCCGCGTACAGCGCCGCGATCTGACCGTAGGTGAAGCCGAGTGCCAGCGCGAGGAAGATCAGAGCGGCGTAGATCTTTCCCATGTCCGCCGTGTTCACCAGTGGGAAGAGGAAGACAGCGGCGATGATCTGGATGACGAAGCCACCGACGAGGGTGGTCTTCCGTCCGATCCGGTCGGAAAGCCAGCCGGTGAAGAATGTGGAGACCATCCACACCGCGCCGGCGACGGTGACGGCGAAGAGGATCGGCCCGCGTTCCATGGCCATTCCGTCCGGGTTGGTGGTGTAGTTCTGGATGTACCCGCCGGTGGTCATGTACCCGAGCACGCTGTTCGCGGCGAAGAGGAGTGCACCGGCGGCGACGACAGGGAAGTAGTTCCGGAACAAGGTGCCGACGGGGTTAGCGGCTTGGCCTGCAGTGATCTCCGTCATTTCCTCGTAGACCGGGGATTCGTCCACGCCCTTTCGCACCCACCAGCCGAGCAGCACCAGCAGGGCAGAGAAGAGGAAGGGCACGCGCCAGCCCCACTCGAGGAAGGCGTCGCCCGGGGCGATGATATTCATCAGGTACAGCGCCCCGGACGACAGCAGCAGGCCAGCCGGGGCACCGATCTGCGGGCCCGCGCCGAAAAGCCCGCGCTTGCCGGCCGGGGCGTGCTCGACGGCCAGCAGGACCGCCGAGCCCCACTCGCCACCGGCGGAAATGCCCTGTACTAGGCGCAGAAGGACCAGCAGAACGGGGGAGAGGACACCGATCGTCTCGTAGGTGGGGAGCAGGCCGATCAGGGTCGTGGCGCCGCCCATTGCCAGCAGCGTCACCATGAGCACCGCGCGGCGGCCGAGCTTGTCGGCGAAGTGCCCCGCCAAAAACGCGCCGAGCGGGCGGAAGAGGAACGATAACCCGACGGTGAGGAATGCCACCAAGGTGCCGCCGGCCGGACCCAGCGGGGCGAACATCGCGGCCTTGAACACCAGTCCGGCGGTGGCGGCGTAAAGGAAGAAGTCGTACCACTCGATGGCAGTGCCCACCGTCGTGGCTGCCACCACGCGGCGGCGTTCGGAGGTGAGGGAGGGGTCGTCGATAAGCGGTGCGGTTGCTACTTTCGGCGCTGAAACCATGTTTGCGAAGTTTATGCGATTGCGCGCGCACACCGCTCAAAAACGAGAAAACCTACTCCAGGATGCCTATTCACAAGGTCGGCGCGACGGGGCGGTTACGCGGTCGGCGGTGAATAGGTGCCCTGGAGTAGGTACCTGGAAAAACGCTAGGCCTGGCCCTCGAAGAGGGTGGTGACCGAGCCGTTCTCGAAAATCTCGTGGATCGTGCGCGCGAGCAGCGGGGCGATGGACAAAACGGTGAGGTTGCTCCAGCCTTCGGTGGACTGCGGCAGGGTGTCGGTGGTGATGACCTCCTCCGCGCCGCAGTTGGACAGACGCTCGCGGGCCGGGTCAGAGAAGACGCCGTGGGTGGTGGCGATGACCACGGAGCGAGCGCCGGCGTCCTTGAGCACGCCGACCGCGCCGGCGATGGTGCCGCCGGTGTCGATCATGTCGTCGAGCAGCACGCAGTCCTTGCCCTCCACGTCGCCGACGACGCGGTTGGAGACGACCTTGTTGGCCGCGTCGATGTCGCGGGTCTTGTGCACGAAGGCCATCGGTGCGTCGCCGAGCGTGTTGGCCCACTTCTCAGCGGTCTTCACACGGCCGGCGTCGGGGGAGACCACGACGAGGTTGTCCAGAGGGTACTTGGACTTGATGTAGTCCGTCAGGATCGGCATCGCGTGCATGTGGTCGACCGGGCCGTCGAAGAAGCCCTGGATCTGGTCCGTGTGCAGGTCGACGGAGACGATGCGGTCCGCGCCAGCGGCAGTGAGCAGGTCCGCGACGAGGCGCGCGGAAATCGGCTCGCGGCCGCGGTGCTTCTTGTCCTGGCGCGCGTACGGGTAGAACGGCAGGATCGCGGTGATGCGCTTGGCGGAGCCGCGCTTGAGCGCGTCGATCATGATGAGCTGCTCCATCAGCCACTTGTTCAGCGGCTGTGTGTGGGACTGCATGACGAAGCAGTCGGCGCCGCGGACGGACTCGTCGAAGCGGATGAAGATCTCGCCGTTGGCGAAGTCGCGTGCGGTGGTGGGCACGAGGTCGATGCCCAGCTCCTCGGCGACCTTCTCGGCCAGGTCCGGGTGGGCGCGGCCGGTGAAGACCTTGAGGTCCTTGTGGCTTTCGACTTTCTTACCGGTCATTGGTGGTGTCACCTTTCAGTTCACTCTCGCGTGCGCGCTGGGCAGCATCGGCCGCGTCCGTGCCGGGGCGGTTCTTTTCCACCCAGCCTTCGATGTTGCGCTGGTGTCCCTCCTTGACAGCAAGGGCGCCTGCGGGCACATCTTTAGTGACCACTGTACCCGCGCCGGTGTACGCCCCATCGCCGACGGTGACGGGAGCGACGAACATGGTGTCTGAGCCGGTACGGCAGTGGTCGCCGATGGTGGTGTGGTGCTTGTTCACGCCGTCGTAGTTCACGAAGACGCTGGACGCGCCGATATTGGATTCGCAGCCGACGGTGGCGTCGCCGATGTAGGTCAGGTGGGGGACCTTGGAGCCGTCGCCGATCTGGGCGTTCTTCGCCTCCACGAAGCCGCCGAGCTTGCCGCGGGCGCCGAGCTTCGTGCCCGGGCGGATGTAAGTGAACGGGCCGACGGTGGCTTCCGCGCCGACGACCCCGAGCTCGCCGTGGGTGCGCACGACGGAGGCGCGTTCGCCGACCTCGAAATCAGTCAGGGTGGTGTCGGGGCCGATGACGGCGCCATCGCCGATGACGGTGGAGCCCCACAGCTGAGTATTCGGGTGGATGATCACGTCCTTGCCGATCTCCACGTCGACGCCGATCCAGGTGGTGTCCGGGTCGACGACGGTGGCGCCGCCGCGCATGGCGCGCTCGACGAGGCGGCGGTTGAGCTCCTTGCCGGCAGCGGCAAGCTGGACGCGGTCGTTGACACCGGCGAGCTCGCGTGCGTCCGGAGCGGTGAAGGCGGTGACGGTGCGGCCGTCGCTCACCGCGATGCCGAGCACGTCGGTGATGTACAGCTCGCCCTGCGCATTATCGGAGTTGATGCGGGTCAGCGCCTCGCGGAGCACAGCGCCGTCGAATGCGAACACGCCGGAGTTGACCTCGGTGACGGCGCGCTGTTCGTCGTCGGCGTCTTTCTCCTCGACGATTTCGCGCACGTTGCCATCAAAGTCGCGGATGATGCGCCCGTAGCCCGTCGGGTCATCGAATTCGAGGGACAGCACGGTCACAGCAGCTTTCGCGCTTTCATGCTTATCGACGAGCGCCTCCAGCGTCTCCGTCTGCAGCAGCGGCACGTCGCCGTTGGTGACCACGACTGTGCCGTCGAAATCCGGGATGGCGCCCAGGCCGATCTGCACCGCGTGGCCGGTGCCGTTTTGCTCTTCCTGGACGGCCTGGAGGATGGAGATCTGAATGTCCTCGGCGATCGCGTCGACAGCCGGGGAGACCTGGTCGCGCTGGTGCCCGACGACTGCGACGAGGTGGGCAGGCGTGAGTCCCGCCGCCGCATGCAGCGAGTGGGACAGAAGACTGCGCCCGCCGATTTCGTGGAGGGTCTTTTGCGTCGTCGACTTCATGCGGGTTCCGGCGCCGGCGGCTAGGACGACGACGGCGCACTCGGAATGGGTTGCCACGCTTGGGTTCTCCTTAAAGATTCCGGGATTTTTCGTGGACCAGCTTAACGCCTAGTCCGCTCCGGCAGAGACATCACGCAGATTCCACGCTCCGACGACGCCGATATAGCCGATGACTGCGAGAAATATCAGGGCAGCTTGCGTGCCAAAGCTGGCCACGACGGAAGACACCGCGCCCACGACCAGCAAGACGATGCCCATGACTGTGTTGGAGACACCGGTGATCAGTGTGCGGTTGTCGCCGGTGGCCATGTCCACCAAGTAGGTCTTGCGGCTCACGCGCACCGTCGTGTGGGCGAGGTTGACCAAAAAGAAGCCGGCGGGCATGACCCACGCGTTGATATCGGCCGGCGCGAAACGTGCGCTGAGCACCAGCAGAACCAGCACGGTCGAGGCCGCGCCGGCCGCCCATCCCATCGCGTTCTTGGAGGATTTATCCGACCATCTGCCGGAGACACGCCCGCCGAGCAATGCCGCGCCGCCGGAGGCGATGATGAACGCGCCCAGGCCGGTCAGGTCCGAGCCCTGTTCTTGGGCGAGCACGACGATGAACGGCGTCGACAATGCAGTGACGAGCATCAGTGAGCGCACCACGAGGAATTTCTGCAGATCCTTATCTCCGGTGACCAGCGACCACATTTCGTTGAAGCCATGGCTGGCTGCGTTGTCGTCCGGATCGGATTCCGGTTCTTTGATTCCGGTGAAGACCAGCGAGGCGAATGCCCACGTGGACGCACCGACACCGAGCAGCAGCACGAGGATCCAGCGCGGGAGGTCGTTCGGCAGGAATGTCAGAGCCAAACCGACCGCCAGGGTGAATCCGCCGCCGAGCGCCGTTGCACGCCCGGTGATATCGCCGCGATGCCCCTTCGAGATCGTGCGTCCCTGCACATCCTTGACGGCGATCGAACAGATCGCGCGGAAGGTCGCCTGGATCCCTAGGAGAACCAGCACGGCGATACCGAGTGCGGCACCATTCAAGAACATGGCCGCCACCGCGATGAGCGCCGCCGCGATGAACTGTCCCCACGAACCGATCAACCACACTTTCTTGCGGGAGGCAGCCGATGTCACCCACGGACTGAGCGCGAATTGGGGGAGCATCGAGCCGGACTCGCGGATCGGAACCAGAAACGATGTGAAGGCAGCGGGAACGCCCGCGGCGGTGAACAACCACGGCAGCACGGTCTTCGGCGCAACGACCTGGTCGCCGATATTTTGCAGGCCGTTCGACCATATGAACCGGCGCGCGTTGTGCTCTTCATGCGGCATGGGGGAAGACATAACTCGGATAGTAGGGTCGAATCAGTACACCAGCGAACTGGGAAGGCAGTGAAGCCAATGAGTGGTACGAAAGATTCGACACGACCGTTGCCGATTCCGCCGCTGTACGAAGGAACGCTCAAGGGCAATGTGCGCAGCTTCGAGCTGACAGCCCAGGAGGGCGAGTACGAGATCCTGCCGGGCACCACGACGAAGACGTGGGGTGTCAACGGCCCGTTCCTCGGCCCGACGCTGTACATGCGCCGCGGCGAGAAAATCGACATGACGGTGCGCAACGAGCTGCCCGAAGCCACTGTTCTCCACTGGCACGGTCTGCATCTGCCTGTCACCGCCGACGGTGGGCCAGCGCTCATGTTCGACCCCGGTAAGTCGTGGTCGCCGTCGTGGACCGTCGAGCAGCCAGAGTCGACATGCTGGTACCACCCGCATCCGCACGGCAAGTCCGCCATTCACGCCTACCGCGGGCTCGTCGGGTGCATCGTGCTTGACGACGATGCCGCCTCGTCCATCCCCGGCCTGCCCCACGAGTACGGGGTGGACGACATCCCCCTGATCATCAGGGACGCCAATTTCGACGACGACGGTCAATTCGATGCTGACAACGGTTGGCTCGGTGACACCCTGATCGTCAACGGGATCACCAACCCCCGCTTTGAACCGACCACCCGCCGGTTGCGCTTGCGCATTCTGAACGGTTCGACGATGCGCTTTTTGCACCTGTCCCTGGGCGTTCCCTTCACGATCGTGGCGACCGACCAGGGCCTGCTCGATTCCCCGGTCACAGCTGAGTCGATCACGCTGACCTCCGGCGAGCGCGTGGAGATCGTCGTGGATCTGCAACCAGGCACGGACCTAGTGCTGCGCAGCGGAGAACTGCCGAACTACGCGGGCCTACCGGATGAGGACACCGCAGACACATTCGGAGTTACCGACACCTTCGATGTCCTCCAGATCGCCGCGCCGCCGGAGGAAGCCCCGGCTTACCCGGACCTTCCAGATACCCTCGTTGAATTCGCAGAACCGGAGCCTGCCACGAAAACCCGCGAGTTCCGCCTGAAAGACATGGAAATCAACGGCAAGAAGATGGACATGTCCCGCGTCGACGAGGTCGTGGATCACCGCGGCCCGGAGATCTGGCGAGTCACCAACGAAAACCCCGACAAGCTGCACAACTTCCATATCCACAACGCGAGGTTCCTCGTGCAAGAAGTCGAGGGCGGCACCATCGACTTCACGGCTGGTTGGCACGACACGATCGACGTGCCTCCTGGAGCGACCGTCACGTTGCTGGTGGAGATGGGCTACTACCCGGACCCGAGCCTGGCGTACATGTACCACTGCCACATGCTCAACCACGAGGACCACGGAATGATGGGCCAATACGTCATTGTCGAACCGGGTCAGCAGCCGAATTTGCGCACCGAGAGTTAGAAACGGAGAACTAGAGTGCAAAGGGAATTTGGACGACGGACCTTCTTCAAAGGCATGCTTCTCGCCACCGCGGCGACAGCTGCCGCGTGCGCGGGACCGGGCGGAGTCCGCTTCCGGCAGACGACTCCGGAGGGCGCGAAAGAAGACTACCGCGACCTTCCTATTCCGGAGCTCTACGAAGGTGAGCTCGATGGACACACGCGTAAATTCGAGCTTACCGCGCAGACTGGCCAGGCGGAGATCCTCCCCGGCACAACGACCGACACGTGGGGCTTCAACGGGGCGTGGCTCGGCCCGACGCTGTACATGCGTCGCGGCGAGCACATTGAAATGACAGTGCGTAACGACGTCACCGAGCCCACTGTCGTCCACTGGCACGGACTCCACCTGCCCGCGGCTGCCGACGGTGGGCCTGCGCTCATGTTCGACCCCGGCGAGAGCTGGGAGCCGTCGTGGGACGTGGATCAACCAGCTGCGACGTGCTGGTACCACCCGCACCCGCATAATGTCTCCGGCTTGCATGCCTACCGCGGTCTCGCTGGCGGCATTGTCGTCGCTGACGATGAATCTGACGCGCTCGACTTGCCCCGTGAATACGGTGTCGACGACATTCCCGTCATCATCACCGACGCGAAATTCCGTCAAAGCGGCAGCCTCGACGAGACCTTCGACCCCGACTACGGGTTACTGGGGGACACGCCGGTGATCAATGGCATCACCAAGCCTCAGTTCACGGCGACCACGCGCCGGGTGCGCCTGCGCCTCGTCAACGGCACGACGATGCGCTTCCACCACCTTGTCGTGGGAAAGCCCTTCCACGTCATCGCCACCGACCAAGGCTTGCTGGACAAACCGGTCGAAGTCGACGGCATTCTGCTCAGCCCCGGCGAGCGTGCCGAGATCCTCGTTGACCTCGAGCCCGGCGAGGAGCTCATGCTGCGCAGCGACGGCGTCCCCGACGGCGGCGGCCTACCCAAAGAAGATGCCGCCAACGGATTCGGTCTCCGCGACACCTTCGACCTGCTGAAGATCACCGGGCCAGAAGACAATGCCCCGCAGGTGGGGGAGGTGCCGGGGGAGCTGGTGGGCGTCGATAAGCCTGATGCCTCTGGTGCTGTCGAGCGTGAGTTCGCGCTGAGCGGATTCGAGATCAACGGACAGACGATGGATATGGAGCGTGTCGACATCGTCATCGACCACGACGGCCCCGAAATCTGGCGGGTGACCAACGAGAACGCCGACTGGCCGCACAATTTCCACATCCACAACGCGCGGTTCATGGTCGAATCCGTCGAGGGTGGCGACGTGGCGTTCACCGCCGGCTGGCACGACACGATTCATGTCCCGCCGATGTCGACTGTGACCCTGCTCGTCGAATTCGGGCACTACCCGGATCCGAGCCTGGCGTACATGTACCACTGCCACATGCTCTACCACGAGGACCAGGGAATGATGGGCCAATATGTCATCGTCGAACCGGGCCAGCAGCCCGCGCTTGGGAAGCACGAGCACTAGAGTTTTCGCAGCGCACCGCCACCAAAACTAGTTTATTCTGGCCGCATGGCTACCTTCGAAGAAGACTACACCGGCAAGAACATCCGCTTCACCCATGACGACAAGGAATACACCGGCCGCCTGAACCGTCAGGAGCGCTTCAGCGACGACGAAGACGACATCTGGATCGACCTTCCGGAAGGCGACAACATTCGTCTCCGTCTGCGCCGCAACACCAACCTGGACCTGCTCGACTAGAGCCTCAATAAACAAAGGCTCAGCCTCCACTGGGGCTGAGCCTTTCTTGTTTTATTCCGGTGTGCAGTCGCTGTCCGGCGTGTACACCGTGTACGTGGTTCGCGATTCAGCGGCGAAGAGACGGATATGCAGGATGTTGCCGTTCGCCCCTTCGAGGTCCCAATTGTGGATCGCCCACTCGCCCGACTCCTCGACAGTCGGCTCGTGGCCTGGGACGATATCGTCGAAATCGTCGCCCGGTCTCCATGCGTGGATCGGCTGGTTCTCGAAATAGGCGCTACCGTCCTCCCGAACGATCGCCGTGATCACGTCGTTGTCCAGATAGACTGTCGCATCCTCGAAACCATGCTTCGAATACGTCGCGGTGGTGCACCCCTCGACGTCGATGTCTGCCGGTTCAACCGAACCGGAATCGAGGCCTTTGCCGAACGCCTCGTCCTGGTTCATGCCGATGGTCAGGTCCCCGTAGCCCCACGGCGTCATGCTGCCCATTTCTCGGGCCCCCGTGGACAGCGGTCCCTCCTCGGCGTCCTTGTCGGACTTCTCCTCAGTTTTGCTGTTGCCGTACGCTCCGTCGGTGAACTCGCGGTAGAAGTCCAGCGCTGGTCCGGAACGAGCCAGGCCGATCTCGCCTTCGATGTCGTCCCACTCTGTGGCGGTGTAGGTGAGCTTGCCGGTGAGCGTCTCGTCGGCGGAGGTGAATTCCGCCTCGCCCTTCTTCTCGTCGCCTCCGGTGAAGTGCCACGTGCCGCCGCTTTCGCAGTCACCGACGGTGATCTTCTCTGTCTTAGTCACGTTGTCGACGTGCTCGAGCACGCCGTAGCAGCCGCGCTCCGGGTAGGTCACGGTGAACACGTTGGCCTCGCGGGAGCCGCGGAAGATGGCCTTCTCGGTGCGCTTGTTCCCCGAGTCGTCCTTATCGGTCCATTCGATGGTGGCGAGCTCGCGGACGCCGTCGTCAGGGAATTCGATGCCGTCGGGCCCGGCGTCGGGGGCGTTCGGGTTCAAGCCGACCTCGCCGGCATTATTCTCCATCGGGGTCTGAGGCAGCTCCGCGGAAGAGCTGGCGCCGTCGGGGGTGGTGTAGGAAACCTCCATGGCGTCCTCGTCGCCCTTCGGCTCGAAGGTCCATTCGGTGCCGTTGTCGCCGTCACCGTGGACGATCTCTTCGCTGTAGGTGTTGTCGCCGGTCCGGGTGAGCTTTGAGTGACGCTTCAGAGTGGGGGAGGTCAGCTCGCCGGTCTCGCCGCCGTCGTGGAAGCGGACGACTAAAACGACGGGGACGGCGTCGTCGATAAGCCCATCTGCTTTGTCGATGGTGCCGCTGAAACGCGACTCGTTGAACGGCTGAGCGATGTCGTCGCTCGAGCCGAATAGGCCGCTGCGCTTCGCGATCACACCACCAATCACCGCGAGAATCAAAAGCAGAACAGCCAGAACGGCAAACAGAATTTTGTTGGTGCGTGACACGGGGGAAATGAGGTCTTTCTAGTCGGTCGAGGTCAGGTGAGCATCAGTGCGGCTGGCACCCTGCACGGTGTAGCTGACATCCATGCCGTCGTCTGCGGGGATGAATGTCCACGTGACATTCTTGACCCCGTGCTCGAGGATCGGCGCCTCGGAGTAAATCCGTTTCTTATTCGTCTGCTTCTTGTCCACGTCGACCCGCAGCGCCCTGCTGTCCCGACCCGTGGTGAGCGTGGTGCTGTTCTCCGTGAACGTCACGCCGATCTTCGTATTCTCTCCGTCCGCGCCGGGCGGCCATTTGATCATGCCTTCGTAGTTGCCGATGAACTCATCCGGGACCTCGGCCGGGTCGTCGGAGGAATCGCCCTCGTCCTTTTCGTCCTTGTCGTCGGCCTTGTCGCCCTTGTCTTTGTCCTTCTCGTCTTTATCGTCGTCCTTCTCGTCGGACTCGTCTTCCTTGTCGACCTGCTCGTTGTCGCTCTTCTCTTCTTCTTGCTGCTCTTGGGTCGCGGCTGTCTCTTCTTTCGCCTTGGGCGAATCGTCGGCATCCTGGCCGCGCGCCGCGAACACGACGAGTGCCACTAGGGTGCCCAGGATGAGCAGCAGGATGATGAGGATGGTCAGGAGGGTCTTGTTACGTGTTGTCATAATCACTCGCAAACGATCAATTTGTCGATGAATTCTTCGGGGGCATCCATGTCGCGGAGCTTATCTGGATCGTGGCACTGATGGCGGGTTTCACTCGTCCGTCCATCCCTTTCCAGCACTTCCCACTTTCCGTCAACGAAGTGGAAATCGCCGATGACATCCGAGCCCGAGACACCCGCTACGGCCCAGGTCCCGTCGCAGTAAACAACCGTCGTGGATTCGGCTTCCCATCCTTCGACGAGGTCGGCAAACTCAGACGGATCGCAGGAGCCTTTCGCCTCGGTCGCAGTGTCGCCGTCGCCGCCAGTGAAGGAGCGGTAGAAGTCCAGGACCGGCCCGGAGCGAGCGATACCGATCTCGCCGTCGATGGTCTCCCACTCGCTGTGGCTGAAGTTAAAAGAGCCGGTGAGTTTTCCGTCGGCGGAGGTGTATTCAGCCGAGCCGCCACTGGCATCGCCTCCAGTGAATTTCCAAGTGCCGCCGCTTTCGCAGTCGCCGACGGTGATGTTTTCTACTCGGATATTTGGATCGGTGCTTTCGACGGTGCCGTAGCAGCCGCGTCCGGGGTAGGTCACGGTGTGGACCGTGGCGTCGTGAGAGATGCGGAAGATGACCTCGTTGGAGATGTTCTTCGACGGGTCGTCGGCGTGAACCAACTCGATGGTCCCGGTACTGCGCGCGGATTGGTCAGGGAATTCAATCCCGTCGGGCTCGGCGCCGGCGACCTCGGGGTTGATGCCGACCTCGCCGGAGGTCTCCTCCGGGTCGGTCTGGGGGAGTTCGGCAGACGCGGTAGCGCCGTTTGGGGTGGTGTAGGAGACGTCCATGGTGTCGTTCTCGCCAGGCTCGAAGGTCCACTCGATGCCGCTGTCGCCAGCGTCGACATCCTCGCCGTGAACGATGTCCTCACGGTAGGTGTAGTCGTCGGTCCGGGTCAGGGTGGAGTGGCGCTTCAAGGTGGGGGAGGTCAGTTCGCCGGTCTCGCCGCCATCGTGGAAGCGGACGACTAAGACGACGGGGACGGGGTCGGCGGCGTCGATAAGCCCTTCTGCTTTCTCGATCGTGCCGGAATAGCGCGTCTCGTTGTACGGCTGGGCGATGTCGTCGTTCGAGCCGAACAGGCCGCTGCGCGCGACGATGGCACCGCCGATGACCGCCGCAATGAGAAGCAGCACAGCGAGGACTGCAAGGAGGATCTTGTTAGTCTTCGCCACAGGTTTAGGGTAGCTGGCTCACACCTTGCGCACACGAAGACGGAGGGGAATTCGTCTCGCGCGAGCCATGCGGTAAGCTTTTGACCGTCTTTCCCCATGGTGTAATTGGCAACACTACGGTTTTTGGTACCGTCATTCTAGGTTCGAGTCCTGGTGGGGAAGCTTTTTTATCGCCCGGACTATGTTCTACCCAGGGGGTTCGATGGCTGACCAGCCGCAGAATGTTCCGATGCTTGCCGGGGTGCTCACCCAGGCGATGACCGACCCGAAACTGAAGGGTCTGCGCAAGCGGGTGGGGGAGCCGTCGCTGCATGTCACGGGCATTGACCAGGTGCGTCCGTGGGCGGCCGCGACAATCGCGCGCGAAACGCCCGTGCTGCTCGTCACGGCGACAGGACACGAGGCGGAGGATCTCGCGGCGGAGCTCGGCGCGTTGCTCGGCGCGGAGAAGGTCGCGTTGATGCCGTCGTACGAGACGTTGCCGCACGAGCGCCTGTCGCCCGCCGCGGACATCGTGGGCCGCCGCAACAAGGTGCTGCACGAGCTTGCGGAAACATCGGTGGTGGTCGCGTCCGCGCGCGCGACGTGCCAGCCGGTGCTGCCTGCGGTCTCGCCGATCGTCGTCGAGCACGGCGAGGAGTACGACTTTGAGGAATTCACCGCTTCGCTCACGTCGTTCGCGTACGACCACGTGGACATGGTCTCGGGCCGCGGCGAATTCGCCACGCGCGGCGGCATCATCGACGTCTTCCCGACCACGGCCGAGCACCCCGTCCGCATCGAGTTCTGGGGCGACGAGGTCACGGACCTGCGCACATTCGCCGTCGCGGACCAGCGCACCATCGACGATATCGCGCGCGTCGAGCTTCATCCCGCGCGCCAATTGCTTATCGACGAAAGCGTTAAGGCCGCCGCCTCCTCCCTCATCGAGGCCCACCCCGGCAACCGGACCCTGGTCGAGCTGCTGACCCGGATTTCCGACGGGTCGTACGCCGACGGCATGGAGGCGCTTAATCCGGCGCTGACGGAGTCGTCGTACGCCGTGCTACCGGAGCTCATGCCGTCCGGATCTGTAGTGCTGGTGACCTCGCCGGAAAAGGTCCGCACCCGCATCTCCGACCTGCAGGCCACCGACCATGAATTCCTCGAGGCCGGCTGGGAAGCTGCCGCGATGGGTGCAGACGGACCCGTTGCTGCGGAGGGCCTGGATGTGTCGGCGAGCTCGTACCGTTCGTTCGAGTCCCTGGAAGTCTCCGCGCGCGAGGCGGGCAATGCCTGGTGGACGTTCGCACCGCCCGGCATGTTCGCCGACGGTGAAGACGATTCAGCGACGCTGCCGCTCGAATTCGAGCCAGCGCCCGCACCGAAGGGCGACCCGAAGCAGATCGAAGCGCTCTACGGTCAGGTGAAGATGCACCTGCAGAATGGCGGACACGCCGCCTTCGCTGCACCGGCAAGGGGAACCGTGGACCGCATGGCGGAGCGGCTACGCGAAAACGGCATTTCCGCGCGCGTGGCTACTCCGGGTCTTGAGCCCGTCGACGGCCAAGTCACTCTCTACCAGGCCTTGTCGCATGCCGGTTTGACCTTCCCCGGCCCGGGCCTGGTCGTGTTCACCGAGACCGACGTGACCGGCAACCGCGTGGGCGATATTGCAGGAGCCAAGCGCCGCGCCCCGCGCCGCCGCAACCGCGTCGATCCGCTGGCGCTCAAGCCCGGCGACTACGTCGTTCACGACACCCACGGCATCGGCCGGTTCGTGAAGATGGCGGAGCGCACCATCGGCACTGGCGACGATTCCTCGCGCCGCGAATACATCGTCCTCGAATACCAGCCGGCTAAGCGCGGCCAGCCCGCTGACCAGCTGTGGGTGCCCATGGAGTCGCTGGACCTGCTGAGCAAATACTCCGGCGGCGAGCAGCCGAGCCTGTCCAAGATGGGCGGTTCCGACTGGAAAAACACCAAGAAGAAGGCGCGCGCGGCGGTCCGCGAGATCGCGGGCGAGCTCGTGCAGCTCTACGCCAAGCGTGCGTCCGCGCCCGGCCACGCCTTCGCGGCGGACTCGCCGTGGCAGATCGAGATGGAGGACAATTTCCCCTTCGTCGAGACGGAAGACCAAATGGCCGCCATCGAGGCCGTGAAGTCCGACATGGAAAAGCCGACGCCGATGGACCGCGTGATCGTCGGCGACGTCGGCTTCGGCAAGACCGAGGTGGCTGTCCGCGCCGCGTTCAAGGCAGTCCAGGACGGCAAGCAAGTCGCGGTGCTCGTGCCGACGACGCTGCTCGCGCAGCAGCACTACACCACGTTCTCGCAGCGCATGGACGGATTCGGTGTGGATATCCGCGAACTGTCGCGCTTCACCAGCGCAGCCGACGCGAAGAAGATCATGGCCGGGCTTGCCGACGGCTCCGTCGACATCGTCGTCGGCACCCACCGCCTCCTGCAGACCGGCGTGCAGTGGAAGAACTTGGGCCTCATCGTCGTGGACGAGGAGCAGCGCTTCGGCGTCGAGCACAAGGAGCACATCAAGGCGCTCAAATCGCATGTCGACGTTCTCACCATGACCGCCACCCCGATCCCGCGCACCCTCGAGATGTCGCTGACCGGCATCCGTGAGATGACATCGATCACGACTCCGCCGGAAGACCGCCACCCGGTGCTCACTTACGTGGGCCCGCAGGAGGACAAGCAGGTCGCTGCCTCCATCCGCCGCGAGCTGCTTCGCGACGGCCAAGTCTTCTACATCCACAACAAAGTCTCCGACATCGAGAAGACTGCCCGCCACCTGCGCACCTTGGTTCCCGAGGCGCGCATCGTCGTCGCCCACGGCCAAATGGGGGAGCAGCTCCTCGAGCAGACGGTGCAGGGCTTCTGGAACCGCGACTTCGACGTCCTCGTCTGTACCACCATCGTGGAGACCGGCCTGGACATCGCCAATGCGAACACCCTCATCGTCGAAAACACTCAGAATATGGGCTTGAGCCAGCTGCACCAGCTGCGCGGTCGCGTGGGACGTTCCCGCGAACGCGGCTACGCCTACTTCCTGTATCCCAAGGACAAGGTGCTCACCGAGACCTCCTACGACCGCCTGGCCACCATCGCCCAGAACAACGACCTCGGCGCGGGCATCGCCGTCGCGCAGAAGGACCTGGAGATGCGCGGTGCCGGCAACGTCCTCGGTGCCGAACAGTCCGGCCACATCGCCGGCGTCGGCTTCGACATGTACGTTCGCCTTGTCGGCGAGGCAGTGGAGACCTTCAAGGCGCTCATGTCCGGCGAGGTCGTCGATGCCACCGACCAGGGCCCGAAGGAGATCCGCATCGACCTGCCTGTCGACGCGCACATCCCCGAGTCCTACATCAATTCCGAGCGCCTCCGCCTGGAGAGCTACCGCAAGCTCGCCGCCGCCCGTGACGACGCCGAACTCGCCCACGTCTCCGACGAACTCGTCGACCGCTTCGGCGAGATGCCCGAGGAAGTCCAGCGCCTCTTCGCCGTCGCGCGCCTGCGCCACCAGGCCCGCCGCGCCGGCGTCGCCGACATCACGATGCAGGGCACCCGCCTGAAATTCCACCCGGTGGACATGCCCGATTCCAAGCAGGTGCGCCTCAAGCGCCTCTACCCGGGATCCAATTACCGCGCCGCCGCCAAGGCAGTCCAGGTCCCGTTCCCGCGCGAAGGCGGAGCCAAGAAAGCTCTCAACGCGCCCAACCTGCGCGACGAGGAGCTGTTGCAGTGGATCGCGGACTTCTTAAGCGAGATGTTTGACGTGGAGGAGATCGATGTGCGGGGAGCGGGCGTCGATAAGCCTGCGAAAAAGCGGGTCTTTTCCGTCAGCGAGTGATGATGAGGGGCATCACGAGCAGCATCGCCGTGCTCCACGTCAGGTGCACGGCGATGGGGGAGTAGAGACGTCCGCTCCGTGAAGCCTCGTAGAAGCACACCGCGCCGAGCACGCCCGCTGCGAAAACGAGCAACGGCACGCCCATGGCGATGGTGACAGCGCAGTAAATCAGCGTGGACACGATTCCCACACCGAGCTCTGAGAGCCTCCCACGAAGTTGCTTCGGCACCGCGTCGCGGTAGACGAGCTCCTCGCCGATGCCGTTGATGATGAGAACCGTGAGCGTGGGTACCCACCCGCCCGCCTGCGGCATGTTCAACAGCTCCTCAACGGGCCCAGCGAGTAACGGAATCCGGCGCACCACGAGCGCCCCGCCCATGAACACCAGCGCCAACACCGCGCCGATGCCGGCGCCGCGCGCAATATCCGCTCCCGCGGGGCCTGTGAACGCCGAGCGGTCGCCCCACATCCACCACGCCGCCGCGTACACCGTGGCCGTGACCACCGTGAGCGCGTAGAAGACCGGCGTGCCGTCACCCGCCTGCCGAGCAAAGAACAGCCCCAGTCCGCCGAGCACGCACGAAAGGAAGAGCGGCCACAAGGGAGCAGAACGAGTCGTCATGATGGAGCAATTATATGGACGCGCGGGGCAGTGACGTACACTCATTGACCATTACGCCCCTATAGCCCAATTGGCAGAGGCAGTCGACTTAAAATCGATTCAGTCAGGGTTCGAGTCCCTGTGGGGGCACGATTTCTTTCAGCGCGCCGGGTCAATGACGTGAAGTGTTAGCGGCGCAGTCGTCAGGCGGTACGAGCCGGGGGCAGTGTCGAGGACCGCCAGGAATTCGTGGCGCAGCGTCCGGTCGACGCTGACCGTCAGGTGCGGGCCGGAGTCAGGATCGTCGCCGTATGCGACGCCGGGGGAGTGAGCGGGAACGAACCGTGCCCACGCGTCATCGCCGACGACAGCGAAGGGGCGTTCGTACGCTAACCGCCACGTCATGGCCCGGAGCAGATGTACCGCGGTGTGGGTGGTCAGGTCGATGCGCCCCGATGCGTCGACGGTGAAATAGCTCGAGGACACCGCCGCGATGGAGGAGCCGTCCCTCTTGGTGAGGGAGGTAAGGGGGTGGGCAAAGGTGGCGTCGATAAGCGATGAAGCGCGGTCGTGTGGACCGATGCCGAGCGGTAACCTCTCGCCGAGCAAACCTGCGAATTTCAGCGGGTCCCACCGCAGAGCCGCATCGAGCTCGTCTTCGGTGACGGGCACCGCGTCGATGAAGCGAACCCGGCCCGTCGGCGCGCTGAGCAGCGGAACGATCGGATCCGCGACGAAAATGAAGCCCGTCAGCGACGAACCCTCGCACACCGGCGCGCGCAGATCCATGTAATGGCCTGGCTCGATCGGGTTGCCCGACGCGCGGCGGTAACGCGCAAGCCGCCGCAGCCTATCGACGGGCCACCGATCCGGCGCCCCCTCCGCGACAGCCGGCGTGCGCAGCGTCAACTCACCTTGCGTCCCCGCAACGGGCGCCGACGAACGCGTGCCCGACAACCCGTACGTCACGAACAAATAATGCGGCAACGGCTCCTCAAGCCGATACACGAGCACCGCGATCTCGTCCGTGAACGTCAACTCCCCGTGGACCTCAACCGGCGGTTGACCTGCGACGCTTTCTAAGTGCGCGAGCAGATAATCCCCGCCCGTCGGCTTCGCCGCGCGCCCGAGAAAACCCCACCTTATGCCCATGCCCTCATACTATTTTGACGCGCGCGGGAACGAAACAACAAGACGATGCGTTGAACAGTATGATCGGTGATCGATTCGACCAGCGCTTGGAGATCGTGAACAACACCGTGACCGACCACGCGCACACGGCGAAAAACGAAAGGAACTCGAGAAGCGTGAAATCCAACAACCCCGTCCTGACGCGCCTCCCGCAGGCCCAAAATAACACCGGGTACGCCCAGCCCCAGGCCGGCTACCCGCAGCAGTCCCCGTACGGCCAGGCACCGGGCTTCGGCTACGGCCAGCCGCAGGGATATGGCCAACCGCAGGGCTACGGCCAGCAGCAGGGCTACGGCGCACCTGCTGAGCGCCCCATCACGGTCGACGACATCGTGAGCAAGACCGGCATCACCCTCGCCGTGATCGTCGCATTCGCAGTGATCAACTTCGGCCTGGGTTTTGTTAACCCGGTCATCACGATGGCGCTGACCTTCATCGGTGCGATCGGCGCTTTCATCACTGTCTTGGTCCACGCATTCGGCAAGAAGTACGGTTCTGCGGCAGTGACCCTGATTTACGCCGCGTTCGAGGGCTTGTTCGTCGGCGGCTTCTCCATGGTCATTGCCGGCTTCACCGACGACGGTTTAGCCGCGAACATCATCTTCCAGGCGATCCTGGGCACCTTCGGCATCTTCGGCGGCATGCTCTTCGTTTACAAGACTGGCGCTATCCGCGTCACCCCGAAGTTCACGCGCATCATCACGGGCTGCATCTTCGCCGTCGTCGTGCTGGCCTTCGGCAACCTGTTGATGTTCATCTTCACCGGTATCTCCCCGCTGCGTGACGGTGGCCCGATCGCGATCGGCTTCTCCATTGTTTGCATTGTGATCGGTGCCCTGAGCTTCCTGTCCGATTTCGACACCGCCGACAAGCTCGTTCGCTCCGGTGCGCCCGCCAAGATGGCATGGGGCGTGGCGCTCGGCCTGGCAGTGACCTTGGTCTGGCTCTACACCGAGATCCTCCGCCTGCTGTCCTACTTCAGGGATTAGTCCTCACCCGAGGCGGTTTCCGCGGCTCGCGCTTTACGCGTGGGCCGCTTTTTTGCATGCTTATCGACGCTTCCCGCCCTGCTTTTGCCCGTTTTCACCCCTTGTGACCTGCTCGTTTGGGCAATGTCTACTGAAGTAGACATCGTTTGGTGGATCTCGGGTTGCGCGCGGTTTAACGTTTGTGCTGTGAACGATTTTGACGCGTTTCTAACAACACTCGGCAGCCCCATGGACATCCTGGCCGGTTTCGACCGTCAGGCTGCTCAGGCTGCCGGCGTCAAACCCACCACCTACATTGAGTGGGAAAAAGCCCACGAGACCTACTTCGGCGCAACCCGCTCCACCCGCAAGCAAGCCCACGCAGTACGCATCGCCCGCGAAACCGGTAAATCACTGGACCAGATCCTGTTCATCGAGCAGCAAGTCCGCCCGTTGGGTACCGAGAAAGAAAAGTGGAAGATCCGCCTCGCGTTGCTGTCTGTGCGTGGGAACTACGAGACGTTGAAACGCCGCGCGAAAGACATCGTCCCCGAGGTGGATACGCCGGCACCTGAGTCATCAGTGCGGTTCGGTAAACCTAGGAAAGGCAAGCGCACCTTCAGTGCTACTGGTGATGCGCGGGATATCGCTGCTCTTGAGTACGCCCTGCGCCAAAAACTCGACGCCAACCGTCCTGAGGGCCCGCAGATGTATGAGGCATTTCATGACCTGCTTCACAAGGATGGGGCTGTTGCTGATGCTGTTCCACGCCCGTTGGTTCAGATCCCGCTGCCGGATTACATCTCGATCCTCGGCGGCCAAGGCGATGACACCATCCTGGGGTTGTCGGACGGCACCACGATGACTGGTGCGGAGTACCTCACTCGGTTCCACGGGTCCGACTTGGAAGTCGCACTCTTTCACCCACAGGCAGGCCCGGTGAACCTGTACAGCACGAAACGGTTCGCTAATAAGAAACAACGTGATCTCGCTCGGGCAACACTGACGACGTGTCCTGTACCGGATTGTCGGCATGCTGCTGATAACTGCGAGGTCCACCACATCGAACCCTGGGCCCGGGGTGGACAGACGAATATGAACAACCTGTCGGTGTTGTGCAGGTATCACAACCGCACCAACGACGATGCCCCCGACCGGACAAACAGGGGTCGAATACAGGTGCGCGATGGGACACCGACATGGGTTTCACCGCGCGGAACACCAGTACCGAACAGCACACACCAATACGGTGCCATGCACCTACTGTTCGGGAAATAGCGAAAAGGCCGCAGACAAGATCTGACCACGCTTATTGCGTGAATCAGGCATGTCCACGGCCAGTTCGGCGCGCCCTAGTAGAAGTACGTGGGCGAGGTGGGACTAAAGCTGCGCGGGTGTGGCCTCGGTAGGCTCACCCGGCTCGACGACGTCCGGCTCGCCAGCGTCGGTGACTGCTGCATCGGTCGCAGTGGCGTCGGTGGCGTCCACTGCCACAGAGGAGGTCGCAGTTTCCGTCTCGGTCTCGGTAGCTACCTCGGTGGCGGTTGCGGTGGTGGTAGCCGTGCCGGTCGCGGAGGACTGGCCAGCGCTCGGCAGGGAATCAGGGTCCTGGCTGGTGGCGGTGTCGACCTTCTGATCCGAATCCTTCTGGTGCGGCGGGGAGCACGCGGTCACAGCAAAGGCGGTGGTGGCGGCGAGAGCGAGGGCGGCAACTGTGCGGGAAAAGCGGGAAGTCACTGCGGGGTCCTTATCCTTAACGAGTGCGTCGAAACGCGATGAAATGCTTCTGTGCGGGCGTTCTATTTCGCGCGCGGGGTCTTGGCCTTAACCGAATCATACGGGTTCGCGGATTCGATGGTGACGGAAATCTCGCGGCCGTTCGGTGCGGTGTAGGTGCGGGTTTCGCCTTCGGTGGCACCGAGAACGGCGGCGCCGAGAGGGGACTGCTCGGAGTAGGTCTCCAGGTCCTTGTTGTCGGTCGACGCGGCGCGGGTGCCGATGAGGAAGGTCTCCTTATCGTCCTTGTCGCCGTTGTAGTAGACGTGGACGACGGAGCCGACGACAGCCATGCCGTCGACGACACCTGCGCGCTCAGTGGTGGAATTAGCCAGCAGCTCGGAGATCTGCTTGATGCGGGCTTCTTCCTGGTCCTGCTGCTCGCGGGCGGCGTCGTAGCCGGCGTTCTCCTTGAGGTCGCCTTCTTCGCGGCGCTCGTTGATTTCGGCGGCGATCACCGGGCGGTTGTCGATGAGCTGCTGCAGCTCGGCCTCGAGCTTGGCCTTCATTTCCGGGGTGATGTACTGCTGCTGCTTGTCAGCCATGGAGTTCGGACCCTCGTTTCCTCACGGTCGGTTGCTTATTCGTTCGGATATTAACATGAGCATCGCTTATCGACGCCTCCTACCTCGCCTCCACGAATTCCGTATCAGCGTCGAGGAATGACGGGATCGTGGTGGAGCATCCGTACACGCCTCCTGAGACGGGGACATCGCGGACGGGAATGTCGACGTACTTGCGCATCTCTTTCTCTCCGCCGGCGGGGATGACGATGTCGCGGCGACCGATCTCGGCGTGCTCGTAGTTCAGGGAAGTAATGATGCAGTAGCCGGGAACAGCAGGGTCATTGCGGGACACGTCGAACCAGACGCGGGAGGTGGATTCGTCGATACGCTCATGCGCGACGAGGTTCGCTGTGATCGGTTCGGCGCGGCGCTGCATGATGTAGCGGCCAGCGAAAACCACGATGAGCACGACGAACAGCACGCTAATGACCGCGATGATGCGTCCCGCAGTGATGGACGGCGCGGACTTCTCGGAGGCGCTGCCGTAGCGGGCGCGGGTGTCGTCCGGGGTTGTGGCGGACGAGGAATCGGGCTCAGCCACTGAGGGTTCTCTTTCTGATGAGGTGAGGTACTAAACTTGTCTCGCGATCAACCTTAACCCCAAGTAGAGGTGGAACACTAAGTGACGGGATACCGTTTGCTGGCCATTCACGCGCACCCGGACGACGAGTCCAGTAAAGGCGCGGCGACGATGGCGAAATACGCCCACGAGGGCAACCGCGTCAAGGTGCTGACCTGCACCGGCGGGCAACGGGGCGACATTCTCAATCCGGCGATGGACCGGCCCGGAGTCATTGAGCGGATGACGGAGATCCGCCGCGAGGAAATGGCGACGGCTGCTGCTGCGCTGGGCATCGAGCACGAGTGGCTCGGGTACGAGGATTCCGGCCTGCCGGAAGGCGACCCGCTGCCGCCGCTGCCGGAGGGCTGTTTCGCACTCGAAGACCCCGTCGAAGTAGCGAAGGTCGTGGTGGGCAAGATCCGGGAGTTCCGCCCGCACGTGATCATTACTTACGACGAGAACGGTGGTTATCCGCACCCGGACCACATCATGGTGCACAAAATCTCCATGATCGCGTGGGAGGAAGCCGGCAACCCGGACTTCGCACCGGAGCTCGGTGAACCGTGGACTCCGTTGAAGCTCTACTACAGCCACGGCTTCGTCGCCCAGCGCATGCGCCTGCTTCACGACCGCCTCGTCGCCGACGGCAAGCCCAGCCCCTACGAGCCGATGCTCAAACGCTGGGAGGCCAACGCGTCCGACATCATGCAGCGCGTGACGACCCAGGTGGAGTGCGGCGACTATTTCAGCAACCGCGCTGAAGCGCTCACGGCGCATGCGACCCAGATTGACCCGGCTGGTGCGTTCCTCGCCAGCCCCGTCGACGTGCAAAAAGAGGTCTGGCCAACCGAGGAGTTCGAGCTCGCGCAAACCCGCGTGCAGACCTCGCTGCCGGAAACGGACCTGTTCGCCGGGATTGAAGGAGAATGATGATGGGGACCGACGCTCTGACAGGCTCGCTGACAGGCACGGTGACAGTGCTCGCGCAGCAGATGAATAAGGACGCTCCGGTCGGCCCGGAGTTCGGCAAGGCGGAGCCGATCGGTGCGCTCATCGTGGTGAGCATGATGGTGGTCATCCTGCTTCTCGGATGGGCGTTTCACCGCCGCCACTCGCGCTTCAACCGCCGCAAGCGCTTCGCGGAGGAGCGCGGCTTGGACGTCTTCGACGAGAAGGCGGTCGACGAGGCGATGGAAGCTGAGGGGCTTCTGGACCGCCGCAAGAAGTCGTTCTTCTAGTTTCGCCACCCGCCTAACCGGCTTCGCAGAGTAAGCTTGTGCGCGTGATTATGCTCGACCGGCTCCTGTACCCGCTCTATGAGAAGCGGCTGAAGCGCGAGCTTCTCGACGACAGCGTTAGCCGCCCCGCACACATCGCCGTCATGGCAGACGGGAACCGTCGTTGGGCGCGCGAGGCGGGGTTCACCGATATTTCCCACGGTCATCGCGTCGGCGCGGCGAAGATCGGGGAGTTGGTGCAGTGGTCGGCGGAGATGGGGGTCGATGTCGTCACGATTTATCTGCTGTCCACGGAGAATCTCTCCCGCACGGCAGAAGAGGTGCAGCTGCTATACGACATCATTTCGGGAGTCGTCGACGAGCTGTCGGGTGACGAATACGAGGCGCGCATCCGCCTCGTCGGGCATCTGAACCTGCTGCCGGAAAAGGTGGCTAACCGGATGCGTTCCGCGGCGGCAGCGACGGAGGACAAGACCGGCATCGTCGTCAATATCGCAGTGGGTTATGGCGGCCGCCAGGAAATTGTCGACGCCGTGCAGAACTTCATCACAGCCAAAGTCGCCGAGGGAGTCCCCGCGCAGCAGCTTGCCGACGAAGTCTCCGTCGAGTCCCTCTCCGAACACCTTTACACCTCTGGCCAGCCGGACCCCGATCTAGTGATCCGCACCTCTGGCGAACAGCGTCTTTCCGGTTTCTTATTGTGGCAGTCGGCGTATTCGGAGATCTGGTTCACCGACACGTATTGGCCGGCCTTCCGCAAGATCGACTTCCTGCGCGCGCTGCGCGACTTCTCGCAGAGGTCGCGCCGGTTCGGTAAGTAGGGCGTCGACAAGCGTGCTTTTAAAGCTTGCGCATGCGCACACGCTGAACTGAATGATCCGCTGCTTTCGACAGGACCAGTGAGGCGCGCACACGCGTCGGCTGAATATTCTCGACGAGGTTCGGCAGGTTGATTGTCTGCCAAATGCGACGTGCCTCCGCCGCAGCTGCCTCGTCCGTGAGGTCGGCAAACCGCGCGAAGTGCGCGCCCGGCTCGCGGAACGCCGTGTTCTTCAGCTTGATGAAGCGGTCGATGTACCACTTCTCGATGTCCGTCGTCTTCGCGTCCACGTACACCGAGAAATCGAACAGATCCGACACCATGAGCGTCGGGCCCGTCTGGAGGACGTTGAGCCCCTCGAGAATGAGAATGTCCGGGTGATCCACCACCTGGTACTCGCCCGGAATGATGTCGTAGGCGTCGTGGGAATAGACCGGCGCCTTGACATTGTCGCGCCCCGCCTTGACCTCCGTGACGAAACGCAGCAGGTCGCGTCGGTTGTAGGACTCCGGAAAGCCCTTCCTCGTCATCAGGTTGCGCTCGCGTAACTCGGCGGCGGGAAGTAGGAAACCGTCCGTGGTCACGAGATCCACGCGCGGGTGTGAATCCCACCTTTGCAGCAGCGCCTGAAGCACGCGCGCCGTCGTCGACTTGCCCACCGCGACGGAGCCCGCGATACCGATGATGAACGGCACGTGCCCCGGGTTCTCCCCGAGGAATGTCTCCGTCACGGCTGTCAGCTTCTGGCGTGCGCGAATCTGCAGATGAATGAGACGCGACAACGGCAAATAAATCTCGGCGACCTCCTGGAGCCCCATGCTCTCGCCGATGCCGAGGAGCTGCTCCAGGTCGTCTTCGTCGATCACCTGGGGCATCGTGTCGCGGAGTTGACTCCACGCGTCGCGCGGGAAATCCAGGTACGGGCTCGGGTCTGCGGGTCGCGGCATGGCCACCATTGTTGCACTCGCCGGCGGAAACTTTGGCTTATGGGGCGTGTCGCGTGCGCGGTAGTGCATACTGGCGGAGAACTGCCGTACGGAAAGGAATCCCGGAACATGACTGAAGATCTCCGCTACCAAGACCTCGCGTCGCTCGACCCGGACGTCTACGAGCAGATTCTTGGGGAGGTGTCCCGCCAGCGCAACACGCTCGAGATGATCGCGTCGGAGAATTTCGTGCCGCGCGCCGTGCTGCAGGCGCAGGGCTCCGTGCTGACGAATAAGTACGCAGAGGGGTACCCGGGGCGCCGCTACTACGGTGGCTGCGAGAACGTCGACGTCATCGAGGACATCGCCCGCGACCGCGCAAAGGCGCTTTTCGACGCCGAGTACGCCAACGTCCAGCCCCACTCCGGCGCCCAGGCGAATGCCGCCGTCCTCCACGCACTGATCAAGCCCGGCGATACCATCATGGGTCTGTCCCTGGCTCACGGCGGGCACCTGACGCACGGCATGAAGATCAACTTCTCCGGTCGTCTGTACAACGTTGTGGCCTACGAGGTCGACCCGGAGACCATGCTCATCGACATGGACAAGGTCCGCGAGCAGGCTCTGGAGCACCGTCCGAAGGTCATCATCGCCGGCTGGTCCGCGTACCCGCGCACTGTCGACTTCGCTGCGTTCCGCGCCATTGCCGATGAGGTCGGCGCGTACCTGTGGACGGACATGGCGCACTTCGCGGGTCTTGTCGCTGCAGGTCTGCACCCGTCGCCGGTGCCGCACTCGGATGTCGTGTCCACCACGATCCACAAGACGCTCGGTGGCCCACGTTCTGGCATGATCCTGGCGAAGCAAGACTACGCCAAGGCACTCAACTCCGCTGTCTTCCCGGGGCAGCAGGGCGGTCCGCTCATGCACGTCGTCGCGGCGAAGGCGACTGCGCTGAAGATCGCGGGCACGGAAGAATTCAAGGACCGCCAGCAGCGCACACTCGACGGCGCGCGCATCCTCGCTGAGCGCCTCACCGCATCCGATTGCAAGGAAGTCGGCGTTGACGTGCTCACCGGCGGCACCGACGTGCACCTCGTCCTCGCGGACCTGCGCAACTCCGAGCTCGACGGCCAGCAGGCAGAGGATCTGCTCCACTCTGTCGGCATCACTGTTAACCGCAACGCCGTGCCGAACGACCCGCGTCCGCCGATGGTCACCTCCGGCCTGCGCATTGGCACGTCAGCTCTTGCGACCCGCGGTTTTGACGAAGCAGCATTCACCGAGACCGCAGACATCATCGGTACCGCGCTCGCACAGGGGAAGAATGCGGATGTGGAGGCGCTGAGGGGGCGCGTCGATAAGCTTGCTGCTGAATTCCCCCTCTACCCGGACCTGGAAGACTGGAAGCTGCTCTAAGCCTCCCGCTCTTCGGCGTGTGAGCGGCGCGCCTCGGAGAGCCACGCCGGCTGATCGCTAAGGAGCGTCTTGATCTCCTGGGTGGTCAGCGGCTTATCCATGTCGTTCTTCTTCAGCGCCGTGATCGAAATGCCCAGCTTGCGCGCAACCTCCGGGCGGGGGTGAGGGCCGTTTGCGCGCAGCTCGGTGAGCCATGACGGCGGGTTGTCCTGCAAATCGCGCAGTTCAGCGTGCGTGACGCCGCCATCCTGGAATTCCTGCGGGGTTGCCGGCAGATAAATGCCGAGTTTCTTCGCTGCGGTCGCGGGCTTCATCGCTGTGCTTGACGGCTGTTCGCTCATGCCCAAACGGTAGCATCGGGGCATGCTGCGTCTCGCCTTCGTCACCGGAACCGAGCCCGGAAAATGGTTCGCACGCTACCGCGACACCACCGTTCACGGCCTCGAGGAGATCCCCAGCGACGACCCATTCGCATCGCTTATCGACGACACCGCCCACCTCGCCCTCCTCCGCCTTCCCGACCCCCGCGTCGGCGAGCCAGGGGAGCAGTTCCATCAGGTGCGTCTCTACGCCGAGAAACCCGGTGTCGCTGTCCCCAAAGACTCCGTGTACGCCGAGGTCGGCGAAGCTGTCCGCCCAGATGATCTTGCCGACGAGCACGTCAACTACCGCTTCATTCCGGGTGCGGGAGAGGGGCTTGAGTCTGGCTCCGGGGTGCCAACAGGCTCCTCCATCGACGAGCTTCGCACCGCTCTCCAGGTCGTTGCGGCGAACGTCGGCATCGCCTACGCGCCTGCGCCGCTGCTGAAAGTCCTGTCGAAGAAGCAGGTTGTGGTGCTTGAAGTCCGCGGAAACGGCGGGGGAGCGGAAGGCCCAGCGGCGGGTGGAGAAGCTGCGTCGGAGATCGCGTTGGTCTGGAAAGTCGACCAAGATTCGGAGGCGATTCAGGATTTCGTCGGGGTGGCGAAAGGGAGGACGAGGAACACGTCGAGGGGCGGCGGGGGAGCGTCGAAAAGCGTGCGAAGCTCAACGAAATCAAACCGTAAAGTAAACGGCAAAAACCGTGCGCAGCGCAAGGGGTACGGAAGAAATCACCCTAAAAAAGGGGTGTGTAAACGTCCTTGGTGACCAAATTTCTGCATAATGGTGAACGGTCAAGATTAGGAATTGTATTTAGAGAGGAATTTTTATTCATGAACCGCAAGTTTGGCGCAACCGTTGCTGCTCTGGCACTGACCACCGGTCTCGTAGCCTGCTCTGAGGGTGAAGGTGACGTGGAGAAGGTCGAGGCCACCGAGACCAATACCGTGACCGCTTCTGAGGACGCTGGTGCTTCCGGCTCCGAGTCCGAGGGTGCAGACGCTTCCGAGTCTGAGGGTGCTGGCGCAGGCGCTGCTGACGGCGACACCACCGAGCTGACCACCAAGGACGGCGAGAAGGTCGTTGTTCCGTCCAAGGCTGCTAACGCTCAGGAAGAGCTGGGCCTGGGCAACTGGGGCGACCCGATCAGCGTCGAGACCAAGGATGACGGCGCTACCCTGATCGAGTACGACGCAGATAAGAACATCGTCTACTCCGAGGAGACGGGCGCTGTGCCGCTGGTCGGCATGATCGCTGAGACCTGGAAGAAGGACGGCGGCCTGGACAACGAGATCGGTCTGCCGCTCAAGGCAGAGGACAAGCGCGACGATAACAACGGCTGGATCCAGGACTTCCAGAACGGCACCATCGAGTGGCTCGAGGAGAACGGCGAGTTCGGCGCTAAGATCAGCTAGCTAGCTGCGCCGATCGGCGCGTCGTAGGTTTAACGGAAGTTAACCTTACATCGATGTAATTTACACTTTGCTCCCCTAGTGTGGCAGGTGTCAGGTACCGCGAAGAACGGTCCTGGCTACCACCAACCGCACTAGGGGAGCAAGTTCATGTTTGACCCTTCTGTTAGCAATCTCGACACTGCCGGCGCTCGAATGGAAAGCGCCGGCCACAATCCGGAACAACTCACCTCACCCACCGCACTGAAAACATATGTGCTGGATACATCGGTTCTTCTGTCCGATCCGTGGGCGTTGAGGAAGTTCGCGGAACATAGCGTCGTCCTTCCGCTCGTGGTCATCACGGAACTCGAGCAGAAACGTCATCACCCAGAGCTTGGCTGGTTCGCCCGCCAAGCTCTTCGCTTTTTGGAGGACATGCGCTCCGATTACGACCGACTGGATGAGCCGATGCCGGTCAATATAGACGGGGGCACTGTCCGCGTGGAACTGAACCACCAGGACCAGTCGAATCTGCCGGCCGCGCTGCGCGGTCCGGAGAACGATAACCGCATTCTCGCCTGCGCCTACAACTTCATGCAGGAGGGCAATGACACGGTTCTGGTGACCAAGGATGTTCCGCTGCGCGTGAAGGCGGGCGCTGTGGGTTTGGCTGCGCAGGAGTACCGCGCGCAGGACGTTGTGTTGACGGGCTACACAGGTATGGCTGAGCTGGAGGTCTCCGGGGAAGAGATCGACGAGCTGTATGCCACTGGGTTCGCGGCGATCGACACGGGCGACTTGCCGGTTCACTGCGGGTTGACGCTGAACGCGGGGTCGCAGTCGGCGCTTGCTCGCGTGGCGCCGAGCGGCGGGGTCAAGCTCGTGCGCGGCGACGCGGACGCGTTCGGGTTGTCGGGCCGGAGCGCGGAGCAGCGGGTCGCGCTCGATCTGCTTCTCGACGATACGGTGGGCATCGTCTCCATCGGCGGCCGCGCCGGCACTGGTAAGTCGGCGCTGGCTCTGTGCGCTGGTCTGGAGTCGGTGCTGGAGCGCGGGGAGCACAAGCGCATCATCGTCTTCCGTCCGCTGTATGCGGTGGGCGGCCAGAACCTGGGCTACCTTCCGGGCGACGAGATGGAGAAGATGAATCCGTGGTCGCAGGCGGTGTATGACACGTTGGAAGGCGTCGTATCGGACAATGTGCTCGACGAGGTCGCTTCGCGTGACCTGCTCGAGGTGCTGCCGCTGACGCACATCCGCGGGCGCAGCCTGCACGACGCGTTCGTCATCGTCGACGAGGCGCAGTCGCTGGAGCGCAACGTGCTGTTGACGGTGCTGTCGCGCTTGGGTCGCGGCTCCCGTGTGGTGCTCACTCACGATGTCGCACAGCGCGACAATTTGAGGGTGGGGCGCCACGACGGTGTGCAGGCAGTGATCGAGAAGCTGAAGGGCCAGGATCTCTTCGCGCACGTGACGCTGACGCGTTCGGAGCGTTCGCCGATCGCGGAGCTGGTCACAGACTTGCTCGAGGACCATGCTTAAGCGCGCTGACATGCACGCTAGGCTGCCGATTCACAGGTAGGGGAGGGCGGTTGTACGATGGTCGCCATGTCGAATCGCGATTTCACGATCCGCCCGATCCGCCCTGAGGATTACCCACAGGTCCGCGAAATCTACGAGTCTGGTCTGGGTACAGGCCACGCTTCGTACGAGACGGAAGGGCCGACGTGGGCGAAGTTTGCCACCAACAAGATCATTGAGACGGTGTTCGTCGCCGTCGAACCGGATGACGACGATAAGGTGCTTGGCTGGGTCGCTGCCGCGCAGGCGTCGACACGCTCGGTGTTCCACGGCGTCGTCGAGGACTCGATCTACATTCACGAGGATGCGCGCGGCCGCGGCGTGTCCGGCGCGCTGCTGGACAAGCTCATCGAGACGTGCAAGGCGCTGAATAAGTGGTCGATCCACTCGTGGATTTTCCCGGAGAACGAGGGCTCGGCGGGGCTGCACGTCTCGCGCGGTTTCGTCAAGGTGGGCACGTACCACCAGATGGCGAAGATGACGTACGGCGAGCTCGCCGGCACCTGGCGTGACACGGATATCTACGAGTTGCTGTTGCCCAAGCCAGGCAAGGAGAACTAAAAGCAACGCTTATCGACGTCGCCCTGCTACTCGATTGTCTCCTTTAGCGTGTCCTCGTGAACTGGTACGAGGAGAACCGCCGCTGCCACCACGAGAGGGATGAGCAGTAGGAAAATGGGGGTCAAACCGTCGTTGTAGGAGGTCGAGATGGCGTCGTGAAGCGGCTGCGGCAATTGGTTAACGGCGCTTGGCGTCATTGATTGAGTGCCGCCATCGTTGAATGATTCAGCGTATTTCGCGCCTTCCGGGCCGAGCGCGGCGAGCGCACCCGGGAGGCGCTCTTCCATATTCTGCTGCATGTTGTGGATGAATACGGTGCCCACGACCGACGCGCCGACGGACATGCCGATCTGGCGGAAGAAGTTGTTCGCGGCGGTGGCGGTGCCGACGACGGCGATGGGGAAGGAGTTCTGGACGATGAGGATGAGCACCTGCATGACCATGCCGAGGCCGAAACCGTAGATGAAGATGTACAGCCCGAGCGTCCACAGGCCGGTGTCGACCGTGAGGCGTGACAGCAGGTAGCAGCCGAGAGCGACGACGCCGAGGCCGACGATCGGGAAGATTTTGTAGCTGCCCGTGCGGCTGATCAGGGCGCCGATGCCGATGGAGGTGAGGATCATGCCGCCGACCATCGGGATCATCATCAGGCCTGCCTCCGTGGGAGTCATGGAGTGGACCATCTGCAGGTAGGTCGGCAAGTACGCCATGACGCCGGTCATGGAAATACCCAGCACGACGCTGGCGGCGGTGGTCAGCGCCATGTTGCGGTTGCGGAACAGGTGCATCGGCACCAGCGGGTCTGTCGCACGCAGTTCGACGACCACGAAGAGCGCCGCTGCGACAGCCGACGTGACCAGCAGTCCGACGATGCGCGGGGAGCCCCACGGGTACTGCAGCCCGCCCCATGTCGTGGCGAGAATGAGCGTGGAGGTGGACACCGCCATGAGTGTCGCGCCGAGCCAGTCGAAGCGGAAGCCGTCGCGGTTGCCTTTGGAGAGGTCGAGGACGATCGAGGCGACGGTCATGGCGAGAAGACCGAGGGGGATATTCATCCAGAGGCCCCAGCGCCAGCCAGGACCGTCGGTGAACCAGCCGCCGAGGACGGGGCCGAGGACGGAGGAGATTCCGAAAACAGCGCCCATCACACCCATGTATTTGCCGCGCTCGCGGGCGGGGACGACCTCGGCGATGATCGCCTGAGAATTGATCATCATGGCGCCGGCACCGAAGCCTTGGACGGCGCGGCCGATGATGAGCAGCGTCATGGTGTTGGCGAATCCGCCAAGGGCGGAACCGATGATGAAGAAGGCGATGCCGGAGATGTAGAACCATTTGCGGCCGAGGCCGTCGCCAAGCTTGCCGTAGAGCGGGAGCGCGATGGTCATCGTGACCATGAAGGCGGAGATGACCCAGCTCATGTGCTCGACACCGCCGAGTTCACCGACGATGGTGGGCAGCGCGGAGGAGAAGATCATCTGCCCGAGCGAGCTCATCAGCATCGTGATGAGCAGCGCGGTGAAGACGAGGCCGACGTTCGGGCCTTTGTGTTGGGTGTCTACCATTCGAGCCTCCTGGCGTAATCGGTGATGAAGGATGCGGCGCCGCGGACGTTGTCGCGGAGGTCGCAGTGGGCGGTGATGCTGACGGCGCTTTGGACGATTTCGATGATCGCGTGGATCTCTGCATTCACTGGCTGGTCGGGCAGGAGCCGGTCGCCGGGAAATGACTCGAAGTGTTCTTCTAGCGCGCCGGCGATGGCGGTGAAAGTGGTGCGCCGTCGCGTGAGTGCGAGAGCGGCCAGGGTCGGGTTCGCGACGAAAATCGCGCGCCGGCGTTCGACGGTGGCGTGGTCGGGAATGTCGCTGCACGGGTGGCTCGTCGCGGAAATGATGAGGTCGACGAGGTTGTCGGCTTGTGTTTCGGCGATGCGGCGTAGAGCGTCGTCGGTGACGGTGAGCGGGGCGGGGCCGAGTACGGCTTCGTCCTTACCGTCCATGTAGTTGAAGAAAGTGCGTCGCGAGATGCCTGCTTTGGTGCAGATATCTTCGACGGTGACGTTATCGAAGCCGTGTTCTTCGACGAGGTCGGTCGCGCTCTCGACGATGCGTTCGCGAGTTTCGCGACGCTTAAGTTCTCTATCCACGAGCAGCAAGAATACACCCAGTGCAAAAAAGCGCAAGAGCGCGCTTATCGACGCCCCATGCACGCCAAAAGACCCTGGCAGCCTTGCACTGCCAGGGTCTTAAAGGGAGAGGCTCGACGTTAGTTGCGGTCGGTATTAGCCATGTCGAGGACGTTGAGGCGGCGGTCCAGCTCTTCCTCGGTCAGGTCGTCGCCGATGAAGCCGAGATCGATGACGGTCTGACGGATGGTCTTGCCTTCCTTGAGGGCGGTCTTAGCCACCTTCGCGGCGTTCTCGTAGCCGATGGCAGAGTTCAGGGGAGTCACGATGGACGGGGAGGACTCTGCGAGGGTCTGCATGCGCTCGACGTTGGGCTCGATGCCGTCGACAAGCTTGGTGGCGAACTGGCGTGCCGTGTTGGCGAGCAGACGCGCGGATTCGAGGACGTTGCGCGCCATGACCGGGATGAACACGTTGAGCTCGAACTGGCCCTGCGTGCCGGAGAATGCGACGGCTGCGTCGTTGCCGATGACCTGGGCGGAGACCTGCGTTGCGGTCTCGCACAGGACCGGGTTGACCTTGCCCGGCATGATGGAGGAGCCCGGCTGGAGGTCCGGGAGGTGGATCTCGGCGAAGCCGGTCAGCGGGCCGGAACCCATGAGGCGGATGTCGTTGGCGATCTTGTACAGGGAAACAGCGACGGTGCGCATCGCGCCGGAGAACTCGACGAGGCCATCGCGGTTGGCCTGTGCCTCGAAGTGGTTGCCGGCTTCGGTGAGCTCGTTGATGCCGGTGAGGCTCTTGAGTTCTTCGGTGACCTTCGCGCCGAAGTCAGCCGGGGTGTTCAGGCCAGTACCGACTGCGGTGCCGCCGATCGGCAGCTCGCCCAGGCGCTCCAGGGTAGAGGTGACGCGGGCGATGCCTAGCTCGATCTGGCGTGCGTAGCCGGAGAATTCCTGGCCGAGGGTGACCGGGACAGCGTCCATGAGGTGGGTGCGGCCGGACTTGACCACGGACTTCCACTCGTCGGCCTTCTTTTCCAGGGACTCCTGCAGGACCTTCAGGCCCGGGATGAGGTCGTTGACGGCTGCTTCGGTGGCGGCGACGTGGGTCGCGGTCGGGAAGGTGTCGTTGGAGGACTGGCCCATGTTGACGTCGTCGTTCGGGTGGACCTCGACGCCATTGTTCTTGGCGATGGACGCGATGACCTCGTTCGTGTTCATATTCGACGAGGTGCCCGAACCGGTCTGGAACACGTCGATCGGGAATTCAGCGTCGTGCTTGCCGTCGGCGATCTCCTTGGCAGCTGCGATGATGGCGTCTGCCTTGGCTGCGTCGAGCGCGCCGGAGGCCTTGTTGACGGTCGCGCACGCCGCCTTGAGCAGGCCGAGCGCACGAATCTGCTGAGCTTCGAGACCGCGGCCGGAGATGGGGAAGTTCTCTACCGCACGCTGCGTCTGCGCACGCCACAGAGCCTGCGCGGGAACCTTCACTTCACCCATGGTGTCGTGCTCGATGCGGTATTCCTGATCAGCCATTATCTTCCTTCGTGTGAGTCGCGTACACGTCGCGAAACGAGCCGGGATGCGGGTTGTTTCGCGCGTGCCTTTCCACCCGTGATTATGCCCCAACCGGAGGTGTTCGGGCATACAAATGCCCGGATGGTGCCCCCGCTTTGAGGGGGAGCGTTTAGTTGAACGGGCCGGAGTAGTCGATCGCGGAGTACTCGCGCAGCTTCGACAGCTTGTGCCGGGACTCGACGAGGCGGACGGTGCCGGACTTCGAGCGCATCGCGAGCGAACGGGTGGTTGCGCCGTCAGCGCGGTAGGACACGCCGCGGAGCATGTCGCCGTTGGTCACGCCGGTGGCGGCGAAGAAGCAGTTGTCGGAGCTGACTAGGTCGTTGAGGCCCAAGACGCGGTCGAGGTCGTGGCCGGCGGCGAGAACCTTCTCGCGTTCTTCGTCAGACTGCGGGGCGAGCATGCCCTGGATTTCACCGTCGAGGCACTTCAGTGCACATGCGGTGATGACGCCTTCCGGCGTGCCGCCGACGCCCATCGCGATGTCGATGGAGTTGTTGTTGCGCGCTGCGGCGATGGCGCCGGCGACGTCGCCGTCCATGATGAAGCGGACTTTCGCGCCTGCTTCGCGGATCTCGGAGACGAGCTGGGAGTGGCGGGGGCGGTCGAGAACGACGACGGTGACATCGCGCGGGTCGATGCCCTTCGCCTTGGCGACAGCCTGGATGTTGTGCGCGACGGGCGCGGTGATGTCGATCTTGCCGGCGCACTCGGGGCCGACAGCGATCTTGTTCATATAGAACGCGTCGGTCGGGTCGTACATGGTGCCGCGCTCAGCGGCTGCGATGACGGAGATGGAGTTGGGGCGGCCTTCGGCCATAAGCCGCGTGCCGTCCACGGGGTCGACGGCGATGTCGAGCGGTGCACCCTGGCCGTTACCGACGTTCTCGCCGTTGTAGAGCATCGGCGCTTCGTCTTTTTCGCCTTCGCCGATGACGATGACGCCGTCCATGGTGACGGAGTTGATCATCTTGCGCATGGCATCGACTGCGGCGCCGTCGCCCTCGTTCTTCTTGCCGCGGCCGACCCACCGGCCGGAGGCGAGCGCCGCCGCTTCTGTCACGCGAACGAGTTCCATCGCGAGGTTGCGGTCCGGAGCTTCAACGGAGTTGGACATTGTTTGTGCCTCCTGGGCAGTGGGGGTGATACGTCGGTGAAATGATGACACCTTTCGGCCCATTCTGGCACCTTTGCGTGTCCGGTATGCCCGGTTTCTCACCTGATTGGGGGCGACGGTCTTATTTCGGGAGTGTCGGCGCGCCGTGTCATACTGTCTGGCGTGGCTAAGGAGAAACCCCGGATTTTCCAGGACGGCAGGGACATGACGATCAATGTGATCGTCATTGTCTTGCTGATGATCGGCGCTGTCGGGTTCACCGGCATGTGCAGCTTCAGTCCAGGTCGCCCGGAAAACGGCCCAGTGAAGGAGGTCGACGGCGCGACGTTCATGGGCATGGAGGCCCGTGCCGCGCAGTTCCCGGTGCGTTTCCCGCAGATGCCGGAGGGCTGGGTGAATAACTCGGCGCGCCGCACGACGATCGGTGAGGCGCCGGCACCGGTGGTGGGCTGGGTGACTCCGCAGGAGGGGTACGTGCAGCTCACGCAGACGGACGTGGACGTGGATACGGCAGTTGAGCGCATCGATTCCGCGCCCCGCGAGGAATCAGGCACACAGCTTATCGACGATTCCCACCACGCCACCGTCTACTCTTCCCCCGAGGCAGACATCCGTGATCTGTGGGTCGTGGATTTGGGCGATGTGCGCCTGCTCGTGAAGGGCGAAGCAGTAGACGATGAGTTCCGGGAGCTGCTCGCTGCGACTATCGCGACGGAGCCGTTGCCTGTAGAGGGAGACGCAGACACAGACGCTGGTACTGAGACCGGAGCAGCTTCTTAGTTTTCCTAGTTTTCTTCCGGTTCTTCTTCGTGAGAGTCTGCGGCGGAGCCGAGGGCGGTTTCGACGCGGCGCTGGGCGCCGTCGAGAAGCACTTCGCAGCGTTTCGCGAGGGCTTCGCCGCGTTCCCAATACTTGAGTGATTCGTCGAGGCTCATTTGGCCGAGCTCGAGGATCTTGACGGTCTCGATGAGCTCGTCGCGGGCCTGTTCGTAGGTGAGAGTGGTGGGGTCGGGGAATGCCTCGTCGCCCGGGGTGCCTTGTCCGAAAGTGTTGTCTGCCATTGTTTTCTCCTTGAGTTATTCGGCGGGTGTGGTGGCCATGCCAGCGGCGGTAATCGAGCCGTCGCCGACGCGGATGCGGAGCTGAGAGCCCGGTGGTGCTTGGTCGATGCTGGTGACTACTTGTGCTTCAGTGCCGTCGCGGGGCTGGACCTGAACGACGGCGTAGCCGCGCGCGAGCGTCGCGGAAGGGCCGAGTGCTGAGACCTGGGCGCGCAGGGCGCGGACCTCAGCGGATTCGGTGGAAATGAGCCGCGTGATGTCGCGGCGGATGGACGCGCGGGCGCGGTCGAGCTCGTCGCGGCGCTGGGTGATCGGTGTCAGCGGATTCGCCATGACGGGGCGGGAGCGCATCTGGCGCAGACCCTCGCGTTCGCGGCTCACCCACCCGCGCAAGGCGGCGGCCATGCGGGAACGAGCTTCGGCGATGAGCTCGAGTTCAGCGGCGACATCGGGGACGACGCGCTTGGCGGCATCGGTCGGTGTGGCGGCGCGCAGGTCGGCGACATTGTCCAGCACCGGATTGTCGGGCTCGTGGCCGATCGCGGAGACGACAGGAGTCTGGGCGACAGCGACAGCGCGCTGGAGGACTTCCTCGGAAAAGGGGAGCAGGTCTTCGACCGAACCGCCGCCGCGGGCGATGATGATGACGTCGACGGCAGGGTCGGCGTCGAGAAGCGTGAGCGCGTCGACGACCTCCGGAACGGCGTTAGCTCCCTGTACTGCTGTGTTGATGACGCGGAAGTCCACGGCCGGCCACCGGTCCTTGGCCACGGACATCACGTCGCGCTCGGCGGCGGAACCGCGGCCGGTGATCAGGCCGATCCTGTTGGGCAGATAGGGGAGGGGGCGCTTGCGGGAGACGTCGAAAAGCCCCTCTGCGGCGAGCATTTTGCGTAGCTGTTCGATCTTGGCCAACAGCTCGCCCTCGCCGACGTGGCGGATCTCCGTGATCCACATCGAGAACGACCCGCGGCCGGCGTAGAACGCGGGCTTGCCGCGCACGACCACGTGGTCGCCGTCCTTGAGCTGCGTCGGCATGCTGCGCAACAGCTCCGTCGACGCGGTGAGCTGCAGACTCATCTGCTCCTGCGTGTCACGCAACGTCAGATACGACAGCTTCCACGTCGGCTTCATGTTGACCTGGGTGAGTTGCCCCTCGATCCATAGCCAGCCCAGCCGCTCAATCCACTGCTTGACCGTCTGGTTGACCTTTGACACCGACCACGGAGTCTCAGGTGTGCTCTTCGGCGGCCCTCCCGCCTGTTGTCCTGCCATCAGCTAGCGCCCCCTTTCTTCTGCGATTCGATGCTGCTCGAGCAAGCCAGCTTACCTTTTAGACTGCCTTTCCATTACCCTTGGTTCCATGTCGACAACCGGAAAAAACGTCCTTCTTGCAGCCCCTCGCGGATACTGTGCCGGCGTGGACCGCGCAGTCGAGACCGTGGAGAAGGCGCTGGAGAAATACGGCGCCCCCATTTATGTCCGCAAAGAAATCGTGCACAACAAATATGTTGTGGAGACGCTGTCGCAGCGTGGCGTGATCTTCGTCGAAGAGACTGACGAGGTGCCGGAAGGCGCCCACGTGGTGTTCTCCGCGCACGGCGTGTCCCCGGCTGTTCGCGAATCCGCCCAGCAGCGCAACCTCATGGCGCTCGACGCATCGTGCCCGCTGGTGACCAAGGTGCACAACGAGGTCAAGCGTTTTGCTCGCGACGGCTACCACATTCTGCTCGTCGGTCACGAAGGCCACGAGGAGGTCGAAGGCACCGCGGGCGAGGCGCCGGATGTCGTGCACCTCGTCGACGGCGTCGAAGGCGTCGAGGCCGCCCCGGACTTCCCTGAAGACCAGAAGCTGGTGTGGCTGTCGCAGACCACGCTGTCGGTGGACGAGACCATGGAGATCGTCACCCGCTTGCGCGAGAAGTACCCGAATCTGGAGAACCCGCCGAGCGACGACATCTGCTACGCCACCCAGAACCGCCAGGTCGCGGTGAAGGCGATCGCCGAGCGCGTCGAGCTGATGATCGTGGTCGGCTCCCAGAACTCGTCGAATTCCAAGCGCTTGGTGGAAGTCGCTCTGCAAAATGGCGCGGATGCCGCTTACCTGATCGACTACGCCAACCAGATCGATGACACGTGGCTCGCAGGCGTCGAGACCGTCGGTGTCACCTCCGGCGCATCGGTGCCGGAGATCCTGGTCCGTGAGGTCGTCGAGTACCTGGGCGAGCGCGGCTACGACAACGTTGAGCAGGTCACCACGACGACGGAGACCATCACGTTCGCGCTGCCCCGCGACCTGCGTGCGCCGCGGACAAAGGCTTAAGAGCTAGGAGTCGTAGAGGTCGTCGCTAAGCTTGCGGCTCAAGCCGCGGCTGCTTTCGCCGTCTGCTTTCTGGCGCTCGGCGCGGCGCGCGAGGAGCTCTTCGACGGTGACTTTCTTGTCTGAGCCGCGCTGACGCAAACGGGAAGCCTCGTGGCTCGTGCGCCGGTTCGTGGCGCTGACGCTGCGGCGGTGGCGTTCTTCGTGCGCGCGGATCTCTTCGTTCTGCTTCTTTAGCAGGCGGTAGCGCAGCAGCGCGATGAGGATCGAGCCGAGCACAGTGAAGAGCAGCACTGGGAAATACTGCGTGAGCGGGTACAGGATCAGAACCGCAGAGGTCTTACCCAGCGAGGTTTGACCTTCGGGGAGCTGGAAATGCGCGATCAACGTGCCGGTGAGCAGCAGGAAGAACGTGTACAGCAGCGGGATCGACGCGACGGTGACGAAGAGGCCGCGGGGGTTGACGAACGTGGTCACCACGATGGACGCCACCGTGAAAAGCACGAGGAACGGCAGGCCGACTGCTTCGTTGTACAGCGCGATCAACCCGCCGGTGACGAGCGCGGCGACGATGATGGCGATGCCGGAACCCGTGGAGAAGCCGGACAGCGTCGATGAAGACGTGGACGACGAGCGGGGTGAAGCGTGAGACACGCTGAAACATGTTACCTGCCGGCTTTGCCAGCTCCGTGTTCACTCGGCCCGTCTACCCCCATTTTTCTTCGGCGGGGTCAGCGTCGGTGCGCGGTAGCGCTGTGCGCGTGCGGGTGGACACCGGGTTCAAGGTGGCGGGCGCGGCGGATGTGTGCGCGGGGACGTTGAGGTCTTTGAGGCGCCGCGCGGTGACCATGACGCGCGAGTCCATGGAGCCGAGTGTTGCGTTGAACGCTTCGACGGCCTTGTCGAGGGAGGCGCCGAGGCGGTTGTAGTGTTCCGCCATGGTTCCCAGACGCGTGTACAGCTGCGAGCCGAGGCGCTGGATTTCGTGAGCTTTTTCAGCGGCGGTCTCGTGCTGCCAGCCGAGGCTCACGGTGCGAAGCAGCGCGAATAGCGTCGTCGGGGTTGCGAGGACGACACCGCGGGAGAAGGCGAAGTCAAGCAGTTCCGGGTCTTGCTCGAGAGCGGCGTCGAGAAAGGGGTCGGCGGGAATGAACAGCACGACGAATTCCGGGGTGGGCGAGAACGCTTCGAGATAGCCTTTCGACGCCAACGTGGTCACATGGCCCCGCACCAGGTGGCTGTGCCGGCGCAGGTAGCCCTGCTTTTCTTCGGGGTCTTCCGTGCCAAGGGCGTCGAGGTAGGCGCCGAAGGGAACCTTCGCGTCGACGACGATATTGCGGCCGCGGCTGAGACGGATCACCATGTCGGGGCGGACCATGCGCCCGTCGACCATGGCGGTGGCCTGGACATCGAAATCGCAGTGCCGAGTCATGCCGCCGAGCTCCACGACGCGTTCGAGTTGCATTTCACCCCACCGCCCGCGGGTATTGGGGGAGCGCAGCGCTGCGACGAGCTGATCAGTGCGGTCGCCCAAGCGTGACGACGCCCTTGTTACCGCCTGCACTTGCCCCGCCAGCGCCGAATATGCGACGGCACGGTCCTCGTCCATCTCACGCAGCTGCGCCGAGAGCTGTTCCATGGTGTGGCCGAGACGGTCGAATTCGCGTTGGCGCTGCGCTTCCAGGGCGCGGGTCGCGGGGGAGGGCTCGACGTCGTCGGGGTGGGGCGAGCGGGCGGACTCGTGAGCCGGGGTGCGCCGTTGTATCCGCACCGCGTAGAAGGCGGCGCCGACAAACACGCCGGCGGCGAATGCGAGTACGGCGACGATGAGGATCAAGCTGACGGCAACGGTGGTGCTCATGCACCACACAATTGCATACGGCTAGGACACGTCGTCGTCGCCACCCTTACGCGAGCCGAACACATTTTCGATTCGCCAGTCTTTTGGTGAGCGCAATGAGATGCCTTTGACCTGTTTTGCCAGGGCTGATGCACGACGGCTGCGTGGCGCAGCAGGAGCCTGTTCCCGTTCGTCGTCGTCCTCGTCGACGGTGGGCGGGGACCAGGCGTGCTGGGACAAAAGGTCGGTGCGGGCTGCGTCGCTTTCACGCTCCTCGGCTTCGGCGAGCGCGCGGCCGACATCGGTGGCGAAGGTGAGATCGGCGGCGCTGACTTCGCCTGCGTGTAGACGCAGCATGTCCTGGATATAGCGGAACACCACAGCCAAGGTCGCTGCGACGGGCACGGCGAGGAAAGCGCCGACGAGACCGAAGAGACCGCCGCCGACGGTGACGGAAACGAGGACGATCACCGGGTGCAGCTTCATGGCGCGGGACTGCAACAGCGGAGATAGGACATTGCCTTCGAGTTGCTGCACGGCAAGGACGATGGCCAGCACGATCAGTGCCTTGGTGAAACCGAGGGAGACCAGGGCGATCAGCACGGCAAGGGCACCGGCCACGATCGCGCCGACGAGAGGAATGAACCCGGCGATGAAGGTGATCACGCCCAGTGTGAACGCCATCGGTACGCCGAGGATCCAGATGCCGATGCCGATAAAGAGGGCGTCGATAAGCGAAACGACGGCTTGCGCGCGGATGTAGCCGCCGAGCGTCCCCCCCGCGCGGGTGAGCAGCTCAGTCGCGTGCAGGCCCGCGCGGCCGCCGGTGGCGCTGCGTACCCACGGCAGGAATTTCGGCCCGTCTTTGAGGAAGAAGAAGGTCAGAACCACGACAACGACCAGGGTGATCGACATCGATGTGGCGGTGCTGATGCCGCTGAAAATGCCGCCGGCGATGGCGCCCGCCCGGTCTTGCATCCACGTGGCCACGTCTTGGACGATGCTGTCGACTTGGCCCGCGTCGATATTGAACGGCAGGCTGTCTTGGTTTTGCAGCCAGAGCTGGAGTCCTTGAATGCCTTGGCCGGCCTGAATCACAAGAACCCGTGAATTGCGCAGGATATCCGGGAGGATGATGGCCACGAAGAAGACCAGCACGGCGAAGAAGATCAGCAGCGAGAATAGTGCGGCGAGCCCACCGGGGACTTTGTGTCTGCGCAGGAAATTCGTGATCGGGGAGAGGACCGTGCACACGATGAGAGCGAGAATCACCGGGAGGATTCCGGCCCAGAATTTCCCGACGAGGAAGAAGGTCGCGCCGAGCAGGATGACGATGATGAGCGTCCGCAGCGAGAATTGCGCGGTGGATTTCATCCAGGAGTTCACGATCACAGATCGGTCGACACGGTTGCCGTATTCGTGCACGTCGGCGGAGCCGTTCGACTGGGCGTCCGTCGCTTTGACCTTCTCAGCCAGCGTCTGCGCGTCGTCGGTCACGGTTTCTTTGCCCGCTTCGGGGTCAGTGTGTGCAGAACTCACGCGCCCTATTGTGCCCTAACCGATCGGGGTGCAGGTACGGGTTCGCACTTCGCTTTTCGACGAGCGCCCCAAAGTGACCTGTGCTACATTCTTGTGCGCAGACGCAGGAGAAGCTGTATTTTCCCTGTCTGAAGCGTCTCCCGTACCGCCTTCCGCCGATTGATGTTGATGAGGTTGCTATGCGCCTGAAGACCACTGTTGCAGCCGCCGCGCTGACGGTAGCCCTGGCCGGTTCGACTTTCGCGGTGCCGGAGGCATCCGCGCAGGCACAGGGTGGTCCGATCACCTTGAGCTCGCTGCAGATCGGCGCGGATGCTGCGGCCGTGAACTTCGCGTGGCGCACCACCTACCGCGGTGATGAATTCGTCCGTTATTACAAGACGAGTGAGGGGTCCGAGTCCGCGGAGACCGTGCGTGCGCACTGGAAGCCCGGCGCGGCGCGCTACCGCGCGATGCACGCAAGCATCTCGGGCTTGGAGCCCGGCACGCAGTACAGCTACGAGCTCGGATCCGAGGAGGGCGGGTGGAGTGGCACAGCCACATTCACGACGCAGAGTGCGTCGGATAGCTGGAATTTCCTGGCATTTTCCGACGCCCAGATCGGAGCGAGCCACGATAACGCCAGCGATGGTGCCGGCTGGCAGCAGACCCTGACGAACGCCACGCAGGCGTACCCGGATTCCGCGTTCATCTTCCACGACGGCGACCAGGTCAACGCCGAATCGGACCCGGTGCTGCAATACGAGCAGTTCCTTGCGCCCGACGAGCTGGACCAGTACCCGCTGTCGGTGTCCAAGGGCAATCACGAGCTGCTGCTCGATCTGGGGCAGCACTTCCATTCGCACTTCAACTTGCCGAATGCACGGCGGGCGAACTACCACTTCGAGCGCAATAACGCCCTGTTCGTGGTGCTCGACTCGAACCAGCCTGTCTCGGCGATGGAGGACAATGTGCGCCGGATGGTGAAGGCGCACGGTGCCGGCAAAGACTGGATCATCGTCGGATTCCACTATGCGCCGCATTCCTACGGCGGGCGCTACGACGAGATCAAGCAGCGGGTGATGCGCAAGGATCTCGGGGCCACGATGTCGGAGTTGGGCGTCGACCTGGTGCTCAACGGCCACGACCACATGTACAACCGCTCCCACTTGATGGATGGGGAGACCCCGGTCGTCCCGGAAAACCCTGCGCAGCCGGGCGACGTCCTTCACCCGCAGGATGGCGAGGTGCTGTACCTGACCATGAACAGCCCGTCGGGCTCGAAGTTCTACAAATTCAAGGGCAACGACGGCCAGCGTTACGACGACATGACGCCGGAGCGTGCTCGCGAGCTCGGTCTCGAACAGCCCACCATCGCGTACTTCAGCCAGGACCGCACTCCCGATTACACGGCTGTCGAAATCACGCCGGACACGCTCGTCGCCCGCACCCACAACTCGGACGGCACGCTTGTCGACGAAGTCACGCTCGACCACCGCGCGCCGTCCCAGCCAGGGGAGGGGGATTCGTCGGACACGAATGACACCGATACGGCCGCTGCTTCCGCAGGCTCGTCGACTGGGGGCATTGTGGCCGTGATTCTCGCTCTGCTCGCTGTCGGGCTGGGTGCCGCTGCGGTGCATTTCCAGCCGCAGATCCGCGACATGCTCGCCAATATCCGTTTCTGAAAATTAGAAAGAAGACCCACATGACTCTCCGCCGTCCATCCGCACTGGCTGCTGCGTCCATGACGCTGGCACTGACCTGCTCTTTCGTCGCTGTTCCTGATGCTGCGGCACAGTCCACGGGCACGAACAAGGCGACTGTGAGCCACATCGGCGTCGGTGCGACATCGACGGACATGAACTTCTCGTGGCGCGCGACGTCCAACGGGGACGAAGCCGTTAAGTACTACCCGTCCGGTCATCCGGAAGAAGCAAAGACCGTCGCGGCGAAAGAAGCCGATTACGGCGCGCTGCTCTACCGTTCTATGCACGCGAGCATCTCCGGGCTGCAGCCGGGGGCCGAGTACACCTACCAGATCGGCTCCGACAAGGGCGGGTGGACCGACCCGGAGACCTTCCGCGTGCAGGCCGAAGGCGACAGCTGGTCCTTCCTCAATTTCGCCGACGCCCAGATCGGCGTCGATCTCAAGGTCGAGGAGCAGGCCGATGCGTGGCGCACCGCCGTCAAGCAGGCGACCGGAAAGTACCCGAACTCCGAGTTCATTCTGCACGCCGGCGACCAGGTCGAGGGTTGGGGCAACCCGATCAAGCAGTGGGAAGCGTTCTTCTCCGCGGAGGAGTTGAAGAACTACCCGGTCGCGCTGACGAAGGGTAACCACGAAACCTACAATTTCTCGGATAAGCACTTCGACGAGCACGGCAACCTCCCGAACCGAGACGGCCGCACCGCGAACTACTTCTTCGAGCGCAACAACGCACTGTTCGTCGTGCTCGACTCGAACGAGAGCTCGAAGGGCGACATCGAAAAGCATGCTGACTTCGTGCGCAAGACCGTCGCCGAGCATGGTTCGGGCAAGGACTGGATCATCGCCGTCATGCACCACGCGCCGTTCAGCCACGGCTCGCACGCGATGAAGGACTCGGACGTGAAGGCGCTGCGCAAAGGGCTCGCCCCGGTCTTCTCCGAGGCGGGCGTGGACATGGTCATGTCCGGCCACGACCACATGTACAACCGTTCCCACCTGCTGAACGGGCTCACCCCGACGGTGCCGGACGCGCGCCCCAATGCCGGCGACGTGCTGAAACCGAAGGCCGGCGAGGTCCTGTACGTCACCACCACCACGGCCGGTGGCGGCAAGTACTACGACTTCCACAGCCCCGACGGTAAATCGCACCCGGAGATCACTGACCGCTCCCAGACCGAGGGCACGGACCTGCAGGCCAAAGAGATCGCTTTCTGGACCCAGGACAAGACCCCGGATTACGCCGTCGTGGACGTGGATAAGGACAGGCTGACCATGCGCACGTTCAATGTCGCGGACCATTCGCTTGTCGACGAATTCACCCTGGACAAGTCCAGCACCGACCGCCCCGCGCCGGGGACCGTCGACCCCGGAGTTGTGACCCCGGGCGGCGGCGACGCAGACGAAGATGGGTCTAGCGGCTCGTCTGCCGGCGAGATCGACGCTTCTTCTGCCGTCGGTATCGGCATCGGCATCGCCGTCCTGCTCGGCCTGATCGGCGGGGCAGTGCTGGCTGCCCCGCAGCTGCGCGAAATCGCCGCTCAGGTTCCGCAGCTGCGCCAGTTCGCCGACCAGTTCGGCATCAAGCTCTAGTCGCTGCCTCTTCGCGCACGCTTCGTCCACGCCCCATCCACGCCCGTCGCCCGGGCTGGCTGGGGCGTGCGTTATCATTGGCCACCGTGAGCCTTACTCTTGGAATCGTCGGCCTGCCCAATGTGGGCAAGTCCACCCTGTTCAACGCACTGACCCGCAACGAGGTCCTGGCGGCCAACTACCCGTTCGCCACCATCGAGCCGAATGTCGGCCTGGTGCCGCTGCCGGACAAGCGCCTCGACCGCTTGGCTGAGATCTTCGGCTCCCAGGAGATCCTGCCGGCCACGGTGTCCTTCGTGGATATCGCCGGCATCGTCAAGGGCGCCTCTGAGGGTGAGGGCATGGGCAATGCCTTCCTCGCAAATATCCGCGAGGCGGACGCGATCTGCCAGGTCGTGCGCGCGTTTTCTGACGACAATGTCATTCACGTCGACGGCCAGGTGGATCCGGCCAGCGACATCGCTGTGATCAACACCGAGCTCATCCTCGCTGATCTCCAGACCATCGAGAAGGCGCTGCCGCGCCTGGAGAAGGACGGCCGCAAGGACAAGGACCTCGCCGCCGAGGCCGAGGAAGCAAAGAAGGCGCAGGCCATCCTCGAGAACGACACGACTCTCTTCGCAGCATCCAAGGCCGGCGAGATCGACCTCTCTCTCGTTCGCGACCTGCACCTCATGACCGCGAAGCCGTTCCTCTACGTCTTCAACTCCGACGAAGGCGTGCTCACCGACGATGCGAAGAAGCAGGAACTCCGCGAGCTCGTCGCCCCCGCCGAGGCCGTCTTCCTCGATGCCCAGACCGAGACCGAGCTCCTCGAGCTCGACGACGAGGATGCCGCAGAACTTCTCGCGGCCGTGGGCCAAGACGAGCCCGGCTTATCGACGCTTGCTCGCGCCGGTTTCGAAACCCTCGGTCTCCAGACCTACCTCACCGCCGGCCCCAAAGAATCCCGCGCCTGGACCATCCACAAGGGTGACACCGCGCCCAAGGCTGCCGGCGTGATCCACACCGACTTCGAGAAGGGCTTCATCAAGGCCGAAATCGTCGCCTTCGATGACCTCGACGCGCTCGGCTCCATGGCCGAAGCCCGCGCGAACGGCAAGGTCCGCCAGGAGGGCAAGGACTACGTGATGGCTGACGGCGATGTCGTGGAGTTTCGTTTCAATGTAACCTAAATGCGCTATGAATAGCGTATGACTACACGCGCTGCTATTTACCTCCGTATCTCGTTAGATGCTGCCATGGACGGCCTCGCCATCGACCGGCAGCGTCAGGACTGCGAAGCCCTCGCCGAGCAACGCGGCTGGGACGTCGTGCATACCTACGTCGATCAATCGATCTCTGCATCAAAGAAGGACGTGGACCGCCCCGACTACGACGCGATGGTGGCGTCCTTTGAGCGCGGCGAGATCGACGGATTCTGGAACGCTAAGGCGCGTTCTTATTTCACCGTGAATCGGTGCCATACTTCGACTGTGACCGTCAACGGCAGAACGCAACGAAGCATCAACACCCGCGGCGGCCAGAAGTCGATCGCCGAGCTTTGGGCAACGAATTTGCCGGGCACTAAGGACAGCTACTACTACAACTTCTGCTAGAACTCATGCGCATTCGACCCCTAGTACTTGGGCTTTTGAGCCTACTTCTTGCTGCAGTCATCGCGACTACTGGGTGGCTGCTGACAGCCCTGGTTGACTCCACCAAGCCCTTGTCCTTAGGGGTCGAATCAACCTTTAGTCTTGACTACGTCGAGCCTAAGACTTCACTCGCGGAGGAACTTGAGTCAGACTACGCACCGACGGTAATCCGTAACTCACTGGTTTCATTGGCCGAGCAGAACGGCTACTCCATCTACCGGCTGACTGGCACCGATGACGCAAGCGGGACTTCCCACGAGGTTTTCATCCCGCTGGAGCAAAATTATCCAGCACCGGAACGCATTCCCCGGCTCAACCGGCCGGATGCCTTGAGCCAAGCGTCCAGTGAGCTTGGGTCGCTGGATTACCACGGTGACTACGTCTTGGTTCCCAAAGCAACGGGTGGCAATGCGAACCACTTCTACGAATCGGCCAGGAATGACGGGCTCAGGCTAAGCGAAAAGACGCAGTTCCTTCACCTCATCCAATCGGTCGTATTCCGCCTGCCCGCGTTGGTGGCGATCCTGTTTCTATTTGTCGTTTCCCTTTTTGCCCTGGTATTTGTTCTTCGGGTTTCCGGTCTTAGATTGGCAGCGCTGCGCACAATAAATGGCGGGCACCGCAGTCAAAAAGGCAATTGGCGGCAATGGACCTTTGTCATCCTCCCGCACCTAGTTCTCATTGGCCTTGCGAGTACATTCCTCGCCCGCCAAGGGAGCTATTCTTTTGCCCTCCTGTTCCTCAGGTTCTACGCCGCCGGGATAGGCTTGGCCCTGGCTACCACCGGTTTGGCCGTAGCCGTCACCGCCCCATTGTTGCGCCGCGCAGTAGCGCTGCTGGGGCAGCGTGCCCCCGCAGAGAAGGCGGCGGGAAAAGCGCTGAAAGTAATTTCGGTCTTTACCTGCGTGACCTTTGTAGCAGCGGGTCTTAGCTCAGCGGCTGCGCTCCGCTCCTACCAGCAGGAATCCGAGGCCCAGCAGACCTGGAAATCTCTCGCGGAGTTTGGAGCCTTGCATTTTTCAGCCAACTTCGACGGCCCTGCTGGCCGCGTGGAAGGAGGCGAGCTCTTGCCGCCCAGTCTGCAGCAGAACTTCCGCGACTTCGCGCTCAGCTGGGAACGGGAGCACGGGGCTGTCCTCAGCCATACTTTGCCGAAAGAAGGTACCGGTGTGCCGGACTCCTGCCCCGTGGCACTTGCTAACCGCCAATGGCACGATCTGCAGGATTATCAGTTCCGTCCCGGAGACGACAACCACTCGGTCGACTATTCCGCAGCCCAAGAGCATTTCGCAGCTTCCGTGGATCTGTGGGCTCAGGAATCCGGCGACCTGCTCCTTAAATCTGCGCAAATTGGTCCGGTCAGTGCCGATCATGCGGTCGGATTCATTAGTGGAACAATGTCGGGGGAACTGGTTCCCGGCGATTGTTTTTACGTGCTTGAAACGGACGATCTATCCGGCTTCGACGCAGACTTCCTAAGCTCCACAGCTTCGAGTGAAAATTTGCTCTTCGCGGATTTCTCGGAACTGGGTCCAGAACTTACCGCTGCCGGCCTCGAAGGCTACGTCTACCCGGTACGCGCCGCCGATCGCGGTCTGGCCGAACTAGTAGCCAGCACGGCGCTGTTCTGGCTGAGTATCCTGAGCGCCCTCGGAGCTTTGCTCGCCACGCTTGCGGCCTTGATAGTCCAGGCGCGCATCCAGCTCCGAGTTCACCGTCGCCTCCTGGTACTCCTCCACAGCGCTGGGCAATCACCGGACAAAACGATGTGGCGACTATTCAAAAGCCAACTGGTCAGCCTGACAGTTGTCGTCATATTGTCCGTCCTGGCTCCGCTACTGCTTCCCAACCCGTTCCTCTACACCTTCACCGCGCTAAGCTGCCTTGTCTTAATCGTCTACCTCGGTTTTGTCCGTCTCAGTATTTCTCAGCACATGTCCGCCTCCCCTAGGAGTCACAATGTCATTGGCTAGCCCCAATCAGCCCCCCACTCTGCCGCCGGAGATTTCCACCTCTCATCTCTGTCTCGCCGCGGAGTCGACTTTTTCTGTGGGGCGCAGCACGCGGATGGTGAAGAAGTCCCTCGTGGAAAATGCAACGTTTTCCCTACCCGGGCCAGGCTTTGTCGCCATCTGTGGAGCCAGCGGTTCCGGAAAGACTTTGCTGCTCAACACCTTGGCCGGGCTCCTGCCGCCGGCGGACGGCCTCCTCCGGATAGACGGTGAGAATGCCTCCGCGTGGAGGATGAAGCGGAGGCGGAGGTTCTGGCGAGAACGCGCAGCGATAATCCACCAAGACCACGGAATCATTCCCGAACTAAGCTGCGAAGATAACCTCACCCTCGGGCTATCCAGGAAGCAATACTCCAAAGAAGAATTGCTGCACTCCCTCGGCGAAGTCGGTCTTGATGTCCCCTTCGACGGGCCGGCAGCTATTCTCAGCGGAGGCGAGCAGCAGCGGCTGGCGATCGCCCGAGCCCTGCTCCGCGGCGCGGCTTATGTGTTCGCTGACGAGCCGACCGCCTCCCTCGACCCCACTAACCGCGACCAAGTTATCGCGCTCCTGCGGCGAGCTGCGGACGGGGGCGCACTCGTTCTGGCCGCCACGCACGATGCCGCAGTTATTGCTGCCGCTGACAGCACCTTGCGCATCAATGATCGCCAGGTCACAGTCTCCGGCTCTGCGCGGGATTAAATCGCGATGCCCGCGGCCTTGGCCACCTTCCGGTACCCGGCCGCATGGTCCGCGACGCTGGCGTGGGCGTTGAGTCCGCTGGAGTTGTCGAGCACGGGCCTGACCCCCGGAAAGTAGACACGTCGGGGGTTAGCTATGCTGCTTGGGTCAGCGTAGCTGACTGAGCAGGCGCAGATGGCAAAGGAGCTTATCGAGGGCGGTAAGTCCGTCAGCGCTGTAGCGCGCACCTTCAACGTCTCGCGGCCGACGATCTATCGCGCTCTCAAGCGCATCGAAGCCGACGCTTAGGCACAGGCTGCGTCGCTAGCGCCCGCACCCGGCAAGCCGAGCACCAGGCTGCGCTAGCGACGCTCGGCGCACATGAGTGCTGCACTGCTGGGATACGCCTGCGACCGGCAGAGCCGGGCCGAATACGGGATTGACCACGTACACCCCGTATTCGTGCAAAGGAGCACTGCCATGTCCACTCATTCCCACACGCTTGCATCCCACGGCGAGATCCTCGCGAACCTCCCCGGCATCCTCGGCTTCTACCCGAACAACTCGCTGATCCTCGCGTTCTTCGTCGACGACGAGGGTGTCGACACCATCCGCCTCGGCCCGGTCGCACGGTTCGACCTGGACGAAGCTGTTGCAAAGCTCACCGAGAGCCGCGAGCGGTTCGCAGCGTGGGTCCACCACCTCGAACTCGACGCTGTTATCGCGTACATGATCAGCGACGACATTGCACAACCGATCTTTGACGAAACGGCCACGTACCTCGCCAGCGGGGCAGTGCACCTACCGCCGCTGCTCGGGGTGGTGCAGGTGCCTGAGATCGTCACCGGGGCTGCGTGGTGGTCTGTGTATCAGCATCCGCTCATCGACGAGCCGCGCCACGGCGTTGTCGGCGAGGTCGCCGCATCGGCGGCGCTGCGGCAGATGCTAGAGCACACCGGCGAGCTGCCGGAGCCGAGCAAAGACGACATTGAGGCACGGTTGAACAGCACCGATCACGGCATCGACGCCGCCGAGCACGCCGACATTATTGAAGACGCGCTGGCCTACGTCCCGCCCATGTTCTCAGACATGCTGCAGCGTGAGTATGAGCAGGCGGCGGCAGGGATCACCCAGCCGAGCACTCGCGCTGTTCGATCTGCGCTGAAATGCTTCACCACGCCGCGCTTGCGAGACACGCTGCTTGCCGCACTGCTCGATGAGCCGCAGGCTGGCCTTGCGTTCATAGAGAAGGTTATGCGTGCTGTCCCGACCAGCTGGCCGGGGATGCGGGCGCAGCTCACCGCCACTGTTGCCGTGCTCGCTCACGCCACAGGCCAGCCGGGACTAGCTGGCGTGGCTGCGCAGCGAGCCACCGAGATCGGGCCAGACGAGAACTTCCCGTCGTTGGTGGCGAAGCTCACCGACATCGGCCAGGGCGAGCGGATGGTCGAGCTTGTCCGCGAGGGCGCCGAGAAGACCCGTACCATCTTGTTCACCGAGTAACACCACCTACCCCGTTGTGAACTGGCCCCCGAAAGTTGGACTGGTTTAATTCTAGGCGGTTAGGGGTTCAAGGGTCTGATTCCGATATTGCATCGGGGTCAGGCCCTTGAGTCGTTGTTGGATGCGTTCGGTGTTGTACCACCC
>NZ_JAGKSD010000004.1 GCF_017942225.1 Corynebacterium sp. Marseille-P3884 | reverse complement strand
GGGTCGGCGGACGTGGTGGTAGGCGTGGCGGCGGACGCGTCGGTGAGGCGGCGTTCCTCGCGGGCGAGCCAGCCTTGGTTGTGGTGGGTCATTGTTTTCCTCCCTCAAACAGGCCGTATTGGGCGAACATTTCGCGGATGGGGTCAAGGACGCGGAACGGGGCGATGCCCATGCGGGACACGCTGTCGCCTTCGGGCGAATCGCCGAGGGCGGAGACGGCGTGGCAGCTGTACGGAACGGGCTGGCCGGTGGGTGATTGGGTTTCGAGGAGATTGAGCATCTCCATGGCGCCGAGGGCGCTGAGCATGCTGCGGATCTCGAAGTGCATGGAACTGCGGTCGGCCCAATCGAAGGGTTCGTTGGGCGGGTTGGATTCGCGGCGGAAAGAGGCACCGTAGTTACTCATGGCGGCCTGCCAGTCCACGGTCTGGCCCTGGATGCCGCCGCTGCCGACCTGGTCAACGTCGGCGAGACGCTGGAGCATGTCGAATTTGGACAGGGTGAGCGCGATGCCGGGCATGCGTTCGGGCGACATGAGCCGCAGGATGTTCTGCAGAATCATGGCGGGGTTTTCGCGACCGACTTCGTTGGTGGACACGGTGCCTTCAAGAAGTTGGCGGATGCGGTTGACGGCCATCGGGTCGTAGAGGAACACGATGCGGTCGGCGTGACGGAAGAACCCGAGTTTCGGCGCGCGCTCAGGGAAGCCTTCTTCGCGGAGGTCCTCGCCGGCGACGTCTTGGAGCACGAGGTAAATACGCTGGTTGACGGGCTCATTATTGGCGGGGTTGACGCGGGGTTGCAGACCGAGGTCGTAGATGAGAGGGCGGTTCTGGTACGCGTCGGGGTTCGCCGACGGCGGGGTCGGCGGCATGAGCCCCATCTCTTCGAAGAGGGGGCGCTCGTAATTTTCCTCGTAGGTGCGTCGCGTGTATTCGTCGGCGGCATTCAAAAAGCCACGGTTGACTGCCAACATATCGCGCAACAGCTTGACGACGACCGCGATGTACAGACTCTTCCCTGACGAGCGAGCGCCGGCCATGGCCACGGTGAGAACGCCGGAATTGATCCAGTCATCGGGCAGGTCGATTCCCTCGTGCTTCGGCGCGGAGCCGGAAGGGTCGAGGATTTCGAATGTGACCGGGTCCTTAGACGGGATCACGTACGGGACGTTCGGGTTCATCAGGACGTCACCCCCGCATCGATGGCGCCACGGAGAGAGTGAATGGCGTCGCGGTAGCTGCGGGCATCGCCTTCGGCGACGGCGCGGTGGAGGCGGTCGTCGAAAAGCGTTGCTGTGATGCCGGCGGAGGTGGCGACCGGTCGCGGCGAGATGACGTGGACGGGTGCGCTGCGGCCGAGCAGGCGGGCCGGAACATCGTCGGAGATGGCGATGACGGCAGCCGTGGGCGAGATATCCGTCGCGTTGATTTCCCAGCCGATGTCGTTGCCGCGCAGCGCCTCGGTCGTCCCGGCGGGCACCTCAAGGGTGTCCACGATGCCGGGCACGGCCTGACCGGAAGAGGTGGTCAGATGCTTCGCGCAGCGCATGACGGAGACGGCGTTGACAGCGAAGCTGAGCATCGCGTCCATCTGCTCGACGGTGGTGCTGCGCAGCATGGATGCGGACGAGTCGACGATGATGTGCACGGCGTCCGTGCTAGCGCCGCCAGCCGGAACAGTCGGGGTCGACCCGGCAGTCGGTGCGGCGGAGTCGGAAGTGGCGGTGGCACCGGCGGCGGGCGCGACCGAGCTGCCGGAACTGACGGAGCTGACAGAACTGACCGAGCTGACGGAGCTGCCGCCGGTGTCGCCCACGTGGGGACGGACGGCGCCCACTCCCCCGCCGTCGCCGCCGATGACGCGCACGCCCGTGGTGGTGGGAAGGAGGGTCAGCGGAGTAAAGGTGTCGCGGGCGGCGACTTTGAACGGCGGGAGGGCCAGGTCCACGAGCCCATCGGCGGTGTCGCGGGCTTGGACGCGGACGTAGAGTTCGGCGCGGTTGCCGAAGACTTCGTTATCCGGCCGCACCTCGATGGCGGCGGGGCCGTTCAATTCGCGCAGGGCGTAGCGGTCGCCGGTGCGGGGCAGCTCGGTCTCGCCGTTGTAGGCGCGAAAGCGGCCGCCGTCGTTGAGCTCCATGACCAGAATCGCGCGGAACGGACCGCCGTCGGTGGCGAATTCGTACTCTTCGCCGTGCCCCATGCGTTTCTCAAGAGCCATTACCGGTCTCCTTTCTGGTTCGCGTACCCGCGGGTGTTCTGCGTCAGCGATTGGATGACGCGGCTGAGGAACTGCTCGGTGCGTTCGATGCGCAGGGCAGCGAATGCGTCGGGCAGAGCGCTGACGGCGTGCGCGGCCAAGGCGGTGTCCTGCGCAGAGTCGGGCGCGGTGAGGAAGAAGTCTTCCCAGGTGCGAAGGGCCACGGCATCAACGTTGGACTGGCTCGGCACCGCGCGGGCGGAGATGCGGCCCGCCAGGTCGATGAGCTGGCGGATCGTCTCGGTCCGCTGCTGGGGGTCGGCAGTGATCACGGGGTACTGCAGCTGGTTGAATGCGGCGGCGGCGAGCGCGGCGCCGATGAGGTAGCAGGCAGTGTCCGGGCTGAGTTTTTCCACACCGGTGTGGCCGGCGTGGCGCAGGGCGCGGTAAATGTCGTCGCTGCCGAGCCTTTCCATGACGTCGGTGATGTCGTCGCCGGCGAAGACCTCTTCGATCTTCTTGTTGGCCACGAGGCTGACAAGGCCGGCGGCAGCGGAGTCGGGGCGCAGGTTGAGGGCACCGTGCTTCATCATCTCGGTGATGGGATTCTCAAGGTTGCCGAGGGCACCGAGGCCGTCGACCAGCATGTCGCGGTCAAAAGCGCCGATGGCTTCGGCGTCGGTGACGTAGTTGATCAGCAGGGTGCCGTCGCCTTCCCAGTGCTGCAGCGTCTCGTAGACGGAGCCGCGGAGCTCGTCGAGGCGGGGTTCGTCGATAAGCTCTTTGCTCACGAGCGTCGGGTAATCCTCGGCGAGAAACTCGCTGGGTTCGCTGATGTCGATCGCGAGCTGGTTGAGTTCCGGCTCAATATTTTTGCGGCGGTGCGCGAGCGCGAGCTGTGCAAGGCCCGCACCGAAGCTCGCCGACGCTTCCTCAAGCGAAGCGAGCTTATCGACGGCTGCTGCTGCCTGACTTCCCGACGTGTACAGCTCAGCAGTCATGCGCGACCAGTCGGTGACCGGCTGTGCGCTGGCGTCCTTCTCCGGGTCGATGACGGTGAAAGCGGGGTTGGCGGCGAAAAGCTCTGCGTCTTCGACCGGGCCCGCGATAAGCGCGGCGACCCCGGGCTCGTGGGAGGCCCACTTCGCGGCATCGATGGAGCGCGCGCGTTCGAAGGTGCTCACGCGCAAGCCCAGGCGCGCGGCCTGCGGAGTCATGGTGGTGGACACGGCGTAGATCCAGAATGCGGCCTGCGTGTCCGACGGGGTGAGCAGCACCGGAATGGTCTCAGGATCCTCCAGCGCCTCCTGGATCTTGTACACGACGCCGCGACGGTCGCCCTGGACCTCGGTGATGAGCTGCCAGAGGTTAGCGACATCGGGAAGCGGGCCACGTGCGGGCTCGTCGAGCGACTGATCGAGCTGGACAGAATTGACCACCGGGGCGCGGAACGGTGCCGCGAGATCCGGGGAGCGGAACCACGCGATCGGGTACTGGGAGGCGAGCGGCTCCTGCGGCGCGTGGTCCACCACACCGTGGGTGAACACATTGCCCGGGCGGCCGGTGGCGTCCTTGCCGGCGGGGACGGACTGCACGAACACGCCGTGCGCCGGGTGCGGGATGTATTCGAAGCGGCGCGGCAACGCCTCGATTTCTTCGCCGCCGATGAACTCGTTGACCTCCTGAATCGGGGTCAGCGAGATCGCGGCGGCGGAGCGGATCAGCTCGATGTCGTCCGGGTCCGCGTTCACTGTCGGGCCAATCGACCAGCCACCGGAGCTGGACGTGTTGGAAAAGGACGCGTACGTCGCGTGCGCAAAGCGTGCCATTACTGCATACCTCCGGTTTGCTGGAAATTGGTGGTGAACCAGAGGGAGGCCACATTCGGATCCCTCAGTGCTACCTCGGATTCCCCGTTTTCGGGCTCGTCCGCTATGAACAGGCGGAGCCACCCGTGTCCGCGGGCGACCAGCTGCGGGTCGACGCGCCAGTACTCGAAGCCCGGGGTACCGGGTTGCAAGTTCTGGGGGTACAAGTGCTCCGCTGTCATTATCGGCTTGTAATCCTCGACATGGCTACCGTTGATCTTGCTCACGCGGACAGGCTCGCCGTCATTCGGCTCGAGCGGCAGGCGCTCCGGGTGGTAGCGCAACGTGAAGCGGCGGTAGCGGGACTCCTCGTTTTCGGAATAGACGAACAGGTAGAGACCGCCATCAGGGCCGACGAGGAATTCGTAGCGGAAGTGGCGCAGGCCGCGGTACGGAATGATCGTGGTCCTGCCCCATTCACGCTGGCCCGCGTGCATGCGGCTCGGTACGAGCACCACATCGCGGGCGCCGCGCATCTGCACGCGCATGCCGCCCTCGCTGCGGTACTCCTGCTCGTCGATGGTGGTCATCGGTTTCATGTCGGCCTGACGCGGATCGATCCGGCCGCCCTCCCCCGGCTCGGCGAGGAAGGCGGCGACCTCGTGCGCCTGCTCCGGCCAGCCGAAGGTGATCAGCTGGGCGATAACGCGCTCTTCGATGCGCGCGGCAGGAATGGTGCCGACGCGGACGTAGCTGGTGGATGTGCCCACACGGGCCTTATTGCCCACGACGCTGACCGGGGTGATGACGACGGTGTACCAGTCGTCCGGCCATGCGAAATCTGCGGCGTCTTTCGCCTCGGCGATATCGTTGACCCAGGAGGACACCGGCAGACCGAAGCCTTCGAGCTGGTCGGTTTCGACGACCTTGTCGGAGAGGCCTTCGGCGGGGTGCTCGCGTGTGCGGTAGATCCGCACTTCGCCCGAATTGGGCAATTCCCACCGGACGTTGAACTGGCCGTTGCCCACGGATTTGTCCAGTTGAATGTCCGCGTCGACTTCCACGACCTCGGCGGTGATGTCGATGGTGAAGATTTCGGAGGACGGACTCTTTTTCACCATGCCATTGACACTGACCTCGCGGATCGCCTGCACAGCGTAGGTCAGGCCGCGCTGCGGCGGGGTCCAGCGGAAGCCGTTGACGTTTCGGCTGGACTGGCTGACCTCGTGGGAGCGGCGGGTGAGCCGGCGCCTTTCTTCCTCCGGCGCGATGTAGACGGCGACGCGGTCAGTGTGGCGGAATTCCGCCCACTTGCCACTCACTTCGCTGCCGTCGAAATTGAGCTCGATGTGCTCGACCGGACGGACGTAATAATCCTCGCCGACCAGCTTCGGCTGGCTGCGCAAGGCGTCGATCTCGTTGGCGCCTTCGTTGAGCCACACTTGGTAGTAGCGGTAGGAAAACGACAGCGGTTCCGGGTCATCGAAGAATGTGCCGTTCGTGGCGACGCGCTGGATGCCTTCGGCTGGGTCGCGGTCGAAGGCTTCTTCGTCGCTGACCACGCGGAAGATCTGCACCGGCTGCGCGTCGTAGCCTTCCGGCAGCGCCCATTTGACGTGGATCTGGCCTTCATCGTTGGCCTTGGCACGAACTCCTCCACCGTCGATGACGATGAGGTCCTCGAGCAGATCGAGTGCCTCGAAGTCGTCCTCCGACAAGTCCAACGGGTGCGCCACTTCCGCCTCCGGCGCAGGAGTCGGCGCCGGTGCAGGTTTCGGCGCTGCCTGCTCCGGGGTTGCCTGAGCCGCCTGGACGGGGTTCGGGGCCGGCGTTGGCGTCGGTGCCTGAGGCTGAGACTGCGCCGGGGCGGCGTGCCTGCCGTATTCAGCGCTCGAGCCCGACTGTTGTTGTGGGGCTTGCTGCGGCTGTTGCGGCTGCGGTTGTCGCTGCGGCTGCGGCTGCTGCGGGGCCTGTTGCTGCGACTGCTGCGGGGCTTGTTGCTGCGGCGCCTGCTGCTGGCTGGGAGCATTGCCCTGGGCATTGGGCAGGGGCTGGCTGGGGGTGGTCAGGTCGGGGCCGAGCGGTGTCTGCAGGTGCAGGCCTGCACCGTCGAGCATGACCAGAAGATCCAGGGCCTCGGCCCACACGCGGGTGTTGGGGTTGGATTCGCCGTGGACAAGGTGGCGAATGAGCTCCGCTTCTGAAGGGACGGGATACCCCGTCTGTGCCTGGACAGCATTGCGCCAGGCGATGGCCATATCAGGAAGCGCCATTAAATATCACCTTCGCTCGGGAAATCGACGGCCGAGGAGCCACCCGTTCCCGGAGTCCAACGGGACGAGGCGCCGCTGCCGCTCGTGGAGTGACGGCCCGCGGTGGGCATCTCGCGGTCAGTGCCGTAATTGTCTTCGACGTAGCCAGAGCCCGGCAGGACAATATCGTCGGTGTTCTCCGCCGCATTGCCGCCATTGGCGGACAGGGTGATGTCGCCCGCCTGGGCATTGCCGCCGACCTGGACGAGCACCTCAGTGCGGCCGACCGGATCGCGGGGGCTGGAAGACACACTGTGAACGCTCAAGTCGCCGTCGACGACAGAGGCGGAACGGCCACGGCTAGCAGAAGCCATGAAGTGGCTGCTGAAGTGGCCGCGCGGGGCGTCGTCAAGCAACTCGCCCTCGAGCGCGCGGGACGGGCCGCTGTGCGCGGACGCGACGCTGCCCAGCAGCTGGCCGCTGAACGGGCTGGTGCTGGCGCGCAGCTCGTCGGCGACCGGCTGCCACTTCGCCCCCGTGCGGTCGCGGGAGGAGAACTCGGGCGAGGTGACGTAGCGGGCCATGCGGTCCAGCGGCGACGAGGTGTTCTTGCCGCGCTGGCTGGACAGGTGGTCCCAGCGGTCGTCGTTGGTGGGCTGGAACAGCTCGCTGTACGCGCGGGCCATGCCGGCCGACACCGCCTCGCCGAGCCAACCCTCGTGGTAGAGGCCGTTTTTGTAGTGCGCCACGACATTCGTCACCGCGTCAGGCTCTGGCGAAGCATCGGCGAAAACGACATTGCGGGGCATGCGGTTGCTGGGCTGCGCGGCGATATTGCGTTCGGTCTTCACGCGCCCGAACGGGCGGTTGACCAGCTCGCCGAGCATTTGCGTGACGGAGAGGAACTGTGGGTACGCCTCCTCGATCCGCACGAGCGCGACTTCCGCATTGCGCAGGTTGTTCGTCGCCGCCTTGACGCGGGCTTCCTGGCTCTTGCGCAAGTTGGCCAGCTGAACTTGGTCGCGTGTTTCGAAGCTGACCTGCAGCAGGAAGAAAATCAGCCAGACCAGTATCCAGATGCCGAACATCCACGCCAACGTCGACGCGGACGCGTCATTCAGGTTCTTCACCCACCACATCTGGGAGAAGATCGCATCCGCGATGCCGGCATCGCCGGTGGCAATTTTGTCCTGCGCCTTCTTCATCACCAGGTGGCCGATGAGCCACAAAAGCAAGAAGAAGCTTAACGACGTCGTGGCCACCCACCCCATGAACCGGAAAGTCTTCGCAGCACCACCGGTCTCCGGGGCTTTCACTCCGCGGCTGAGACGCTCGAGTTCAGCGCGGGCGGCGTCGACCTGGCGTTCGCACTCCACGCGGATATTGCGCAGTTCCTCACCGACGTGGCGGGCGAAACTGCCGCGCTCAGTGCTCTTCCACCGCTCGAAATCGTTGTGGAGCTTGCCGGTGTCGAACACGCCGTTGGTGTCGGCGGAGTTCAGGCGCTGCTCGTAAGCGGCGATCGCTTCCGGGTCGTAGGGGGCCAAAGAGTCGGCGCCCATGACATCGCGGAGACTCGGATCGTCGATACGCATTGCCTGCTCGGGCGCCGGGATCACGTCGCGGGCACTCGCCGCCACAGTGATGTGGTCGGAAGCGGGCTGACGCACAACCTGCGGGGTTGCGGTGTTCTGCTTGAACGGATCCATCGGACGCGCTTTCGCGTCCAGCATGGTCAGCGCGAAATTCTTGTAGCCGTTCCACATCGGGTGCATGGTCGCCGCAATCTGGTTGCGGTCGGCCTGCTGCGCCTCCTGGGAGATCTGCGCCGGAGCACCCTGCAGGTGCTTCATGCTGCCGATCACCGCGGAGGAGTCCGTGCCGTAGACGCGCTGCAGACTCGCCGAAATCTGGTCGGAAGCACCGCCGCGCAGGTCGTTGAAGAAGTTGGCCGGAGTGTTGATGAGAGTCTGCCACCAGATCTGGCGCAGCTCCCGGGAGGCCTGCTTATTGCTCAGCTCGCGGTCACGCTGCGTTTGCGCGGACTCGCGGACAGGCATCAGACCATCGCGGTACATGCCCAAGAATTCGTCGGCGGCCGCGCGGGAGAACTGAGCGCGGTCCTGCGGGTGCTCCACCACAGCGGTGCCGCCGTCGGCGCGGTACAGACGCGGGACCGGGTTGACCTCGGTGTCGAAGAGAGCTTGGCGCAGCTGGTTTTGCACCACCTCGCCATCGACGCGACGGAAATAAGCGCGGGTGAGGCGGAAGTGAATCGGCGATGCAGTGCCGCGCAGCTGCTCCACTGGGCACTCGGAAGCGCCGTCCCACAGACCGAACAGCGAGCACAACGTCGTGGCCACCAGCAAGGTGAAAGTGTTCTCACGCTCACCGGCAGACACCGGGACCGCATGATCGGACGGGGCATCGGATTCCTCCGGCGCCACAAACAGATTCACGTAGCCGCGGACGATGTCAACGTCGGTTGCCTCTGTCTCCCCGGCGCGGCCGGCGAGCACGTTGACGGGCAGCGGGTTCAGGTCCGATACAGCGTCGGAAACGTTCTGCAGCTCGTCGTCGCGGATATTGTCCTCGCCGTTTTGGGCGTTGACGAGACAGAGGGCGAAGCGCTCGTTATAGCCGCTGGCCAAAAGCCGGGCGAAGCTGTCGGTGGTGGAAGGGGTGGCGTCCACGCGGCCGTCGATAAGCAATGCTTGGTCCATCGGGCCGCTGAATGCGTCGATGTCCACCCAGATCGCGCGGCCGATGAGGTGCAGGGCCTCCAAATCCTGGAGAGCCTGACGGAGCGCGGCGCCGAAGCGGCCGCGACCGACGAAAATGGGCACGCACACCTGCGTAGCAGCGGCGCGAAACGTGTCAGCCATTAAATGTCATCCTCTCCCGGCATGGTCGGCATGGTTGCCGGGCGCGAAACCGAACCGAGATCGAGCTCAGGGGCTTCCTCGAGGGCGCTGTGCTTGAGACGGTCCGCCTCGTCCAGCATGTGCATGATCGTGTCAATGACCTCGTAGACATCCAGCGCGACATCAGCGAAAAGCGGGATGCGGGAGGCGAGCTCGCGCGAATCGACGTCCGCGACCGGGCGGGATGCCTGGACGGAGAGCTGGTCGCGCAGGAGCTTATCCGTGGGGACGTACTCCATGGCGATCTCGCGCTGGCGCGACAGCCACGTCTTCACCGCGGCGAGGCGCTCTTCCGGCGTGACCTCCGGGCCGGTGCCCTTGACCATCAGGCGGTCCCCACTCTTGCGCTCACCGGTGGCCAGCCACTTCGCCAGCAGGCGGGTGCCGTGCAGCGTGCGGCCGATCTCCGACGGGTTCTCCGCATTGTCGTACAACCCGCGCATGACGCGGTACGGGCGGTAGCTATCCAACAGCGGCGTCATGCCCGCCTTCGTCCACGCCAGCGGGGCGGACTCGATGACGGCCGGCAACCAGTCGAACACATTGCGGAACTTCGACGGCGGGGTGAGCAGCGGGTCCGGGAAGGACACCCAGCCGTGGTTGCCCTCGGTGTCGTCGTACACCTTCACCGGGCTGTTGTTGTCCGGAGTGTCCAGGGTGGCCGGGAAGTCCATGTAGCCGATGATGCGGCCGATGTACCAGCCGCCGACGAATGCGCGGCGCTCCGCCTCGCTCATCGGGACTGCGGCCTGGATCGGGCGTGCACGCTTGGCGCGCCAGAACTCCTTGCGGGCATCCTTCAGGCCGTCCCACTGTTCGCGAATCGGGCGCAGCAGGGAGCCGAAGACCACCGGCACGTAGTTCGGGTAGGAACCGAAGATGTCGATGGAGCGCTCCTCGCCCTGGTTCTGCAGGGCGTCGCCCAACGGCCTCATCGGGTCCGCCAGCTTGACGTTGGGGAAGTTGACCACTTCGTCAGCGAGCATCTGCGCGGACTCGTCGCCCTCGAGCGGGACCTTGGAGAAGTTGAACGCGTAGCCCACCTCGTCGCCGTACAGGTTGCGCACCAAGTTGTCGTCGATCTGCGCGAGCGGCAGCGCGTTCTTCATCGCCTCGGTGAACTTGGAGGCCAGGCGCTGCTGGCGTGCCCGGCGCTCGTGGTCCTGCAGCGTCGGCGACGTGACGTAGCTGCGCAGCGAGGTGGAGATGAAGTCGTAGAAGGAGAAGCCGCGGCGCTGGATGTACATGCGGGAGCGCTCCAGGACCTCTTCGGCACCAACGCGCACCGAGAACTGGCCCAGCTTCGGGTCCAGCAGCTCCGACGGGTTATTCGGGTCGCGCGTGAAGTTCATCGGCACCCACGGGCCGGTGAGAACGATCAGGTCCTCCGGTGCCTGCTCCGCGCCCTCGAGCGCCGACCATGCGCCGCTGACCACGGAGGAAGCAGCGCTGGAGATCGCGTTGGAGTAGGAGTCCGCGTTGGTGGCGTTCTGAATATCGTGGACGTACTGGCGCGGGAAATCCTCGATCTCGGTGAGGAAGATCTCGTTCGCCGCCTGGGAGAAGCGCGGCGGCACCATGTCGGTGTCCTCCGGCCACAACTGCGGCACGTTCGTCTTCAGCTGCGCAACACCCAAGTCCTTATCGTTGTTGAGCGACAGCTCGTGCTCGAGATCGGTGTGCTCGGTGGTCATCGCCTTCTGCAGCGGGCCGATGAAACGGTCGATGAAGTCAGTAAGCGTCACCATGACGAACTCGGACATGCGTGCCTGCGCGCGGTGGCGGAGCTGCTGGCGCGCGTGGCGGACGATGTCTTCCATGTACTGCTCGGCGCTGACGATCTTGCCGCGCGCATTCATCATCGCGCGCTCAGTCTCCGGGTGGAGGGACAGACGCTGCTGTCCGCGGGCCGCCTGCTCAAGCTGCGGCAGCACGTCGCGGGAGAGCATGTTCTTGATCGCATCGAGCACCGTCGCGCCGTACGGCAGGCCGAAATTGCCCACCTCGCGGCGGATGATACCCAAAAATCCTTCCTGCAGGTTACGCTGGTTCGCCCAGTTGTAGGCGGCGGCGTAGAAGTCCGCACCGTTGTCGGCGGTGACCTGCTGGTCGAGGACATTCAATGCACCGACGACTTCCGGTGCCCAGTCGCGCCCGCGGCGGTTATTCGGCTGCGGGATCTGGTGGCGGAGGGTCTCCGCGTACCGATTCGCCCAGCGGTCCATCTCTGCACCGAAGGTGCGCCACAGCCAGTCGCCGACGTTCTCGCCGAACGGGATCACCGTGGTGCGCGCTTGGATCTGACGCCAGTTGGTGTCCACGCGCTGCTTGATCTGCTCATCGCCGGACGCCGGGTTCGTCGGGTCGATGTGTCCGCGCACGAGCTTATCGACGGCCGAGCGTGCCAGCCTTTGCGCCGAGTACTCCGCGTAGCGGTCGCGGCCCATGGACAGCTGTGCGTAGCCGAAGGAGCCCCACGGGAGGTTGTTCTTGTTCTGCACGCCCCAGCCGTAGGTGTTGTCGCGTGCCTGAAGGCCGCCCTGGTTGCCGAGGTTGAACTGGGTGAAGCGGCCCATCGCCGCCTCGTCCATGAGCAGCGACGCCAGGCCGCGGCCAAGTGCGCGGTAGACGGTGCCAGGCTTGCCGTCGCCGAGCTGCGCGCCTTCTGCACCGGAGTGTGCGCCGACCGGGAAGACACGGGAGATCGGCACGCTCTCGTCGCCGAGGCTCACGCCGAGCTGCTCGAAGAGACGGCGGTCAGTCTCGGTGGCCGCACCCATCTGTGCCGCAGCCATCTCGCCGAACATCGCCATCGCGTTCGGGTTCGCGCCCATCACCTGGTCCTGCGGAATGCCGCTGAAGATATCCGGGGTGAAGGCGAACATGCAGTTGCGGCCCACGCTCGCCTTATCCAGGGAGGTGAGCAAGCGGCAGACATCGATCGCCATGGATGCGCCGGCACCGCCGGACATGGAGGTGACCACGATGATCAGCGGCACGTCCTTGCCCGCGTTCACTGCGGACGACGCGCGTCCGGTCAGCGCCGTCTGGACGCGGCTGAGCTCACTAGCCGTGCCCGGCTGGTTCAACGCCGCCCACGCCTTTTCCAGCTCTTCCTGCACTTCGCGCAGCTTGCTCAGGGTGAGCATGCGGCCAATGGAGCGGTACTGGCCTGCACCCGCGGAGATCGGGGTGGTCTCCGCCCCCGGGTTGCGCAGCGCCCACGAAGAAATCGTCCCCAGCTTCTTACCGCTGGCCAAACGCGCCGACACCGCGGCATCGACGTTGGCGTAGCGGCCGGAGGAGCCGACCGAAATGTAGCGTCCGCCCGCCTCCTGGACATTCTGCAGGTTCTTGCCCGCGGACTCCGGCTTGGTGGGCACATCCAAGGACACGAACTGCCATGCGTCCGGCAGCTTCACGTCCTTCGGCGAGACGTATTCGTTGGGGAGACGCTCCGCCAACATCGTCTTCAGCTGGTCCATCATGAACGCCAAGGTCTTAGCGCCCGAACCGCCGCAACCGACGACGAGGACTCTTTCCATGAGGGGGTGCTCCTTTAAATGGGTTTAGCTTCTAGCTCACTGATGCTTGTGCAATCCGGTTATTCAGTTATTCGTTTTTCAATTGTGAAGATTCCTGCTCCCAATCATGGCCGTTGTGCGGTTCGCCCGCAGCCCGGCTGAGCGATTTTCTCGATTGCTCCAAGGGGGATCACAGTCCTTACTGCGGCGGCGGCCCCCACGGGGCCCCTGCTCCACCACTGCCCGGCTGCGGACCGGCGCTCGGCGGCCCCCACGGAGATTCACCGCCGATATCCTGACCGCCTCCTTGAGGCGGGACCCAACCGGCACCGGCAGCGCCGAAGTCGGTCTCGCCCGGCGGGGCGAATCCGCCGCCCTGGTCGAACTGGCCCGGGGCCGGCTCGGCGGACGGAAGACGTTCGGCCAGTGTGTCGGCAAGCGCAGGTGCTTCCGTAGCAATCTCGTTTTGTAGCTGCTCCTGCGCGGCCGGTGCGATCGGGATGCGCGGGAACGCGACGACCTCGATGTCGTCACCGGACTGGCTCGGCGCGTGAACGAACCAGGAGTCCTGCACCGCCAGCGGCAGCACCGCATGGCCGTCCTTCTCCTTGCCGTCGCCGGCGATCGACGGAGTGGACACGATGACATTCGCCGCGGTCAGCGGGTTGATGGAGAAACTTTCGACCTTAGCTTCCGCACGGCCGGCCTGAACAGAACGCGGTCCTGGCTGCATCTGGCGCGCCGCTGCATCGGTCGGGTCGATCATCGGCTGCGTTTGGCCGTCGTACGACCAGGTGCCGCCGGCGCTGCGGGTCATGCGGAACGCCACCGGGCCCACCGCCGGATCGCTCGGGATCTTGGAGGTGAGGTAGCGCACCAGATACAACAGCAACAACGGCAGCAGCAGGCCGAGAAGCAGCGCCAGGATGAAGGTCACCACGGCGACGCCCTTAGACACGGGCACCTTGGAGTCGATCTTGGTGGCCACGTCGACCACGCGCTCCTCGCCTCCGTTCTCGTCAGCGATGTGGACCGGCAGCGTGCCGTTGGCGATGAGCTGCGCACGCTGTTCAAACGTGAAAGTCAGCGGCAGTTCAGCAGTGTCGCCGCGGGCAACGGTCAGCGCGGAGTCCTTCGAGTTGTGCTCCGAGTTAGCGGTCACCGCACCGAGTTCGTCGAATCCGTGCTCGACCTGCTGACCGCCCTCGACCCAAACACGGCCCGGGCCGGAAACCGGCACATTCACCGTGACTTCTTCGCCCTCGGTGGCCACGTCGATCTGGCCGGGCAACTGCGGCAGGTTCTGCACGGCGACGCTGAGCGCGGTATCGCCCTCCAGCGGGGACAGCGTGGTGCCCGGCTTGCCCTTCGCACCCGCAGTCGTGATGGTCACTTCCGCCTTGACACGGCCGGATGCGGGAGCGTCGGGGATCTTCGATGCCGGGATCTCGACGCTGCCGGAGGAGAAGTCCGCCTTCTCCTCGAGCGTGACCGGGTCACCGCCGCCGCTCGGGACGAACTCGACTGTGCCTTCCGCCTTGCCCTCCGGATCGATCTTCTTGCCATCGGGTCCGGTCAACGACACGATCAGGTTGCCGTCGTCCATGACCTTGAGGTCGTTCTTGCCGCCCTCATCGTCGGTCTTCGCCGCATCGTTGGCACCGTCGGCGCTGAAGGTGACGTTGAGTTCCGGCACCATCTCGACGAGGTTGAACACCTCGCCGTCCTTTTCTGCCTCCGGCGCAATGTCGATGAACCGCATGGACCATTCGCCAGCCCAGTCCTTGTCGCCGGTCTTGTTCAGGGCACCGTCGGCACTCTGAACCGCGTCGTTGCGCGCCTCCCAGGTGACCTTGCCGCCGCCGGCATTTTTCTCACCATCGCCTTCCATGACGACCTTGTCGCCGTTCGGCGCAGTCATCTCCAGCTTCGCGTCCGGGCCGAGATCGTCACGACCCACAGCGCTGAAGCGGACAGACGTAATCGAGTTGTCCAGGACGAACGTGAACGGCTCATTAGCGTTCGTGGTCTGGCCGGCCGAACCGCCGGTATCCAGCGCGGAGCGGAAGGCGGCGAAGAGATCGCCCACCTTGTTCGCCGGGTAGAACGCACCGTTGCGCGGCTCCTTACCACAGGTGATGCCTGCGGCTTCGCCTTCGGTAATGGCCTGGAACAGGTCAAAATTCTCGTTGAGCTGCGGGTTGGTCAGGCCGATGCCGACGTGCGTGACGCCTGCGGCGCGGAGACGGTCAGCGACGCCGTTCGGGCGGCACAGGTTGTCCTCTGCACCCTTGTCGTCGCCGGTGGCGAGTTTGCCGTCAGTGAAGGTGACCAACAGGCGGCAGGGATCCTCGCCCGGGGAGTTGAGCAGGTCGTCGCTCGCGCCTTCCAGCGCGGCGTTGTGGTCAGTGCCCTTGGTCTCCTCCGTGCGCTTCTCAAACGTCTGGATCTGCTCGTAGACGTCTTGCTGACTATCCTCCGTCAGCTTCATCCAACCCTTGTAGCCCTCGCCCGGGTTGTTCAGCTCATTCTTGTAGGTGTGGCCGAAGCCGGCGATCTTGATATTCGTGGTGAGGTTCTGATCCTCGCTCTTCTGGAGCAGGATTTTCGCGAAGCTCTGCGCGGCAGGAATACGGAAGTGGTCCGGGTCCGCACCCGGCTCACCTTCGACCTTCTTGCCGTCGTCCCACCGGTTGACCAGACTGTTCGTCTCGTCCATCAACAGCAAGACGTCGAGCTCGTCGTTATTAGCCAAGCACGCACCCAGCTGGCCGAGCGCATTGTCCCCGCCTTCGGCCTGCACCGCGTTGCCCGAAGGCTTGTCCGACTTATTCCCCGGCTTATCAGCCGGTTTATCGCCAGGCTTCTCAGTGGGTTTGTTGCCCGGCTTCTCAGTGGGTTTGTCAGTAGGATTATCGCCAGGCTTCTCAGTAGGTTTGTCGCCAGGCTTGTTGCCCGGCTTCTCCGGCTTCACACCACCTTCTGGTTTATCGCCGGGCGAGAGGGGCCCGTTTTCCAGCGGTTTGAACGGCTGCACTCCCTGTGCGGAGGCCTCGAGGGTGCCGAACGCTCCGAAGGCACTGGTACCCAGTGCGAGGACACCGGCGGCTGCGACGGCGGTGGCCCGGCGGGCCAGGGCCGCGATCTTGTTGTTCTTCGTCATTGTGATCGTGTTCTCCTCGCGGCGCCTAAAGCCTGCCTACCCACAGGGCGATGCAGAGCGACGACAAAATGATGGCGATGAGCAGCACCGCCAGGGTGGCCCAGTACAGACCTTGCTTCCATCCGACAATCGAGTACATGCCGTTGGCACGGCGTCGGGTGTCCTCGGAGAAGTAGAAGGCCAAGGAGGACACACCCACAAGGCCAGCCAGCGCCCACGCGCCGAAAGCCATACCCGCGTATGTGCCGGAGATCGGGGAAATGTCACCCAGCAGCAGGATCACGGCCATCACCAGCGCGATGATGCCGAGGGCCAGACCCGGCACCAGCCAGGTTGCCGGTGCCGAGGACGGCTCCAACGGCGACGCCCCACCAGCCGGTTCTGCTGAACCAGGCGCGCCTGGGAGCGGACCGGAATAGTCGCCTTCTTTCGCAGGCGCGAAAGGATCCGACGGCGGTGCGGCGAAAGGATCCGTGACAGCACCAGTGCCAGCGCTACTTGGCGAACCCCACGGGGAGGACGCACCACCCGTACTGGGAGTCGGTGCCGGGGCGCTCTGCCCGGGGCTGCCCCACGGCGAATCTGCTGCAGAAGAGCCGGAGCCCCACGCGCTAGATCCACCTGAACCTGGATTACCGGACCCCGGTTGCGGGAATCCCCCGCCAAACGGCGGCTGCTGGTTGGTCATTCATGCCTCCTCTACAAAGCGCTGATCCGCACGAACACCCCGGGCATAGAGGAGGAGCCCGAGAGATTCGCACGGACAGCACACTTTCCGCCCTGTACTTTACCGAGATCTCAGGATTCGGCAGGCCGAACTGAGAAGAAGATGAGTACCCGGGATCCCCTTCGCTAAGACCAAGCAACCCCGAGAAGTTCGCGCCACCAAGCGTTTGTTCAGACACGCAAACAGAGTGGGTGAAGTAGAGAGCGACAGCATGAATGCCTCCACGCCCCCCCATTACGGCGGAAATACTGCCGAAAATAGTCCCACTCGCCTTAGCCGCTGTTGCCCGAGGCCAAAGGCACTAGAAGACCATATTTCGGATGCGCTACGCTACCGTTTTTACACGTTCTACGCGACCATTTTTACATCTTCCAAGCGTCCATTGAAGGACACGAAAAGCCCGGCTCCCCTCCCCCACTCGCCCCGCGGGAAAGTGCGGGGTCGGGGGCGGGAGCCGGGCTCGTCGTTAAGCGCGGGCGTTTAGGCGCTTAGAACTGATCGAAGCCGTACTCGTCGAGCGGCACGGATGCACCGGTGAACTCGCCGTAGCCTTCGTCGCCGTAGATCGAATCGCCGAAGGACGGAATCGAGTAGGCGGCGGAACGTGCGGCCTCCGTCGGCTTGACGGAGATGTTGCGGTAGCGCGAGATACCCGTACCGGCCGGGATGAGCTTACCGATGATCACGTTCTCCTTGAGGCCGATCAGCTTATCGGAGCGCTTGTTGATCGCGGCGTCGGTGAGCACGCGCGTCGTCTCCTGGAAGGAGGCGGCGGACAGCCACGACTCGGTCGCGAGCGATGCCTTGGTGATACCCATGATCTCACTGCGCAGCTCAGCTGGCTCGCCGCCCTCGGCAACGGCCTGGCTGTTGATCTGGCGTGCCTCGGACAGGTCGACCAGGGTGCCCGGCAGGAACTCAGTCGCACCCGCGTCGATGACGGTGCCGCGGCGCAGCATCTGGCGGATGATGATCTCGATGTGCTTGTCGTGAATCGACACACCCTGGGTGCGGTAGACAGCCTGGACCTCGTCGATGAGGTGCTTCTCCACACCGCGGCGGCCGAGAACCTCGAGCACGTCGTGCGGATCAGCCGCACCGCGCAGCAGACGGTCGCCGACGTTGACCTTGTCGCCGTCCTTGAGGGAACGCTCGATCATGGCGTCCGGGTTGGACTCCATCGGGCGGCGCACCTGAGCCAGGCCCTGGCGCTTGGACAGCTTCTCGTAGACCACGTCGTCGGAGCCGTCCTCCGGGTGGATGGTCAGGGTCCAGAAGTTGCCCTCGTCCTCCAGCGAGATCTCGCCGGCGACAGACGCGATCGGGGCGCGGTTCTTCGGCACGCGGGCCTCGAACAGCTCCTGGACACGCGGCAGACCACCGGTAATGTCGCCGCCGACACCACCCTGGTGGAAGGTACGCATGGTCAGCTGGGTACCCGGCTCACCAATCGACTGGGCCGCGACAATACCGACAGCCTCGCCGATGTCCACCAGCTTGCCGGTAGCCATGGACTTGCCGTAGCACTTCGCGCACACACCGGTCGGGGTCTGGCAGGTCAGCACGGAGCGGACCTTGATCTCCTTGACACCGGCCTCGACCAGGGTGTCGATGCGCTCCTCGGACAGGTCGTTGCCTGCCTCGAGGATGACCTTGCCGTCGGCATCGGTCGCATCCGCGGCCAGCACGCGGCCGGACACGGAGGTCTCCACCAGGTCGTGGCGGACGTGGTTGCCCGTTCCTGTCGCTTCTGCGACAGGAACCTTGACACCCTGGTGGGTGCCGCAATCGTCCTCGCGGACGATGACGTCCTGCGCGACATCCACGAGACGGCGGGTGAGGTAACCGGAGTCAGCGGTACGCAGAGCGGTATCAGCCAGGCCCTTGCGGGAGCCGTGGGAGTTGTTGAAGTACTCCATCACGGACAGGCCCTCGCGGAAGGAGGTCTTGATCGGACGGGTGATGTACTCACCGCGGGAGTTCACGACCATGCCCTTCATGCCGGCCAGGGTCCAGATCTGGCGCATGTTACCGGCAGCACCGGACTTCACGATCATCGGAATCGGGTTGTCGTCCGGGTACAGATCCTCGACAGCCTGACCCACCTTGTTGGTGGCGTCCTGCCACAGCTCCACAAGACGGTCGTAGCGGTTCTCTTCGGTAAGAGCACCCTTCTCCCAGAACTTGCGCTCGATCTCTGCGGCTTCCTTCTCGTACTCGTCCAAGATCTCGGTCTTGTTCGGGAGCACGAGCACGTCGGACATGGTGATGGTGATGCCCGAGCGGGTCGCCCAGTAGAAACCGGCGTCCTTGAGCTTGTCCATCGTCTGCGCGACGGTGATCATCGGGTACTTCTCCACCATGGCGGAGATGATGTCGCCGAGCAGGACCTTGCCGGAGCCGCCGCCCTTACGGACCATGGCGCCTTCCTGGTACGGGAAGTTGAACGGCAGCATCTCGTTGAACATGATGCGACCGAGCGTGGTCTCCGCGGTCCAGGTCTGGCCCTTCTCCCAGTCATCGGGGAACTGCTCTGCCTCGATCTCGCGCGTCGGACGCAGGTGGCTGATGCGCACCTTGATCGGAGCCTGCAGGCCCAGCACACCGCGGTCATAGGCCATGATGGCCTCGCGGTGATCGGAGTAGGTGCCGCGCTCCGGGCCGTTCTCGTCGGCCGGTGCGTATGCGCCCTGGCCACCGATCTCGCTCTCGCTCTTGACCATGGTCAAGAAGTACAGGCCGGTGACCATATCCAGACGCGGCATAGCCAGCGGCTTACCGGATGCCGGGGACAGGATGTTGTTGGAGGACAGCATGAGGACACGTGCCTCAGCCTGTGCCTCAGCGGACAGCGGCAGGTGGACAGCCATCTGGTCGCCGTCGAAGTCGGCGTTGAAGGCCTCACATGCCAGCGGGTGCAGCTGGATGGCCTTGCCCTCGACCAGGACCGGCTCGAAGGCCTGGATACCCAAGCGGTGCAGCGTCGGTGCGCGGTTGAGCAGCACCGGGTGCTCGGCAATCGCCTCTTCGAGCACGTCCCACACCTCGGGGCGCTGACGCTCGACCATGCGCTTGGCGGACTTGATGTTCTGCGCGTAGTCGTTGTCGACCAGGCGCTTCATCACGAACGGCTTGAACAGCTCGAGAGCCATCAGCTTCGGCAGACCGCACTCGTGCATCTTGAGCTGCGGACCGACGATAATCACCGAACGGCCGGAGTAGTCCACACGCTTACCAAGCAGGTTCTGGCGGAAGCGGCCCTGCTTACCCTTGAGCAGGTCGGACAGGGACTTCAGCGGACGGTTGCCCGGACCGGTGACCGGGCGGCCGCGACGACCGTTGTCGAACAGCGCGTCAACGGACTCCTGCAGCATGCGCTTCTCGTTGTTCACGATGATCTCGGGCGCACCGAGGTCGATCATGCGCTTCAGGCGGTTGTTGCGGTTGATCACGCGGCGGTACAGGTCGTTCAGGTCGGAGGTGGCGAAGCGGCCACCGTCGAGCTGAACCATCGGACGCAGCTCCGGCGGGATCACCGGGATAGCGTCGAGGATCATGCCGGCCGGGTCGTTGCCGGAACGCTGGAACGCAGCGACGACCTTCAGGCGCTTGAGTGCGCGGACCTTCTTCTGGCCCTTGCCCTCAGCGATGATCGTGCGCAGCTCCTCGGACTCAGCGTCCAGGTCGAAGTTGCGGATCAGGGTCTGGATCGCCTCGGCGCCCATGCCGCCAGTGAAGTAATCCTCGTAGCGGTCAACGAGCTCCTCGTAGAGGTTCTCGTCGATGATCATCTGCTTCGGGGCGAGCTTGATGAAGGTGTTCCAGATCTCGTCGAGACGCTCGATCTCGCGCTCGCCTGCCTCGCGCATGTGCTGCATTTCCTTGTCGGCAGCATTCTGCACCTTCTTGCGCGCAGCGGCGGTGGCACCCTCGGACTCGAGCTCGGCGAGGTCCTCCTCGAGCTTCTGGGCACGGTCCTCGATCTCGGACTCGGTGTCCTGCTCGACTTCCTTCTTCTCCAGGATCATTTCCGCCTCGAGGGTGGACATGTCGTTGTGACGTGCCTCCTCGTCGACAGAGGTGATGATGTTGGCGGCGAAGTAAATAATGCGCTCAAGGTCCTTCGGCGCCAGGTCCAGCAGGTAGCCCAGGCGGGACGGAACGCCCTTGAAGTACCAGATGTGCGTGACCGGAGCGGCCAGCTCAATGTGGCCCATGCGCTCGCGGCGCACCTTGGACTTGGTCACCTCGACGCCACAGCGCTCACAGATGATGCCCTTGTAGCGGACGCGCTTGTACTTGCCGCAGGAGCACTCCCAGTCGCGGGTCGGACCGAAAATGCGCTCGCAGAACAGGCCGTCCTTCTCCGGCTTGAGGGTGCGGTAGTTGATCGTCTCCGGCTTCTTCACCTCACCGTGCGACCAGCGGCGGATGTCTTCGGCGGTGGCCAGGCCGATGCGGAGCTCATCGAAGAGGTTTACGTCAAACACGTAAATGCCCTTTCACCTCCCATTTCGCGGGAGGATTGAAGTTGAATTAGTTCTTCGTTTTAAGTCTTAATTGCGTGCCGACGCACGGCAGAAGCGCTAGCGCGCTTATGCCGTGTCGGCTGCGGAACCCTCATCGCGGGACAGGTTGATGCCCAGCGAGGATCCTGCCTGGTCGTATTCGTCGTCGTCGCCGGACAGCTCCATCGGAGTGCCGTCAGTGGACAGCACCTCGACGTTGAGGCACAGCGACTGCAGCTCCTTGAGCAACACCTTGAAGGACTCCGGGATGCCCGGATCCGGGATGTTGTCGCCCTTGACAATCGCCTCGTACACCTTCACGCGGCCCACAACGTCATCGGACTTGATGGTCAGCAGCTCCTGCAGGGTGTAGGCAGCGCCGTACGCCTGCATTGCCCACACCTCCATCTCGCCGAAGCGCTGGCCACCGAACTGTGCCTTACCACCCAGCGGCTGCTGGGTAATCATGGAGTACGGGCCGGTGGAGCGGGCGTGAATCTTCTCGTCCACCAGGTGGTGCAGCTTGAGCATGTACATGTAGCCGACGGAGATCGGGTACTTGAACGGTTCGCCGGAGCGGCCGTCGAAAAGCACGGTCTTGCCGTCGCCGTCCACCATGACCTCGCCATCGCGGTTCGGCTTGGTGTTGGCCAGCAGGCCGGCGATCTCCTCGTTGGTGGCGCCATCGAACACCGGGGTGGCGGTCAGCGACTCCGGCGGAACGTCGTAGAGGTGCTCCGGGAGGGTCTCCAGCAACTTCGCGTTCTTCGGGTCGTCCGGGTTGACCGTCCAGCCGGCGTGCGCCAGCCAGCCCAAGTGAACCTCGAGGACCTGGCCGATGTTCATACGACGCGGCACACCGTGGGTGTTCAGGATGATGTCCACCGGGGTGCCGTCAGCCATGAACGGCATGTCCTCCTCGGGGAGGATCTTGCCCACGACGCCCTTATTGCCGTGGCGGCCGGCCATCTTGTCGCCGTCCTGGATCTTGCGCTTCTGGGCGACGTAGACGCGGATCATCTCGTTGACACCCGGCGACAGATCGTCGTCGTCCTCGCGGGAGAAGCGACGGACAGCGATGACCTTGCCGGTCTCACCGTGCGGCACCTTCAGGGAGGTGTCGCGGACCTCGCGTGCCTTCTCGCCGAAGATGGCGCGCAGGAGGCGCTCCTCCGGGGTCAGCTCGGTCTCGCCCTTCGGGGTGACCTTGCCGACGAGGATGTCGCCGTCGCGGACGTCCGCACCGATGCGGATGATGCCGCGCTCGTCGAGGTCCTTGAGCACGTCCTCGGAGACGTTCGGGATCTCGCGGGTGATTTCCTCGGCGCCCAGCTTGGTGTCGCGGGCATCGATCTCGTGCTCCTCAATGTGCACGGAGGTCAGGATGTCCTGCTCCACCACGCGCTGGTTGAGGATGATGGCGTCCTCGTAGTTGTGGCCCTCCCACGGCATGAATGCCACGAGCAGGTTGGTGCCCAGCGCCATTTCGCCGTTCTTGGTGCCCGGGCCGTCGGCGATGACCTGGCCGGCCTCAACGCGGTCGCCCGCGGAGACGATCGGGGTCTGGTTGTAGCAGGTGCCCTGGTTAGTGCGCTCGAACGTGCGCAGCAGGTAGGACTCGCGCTGACCCTCGTCGTCCATGATGGTGATGACGTCACCGGTGACATCCTCGACAACACCAGCGTTCTTGGCGATGACGATGTCGCCTGCGTCGTACGCGGCGCGCAGCTCGGTGCCGGTGGCCACGTACGCGGCGTCGGAACGCAGCAACGGCACTGCCTGCTTCTGCATGTTCGCACCCATGAGCGCGCGGTTAGCGTCGTCGTGCTCGAGGAATGGAATCATCGCCGTAGCGACGGAGACCATCTGGCGCGGGGAGATGTCGACGTAGTCGACGTTCTTGGCACCCACGACACCGATATCGCCGTCCTTGAGGCGCACCTCGATGCGCTCGGCGGTGATGTTCATGTCCTTGTCGTGCTCGGTGGCCGCCTCAGCAATTGCGTAGCGGTCTTCCTCGTCGGCGGTAAGGTATTCGATCTCCTCGGTGATCTTGCCGTCGACGACCTTCTGGTACGGCGTCTCGATGAAGCCGAACGGGTTCACACGTGCATAAGAAGACAGTGCGCCAATCAGGCCGATGTTCGGGCCCTCAGGAGTCTCAATCGGGCACATGCGGCCGTAGTGCGACGGGTGGACGTCTCGGACCTCGATGCCGGCGCGCTCACGGGACAGGCCGCCCGGGCCGAGTGCGGAGAGACGGCGCTTGTGGGTCAGGCCAGACAGGGAGTTGTTCTGGTCCATGAACTGCGACAGCTGGGAGGTGCCGAAGAACTCGCGGATCGCCGCGGAGACCGGGCGGACGTTGATCAAGGAGGTCGGGGTGATCGACTCAGCGTCCTGCGTAGTCATGCGCTCGCGCACGACGCGCTCCATGCGGGACAGGCCGACGCGGACCTGGTTCTGCACCAGCTCGCCCACGGTGCGCAGGCGGCGGTTGCCGAAGTGATCGATGTCGTCGGTGTTGATCGGGATGACAACGCCCTCCGGGGAGGTCATCTCACGCTCGCCCGCGTGCAGGCGCACGAGGTACTCGAGCGTGGTGGCGATGTCCTCTTCGGTCAGGGTCATCAGACCTTCGTGGTCGCCGCCGAGGCCGAGCTTGCGGTTGACCTTGTAGCGGCCGACGCGTGCGAGGTCGTAGCGCTTCGCACGGAAAAAAGCGTTCTCGAGCAGGGACTGCGCGAGATCGCGGGTCGGCTGCTCGCCCGGGCGCTGCTTGCGGTAGATCTCCAGCAGTGCCTCGTCGGTGTTGGCCACGCCATCGTTCTCCAGCGTGGACATCATGATCTCGGAGAAGCCGAAGCGGTCCTTGATCTGCTGCTCGGTCCAGCCGAGGGCCTTCAGCAGGACGGTCACCGGCTGGCGACGCTTACGGTCGATGCGGACACCGACGGTATCGCGCTTATCCACGTCGAACTCCAGCCATGCACCACGCGACGGAATGACCTTGACGGCGTGGAGCGGACGTTCGGTGGACTTGTCGATCGTCTCGTCGAAGTAGACGCCCGGGGAACGCACCAGCTGGGAGACAATGACACGCTCGGTGCCGTTGACGATGAACGTGCCCTTGTCCGTCATCAGCGGGAAGTCGCCGATGAAGACGGTCTGGGACTTGATCTCCTGGGTGTCGTTGTTAATGAACTCCGCGGTGACGTACAACGGTGCGGAGTAGTTGATGTCCTTGTCTTTACACTCGTCGATGGTGTACTTGACATCTTCGAAGCGCGGCTCGGACAGAGACAAGCTCATGTTGCCCGAGTAATCCTGGATCGGAGAGATCTCCTCCAGGATGTCTTCGAGACCGGACGTGATGCGGGCATCGTCGCCGCGCTCTTCTGCCTGACGCTCACGCCACTCGGGCGTGCCGACGAGCCAAGCGAAGGATTCTAACTGAACATCAAGGAGCCCAGGAAGCGCAATCGGCTCGTCGATCTTCGCGAACGAGTAGCGCTCCGGAGCTCCGGGAATCGTGGCCACTGACTTGGTCTGGCGGGAGACTGCCAAGATGGGTCCTTCCAGCACCTCACGCGGGGCCCGTACACGGCGCATATGCACTGGTCACCCGCTGGATAATTAGCGTTTATTGTTAGCTGCGACAGCTGTGGAAGCCCCCAAGAGTCCAGAATGCACAAAATCACCTTGTCAAATCAATGTTTTCGCATTGATCCAAGGTTTTCCTCATACACACTGGCGACGGCTTCCAGCGAAAGGAGACAGCTTATACCCCCACTGCCCGCTTGTAAAGCGGTCCCTACTGATATCTTTCAACCCGATATCGATCGATCCCTCCCGCCGCTCGCTGAAAACGATCCCCCCGCGCGGCGCTCCCGCCGTAACGCCACAGCGCGCAGCGCGTCTACGCGTGGCGCGATTCCGCGCGCCGGCCGCCGCCCGGACGGAACGCACCGATCAGACCGGTCAGCACCAACAGAGCACCGGCCCCGATGACGGCATAGGTCACGGTGCGCGAAAGCCCCTGGGTGACCGTGGGCAGCTGCCCGGTCAGCGCCTCCACCTGCTGCTCGTCCATCGCCGCGTCGTAGGAGTAGATCCCGCGCACGCGCTCGCCGGCACGGTCCGCGTAGTAGTCGTCGACCTTCTCGTTGATCCCGACGACCAGGCCCGTGATCTGGTCGACAGTGATTTCACGCTCAGCGGCGTGGTGCTTGAACGCTTTTTTAGCTTCCCCGTCGGGCCCGAGCACCATCAGCGAGTTCTGCTCGCCCGGGTAGAGCTCCGCGACATTGGTGTCGGGCACGGTCTGCGTGAAGGTGTAGACCGTCCGCCCAGCCAGCTGACTCTCACCGGTGAATTCCGCGTCGACAGCGGCGCGCAGCGTCGGATCGAAGACGGGGTAGCTCTCCTTTTGCACATCCGACGGGAATTTCAGCCACACGCCGTCGATGTCGACCGTTTCTTCCGGCAGCGCCATCACGGTGCTCACCCGCGCCGGCTCGTCGATAAGCCCTGTGTTCCGGTCCATCTGCATCGACCACGTCGCGGCGGTGACCAGATTCTCAAAATCCGATTCTTTGTCCCCGCGCAGCAGCGAGTCGCCCACTCGCAATGCCACGGCCTTGTCCGTCGCCGGGTTCTGCACCGTCATATGCAGCTGACGCGTGAGCGGCACAGTCACGTCTTTGGCCGTGCCGTCGTCTTTGGCCTCCCCCACCGTCGCTTCCGGGTCATGGAGCGTCCACGTGGTGTTCTCCAGGTTCAGCGGGAACCGCGCGTCGCCGTTGAGAAACCGCGGCGCGATGAGCCCCGCAACGATCAACGCCAGACCGAGCCCGACGAGCAGGGCCGACACGATGCGGGATTTAGGGAGCATGCGAGCGAGTCTACAAGCCCACCCACCCCTGACACACAGTCACCACGCCGCGCTAGTTCATCAGCACCGCGATCGCGTCACCACGCCCAGCCGCCGCCGCGTAAAACGCGGCCAGCTCCCCCACCGCATAGGAATTCTCCACCGCCCCCAGCTCAACACCAGCGAGCACGGACGAAAGCTTATCGACGACACCCGCCTCATTCCCCCTCAACCCGTCCGTCTCCTGTTGCGGATCCAGATCGGTGCCGCCATAGACAATCGCCGCCGCGTCCTTCTCCCCCACGAGCTCGACCAGCACGCGATGAGTCGCCGCATGAAGCTTATCGACGTCCCCCACCGGGTACGTCTCTTCCTCCATCGCCTCGAACACCGCATCCGCCCGGGCCTGCGCATCAGCGGACAGAAGCGCCGAATACTCCTTAGCCGGCACCGACACATAGATCGGAATCGGACCACTCACCGCCGCATCATCCAGCGTCTCAACAGCCAGCGTCTCTGTGCCCGCCGAAGCACCCCCCACAGCCTTCGCCGCGACACCCTCACCAGAAACAGACACCATCCGATCAAGAGCAGCATCAAGATACTTACTTCTGCCCCGGAAGCGGGATGACGCCAACCATCCCAACTCCGGCGCTTCACGAAAGAACTTCTTCCGCACTCCCTCTTGGATCACCACGGATTGCTGCCCTGCGATCGTGTCCGACCCAATCCGGAGCAGCCTGTCGAGCTGATCAATGTTGGCCGCCGACATCGCCTTGCACAAAATGGTCGCATCGAAGTTCAGCACACGCTTCAAATCGAAGCTCCACTCTTCGTCTTTGAGCCTCTCAAACTCATCAATGACGTAGGTGATGTCTGGGTTCTTCACGCCTAAGTCCGGGAAATAGCTGAACATATAGCGTGCAATCGGATCATCGAAAGAACGCTCTCCCAGCGGACGCAGCCCCTCACGAATCTGATTGAGCTCCGCTCGCGAGGCCTGTTCTTTCAACTGCTTGATCCACAGCCCCTCCATGTCGAGCGAATCCAACAACTCCGGATTGACCGCTTCTACAACCCGCACAACCTCAGCGTTGACAGCTTTTCTTTGGTTTGCCGGATCCAACTTCACAAACACCGTCAGAAAACCACCAAAGCCTTACGTTTTCAGAGCACCAAACCAGCAGGATCCAGACTAATCGTCGAATTCGATGCCGGCTGCCTCCGCTTTCTCAATCAACCCCGCAATCTCAGCCGGTGCCTCGGCAATCTCCCCGAAAACAGCCTGAACCTTCTCGACGTGTTTGGGATCCCCGTAAATACCGATCCCCTGCCCCTCCGGATCAAACTGCACACTGCCATCAATCTGGCCAGTCGACTTGAAGTACTCCGCCAACCCCTCCAGGAAATAACCGTTGGCCTCATGCCCCGTTGCAGCCACAGCCTTATCCAAATCAGAATCAACCACAACCTGGATATAGACCGAATGCTGGCCGTCCAAATCACCAGCAGACGCACCGAGCTCGACAAGACGCATCTTCAGACCCGAGGCCGACTCAGATTCCTGAGCATCATGATCAATATCCTCATCCGGCCGGCTCAACTCAACAGGGATCTCCAGGCCAAGGTGGTAGCAACGATACTGCTCAAGCCACAAATCCAAAAACCCAATCGAGAAAAGATCCCACGGAACCAACTGGTAACCACGCTCTTCTTCCGTGGCAGGACGAATCGCCGACCCCCTTAACCACATCTCGATATTCCAGTCACTGGAGTCAACACTGTCAACATCAAGCGGAATCCCATCCTTAAGCTCTATCGGCACAAACCCAGGCAACCCCGGACGATACTCGTCCCCACCAACCGCGACCTTCGCAGGATCAAAATCCCCCGGCACAAATTCAACCTTGCCATCCCGAACAAAAGGCCCGCCTTTACGGAACGCATTCTTAAGCAACGGAAACGGCGGAACGATCCAATCCGACCCGCTTCCCACATCAGCCCCAAGCCCCAAAACAACCAAATTCTCCGCAGTGCGCGGAACAGCTGCCAAACAAGCACCACCACTACGGTGCTTGGCCTCATACACGTGGACCTCCAGATCACCACCACGCGTCGGCATACGAAGCCTCGTATTATCCGAAGGCCGAATAGCCTTCATCGACTCATCGAACTCCATGAAATACGTCATCAAACCAACCCTCACTACAAAATAAACTTTACCGCGCCTTTTGCGCGCATATGCTTTGCCCACATCACGACATTGTCGTGAATGTCTCTACCCGGCGCGATTTCGTTCCTAGCATTCACCAGAGTTCCCCCCTCCTTAAGCATACGGTGCTCAACGATTGCGGATTGTTCAAGCGCCCGAGCCTGATGTGGAGTAAACATTTCGGCGCCTTCTGAAAGCTCCTTGGTATTGATCCTTGCTTCCCGAAGCCTATTTCCGAAGCGCTCTCCGTGTTCCCCTTGCCTTCGCTCAAAATCGTTGGTCTGGCCGACATATTCCATGCTTCCGTCTTTGCGATGCGCACTGTAAACCGTAACTTCGCGCGACGATGGATTGTGATTGAGCCACTTTTCTGTCCTGGCGATCTCACTTTCAGGTACGCCAGCTGCACGTAATTCGTCTACTGTCACGCTGTGTGCTTCCAAACCCAACGCATCAAACCAGTGCGCGGCATGATCAACATAGCCTTGAGCGGAGGCAATTCGCCCGCTAACGCCTAGTGGATCCTGGCCGTTGTACACACCGGCATGTGGGTCATAATAGCGATATCTATTGTACACCCACCCAGATTCTGCATCTGAGTACTGCCCCATGAACAACAACGGGCATTCACTTTTTCCGGTCCACGCGCGGACTCCGTATAGAGTTTGCACAGCCGTACCGCTGATATCACCCGAGTCGGGATTCACAAGTTCTTGAGGCGATCCGGCTAGATCGGCCATGATCAACTCGAAAGACAAAGTGGAATCCGCTTGCCCGCCTGGCCCTGGGACGCCGGATACATTCATTCGTTTCGGAGCAAATTCGATTTGCCCGGTAAGGAACCCAGTTTCAGGATCTACCGTCCACACACGGCCATTCCCGGAGGTCTCCGCTTCGGATGAATAAGTTAACTGCTCAGCAATGATCTGATCATCCGAATGCGTAAACACTGTGCGGGCAATCAGTCGCCCCGTCACACTGCAGATGCGTTCCTTGGCTACACGTCGACCTAGCGGATCGTAAACGTAGCGGTACCCAATCTCTGGCTCATCGGAAGTCGAAAACCCAATAGGTTGTTCTCCAGATGCATAGAAAAACCGGCGCGTGAGTGGCTTTTTACTAATTCGCTTGGTGACGGTCTGAATCACACGACCGGCTGCGTCGTACATGTAGGTGGAACGCCCCACCCGCGTTGGCATAGTGCCATTGAACTCGACCCGGCAATCAGACTTGGAACGACCGTTATCCGACAATGGGGTTTCAGGGTCTGGTGCGTTAATCAAATTGAGAACGCCAGCAGCGGTGAATCCATAGTGCTCTTCTACCAAACTCCTCTCACCCTCTGTGACCGAATTATCTCTGGAATTCGAAATTCGGTTTAGCCGAGTGACTCGCCCCACAGAATCGAGATCAAAAGAAGTAACACCGCGCAGGAAGTCGGTAACCATTGATAGCGCACTGTCATTTCGCCACGTGAACATGCGCGACGAGACGGTGCGGAGACCACCTTCTGCACTGTTATCTAGCACAGACAAAGTATCAGCTCTTGTGCGACCGCGAGCATCCCTGCCGAAGTTACGAATAACAGAACCAGTAGACAGTTGGCTACGGACGCCACGCGCATCTTTTCTGTACCGCATCTCCGCAACGATTTCGGTTAGCTCGGATCCAGGCAGCTTGCGTGTGTGAGTCGTTCCAGCGATTTCGCCTCCTTCGTCGCGTTTGAATGTGGTGGTAAACGCGTCCCCGAGGGGCAAAGTGACATGCTCAGATGCGACGTTTCCGGTAGCGTCGATGGTTAGCGCGTGAACGGTCGATTCCCCACTCGGAAGGGTCACGGTCTCCTTAATTATCCGTTGGTACCCATCGCGCTCGAACTCGATTGTGGCTTGGGGGCCTTGAATGCCGGTTAGGTGGTTGAATTCGTTGTAAAAATAAGTTTTCACTCCCAGCGCATCTGAGACTGTGTGTGTCCGGCCGTCAGGATGACGCACGTAAGTAGTTGTTCCCGCTGGAGTAGTAACTGTGCTAGTCAAACCATCGGCGCTGAGTGTGTTCGTTCGGGCAATTCCGTTGTAGTCGATTTCGCCAACAACCATACCGTCTAGGTCATAAGCGTATTGCCACACATTTCCGTCAGCATTCCTAAGACGCACCGGCTGCATCTGCGTGTTATATTCCACGCGCGTTGTTTCTCCGGTGGCATCCGTTGCAGCGCTGAGTTTGTCGAACACAGTGAAATGGCTCGTCGTCACTGCGCCGATCTCGTTCGTTGATGAGACTTGGTTACCTTCACCGTCATAAACGGCGGACACCTGGGTGCCGTCGGGGTGTGTTACAAGTGCGGGCCAACCCTCAGGTGTGTATTCAATACGTGTACAAGCCTCTGCCGGGTCAATAGTTTCAATTGGCAGACCCCGAACGTCGCGAAGAATGCTCGTTCGCCGCCCCGCGGCGTCCGTGGTCGCTATGATGCGCCCAGCATCATCAGCCTCAATCGCGGTGGTAGTCCCATCAGGACGGATCGTAGCTGCTGGAACGATTCCGCTGGACCGCACATCATAGGAGTGAGCAGTCGTTTCTCCAGCTGGTGTAGTCACAGCGGACACCAGCCCAAATGTATCGATCTCGCATTCGGTGGCAAGCCCGTCCGTACCTAAGATACGCACGGGCTTTGCCCACGCACCTGGTTCAACGTACTCAGTCAATCCTCCAGGGTACGCAGTAGCTACCAATACACCGTCTTCGTTGAACGTGTAGCTAGTCGTCGCACCTGCGGAGTTCGTAATCGCAGTTTTCTGGTGATATTCGTTGTACGAGGTGTCCTCGATTCCGCCTTCGGGAGTGACAATGCGCCACACGTCACCAGCCGGCGTGGAGCGATACACAGTCGGGCGGATATCGCCAAGAAAGTCATCGTGCAGCCACTCGCCTGGCACGGTCCAGGTTTCGTCGTCGCGAGAAGAAGTACGTCCGCGACCAGTGATGCCTGCGGCTGTTAGCCCTCCTTCGACGAGCGCTTTGTAGAGTGGTAATTCCTCGAGGCGAGCGAAATACTCATCGACAACGCTGTTGCCCAACTCCAGTGGGTCGCCCTTAAACTCCCCGGCGGTCTCAATCGCTACACACAAACGACCGCCCTCTGGCGCATCATCACCTTCATCATCGGCCCAATAGACGATGTTCGGGAACATGCCACCAGTACCGACCTGAGAGTGCACCCGGCCGAATTCATCGAACCGGTAAAAGTAGGACACTCCATTTCGGTCCGTCCAAGCATTCATCCGTCCGTGTTCGTCGTAGTGGTATTCCAACGCACCATCATTGGAATTAATGACGCGGATCAATTGCCCGTAAGCATCGTATGCGTAGGAGATTAACCTCAGAGGATCTTCATCCGGGTGGGTTGACGGGTTTGAAACGTAAACATGGGCCACTCGGCCGACAGCTTTATCCCATTCAAGGTCAAGAATTGTGCCATCGCTGCGGCGCATACGCACCATGTGCCCTGAGACTACATCCCAGGTGTATTCGATCGAGGCACCGGTATGGTGAACCACGCTGGAAAGCCCGACTTCCATCCCGGCATCGACCGTTTCCGCCAAAGAACCAGACGGAATAATCGCTGCCACATAGGACCCACCCAACGAGGGTGATTCATCCTTCACCCCTGGGGACGCTGTATCCTCACTGTCACAATCGAGATCGAACAAGCGGAAAGAATAGGTCAAACCAGCAGCGATATTTCGCACCCGATATGCGCCGTCTGCATAAGACAACAACCACGGGCGTCCGTCTGCGCGAACCTCCGAACCGTCGGTCGGCGCCGGCGGGAACGTCAGAAGAGCGCCATCGGGCGCCAACATTAGCACTTCATCAGCACAAATCTCGAGCCGGATATCCATCGTCGAAACCCAACGCGGGCCGAGGGCACGTCCTAATTCATGGTTCGTGTTCGCATTACGGTCGAGCACCAACGGGAGGATGCCATCGATGAAGACATCCGTTTTGAAATCGACCATATTGCCGGTGGCCATATCCACCGGCTCAAGTTTGAAGCAGACTTCATCGCCACGAGTGACAGTGCGATAGAAGCTCTTTGCCAATTTCTCGCTACCGACTCTGTTGATCCCGCCAGCCGTCTTCAGTGCAGCCTTCGATGCTGCAGAGGAAGCAGCAGATTTCACCGACGACAAGGCTTTTGTGCCCATGCTCGATGCCTTGTTCAGGCCTTTGGCCGCCGTGGTGCCTAGTTTTCCGGCCTTTACGGCTTTGCCTAACACCCCTAGCGGGCCAGCAGTCGCCAGGTCGAAGGCGAATTCACCCCAGCTGACCACACCAGCCGCCGCCAAAAGCCCCTTCAAGCCGACGCCAATGCCCAGCAGTACAGCACCGACAACGGGGCAGATGAACATCGCGATCGCACCGACAATCTGCAGTGCATCCGCGATGAAGCTCAGGATATCCCCGTGCTCGTTCAGCCAATCGCTCACCGCGTCCCATGCAGCTTCCCACGGCTTCGGGTTGTCCTTGAACGCTTTGCGCGACTGTGTATCAATGATGGCAGCTTGTGCTTCAGCATCTGTTCCGAGCATGGTGCGGATACCCTGCGCGGTTGCAAGGTTCCCTTCCCAGACGCCGAGCGCCGCTTGATGTTCTGCGGTCGCCGCCGCCAACGCGGCCGCCGCGGCCGACTTCGACGCTGGATCCGGAGCGGCCGCCAGAGCTGCCTCAGCAGCGTTGACATTAGCGGCGGCAGCGTTGACGGCCGCATGACTGCCACGAGCGGTGGTCTCAAGAGTCGCCATTTCCGCCTTACGCTCACTCAACAAAGTGGCATAACGCGAGATTGCGTCGGCGACACCAACGTGAGCATCACCCGTCACTTGCAAGTTTGACGGGAAATCACTGTTAACTAGCTCCCTGAACCTGTCGCCCTCTGTCCCTTCAAAGCCGCCATCGTTGATCGACCGCATCGCGGAGGCAGCCTCAAGCGCGCTATCACCGAAGGTACGCCACCGAACGGCAGCTGCCATCAACGTCGATACGCTGCCTCCAATGTGGAAATTATCCGGGCGGAAGGTGAAAAACGGCGGCAAACTCGGCACAGGCATTACTCGTAGAGACCTTTCGCAATCAGGACCCGAATCGGGAAGCTAGTTTTACTTAATACGGATTACTCACCAACAAGCGACTGAGAAGCGCGGGAACGAGTCTCAGTCACAGCCGACGTGTTCTCATCAAGGGCCGAACGAACCTGGCCCAAAATCGACTTGATGTTCTGTGCCGCAGAGGTCCACTTGCCGTGAACACCGCGGTAGGTCTCCTGCTCGGAGCCTTCCCAACCAGCAGACAATTTTTGGATATCGGATTCCATCTCAGACAACGTCGACTCAATGCCGTCCATGACACTGTTCAGATCATCAGCGGTCTGCTCCGCATCCTGACGGTTGTACGCATAAACACCCATAATGGCGCTCCTTTAAGAATTAGATCTGGGTATGTGTTGGATTGGGATTAGAGGATCGGACCGTTGTTGAATTCCATGCCAGCGAAACGCTGCTGAAGCATCGAGGTCTGCTCTTCCTCGCCGGCCTGGTAGTCCTTACCGGCCTGTTCCACACGGCCAGTCAGCTGTTCAAGCGCATTGTTGATATCTTCCATGTTGTCGTGCCACGCATTCGTCATGTTCTCCCATGCGGCTACCGAGGTGCCTTTCCAGGAGTTCTTCAGTGGTTCGATGGCGGAGAGAAACTGACTCGACTGCGTCTTTAGCTGGCTGTGGTTGTCCTGGAGCGAAGAAACGTGGGACGACACCGCTGAGTGCTCAACGGACATCTCGTTCGACTGGGACATGGAAATATTCCTTTCTTGGAGCTGTATTTTTCTGAAGGAAGTGGAAGCTGGCTCAATTCAACCGTTGAGATGATCTAGGTCATGTTGTCCAGCTCCGTTTGGATTTGGGTACGCACCTCACCATTTGCATCTTTGATGCTGGTGAGAGCCTTGGAAACATCGTTAAGGATGTCGTTGATCTGCCGAGCAGCTTTCCGCCACTCCCGATTTATGTTGTCGTAGAGTTCCGCTTCAGACCCTTCCCAATCGGGTTTCAGCGCATCTACGTCACTGCGAATCCTGTCGATAGTCTCCCGAATGCTTTTCATCACGGACACAATGTCGGAGGAACCTTCATCCGCATGAGAGGTACGAAACGCATAAACACCAGCCGACATCTACGCACCCTCCCCGGGACGCAGCTGTCCTGCCATTTCGTTGAGGTTGCCGGCCACTTCCGTGTCGAATGTCTCCGCAGTGGAAGCGATCATGCCCGCTGCCTCTCCGAGCACCCCAACGTTGTCTAGCAACGATTCGCGCGATGCCTTCCAATCACTAAAGAAGCCACTGACCGCTGAAGTGATTTTCGCCCCATGAATATCGTCGACGCCTTCTGCTCCATCGGCGGCTTTTTCTACAGAGGACACACTCTCGTCCAAAGCCTTGAGCTTTGCGTCAATTGTCTGCAGGTCTGTGATTGGCACCCGCCAGTAATCACTCGGCATGATTGTAAACCCCCTCTCCACGCACCCAGACACGGGACAATCCCGCTCCAGGCTTCTCCACTTCATTATTCTCTTCCGTCTCGGCTTTCTTTTCATGCTCAACAGCGTCGCTGAGGATGCATGCCGAGGCGGTGATTTCAGTGTGACCCATCACACTGGCTGCCACCCTAGCAACAATGTCCCGTACTTCGCTGCTGACAGATTCGCTAGGAGCGGTGGAGGACACCGTCAGCGTCCACGTGCTGGAAGCAATCGGCACGAATGCCTGGTGATGGTAGACCGTTCTCCGCTGAGTTAGCGGCCCAGCTTGTCCCTCGGTGCAAGCAAGCAAAAAGCTTTCGCCGGATCTCGTAGGCTCAACGCTTGTGTCGGCCTTAGAGCCCACTTGCTTTTGAGCGGATAGCACACTTGCCGGAACTGGTGCAGAGTCCGCCCAACGAAGAAGTAAGGGAACCACCGAAATCTCTCCGTCGTCCACACCCGGCTGCACAAGGGCCAGCAAAACACCAGCTTCCCTAGCTTGGGTGGCCATGTCCTTCAACGACTGCTGCATCGCGCGGCGTTGTGCGCTGCTCAACCGCACCCCCGGAACAAGATCATCGTCGCGAAGCAAATTAGCGATATTCGAATCCATCCGCGATGGATCCAAATCAATGATGCGCCATGTTGTCGGCAGACTGGCCGACCACACAAACGGTGGTCGAGGTGCATTCTCTGGCAGCGCGACTAAAGGCTTGTCATCTGCGACCGCAGGTGCCATCCGTTAACCCTTTCGTTGGAGCTACATACGTTTGAATCTTGTCAGAGCACGTTAGGCTCACCTGAAAGACTGGCTTAAGACACTTTAAGCGTGTTCTTAGGGTCGCGCCACCTGAATCATCTCCACACGGCCCGCTCGATTCACCCACTGTGCACGCCCCGGAGGAAGTTGCTTCAGGAAAATCCGCGGGTAAATCGCCCCTTCTTGGCGGTCGCCGGAAAGCAGCACTCCAGCTGCGCCTGCTTCCCGTATCGCTTGCATGATCGGGTCATACCCGCCGCGAGCCATACCTGTGGAGCGGCGGGCAACAATCATGTGCAACCCCAAGTCAGCTGCCTGATTTATGAACGGAACGATGGGCTTGAGTGGGTTGCTGCTGCCTTCGAAGCTATCGAGATTATCAACGACCAGATAGATCTCCGGACCTTTCCACCATGTGCGGTTCCGTAGCTGCTCGACCGTCACATCCGGCCCTGGTAGCCGTCGCTCCAATTCTCCTGCTATGCCCTTAGCGAGAGTTTCGCAGCCTTTCCTGGTCCCAGCGAAGCCGCCAAGGAACTCGTCCGGCACGGCCCCCAACAACCCACGGCGCAAATCCCACACTCCGAACATCACATCGCCAGGTTGCTTGTCCTCCAAGATCTCGGAAATGTAAGTCTTCAGTGCGGTAGTCTTTCCGGACTTTGCGTCACCGATTACCAACACGTGTCGCTCATCGCCCTCTGGGTCGAATCGAGCCGGAGACAACGTCGACTCCGCCAACCCCATTCGCACCGGCGGCACAGTCGGGTGCGACGTGCGAATCGATGCCAACGAGACTTCCGCAGGGAGCATACGCACCTTCGGTGCACTTGATTTCGGCCAGGCCTCAGCGATAGTTTCAACGGTCTCCTGAGCCGTTGCCCCCTTGGCAGTAGATCCGCGCCCCAGAACCGGAAGCGCAATCTGGCTGTACAGCCCATCCGCGGTTGCGGCCCTGCCGGTGGGAAGACCCACGAGCCCTTCCGAAACCTTCTTCCCAATCGCAGAGTCGATCGGGTCATTCAACGCGAACTCAAGTCGTGTGCCGATCACAGCTTGCAGCTGCAGGCGAAAATCCGCCCAGCGGCCCGTGACAAGCACGACGTGAATGCCGTATGCCAAACCGCGTTGTGCGATCTCGGAAATTTGATCCGCTAGATCTTCATAATCTTTCCTCAGCGTGGCCCAACCGTCGACGGCGAGCACGATGTCAGCAGCGGGAAGATTCGAAAGCAACCCCTGCTTGTGCATTCGGCGCATTTCATCGACATCCGAGATTTGATGAGCCGAGAACAGCTGCTCACGCTCGACCATGAAAGCACCGACCTCGGCAACAGTTCGCCGCAATTGATCCTGATCGAACCGGGTCGCCACAGTACCGACATGAGGCAAATCCTCTAAATATGTGAGAGCGGAGCCAGCCATGTCGATGAGATAAAAGTTCACTTCCTGGGGCGTATGGGTGAGCGCCGCTGAGGTGACGAGCGTGCGCAAAGCAGTCGTTTTCCCTGACTGAGGCGCACCCATGATGGCCGCATTGCCACCAGCGCCCGACAGGTCAAGTGTCAATGGGCCCTGCCACTGCTCCATCGGTTTGTCTTTGACGCCCAACGTAAGCACCATGTGCCCAGCCGAAGGCGCACTCAAACCGCGGTCAGACGTAGCTGTCACGGAACCTAACGTGTCCACGAGATTCATTTGGGCGGGCAGAGGTGGTAGCCAAATCTGGCGTGTCCTCGGGGCCGCTGGGGCAAGTCGGCTGACAACGACGTCCAAGGTCGTCGGGATCTGACCAGCATCGTCACCGGCAGCTGCCCGTTGCGCCTCACGCTGGTTGTCCAATTGAGTGTTGAATTCAGCTTGACGGCGCGCCAACCATTCCTCGGTGGTGTTTGTCAGGTGCAGCGGCATTGGCACAGGCGGCAACTCGCGCTCGTGAGCTTGCTCAATTGCCTCGTATGGTCCAGAAACATACGCCGCCTTGAACCTGTCAAAAATATCCGGGTCCACTTTCAAGTAGCCCGAACCAGGGATCGGCGGCAGCTCGTGCGCGGCGGTTGAGCCGATCGCTGCGCGAGACTCCTGAGCGGAAAACGTACGCAAGCCGATGCGGTACGAGAGGTAGGATTCCAAACCGCGCAGACGTCCTTCTTCCAGCCGCTGAGAAGCCAGCAACAAATGGACACCGATCGAGCGGCCGATACGCCCGATCTGGACGAACAATTCAATGAAGTCTGGTTTAGCTGCGAGCAACTCACCGAACTCGTCAATAACCACAAAAAGCACAGGGAGAGGATCGGTAACCTTGCCCTCGTCTCTGAGCTTGTTGTACTCCCCCACATTGGCCAGGTTGCCGGCTTGCTGTAATACCCGTTGACGACGCTGGATCTCTCCAAGGATTGAATCGTGCAACCTATCTACCAGGCCGGCTCCATCTTCAAGATTGTCAACGATCGCGGCAGTATGCGGTAATGGCTCGAGCCCTGCGAAAGTGGCACCACCCTTAAAGTCGACCAGAACGAGCGAAAGCTGGTCAGGCGGATGGCAGATCACCTGGGACAAAACAAGCGTGCGCAACACTTCCGATTTGCCTGAACCAGTCGCGCCGACGCACAACCCGTGCGGACCCATACCTGATTTAGCCGACTCCTTGATATCCAACCGCATCGGCTCACCATCAGCGCCAATACCGAAGGGAACGTTCAAAAAGCTCCGTTCTCCGTTTGGAGCCCACGCTTGCTCGATGTCGTAGGACGCGAAATTAGCGATCCCGAGCATGTCGTCTAGCGCGATCGTGCGCTCCAAAGCCGAGTCGGGCGAGGCATCCTCTACGAGACGAAGCGGTGAAACGCCCCGGGCGACGCTTTCAGCAATAGCAGGGCTAACCTCGTCGAGAGTCCCCTTGTCGCCGCCGTAGAGAACACGTTCCGCGTACCCTTTTTCCCCGCTTTCAGGCTCGCGGATTTCACCACGGTCCAGCAACTGCACCTTGAACGAACGGTCTGGCGAAAAAAGCACACGAACATCGACATGCGACGGTTCCAAGTGTTGCACCGAGGAAGTAGCCAACAGGGTCACCCGAGCAGCTTGAAGCGACCGGATCGCCCCAGCCTTGGCACTGATCAGCTTCCCGTGCGGGTGGTCCATATTCACCACCAACACCAGATGCTCGCGGTCGAGTTCTGCAAGCTGGTATCTGGAACGTTCCACCAGTTCCTCTGCACGCTCGTCAAGTTCGGCTAATAATTCCTCACACGTCTCCTCGTCATAGGAGACATTGCGTTTGCCGATCGGGCCGTCGAATGACTCAGGGGAAAGAAGGTGCGGCAGCCACAGTGCCCACTGTCCATCATCATTGTTGCTGAGCGGTAGTCCAAGGTGCAGTCTCACATCATCAGGTGCGTGGAACACCGCGATCTGAGAAACAATGCTGCGAACAGCTTCGGCAGTGATTTCAGCCGGCCCAACGAGCGAAACGACTCCACGTGCCGGAATCGCGATCGGCAGCCCTTCGATGGTGCTCGTCCTGCGCATCATCCGATCCAAGTGCGCTTGCGAAAGCGGCTCGGCAACCGACATCGGGTCCTTCGCTGGTGGCACATTGATTCCACGGGCCATCGTTCCCACTCCAGTCCCAAGTCGGGCAACCAGGAAATCCTCATCACCCCGCCGGCGCTCCCACAAACGGTAAGGGTCACGCGTGACATCCAGCAGCGAGCGTGGATGGGGGTGCCGCGTTAAAGCTTCAACCTGCTGCTTTTGAGCAACCTCACGCACCTCTTCCTCCAGCTCCTGAAGGTGTTCCAGAAATCGGGTACGTTCCTCCTCCGCCTGGCGGCGCGAGCCAGTTCGCTGGCGAATGAACATGCCAATCGCACCCAAGATCACCGCGACAAACATGACACCGCCAACGACCATTCGGATCGGATTACCTGACGACATCATCATCAAAACCATGCCGGTTCCGCCGACGATGGGCATCATAAGTGTGAGGGCGTTAGCCCCACCTGAGCGTGCCCGAATCGTAGGAATCTGAGCCACATCCAGCGGCTTTTCCTGGGGAATAGTTCTGTGCAGACGTGCAGGCCGATGGACAATGCGGGTGCTCATAACCCCGCATTCTAAGTCAGGGCTGCGCAAACGTTCAGCTCAGATATACGCACCTGTCTGACTGTGTAACTATTAAGGGCATGAGTCATCCTTTTGTTCGCGTGAGCGTATTCCACGACGAGCGCCAACTCGATGTTTCGCTCCCTTTATCACGGCCCGCCGTGGATATCGTCGCCGACATAGTCGAGCTGCTGGATCAACATGAAAAGGCACAAAGAACGTCAACCGGAGCGCCCACCGATGCACAGTCGTCTATCGCCACCGCAGATACTCACACCTGGGTGCTGTCGTTGCCGAAAACCGGCGCCATCGATCCTCACGCCACGTTGGCAGAATTCAACGTTCAAGACGGCGACAAGCTGTACCTCACGCGTCGTGAGGAAGCTGCACACACGCCATTCGTGGATGACGCCTTGGCTGAAGTCCGGAACACAATCGCTGCTGCGCAGTGGGGATACTCCGGGGAGGTGCGCTCAAGCGGGGTTTTCGGAGTAGTAGCTGCCGTGCTGACGCTCACCACTCTCACCACCGATGCCAGAATCTGGAACCAATCGCTACCGCTAACGCCTGAAAGTTGGTTCATGCTTGGGGCAGCCTGGATTGCGACTCTTACGCTTTTTGGGCTCGCTGTGTGGAGACGACACAGCTGGATGCGCTGGCTAGGTTTTGCGATTCCTTACACGACTGCAGCGACGGCGCGGGTTTTCTTCGCTTCCCTGCCTGCGACTGAAGCAGTGCCGTGGTGGGTAGCGGTTGTAGCCATAGCCTTTGCCCCCGCGGTTTGGGCAGCAGGTCGTCGCGTGGCAGCCGGAGGACTCGCGGGTGTAGTGGCCTGCACAGTCGCTTCGGTGTTCGCGGCTGCTGTGGCAGGTGCTGTCATGGCTGGAGCGAATATCTACGCAGTGTGCGCTTGGGGGGCGTGGGTTCCGATCCTAATTCTGCTCATCGCCCCGTCCGTCGGGCTTCGCGCGACCGGGCTTCCAACATTGATCCGTCAGAATGACGCTGGTGACCCCGTGAAACGAGAGGCTATCCGCGCCTATTCTCGGCGTGCCGAAGCAGCCAGCCGAGGAGCTGCCTGGGCTGCAGCTGCACTAGCACTCGGAGTTGTGCTGTGTCTTGCCACGAGCCCGGTGTGGCAACACGGGCTGATCGCATTGATGGTGGTCGTTGCGACGGTTCTTCGTCAGAATGGATTCGCGGACGCACGTATCATCACGGTGCTGAATTCGGTTGGAATTCTCGGGGCGTCACTGATTGCTGGAGCCTTGGTCCGTTGGGGGCAGGAAGATTGGCAGACGATTACTCGGCCAGATGTGTGGTGGGGTCCCTCTACGACAACCGACCTCTGGGTGTGGATCGCGACGATCGCCACACTCATCGTGACCCTGCTTTTGATGTTGGTGCTGCAGCTTCCGTCGCGTGACGAGGTTCAAAAGGCTCGCAATGCGAGGACGCTCTCGTTCCTCGACGTTATTGTTTGCCTCGCAGTGATTCCACTTATCCTGGCATGCCAGGGTCTCTACCAGTACTACTGGGCGACCACATAAGGCTTTTCAGGCATCTAGTTGTAGAGCCTAGAAAGCAGCTGGTTGTACTGAATCACGGCCGATGCATCATCAGGAACGATAAGCCGGTCGCGCGCGCTCCTGCCCATCCCGGTCGCTGGAAGAGTCAAGGTATCCTGCGGGTCGGTTTCAGCTGGCTGAGCGCCCACCTTGATCACTGTGACGCGGCCGCTCTGTGCGGGGACAGTGAGGTGGTGGCCGGCTTGGTACAGCCACGGGTGCCCAGGGTGATACTTATCCGTAAGAAGAACCACGTGCGTCGCCATGGCTGTGCCCGCTGCAATCAACTCTCCGCCGCAGGTGAACGGCAGGTCGACGACAACGACCGGCCACCGATGAGACGCCCGCTGCACAACGTTCAGCAGAGTCTCCGAAACTACCGGTTCTGGATTATCAGCGCGAACACTCAGCAGAGGGGTTGCACAAGTTGTGTCCGCGTAGCTCTCAATAGCGGAACGCTTTAGATCACGGCCTGGGAGATGCGCCAAGCTGATCAAGTCTCCGGCCCCACTCGATCCAAGTACACCACGCAAAGGCTGGTTGATTCCATCACCATCGACAGCTACCACGGGCGGCCGTACAGCGGCGCCGAGCACTGCTGAGATTAGAGCCGTAGTGGAGGTAGTGAGCAGCTGCTCGCCCAAGGCCGCAACGGCAATGACCATCGGCCTGTCAGTATCACGCGGGGTAGCCCGCTGGGAATGCGCGATAGCTCCTGAGGCCAACAAATTGCGGCAGAGCTCCGCCGGAGAAAACACTGACACCGGCACATCACCGCTTTCGCTAAAGTTCAGATAGACAAGTTGTTCGCTATAACTACCATGAGACTCCAATAGCCTCTCTAAGAATAGCGAGGCTGAACGAAGGAGGGAAACGTGGACCAACACCCCGGCAACGAGCAGTCGCTCCCGTCATGGCTCCAATACGGGCCAAATAGTCAACCTCAACAGCCGCAGCCGCGTCCTTCGGAAAATCCACAGCCGCCTCAACCGGAACAGCCCAGCGCACCGCAACAATACCAGCCGAATTTTGCCCAGCCTTGGCCCTCCCCGACTGATCGGGCCGCCCAAGAACCGCGGCACCACTCGCCGGTACACGAGTCTCCGCAGCGCCATGCTCAGGAGCAGCAGTCTCCGCGCCATGCTCAGGAGCAGCAGTCTCCGCGCCATTATGCGCCTGAACCACAGCAGGAGGTTCAGCCACAGCAGCCAACTGAGCATACCCGCACCCCAGAATCACAGCAGGTTCCTCACACGAGGCAACAGGTCGTCCCTGAATACCAGGATCCGAGCCACTCTCCCCAGCCCACGTTCAACCCCCAGCCGCAAGAGTCCCCGCACGTTCACACACCTCCGATCCAGAATCAACAGCCCGATCAGCAGGTACAACTGACACCTCCAACCGCACTAGACCAGTCCAATCTGATCAACCCGGTCAAAGCTCCACCGAAGCAGGGGTGGCGCAGGTTCGTCTACCGCATCACCGGCGGCCGAATCAACCTGGGAGGGTCGAAGCAGGAATTGTCTCAAGAACGCCTCCTCAAGGCCGTACGCGCACCGCTCCACGGCGATTACCGCATCGCTGTCATGAGTTTGAAGGGCGGTGTTGGTAAGACGACGACAACCGTGGCGCTCGGCGGTGTTTTCGCCAAGGAGCGCGGCGACCGTGTGATCGCAGTTGACGCCAACCCAGATCTCGGGACCTTGGCACAACGTGTAGTCGCTCCGGGATCCGCCACAATCAGAGACTTGCTGAACGCAGAGGAAACGAAACGTTACCCGCAAGTTCGTACATTCACGGACCAGGCACCATCCCGGCTCGAAGTCATCGGATCGGAACGCGATCCCGCAGTATCTGAAGCGTTCAGCGAGGAAGACTACCGTCGCGCAATCGAGATCCTTCAGCACCATTACAATGTCATTCTCACCGACTGTGGCACCGGTTTGATGCATTCTGCCATGGGCGGTGTGCTAGACCTCGCCAACACCCTCGTGCTGGTGACATCGCCTGCGCTTGACGGCGCTCAGTCTGCTTCAGCAACCCTCGATTGGTTGAACCTTCACGGCTACGAACAGCTAGCTGCCAACGCAGTGGTCGTCGTGTCGACCTCTGCGCCCGGAAAGCCGACTGTGGAGCTCAACCAGCTAATCGAACACTTCCGCGCCCGCACCCGCGCAGTGCATGTCATCCCCTACGACCGCCATCTGGCAGAGGGCGCCGCTGTGGACATTGACCGCCTCGCAAAGCCAACACTGCAGGCTTATCAGGAGCTCGCCGCCACGGTGGCACAGGACTTTGGTGCACGGAATAACTCCCATGCCACGCACTAGGTTGACGACGCTGGTTACGGCAGTTGGAGCTGTCATGCTGACCGCCTGCGCCCCACGCCTTGAGCCTCCCGAGCCAGTAAGATACGACGAGATCGAAGCGGTATCGGATTGGTCGCGACAACGCGCGGAGCCGTATGGGATCCCTGAACGACAGTTGCGTGCCTATGCATATGCAGCTTGGCGGGTCGAAGCTGACGAAGACTGCGCTGTTGGCTGGCCGACTATTGCTGCGATCGCGCAAGTAGCCTCAGACCATGGCCGGGCGCAGGAGTCCTCCGTTGACGAGAACGGGATCACAACTAAACCCCTTCGAGGTTTGCGAGTGATGAAGATGCCACCTGTCGTTGTTCCAGATACGGACGGTGGAGCCACCGACGGTGACACGGTCAACGACGTGGCTGTAGGCCCAATGCAGATCATGCCATCAAGGTGGGAACAGTACTCAGTAGCTGTAGAGGAAGGCAGAAAGCCGAATCCGGATAGCATCGATGATGCTTCGTTGACGGCAGCCCGCCTTCTCTGTTCTGCAGGCAATCCTGCGTCGCCGGAAGGATGGGATGAGGGTGTGAAGCGCTTCTTCTATAGCGCTGAGCAAATAAAGGCCGTACACGCGGTAGCAAGCGAGTTGTCACGATGAAGAACCCACGAAGCTTAACAATTGTGGCCTGTCTAGCCGTCTCGGCTGTAACACTAAATTCGTGTGGAGCTCCCGGCGCCTCGAAAGACGAGGTCCCCGAGCAGCAGATTCCGCCACTCGGCGAACTTCCACCGCTGCCAACAAGCTACTTTCCACCGCCTCCCACACCAGAGAAAGAAGAGCCCAAGGAAGCACCGCCCTCGCCGGAGGCACCACCGACGCCGCCGACTCCCTCGCCACCAGACCCAGTGACAGTTACCAGTGTCACGGTGGCACCGCCCCCGCCTGCTCCGGCGCCAGCGCCCGCACCAGCACCAAATCCAGTCGACGAAGCAATTGGCCGGTTCGTCGACAGCCTCCCTAGGTTGTGACGGATCTAAAGGAGAACCTAAACCTATGTCCCACCGCGCTACCCCGGTCCAACCCGATGTCAACGTTGGCCCACCGCAGCCTGCAACGCAACCACCCGCAAATTCGAGCGAACCGACCGCGCCACCTCGAACAGACGGGCGCCTAGCCATTCAAGCTGAAAAGCTACGAATAAACGCCCTGACTCAGGCCGTTCGCTTTGGTTCTTCAAAACCGGCCGTTTCACCGCGGGGAATTGGCATTCTCATTGGCTCCGCCATCATCGGCATACTCCTCCTCGGAGGCACTGTGGGACTGTCCGCTCTACTGCAATGGTTCATGAACCGATAAAAACGAGCGCTACGGAACCAGCTCAGGATTTATAGCTTCTACAACCCGCACGACCTCAGCGTTTGCGGCTTTGATCTGGTTTTCCGGATCCAACTTCACAAACACCGTCAGCAACCACCAATGCCTTGCGTTTTCAAAGCACCAAACCAGCAGGATCCAGACTAATCGTCGAATTCGACGCCGGCCGCCTCCGCTTTCTCAACCAACCCCGCAATCTCTGCCGGCGCCTCGGCAATCTCACCGAAAACAGCCTGAACCTTCTCGACGTGTTTGGGATCCCCGTAAATACCGATCCCCTCCCCCTCCGGATCAAACTGCACACTGCCATCAATCTGACCCGTCGACTTGAAGTACTCCGCCAACCCCTCCAGGAAGTACCCATTAGCCTCATGCCCTGTTGCAGCCACAGCCTTATCCAAATCAGAACCAACCACAACCTGGATATAGACCGAGTGCTGACCCTCCAACTCCCCAGCAGAAGCATCCAACTCAACACGACGCATCTTCAACCCTGAGGCCGACTCAGATTCCTGAGCCCCATGATCAATGTCCTCATCCGGCCGACTCAACTTCGTCGGAATATCCACACCCAAGTGATAGCAACGATACTGCTCAAGCCACAAATCCAAAAACCCAATCGGATAAAGAACCCACGGAACCAGCTGGTAGTCACGCTCCTCAACGGTTGCTCTTCTAGTAGCCATCCCGCCTACCCAAATCCGGATTCTCCAGTTGCTCGTGTCAACACTGTCAACATCAAGCGGAATCTCGTCTTTAAGCTCCGTCGGCACAAACCCAGGCAACCCCGGACGATACTCGTCCCCACCAACCGCGACCTTCGCAGGATCAAAATCCCCCGGCACAGACTCAACCTTGCCATCCCGAACAAAAGGCCCGCCTTTACGAAACGCATTCTTGAGCAACGGAAACGGCGGAACGATCCAATCCGACCCGCTTCCCGCATCAGCCCCAAGCCCCAAAACAGCCAAATTCTCCGCAGTGCGCGGAACAGCTGCCAAACAAACACCACCTATGCGATGCTCGGCTTCGTAGACGTGGACCTCCAAGTCACCACCACGCGTCGGCATACAAAGCCGCGTATTATCCGACGGCCGAATAGCCTTCATCGACACATCAAACTGCATGAAATATGTCATCAGACCAACCTTCACTAGTCGACGAACGTGACTGACCCCAGACCCCGAATCTGAATGTCGGCTACTCGGCCGCTTCTAGCGGACTCGGGATCCCCAAAACAGCACACCACTTAGCAACGAGATCGCCACCATCACGCACCTCGCCGTCATACGTCGGCTCCGTATCACCAGCCATGATCCGGTACGTCTCCGCAAACTCCACAATCTTTTCTTCCGCCTCCGGATAACGACCGGCGAAAAAGGAACGGAAAACCTCACCGTCATAATCCGGAACCAACTCCGGATCAACATCGAACACAATCGTGGGATTAGCACCGAAGAAAAACTCTCTGCCACCCTCATCAGTACTAATCGTGATAGAGCACATCGACAGATCAGCAACACTGATCATCCACTCTTCCTCCGGCCCGATCCCCGGATCACCGACCGCCCACTCACCGTCGATGAACTCAAACCCAGCGTTAAGACCCATTTCCAGACAACTCCTCAAAATCAGGATCAATCATGAACTCCGCCCCCGCATCCACATACAGCTCAACTAAGTAATTACGACTGTGCCCCCAATCGGCCACAGCCTTCAGCTCATTACAGTAGCGGGCACCACGAGGCCTCGGCGCCGACTCGTGTTGTCCCCGGTCATCCATTTCCAGCAAAGAACGCGCCAACCTCGCCTGTTTATAAACCTCGCTGCCCTCTAGAGAACTTTCGACGAGCTGCGCCAGCTGATCCGCGATCGTTTCATGCACAGACTCCCAATTCAACACCGTATAGCGCCGCACATTCTCTGGAACGGCCACCTTGCGTACATCAACGTACGGGAACGAGCAGGCCCCGAATTCGACATCGCTGAAGTCGCAACCTACAAGCTGATCCCCCTCAACCGTCTCCTCGAAGGAGCACTCTTTCCATTGGCCGCTCACAGAAACATTTGTCAATACTGGATTAGACGATCTGCCCCCAACGGGTCCGTTGAGACGCATATCAGTTACGTGGCATTGGTCGTAGCGTGTCCCATAAGCAAAAAGTTCCGGGAACTTGCACGAACGAAACACACACTTGGCCACAGATACCTTGAGCCAAGGCATAGAGCCTTTTATCGTGCACCGATCAAATTCACAGCTAGTAATGCTGCCATAGGTCCAGTCCTGAACAATTATCTTCGCTTGCTTGGCGTAGCTATTACTCAACGTCAGTTCGCGAGCTTGAAACGGATGAATCTCGGCGTAGCTGAGGTCCACATTGTCAAGTACCTGCCCGGCCCGCAAGAAATCCTTAGTGGCTAGACCATACCGATTGAGAGCACACGACCAATGAAAACCACGAAAATCCTCGCGGCCATCAACCAGACCAAAAGGAGACGGAGCAACCAACATCTCCGGAGTACAAGAATCCTCCCACCGCTCCACCAACTGCTTACGGGTCGGACCACCCATTAGGTCAACCTCCTGACGCTCATCCGAAAGTCACTTATCGACGACACCCGGCTACCCAAGCCCCCAACTATTCGGGCAACCACGGATCTACAGGATTGGTGTTGGCCTTCCGCATCTTGTAGGACAACGCTTTGACCATCTTCCGATCAGCCTCCGTCGTGGCCGTCCGGGCAATCGCATCCCAATGACGCTGATGGCCCTTGGTGGCGAAAAGATACTGGAACAACCCCTTGATCTCCTCGCGCTCATACGGAGCCTCAACCGTCCGGTGGTCGCGGTCATAAAGCTCCAACATCAGGTCCAACAACTCCGGATCATGCCCCGTCAGCCGCTCCAGACAGCTAAACATGTGGAACCGCACAGCGAACCGCGGCTCCGCAAGATAACACTGAAAAAGAGTCTCGAAATACTGCCCGTGCCGAGCCCACACATGCTCATCAACCACCCGGGCAAGCCCAGCAACAGCATCGACATCCTCACACCCCTGCTCAAGCTGCTCAGCAAGACGCGTGACAAACACGTCTAACTCATCGTCGCTGACAGCGTCATAACGCGTAGGCAAATCAGACATGAAACAACCAACCCCCTCTAGCTGAGATACACCGCAACAGCATCCCCACGCCGCGCCGCATCCATGTAGAAATCCGACAAAGCCTCAACCTCATCAGGATGAGTGAAATCATCCAGCGAAAGCCCGTCGAGCACCGCTGCTAAACTCGCCACCTGATCAGGAGTGTTGATCCGCATCCCATCAGTCACGTCCTCGCCGTCCCAATCCGCAGCACCGAAAACAATGCGGCTCGCCGTCGACTCATCCGTGAACTCTGCAAGCTCCTCAGCTACCTCACCGAAAAACGCGTCGATGTCCACCACCGGACGACTCGCCGTCTCAAGCGCATCGACGATCGCGTCACGACGAGCCCCAACCGAGCCACCATCCAGGTCAGCAAATTCATCCTGGCTAAAAGAAATATAGAACGGAATGACCACTACTACTTATCCTCCAGTGTCACAGGCGGGCCACTAACCACCCGCTGAGCATCATCCAACTCCGGCATCCACGCAACCACACCACGTCGATCCAACTTCGCCTGCAACTTCGACGTCAACATCGTAAGAAACTCAACATCTTTCTGAGTATCCACGCTTTGTGCAATCAGATCCCAATGCCGCTGCTTGCCCTTCTTGACCACCATGACCTGGAAATACTCCTTGATCATCTCGCTAGTCGACCCAATACTGCGATGATCCGTCATATACATCTCCAACATCCGGTCAAGCAGCTCACCCCGACTACCTGCCAAACGCTCCAACGAGAAAAACACCTGACTCCGGAAATCAATTGTCGGCACCTCGTAATAACACTCCTCAAAAGCATCAAACAAATACCGATGCCGCGCCTTAAGAAACTCGTTGATTACGCACACTAATTCTGTCGCATGATCAGACGTATATTCCTTGCTTCGGATATAGTCCCTCAACCCATACACATAATGCTCGAGCAAATCATCGGAAATTTTCTCATGCCGCGATGGCACCGGAGTGTGCAACCCCGCCGCCTCAGCCGCCTCCATTGCTGCTTCGTTCATCATGCCTCCTTACCTCAGCCAACTCTGTCGCCGGATCACTCATCACTACCCCTTTGTCAGCCATCACGCTCCAGTCCTACAGCAATCGCGCTGCTACAGGTTCTGCCAGTCAGCCTCACCAGCGACATCACCACCGGTTGCAAGCCAATGCTTCACCAACCGCGCGACCTCATCAACACTGGGAGTGAAGGTGAAAAACTGCTGCTTGTGTGCATCCCGATACTCCACAGCCCAATCACTGTTCTCAAACTCCCACCGTGAACGAATGAACGGGGTCTTCTCCTCCTCACCCCACCGTTCATCACCAGTACGCTCAGCCACCACAATGAAATCCTCATCCCCATCAGGGATAGAAATACGGACGATGAAATCAAGCGTCTCATCGACAAGCTCAGCGGACGCATACTCGAACTCCGAACCCCTCGCGCGCAGACGATACGTATCAACCTCGCTGCCACGAGTAAGCACGTAATTCCACTCAGGAACAGCCAACGCCACTCCATTCGCCAAGGCAACCGGAGAAATCCTAGATGCGACAGTACTCGGCGAAGGAAGATTCACCTTGATGCCCAACAACCCGTCACCGGCAACCTCAACCGACGTAATGAACTTATCTTCCACCTGCTCAGCGAAAGCATCCAACGCTGGCGTCGACCGCGGCGGCAACAGCAACCGTCGCTCAATCGACGGTAACAACAACTTCTCCTCCACCGGCTCACTCACGATAATTCCGAACCCGCCGCCTGCATCCGGGTTCGGATGCACCACCTCACGCGCAGGAGACGAAGCATGCCCCTCACTCGGTTCCTTGACCGCGTTGTCCATGCCAGGCTCCTTGATGGCCCGCACCTTGGACCTATCAAGCTCCGACGGATCAAACCCCTCCGGCTCAAACGGGTCGACCAAATCCTCAAAGAATTCATCAAAACTGTCGAAAATACAGGTCTCCTCCCCGACCTCCACATCAAGGTGAACAACCGCCCCCACCGGGTAGGCAGGATTGCTCACATTGAGCAACAGCGGAGTATGCGCACTCCCATAACCGAAACCGAACAACACACCCCACTGCGGATACTCCCACTTCCTCGCAATCCTCAACGCATCACCATCGACATCAAACCGAAAAGCCGAATGCGGGTTCGGGCCGTTGCCGCACAAGGTCTTCACGCCCCCGAAATCAGTACCGTCTTTCCCACAGTACCTACGCGAGTACGCATACTTTTCGGCCACATCCCCGCAACCAGTCGCCATGATCAACTCCCGGTAGCGCCCAGGCAGATCAACACCAAGATTCCGCTCAATCTGCTCCATCCTGGCTTCGTCGCATGGCTGCCCCGACACGCTGAAAAGATCCGAAGGAAACTTAGTCATGTCCTCCATCGTCTACGAAAAACCCGAGTAGCGCTCGATTACAAGTAATTCCTAACCGACTCAGGTCATGCGAGGAACGCCTCCACCAGTTGGACGGCTTCTTCGTAACCGCAGGAAAAACGCGCAGGCAGCGCGCTCTTATCCGAGGTGGCACGGTGATCAACCTGGTAGGAGCCGCTCAGCAAGTCGTATTCGACCGTGAGCGCATCCCCGCTCGCATCGTCAAGAAGAAAAACAGCAGTATCAGCATCAGCGCCGGCAATGATGCTCCCCCGACGGATCAACCCCAACGCCCGAACGGCCGTCGTCGGCGATGCCCACGCAAGCCGATAAGTGATCTCAGATGTGAAACGCGGGTCCTCATCGCCAGCCAGATAGAACTCACCCGTCGTCAGATTGCAGACACCCAGACCATCACGCTCCGCAGCCTCAAGCAGCTCCTCCGGAACCGAATGACTCCACGCAACCTCCACAGTCACTAGGCGGGAATTACGGACACGTGGGGTAGACAAGCCGTCGATAAGCGCGAGAACCTCCACGTAATCTTCGAGTCGCGGATCTGGAGCGCTATCCGCGCTCGACGCCTCGACAATGCTGAAAATCGTGTCCGTGCCGGCACAACCAGACGGAATGAAGACCGCAACAGTGTATGCGGGCACCTCTGCCCCACGCTCCGAATGGAACCTAGCGGCGTCCTTCTCAACCTCCACCGCGAGACTGTCCTCCCCCAACGAACGCAACGACGCAGCCAAATTCCGCGCATCTGCCTCACTGCGGTCGCTTCCACTACGTTCGCCGGAAGAAATACACTGCGCAATCCACGGAGCAGACACACCATTGGTGAAGCCCATTATATCAGCATGCAACTGTGCAGAACGCTCAGTGTCCGGCACCCCGTCACGCTGCAGCCGGATAGCCGTAGTCAATGCATTCGAAGCCTTGCCGATCAACGCCGCGTTGAACAGCGACTGCGGCGCGCCCCGGTAGATTACCCCGTCATTGGATGCCGTGCGCAACGCCGGGTCGAGCACACTGACGTGCGCCACCACCGACTCACCTCCAGGATCGCCCAGAGGATGCGACGGCTCGAGCACCAACCGCGACGCCAGCGACGGCCCCTTGAGCAAGAACGACGTCTCGTTCTCACGCTCCCAGCCACTTGCCACTAGAAAGCAGGCCAGAGGCTCACAATCCGGCGTCTTCATCACTGCCTGCTACTGCTTCGCGCCCTGGGCGCCCATCACCCAGACAACAGCCGTGGGTTTCCCGTGCGTTGCAGTGACCTGCATTTTCCCGGTATCAGTGATCAGGTGGAGGATCGTTACGTCATCGTCGATCTGCTCCCACCCCTCAACCGCAAAACCCTCACTCTCAAGTTGGAGAGCCACCCGGTCCAACGGCTGGGCAAGCGGAACCCCGCACAACGTGGAATCCTCACTGACCCCAATCGACAATGCCGTGACGATATCGCCCGTGAACTCGCCGGAGACATTCGCCAACTCCCCGAACTCCTCGACGACACCGCCCCTGAAAGTCTTGCCCCACACCGCATCAGTCAGAAAGAAGTTCGAGACCTTCCCCTCGTAGTAGTCCTGCGTATGCCCCAACTCGAACCCCTCAGGCGGGCGCACAGTGAAATCCATCGCGTACCTCGGCATTGCTCAATTTCCAGATGGCCTTGTCTGCCAAATGCTAACCGCGATTCCGGTTTCGCCGCCACGAATCGAGACGCGAACGCACGCAGTGCCTGTCACTGCTTCGGCGGAAACGCAGCGTCCAGTAACTCCACGTCCGTCATCAACTCGCGGTTGTACCACAGCACATGGGTGATCTCCCCGACGTCGTCGAAAAACGCCATCCAATGCTCGTACAACACGATGTCCGACTTCCCATCATCGGCCCACGGAATACCCTGCTCATCCAACGCCGCAGTAAAACGCGCAGTCGACGTCAAAAGCGGAATCTCCAGAAACGTGTTCCCACCCTCGCCCGGCATAGCGATCGAATACTCCGAGACACCGTCAGGAGTCTCGGTCGCGCGAACATGGAACTCACAACCACCGATCCCCAGTTTTCCATTGTGGACAGTGACACCGGGAGTAATCATCGACGGATACGAACGAACACCCTCAAGCTCATGGAGCACCCGATCAAACGCAATCGGTGCATCAATACCGAAATCCATTGAGACGCAGTGCCCTTTCACCTTGGCGAAATCTCACCTACGCTCATAGAGCCTAACTAGAACCAGGCCATGCCGAGGCACCGGAACAGTGAACGCAGTGTGAGGCACGACGAGCAGATCGCACACCCCCAGACTCAAGCCAACGGAACCGTCCAAGTCCCAGCCAGCGCTAGAGGCTACAGCGCTTCCTCCCCGATCAGAGCCCCTCGGGAAGCAACCGCCCACCATCGACCTCGCGATACAACGACCGGATCGCCTCAACAAACCATTCAGGCTTATCCGTCGAAACAAGCTCATGCAGGTAGCGCGAACCACGCCGCTCGTCATACCCGAGAGAATCATCCGGGCGCGTGAGTCCGTGCGTCGAGAGGAACAGCGACGCATCATGCTCAATGAAGTGGTGCAGCTCCCCAGCCGCGAGATTCACCTTGCCGTCGCTGCTCGCCATCCCCTCGCGAGCGACTGCATGCAGATCATCCGCGACAGCGACCCAATCGTCTACCACCAGCGCCTCATCCTCGGGCGACAGCGCGACCCGCTCCATCGGGATCCCCAGAAAACTCACGTTTTCCAGCGTGCAGCCCGACAAATCGACACCATCGAGCTGGTCATACCGATGATGCTCAGCGAAACTCACATTCCGGATCTCACCAGTGACCGTCGAACCCATCACCTTGGCCGAAATCGGAAACTGCGCACCACTTCCCTCAATGACCACATCACGCAACGTGGACCCAGCAATGGTGGCAAACCAGTCCGCACGCAACCCGAACTCCGGACAATTCAGTTCCGAATCGACCAACGACACACCCGACACACCACTGGGCGTCCCATACGGGCGAGTAATGGTGCAGTTTTCAAACCACACCGTGGACAAACTCACTCCGTCGACACACACCCGATCAAAAGAACGGTCATCGAACCTAGTACTCGACACTTCCATCTGGTTAAAGATCAACCCCGTAGGTGCGCATCCACGCCGTCATACTCGGATACGGTCCGTCCAAAAACTCCTGATCTTCGAAATGGTAGCGGCCGAACTCAACCGAGCCATCGTCCTTGCGGTGGTACGCCACATACTCGGTGTCAAACTTATCCGCTACCGGGAACCACGCATCCGCGTCCGCACCGAAAGCCTCTGCGACCTCACGCATGCTGGCATAGCCGGACAGGACGCTAGAGGTCTCGCTTGGCGGATAAAACGGAGAAAACCAATCAGCACCATCAAGACCAAACGCGGCATAGCTGTCGAAAAACTCGCAGTACTCCGGTGGCACCCAATCAGGCACGCATGATAAGCCGAACGCCAGCACATCGGAATCGACATCATAGGGCCACGGGATAAGCCGACCAGGTTCTTTAGCCGGAGTATTCGTCATTCTCACCAGTCCTTGACTTTGCTCTTTCGTGTTCAAGGATGCCGGAAGGACGGAAGCATTTCCACAGAATGGCACCAGCTCTTCACGCGGGGTGGTGGCACCCGGAAACGTGAAACACCCCCTTCGGTCGCGGATGCGACTGAAGGGGGTGTCGTCGATAAGCGAAAGGCGCTTACTTAAGGGTGACGGTTGCGCCAGCCTCTTCGAGCTTGGCCTTAGCAGCCTCAGCGTCGTCCTTGTTAGCGCCCTCGAGGATGGCCTTCGGTGCGCCCTCAACCATCTCCTTAGCGTCCTTCAGGCCCAGGCCGGAGACGATCTCGCGGACAGCCTTAATGACACCGATCTTCTTGTCGCCAGCAGCCTCGAGAACGACGTCGAACTCGTCCTTCTCCTCAGCAGCCGGGGCATCGCCAGCAGCGCCCGGAGCAGCTGCAACAGCAGCGACCGGAGCGGCAGCGGTCACGTCGAAGACCTCCTCGAATTCCTTCAGGAACTCGGAAAGTTCAATAAGGGTCATTTCCTTGAACTGCTCAATGAGCTCATCCTTGGAGAGCTTAGCCATGGTGGCTTCCTTTCTGTAGTGGCCTTATGCGGCCAGATGTTTGGTGTGCGTACTAGTGGTGGAAGTCGCCTTAAGCGGCTTCCTGCTTGTCCTGCAGTGCGGCAACGAGTCGTGCCGTCTTGGATGCCGGAGCCTGGAACAGGCCAGCAGCCTTCGCCAGAGAACCCTGGAATGCGCCGGCGAGCTTGGAAAGAGTGGTCTCGCGGTTGTCCATGTCCGCGACAGCAGCAACCTGGGCTGCGTCGAGGGCATTACCGTCCATGTAGCCGCCCTTGATAACGAACATCTCGTTATCCTTGGCGAACTTCTTCATGACCTTCGCGGCGTCGACCGTTGCATCGCCCTTGATGAAAGCGACGGCGGTCGGGCCGGTCAGAAGATCATCGAGACCCTCGATGCCGTGCTCGTTGGCAGCGATCCTCACGAGGGTGTTCTTGGCGACGTGCAGTTCAACGTCAAAACCGAGCTCACCGCGCAGCTCCTGCAGCTGACCCACGGTCAGGCCGCGGTACTCGGTGAGGAAGACAGAGCTAGCGCCCTCGAATTTCTCCTTCAAGGCAGCAAGCTCAGCCGTGTTCTTCGGGTTTGCCATGACACACGCCTCCTTCCCATTACTTCATGTCTTGTCCGCCCGGAGCAATGAAAATTGCCCCGTGCAGAAGCACGAGGCACAAGCGCTTAAAGCGCGGAGGAATGCCACGTTTCTCCTGCGTGGGCCGATCCCTGGGGGGATTCCTTCGACTCTTCCGGAGTGTCTCCGGTTGAGTGACCGACGGTCTTCGGTGAAACTTGAGCTCGGGATTTCTCCCGTTCAAACTTCGGTTGGTTACTTTAACGTGGCCCCTTGGATTTCTCCAAATCCTTGATCATGCGCCGAGCAGCGTCGAAGAGAACGATGCCACCGATGAGCGCCATCACGCCGATCCCCAGGGCCAAACCGGACCAGAATCCGCCCGCGGTGAGCGAGGCGAGCGCCCCCGCCCCATCGACGTTCGTCGGCTGCTCCTCCGCGGCGCCCTCACCGTCTTCGTCCATGTACTCGAGGTTGTCCCCGTCGATCGACGAGCGGATCGGCGACGATTCCTCGCCCGCCGGTTCGGCGTTATCCGTTGCGCCGTCTTCGCTCTCCGCGTTTTCTGCGCTGTCTTCGCTGCCTTCGCTGCTTTCGTTGTCAGCGCTGGAGGTGCCGCCAACGTTTTGTGCGCTCGCCGCCGCCGGCTGCGCGACGGTATTGCCCTGGGCAGAGCTACTGGTTCCTCCACTGGTTCCTCCAGTGCTTCCTCCGCTGGTTCCTCCCCCGCTGGCTGCGGTGAGGTCCGTCGATGCGGGCGTGCCGCCGTCGGCATCGGTCATCGCGGGTGCGGGCACTCGGTTCAGCTCTGTCCTGGCGTCGGTGCTGTTGCGCGTGCTATCGCCGGCGGTGTTGTTGGCTGTGCCACCGGATTTCTTGGCCGGTTTTTTACTGGTGCTTGTGTCGCGCGGTTCTTTCTTGGCTCTGTCGCCTTTGGCTCTGTCGGCTTTGGCTTTGTCAGATTTAGCTTTGTCGGCTTTGTTTCTCTCGTTCTGCTCTTCGATGGCGCGCAGGCTGGCGTCGAGCTTTTTGCCGAATTTCTTCACTTCGTTTTCGACCATCCCGATGTCCTTGGGCGTCCACGGGTTCTTGCCGTTACTGCCGCCGGTGGAGTCGTCGGGATCGTCAGGGGTGGTGTCGGGGCCGTCAGAACCGCCGGGTTCTGCTGATCCGTCACACGCATCGGCGTCGCCGAGGTCGGAGTATCCGGCCTCCTTGGCCTTGCGTGCGTCGGCGATAGTCTCGTCGCCGACAAGGAAGGGTACGTCGATGGTCTCATCGATATCGGTGCCGTCCGCGGTCTTGCCCGTCACCCGGTACTGGATCGTGTAGTAGCCCGGTGCGTCAAAACCGTAGGCCAAGTGGTCGTGGGCGTTCATCGGGTACGTCAGTTTCCGGTCGCGGTTGCCGGAATCCAACTCGATCTTCAGGCCCGTCAAGGACTCGTGCCAGGCCAGCATGCGGCCCGGGCCCGTGAAGTCGTTGATGGACACCTCCACCGTGCTGCCCGCCTTCAAGACGCTCGGCGCGAGGTGCTCGGTGGAAAAGCCCGGCCACGGCAGGCCTTTTTTCTGCGACTGCGGCAGTGCCCACAGTGTTTCAGGTTTGCCAGGCAGCGCGTCGCGGATTGTCCCCTTCGGGTTCGCCTTCGCGGCATCCGGAACTTCAAGGGCGAAAGATCCGCTGGGGCGCGACACTGTATTGCTCGGTGTCGATCCGTCGCGAAGCGTGAATGACAACGGCTCCTCCCCGCCACCGGCGAGCGCGATGTCGAGGTGTCCCTCGGAGATGAAGGTGTCGGGCTTGCCGGCGAGCGCCCGGGATGCATGGCATTTCTCGTCGCCCTCCGGCGAGGTGCCAGGGTTTTCGGGCGCAGGATCCTCGCCGCCTGCCGGGGGCTCCCCGGGGTCTTGCGGTGTGGTGCCTTCGCCGGCGGGCTTGGTGATGGGGCGGAGCTCCTTCGTGGTGTCCTTCGGTAAGCCGACTTCCTCATCGGAACCGACGAGCCAGTACTGGGTGACGGGCTCAGTCAGCTCCTGTGTCCCGTCTTCGAGTTCGGCGCGGCCCTGCCACGTGATGGCGTAGATGCCAGGCTTGGTGAACGTCCAGTTGAAGTGGCCGTGTGCGCCCACCTCGTAGTCGATGGTGTGCTTGCTGTCGTCTGCACTGTTGAACACGTGCTCGACATCGCCGTCGCCGCCGGAACCGCCGAAGAAGATATTCATCTCCCCGGGGCCCGAGAATTCCTTGAGGTCGAAGTGCATCGTGTCGTCCGTGAAACTGTTCGGCACCTTGCCGTCGATCTCGTGGTTCGGGTCGAACGCACCCAGTCCTGACCAGATCGGGCGCCAATTATCGGTGAAGTCCACCGCCTGCGGGGCAGACCAGATCAGCGAGCCCGGCTCGCCGAGGAAAGACAAATCCTTCGAATCCGGAACTGCGATGCGGCTCAGTTCCTTGCCGTCGGGGTCCGCATCGGGGGCGAGGCGGAAGCAGAGGTCGTCCATGGGTACGACGGCCTGGCCGTCGACAGCCATCACTGCGAGGTTCTGGTCCGCGTCGCGGGTGCCGTACAAGCCGTCGACGTGAGAGTGGTACGCCAACTTCCTGCCGGCGCAGGGGTGCTCGACCTCTTTGCCGTCCTGCGTGGTCATTGTCGTGTCCGCTGGCAGATCCACGCCGAAACCGGCATCGCCCGGGACATGACTGTCGCTCGCCGCGGCAGGCTTATCAGGTTTTCCTGCATCGTCGGCTTTATCAGCCGCAGACGCCGCGGGGGCCGCAAGTGCACCGCTGCCCACTGCGAGGAATCCGGCAGCAGCCACGGCGACCGCGCGACGGAGAGAAGAGGTATCAACGAGAAACTGCATCGACGTTCGTCCTTTCTTTCGGTGCGCGGTTGCGAATCCGTTCGGTGACAAGGCCTTGCTGCGGCGCGAACAGCCAGCTGAGAACGAAGATCACGGTCAGGCACAGCACGACAGTGGCGCCGGTCGGGGTGTCATACGCCCACGACAGCCACACGCCGAGCACGGAGCCGGTGATCCCGGCGCCGGCGGCGAGCGCCATCATCACGCCGAGCTTGTCGGTGTACATCCGGGCGATCGCAGCCGGGGTGACCAGTAGGGCGACGACGAGAATATTGCCGATCGTGCGCACCGAGATCACCACCGCCGTAGTCACGGCGAGGTACAGCAGCAGGTCTAGCGCAAGTACGGGCAGGTTCATGGAGCGGGCGGTCTCCCGGTCGAGGCTCACCGCAGTCAGCCACGGCCGCAGCCCGATGATCAGCGCCACCACGAGTGTTCCGGCAGCCAAGGAGACCCACATATCGCTCGTGGACACACCGGTCAGCGAGCCGAACAAGAAGGAGGTCAACGAGGCGGTATAGCCCTCCACCCGGGAGATGATGACCAGGCCGAGCGCGAAAGCGGCGGCGAAGAAAATGCCGATCACGGTGTCTTCTTTCACCCTTTCGCGCTGTGAGAACACCGCGATCAAGACCGCAACCACCATGCCCGCGACAGCACCGCCGAGCAACACTGAGGCCTGCAGAGCGAATGCCACCGCGAGGCCCGGGAACACGGCGTGCGCGACGGCATCGCCAATGAACGCCATGCCGCGCAGGACCACGTAGCAGCCCACCACCGCGCACACCACCGAGGCGATCACCGCCACAATGAGTGCGCGCGGCAGGAAGCTCAGCTGCGGGTTGGCTAGGTCCATCAGGAATTGCCAGAAACTGATCTCAGGCATGGGCACCTCCCTGCACAGCGTGGCGGCTGGGGGTCTCTTTCGCATCGAAATCGAGCCCGATTCCGGCGAGCCAACGCGAATCCTTATCCACGCCGAATGCTTCCGACCACGGCTCCGGGTCCGCCAGGCACGAGGGGCTGCCGTCAGCCACGATGCCGCGGTTGAACAACACGAGACGGTCGCAGGAGTACACAGCTTCGGCGATATTGTGCGTGGACATCACCACAGCGACTTCCCCGTCCACCAGTTCGCGGAACAGCGCGAGGAGCTGCTCGGTGGTGGGAATGTCGAGGCCGGTGAACGGTTCGTCGAGAAGCAAAAGCTTCGGCTCGCGGCTGAGTGCGCGGGCGACGAGCACGCGCTGACGCTGCCCGCCGGAGAGTTTGCCCACGGGACGGTCGCGCAAATCCCACAGCCCGACTTGCTCGATAGCTTTCGCAGCCGCGATGTGGTCCGTGCGGCCAGCGGGACGCCACCACGGGCGGAGGCTCAGCCGCCCGCCAAGCACCATCGAATAGACGTCGATGGGAAAATCCCAGGCCACAGAGTGCCGTTGCGGGACGTAGCCCACCGCACGGCGGGCCGCTTTGCCGGTGCGCTCCGCGATCTCGACGGCCCCGGCGCGGGCCGGGATCAGCCCGAGAAGGGCACGCAGCAGCGTCGTCTTTCCCGCACCGTTCGGACCGAGCAGACCAACGAATTCGCCGGCGTGCACCGTCAGGTCAACGCCTTCGAATACCGTCAGCGTGCCGTAGTCGACGCTCACGCCGTGCGCCGTCACGACCGGGTCTTGCAGGCAGTGCCGCATTAGGCATCCCTGCCGATCGATGCCGCCGCTTCATCCCGCTCCGCGCGCGCACGACGCAGCCAGACGAAGCTCAACGCGCCCACGACGAGTGCCGCAACAGCGAGCCCGCCGAGCACCCACAGCACGGGAGAGATTGCGCCGTCTTGCTTATCGACGTCGCCCTGCTCCCCCTTGTCACCGCTCTTCTCCGCGTCGCTGCCGCCTTCGCCTTCTGCTGTGCGCCAGGGACCTGCGATTTCCGCTGCGGCCGCCTCCTGCACATCGGCGCCCTCACCAACTGCGAAGCGCACGACCTGCTCGGAGACGTGTTCTTTTCCGTCTTTGTCTTTGACCACCGCGCGGGCACCGACGAGGTGGACCCCCGGCTTGGTGAACACCCAGTTGGCGTGCGTGTGCGTGTTCAGCTCCACCCACATCGGCTGATTGCCCTTCAGGCGCGAATTCCACAGCTGCTGTGGCTCGCTGAACCCACCTGACTGCAAGAACAGGGAGAAATCGCCCTCGCCCTCATGCCCGCCGAATTCCAGGCTGACGCCGCGGTCGGTGGTGTCCACCACCTTCGGCGACTGGGTATTCCACCCCAGCCACGGCACACCGGGGACCTCATTTTGCGGGACCACCCACACCTCGTCTCCGGCCTTCGCGCCTGTGAAGTCGAAATCTTCACCCTCCGGCAGCGTCTGCTTCGCCTCATCGGAGACCTCGAAAACCACATCCTCAAGATGGCGCCACACCGGCGGCACCTGCGAATCATCGCGCACCATGAAGGTCATTTCCCCGTCCACGTACAGCGGGCCAAGGTCCGCGTGCCCGGCGGAGATCACCGCCTTCTCCCCCAGTGGCACGATCTTCTCATCGTCCTGCACTGTCTGCTGCAGAGCTGGGTCATCGGCGGGGGCTTGGGAGAGTGCCAAGGGGGCGTCGATAAGCGATGCTCCGAAAAGTCCTGCTGCGAGGACGGACGCTGCGATGCGGGTGCGGGCGTGGGTGCGAAAATTCATGAGTTGTTCCTTTCATTTGCGAGGCACGTGGAAAGCGATTGCGCATTGCTGCGCATGAAGTCGATATAGGTTTGCGCCGGGCCCTTCCCTGGCGGGTCGAGCGCGTCGCCGCGGATGGTGCACACCTGGATCCCCAAACGGCCGGCGACCTCAGACAGCTCCGCTGGGCGGCTCTGCGCGACAGGCTCGAGGAAGACCGCCGGGACGTTGAGGTTCTCCAACGTGCGGGTCAACGCGATGACATCGCGCGGACTGGGTTCCACCGACGGGTTCGGGCTGACATACCCGGCGAGGGTGAGCCCATAGGCGTCCGCGAGGTACCCGTATCCGTCGTGCGTGGTGACCAAATTGCGGTTGCTCTGCGGGATCGTGCCGTAAGTGCGCTTCATCTCCGCGTGCAAATCATCCAGCTCGGCGAGGTAGTTCTCGGCGTTGGTGCTGTACTGCGCGCTGTGCTGTGGATCCGCAGCACCCAGCTCGTCGCGCACCACCTTGACCACTGCTTTCACGGCTTCGACGTCGTGCCAGAAATGCGGGTCGTATTCACCGTGCACATGTTTGCCCAGCACTGCCTGCGGGAGCAGGTACGTCTCGTCGCCGGGGTTGCCGAGGAAGCGGTACTCGCGCCCGGCGGGCACCTCCTGGAGCGTCGCGCTCGGCACCGCGATGACCGTGCGGGCCGGGTCGTATTCGTGGCGTGTGGACTGCGTAACACCCCGTTGATCCTTCTTCGGCGCATCGCCGAGCAGCGCCAGACGTCCAGTGCGTTCCGCGCCGAACTCCGCGGTGATGTCCACGTGGCCGTGCTCTAGCACCTCCGCGCCTGGCACCGCCGTGTGCGGATCCACGCCGACGGCAATGGTGAAGGTCTGCTCCTGCAGCGGTGTCGCCGGCTCGCCCACCGCATCACGCGCATCAGCGCCGATGGTGAGCTTGTAGATGCCCGGTTTACTGAACGCCCAACTGACATGCGTATGCGCATCCACCGGAAGGGTCGTGGCATCATCCGCGTTGGTGCCGTCCGCGGAATTGAATAGCAACTCCGGGGTCCCGAACGTGCCCACGATATAGGCGGCCGCGTCGCCTGGGCCTTCGAGCTTCTTCAGTGCAATATCAGCCACCGCGGTTTTCGGCACCGCTGGTGGGTTCTGCTCCGGCGCCCCGGTTGAATCCTGCTCTGGTGCTGCGACGCGCAAGCCGAGCCACGGCGCGTCCAATCCGGCGTCCTCCACGAGCATGCGCGGCTGGAAGCCGTGACGCTGGGCCTGCTCAGCGACAGGAACGACGGGCGCATTTTCCGGCACGGTGCTCTCGACGGTGCGCTGTAACTGCTGCGGCTCGAGCAACAGCCCGTTGGTGAACACCGCATCGGCGTACGCGATATCGCGCACGGCCCGCAGCCCCAACTCGTAACTGTGCGCGTCCGCCCCCGCCGGGATCAGCCCCGTCACATCCGCGGCATCCCCGGCGACGTGGGAGACGATGTCCGCCAGGATCGAGGTCGTGGCCACGACCTTCGCCTTACCGTCGGCGTCCTCCGCCGCGGTCGACGGACCACTGCACCCGGCGAGTGCCGCCACCAGTCCCAGCGCGGCTAGACCGCGCGCTGCGGCGTGTCTGCTCATCCAATCAACTTCCGGGAGATCCGAATCATGCCCGCACCGAAGACCAGCACACCGATGCCCAGAATGGCGAACGGCACAGTCATGATCGACATCCCGGTGTCCGCGAGACTGCCACCGGCAGTGCCTGATGCAGCAGCGCTACCCGAGCTTCCTCCAGCACCACCCGCGGCGCCACCGCCGCCGGAAGAGCAGCTGCCCTTGGCGTCATAAATCGCGCCGAAGTCGAAGTGGCCGCTATCTGCATTGCCCTTCCCTCCGACGACGAATGTCAGCGTGGCAGAACCGCTCACGGTCTCGCCGCTCTTCGTTTTCGCCGACTGCTTCACCGTCACCTTGTACGTGCCCTCTTTTCCGAAGACCCATGACGGGTGCACGTGCGTGTTGCCCGGGATAGTGTGGCTGCCTTGTGCCTTGCCGTTGCTTGCGCTGAACCATTGCTCGCCCACGACCTGGCCGAGCCCACCCTGGGTGAATACCGTCATCGGTCCCGGACCCTCGAAGTCAGTGACCTCCCAGGTCACCTCGCCGGTGGTGTTTTGGATCAGCGACTCGTCCTGGGTATTCGCTCCCAGCCACGGCACACCGGCCTGCTGCACCGAGCCGATCATCCAGACATCCCCCGCCGGGACCGGTCCGATCTCCTGCGGCAGCTGTGCCTTCGCCGCATCACCCAGGCCGAAAGTCAGCCCCGCCGGGTCCTTCCACGATGCCGGCGAGGTGCGGTCGTCTTTCACCCGCGGGACCAGAGCAGCGGTGCACTTCTCGCCGCCTTCTCCGTTTCCGCCTCCGTTGCTTCCGCCGTTAGCGCCCTGCGCTTGCTGGCCGCCGGCTCCGTTGCCGTTGCCATTGCCGCCAGCTGTGGTGCCCTTGTCCGTCTTCGATTTCGTGGTGGAAGAATCGGTCTTTCCGGCGCTTTTCGCCGTCGTCTTCGTCGTCGATGAATCAGAACCACCGTCGCTCAACCCTGCGGCCGAGCGGTCCCTGCCGGATGTTCCGTTATCAGAGTCGGAATCCGAATCATCTGCGGATCCATCGCCCTCGCTGACCTGCCAGGTGTAGGTCGCCTCGTTCGATTCCGCATCGTCCGCGACGGCCTTGACCGTCATCGTGTACGTGCCCGGCTCGGTGAACAGCCAGTTGGTGTGGACATGCGACGGTTCGCTCTGCTCGATGACGCTGCCAGACCCCAGCGTCAATTCACCGTCAGAGAGAACGGACGCGACGTCCCCGAACCCCTTCTCTTGGAACAGGTACACCTCGCCCGGACCGTCGACCTCTTCAAACGTGATATCAACGGCATCGAATCCGCCCGACTTCACATCGTTCGTGTCCCAACCCGGCCACAGTTTGTCGGATTCCTGTGTCTGCGGCAGCAGATAGCCACTCTCGCCGATCTCGGCGACATCAGCAGTCGCATCGGTCCGCGTGTTCTCCCCGACCTCGAGCAGCACATCCGCCGGATCGTGGGTCACGTGCTGGCCGGTGACATCCTCGCGGAGATCGAGCTTCAGGTCCCCGCCGTCAGCGGAGACGTGAAAGACGTCCACGTGCCCGCTATCCAGGGTCAGTTCCGCCGCGCGGGCGTATCCCGTTCCAGCTGCGAGTGCCAGAACTGCGCTCACCAGGATGGTGGCAGCCTTGAACACGGCCATGCCTGCACGCTCCAGCACACCTTCGCTTCCGCCGTCGCGGGGAATTCGCCCCGCCGCTGTTTCAACGCGCGACACTCCGTGGCACCTCTTTTCATTCTTGCGCTAAATGATCGCGCGCTAGATTACGGCAAATAGGAATTATTTTCATCTAGTGTAGATACAACTACCCACATTTGGCGGTAACCGTTTTCAATAAGGCGCATGGTGCGGAGCACTGACCGGAAAGTGAAACAGCGCAGCAAAGCAAAAGACCCCGCCGAATGAACTGCTCCCCATTAGTTGGACTGAGAAATCAGTTACCGACTAGTGGGGAGTAGTTTTCTTTGAGAGCACGAAGTTCGCTGAGTGAAGAGCAGCGCGAGCAGTTAGTGGAGTGTTTCGAGCAAGGCATGAGCTACGGAACCGCTGCCAAGACTCTTGGTGTCTCCAAATACGCCGTCCGTACGCTGCATTGTCGATTTAAGCTACATGGCAGGCTATATCTTGTGGAAAAACCGACAAAGCAGCAGTACTCGTTCGACATCAAGAAGGAAGTTGTCCAACGCCACCTTGCCGGCGAGACAAAGATGGATCTTGCACGTGAGTTTGGCCTGTCGTCAGACCAGCTCGTCAAAGACTGGTCCCGGAAATGGCGCAAAGGCGGCGATGACGCGTTGAAGCCGAAGCCGAAGGGCAGACCCAAAGGCTCGGTCACACCGAAGCCGCTCTCGGAGGAAGCGAAGCTGCGCCGTCAGATCGCACGGTTGGAAGCGGAAAACGCTTATCTAAAAAAATTGCGGGACTTGAGGAATCAGGGACACGCCTGAAAGTCCAGGCGATCGTCATCCTCAAGTCGCACCACCGCCTGGAGCACCTCCTAGACGCCGCTGACATCCCACGGTCGACGTTCTTCTACCACCAGAAACGACTCAACGAACCGGATAAGCACGCCGCGCTCAAAGACGCGATCCGGGAAAGCTTCAAACGCAACAAGCATCGCTACGGCTACCGGCGGGTGCTACTTGACCTGCGTAACCAGGGCTGGGTGGTCAACCACAAACTCACCATCCTGGTTCTCCTGAAGCTGGGCACATGGATCAAACAAACAATGCCATTGGTCGAGACATTGGATTGCGACACGAAGGAGATGAAGCGGGCGCCATCAATGAATGTCATGCGCAGGCTAAAAACGGTGGTCTGATCAATATAAACTGATTGGTAAGGAATTTGTTGTGAAAGAAAGAACAATCATTCCGGGAATACTTTTTGGAATTGTATTTGGCATCGCAACCCTTTATGGCGGAGTGCTCCTGTCCACATGGCTTCCAATACCTTTCGTCTTCTATGGGCTACCTCTACCTTCATTGGTGGCGTTGGGTGTATTAGCCATGTCTGTCTACATGTTGAAAAAGGATCGGCTTAGCGACCGATCATGGCGTGCTTTTGCCTTCACATTCGCTGCGGCTTTCGTCGTACCAGCATTCTTATGGGTGAGCACCATTTCTGGCTATGGAAACTTCGCATAGCCTATAGATGTGGAACCGCTGTAAGGCCAATTACAGTTAGCCCCTCTAGATTGAAGTCTAGAGGGGCTAACTGTAACCGCAGAAGAGAGAGTGTCCGATTGTTTGTCTGCGGGGGCTTGGTTTACAAGTAGTCCGCGAATCGGTCGGGGTATGCCACGGCTAGTTGATGGCTTGTTTCCACCCGTTGACTTTTGCCCCTTCAATATAGCCGTTGCACTCAGTTGCCCGTTTCGCCTTCTTCGCACGCTGGGCGGCGCGCTTGTCCTCGATGTTGCAGATCATCAACCATAGGGTCTTCAGCGCCGCGGTGTCGTTCGGGAATTGGCCGCGGTTACGGGTGGCTTTGCGCAGTTCAGCATTCAGCGATTCGATGAAGTTCGTGGTGTAGAGCACCCTGCGGGCCGCCGGCGGGAACTGCAGAAACGGCACGAACCGATCCCACGCATCACGCCACACCTTGACCGATTGCGGATACTCCCGTCCCAGCTCGGACGCCTCGAACGCGTCCAGGGCGGCACGCGCGGTGTCCTCGTTCGGCGCGGTGTAGACCTCCCGCAAAGTACTGGATACGGGTTTGCGGTCCTGGTAGGACACCCACGTGTTCGCCGCCCGAATCAGATGCACGATGCAGGTTTGCACCATGGAATTCGGCCAGGTCGCTTCCACCGCCTCGGGCAGGCCCTTGAGCCCGTCGCAGCAGACGATGAACATGTCTTGGACCCCACGGTTGGCAAGGTCAGCGCACACTGATGCCCAGGATGTGTTTGATGCCGTCCATGTCTATCCAGTGGTACAACACCGAACGCATCCAACAACGACTCAAGGGCCTGACCCCGATGCAATATCGGAATCAGACCCTTGAAGCCCTAACCGCCTAGAATTCAACCAGTCCAACTTTCGGGGGCCAGTTCAGAAGCGGGGCCTTTTACACGAGACAATGAGGAGGCTTGCGCCTCACCCCATTTAAGCCTCGGTGTAGTTCTTCTGCACGTTGGTATCCACCGGGATGCCGGGGCCCTGGGTTGCAGAGACGGTGATCTTCTTCAGGTAGATGCCCTTTGCAGATGCCGGCTTGAGACGCAGCACCTCGTCCAGGAGAGCACCGTAGTTCTCGGCGAGCTGCTCCGGGGTGAAGGATGCCTTGCCGATCAGAGCGTGAAGGTTGGAAGCCTTGTCCACGCGGAAGGCGATCTTGCCGCCCTTGGACTCGGAGACAGCCTTGGCCACATCCGGGGTGACGGTGCCGGTCTTCGGGTTCGGCATCAGGCCACGCGGACCGAGGACGCGGGCGACGCGACCGACCTTAGCCATCTGGTCCGGGGTGGCGATAGCGACGTCGAAGTCGATGTTGCCAGCGTTGATCTGCTCGATCAGCTCGTCGGAACCGACGATGTCAGCGCCAGCTTCCTGAGCCTTGGTGGCGTTCTCGCCCTCAGCGAAGACAGCGACGCGGACGGTCTTACCGGTGCCGTTCGGCAGGTTGACAGTGCCGCGGACCAGCTGGTCAGCCTTGCGCGGGTCGACGGACAGACGCATCGCAACGTCGATGGTTGCGTCGTACTTCTCGGATGCGGTTTCCTTGGCGAGCTTGACTGCCTCGAGCGGGGAGTACACGCTCTCGCGGTCAACCTTTGCCAGCTTCTCGTTGTAAGCCTTGGAGTGCTTCTTGGCCATGTTGATTTCCTTACTTGTCAGTTAATGACGTGTCAGTAGTTGGAAGTGTGGTGCGGGTCAGACCAGACCCTCCCACTGGCTAGGTCCCGGGGCGGGACTAAGCCGAGAGAGATGAAGAAGGTTTATTTCTTCACGTCGATGCCCATGGAACGGGCAGTACCAGCGATGATCGCGGCGCCAGCCTCGATGTCGCGGGCGTTGAGGTCCTTCTTCTTGGTCTCAGCGATTTCCTTGCACTGCTCCCAGGTCACAGAACCGACCTTGTCAGTGTGCGGAACGCCGGACCCCTTCTTCAGACCAGCAGCCTTGAGCAGCAGCTTCGCAGCCGGCGGGGACTTCAGGATGAAGTCGAAGGAGCGGTCCTCGTAGACCGTGATCTCCACCGGGACGATGTTGCCACGCATGGACTCGGTCGCAGCGTTGTAAGCCTTGGTGAACTCGACGATGTTGACGCCGTGCGCACCGAGAGCCGGACCGACCGGCGGTGCCGGGTTAGCCATACCAGCCTCGATCTGCAGTTTGATCAGGCCAGTGACCTTCTTCTTAGCCATCGGATTACCTCTTTCCTAGGTACAGACTCCAGCCACGATGAATAACTGGGCCTTCCGGATGCCACCTCGACGCTTTTCGCTTATCGACGCAGCCACCGGGGACGAACGTGTTCACGCACCTGCTCGTGTGCAGGCACGACCGATAAGTGTATGCCACCACGCTTCCCTGGCCCAAATCGCGAAAAACCGGCCACGGGGGCCGGTTTGTCACAGGGTAAGCAGTGCGCGGAGTCGCGGCACGCTACATGATGCGCTCGATCTGGTCGGCGGTGAGCTCGACCGGGGTCTCGCGGCCGAAGATGGACACGAGCGCCTGAATCTTGCCGGTCTCCGGGTCGATCTCGTTGATCGTTGCGGAGACGCTGGCCAGCGCGCCGGAGAGAATGGTGACTGCCTCGCCGACCTCGAAGTCGTGCGCGACCTTCGGCTTCTCTTCCTGCTCCGGCATTGCGATGACGGTCTCGCCCTCGGCATTCGCCTCGGTCTTGGAAGCATCCTCGTCGACCTTCGGCTCCTTCGGCATGAGGAATTTAGCCACGTCGCGGTGCTTGACCGGGGTGGCGTTGCCCTCGTTGCCGACGAAGGAGGTCACGCCCGGGGTCTCGCGGACCACGGACCAGGCCGCGTCGTTGATATCCATGCGGACGAGCACGTAGCCCGGAAGCAGCTTGCGCTTGACCAGCTTCTTCTTGCCGTCTTTCAGCTCGATGGCCTGCTCGATCGGGACGACCACGTCGTAGATGGAGTCCTCCACCTCGAGGGTCTGGATACGCATGTCCAGGTTGGTCTTCACCTTGTTCTCGTAGCCCGAGTAGGACTGGATGATGTACCACTGGCCCGGCAGCTTCTTCAGCTCACGGGTGTACTTACGCAGGCGCGCCTTGTACTCAGCGTCTGCGGATTCCTCCGACTCAGCGGCAAGCGCTGCCTCCGGGTCGGTAGCGGCCTCAGCGTCGGTGCCGGCCTCAGCGTCGTCGGCGGCCTCAGCGTCGGCTTCCTGGACCGGCTGCTCCGGGACATCGCCCTCAGCGACCATCTCCTGGCTCTGCTGGTCGGTGGTGTCCTCGGCGTTGCCGGCAGAGTCCGCGGACTCTGCCGCAGCCGTCTCGTCTGCCTCGGTCACTTCCGGGTCGGTGGATTCCTGCACGGCACCGCCCTCGGCGACCATTTCGGCCTCGTTGGCTTCCACGCTGTACTCGTTGTCGTCGGCCATTTCCGCTCCTTGCAGTTGGCACGCGCCGCGCGGTGACGTGGGCGCGATGGCTATGGTTTCAAGTCCTCAATTGGTGCCCAGCTTACTCAGCTAGGCGAAAAACTTATCCCGCCTTACCCAGTGTGCTGGGAGGCGGGATGTTTTCTCTACTGCGGAAGTATAGCTTAAGGGACCAGAACCTGTTCAACTACCCAGGCAGCGCCCTGGTCGACACCCCAGACAAGGGCGGTCAAAACGATCAGGAAGCCGAAGACAATGAGGGTGTAGTTGAGCATCTGCTGCCCGGTCGGCCAGACGACCTTGCGCATTTCGCTGACGACTTCACCCGGGAATGCGGCAGCGCTATTGCCGGTCTTGTCCTGGTCCTCGGGAGCGGCCTTTTCAACGCGCTTCTCCTCGTAGGACTCAGAGGTGACAGAGCTCGCGCCGCTGCGCTGGCGCTTGCCGGTCGGCTTTGCGGTGTTCCGTCCAGGCTGATTATCAGTCACAGCTCTCCTCGAGTTGGTCTATATGGCAGGGGCGACAGGACTCGAACCTGCAACCTACGGTTTTGGAGACCGTTGCGCTACCAATTGCGCCACGCCCCTAGGTGCACTGTTTTCCGTTTCCGGCGACTCGATTGCTCGGGCCACACTCGGCTGACAGTACGCCAACCCTACCACGGCACCTGCACGGCCCCGGAGTGGGTGAGCACATCTCCCCGACCGAGACCGAGGTGATGAGTAGCGATGGAGAGAATTGAACTCTCGACACAGCGATTATGAGTCGCTTGCTCTACCACTGAGCTACACCGCCATGTGTCCGCTAGCGAGCGCACATGAAAAGAGTAAACCAATCATGTCCGTTGCCAGCAAACAACAGAGCCCCCTAGCAGAATCGAACTGCTGACCTTCTCCTTACCATGGAGACGCTCTGCCGACTGAGCTAAGGGGGCTTAAGCCTCTTAAGCGTTACCCGCTCGTTTGAAGCCTTTGAAAGATTAACCCGACGCATATTGAACATACAAATCGTCAGGTTAGAGCCTATTTTTGAACGCTTTTATAGAGCTCTATGCGCGCCGCTGCAGCCCCACCTGCCCACACTTTCGCGCCGCGTCGGCAGTGCTGAGCGTGGGCAGGTGGTCAGGGCTTAGAACGGCAGCTTGAACTCTGCGCCGAGGTTGTCCTTCGCCCACTGAGCGATCGGACCGGCAGAGGCGATGCCAGCGATGAAGGCCAGCAGAACGCCAAAGATTGCGCCGATGACGGAACCGGCGCTGGAGCCATCCTTAGCACCGTTGCTGGACTGGGCACTGCCCTGATCGCCAGCATTGGCATCGTCGGAGTCGTCGGTGCAGTCGACAGTCCTGACATCCTGCGCACCGCGCATGGAGATGCCCTTACCGCCGTCATCGGCCCACAGGAAGCGCGTGGTGGCCTCTGCCTTACCGCCGACGCACTCACCGGTGGAGGTGTAGGAGCCGAAGCCCTCGTTCGCCAGGTTGGCGAAGTGCGCCGGGCGAGCCTGGATCTCAGAAGCCGGGGCAAACTCAGAGCCATTGTGGGCAAGCAGGATGGACTGGCCGTCACACACTTCGTCGCAAAGCACGCGGAGCTGCTTGTCCTGCTGGCGGTAGTCGAGCGCCATGACGCCGGCGAACGGCGACTGGTATTCCTGCTTGAGCTCGTGCGTGCCGTCTTCCTTCAGGTCGAGGAAGTAGACCTTGCCATCAGCCTCGACGCCGACTGCGAAGAGCTTCTGCTCCGGAATGTAGGAGATGGCTTCGAGGCCGGCGTTCGCCTCGATCTCGCCGACGACGTCCTTCAGGTTCCACTCCTTGGTGGCGGTGAGCTCCTCTGCGCCTTCCTTGACTTCGAAACGAAGGACGGACGGGCGGGAGACCTTCTTGTCGGCGTTATTGCGCTCGGTGGCCACGTAGATCGCGCCGTCCGGGCCGACCGTGACACCCTCGGCGTCCACAACTCCATCCTTGTCGTCGGCGTACTTCAGCGTCCAGGTGCCAGCGACCGTGTACTTCTTAGCGGCCTCGTCGTAGTCGAGGGCGTAGAGCTTGCCGGAGCCGTTGTTGACCACCCAGGCGCGGCCCTTGTCGTCGAAATCCACACCGGACATGTCGTCGCCGGTGAAATCGCCGCCGAGATCGACGTCGTAGACGTTGTCGTACGGCCACGGCTCCTTTGCCTCCGGTGCAGCGGGCTCCTCGTCACCCGGCTGCTCGCCAGCGCCGGCCTCGTTCTTCGCACCGCGGGTCGACGCGCCGGTGGTAGCGAACTCGCCGGTCTTGTCCGGAACACGGCCCCAGGACGGCACCGCGTGGCCTTCCCACGTGGTCTCAACAACGAGATTGCCCTCAGCATCGTAGACGCGGACGGAATCGCCCTTGCCCAGACCGAAGCCCTCCGAACGGTCCGGAGTGTTAGCTTCGCCGTCCGTGTAGAAGGCGAAGTAGCCGCCGGACTCGACCTTGGTGCCCTCCGGGAACACGATCGGGGTGTGTTTGTCCTTGTTGTCCAGGACCTTCCAGCCGGAGATGTCCAGGTCCTGGTTGTTGTCCAGGTTAGCCAGCTCGACCCAGTCGCCGACCGGGTCATCGTTGGAAACGACCTCGTTGATGACCAGGGAGGATTTATCAGCCGTCTCTGCGGCAGAGGCCGGGATAGCGGCAGCGGAGAGAACCAGGGATGCGGCGGCCGGCACAGCGAGTGCGGCGCGGAAGCGGGAACGGGACACGGAATGATCCTTCACATGTTGGGGACAGATGTACCCGTCCGAAATTATCCCCTCACATTGAACATCCACTGGCCTGAAAGTGACGTCCGCGTAACTGGAAAATGAAGAAGCGCGCACCGCGTGAATTCTCCGCAGTGCGCGCTGTATGTGGTGCCAGGTAGAAGATTCGAACTTCTGAAGGCAATGCCGGCGGATTTACAGTCCGCTCCCTTTGGCCGCTCGGGCAACCTGGCGTGCTTGGACTACTCTACAGCAGCGGGTCACGGAAACAACAAATCGGCAGTTGAGAACCGTTTTTCAGCCGACACGGTCGACGGTGTACCGGGCGATCTGGCGCATTGCCTCATTCGCCGGAATGCCGGGAAGATCACTCAGGCGGGTATCCACGATGGAGAGGTAGCGGTGCACGTCGTCAAGCGCGCGCTTGCGGCCGTCCGTCTGTCCGATGAGCGTCAGTGCGCGCTCCACGTCGGCATCCTTAGTGAGCGGACCCGTGAGAAGGCCGCGGAGCTCTTCGCCCGCTTCCCCCTCATCCTTGAGGGCGTAGAGAACCGGGAGGGTGAACACACCCTCGCGCAGATCCGTCCCCGGGGTCTTTCCGGACTGTTCGGAATCGGAGAAGATGTCGATGATGTCGTCGACGATCTGGAAGACCATGCCGATCGCCTCGCCGACCTCCTTGATCGTGCGCACCGTTGCCTCGTCCGCGCCCGAGTGCGTGGCACCCAGGTACGCGGCGGATGCGATGAGCACGCCGGTCTTTTCGCGGATGACCTCGAGGTAGTGCTCGACCGGGTCGCCGCCACGGGCGCCGACGGTCTCGCGCATCTGGCCGGTGACCAAATCGCTGAACGTCTCCGCGAAATGGCCGACAGTGGCGGTGTCGATCTCACTCATCAACCGCGATGCCTCGGCGAGCAGGAAATCGCCGGAGAGAATCGCGACCGTGTTGGTCCAGCGCGAATTCGCCGACTCGACACCGCGGCGCTTGACGGCCTCGTCCATCACATCGTCGTGGTACAGCGTGGCCAGGTGGACCAGCTCCACGATCGCGGCACCGCGAATCACATTTTCCGCCTGCGGGTTCGGCCCGAACTCGCTGGCCAGCACGGCCATCAACGGGCGGAAGCGCTTCCCGCCGGCTTTGGCCAGGTGGGTGACCTGCTCACTCAAGAAATCCTCTCCTGCCGAGAGGCGCTCGAACATGAGCTCTTCCACCTTGTTCAACCCTGCGGTGACGCGCTGCGCCAAGGCCTCATCGCCGAGGTCGAGCTGGGTGTCGACGGCGGGCGACGTGGGAGTGCCGTTGGTCATCTATCGTCCTTGCGGGGTCGTGCGGTTGTGCGTCCCCTTAACCGTAGTCCACACATAACTCGTCTGGCACAATATGTTCGGTGAAATCGTTTGAGTGCGTCGTCGTCGGCGCGGGACCCGCTGGTTCCGCCGCCGCAATCGCCGCTCGTCGCGCGGGTCTGTCGGTCGCCGTCGTCGACGCCGCGCCGCACGGCCGCGACAAGACATGCGGCGACGGGCTGACTCCCCGCGCGGTGCACGCACTGCAGGAACTCGGACTCGATTCCGCCCTGCCTGACTACCGCAATCATGGCCTCAAGCTGCACGGTTACGGCGGATCCGTGACCGCCCCCTGGCCCGACGGCGCGTATGGCACGGAAGGTTCCGCCTCGCCGCGCTCGCTTTTCGACGCCGCCTTGGCCGATCTCGCCGCCTCCTCCGGCGCCGAGATGTTCTACGACTGCCCCGCCACCGACGCTGAATTCGGCGCAGACGGGTCGATCACCGGGGTGGTCACCCCGCAGGGCACGCTGGGCGCGACATGGGTGATCGTCGCCGACGGCGTGCGCTCCCCCTTCGGCAAGAAACTCGGCCGGAGATGGCACCGCGGGGAGGTCTACGGCATCGCGGCACGCTCATACTGCGCGACCCCGTTCTCCGCTGAGCCGTGGATGCACTCCCACGTGGAACTGCGCGACGATTCCGGCGTGATCCAGCCCGGCTACGGGTGGATCTTCCCGCTCGGCGACGGCACGGTGAACCTCGGCTGCGGCGCCCTGTCCACCGATGCGCGCCCGGCAAAAGTGAACACGAAAAAGCTGCTCGCCCTCTACGCCTCCCAGCAGCGCGCGAAGTGGCAGCTGGGCGAGCCGGAGAACGTCACTTCCGCTCTGCTGCCGATGGGCGGCGCGGTGTCCAATGTCGCGGGCCCGAACTGGATGCTCATCGGCGATGCCGCTGCCTGCGTCAACCCGCTCAACGGCGAGGGCATCGACTACGGCCTGGAAACCGCGATCATGGCGGTGGATCTCATTACCGATTCCCACGGGAAACGCCCCGACCTGACCTTGGCCTGGCCGCATGAGCTGCGCCGAAACTACGGCGAAGCATTCGTTCTCGCCCGCACCCTCGCGCGCGTGCTCACCTACCCGCAATTCCTCCCCGCGGCAGGCCCGCTCGCACTGCGTGGGCTCGGCAGCCGCTACCTCATGCCCGCCGCCGCGCGCCTGATGGGAAACCTCGTCACGGATGCCGACCGCGACCTCGTCGCGCGCGTCTGGCGTCTCGCCGGTAAGGGGGTATCGCGTATGCGGGCGGACAGTCCGCTGTGGGATGCGACCTAGGCCTTGACCGCGCCGTGGAGCGCCACAATGCCCAGCGCGAGGTTCTGCCAGCCACAGTCGCTCCACCCGTTGGCGTTGATCGCGGCGGCTAAGTCTTCCTGGTCCGGCCAGGCGCGGATGGACTCAGCCAGGTACTCGTAGGCCTCCGCATTGGAAGAGAACACCTTGCCCAACAACGGGATCACGCGGGGCAAATACTCGCGGTAGAGCGTGGAAAACACCGGCACGACGGGAGTGGAGAATTCATTGACCACTAAGCGCCCACCCGATTTGGTCACGCGCGCCATTTCGCGCAGGCCGGCCTCGAAGTCGTGGACATTGCGCAGGCCGTAGGAAATGGTCACGGCATCGAATGTCTCGTCGGCGAATGGCAGGTGCATTGCATCGCCCACGACCTTGGGCACATCGCGGTGTGCGCCCGCCGCCAGCATGCCTTGGGAGAAATCGCACGCCACACACCACGCACCGGATTTGGTCAGCTCCACCGTGGATACTGCCGTGCCGGCGGCGAGGTCGAGGACCTTCTCCCCCGGCTTCAAATTCAGGCGCTCGCGAGTGCGCTTGCGCCAGTAGCGGTCCAGGCCACCTGTCATCACCGTGTTGGTGATGTCGTAGTTCTTTCCTACTTCATCGAACATCCCCGCGACATCCAGCGGGTTCTTCTCCAGGTTCGCCTTGGCCATAGGCAAAGAGTCTAGGCGACTGTCCCGCCGCTGCCCTACTGAGCCGGGCCCGGGCAGGGGTGTGGAGCAGGAATTAGCGCTTCAGCGGGCGGCGGCCCTTCTTCGGGTAGCCGTCGATGACCTCTTCGTAGTAGCCGAGGAGCTGGTCGCACAGCGCAGGCCACGTCTTGTCGGCCACAGAGGCGCGGGCGTTGACGCTCATCTCCTCCAGCGTGTCCGGCTCGAGAATCGCGGCGACGGAAGCCGGCAGGTCACGCTCAAAGGTCTCCACGTCCAGCAGGTCACCGTTGTAGCCCGGCTCGATCAGATCGATGGGGCCACCGGCGCGCGGGCCGATCGTCGGGGTGCCGGAGGCCTGCGCCTCCTGGATGGTCTGGCCGAAAGTCTCGAACTCACCGGTGTGCACGAACAGGTCCAGGCTGGCGTAAGCGGCGGCGAGCTTCTTGCCGCCCAGCTGACCCGTGAATACCGCAGTGGGCATCTTTTTACCCAGTTCGCGCCGCAGTGGACCATCACCGACGATGACCAGCTGGATATTCGGGTCGCTGTGCAAGGCGATGAGTCGCTCAACGCCTTTCTCCGATGCGAGGCGGCCGACGAAGCCGACGATCTTCTTCCTTCCCGTCGGGTCCCACTTCTTCCGCAGCTTTTGGGAACGGCGGTCTGGGCGGAACAGTTCTGAGTCCACGCCGCGGCCCCAGCGGCGGATGTTCTTGATGCCGTGAGCCTCCAGCTCCCCGATCGTCACCGACGACGGCGCGAGCGTCATCTGCGTCATGTTGTGCAGGTTGCGCGCCCACACCCACGCCGCGGACTCGAGGAAGCCGACGTGGTAGCGAGCGGTGTAGCCGGCGACATCAGTCTGAAACAGAGCAATTGCTGGAAGTTTGAGACGCTTCGCGGCCACGGCACCAGCACCGCCGAGCACGAAGGGGCTGGCCAGGTGGACGATATCCGGCTTGAATTCGCGCAACACGCGCGTGGTCGTCCCGTTCGGCACACCGATCGGCAGAGAGTCCACCAGCGGCACCATCACGGTGGGCACGCGGACGACGGTAAAGCCCGCGTACTCGGCGACCTCTTCCTGGTTCGCGCGCGCTCCCGGCGCGATCACGATCGCTTCGTGGCCCGTGCGCTCGAGATGTTCCAGGACACGGAGGATCGAATTCGTCACTCCGTTGACGTTGGGCAGGAAAGACTCGGCGACAATGGCAACACGCATGTGGGCATTATTCATGCCGCGCGCTAATTAGTCTTTGCTTTCACGGGAACGCGAGGTGAATTTTCGCCCGTTGGTCCGGCCTTTCTTACCTAAGGCATTGACGCCTAGCCACGCGGCCACAGCGATCAAGGTGGATGCCGCACCGACGGACAGCGCCGGAATGATCGCGAGCGTCCAGCTGCGCCCCTCTACCTTGACGAGTTCGGGGTCGCGTTTCGCGTACGTCACCCACACTTGCTGCCCATCGCCGAGGCCGGAGGGGTACAGCAGGCCGCGTTGCGGCGAGTGGAATTGGCCCGTCTCATCCTGGAAGTCGACGGATGTGCGGGTCCAGCTCACGCCCGTGACGGTGGCGATGCCGCGGCCGGGGTCGCGGGAGATCGTGTAATCGTTGTACGCCGGTCCCGCGACCATGGCGATGCTGCCAAGCATCGCGCACATGTACAGCACAATGATGAGCTGGTGGAGGCGCCGCCGCGCGACCTTGACCCGGGCCATTTCTATTTCTTCAGCCGCTCGGACAGTGCCCGACGCGTCGCGCGCGTGGTCACGGCCTCAATCACAACGACGGGCTCAGGCTTATCGACGCCATCTAGCAGCGCCCCCGTCAATTCCTCGATACTCTCCGCCCTGCGGTAGGAAGCGCCGTATCCGGCGGCGATCGACTCAATATCCGCATCGTGCGGCGTGCCGAAGGCCTGCTCGAAATTGTCGCGGACGGATTCCGCCCCGACCTCGAGAGATTCGAAAATGCCGCCACCGTTGTCGTTGGCCACAACGATGGTGAGGTTGCCTGGGCGCGGCTGGTCCGGACCGATGAGCAGCCCACCTGCGTCATGCAGGAAGGTCAGGTCACCCACTAAAGCGACAGTGCGCGGCGCGCGGATCTCGTCCGGGTGCAGCGACTGCGTCGCCAATGCCACGCCCACAGCCTGGGAAATAGTGCCGTCAATGCCGGCGGCACCGCGCGCAGAGTAGGTGGACACGCCGTCGAAAGGCATCCCCACGAGGCTCGCGTCGCGCACCGGATTCGAGGACCCGAGCACGAGCGTATCGCCCACCGCCAGGGTGTCGCAGACAGCGGCCGCGGCATGCAGCCCGGTGAACCCGAATTCCTCGTCCCCTAGGGCCTTGCGGACGGTGTCTGCTCCGACATCGCCGGCGGCCTCGCAGATCTTCAGCCAGGTATCCGTCGGCTGCCCCGTCGCCTTCACACGGTTGCCCACTTTGTCCGGGTTGCCCGTGACCGTCTCAGTACGGGTGATGCCGATGACTTCGATGGTGTTATCCGCCAGCAGCGCCATGACGTCGCGGTGCAGCGTCGGGTGGCCCACCACAATGACCTGGTCTGGCTTCGTGGACGCGGCAAAATCACCGCCGTCGTGGCTGACCGCCACCTCGTCCTGGGTGAAGAACCGTGCGGCCAGCGGGTGGACCTGATGGAACGGCGTCGGTGCTGTCGGCTCCGCGATCGTGGGCACGTGCTCCAAACCGGGCACCTCCCACGCTTCGTCGCCAGCGATGACGAGCGTGTTCAGGGTCAGGTCGACCTCGACTTCGCTGTGATCGACTGCCCCGGCGGGTCCGGTGTCGGCAGCGCCGCGGCCTTCCGACGGGCGCAGGCGGCCAGGTCCCACCCGGCGCGGGGTACCCACCTGCTCCGGCAGGGTCTCCGGCACGAGCGGGGTATCGAAAGCGACGTTGATGTGCACCTGGTCGGCGTCGAAACTGACAGGGTCGCCGACCTGCGTGACCTGCTGAGTGGCAGCGTAGCGGCCGAAAATGCCTTGCTGCCAGATCGTCTGCGAGGCACCCGTGCCCACGAGACGTTCCGGCCGATCCGCACTGATGATCGCCAGCGGGGTATGGGACATGTACGCCTCGATGACTGCGGGGTAGGTGTTCGCCACCGCAGTTCCCGAGGTCATCACAACGCCGACGTGGCGGTGTTGGACCCGGGCAAGCCCCAGGGCGGTGAAGGCGGCAGATCGTTCGTCGATACGCACGTGCACCCTGATGTCGCGGCGGGCGAGCAATGCGTACGCGAGCGGAGAGTTGCGCGAACCGGGACTGAGCACGACATCCGTGACATGCTCGGCAAGCTTGTCCGCGACATACGCCGCGAGCTGCGTGGAATCCGACTGTGCGCTATTAGCCATTCAGCAACCCGTCGAGCTGGTTGAGCAGGTCCTCCGCATCGTCGCGGTACTCCTCCGGAATATCGTCCGGGATCTCCGTGGGGAGATTCTCCGGCAGCGACGGAGCGCCCTCGCCGCCCGGCAACGGCAAGCCGTTCTCGTCGCCGCCTTCACCGTCTTCCTTGTTGTCGTCCTTCTCGCCGTCGCTGCCAAAGAGCTCGTCGAGCAGACCCGTCGGCGTCGTGGTGACCGTCTCCGTCTGAGTGATGGTCACCGGAGCCGGATCGGGCTTATTCGCCCGCGACTCCGCACCACGCCACAGGAAGAACATGGCGATGGCTGCGAGACCGAGCAGCAGAGCGAGAACTGCCAAGATGATCGAGCCCGCGCCGCCACGAGACTTACCGGAACCGGACGATTCCGGCCGGTACGGCTCGTCATACGGCTCGAGGCCGCCGGAACTGAAGCCGTCGCCGAATTTAGTTTCCGGATGGCTCGGTGAAGCGGAATAGCGCGAATCCCCCTCCCCCGGCATGAATTGCCGCGGAGCGGACTGGCCGGTACTAGAGCTTGCGCTCTGGGAAGAGGATTGGGACGGGGACAGGTAACGGGAGCTCGCGTCAGAGACATCGTCACCGTGGCGCCCGAACTGTCGGGTCTCATTATCCATGGGGGACAGTTTAGTCCCCACACGCGACCTCGCCTATTAAGGAAGCGTCAGACCGAAGACCGGGACAGCGATGGCGTAGGTGGCCAGGGTGACCAGGACCAGGCCGATGACGTTGAGCCAAACACCGCCCTTGATCATCTCGCCCATGGTGACGTGGCCGGAGCTGTAGGCGATCGCGTTCGGCGGGGTCGCCACCGGAAGCATGAAGGCGCAGGTCGCGGACAGTGCCACCGGGATGGTGAGCAGCAGGACGTTGATATCGCCCGCAGCGGTCAGCCCGATGCCCACTGCGACACCGCCCATGATCGGCAGGAATGTCGCGGCGGTCGCGGTATTGGAGGTCAGCTCCGTCAGCAGCAGGATCAGCGCGCCGACTGCGGCGATCAGCAGCACCGTCGGGAGGCCAGCGAGGCCCTTGGATGCCTCACCGATCCACAGGGACAGACCCGACTTGGAGAACATCGCGGACAGCGACAGGCCGCCACCGAAGAGCAGCAGGACGTCCCACGGGATATCCTTCGCGGTCTCCCAGTCGAGAATGCGGGTGCCGTTGGACTTCGCCGGAATGGTGAACATGAGCAGACCGGCGATGATGCCCACAGCTGCGTCGTCGTAGCCGATCTCCCAGCCGTAGTAGTCGATGCCCAGCGGAACGAAGACCCAGCACAGTGCGGCGGCAACGAAGATGATCGCGGACAGGATCTGGCCAGTGGTCCACTCGCCGAGCTTGTCCATCTCATCGCGGATGAGTTCCCTGCCGCCCGGAATCTGGTCGATCTCCGGCTTGAACACGTTGATGAGCACGATCCAAGCGATCAGAATGAACAGAACTGCGACCGGGACGCCGACGAGCATCCACTTGCCGAAGCCGATCTCGATATCGTGCGATTCCTTCATGTAACCGGCCAGCAGTGCATTCGGCGGGGTACCGATCAGGGTGCCCAGCGAACCAATGGACGCGGCGTAGGCGATAGCCAGCATGAGTGCCGTAGCGAATCTCTTCTGGTTGCCCATGCCGCCGACGTGGTCAGCAGTCAGGGTGAGCACGGAGACACCGATCGGGAGCATGACCACTGCCGTCGCGGTGTTGGAGACCCACATCGACAGGAAGCCGGTGGCCACCATGAAGCCGAGGATGATGCGACGCGGGCTGGTACCGATCAGCATGACCACCCACAGCGCCAAGCGGCGGTGCAGGTTCCAGCGCTGGATGCCCAGCGCCATGAGGAAGCCGCCCATGAACAGGAAGATGGTCGACGACGCGTACGGAGCACTGACCGCCTTGAACTCGGCCACATTAGCCAGCGGGAACACCGCCAACGGAATGAGAGCCGTCGCGGCGAGCGGGATCGCCTCCGTCATCCACCAGACCGCCATCCACACGGCCACGGCTGCGACAACGCGCATGGTCTGCGCGCTGTACTCGATCTCCGGGTCGGCACCGGAGGACTCACGGACGACATCAGCCGCACCGGACGGGAAGATGAAGTAGACGACAGCTGCGGCAATAATGCCGAGCACGAGGCCGATGAGCTGACGGCGCCACACACCCTCCTCAGGTGCGGCAGCGAGATCACCGTCGGAAAGTTCCGTCGTGTCCTCGGTCACGGCGGTTGAATACCCTGTGGTCATGGCGGGCCCTCTTCCTGGGTAGGAACTACATGTTTTCTAGGTATAACTTAAGTCACACCTACACCAGGGACGAAAAATTACCCCCGAAATACCCCAATCCAACTTCGGGAATGCCCGGTTCAATCCCCCAAATACGGCAGACAGCGCTGTACACGCTCGAACCACCAGTCTTTGCGCTCCCCCGACGCGGCCAATTCGGCGAGCCGGTCCGGATCCGGGACGACATCACTGATGCGCATGCGTCCGTCGGCGAAGTCGAAGGGCTCGGCAACGTCCTCGACGAACAGCCGTTGTGTAGCCAGCCCTGCTGCCTGCGAGCCGGTCACTTTCGCCGCGACAAGCCCGGCGTGAATTCCCACCGCCGTGTCCAACGCCGAAGCGACCGTCAGCTTCAATCCGAGCTCCTCGCTGATGGTCATCAGCCTGCGCACCCCGCCGAGCGGTGCCACCTTGGTCACCGCCACATCGGCGGCATCAAATTCAGCAACCCGGTACGGATCAGCCACCTTCCTAATCGACTCATCCGCCGCAATCGGTGTGCGCACGCGCCGGCGCACCTCCGCGAGTTCTTCCACCGTGGCGCACGGCTGCTCGATGTACTCCAACTCCCCCAGCGCTTCTGCCGCGCGGACTGCCTCATCGACGCTCCAGCCACCGTTGGCGTCCACGCGCAGCACCGCATCCGGCCGCGCGGCGCGGACGGCGGCGACCCTCGCCGCGTCGTCGTCAAGCGTCTGCCCTTTTTCTGCGACCTTGATCTTGAATGTGCGCGCCGACGGGTAGCGCTCGAGCACCTCCGGCACCTTCTCCGCGTCGACCGCCGGCACGGTGCCGTTGACTTCCACCCAGCCGTCGCCGATATCGAGATCCCCATAGCCCTCGTACGCCGCCTCGAGCCCAGCGGCGAGCCACGTCGCTGCCTCCGCATCGCCGTACTCCACAAACGGGGCGAACTCGCCCCAGCCCGCGGGGCCGTCGATAAGCAATGCCTCCCGCGTCGTGATTCCGCGGAACGGCACCGCCATCGGCAGGGCGACAACGTGGGCGCGGTCGAGAATGTCGTCTGCCCTTAAGCTCGCCACCTCTACTCCCAGCCTTCTAATTCTTCCTCTGACAACGGATCGAAGAAGCTTTCCGGCAAGCAATAGCGAACAAAACCGAGCGGCCGGTAGGCTCCGTCGCCGGTTCTATCGTGTTCCATTACCGTCCTCCTTTTTCCAAGGAACAACAGTGATGCACTCACGGTATCACCCCCAGCAAACCACCCTCGTTGCCGAGCTGAAACGTAATATCGCAGCCATGTCCTACACCACCGCCCAGCCCTTCGACGCCTCCCAGTGGGAAACCGTCGACGGCTTCGACTTCACCGACATCACCTACCACCGCCACGCGGGCGAGGGCCGCGCGAACGGGATTGTCCGCATCGCGTTCGACCGCCCGGAGGTGCGCAACGCGTTCCGCCCGCACACCGTCGACGAGCTCTACCGCGCGCTCGACCACGCGCGCCGCGACCCGTCCGTCGGGGTCGTGCTGCTCACCGGCAACGGCCCCTCCCCGAAGGACGGCGGCTGGGCGTTCTGTTCCGGCGGCGACCAGCGCATCCGCGGTCGCTCCGGCTACCAGTACGCCACCAACCACGACGGCGACGTCGAAGCCGCCACCGCCGACCACGTCGACGAAGCCCGGGTCAAGGCTGAGGGCGGCCGCCTACACATCCTCGAAGTCCAGCGACTCATCCGCACCATGCCGAAGGTCGTCATCGCTGTCGTTAACGGTTGGGCCGCCGGCGGCGGGCACTCCCTCCATGTCGTGTGCGACATGACCATCGCCTCCCGCGAGGAAGCCCGCTTCAAGCAGACCGACGCCGATGTCGGCTCCTTCGACGGCGGCTACGGCTCCGCCTACCTGGCCAAACAGGTCGGCCAGAAATTCGCCCGCGAGATCTTCTTCCTCGGCCGCACCTACTCCGCCGAGGACATGCACCGCATGGGTGCCGTGAATATCGTCGCCGACCACGCCGAACTCGAAAACGAAGCCATCCAAGCCGCGCGCGAGATCAACGGCAAGTCCCCCACCGCCCAGCGCATGCTCAAGTTCGCATTCAATTTGCTTGACGACGGCCTCATGGGCCAACAAGTCTTCGCCGGCGAAGCCACCCGCCTGGCGTACATGACCGACGAAGCTGTGGAAGGCCGCGACTCCTTCCTGGAGAAGCGCCCACCAAACTGGGACGAGTTCCCGTTTTATTACTAGGCCACTTCCTAAGAAGCCTTCCTAAAAAGCCCTAGCTACGTGCCGGAGACCCGCCCAACCGGCGGTGCGCTATAACAGCGCTACCAGCGAAAACCACCGCTCCCGCGGTGGCCGCTATAGCGCAACGGATGAAGGTGGTGGCGGTCTCCGGCCACGCTGTCGGCGCGATGATCCAGAGTGCGCTCTCAGCGAGAACATCGCCGCCGATGGTGACAGAAAAGATAGTGGCAAAGAGCGTCAGCGCGAGTGCCCAGCCGACGCCCCAGCGGGCGGTGATGGTGAGCGAGATAAAGGTCATTGCGCCACCGGTGAGGAAGATGAGGAGGAGGCGGCGGGCGGCGTCGATAAGCGTGGCCCCGCTGGTGACTACCGCGACGAGCGCAACGAGGGCGACCACAATGAGCAGCCAGCCGAGCAGTGCTGCGCGGACGCGGGGGTGCTCAATCTGCATGAGTGGCCATGCCGGCCGAAGCTGTGGCCAGACGAGTACTGGCAGAAGACCCGCGCCAACGGGAAGAATGAGGTAGGTGAAAAGCGCCGTGCGCACAGCCGGGTCATAACGCAACGCGAAGAGCATGACCAGCATGGATAGGACCACACACACCACAACAGCCGGGTTCAATGCCGCGCGGTGCAGGCCGCGTAGCGCGGCCAGCCGTGGTGCTCCTGCTGGGCGGTTCACAGTCGGGCTGGCGAAAGTGCGCGGTACCGGAGCGGTGACCTCATGGACCGTCGTGCGCCGACGACGCACCCGCGAAGTCCGCGGCGGGGTGAGAACCGCAACCGCCATGCCCACCGCAGCCAGCAGCACGCACAGCGCGAAGGCGGGCCACGGCGATTCGTCGAGCAGCGGTGAATCCGCCTCCAGCGGGGTTGCGTTGATGTGCAGGCCCATCGCCGGCACGACCAGGCGCATCGACCAGGCACCGGGGTTGAGCCACCACCAGTCGCGCTCCGCAAGGAAGCCGAGGCCGAACTGCCAGACGACAGCGAAGCCGAGTGCGGCGAGCAGGCCATAACGGCGGCTGATCCCGGCGGCGAGACCGGCCGCGCCGAGCGAGCCGACCCACGTGAAAAGCCCGATCAGCAAAACGCGTGGCGCATGATCCAGGCCGAAGAGCGCGGCAACCGCCCACGTCGCACCGAAATCCAGCAGGAAGAACAGCCCGAGTGCGGCCCACACGACCAGCAAGCGTGCGGCACGCGTCGCACGCTTCGATGCCGGTCGCCACAGCGTCCCGCCGGCGCGGGATTGTTTCTCCCGCTGTTCCAGCAGCCCGGCGTACAGCGCGGCTATCGGCGCGAGCATGCCCGTGACCAGCAATGCCTGCCAGTTGAGCATGTCGGTGGCGTCCTGGACGGTCCCCGCCACAGACATCGCGGAAAGCACCACTCCCAGCAACACGCCGGCACCAGCAAGCCACCACAAGACGGACCCTTTTGCGCGGATCCATTCAGCTCGTAATTCGCGCATCGTGGCTAGCGCACCTCCCCCGCCGCGGCGGTGCCGCGGGTGAGCTGGAAGAAGGACTCCTCCAGATTCGGCCCGAGTTCGCGCAGCTCACCAGCGAAGCGCACAGTGCCGTCGGCAATCACGGTCGCGTCGTCGGCCAGGTGCAGAACCTCGCCGAGCTGGTGCGAGCTGACCAGCACGGTGCGCCCGGCGCGGGCATAGTCCTTCAAGTACTCACGCAGGTGCGCGATCCCTTCCGGGTCGAGACCGTTCTGCGGTTCGTCGAGCACCAGCACTGGCGGCTCACCGAGCAGTGCCTGCGCCAGCGCGAGACGCCCCTTCATGCCGGTGGAGAAATTCGACGCTTTCTTCTTGCCCGCACCACCCAAGCCGACGAGCTCAATCACCCGGTCAGCCTCAGAATCAGGCAGACCAAGCAATGTCGTGTGGACCCGCACATTGTCGCGTGCACTGAGGTGGCCGTAGAACGCCGGGTCGTTGATCGACGCACCGACCAAGCGCAGCCCCGAACGCTCGAACGGCTCGCCCATGAGCGTCACCTCGCCGCTGTCCGGCTCAATGAGCCCCAGCAACACGGACATCAACGTCGATTTGCCGGCCCCATTCGGACCGAGCAGCGCATGTACGCGCCCAGGCACAGTCGTCAGCGACACACGTTTCAACGCTTGATGGCCACCGAAATTCACAGATACGTCGGAGCAAGCAAGTTGCGAGGAATTCATGCGCTTTATTTTTCTGCGCACCCCAAGCTGTGTGATCCCCCCGCGGGAGGAACTTTTTATCCCACGACACCCGCCCGCTGCGCCACGAGAACCAATGCGACACGATCGCGGGCACCGAGTTTGGCAAGCAGGCTCTTCACGTGCGTTTTCACCGTGGATTCCGCGATGAACAGGTGTTGCGCGATCTCCGCATTCGTCGCCCCACCCGCGATTTCCGCGAGGACCTCCAGCTCCCGGCCGGTGAGCAGCGACATCGCTTGCCGTTCAAAATCGCTCAACGCATTTCGCTTATCGACGCCACCCCGCACCCATTCCAGCACCCTCCCCGTCACACCACTAGACAGGACAGACTCGCCCCGGGCGACGGTGCGGACGGCGTCGGCAAGCACGTCCGGCTCCGCGTCTTTGAGCAAGAATCCGTGGACTCCGGCCTCGATCGCTTCCTGCACGAGCGCGTCGTCGTCGAAGGTGGTCAGCATGATCGTCTTCGGCCCCAGCGGCATGATCTGCCGCGCCGCAGAAATCCCGTCAAGCACCGGCATCCGGATATCCAGCACCGCGACGTCGATATCATGATTTTTCGCCTGCTCGATCGCCTCTGCACCGTTTCGGGCGGTGGCCACCACCTCGATATCCGGCTGCGTGTTCAAAATGGTGGTGAGGGCGGAAAGAAGCATGGGTTGATCGTCGGCAAGCAAAACGCGCATCTTATGCCCTCAACCTCGCGGTCACGGTGACCGTATTGCCGTCTTGCGTGAAATCCATGTTGCCTCCCGCGGCACGCGCGCGCTCCTGCATGCCGACGATGCCCGTGCCCGCCCCCGGATTGGGGGACGGCCGCCCCGTCGATTCAATCTTCACGACGATATTCTCCTTTTCCTGCGCGACAGTGACACGCGCCGTGGGCTTATCTTGGTGCTTTACCGCGTTGTTCAACGACTCACTGATGATGCGGTTCGCCGCTTGCGCCGTGATGGACGGCATCTTCAGCGAGTCCGGCATGTCCAGCGCGACCTCCATGCCAGCGGAACGGAAACGCTCGATCACCGTTGGAAGCTCCTCCGCTGTGGCGGCTGGCGCGAGTCCCGGCCCCTCGTCACGCAACCCCTTGACCAGCAGGCGGATGTCCGTAAGCGCGTCCCCCGCCGTGTCCCGGATGAGCTCGAGCGACTCCCGCTCAGTGCCCGCAGCGAGCCCCGCATTCGCCTGCACCTTGATCAGCGTCAGCGAGTGCCCCAGGACATCGTGGATGTCGCGTGCCGTGTTGAGCCGCTCCTCCTCGCGTGCCGCCGCCAGGCGCTCCTCCCGCATGCGCGCCTTGTTCTCCTTGGCCTCCTCGTCGGCCGCACCATTCGCCGCTACAAGGTACGCGATCGCGAGGACAGTCCAATGCAGCGCCAGCATCAATGCTGCATCGACCGGTGTGCGGTAATACAGCACGAGCCGGTCATCCCACGTCCACATGAACGGGGACACGATGCACCACACAGCGGCTGCACCCGCGATCGCCCACGCGAATCTACGGCTCACTTTCCGCCGGGCGAGGTACACCGCCAGTGGCACGAGCACGATCCATGGTGTGTAACCGATATTCGTCGCAGCGGCGATCCACAACACCGCCCACGCGAAATTCAGCCCCACGATGAGCGCCGACACGAGCGCGGGCTGGCGCTGCCACTGCACCAGCACCCCCACGAACGCCCATGACAACGCCGCCTGGATCAAATCAACCGGCCCCACATCCCCGGTGAACAGCATCGCGGTGTACAACGACGCCAGCACAGCCCCCAGCAAGGGCGCCCCAATTTCACCGGATCTCATACGCACCCGTCCGAGCCTATCCATCCACCTGCCCCCGCTCCTCCTCCCACGGGAGGAGACAGGGCCGCGCTAGGATGACGCGCGTGCCGAACATGCTCGAACTGCTCCCCGTAGACCTCGCCGACCCGCTGGCGATCATGCCGGATCTGGAGGCGGCGATCGCGGGGCAGTGCGCGGTACTGCCGGTGCCGAAGAACGACCGCCACCGGGCGGACACCCTGCGCACGACGATGCGTGCGGGCCAGTCAATCGATGATTCCGTCGCGGCAGTGCTGGCGACCTCCGGGTCCACGGGCACGCCGAAAGGCGCTGAACTCACGCCTGTCAACCTCGTGTCCAGCGCCGATGCCACTCACCAGTTCCTCGGTGGGCCGGGCCAGTGGTTGCTAGCGATGCCCGCACACCACATCGCAGGTTTTCAGGTCCTCGTTCGCAGCATGGTCGCGGGTGTCGAGCCAGCCTTCGTGGACTTGACCGGCGGGTTCCGCGTCAGCGAGTTCGCCGCACGCGCCGATGAGCTCGCCGCCACCGGCGAACGCTTGTACACCGCGCTTACCCCGATGCAGCTGAATAAAGCGATGAGCACCCTGGCCGGTATCGAAGCGCTCCGCCTGTTCAGCGCCGTCCTCGTCGGCGGCGGACGCATCAACCCCAAGATGCTCTCCTCGGCAGCCAAACTGCGGATCAACGTGGTGACCACGTACGGCTCATCGGAAACCGCCGGCGGCTGCGTCTACGACGGCACTCCCCTGGCCGGGGCGAAGGTGCGTGTGACCGGCGGGCGGATCTACCTCAGCGGGCCGATGATCGCCCGGGGCTACCGGAATATCCCCGACCACGAGGTCTTCGCGGAGCCCGGCTGGTACGCCACGTCCGATGCCGGTGAGCTGGTTCGCGGTGTTCTCCGCGTCACCGGCCGGCTCGACAACATCATTGAGACCGGCGGGCTGAAGCTCCAGCCCGAAGTCCTCGAGGAATTCATGCTCGGCCTCGACGGTGTTACCGGCGCCTGCGTCGTCGGCGTTCCCGACGACCGCTTCGGCCACCAGGTCTGCGCCGCCTACACCGGTTCCGCCGCTGTCAGCGACCTGATGGAAGCATTCGACGACCTCCCCCGCTGGCAGGTGCCGAAGGATGTGCGCCACCTTAGGGAGATGCCCGTTACCGGGCCGGGCAAGGTCGACCGGATCGCGGTGCGCGAGCTGTTCTAGTCAGACGCTCGGTGTTCATTGAAAAAATCGACAAGACATACTATTCAAAATCAACTTGAAGTCTCTCTACCTGCACTTATAAAACTATCGCGATAGCGCCGGTGTCGATTTTTTCAGACGCATCACGAAGGCGGGATAAGAGCGGCGGACACTCAGTCCACCGGAACGGCGGCCTGGAGCTTATCCACGTCCTCGTCGGTGTAGGTCGCCTCGATCTGGACGTCATTGCCGCCGCGCCAGTGGTTGTGGTGCACGAGGGCCTCGCGCTGGCTAGCCGGGATGACGGAGAACTCGCGTGGGTGCGGGTAGACCTGGCGGACCAGGTGTCCAGAGCGAAGGGCGCAGTGGTTGAGCCACACGTCATCGGCGCGCGGGGCTTTGTCCTCGAAGCTGGTGCCCTGTTCCGCGACGTAGTCCACCATTGACGGCGGATAGGCGACACCGGAGACACCGGTGGCGAAGTGGCGCGGGGACGGCGCAGTGGAGCGGGTCGCGCGCCACTCCTTGTACGGGCGCATGCCGCTCTCGTCGAGGGTGATCGTGTGAGCGCGATAGGCGACCACACAGTTCGGGTCAGCATCGGCGGCGTTGACGAGTTTCTCCGCGAACCAGCGCGGGTACATCATGTCATCGTCGACAGTGATCACGCGGGTGCCTGTGCCGGCGAACTCCTGAAACGTGCCGTAGTACTTCGTGTGCGGGCCGTAGTTGCCGTCGGAGCAGCGGATGATCAGTCCGCGGTCGCGCAGGCGGTGAAGGCCATTCGGCCAGGGTCCGTGATAATCGTCCTCGTCGAGCCAGAGGATGACCGGCAAACGGCGGGTACCCACCAACAGGGACGCGATGCAGTACACAGCGGTGGACAGGCGTTTACCGTGCGTGGTCAACGAGATGACCGTGTCGTGATCACCAGCATCGCCGAGCTCAGGAAACGACAAGCGTCGTGCGCGGGTGGCCAAGAGCAAGCCCGGCTGGCGAGCGAGCGTTCCAGCCGTGTGCAAGACCTGGCGGACGGCATAGTCGATCCACATGAAGCGTTACTTTAGTCGAGCTTCACCAAATCGATGTTTTGCGTGCATGATGGGTGTCATGACCGCGAGTGACGACACGACCCCGAATCCCGACGAATCCAGCGACAACGGCAGCACGCGCGTGGATCTCACGGATACCGAAAACCCTAAGAGCGACACGCCGGGAGGCGCCACCGCGAAGGACTGGTGGGAGGCCGCGCGCCCGCACACGTGGTTCAACGCCGCCGCCCCCGTGATCGCTGGCACGGGCGCCGCCGCATTCGAGTTCTGGTGCAACCTGCCGCTGGCACTGCTCGCGCTGATCGTGGCTATGGGCATGATCATCGGTGTCAATTACGCCAACGACTATTCCGACGGCATCCGCGGAACTGACGACGACCGCACCGGCCCCACCCGCCTGACCGCCTCCGGCTTGGCGCGGCCGGAGCAGGTGAAACTAGCCGCGTTCATTTCTTTCGGTGTGGCTGCGATAGCCGGGGGGATCCTGGCAGCGGTGAGCGCTCCCTGGCTCATCCTCGTTGGCGCGGTGTGCATTCTCGCGGCGTGGTTCTACACCGGCGGGAAAAACCCGTACGGCTACCGGGGCTTCGGCGAGGTCTCCGTCTTCGTCTTCTTCGGCCTCGTCGCTGTCCTGGGTACGCAGTACACGCAATCGGGCACGATCACGTGGGTGGGCATCGGCTGTGCGGTCGGTGTCGGCGCGATCTCCGCAGCGATCAACCTCGCGAATAATATCCGCGACATCCCTACTGACACGGAAGCTGGGAAGCGCACGCTCGCAGTCATGCTTGGCGACGTCCGCGCGCGCCGTCTTTTCACCGTCTTGACCTTGACGCCTTTCGTGATCACGGTGTTCATCGGCGCTGCCTACGCCCCAACGCTGCTGGCGCTGGCAGCCCTGCCCCTGGCCATCGGCTCGGTGCTGAAGGTTCAGCGCGGGGCTGAAGGAAAAGAACTGATCCCGGTTCTGGGGGCCAACGGTCGCGCGATGCTGATCTGGTCTGTGATTCTCGCCGGCGCGCTCATCGCCGGTTCCCCGTTCATGCAGCTGGGTCAGACGATCCCCTACTCTGATTTCGGTTGGACCATGCACATTCCCGACGACGCGCAATACTGATCTGAACTGCGGGGCCATGACCCCGCTGGGAGAAACTCGCACGTGTTAGACGTCATCACCGGCTTCGCCATCATCTTCGTGGTCATCAGCGCGGGCTATATCTTGGCCCACCGCGGTGTCATCGGGGAAGGCGAGCAGCGCCTGATGTTCAACCGGGTCGCCTATTGGGTCGCGTCGCCGTCGCTTCTGTTCACCACGGTGGCGAAGTCGGACACCTCCACATTCCTCTCCCCCGTCGTCGTAGTGGTCTTCCTAGCCACGGCGGTGACGATGGCGGTGTTCTGGATCATCTCCACCGTTTTCTTCCGGGCGGATGTGCCGACACGGATGGCGGGGGCGGCGTCGGCAAGCTATTTCAACTCGGTGAATATCGGCCTGCCCATCGCGATCTACGTCATCGGCGACGCGACCTACGTGGCGCCGGTGCTGCTCATGCAGATGGTGATCGTCTCCCCCGTCATCATCGCGGGTCTGGACGTGAACCCGGATTCGAGCAACTCCCGTGGACAGAACGTGCTGAAAGCAGTCAAGACTGGCATCACCGCACCTGTCGTGGTCGCACCGCTGGCAGGTCTGCTGATCTCCGCCGCGGGCTGGACGGTGCCGGCACCGGTGATGGAGCCGCTGGAGATTCTCGGTGGGGCTTCTATCCCGATGATCCTGATGAGCTTCGGTGCGAGCCTGCGCGGCGGAAGCGTTCTCGCTGAGGGGCCGGACCGCCCGGCGACGATCACCGCGTCGGCGCTCAAGCTGGTCTTCATGCCGGCCGCGGCGTGGGTGCTGGGTCTGCTGGCCGGGCTCGACGGCACGGCGCTCTACGCCGCGGTGATCCTGTCCGCGCTGCCGACGGCGCAGAACGTGTTCAACTACACGGCGAACTACCGAGTGGGCGAAACCGTCGCGCGCGACACCGTCTTCATCACCACATTCGCGTCCTTGCCCGCGATGATCGCCATCGCGCTGCTATTCGGCAAAGGAATCTAGCCCGCGACTGCGCGCGGACTAGATGGGAAAAGATTCTTTAGCGGTCCGCCAGCTCGTCGGTCACCCACTGCTTGCGGGCGCGGCGCTGCTCGTTCCAGGTCGCCATGGCCTCAGTGGCGGCGACGCGCTGCTTGGAGAAGATCAGCATGGACAGCGGGAAAGCCACGATCAGGGCGAGGAGGGCGGACATGACGAGGGGGATGGGTGCGTCGATAAGCAGTGCGATTGATTGAATGACCACCGTGAGAACGATGAAAAGCCCGAGACGCAGCCCACCGTAAGTCAACGCCGCGCGGTTCGCGCGCTTGCGCACCTCGGCGTCCAAGGCGGGCGCGCCGGTGTCCTGGCTGGCTGCGGGTGTTGCTGGGTCCGTCACGGTTGTTCAGCGTACCCGGGCCAGGTGGCGGGAAGCGAACCAGTATCGTGAAGGTATGGGACGCCTACTCCTTCTTGTGCTCATCATCGTCGCAGCCTGGCTGCTGTGGCGCGCGTTCGGACCGGGCAGCAACGAGCGCTACGGTTCGCTCCGCCCCAACAAGCAGCAGACCCCTGAAATCAAGGGGCCGGACGACGATGAAGAATTCCTCTGGAATATCGAGAAGAACCGCTTCAAGGAACGTCGCGCGAAGGAAGAAGCCGAGCGCAAAGCGCGTGAAGAAGAGGAGCGCCGCCAGCGGCGTGAACGCGGGAACCGCCCGGACGAACCGGGCGGAGCAAGCGGGCCGACAAACCCGGAGAGCTAGCTACTCGGCTTTCGCCTCGGAGGTCTCCACCCATTCAATGGTGAGGCCGAGAGCGTTGGCGACGGCCGCGACCTTCTCCCACCGCACACCAGCACCGCCGTGCTCGATGGTGTGCAAGGTGGAGCGGGACACCCCAGCAGCGGTGGCGACTTCCTGCTGCAACCGGCCGGCCTCACGGCGGCGCTGCGCCAAGGCCTCGCCGAGCTTGATCAGCACGGGAATGTCGCTGGCGGGCTTGCCGAACTTCTTGCGGGGTGAAGGCACCTACAGTCTCCTTCTCACTGAACGTGGGGTGGTGAATAATTGTTACTACAACACAGTGAGATAGTCCAGTACCCCAAAAGTAGCGTTGAAACCGCTGGGAATTAGTTCAGACCGGCGTAGGAGTGCAGGCCGCTGGCGACCAGGTTGATGAAGAAGAGGTTGAACACGCCGGTGGCAAACGCGGCGACGTTGATCCAGGCGGCCTTCGCGTTCTTCCAGCCCGCGGTGGCGCGCGCGTGCAGGTACGCGGCGTAGAGGATCCAGGTGATCAGCGCGACGGTCTCCTTCGGGTCCCAGCCCCAGAAGCGGCCCCAGGCCACCTCTCCCCAGATCGCGCCGAGCATGATGCCGATGCCGAAGACCGGAAGAGTGACAATCGCGGTCTTGTACGCGTACGAGTCGAGTTTTTTCGCCGTGGGCAGTGGTTTCGCCACAGCGCCGAAGAAGCCCTTCTCCTTACCGCGCGGCTGCCAGATGCGCAGCAGGTACAGCAGCGAGAACATGCCGGAGATCAGGCCCAGCGACGCACCGATGGACACGGTGGACACGTGGAACGGGTACCAGAAGGACTGCAACGCCGGCACCAGCGGAGCGGCCTCCGCGTACAGCACCGTCGCGTCGAGGAAGATCAGCACGATCACGGGCGCGAGCAGCCACGGCCACATCGTGTGCCAGCGCTTCTTCTGAATAATCACGGCCGCGACCACCATCGCGACAGCCGTGAAAGTGAGCACGAACTCATACATATTGCCGAACGGGAAACGGCTCACAGCCAGGCCGCGCGTCACGGTCGCGACCACATGGAACGCGATCGCGACCCAGATCAGGCCCTGCGCGGCACCCGCCATTTTGCGGGAGCGTTCGCGCGCGGTTTCCAAGTCGCCGGAAGTCACAGCTGGCTTATCGACGTCACCCAGCGCCTCCGCTCCCCCGTCGCCCACCGCGATGAGCTCGCGGTCCTTAGCCTCTGCTTTCGCCTCGGCCTTCTGCTCGCGGCGCAGATCAATCACTGCCTGCGAGCGCATGTAGTGAATGCAGGCGAGGACCAGCGCCACGATGTAGACAGCGAAGGCGGTCCGCAGCGACAGGTCCGACACTTGGGCCAGGGAGGTATTGACGTGCATGAAGCTCACGCTACTCGACGTGGCCGAAACGACCAAGGAACAGCAGCGTAGCGGACGCTTCCGGGGGTACAGCTCCCCGATCGGGCAGAAGCTAGTGCCACTCCTCTACGTCGTCTTCGTCATCGTCGTCGTACTGATCGTCAGCTTCATTGCTGTCGATGTCTTCGGAGTCTTCGTCTTTCTCGCCGCGGCCACGCAGGATCGCGTCGACCACATCATCGAATTCGCTGCCCCAGCCGGCACGGTCGGTGCGGGCGAGGCCGGCGAGCTCCACCCGGGTCGTCCCGTCACCAGCAGGCGTGAAGCGGACCCAGATGCGGCGGCGCTTGATCAGCAGGGAGCCCACCAGGGAGGCGAGCATCAACGTGGTGGCCACCAGAGCCCAGAACTGTGTCGGATCGCGGGAGATCTGGTAATTGGCGTATTCGGCGGCGCCGTCAAAGCGGATGGTGACCACTTCGTCTTCGCCGTCCGGGGTCTTCTTGCCCGTGGGCACCTGCACTTCCTCCCCGGCGGCGAGCTGGATGCGGTCGGCGCGCTCGAGCTGGCCGTTGGCAATGAGGGTCTGGTCGAGCGCGAAGAAATTCTGGGGTCGCCCGGTGTCCAACCCGGCATCGCCGGCGTAGACGTCGAGGGAGACAGCCGGGTCGTCCATTGATGGGAAGGCGGACTGCAGCATATCGCCGTTCGGGCCCGTCCACTGGGCGGTCGGGGCGAACACGCCCTCGATGGCCAGCTGGTGCTGGCGTCGCTCTCCCAGGTCCGGGTACATGCCGGCCGGCGGGTCGAAGCGCATCACGCCGTTGGACAGGAAGAAGGTCAGGTCCGTCGGGCGGTATTGCACCATCTGCGTGCGGGACTCCCCGTCGGGCCAGGTCACGGTGATCTGCGGGGCGAAGCCGTGGCCCTGCAGGTACACGCGGTCACCGCCGATGCGCAACGGGTGATTCACCGCCAGGGTGTAGTCCTCCCAGGTCTCCGGGTCGGTAGCCATGTCCTCGCCCTCGGCATACGAGACGCGGGAACCGAAGGAATCGGCCTGGCCGTTCTGCAGGTACTCCGCGGTGAAGTCCTGGGAGATGAAGCAGAAGGGGGTAAGGCCGGTGCCGTCGAAAAGCGGTCCGGCGCGGAAGGTGTCGAAGTTGGCGGGCGACGTATTGCAGAATTCGCGCGATTGCTCCACGGGCACCGCGTATTCGGATTCGGAGTTGGTCACCACGATGACCTGGCCTTCGTAGAAGACCATGCGGCCGTAAGCGAAGATCGCGATGAGCGCGACGATGGCGATGTGGAAAAGCAGGTTTGCAAGCTCGCGGGCGTAACCGCGCTCGGCGGACAGGGACAGTGCCCCGGCGCGGTCGTCGGCGGGCTCGTAGCGCGCGACGCGCCACTTGCGCAGGGTGCGCTCCGCGCGCGCGGTGGCCTCGTCGATGGACATGTCCACCTCGCCGGCGGCGTGGTGCGGCATGCGGTGCAGGTATTTCGGCGCGCGGGTCGGCTTCGCGTTAAACGCCTTGTAGTGGTCGATCGAGCGCGGAATGATGCAGCCGATCAGGGAGATGATCAGCAGGGTGAGCAGGGCGACGAAGATGGGGGACGAGAAGACGTCAAAAAGCATGAGCTTGTCGTAGATCTTGCCCATGACCGGATTGGCGTCTAGGTATTCGTTGACCTGGCTCTCGCTGATTTCACGCTGCGGAAGCAGAGCGCCCGGCACAGCGATGAGGGCGAGCAAAAACAGCAGCACCAGCGCTGTGCGCATGCTGGTCAACCAGTGCCAGAGTTTCTTCGCCCAGTTCGTCGCGGTGTTAAGCATGTCGTTTCCGAATCATTTTCAGGTCCACTACAACTACAGCAAGGTCGTGCCGTAGCCGTCCACCCATTGGCGGGTCCAACCGATGAAGCTGTTCCACGCCCCGGTGAGCAACAGCACGCCGACGGCGATCATGGCTACCCCGCCGATGATCTGGATAGTACGCGAGTGCTTGCGCAGGAAACCGATGGCCTCCACCGCATGCGCGGAACCGAGCGCCATGAGCAGGAACGGGATTCCAAGCCCGAGGCAGTACGCGACGACCAGGATGATGCCGCGCACGGCAGTGAACCCCTCGGTGCCCACCGACACGGAGATCACCGCGCCGAGCGTGGGCCCCAGGCACGGGGTCCAGCCAAGCGCGAAGACCCCGCCGAGCAGCGGCGCGCCGAGCCAGGTCGCCCATTTCTTCGGCTGCATGCGGGTGTCGCGCTGCAGCATGGGCACGGTGCCCATGAACACCAGTCCCATGAGGATGGTGATGACACCGCCGGCGCGCATGAGCGTCTCCTCGTTGAGCCTGATCAGGCTGATCGCCCCGAAGACCGTGACGGTGGCCAGCAGGAAGACCACGGTGAAGCCGAGAATGAACAGGCCTGCAGCGCCGACTACTGCCCATTTGCGCTTCCGACCCACGGCCAGCTCGCCGCGGTCCAGCGTCACCTCCCCGCCGACGATGCCGGTGAGATACGACATATAGCCGGGCACCAGCGGGATCACGCACGGCGAGGCGAAGGACACCAGGCCGGCGAGCGCCGCCGCGAGAATTCCCAGCAGCAGCGGGCCGGAGGCGGCGAGATCAGCGAATGTCTGTCCCATCTACGCCTCTGCCTCGGCTGCCAGGCGGTCGGTGACCTGAATGATGTCATCGGCGGAAATCTCGCGCAGGAACACCGCGGCCGGGCGGTGCTGCTTATCCAGGATCACGGTGGTGGGGATCACCGAGGTGGGGATGCCGCCGAGAGCACCCGCGGTGCGGAACGGCGGGTCGTAGATCGACGGGTATGTCACGCCGTTGTCGGTGACGAAGTCCCGGGCGATCTCCGGCTGGTAGTCGCGCACATTGATGCCCAGCACAGTGCCAGTTGGCGTGCCGCCGTCAGCAGGCGCCGTGAGATGCTGGTGGACCTCTTCCAAGTCGTCGACCTCCGCGCGGCACGGGGCGCACCACTGGCCCCAGGCGTTGAGCACGACGATCTGACCTTCGAAGTCCGACAGGGAGATTTCTTTGCCGGGCTCCATCAGCGATTCACCGGAGAAATCCTCCAGCGGGGCACGCTCGTCCTCGTCGTAGAAGATTTCCACTTGCCCGCCGGGCGAGTGGAAAGAGAAGGTCTCGCTCGAATTCGTGGTCGCGCAGGCGGAAAGCGACGACAGCGCCACCGCCCCTGCCGCGAGAACAGAAAATGCCTTGTATCTTGTCGAACGCATCAGATATCCCTCGCCGGTTCGTCGTAGGTCCAGCCGGTCAGCGTGTCGCCGTCAAAGGTCAGCGAGGTGACGCTGGCTAGGTCGCACGTGCGCGAGACGTGCGCCGGTTTCTTGCCGGCGGCCCAGCGCTGCACCATCACGATGGGCAGCTGGTGGGACACCAAAATCGCCTCGTGTCCTTCAGCGTGCCGGCGAGCGGTGGCAACAGCGCGCTGCATGCGCTCGAGGATCTCCGTGTACGGCTCACCCCAGCTCGGCTGTAGCGGGTTGGTCATGTGGCGCCAACGGATCGGATTCATCAGCTGCGACGGAAAGCCCTTGGTGCGCAGGCCCTCGAAGGTGTTGCCGGCCTCGATCAGGTCGGGGTCGGTCTGAATCTCCAGGCCGGTCACCTCGGCGATGGGTGCGGCGGTTTCTTGCACGCGTTCCATCGGGGATGCCGCCAGGTAGGTCACGTCGCGGCCTTTGAAGGTCGTCGCGGTGCGCGCCGCCATGGAGCGCCCGCGAGAGCTCAGATGGAAGCCCGGCAACCGCCCGTACAAGATCTTGCCCGGGTTGTGGACTTCCCCGTGGCGCACGAGGTGCACGACGGTTTCCGCCATAGGTTCGCTCCTCTCCGCCGGAGTTGTTTATGCGTCCGGCGTGGCCGCGGCCGCTGCGGCTGCTGCGGGCTGCAGCGCCTGTTCGATCTTCTCAAAGTCTGCATCGGTCAAGGCCGTGGACACAAACCACGTCTCGAAGGCGCTGGGGGCGGCGTAGACGCCTTCGTCGAGAAGCGCGTGGAAGAACGGCGCGTACCGGAACGTGTCCGCCGCCTTCATATCCGCGAAATCATTGCCCTGCCCCTCGGCGAAACGCACGGAGAGCATCGTGGCCGCGCGCTGAATATTGTGCGCCACGCCCGCGCGCTCGAGCGCATCGTGCAGCAGGGTGGCCAGGCGGTCGGCGTTGGCATTCAGTTGCGGGTAGATCTCCTCGGAAGCAATGCTTAACGACGCCTCACCCGCCGCCATCGCCACCGGATTACCTGACAACGTGCCGGCCTGGTAGACGGGGCCGGTCGGGGCGAGCTTCTCCATGATCTCTTTACGCCCGCCGAAAGCCGCCGCCGGCAGACCGCCGGAGACGACTTTGCCGAAGGTGGTCAGGTCACCGGCGACACCGTCGACGCCAAACCACCCGCGGTAGGAGGTGCGGAAGCCGGTCATGACCTCGTCGATGATCAGCAGCGCGCCGTCGGCGTGCGCGATGTCCTTGAGCCCCTGGTTGAAGCCGTCGACCGGGGCGACGGTGCCCATATTGCCCGCGGCTGCCTCCGTGATGATCGCGGCGATCTCGCCCGGGTGCGCGGCGAATGCCTCGCGCACAGCATCCAGGTCGTTATAGGGCACGACGATCGTGTCGCCGGCCTGCGCGCCGGTCACGCCCGGGGTGTCGGGCAGAGCGAATGTGGCCACACCGGACCCGGCGGACGCCAGCAGGGAATCGACGTGGCCGTGGTAGCAGCCCTCGAATTTCAGGATCTTCGGCCGGCCCGTGTACCCGCGGGCCAGGCGCACCGCACTCATCGTGGCCTCCGTGCCGGAATTGACCATGCGCACCTGCTCCACGCTGGTGCGGTCCACGATCAGCTCCGCCAGACGGACCTCCGCCTCAGTCGGGGTGCCGAAAGACAAGCCGTTTTTCAGGGCTTTTTCCACTGCCTCCACGATCTGGGGGTGAGTGTTGCCGTGGATCATCGGGCCCCAGGAGCCGACGAGATCGACATAGGAGTTGCCGTCGACGTCGATAAGCGTCGAGCCGTGCGCTTCTTTGATGAAACGCGTTTGCCCGCCCACGGAACCGAAGCCGCGCACCGGCGAATTCACGCCGCCGGGCGTGACCGTCTTCGCGCGCTCGAACAACTCTGCCGAGCGGGCGGTGTTCTGGGACGTGGCGGACGTTGGCTGGTTCGAATCGTGAGAAGTCATGCCGTCGATTCTAGGACAGAGCCCCAAACATGCGACGCACCCCGAATGGAGCTGAGACACACCCACAAACGGAAAGACGATTTCCGGTTCGGGGGTATACGGGCGGATAATTCCGCGTATGGATGTTGACCATTCGGTCCCTGAAATAACGCTTTGCCGCGGCGCGGTGAGGGCAACAGTCTCCGCATCGGGCGCTGCTGTGCGCGAACTGACGGTGGACTCGCGCCCGCTGCTGCGCACTTTTGCGCAGGGCACGCACCCGCCGCAAGCCGCGAATGTCGTGCTTGCGCCGTGGCCGAACCGCGTCGCCGACGCGACCTATGTCTTCGGCGGAACGCGGCGCGAACTCGCGGTGACGGAGCCGTCGCTGGGCCACGCCCTGCACGGCTTCACGCTGAAGCGACTTTTCGAAATCCATGCCCCGCAGACAGAAAATGCCCCCGAAACGGCACCGGACGAAGTGACATTACGCACAGTTCTCGGACCCGAGCCCGGCTGGCCGTGGCCGATCGAGCTCTCCGTGCACTACGCGCTTACCGATTCCGGTCTCGAGGCATCCATGACTGCGGTGAACCTCGCGGATGAACCGGCGCCGTGCGCGCTCGGCGTGCACACCTACCTGGATGCGCAAGGGGCGCCGCTCGACGAGTGCACCCTGCACCACACCATCGCCGAGCGTCAGCCGCTGAATGAGTACAACATCCCCGCCGGGGCGCGCGAGCCCTGGCCGCACAGTCCCATCCGGATGCGCGATATGTGGCTTGACGACGCCGGCTTCGACCCCGTCGCCGACCAGCCCCGCATCGCGCGGTTGGTGAACGCCTCCGGGACCGGCGTGGAGCTGGCCGCCACGGCGAATCTGCCGTGGACCCAGCTCTTCACCTCCCCGGAACGCCATGTGGCCGTCGAACCGATGACCGCTCCCCCGAATGCCCTCGCCACCGGCGAAGGCCTGACCGTGCTCGAACCCGGCTCCCGCCTCACGGTGGGCTGGTCGGTGCGGGCCATCACTTCTGAAAACTAGAAAGAGAGTCCCCTGCACATGGATACGGCCTTGCGGCTCGATGCCTCCTGGGTCGACTACCTGCTCGTCGCAGTCTTCTTCGTCTTTGTCTTAGGCATTGGCTGGGCTGCGAAGCGGGGAGTGTCGTCCTCCATCGACTTCTTCCTTTCCGGCCGCGGCCTGCCCGCGTGGATCACCGGCCTAGCCTTCATTTCCGCCAACTTGGGTGCGGTGGAGATCATCGGCATGTCCGCCAACGGTGTGGAATACGGCGTGCAGACCATGCACTATTTCTGGATCGGCGCCGTGCCCGCCATGATCTTCTTGGGCATTGTGATGATGCCGTTCTACTACGGCTCCAAGGTCCGCTCCGTGCCGGAGTTCATGCTCAAGCGCTTCGGCCCCGCCGCGCACCTTGTCAACGCGCTGTCCTTCGCGATCGCGCAGCTGCTCATCGCCGGTGTGAACCTGTTCCTTCTGGCCACCGTCGTTGAGGCACTGCTGGGGTGGCCATTGTGGGCCACCCTCGTCGTCGCCGCCGTGATCGTTCTGGCGTACATCACGCTCGGCGGCCTGTCTGCGGCGATCTACAACGAGGTCCTGCAGTTCTTCGTCATCGTCGCCGCTCTGCTGCCGCTGACCATCATCGGCCTTCGCCACGTCGGCGGCTGGAACGGCCTGAAAGAGCAGATCAACGACCCGACGCACTTCTCCGCATGGCCGGGACAGGGCTTGTCCGGCTTCGAACATCCGGTGTGGTCCGTGGTGGGCATCGTCTTCGGTCTGGGCTTCGTGCTGTCCTTCGGTTACTGGACCACGAACTTCGTCGAGGTGCAGCGCGCCATGGCCTCCGATTCGCTCGCTTCGGCCCGCAAGACCCCGATCATCGGCGCGTTCCCGAAGATGTTCATCCCGTTCATCGTGGTCGTGCCCGGCATGATCGCTTCCGTCCTGGTGACCCCGATCATGGAGGGGGCCGCCAACCCGAATGACGCCGTGCTGTACCTCATGCGGGATCTGCTCCCGAACGGCCTGCTGGGTGTCGGCATCGCTGGCCTGCTCGCAGCGTTCATGGCGGGCATGGCTGCGAATATCTCGTCGTTCAACACCGTGTTCAGCTACGACCTGTGGCAGACCTACGTGGTCAAGGACAAAGAGGACAACTACTACCTGCGCGTCGGCCGCCTGGCCACCGTGGGTGCGACCGTGATCGCCGTGTTCACCGCGCTGCTGGCCGCGAATTTCGGCAATATCATGGACTACCTGCAGACGTTGTTCGGCTTCTTCAACGCCCCGCTGTTCGCCACGTTCATCCTCGGTATGTTCTGGAAGCGCATGACACCGCATGCTGGCTGGTCCGGCCTGGTCGCCGGTACCGCTGCAGCGATCTGCTTCTGGGCGCTGTCCCTTGGCGAGAACCCCGTGGTCACACTGCCGGGCCAGGGCACTGCATTCGTCGCTGCCTCGCTGGCATTCGTCGTGGATATCGCCGTCAGTGTCATTGTCTCGATGTTCACCGCGCCGAAGCCGGACGAGGAGCTCGTCGGTTTCGTCCGCAGCGTCACCCCGCAGGACCAGCTTGTCGACGCCTCCGAGGCTGCCCTCCCCTGGTTCCAGCGCACCGTCCCGCTGGGCATCATCGCCGGTGTCCTCGTCGTGGCCTTGAACCTGGTCTTCCTGTGATCTCCCGCGGCCGCAGATTCCCAATCACGCAAAGGATTTGATTCGCATGACTACTTCGATTTCCCGCGGGCACGACTCCGCGAATACACCGCAGCCCGACCAGCCGGAGGCGAATTCGGCCACCGACGCCTTTGATATCCGCAATGTCATCGGCGCACTGCTGGGCTTCTACGGCATCGTCCTGATCATCTGCTCTTTCTTTCTCGACCCGGGGGTGAATGCCGACACCGGCGCCGCGAAGAACGCGAGCGATAACCTGTGGGTGGGCATCGCGCTGGCCGTGTCCGCGGCGATCTTCTTCGTGTGGGCACGGTTGCGCCCGATCTCCTTCGACCCCGAGACTTTGGAAGCCACAGACTAAATGAGCAATCTCAAGATCACCCGCACGAGACTGTCCGACGGCCGCGAGCTCATCTATTTCGACGAGCCCGGCACCCCCGACCGCACCGCTGTCGATGAGCGCGGCTTGCCGCAGGTGGAAACCGAGTCGTGGCTGCGCCGTGACCCGTTGACGGGCGAGTGGGCGATCTACGCCGCGCACCGCCAGAACCGCACATTCCTCCCGCCGGCGAATGAGGACCCGTTGGCGCCGACGCGCCCGGGCCAGAAGCCGAGCGAGATCCCGGAGGCGGATTATCAGGTGGCGGTATTCGAGAACCGGTTTCCGTCGTTAAGCATGCGCCAAACGATCGCGGACGATTACGATCCGCGCGTCGACGGCGAAGACCTCTTCCAGCGCGCCCCGGCGCTCTCCCGCTGCGAGGTCGTGTGTTTCACGCCCGACGCGGACGGCTCGTTCACGGACCTTCCGCTCGAGCGGAAGCGCATGCTTATCGACGTCTGGGCCCACCGCACCGCCGAACTTTCCGCCATCGACGAGGTGAAGGCCGTCTTCCCCTTTGAAAACCGCGGCGAGGAAATCGGTGTGACACTGCACCACCCGCACGGGCAGATCTACTCCTATCCCTTCGTGCCGCCGCGCACCGCCGCGATCGCCCGGCATGCGCGGGAGCACCGCAAAGCGCACGGCACCGAGCTTTTCGACGACCTCCTCGCCGCCGAATTGCGCGCCGCCACCCGCGTGATCGACGATTCCGAGCACTTCTGCGTATTCACTCCCGCCGCCGCGAAATGGCCGCTGGAGGTCATGGTGATGGCGAAACGCGCCGTGCCGGACTTCGCGGGGCTGACCGAGGAAGAACGGGATGATCTGGCGGGAATCTGCCACAGGCTCTTCGCGGCCGTCGACCAGTTCTTCGAGGGCGTGGACCGCACGCCCTACATCGCCTCGTGGAACCAGGCGCCCGTCGATACGCCCGCTGACGGCCGCTTCCACCTGCAGCTGTTCTCGCTGATGCGCTCGCCGAACCGCATGAAGTACCTCGCCGGCAGCGAGTCCGGCATGGGTGCGTGGATCAACGACACCACCCCGGAGACCATCGCCGCCACCATCAAGGAGCACTACGCATGATCGTTCCCGCCACCCGTTCGCCCGAAGAGCTCGCCGCCGCTGCCCGCGATTTCCTCGTTGAACAGGTCGGCCCCGATGCGGCGGAGTCCACCGGCACCTGGGTCGCCCCGGGCCGCGTGAATTTGATCGGCGACCATGTCGACTACGCCTTCGGCGTGTGCCTGCCGTTCGCCACCACGATGGCCACCGCAGTCGCCGCACGCAAGCGTTCCGACGGTGTCCTGCACATGCTGTCGCAGGCACCGAACGGCGAGCTGCTCGACGCCTCCGTCACGCTTGCTGACCTTGACGCCGCCGTCAATGCCCCCGACGCCCAGCCCGGCATCGTGCCCGACTGGCGCGGGTACATCGCGGGCACGGTCCACGCTCTGGGCGCCGGCGGGATGGATATCGCGGTGGTCTCCGACGTCCCGCTCGGTTCGGGTCTGTCCAGCTCCGCGGCACTCGAGTGCGCCGTCGGCGCCGCCGCCCGCGACCTGTATGAGCTGGGAACCAGCGACGAGGACCTCATCGCCGCGACGATGCGCGCGGAGAATTTCTACGTCGGCGCAAATACCGGCGGGCTGGACCAGAACGCAGTCGTGCGCGGCCGCGCGGGCTACGCACTGGCCCTCGACTTCCTCGACGGCACCCACGAGCAAGTGCCGTGCGCACTCGCAGGCTACACGCTGCTTGTCTCCGACAGCCGCGTCGAACACTCCCACGCCACCGGCGAATACAGCTCCCGGCGCGGGCTTATCGACGCCGCCGCAGCCGCCCTCAACTGCACCTTCCGCGAAGAAGATGTGGTCGAACACGCTGTTTCCTGGGCCGCTGAGAACCCCGACGAGGCCCTCGGCAACGACCCGGAGGTGGTGCGCCGCCGTGTGCGCCACGTTCACTCTGAGACCGCCCGCACCATCGAGGCCGTCGCGGCGCTCAAAGCCGGCGATATCGAGCGTTTCGGCGAACTGATGAATGACAGCCACGTATCGCTTCGCGATGACTACGAGATCGTCCCCGCCGCCCTCGAGACCGCCGTCCGCGCTGCAATCGGCGCCGGTGCCATCGGGTCCCGCATCACCGGCGGCGGCTTCGGCGGCTCCATCATCGCCCTGTGCCCGGACGACCGCACCGAAGCTGTCGCCGCCGCCATCGAGGAGGCCACCCGCGCCGGCGGTTTCCCTGTGCCCACGATCTACGCCACGAGCGCCCAGGACGGTGCCCGGCAGTTCCAGCTGCATCTGTAGCTAAGCCCCCGGCGGTCTTTTAGGATCGCCGGGGTGAATGACTTCGGCACTTTTTATTACATCCTCGAATACACCGGTGTCCTGCTCGCCGCGATGGTCGGCGGGTCTGTGGCCAAGAACATGAATTTCGATGTGGTCGGTTTCGGCTTCATCGCCCTGATCTCTTCCCTCGCCGGCGGCCTCATCCGCGACTGTTTGCTCAGCAACGGTCCGGCTGCCGCCCTCCAATCCCCCTGGTATCTCATCATCGCGGTCATCGGCGCCGCGATCGCCTTCTTCGTCCAGATTGAGGGCGCGCTGTGGGACCAGGTCCGCTTCTACCTCGACGTGGTCACTGTCGGTGTGTGGTCGGTGGTGGGCGCGACCCACGCGATCGTCAACGATCTGTCGTGGATCGCCGCACTCCTGCTCGCCGTGATCACCTCCACAGGCGGTGCGCTCGTCCGCGACGTGGTGCTGGGCAAGATCCCGGCACTTTTCACGTCGCAGAAGATGCTCGTCTTCCCTTCGCTGCTCGCCGGCGCGATGACGCTAGGCTTCACGCACTTTGGGGTCAAAGCGTGGGTCGGCATGCTGATTTCTTCGGTTGCTGCCTCAGTGATGTCCATGGCCGTCTACTGGGTCAGCACCGCCCGCGCCCACCAGCCGACACGTACCGAACGCTCCCTCGACCGCCGCATCGCCGCCGAGTTGAACATGTCCCCCGATGACTCGGTGACGAATATTGCAGACGCGATCGCCGACGCTAAGGACGAAGACGTCCTGAACCTCATCCGCATCTATCTCCACGACGAGGTCCTCGAACGCGCCGGCACCTCCCCCACCGCCGCGAGCCGGTAGCGCGGCGGTGGCTAGGCCTTCGACTCGTTCTTCGACTGGCGGCGGAAGATGCCGATGAAGACGAAGATCAGCAGGCCGATCGCGATCCAGTTGGCGACCTTCGCGTACTGCTCGAGCACGTAGACGACGGGGTCGCCGATCATCCAACCGAGCCAGAAGTACAGCAGCGTCCACGCGGTCTTGGACAAAAAGTCGAGGAGGAGCATCTTCTGCCACGACATGCCCGTCGCGCCGGTGAGAACGAGCACGACGAATTTGATCGGCAGCGGAATGGGCAGGTAGGCGAGGAAGATGGCCAGCCAGCCGAGTTTGTGGAACCAGCGTTCAACCCGGTCGATATTCTTGCCCATGCGCGGGGAATTCTCCGCCTGCACCTCGAGCATGCCGCGGCCCCAGAGCTTGCCGGCCCACCAGTAAACCCAGTCGAATTTGATCGCCATGAGCGAGCCAATGAGCACGTACCAGATCCAGCCTGAGGCCTCCCCGATCGAGGCGAGCGCGCCCGTGGACGCGGCGCCGATGCGGGAGCCAGTCAGTGCCAGCAGGATCGGCGGCTCCAGGCCCAGCAGCCACGCGCGCAGCGGGATCAGCGCCAAGCCGAAGATGCCGACGAAACCGAACCAGCCCAAGCACCAGTAGTCCTCTTTGGTGGGCTTGGAATTCCACGGCATGCCGGGCTCTTCCCACCATTCGCGCTCCGCTTCGTTGGCGGCAGGCTCACCGCCGGTGGGCTGATCCGCCGGAGGATCAGCCGGTTCGTGTCCCGGTATCGGCTGGTGTTCTTCGTTGCTGGTCGACGACATGGTTCATTAACCTACCGCGTCGATGCCGCGAAGTGTCAGCGCGCCAGCGCCTGCGCCACCTTGCGCGCGTGCGCGATCACCGCGGGCACGCCGACTCCACCGGCCCAGGCACCGGTGGCGGAGATTCCGTCGACATCAGCAAGCTGCTTCTCGACGTCCGCCACCACCTGCACATGTCCCTCATCGAAGCGTGGGAGACCGCCGAACCACCGCTGGACGTAAATCTCCTCCAGTCCTGCTTCGCGGCCGTCGAAACCGGTGATGGTGGCGAGGTCATCGAGTGCCCAGTCGACGAGGTCGTCCTCGTCGGCGCGGATGGCGATGTCGTCGCCGAAGCGGCCGAAGCTCGCCCGGACGAGCGCGCCGCCGCGCTCTGCAAGGTGCGGCCACTTGCGCGACGAGAAGGTGAACGCCTTAGTCGTGACATCATCGGCGCCTGTGGCCACGAGGACACCGGAGTTCTCCGGCAGGCCTTCGTCGGTGGCAAAGCGCATGCCCACCACGACCGAATTGGCCAGCTTCACTCCAGACAGCGTCGTGGATACCTCCGGTGCGACCTGCTTGAGCAAGAGAGCCGCCGTCGGCGCCGGCACGGCGAGAATCACGTGGTCGTAGACGGTGTCCTGGCCGCCTTTGAGGCGGAAGCCAGTTTCGACCCGCTCGATCGCGGAGATGAACGCGTCGATGTAGATATCCGCACCGGATTTCTCCGCCAGGGCCTCGTAGACCTCCTGATAGCCGTCGCGGAAGGCGTTGAACACGGCACCGTGGCCGGTGGGCAGCTCCTTGCGCTTTCGGGCCTGCTGTTCTTCCAGGTTCTGCACGGCGGTGGACAGGTGGACGGTGCGGTCTGGAGATTCTGCAGCGAGGCGGTCGAATTCAGCGGCCAGCTGCGGGATCGTCGCACGCACGCCAAGGTCGTCGGCTGTGCAGGAGTACACTCCGCCGAGCAGCGCAGACACGATATTGTCCACCACCTCGTCGCCGTAGCGCTCACGCACTAGCGCGCCGACATTCAGGTCGCCTTCCGCGGGCCAGGTGAAGCCGGGGCGGGAGGATTCTTCGTCGATAAGCTTCGCTGTTTCGTCGGACACGAGATGCGCGACGCTCTCCGAGCGCCCCGGGATGCCCATGATTCCGGCCGTGGGAAGCTGGCGCGCTTGCCCGTCGACCCACACGAGTGAACGCAGGCCGGACGGCTCCACGAGCGAATTTTTCAGGCCGAGCTCGGTGAAGAAATCCACTGCGTCTTGGCGCCGCGCCATGAACGCTTCGGCGCCCATGTCCGTCGGGCCGCCCTCGAAAGCGACGGTGTGCAGCTTGCCGCCGATCCGGTCGGTGGCTTCGTAGACGTCGACCTTCGCATCCGTGCCGCGGAGTTCGTACGCGGCGGTGAGTCCAGCGAGTCCTGCGCCGATAATGGCGATTTTCATTAGCTCTCCTCGTGAATAATGCGCACAGCTTCGGTGATGGCCTCGGCATCAGTGGTGGGCAGCACGCCGTGGCCGAGGTTGAAGATATGGCCCGTGGCGGTGCCATCCTCGATCGCGCGAGCGGCCTCGGCCTTGATCCGCGCGACCTCCTCGCGGACGACGTCCGCACCGGCAAAGAGCATCGCCGGATCAAGGTTGCCCTGCAGCACGCGCGGCGAGGCGAAACGCTCCGCGGCGCGGTCGAGCGGAACACGCCAATCGACGCCCATGACCTCGCTGCATGCCTCCGACATAGCGCCGAGCAGCTCGCCCGTGGACACGCCGAAATGGATGCGCGGGATCTCGCCCGCGACCGTCTCCAGGATCTCCGTCGAATACGGCAGCACGTGGCGGCGGTAGTCGGCCTCGGTGAGGAAGCCTGCCCAGGAATCGAAGAGCTGCATCGCGTCGATGCCCGCGGTGACCTGGGTGCGCAAGAACGCCGTGATGGTGGGCACCAGGCGGCGCATCAGCTCGTGCCACGTGTCCGGGTCGCCGTGCATCATGGCTTTGGTCTTCTCGTGGTTCTTGCTCGGCCCGCCCTCGACGAGGTAGCTGGCCAGCGTGAACGGCGCACCCACGAAACCGATGAGCGCCTGGGTGTCGTTCAACTCGTCGAGAATGTGGCTGATGCCCTGGGCGACCTCATCGACCTCGTGGTCGAGGACCGGCAAGTTGGCCACATCCTCCTTCGTGCGGATCGGTGCACCCATCACCGGGCCGCGGCCCGGCACGATCTCCACGTCCACGCCGGCGGCCTTGAGCGGCACGACGATATCGGAGAACAGAATCGCCGCATCCACATCGTGGCGGCGCACCGGCTGCAGCGTGATCTCCGCGAGCAACTCCGGCATGAAGCACGAGTCCAGCATGGCGATGCCTTCGCGCACTTCGCGGTATTCCGGTAGGGAACGGCCAGCCTGCCGCATGAACCACACCGGGGTTCGCGACGGCGTGCGGCCATAAGCGGCCTCCACAATGGGGGCTTGATTCAGCTCACGTCGGGTCATGCAGTCCATTGTGGCCCATCGGTGCCACAGGTGTCACAACCGGTTGATCCGGGGGAAACGTCGCGCACGCATCGACAGCACTTCGATGAGCAAGGAGGCACCGAGCATGAGCACCGTCGCAACGATCGGCGGGATCACCCCGGCCACCGCGGCGACGAGCACAGCGATGTTGTATCCCCACGCCAGAACCTGGTTCCGGTCGATGATCGCGCCGACGCGCTGCGCGTGAACGATCAACTGCGGCACCGCCATGACGTCGTTGCGCAACAGGACCGCAGACAGTTTACGGCGGCGCTGCTGACCGGTCTCAATATCGTCGGCGGTGGCGGACATCAAACTGACATTCGCTGCCCGCAGCGCATCCGTGATGGTGTTATCGCCAACCGCGGCCACGCGGGCACCGCCGGCGCGGAGATTGCGGATCGCGCCCGGCTTGCGGTCGTGCATGATGCCGGCCAGCACCGTGGACACACCCAGGTAATCGGCGTAACGGCGCGCGACGGGATACGTGTCGCGTGTGAGCATCACCGTCTCCAGCCCGCGTGACTCCAAGGCCATGACAGCTGCATCGGCATCGTCCTTGAACGGGTCGAATAGCGTGATCACGCCACGGTTCTTGCCCTTCCAGCTCACCACCACAGGGGTGCCGCCGGATGTGGCCGCCACCGCCAAAGCGCCGTGCAGGTTGGACAAGTTCACCGGACGCCACAGCTGTGCATCCACCTGGGTGGCAGTCTCGTGGCCTTCCTCGTCGACATAGATCATCGAGATCCTGCCCGCCATGTCGCCGCTGGGGTGCTGGTCCATGCTGACCAGCTCGTAGCGCACAGGCATATGCGGATCATCATCCGACTGGGAGCGAGCCTCACGCGCCCCGTGCACCAGAGCGCGGGACGCCGGGTGGGACGACTCCATGGACAGCGCACCGGCGATGCGCAGCACCATTTCCTCGCTCTCCCCGTCCAGCGCCGTGACGGATTCGATGAACATCTTCGACTCCGCCAACGTGCCCACGCGGTTGAACACCACGGTGTCCGCATCCTCGAGGGTGCGCAGAGTCTCGCCGTCGCGTACGAGAATGCCGTTGCGGGCGGCCGATTCCACGCCCAACCGCAGCGCCAGAGCCGGCGACAGCGCGAGCGCCGGCGGGGCGACACCGGACAGCACCGCCAAAGCGGTACGCAACGCGGCGTTGTAATCTTGGGCGATCAAACCCCACAGGATGAAACTGAAAAACGCCACAGTCATCGCCACCGGCAAAAGCAGCGCCGCTGCGCGGGCGTACTGCACGGACGCGTAGCGCTGGCGGCGCTCCACATCGGTCAGCCAGTGGTGCACCGCCTGCCAACGGGTGGTGTGGCCAGTGCGCTGCGCACGAACCTTGATCTCGCCCTCGCGGATCACGGTTCCGGAGTAGACGACCGAACCGACCTTGACGTCCATCGGCTCGTGCACGTCGATCAAGCCCGGCTGCAACAGTGCACGGCCGCCCATGATCTTGCCGTCCACCGGGATGGTCTCCCCCGCGTGCACGACGATGTCATCGCCGCGGTTGATCTCCGCGACCGGGATCATCTCCTCGGCACAATCCGCGCCGCCGCGCTTTTTACTAATACGGGTGTACTCAGTGTCGGGAGAGACAGTGGCGTCGGTGAGTTCGTCGATAAGCAATGTGCGCGCGCGGATCGAGTACCGCCGCCCGATGAGCAGCAGCGTCGTGATGCCGCAGGCGACATCGAGGAAGAGTTCCGGGCCGTCGGCCGTGCCCGGCGCGAAGGCGAACCAGGAGAATGTGGAATGCCAGCCGCGATGGCCCGTCGGAGCGAATGCGATGACGGCGGCCGACCACACATACGCGATGATCGCCGCGGTCGAACTCGCGCCGTCGAGCGCCGCGATGCCCCGGCGCACACCGCCCAGCATCGCGCGGTGGAACGGCAACGCGCACCACGTGACCACCGGGGTGGCCAACGCCAGCGACACCCACTGCCAGCCGTCGAATTGGGCGGGCTCGACATACGCCATCACCAGCACCGGAATGGTGAGCACCAACGCCAGCCACATGCGGGCCGGGGTGACGAGGTCGCGAGCGGTGTAGAGAACGTCCTCGTGCTTGTGCTCCTGGCGGGGCTGGCCGTAACCGGCCCGGCGCGCCTTATCCATCGAGCGGGCGGCCAGGCGGCGGCGCCGGCGCATGCGGCTGGGCATGTCCTTTACCGGCTTGCGGCGGATATGGTGCTCGGCTGTCTGCGCCCGCGCCGCATAACGCAGCAGGGACGTCTCCGACATCGTCGCTGAGATTCCTTGGGCGGCGAAGGCCTCCAGGATCACCATGGGGCTCATCGTGTCCGGCGCAGTCACCCACGCTGTGGAACTGGGGTAGACGATGCGGCACTGGACTCCGTCGAGTTCTTCCACCGCCTCCTCGACTTCGTTCACGTCCGGAACAGCAGGAAGGTCCTCGAGCAAGAACGAGTAAGAGACGTGCGGGCGGTCCGGCAGGTCACCGACACCGACAGCCGCCCACCCGGAGTGGTCCGAGCTGTCCGGCTCGTCGCCGATGGCGAAGCCGGCCTTGCGCGCGGCCTCGTGCGCGTCCTCGATGGAGCGGCCCAGCGCGCTCGACTCCGATGAATCGGCGGAATCGATCCCTTCAGCGACTTCATAGTTGCCGGTCGCTTCCTCCGGCTCCGCCGGGGCAGACGCTGCGTCTTTGTCGTCGTAAGTAGCGGAGTCCCCGCTCTCTTCAGCGTTGTCCTGCTCCCCGTCGCCGGAGGTCTCGGCGTTGTCGGTGTCGTCGGAGTTTTCGGAACCGTCGGTGTTGCACTCCTCATCGCTGTCGGAGTCTGGGCCGATCGCGCTGGTATTCGCCGCAATTTCGGCATTTTCCGCTGTCTGGCGGATCGAGTCCTTGCTCAAGAATCCGCTGGTGTCCGGGTCGCGGACGTCGTCTTCGCTGTGTGCCATGTCGTCTCACCCCTTTCCGTGCTCGGCCATGATCAATTCGTCTTTAGTCGGTCAATACTGTTCGCTCCCCCAACCCCGTGTTGTGGGCTCACAGAGCGACATTAAAATCGCGGGCTCATCTTATCCACGAATGCGTTGGAGTCCGGCCGGAAGGTGAAGAACAGGCCGAAAGCCAGCACAATCACGATGGACATGGCCGCCCAGACCGAGAGAACCTTCGTCAAAAATGCGGCCAGGTTGAGAAAGAGCGCCAGGCCGATGAACACGCTGGCCCAGCGGCGCGCGGAACGGCTGCCCTGGCGGAAGAATGACGCGGCAGACACCAGCAGCACGCCCAAGATGATGTTGCCAAAAGCAGCGACGCGCATATTGGTCATGAAATACCCGCGCAGGGATTCGTCGATCCCGTCGGGAAGGCCCTGGCTGAGCAGGGTCATTGCGCTGAGCAGCATGAGTACAGCCGCGGCGCAGATCAGGTAGAAGCCGATCTGTAGCGGCCGCGGCCATTCATCGCCCGCCTGCCCGGCAGAGCTGCGACGGTTCGCATCGTCCGGGTGGCTGAGCATCGTGGGGAACATTCCGGCCATGGTCGTGTGACTTCCGATCAGGTTCAAACAGGACTGGAATCATTATGATGGCCGCGTCCGCCTTTAGCATCTTGCTTGGCAATCCACTTCTTGGCTTCGTCCTGCTGGGCGAAGATGAGGCCGCAGATTCCGGCGACACCGGCGATGATCTGGATGATGCCGTCAAGCGCCACCACCGCAGTAGGAATCCCATCGGTATGCGCGCCGACGACGAGGAAGACGGTGATCATGCGCAGCAGGAAATAGCCGGAGAACACCATCAGCAGCATGGTGGCATTCTGGGCCCATTTCTTCCGCCGCGCGATCGCTTTCAGCGCCAGCGCAAGCAGCAAAACAACCGCGAGCGCGAACAGCCCCATCAGCGCGATCGCGATGTAGACGATCAGCTTGACCTGGTCGTCGCTCACGGCTTCTGCACCACCGACGGACTTATTCGCCTCGCGCGCGGATTCCATCAGCGCCGTCGGATCAAGCAGCGCCATGGCCACGCCGAAGAGTTGATGCACGAGCTCGGCGCCGATCATGACCGCCCACGCAAGGAGCAGGTAGCGCACGGCCTCCGGGGGTTTGTGCGGGTCGTGCGCGTCACGCTTCCCGCTTGTCGACGCCCCCTTGTCCCCCGCATTTCCCACCGGCATCATTCCGGGATTAGGCACGGTCATCGCTGCCCCGCCTTGTCCTCGCGGCCAGTGAGAATGCGTGCCGCGTCGAGAGCGAAGTAGGTGAAGATCTGGTCAGCACCAGCGCGCTTGATGGACTTAAGCGCCTCCATCATGGTGGCATCGCGGTCAGTCCACCCATTGGCACCGGCGGCTTGGATCATCGCGTACTCGCCGGAGACCTGGTAGGCCGCCACTGGCACCGGGGACATCTCAGCGATCTTGGCCAGCACGTCGAGGTACGGCAGGGCGGGCTTGACCATGACGAAGTCCGTGCCTTCCGCGAGGTCGAGCTCCACCTCGAGCAGGGACTCGCGAATATTCGCCGGGTCCTGCTGGTAGGTGCGGCGGTCGCCGGTCAGCGAGGAGCCGACGGCATCGCGGAACGGCCCAAAGAACGCCGAGGCGTATTTCGCGGAATAGGCCATGATGGCCACATCCTGGTAGCCAGCGTTATCGAGTGCTTCACGGATGACCTCGATCTGGCCGTCCATCATTCCCGAGGGGCTGACAATGTGCGCGCCGGCTTCCGCCTGCGAGACCGCCATCTTGGTGTAGAGCGGCAGCGTGGCATCGTTATCCACCACATCGTTGCCGTGGGCGTCAGTGACCACGACGCCGCAGTGGCCGTGGTCGGTGAATTCGTCCAGGCACGTGTCGGCCATGATCAGCAGGTCCTCGCCGAATTCTGCGCGCAGGCGGGCAAGCGCACGGTTCAAAATGCCGTCAGCGGCCCAGGCCTGGGAGCCTTCCGCGTCCTTGTCCTCGTCGAGCGGCACACCGAACAGGTCCACGCAGGGAATGCCGAGTTCGACTGCTTCGCGGCAGATCTCCACCAGGGAGTCCATGCTGTGCTGGTACACGCCCGGCATCGAGGGGATCTCACGGCGCTCGCCGTGCTCGCCCAAGTCGTCGGCGATGAACAGCGGCAGGATGAAATCCGTCGGGTGCAGCTGGGTCTCGGCGACCATCGCGCGCATCACGGGGCTGCGGCGCAGCCGACGCGGACGGCGCACGGGACCAGCATTCTGGGGGTTCAAAGCTGAATCAGACACGCACCCCATATTAGGAACTTCGTGGTGCAGGAAAAAATGGCTGTCCGAATGCAGTTTTAGGAACGGCGCGAGCGGCGCTTCTTGCGCGGCGGCGGCAGCTGGCCTGCGGCGCGGAGTCCGGCGACATGCTCGGCCAAAGCGTCGACAAGCGAGGGCACGTCAGCGACCTCGGGCACGACGTCGACACGCAGACCCTGCTCCTTCGCCTCTGCCGCGGCCATCGGGCCGATGCACGCGATGATGGTGCGCGCGTGCGGCTTGCCCGCGATACCCACGAGGTTCTTTACCGTGGATGCCGAGGTGAAGCAGACAGCGTCGAAGCCGCCGGTCTTGATCATGTCGCGTACTTCCGGTGCGGGCGGCGCGGCGCGGACGGTGCGGTAGGCGACCACGTCGTCGACCTCCCAGCCCTTCTCCAGCAGGCCGTCGACAAGCACATCGGTGCCGATATCGGCGCGTGGCAGCAGCACGCGGCCCACCGGGTCGATCTCTTCGACATACTCCGGGAAGACATCCACGAGACCCTGCGCGTTCTGCTTCGTGCGGTGCGGGAGCAGCTCCGGGAACATGCCGCGGGCGCGGATCGCGTCGGCGGTCTTGCCGCCCACGGCCGCGAGGTGCACGCCCGCAAATGAGCGCGCGTCCAGGCCCAACTCCTCGAATTTGTCCCACACGGCATTCACACCGTTGACGGACGTGAACACGATCCACTGGTAGCGGCCCTCGACGATGCCCTTGATCGCACGATCCATCTGGGCCGGGTTGCGCGGCGCTTCCATCGAGATCGTCGGCACGGACTGCGGGATCGCGCCGTAGGAGGTCAGGCGGGCATTCATCGGCCCCGCCTGCTCCTTTGCACGCGGGACGAGCACGCGCCAGCCGTACAGCGGGCGGTTCTCCCACCAGGAGTACTTCGAGCGGTCGTCCACGGCAGTACCAATGGTGACCACGAGGGTGCCGTCCAGGTCTGCGTCGAGTTTGCCCACTGTCCCCAGCGTCGCGTCGAATGTGCGCTGCAGGCGCGTCGTGCCGTTGACAGTGACGGTCAGCGGCGTCGTCGGCGCATATCCGCGCGCGGTGAGCTCATCAGCGATGACCGGCAGGTGGCGGGCCTCGCCCTGGAGAACCAGCGGCTGCGGAGCGGCAGCCAGGCCGTCCCAGTCCACAGGCTCATTGCCCAGGTCAGCCTCCGTGTACGTGGAACCGAGACCGATGCCAGCGAAAGACGGGACAGTCGACGGCAGGGACATGCCCGGCACGACCTGGAATTCCAGGCCGGCAGCGGCCACGGCGGAGATCTCCTCCATGATGGCGTTGCGGGTCAGCGGGTTGCCCGCCACGAGGCGGATCACATCGCCGTCGCCCGCTTCCCCGCGGTCGATGGCGGCAGCTGCCTCGCCCAGCGCGGTTTCCAGCGGAGCGACAATGCCTTCGCCCTGCGGCGCGGCATCGCTGAGCTCCGCAGCCGTCGGGCCCGCCGGGCGCGGCGGCTTGCGTCGGGCTCCCGCTTCCTTCGCCTTCGCGCACATTTCCTCGTAGGCCTTCTCCGCGGCCTTCCGCTTGTCCTCCGGCACGGGCAGGCCGGCACCGACGACCTCCCGCACACCGGCGGAGACGTCCGGGTCGACTACTGCGACGGCATTGCGCTCGAGAACTTCGCGGGCGCGAATAGTGAGCAAATCCGGGTTGCCCGGACCTGCACCGACGAAAATCACTTTCCCCTTCGGCACGTTCACCTCCACAGAGGTTGCAGACGTGTTTTCGTCCGCGGAAAGCGGCATGGCAGCACTCGTCATTGACTCAAATCTTTTCTAGGCAGATCGCGACAATTCTTACTTACAAAGGTGCGCATCGCGCCTGCTTGAGACCCCGGAAACACGCAAGGGGGACCAGATGGGAAGCGGCGCTGACGGCGTATGGTAACTACACCTTAATTTAGTAGCGCGATTTCAAGAAATTACCGCGGGAAACGGCGTTTAGAGGAAGCGGGCGGCGCCGCCGTCGAAAAGCTTTTTCGCCACCTCGCGGCCGAGCTCGACCGGGTCGGTGCCCGTTGCTTCCTCGACGAGCTGCGCGGAACCGTCCAACGCGAATACGCCGCCGCGCAGGGTGATCAGCTCCCCGTCGATCGTCGCACTCGAAGCAACCGGCGCTGTGCAGCCCGCCTCGAGCTCAGCGAGCACCGTCCGCTCGGCCATCGCGCATTTCGTGTCCTGAGCACTGACAAGCTTATCGACGGCCGCCCTCGCGTACTCGTCGTCTGCCCTGCACTCCACAGCCAACGCACCCTGGGCTGGCGCCGGCATGAACTCTGCCGGGTCGAAGACCTGCGTGGCGTTTCCGCCCAGCCCCACTCGGGTCAGACCCGCGAAGGCCAACACCACTGCGTCGAGCTCACCGCTGGTGACACGTCCCATGCGCGAATCGATATTGCCGCGCAACGGGCGGATATCCAGGTCCCGGCGCATCGCCTTGAGCTGGGCAATACGCCGCGGCGCAGACGTGCCCACCTTCGCGCCTTCCGGCAGGTCCGCAAGCGTCATCCCGTCGCGAGCGATCAGCGCTTCACGACGGTCCTCGCGTGCCGGAATCACCAGGTGCGTGCGCGGCTCATCCGCCGTCGGCAAGTCCTTGAACGAGTGGACGGCCACGTCCGCCTCGTTATCGAATACCGCCTGTCGGATCGCCGTGGTGAACACCCCGACGCCGATGCGCTCCACCGGCGCCTGGCTCAAATCGCCCGCGGTGGTGACGATGGTGAGCTCGGCGGGGTACCCGGCGCGGATAAGCGCATCGCGCATGTGCCCCGCTTGTGTCTGCGCGAGCTTGGAACCGCGCGTGGCCACGCGCAATGTCCGCTTCCCAGCGTTGTCTTTCTCAACCGTGGTCTCGTTCGCGTTCGTCACTGCTCGTTTCCTTTCTCGCAGAACCCGGACAGCGAATTCTTCTCGAATCTGCCCGCGGACTTGATGCCGGTCGCGTCGCCTCCGGCTAACCCTGTCGTCGTGTCTTTGCCGCCGGTGAGCCCGAATAATTCCTCGATGGCGATCTCGTAGCTGACCTCATCGGGTGACGCCGCGAGCTCCTTGATCTTCACTGTCGGCTGGTGAAGGAGCTTGTCCACCACGCGCTTGACCGTGCGGGAGACCTCTTCAAATTCGTCCTCATCGAGCTGCGGCAAACGCGAGCGCAACCGATCCAGCTCCGCTTTCGCGGTCTGCGCCGCATTGACGCGCAGCTGTTTGACCATCGGCGCGACATCGCGCACGCGCTGCTCGCCGCTGAAATTGGCGATCTCCTGCGCGACGATCTCCTCCGCGCGGCGACGCGCCAGGCTGCCTTCCTTCGTCGAGCCCGGATTGACATCGCCGTCTGCGAGTTTCGCGTGCAAAGCCTCGATATTGATCAAGGTGACGCCGTCCAGCTTCTCCACCGCGTCGTCGATATCGCGTGGCAGCGACAAGTCCACCAGTGTCGCCGGACCCGAAATGTCTTCAGCCGTGATCGTGAAGCCGTCGCTCGCCGTGGCGGAGACAGCGATATCCACGCGCGACAACGCACCCGCCCGTGCCGAGAAATCGACCACTTCTGCGGCCAAGCCTGCCTCGCGCGCGTGCTCGGCGAGACGCTCCGCGCGCGAGCGTGTGCGGTTAGCCAGGATGAGCCGGCTCACGCCACGCTTGCCCAGGTTCGTCGCCGCGAGCGACGACATCGCGCCTGCACCGAGCACGAGCGCCGTTTTCCCCTCGAGGGTGTCCGTGCCCATCGCCTTCATCGCCTCATCGAGCGCGAAGGTCACCATGGACGCCCCGGCATCGTCGATCGCTGTCTCGGTGTGGATGCGCTTACCGGTGTGCAGCGCCGACTGCGCCAGCGCATGAAGCGCCGGGCCGATCGTGCCGCGCTCCGCCGCATCTTGGTAAGCGGCGCGCACCTGCCCGATGATCTGCTGCTCCCCCACCACCATGGAGTCCAGGCCGGAAGCGACCCGCATGAGGTGCTCGGCGGCGGCATCGGCGTAGCGGACGTACAGGTAGCCGCGCAGCTCAGCAACGTCCACGCCGGAAAAGCGCTCCAGCACGCGCAGCACGTCGTTGACGCCCGTATGAAAGGCATTCGTGACCGCGTACACCTCGAGCCGGTTGCACGTGGAGATGATCATCGCCTCAGACAGGCTCGGCTGCTGCGTGAAGACCTCGCCGGCCTCGTTCTGCACGGCGTCGTCCATGCTCAGCCGCTCCAGCAGCGCAACGGGCGCCGAGCGATGGGACATGCCCACCACGAGAACACTCACGAAAACTTCCTCCAGACCAGCTCACTGGGGCATCCGGCGCAAAGGCACCGTGCCACAAGTCAACCCAAAGACTACCCCCGGCATCCAACCAGGTCACAAACGCCCAGCCGTTCCGGGGTCACCCGCGGTGTGCCCCCAGCTCCGCGGCGAGCTCGTCATTATCCACTTCCCAGCAGGCGAATTCCTCGCCGTCGATGACGATCACCGGCACCCGGTCGCCGTACTCGAGCGCGAGTTCGTCGTCGGTGTCCACGTCCACCGTCACCAGCCGTGCCCCGGCGGCACCCACGACAGGGGTAATCTGCTCCACCACGCGCGAGCACGAACCGCAGGTCTGCCGGACCATCACTTCCACCAACTGGGGTTCTGTATCGCCGCGTGACATATATGGGGCTCCTTCTCGTCGATGCGCATCTGCGAAGGCTTACGATGGTTAATCAGGCTACCTGTCCCGCACCCCCTTCCAAAGGAGACCACCCCGCCGTGAGCCCCGACAACGGTTCCCTCCCCGGCCGCGATTACCTCGCACAATGGTCCATTTCACGGGGCAATCTGCGCCGCTTCATCGAGGAGACTGCGCTTCCGCCTATCGACGACGACCACCAGCGCGCCGCCGGTGAAGCCGCCGCCGAAGCAGCGATCCAGGAGACCTTCGGCATCGGCATCGAGCAATTCGCCACGGGCGTCGATTCTGTATCCGGCGCCGCGGCGAACGCCGGCGGCATGCGGCTGACCCCGCCCGACCCTGACATTCCGCAGCACTCGAGCGCCGCCGCCTTCTTCGACGTGGACAACACCCTGATCCAGGGTTCCTCGCTGATCCTGCTCGGCTTCGAGTTGTTCCGCCGCAAATTCTTGAGCTTGGGCGAAATCTTCCCGTACCTCGTCGCGCAGGTCCAGTACCGCGTCTTCGGTTCGGAGCTGCCTGATGCCATGGGCTCAGGTCGCGAAATGGCGCTCAACTTCGTCAAAGGCCAGGAAGTCGATGCACTGAAGGAAATGTGCAGCGACATCGTCGACGACCGCCTGATCGACCGCACGTACGCCGGCACCCGGGAGCTCGCCGGAATGCACATCGCGGCCGGCGAACAGGTCTGGCTCGTCTCCGCCACCCCGGTGCAGATCGGCCAGTTCCTCGCCGTGCGGATGGGCTTTACCGGCGCACTGGGCACCGTCGCCGAAGAAAAAGACGGGAAATTCACCGGCCGTCTCGTCGGTGACATCCTCCACGGCCCCGGCAAGGCCCACGCAGTGGCGGCACTCGCCGCCATTCAAGGCCTCGATCTGGCCGAATGCACCGCTTATTCCGATTCCGCCAACGACATTCCCATGCTGTCCATGGTGGGCACTCCGGTGGCGATCAACCCGGACAGCAAGCTGCGCAAGCACGCCGAAGAGCACGGCTGGCTCATCCGCGACTACCGCCCCGTCCGCCGTCTGCTGTTCAGCTGGGTGCTGCCCGCGGGACTCGCCGCTGGCGCCGCTGGCGCGTTCTTCTGGCGCCGCCGTTCCAAGCGATAAGAAAAAGCGCCCGATCCTTCCCCCTGGTTTAAAGGGAGTAGCTCGGGCGCTTTTCTTCTGGGCGTGGTTTACTTGCCCAGCTTACGACGCTGAACGCGGGTACGGCGAAGCATCTTGCGGTGCTTCTTCTTGGACATACGCTTGCGGCGCTTCTTGATCACTGAACCCATCAGGTTTCCTCACTTTTCGTCTGTCGTACGTACAGTTCCCTACCGCATCCGCCGGCTGAAACATCGTGTTCAGCGGCGCGTCCCAGGGTGCACTCCCGGGCCAGAATCGAGGAAAATCTCGATGCACGGCACGAATACTGCGAAAATTCTACCGCTGTGGCAGGTCGAAACCAAAAATCAGACCCTGCTCCTGCGGGCAGACGAAAGCGGCGGCCCGCACCAGATGCCGTGAAAAAATCGACCACACTCCCCAGGCCTGAACCTGGAAAAACCCCCTGACCTGCACTTTGAAAAAGTGCCGTCGCGAGGGCTGGTCGATTTCTTCAGGATGTCGGCGCGGACCGCCGCAAATGAGCCCTAAATAACGGGCTTATCCCACGTCGTAGACGGAGGATTCGAGATATTCGCTGACAGCCGTCTCGTTCACGCGGAACGAGCGGCCCACGCGCACTGCCGGCAATTCACCGGAGTGAACGAGGCGGTACACCGTCATCTTGGAAACGCGCATGATTTCCGCGACTTCGGCCACGGTCAGGAACTTGCCTTTATCTTCATTTGCCATGTGTTTAATCAACCTCCAGCACTGTGGCGCGCTGTAGGCTTCCCCTCCCACAGGACGTACACGCACGTGCCGAGAACAGCCTAGCGTGAAACCCGTGTCACATGCGACTCAAAAGCCGGAAAACTTTAACTTTCTTCACAGTTTTTTCTCGGCTCACTGGTGTCGCTAATTGCACTGCCAGCACAAATAGCTTCTCGGGCACCGCGCCAAAAAATTTTCCGGGAGGCGCCCTACTTGCTACTTGCCGATCTCCCCGGCACGCGAAGCCGCAGCTTCGGTCGCGCGGTAGAACGCCCCGCGCACGCCGGACTCCTCCAGCTCGCGGATCGCCGCCACCGTGGTGCCCGCCGGGGAACTCACGCCCGCGCGCAGTTCCACCGGCGTCTTGCCCGAGTGCGCAAGCATGGCGCCGGCGCCCTCAGCCGTGGCGGTCGCCAGTGCCGTGGCGGTCTCACGGGGCAAACCAAGGCTGACAGCCGAATCCACAAGTGCTTCCGCGATCATGAAGAAATAGGCGGGGCCGGAGCCGGAGATGGCAGATGCTGCGTCGATAAGCTTCTCGGGTACGACGACGACCTCGCCGGTAGCTCCCAGCAGATCCGTGACGAGCTCCTGCTGGTCTTCTTCCACGAAGCGGCCGAAGGAGACGACGCACACGCCCTTGCCCACCTGCATCGGCGTGTTCGGCATGACGCGCGCCAGTGGCGTACCTGCGCTCGAGACCGCCTCCGACATCGCCTCGAGGGTCACGCCCGCCGCCATGGACACCAGGACCGTCGAGGTGTCATTCGCCGCGATCGCGTCCGACAATTCCTCGATCATCTCCGCGATCGCATACGGCTTCACGCACAGAAAACACACCTCCGCGTCCGTGACCGCCTCGACATTGTCGTCGGTGGTGATCACGCCGTAGCGCTGGGTGAGCTCCTCGCGACGCGCTTCCGTGCGGTTCGTCGCCGTGATGGTCTCCGGGTTGACGCCGGAATTGACAAGGCCGGAAATCAGGGCTTCCCCGATATTTCCGGCACCGATAACTGCGATTGTGGTGCTCATGCACCCAAGGGTGCCACAGCAGCCCCGCAGCAGGCCACCGTGGGGCGAAGCGCCGACGGGTTTAAAGCACCGTCACGGCCGCCGGGCCGAATGTCATTGCGGCGCCCGCAATCGCGGCCAGCGTCATCGTCAGCGCATCCCGGCCCGTCTTCATCGCGCGCACGAGCAGCACCACACCACCCGTGACCACAGCCGCCAGCAGCCCCACGAGAATCGGGCTGAAAGACTCCCACAGGTACTGGAAGCCAAGGAACATCAGCACGCCGACGACCAGGCCCGCGAACACGAGCAGCACGAGCAGAATCGGGTTGACGCTCGCGTCTTCCTCGTAGTCCTCGGCCACCTCATCCGCACGCACGGGCTCTTCCGGCAGATGCTCGTCGCGCACCACCGGGCTTTCCTGCGTGACTTCCGCATCGGAGGGCTCAGCCAAGGACGCACGCTTATCGACGTCCCCCTCACCCGTCTCATCCAACATCACCACTTGGGTGATCGGGCCGGTCTGCTCCGTCTTCGACGGCTGCGGCGCGACGGCCTTGAAGCTGCTGCTGGTCGGGGTCGGGTCCTTCAGCTTCGGTTCTGGCTGCAGCTTCAGCTCTAGCTGCGGCTGCGGCTTCGGCTGTGCAGGCTTAGCGGGCTCGACCTTGACCGACGATGCCGTAGGGGTGCTCGGCGTGGGCTTCGGAGCGACCTTCTCCACCTTCGGTGCGGGCTTCTCGGTCTCCGGAGCGGGGGTGGTGGGCTTCGCCGGCTTTGCGGGCTCGGCGTCGATCGGGACGGAGGAGTGCTTGACATCAGCCAGGCGGACCTCGACCTTCTTCATCGAACCGGTCAGCTCGGCGACGGAGACACCGCCCTCATCGAGGCTGCGACGACGACGGCGCCGAGGCTGGGCATCCGGGTTTTCTTTCTGGGCCCGGGCCATCAGCTCGGCAACGGTCAGTTGCTTATCAGCCATCTCGTCGTCTCCTTAATTCTGACCTTTGTCGATTTGTCGGAGGATCACGCCTTCGCGCAAAGCCCACGGACAGATTTCTAACTTATCAAGATTAAGTGCGCGCATCGTTGCTTCCGCAACGAGGGCCCCCGCCACGATCTGGTGAGAGCGATCCGAACTGACGCCCTCCAACTCGGCGCGGTCTGATGCCGTCATGCGGGTGATGAAGGCGATCAGCTGGCGCAGACCCGGCGCGGTGAGCGTGCGCTTGACGTACGGACCTGCCGACGACGGGGCCGAACCAGTCAGGCGCGCCAGCGTGCGGAACGTCTTCGAAGTGCCCACGGCCAAGCCTGCTTCGCCCTGGTCGAGGAAATCATCCGCAACGGCGGACAGCTCCGCGTCAATGTAGTCGCGCAGCGTGTTGACCATTTTCTTTTCCGGCGGGTCAGTCTCGAACCACTCGTGCGTGAGACGGCCAGCGCCCAAATCGAGGGACACGGCGACATCGGGAACCTCGTCAGTACCGGTGGAGATCTCCAGCGAACCGCCGCCGATATCCAGGTTGGTGATCCGGCCGGCGGACCAGCCGTACCAGCGGCGCGCCGCGAGGAAGGTCAAGCGCGCCTCATCCTCGCCGGAGAGGACCTTCAGGCGCACGCCCGTCTTCTTCTCCACGTGGCTCAGCACGTCGTCCGAATTCGCCGCCGAGCGGACTGCGGAGGTGGCAAAGGCGAGGAATTCCTCGCACTTGAGGTTGTCAGCCAGATCGGCTGCCTCTTGCACCGCCTCCGTCAGCTTCTTGACGCCTTTGTCGTCGATAGCGCCGTCATCATCCAACATCTCCACGAGACGAAGCGATTGCTTCCAGTCGCTCATGGGGGTCGGACGTCCACCACTGCGGGCATCTACAGCCACAAGGTGGACAGTATTGCTGCCCACGTCCAATACACCTAGTCGCACAGGGTCAACCCTAGACCGTCTACCGTGGTGCAGTGTGAATCAACCTGTGTTTCTTGGGTTTCCGAAGAACTCCCCCGCCGGTAAATCGATCCGCGCCGGCCACGAATTACCGCCGGATTTTCCGCGTGAATGGTTCGAATTCACCCACCCGGACGATCCGCACCACTACTTCAGCATCGACCTGACGTGGCTCGAATCCACGTGGTCGTGCCGCTTCGGCACCCCCCAATGCCGGGGTATCTCGGAAGACCTGCCCGTCGTCGGCTGCTGCATCCACGGGGCCTACTTGTCCGACGAGACAGACCGCGACGACCTCTACAACGCCGTCGCTGAAATGCCCGCGAAATATTGGCAGCTGCGCCCCGACGACGTGGACAGCTATCTCGCCGCCGGCGACCCGGTCGTGCTGGAGCCATGGTTGGAATGGGACGACGACGAAGAAGAACCGTCGCTAAAGACAACGCTTGTCGACGGGGCGTGCATCTTCGCCAACCGCCACGGCCACCCCACCGGCCCCGGTTGCGCACTGCACCAGTGGGCGATGGCGGAGGGGCGCAATATCATCGGCTCGAAGCCGGAAGTGTGCTGGCAGGTGCCGTTCTCCCGCGAAGACGAATGGCAGGAGCGTTCCGACGGCCAGGAGATCCTGCGCACCACCATCGGTGAATACGACCGGCGCCAGTGGGGCGACGGCGGCGAGGACTTCGACTGGTGGTGCACCAACGACCCCGCCTGCCATTCCGGCCACAGCACGCCGGTGTGGCAGTCAATGCGGGACGAGTTGGTGCAGTTGATCGGTGAGAAGCCGTACGCGATCGTCGAAAAGCACTGCAAAGCTCGCGCCGGTCTGCCCGCGGACGCGAAATCCGTGCACCCGGCGACGCGCTCCGCTCATTCGTGATGCCGCCGCGGCATCACGCCTCGAATTTGTAGCCCAGGCCGCGGACAGTGATGAGCTGCTCCGGACGGGACGGCTCCTTCTCGATCTTCGTGCGCAGACGCTTCACGTGCACGTCGAGCGTCTTCGTGTCGCCTACGTAGTCCGAACCCCAGATCCGGTCAATGAGCTGACCGCGGGTGAGCACGCGGCCGGCGTTGCGCATCAGGTACTCGAGCAGGTCGAATTCCTTGAGCGGCATCGGCACCGGAGTCTCGTCGACGAAAACCGTGTGACGCTCCACGTCGAGGCGGACACGGCCGCCCTCCAGCACGTTCTCCGACGTCGTCTTCGACTCCGGCTCGGAGACATCAGAGCGGCGGCGCAGCACCGCACGGATACGGGCGATGAGCTCGCGGGTCGAATACGGTTTGGTCACGTAGTCATCCGCGCCGAGCTCCAGACCGACGACCTTATCGATCTCCGAGTCGCGCGCCGTGACCATGATGATCGGCACATCAGACGTCGCGCGCAGCTTCTTGCACACGTCAGTGCCCGACATGCCCGGCAACATCAAATCCAGTAGGACGAGATCGATGTCGTTCGCGGCAAAGTCAGAAAGAGCGGTCTGCCCGTCTGCAGCGACGAGAGCCTCAAAACCTTCCTTCTGCAGGAGGTAAGCAAGCGGATCAGCCAGCGATTCCTCATCCTCAACAATCAGGATGGTCGTTGTCATTGCGTGTCCTTAACCTTCTCTAACCTTCTTTGTCCTGGTCCTTCTCCCGCCGGCGCGCCACCACACGGGCGACCGGCGAGGTCTTGGCCAGCTTCGAATCGGACCCATCCCCGTTTTCGAGGCTGTCCAGCTTCGCGATCTCCTCCGGTACCACCGCAGAAGCGAGCTTCTCGGGAGCAAAGACCGGCAACTCGATCGTGAACGTCGATCCAGTGCCGAGCCTGGACCATAGTTTGATATTACCGCCATGGTTCGCCACCACATGCTTAACGATGGCTAATCCCAAACCCGTGCCCCCTGTTTGCCGCGAGCGCGCCTTGTCCACCCGGAAGAAACGCTCGAAAACGCGCTTCTGATCCTCCGGGGCAATGCCGATGCCGCGGTCCGTGACGCGGATCAGCACCACCGAGTCGCGCACGACCTTCTGGGTGACGCTGACCGCCTTGCCCTTCGGCGAATAGTTGATCGCATTAGAGATCAAATTGGACAAGGCCGTGACCAACATGGACTTATCGCCCACGACGTGAGTGTCGTAGCGCTCGCCGCGGTTCAGCTCGATCTCGTGGTTGTCGGCGGTGAGCTGGTTGCGCTCCACCGCCTCATCGATAATGTCGTCGACCCGCACCGGCGCCATCTCCGGCAGAGCCTCGGCTCCTTGCAGCTTGGACAAATTGATCAAATCGGCGATCATCGCGCCCATGCGGTGCGCCTCGCCCAGCAGTTTCTCGCCGAAGTAGTTCACCAGCTCCGGGTCGTCGGGGTCTTCGAGCAGCGCTTCCGCCAGCAGCGACATGCCACCCACCGGAGTCTTCAGCTCATGGGAGACATTGGCGACGAAATCGCGCCGCGCCGATTCCATCCGCACATTCTCCGACTCGTCCATGGAGTAGACGACGATGTGCTCCGTCTCCGACAGCGTCAACGGCTTCACCACAGCACTCACGTTGTTCACGCGACTTCCGGTGGAGCGGTTCTTCAGGTTCATCTCCAGATCGCGGGCGTCGCCGTCGGCGAAGACCTTCTTGCCTACGTTCCACACCTCGGGATTCAAGGTGCGGTCGTGCACGATCGACATGTGGTGCGCTGCCGCATTCGACAGAATCACTTCACCCTTGCGGCCGACGACGGTAATGCCCGTCGGCGAACCCTGGATGACCAAATGCAGGATCTGGCTGACCGTGCGGACCTTGGTTTCTTCGGCCTTGGCCTGCGCACGGCTACGCCCCCGCCACTGTCGGTACCTAAGGGATCCGACGGCGACGAGGGCGGCAACTGCCACTCCCGCGAGGAAAGCGAGAAGAATGTTCACGGAGACGAAAGTTACTTATTCCCCTGGTTGGCCACGGCAGCAGCGCCCTCAGCGGCGGCCTCCGGGTCGAGGTAGGTGCCACCCGGGTTAGTCACGTTGCCTTCGGCATCGAACTCGTAGACCAAGGGCATACCGGTCGGGATGTTCAGGCCGGCGATGTCCTCGTCGGAGATATTGTCCAGGTACTTCACCAGCGCGCGCAGGGAATTGCCGTGCGCTGCGAGCATGACATTCTTACCGGCGAGCACTTCCGGCAGCACGGAGTCAATGTAGTACGGGGTGAAGCGTTCCACGACATCCTTCAGGCACTCGGTGCGCGGCACCTCGGGCAGGAAGGAGTAGCGCGGGTCATCGGTCTGCGCGTACTCGTTATCCGTGTCGATCTCCGGCGGCGGAGTGTCGTAGGAGCGGCGCCACTCCATGAACTGCTCTTCGCCGAATTCCTCGCGGATCTCAGCCTTATTCAGTCCCTGCAGCTTGCCGTAGTGGCGCTCGTTGAGGCGCCAGTTGCGCTCGACCGGGATCCAGTGCCGGTCAGCCTCGTTCAGTGCGATATTGGCGGTGCGGATCGCGCGACGCAGCAGCGAGGTGAAGACGATGTCGGGGAGGATCCCCTTTTCCTTCATCAGCTTGCCGGCGTTGACGGCTTCAGCTTCGCCTTTTTCAGTCAGGTCGACATCGACCCAGCCGGTGAATTGGTTGGATTCGTTCCACTGGCTTTGCCCGTGGCGGACGAGGATTAGCTTTCCGTTGCTCATGATCTCCAGCATGCCAGTTTCATGCGCTTCCCGCTGCGGTTCGGCCAAGGGGGTGCGGGGGTGATGCGGCTCATGTTCCCGTGCGAACAGGAGCAACAGGATTCACAGGTTTGAGGCACCACGGAAGGGGCCTAAGTGGTCTACATTCACTTGTGTGATTGTGCGTCGAATTGTTTCTCAAGTTGCCCTTCTCGGCCTCGCGCTGAGTGTCACTCCGATCGCCCAGGCGGCCCCCGATTCAGGTACTGAGAAGCAGGTGAACGCCATTGCGGCACCGGGCGCGCCCATGCGCGTGCGCCCGTACGACGCCGAATATCCGTTCGGCCCGGAGTATCCGGATGTTCGCGAGGTGACGGGGCTGGACACGCACCCCGAGATGTTCACGAAGACGTGCACGCAGGGCCCCGTCGGCGATGTCGCTCTCGACAGCGGCGACAAGCAGCGCGTCATGCTCACCGCCGGCCACTGTGTGACGGGCATTTCCGATCAGGGCGTCCTCATGGGCCAGGACGTCTACGCGCCCGTCCGGGGCGGATACCAGCGCGTCGGGGGCACAGGTCTTGTGCACACGGTCAACGTCCCAAGTGGGTACGACGGCTTATCGACGTCCCTTCGTAAAGCCCGCAACTCCACCGACTGGGGCATCGTGGTGCTGGACCCGTCCACGCCCGCCGACGGAGCCGCTGCCTCCCGCGATAAATTCGGCGGCCACCCCAGCACCCCGGTCCCCATGACCGGTGTGCGCGATTACCCGACGCTCGCGCCCGGCCAGATCCGCCTGGACAATTTCGGCCAGCCGTTGTGCAAGGACGGTGCGATGGGCGCACGCAAGTGCGGCTACCAGCTGGCCTACAATTCCGACACGGTGTGGAGCTGGGCCCTCGACTACAAGCCCGGTGATTCCGGTGGCGTGAATTACGATCCGAAGACCGGCAAGATCGTCGGCATGACCTCCCTGGGCATCGGCCCGCTCGGTGCTGCGCAGCGCGCCGACCGCGCTCTCGAAGAGGGCTACGGCATCCCCGACGGCCAGGTCAACGAGAAATTCACCCCGGCGCCCCCTGCCGACGAGCGCGCCGACTTCGTCCCCGGCGAGGAAGAAAAAGCCGAGATCGAGCAGTACCTGCGGGACAAGAACCCGGGCCTGCCCGAAGAGGCGATCACCCCGCCGAGCCCGAAGGAGCAGTTCGACGGTGTCGTGAGCGCAGCACAGCGCGACGCCGCCACCATCGCCGACGACACGCGGACCCTGGCAGTGTCCGCCACCGTCGCTCTCGCCACCGGCGGTGCCACCCCCGCCGAGGTCGGCGACACCGTCAACCGTTTCGGCACCATCGCCGGCTCCTACGCATCTGCCCACGCAGACAATATCGCCAGTGCCGGCCTCAACTGGGCGCTCGACGAGCTGGGCTACAACTAAGCCAGCTAGTCTCCGGTGGCGTGGCGACGCTCTGTCGTGGGCTCGAAGCCTGACCGCGCCTCCTCGTACACCTGCTTCAGCGCAGCAGCCGAGGCCGACCAACTGAACTGGGCGGCGCGTCCGACGGCGGCTTCGGCCATGGAGAGGCGGCGGGTGTCGTCGTCAAGCAAGCATGCAAGCGCATCCGCCCACGCATCCGCATCGTGCCCTTCGACAAGCACCCCCGTCTCCCCGTCCGCGACAGCGAGCGGCAATCCGCCGACGCGCGCGGCAACCACCGGCGTGCCCGTCGCCTGCGCCTCCACCGCGACTAGGCCGAAAGACTCGTTATAGCTGGGCACCGCGACGATATCCGCCGCCTGATAGACCGCCACCAACTCCACCGGCGGACGCGGCCCCAAAAAACGCACCGTGCGGCTCAGCCCCAGCTTGTGCGCCAGCGCGCGGTAATAATCCACCGACGCATCGCTTCCCGACGCCCCACCGCACACAATCACCCTGATATTCCGCTCCGGATCCCGCTCCACCATCTCCGCGGCAGCCCGGAGCAGCACCTGCGGCCCCTTGAATTCCTGCAACCGGCCCACGAACGCCACCACTTGACTGTCCACCGGGATGCCCAGATGGCGCCGCGCCCGCTCCGTATTGCGGTTCGTGCCCGGCGCGAACAAGCGCGTGTCCGCCCCCGGTGTGACCACGCGGATCAGCGAAGGATCGACATCGTAATGGCGGCTGAGCTGGTCAATCTCATCGTCGGTGTTGACCACGAGCACATCCGCGTTATCCACCAGCTGCTGCTCGCAAATCCGCCGCGCCTCTGTCTCGCCCTGGGCCCCGCCCGTGGTCTTTTGTGCGGCGTTTTTCACCGCTGCCCACGTGTGCCCGGTATGGATGAGCGGCACCCGCACCAAATCACGCAACAGCCATCCCACCTGGCCAGAGAGCCAATAGTGCGAATGAATCAGGTCATAATCACAGCCCTGCTTCCGCGCGAACTGGACGATTCCGCCGGCGAATGCCGCCAGCTGCGTGGGCAGATCCTCCTTGGCCAGGCCCTCATACGGGCCCGCCACGACGTTGATCACCCGTAACCCGTCTGCGACGTCGACGACCTCGCCCTGGCTCGGCCTCGTCGCGCGGGTGAACACGTCCACCTCCACGCCCGCCGCCGCGAGCTCGCGCGCAATATTGAGGACATAGACATTCATTCCACCTGCATCACCCGAGCCCGGCTGTTCGAGCGGGGAGGTGTGCATGGAGATCATCGCGACGCGCATGCACCCAAGTCTAGAAAGTTCCGCGTCTAGCGCGCGTGCTTGTGCCACTGATCGAAGTCCACCGCGATCGTCGCCGCCAGATTGCGGTACGCGCGCAGTGTATTCGGCCTCAGCCGCTCGATGTCCACGACTGCGCCCTCCGCCAAATGCGGGTCAAACGGAACGACGTGCACCGCCCTGGTTCGTGCCGCGAAATGCGCGATCACTGCCTCCATGTCGACGGCCGTCTTCTGCGTCGCCGGTGCGGACACCACCACGACGGCATTCGCCGCCAACCGGCCGTACCCGTGCAGCTCCAGCCAGTCCAGAGTCGCCGCCGCCGACTGCGCTCCGTCCAGCGCCGGTGAGCTGACCAGCACTAGCGTGTGCGCGAGGTCGAGAACACCCGCCATCGCCGAGTGCATCAGCCCCGTCCCGCAATCCGTGAGAATCAAGTTGTAGTGGTGCTGGAGAATATCCACCGCACGGCGGTAATCATTTTCGCTGAACGCCTCCGACACCGCCGGGTCCCGCTCGCTGCCGATCACTTCTAGGCGCGAGGCCCCCTGCGTGGTGAACGCCTTGATCTGCGCGTACCGCGACGTGTCCTCCGCCTGCAGCAGGTCCCTGATGGTCGCCGGCCCCGGCGCAGCCACACGCTGGGCCAGGGTGCCGAAGTCCGGGTTCGCGTCGATCGCTATCACCCGGTCCCCGCGTGTTTGCGCCAGCACCGACCCCAACGCCACCGTCGTCGTAGTCTTGCCCACCCCTCCTTTCAGCGACATCACCGCGATGCGGTAATCACCGCGCAATGGCGTCCGGATCGCCTCTGTCACCCGCGCACGCTGCTCCTCCCGGCGCGACTGCCCCGGGTTCACCTTCCCGCCCGTCGCCCCGTGGACGAGTCTGCGCCAGCCTTGCCGCGGTGGCGCCTTCACCGGACGACGCACAATATCGACGTAATCGAGTGGTTGGGGCTGCTGCGGCTGGTGTACCTCCACGGGCTCGGGTGCTGCCGCCGGCGGTTCCTGCTGCTCAGGCGCGCGGTGCAGCCCCACCCCCATTTCTGGCACCCACTCCCCTAATCCGGTGTTGGCGTAGCGGCGGTATTGGATCTCGGTCTGAATATCAGTCACGTGCTCTACCCCCCAAGGCATCTCTTTGCTGAGTGACTCCCACAAGCGACACTACGTGGGTCTGCCGCAACCGTGGGGTCGAGAATGTCTACTTCAGTGCGCAACGGAGCACTAATGAACGTGAGCCGCACCCCTCATCGCCCCCCGATCCGTGACCGAGATCATAAATTATCTGACAAGCCACTGAAATCACTTATATACTTTGTCGGAGTAAATCAATCGGAAATTTACTAACCGCCGTACGACCTACTGACGAGACACAATTACGGAGGGCAGACCATTGTCGGCATTTGAGGAAAAAGCCTGGCTGTCGAGCTACGCGGAGTGGACCCCCGCGGAAGTCGATCTCGGCGACGACACGCTTCTGGACCTGTACGAAGAGACCCTTTCCAAGCGGTCCTACAAAAACGCTATGTGGTTCTTCGGCCGCACGATCACCTACTCCGAGCTGGACAAGCAGGTCCGCAGCTGTGCCGCCGGCCTGAAGGCCTTCGGTGTTCGCCCGGGCGATCGCGTCGCGCTGGTCATGCCGAACTGCCCCCAGTTCGTCATTTCCTTCCTGGCGACCCTGCGCCTCGGCGCATCCGTCGTGGCGCACAACCCGCTGTACACCGCGCACGAACTGCGTGGCCAGTTCAACGACCACGGCGCCCGCGTGGCCATCATCTGGGACAAGGCCGTCGAAGGCCTCTCTGTCCTGCGCGGCGATACCCCGCTGGAGACCATTGTTTCCGTCGACATGACCAAGGCCATGCCGAAGTACATGGAGCTGGCCCTGAAGTACGTGCCGCTGAAGAAGCTGCGCGAATCCCGCAAGAAGCTCTCCGGCCCGGCCCCGGACACCATTCCGTTCGAAACGCTGCTGTCCGCGGCGATCGGCGGCGAGGGCCACAACCTCGAGACTCCGGAAATCACCCAGGACACCACTGCCGTGATCCTGTACACCTCCGGCACCACCGGTGAGCCGAAGGGTGCCCAGATCACCCACGGCAACTTCAACCACCAGATGAAGGCCGGCAGCGCCTGGATGAAGGACCTGGGCAAGGAAGACGAGAAGGTCCTGGCGGTGCTGCCGCTGTTCCACGTCTACGGCCTTGCCCTGAACTTGGGCCTGGGTCTGCTGGTCGGTGCGGAGATCACCCTGCTCCCGGCACCGGAGCCGGATCTGATCCAGGACGCGCTGAAGCGCAACCCGCCGACATTCGTCCCGGGCGTGCCCACCCTGTACCAGCGCATCGCTGCCTCGGCTGCCGAGAAGGGGCAGAAGCTGTCGTCGATCCGCAATTCCTTCTCGGGAGCCTCCACCCTGCCGGTGTCCACGATCGAGAGCTGGGAGAAGATCACCGGCGGCAAGCTCGTGGAGGGCTACGGCCTGACGGAGACCGCGCCGATCGTCACCGCGAACCCGATGGACGGCAGCCGCCGCCCGGGCTACATCGGTGTGCCGTTCCCGAACACCTTGGTGCGCATCGTCGACCCGGACAACCCGACGGAGCTGATGCCGGACGGCGAGCCGGGCGAGGTCATCGTCAAGGGCCCGCAGGTGATGAAGGGCTACCTGAACAAGCCGGAGGCCAACGAGAAGGCATTCGTCGACGGCTACTTCCGCACCGGCGACATGGGTGTCATGGAGGAAGACGGCTGGATCCGCCTGGTCTCCCGCATCAAGGAGATGATCATTACCGGCGGCTTCAACGTCTACCCGGACGAGGTGGAAAACGTGATGCGCGCGCACCGCGACATCGCGGATATCGCCGTCGTCGGCCGTCCGCGCGAGGACGGTTCCGAGGATGTCGTCGCGTGTGTCACGCTCGAGGAGGGCGCCGCGCTGGATCCGCAGGGCATGCAGGACTTCGCCCGCGAGCGCCTCACTCCCTACAAGGTGCCGCGCACGTTCTACCACTTCGAGGAGCTCAACCGCGATATGACGGGCAAGATTCGTCGTCGCGAGGTGCAGCAGTCGCTCATCGACCGCCTCAACGCGGGCACGGCCGCTGACGGCGAGAATGCCGAGGGCACGCCCGAGGAGCCGACCGAGGAGCAGATCCAGCAGGGCGAGCAGGAAAACGGCTGGTCGCTCGAGAAGGCTCCGGACGCTGACGGCGGCGACGATGCGGGCCGCCACCGCCTCGAGGACAACTAGTCCATCGACAGCCCGATCCACACGGGTTCGGGCACAAGTTCGACGTCGAAACGCTCGCGCACACCGTCACGCACAGTGCGCGCTAGCTTGACGACGTCATCTGCCACCGCCCCTGACCTGTTTGTCAACGCCAACGTGTGTTTGGTGGACAACCGGGCAGGGGCGTTGTCGTCGGGGAACCCGCGGTGAAAACCAGCGCGCTCGATGAGCCACGCGGCGGACAGCTTCACCTTGCCGTCGGCCTGCGGGTACCGGGGCATGGTCTCCCCTTCGCCGGGCCTTTCTGCCTCGACGATGTGGGCGATCTCGTCAGCGAGTTCCGGTGCGACGACGGGGTTGGTGAAAAACGACCCCGCTGACCATGTGTCGTGGTCGTCCGGGTCGAGAACCATGCCCTTTAAGGCGCGCACCCGCAGGATCTCCTCGCGGGCTTCTTTCAGCGGGAGCTGCTTTCCGCCCAAATGCCGCAGCGGAATCGACAGTTCAGCCGGGGTGAGCTGCAATTCGATCTCCAGCACCACCGCGCGACCGGTGAATTTCAGGTTGGAGTAGCGGTACGCCAATTCCAGGTCACTGGCCGGCACCCACTCAGTCTCACCGGTTTCACGGTTGTACAGGTGCACGCGGGTGAGCACGTCGCCGACCTCGGCCCCGTACGCCCCGACATTTTGCACCGGCGTCGCGCCCGCGGAGCCTGGAATCCCGGACAGGGTCTCGATCCCAGACAGCCCCGCGTCCACCGCAGCGGCGACAACGTCGTCCCACACAGCGCCCGCACCGGCGCGGACCAGCCCGTCGGGGCGCACGTCAATGTCGTCGTTGCCCGCGATCACGACAGTCAGGTCCAGGTCACCGTCGGCCACCACGAGGTTCGACCCGCCGCCGAGAATGAGGAGGGGCTCACGGGCGGCGTCGAGAAGCGAAACTGCGTGCGCGAGCTCCGACGCGGAATGTGCGCGCCACACCGCGCGCGGCGCACCACCTATGCGCAACGTCGTCAAATCCTTCAGACGCACGCCGTCCAAACGCTCCAATTCCAGATGAGTCGCAGATGTTTCAGCCACGACAACAACGGTAGTCTGTGGGGCATGGCTACTCATAGCGACAACACCGTTACCATCAACCAGCCCGCCGAGAAGGTTCACAAGGCGTACTCCACCCGCGAATACTGGGAGTACATCGCCGCGAACCTCTCTCCCGAACCGGGCGAGGTCAACGAATTCACCGACAACTCCGTCACCCTTTACGAAGTTCTCCCGCAGACCCTGCTGCCCGAGGCCGTGCGCGCCATGGTCTCCCAGGCGCTGAAGGTCAAGCGCGTCATCAATATCGGCGCACTCGAGGGCGACAACGCCGACATCTCGTTCACCGCCGATGTGAAGGGCACCCCGGTCGACTTCGGCGGCTCCATCAAGCTCGCCGGCGAGGGCGAGACCGCCAAGCTCAACTACGAGACCGAGACCTCCGTGAATATCCCGTTCATGGGCCCCGCCATCGAGCCGAAGGTCGCTGAGGCGCTCGAGGACCTGTTCACCCAGGAGGGCGAGCTCACCGACAAGTGGATCTCTGAGAACCTTTAAGCCCCCTTCCTTACAGCAATGGCCGACCATGCCCACAACCTGCGCGCGCAGGGCGGGAATGGCCGGCCATTCGGCGTTATTACGCGCGGCACGACGGGCTACAACCGGCTGCGGCGCTCCGACCGGTGGACGCGCTACCACCCTGATATCCAGTCGCTGCTGCGCGGGGTCAGCGAGCCGCTCGCCGTGGACGTCGGCTACGGCGCATCCCACACCACCACCGTCGAATGGGCGGGGTGGTTGCGGCAGATCAACCCGCGCACCCGTGTTCTCGGGCTGGAAATCCACCCCGACCGCGTCCTGCCGCCGCGCGACGGCGTCACCTTCGAACTCGGCGGCTTCGAACTCGCCGGGTACACGCCGCACCTCGTCCGCGCCTTCAACGTCCTGCGGCAGTACGACGTCGACGATGTCGTGAGCGCGTGGGAGACCGTCGCTTCACACCTCGCCCCGGGCGGGCTGTTCATCGAAGGCACCTGCGACGAACTCGGCCGCCGCGCCGCATGGCTGCTTATCGACGCCACCGCCCGCCCCCGTACCCTCACCCTCGCCTGGGCCCCCGACGACGTCGACCGGCCCAGCGACATCGCCGAACGCCTACCCAAGGCCCTGATTCACCGCAACGTCCCCGGCGAACCAATTCACGAACTCCTCGCCGCCGCCGATGACGCATGGGAGCGCTCCTCCGGCTGGGCGCCCCACGGCCCACGCGTCCGCTGGCGCCACGCTCACCAACTGCTTATCGACGCCGGATGGCCCCTCGAACCTGTGCGTCGCCGCATACGGGACAACACGTTGACTGTGGATTGGTCCACAGTGGCCCCGAACAGCTGATTTGTTGCTCCTTCCAGCGGTGTCAAAGGTTGTCAAACATAAGAACTCTCACGCACAATGGACATCTATGACCCGCACTTCCACTGGCCGGGGATGGAAAATCCTCCTAGGCATTGTCGCCGGCCTCATCATCTTGCTGTTCCTCGCGGAAATCGCCGTCCGCGGGTTCATCGCGCAGCAGATCCGGGCTAGCGTCCGCGATTCGGTCCCGGAGAGCACCGACATGCGCGAAGACGCCTCCGTCCACTTCGGCGCCTCCCCCGTCTTGCTCGGCCTCGCCCGCGGGAAACTCCAGTACATCAACATCGACGTGCCGTCGACACTCGTGCCGGATAGAGACGAGATCGTGGGCAACCCGCCCGCCACGATCGACGCGACCGGCTTCGTCCTCGACCCTGACAACCCCAGCGCTGAACAGTTGGTCCTCCACACGGAGCTGCCCCAGGCGCTCGTCCGCGACATGCTGCAGCAGGAGCTGCGCCGCTCGCTCGATGAGGCCCAGGACGGCCGTTTCGCTGAATACGACGAGATCCTCACCGTGTCCGACGTCCGCACCGACCCGGCCGCAGGAACCTTCACCGTGACGTTCTCCAACGGCGCTTTCGGCGTGGAGCTGCGCCCCGAGGTCGTGGACGACCAAATGACATTCACCGCCGAATCCACCCAGATTCTGGGACGCAGCTTGCCGGATTTCTTCTCCGAGGCCGTCAGCAACGCTCTGCAAAAGGGGCTGAATGAGGATGTCGTGGGACCGATGCAGATTCAGCAGTTCCAGGTCATCGACAACGGGTTCCGCATCACCGTCGCTGGGGAGAATGTGAAGCTCAACGAACTGCCTGTCTAGCACCGACCAGCACGCGGGGGCTTTCCCGACTGCAGTTCAGCTACCAGCCGTAATCTCCGCGAAGAATATTGTTCAGCTGCGGTCTGACATCGAAGAAGTACACGCCGATGCAGACGCAGCCGATGATGCCGAGAAACATAACCGAGCTCAGGCAGGCGATGCCGCTGGCGATCAAGATGGCTGCCCATGCGGCCTTCGGCATGCGGTCGCCCGCGTCGAAGGCATCCGGACGTGTCAGCCCCACCATCACTGCCCCGGCGAGCCCCGCGATCCCCACGAGAGCCATGAGTAGCGCACGCAGCAGCGCCGGCGCGAGGATAATCCAATTGGCCAGTGTGAGGTCCGGAAGCTGGAGCAGCATCATCAAGGAAGGTGTGGCTTTCTCGTTCGGGTTCTAGTTATTCTTCGGATCAGTGTCGAAGCCGCGGTCCTCGACAACTTCACCGTCGATGATATCGGAGGCGGAGTCGGTGACCGACGGCGCATCGTCGCCGGAAGCGGAGCGGTCGAAGACGGAGCTGAGGCGGTTGATCATGTCGTCGAGACGCGAACGCATGTCGGCGATGGTGTCCTCGGTGGTGTTGTCGGCAGTGTTGTCGCCGGCGTTCGCTGAAGCAGCAGCGGCCTTGTCGCCGCCGTTCTCGTTGCCGTTCTCGCCGCCGCGGTTGCGCACCTGGTTCACGGCGACGTTGAAGGTCTCCCGGACCTCGTCGGCGGCGTCGCGGAAGGCGGACTTCATCTGGTCGGCCTGGTCGGACTCGCGGGAGGCGTCAGCAGCGCGGGTGACGCTGCCGGCGAAATCCCGGAAGATGGACTCAGCGTCACCGGCGAGGGACGCAGTAGCAGCGCGGAAATCGCGGTCGTTTTCCGCACCCTCGTAAGCCTGGCGGGCGTTCGCGATGGCGGCCTTGAACTGGTCGCTGAAACCCACATGGTCGTCGGTGAGATCCTCAGTGTCGGCGGCGTGGGCACCACCAGCGACATCCGCGTCGCGGTCGGCGCGGAAATTGCGGCCGAACTCGCCTGCCAGGTCGCCCAGGCGGGACCACGCGTTCAGCGAAGCCTCGCCGGCGCCCTTGAGGGTGTTCATGATGCCGTCGTCATTGGCATCCTTGTCCTTACCGGCAGAATCGTACGGGTTAGTGGAGGAGGAATTATCGGTCATGGCGGTGTCTCCTTATGGCGCGGGAATCTAAAACAGTATCTGCGTCACAGTGTAAATAACCAGGCCTGCTAGTGCACCGACAATTGTGCCGTTGACGCGGATGTACTGCAGGTCTTTGCCGACCATGAGCTCGATCTTGTCGGCGGCTTCCCGGCCGTCCCAGCGTTCGATGGTGTCGGAGATGATGGCGGTGATATCGGCGGCGTAATTGTCAGCGATGAACCGGGACGCACCCTGGATCCGGTCGTCCAGAGAGGCGCGGAGTTCAGGATCGGTGCTGATGCGCCCGCCCCATTCCTGCGCCAGTTCGGCGACGCGGCGGCGGAGGGGGGATTGGGGGTCAAAGGAGGCGTCGATAAGCGATTGCGAGACGGTGCCCCACATCTCGCCCGCGACGGACTTGGCGGCCGTGGACCCCATGATGTCGCCTTTAAGCGACTCGACGCGCGTGATCATGTCGCTATCAAACTGCAGGTCGGACGCGAATTGTGCGATGGTGCGACGGATCGCATTGCGCGCGTCGTGGTTGGGGTCGGTGTCGATCTCGCGCATGAAATCCACCAGCTCGCGGTAGACGCGCTCCCCCACGAGCTCTTTCGCGAAGCGCGGCGCCCAGCCCGGCATCCGCTCGTCGATCATCGTGACCACCGACTCCTCCATGGTGCCCACCTTCGCGCGCCCCCACGAAATGATGTCCTGCACGACCGGCTCGACCTTGCCGTCCGCGATCAACCCGTCGAGCATGCGGCCCAGCGGCGGCCCCCACGCCGGTTCCGCGATGCGGTCGAGCACCTGGTGGTTGATCAGCGCCTCCGCGTCCTTCGGGTCGATCGCCGCGATCGCATTGCCTGTGAAGCGGCCGACCTGCTCGGAAACCTTCTCCGCGTTCTCGCGCTGCGACAGCCACGCGCCCGTGCGCTCCGGGAGGTTCGCGTCCGCGACCTTCTCCGTGATCAGCTCCGCGTTGAGGAAGTTCTCGCCGACGAATTCGCTGAGCGCGCCGCCGATCTGGTCCTTCTTCTTCGGCACGAGCGCCGTGTGCGAAATCGGGATGCCCATCGGGTACCGGAACAGCGCCGTCACCGCGAACCAGTCCGCCAGCCCGCCGACCATGCCAGCCTCCGACGCCGCGCGCACATACGGCACCCAGCCGGGCGCCGCGCCGCGCGTGATCCACCACTCGCACGCGATATAAACCGCCGCCGCGAGCACCAGCAGCCCTGTCACCCAGGCTTTATGGATCCGCAGCGAGCGCCGACGCTCCGCCTCCACCTCCGGCGAGGGACCGGGCACAGCGAGCTTTCCGCTTATCGACGCCCCCTGCCCCTCAAGATCATGCTTTCCCATGCACCGTATTAAAGCGCAAAAGAACCTCCCGCTCACACCTGCGCGTGCGAGTGGGAGGTTTCAAGCGGGCCCCGGGGCTTGGAAACTAGTTCCGGCGGCCGGTGGCCTTCCGGTACTTGCGGTAGTCGGAGCGGCCAACACGGATCGTGATGAAACCGCCGATGAGCGTCACGGCCGTCAAGATACCGCCGACGATCAGCAGCATCTGGGAGATGTCCTCGCTCGCGCCGTGGCCCCAGATCGTGGTGGCCGCGCCGTAGATCAGCGTGCCGAAACCTGCCAGCGACGCCAGGATCAGCGCCATACCGACCCAGGTGATGTGCTTGACCAGCGAGGAGTGCGGAGCGCCCAGCGACACCGGGTCGTAGCCGTCGACGTAGCTGTCCTGGATGGAGGTGCCGTACTCCGGGAAGCTCTCAGTCGAAATATCCGCAACCGGTGCGGGTCCTGCGTGTCCACTCATGGAACTATCTCTCTTTCCTAGTACCTATTACCGAGGGGGTGCCCTTTGCCGCTTCCGCAGCGATGATTCCCATTATAGGTGGGCTGCCGCGGGGAGCACGCTGTGTCGCTCCCCGCATTGGCGGGCCCTTTTTAGTCGTCCTTGCCGCGGAATGCCGCGCGTGCGCGCTCCTTGTTGATCGCGCCGACAGCCTCCAGCGGGATGCCCGCCGGGCAGACGTCTGCGCACTCGCCGAAGAGGGTGCAGTGGCCGAAGTTGGTCTCCAGCTCGTCCACCATCTGGCGTGCGCGCTTGCCGCGCTCTTCCTGGCCCAGCGGCAGGAGCTTCAGGTGGTTCAGCTTCGCGCCGGTGAACAGGTGGGCTGCACCGTTCGGGCACGCCGCGACACAGGCACCGCAGCCGATGCAGGCAGCGAAGTCGAGTGCCTTCTCGGCGGTCTGGTGGTTGACGTGCAGGGTGTCAGCGTCCGGGGCCGTACCTGCCTGGATGGAGACGTAGCCGCCCTGCTGCATCACGCGGTCCAGAGCGGAGCGGTCCACGGTGAGGTCCTTGATCACCGGGAACGCAGCCGAGCGGAACGGCTCGATGCGCAGCGTGTCGCCGTCCTTGTAGTTGAACAGGCGCTGCAGGCAAGCCGTGGTGTTCTGGCCTGCACCGTGCGGGCGGCCGTTGACGGAAACGCCACAGGTGCCGCAGATGCCCTCGCGGCAGTCGGAGGCGAAAGTGAACGGTTCCTCGCCTGCTTCGACGCGGTTGTTGTTGACGTGGTCCAGCAACTCCAGGATCGACATCTGCTCGACAGCGTCGTCGACCTGAACGGTCTCGAAGTTGCCCTCGGCGTCGGGTCCGGCCTGACGCCAGATCTCAAGTGTCAGTTTCATTACTTGTAGTTCCTTGTCATCAGCGGGATCGAATCGAAGTACAGAGGTTCGGCGTGGCGGATGAATTTCTCATCGCCGCCCGGCTCCCATGCGGAGACGAAGCACCAGTTCTCGTCGTCACGCTCTGCCTCGCCGTCCTCGGAGAGGTGGTCCTCGCGGTAGTGCGCACCGCAAGACTCGTCGCGGTCGAGAGCGTCGATGATCATGAGCTCACCCAGGTTGATGTAGTCCGCGACACGGATCGCGTTCTCCAGGGTCTGGTTCATGTCCATCGCTTCGCCCGGGATGTTCACGTTGGCCCAGAAGTCACGGCGCAGCTCGCGCACGGCCTTCAGGCCCTTCTCCATCAGCTCTTCGTTGCGGGAGACACCGCAGGATTCGTAGAGAATCGCGCCGAGCTTCTCGTGGTAGTAATCCGGGCCGTGCGGCTCGGAACCCTGGATATTCATCAGGCGGTCGATGAGCTCCTGGGAGCGGGTCACAGCGGCGGAGACCTCCGGCGCTTCCAGGCTCAGGACCTCTTCGTTGAGGTGGCCAGCCAGGAAGTTCGGGACCGTGAACGGCAGGGTGAACCAGCCGTCAACGGACGCCGACAGCAGCGAGTTCGCGCCGAGGCGGTTCGCACCGTGGTAGGTCCAGGAGCACTCGCCGGCGGCGAACAGGCCGTCGATGGAGGTCATCTCATTGAAGTCGGTCCACAGGCCACCCATGGTGAAGTGGACAGTCGGGGCGATGCGCATCGGCACCTCGTACGGGTCCTCGCCGATGGAGTCCTCGTACATCTCGAACAGGTTCGAGTAACGCTCGCGGATGGTGTCCTTGCCCAGGCGCTCGATGGCGTCGGAGAAGTCCAGGTACGCGGCGTTGTTCAGCGGGCCGATGCCGCGGCCGGCGTTGATCTCCTTGGAGATCGCGCGGGAGGCCACGTCACGCGGGACCAGGTTGCCGAAGGCCGGGTAGCGGCGCTCCAGGAAGTAGTCGCGCTCTTCTTCCGGAATATCGGCCGGGTTGCGGTCGTCGCCCTGCTCCTTGGGGACCCAGATGCGACCGTCGTTGCGCAGGGACTCCGACATCAGCGTCGTCTTCGCCTGCCACTTGGCGTTGACCGGCAGACCCGTCGGGTGGAACTGCACGAACGCCGGGGACGCCAGGTATGCGCCATGCTCGTAAGCGCGCATGATGGCGGAGGCGTTGGAGTTCTTCGCCAGGGTGGTCTTGTGGTACACGTTGCCGTAACCGCCGGTGGCGAGCACGACTGCGTGGCCGGTGAACGGCACCAGCTCGCCGGTGATCAGGTTACGGGTGACAATGCCCTCGCAACGCTTCTTGCCGTCTTTTTCAGTGATGATGAAGTCGACCAGGTCGTTGTGGGTGAAGATCTCCACGTTGCCCAGGTGGATCTGACGCTGCAGCGCCGATGCCGTGGACAGCTGGAGCTGCTGACCTGTCTGGCCGCGGGTGTAGTAGGTGCGGGACACCTGGACGCCACCGAAGGAGCGGGTGGCCAGTGCGCCGCCGTACTCGCGGGCGAACGGAGCGCCGATCGCGTTCATGTGGTCGATCACGCGGACCGACTCGACAGCGAGGCGCCAGCAGTCGGACTCGCGGCAGCGGTAGTCGCCGCCCTTGACGGTGTCCTTGGTGTGGCGGTACGCGCCGTCGTTGTCCATCTTCTTGCCGCGGGCGGAGTTGACGCCACCCTGAGCAGCAATCGAGTGCGCACGGCGCGGAGCGTCGTGGTAGGTGAAGTTCTTCACGTTGTAGCCGAGCTCGCCGAGGGCGGCCGCAGCTGCGCCGCCGGACAGGCCGGTGCCGACAACGATGACGGTGAACTTGCGGCGGTTGAGCGGGGAGACGAGCTCCATGTGGTCCTTCTGGTAGGTCCACATGTCGCGCATCGGGATGCCCTTGGGCTCGTTGCTCTCCAGGATGTTGCCCGGGGTGACGCCGGCGGCCTTGGACTTCGGGTTGGTGAAGTCCTTGTTCTCGTCCTTCTCGGCGGCCGGGGTGTCGGTTGCCCCCTTGGCCTCGGCCGGACGGTCCTTGGTGGCCTGGGTGCTCATTGCCTTGGCGGCCGCACTGCCAGCCTTGTTCTCAGCCTGAGCCTTCTTGACGTTCGGCTTCTGGTCAGCGCTCTTCGGGGCGGTCTGGGAGCGCGGCGGCTCCTTGCCGTCGACGCCGTTGGCGGGAGCCTTCTCAGCTGCCTTCTTCGGCTTCTTATCGCCCGAGTTGTATGCAGTAGTCATTTGCGTTCCTCCAGCCGTTCCTAAGACACCATTCCGAATGCGATGGCCAAAGGCATCACAATGTTGCCGATCACCACGATGGCGGGGATCCAGTACGCGAGCACGACCATGATGGCGCTGCCGCGCTTACCCAGCCAACCCAAGTCGGAGACCGCCAGGTACACACCGTGGGTGAGGTGCAGGAACAGGGCGATCATCGCGATGACGTAGAACACCGTGACAAACCAGCGCTCAGGAGCGAACGTGGCCAGCAGGTTGTTCTTGACTGCGCCGTGGGTGAATGCCTCGGACGCGACGACCTCGCCGACAGTCAGGTCGAGGATGTGGAAGATGATGAACAGCAGCAAGATGATGCCGGTGACGATCATCCAGCGTGCGGCGGTGGACTGCAGGCCGCCCATCAGGTTGGTGCGGCGGAATTTACCGCGGGACTTGCTCGAGCGCGCCTTCAGAGCAAGAGCGCCCCAGACGTGCAGCACGAGACAGGCGAGGAGGACGATGCGGATGATCCACAGCAGCGAGCTGCCGGGGAACAGCGGCTGGCCCATCTCGCGCAGGAATGTGCCGTATTCGTCGATTGCGGCACCGCCAGCGTGGTCGGGCATGAAGATCTTGAGGTTACCGACCATGTGGCCGATGACGAACAAGAAGAAAATCAGGCCGGTGACGGCCATTATGAGCTTGAGCACCCAGGTAGGCACTCCGGGCCGCTCGCGCAGCGGCTCCTCAGTGATTTTGCCGTGACGAATTGCGTCACGATCTGCATGTTGAACAGTCATGGCACCTCCAGTGTCGACTTAACTTTACGATTAACCCAAGGTTCACCACTACTCGACGTGCCACCTCACCCCCACTGAGCTGTCGCGCACGCAGCATTTCCGCACCATCGGCGCCAGCACACGTCCAACATCGCAGTTCACATCTGCAACAGCTTTACGACGCCCACCGCCACCCCCGAAATGTGAATTAGCCCACCTACACCCACCCCGGGCATTGTGCGGCACATTCATCACCCCGAAGGGTGTCAAACTTTGGTTTGTTAAGTCGCCCTTATCTCCCGGTCCTGCGTAAACCTAGGGCGACGAGGCAGATCGCCAGATTTCGTTACAGTGGGACCCATGACTGATACGAATTCTGCAACCCGAACGATCGACGCATCCGCCAACGACATTTTCGCGCTCCTGTCCGACCCGTCCCGCCACGCCGAGACCGATAACTCCGGCATGGTCGTCTCCGCCGACACCGATGCCAAGCTGGAGAAGGTCGGCGACATCTTCGTCATGAACATGACCAAGGAGGACGGCGACTACCAGACCCGCAACGAGGTCTTCGCCTTCCAGGAGAACAAGGTCATCGGCTGGAAGAACCTGGCTAACCTCACCGCTGATGTCGAGGTCGGCGCGAAGTGGCTCTACGAGCTCTCCTCCGAGGGCGCTGACAGCACCTCCGTCACCCTGACCTACGACCGCAGCGAGATCGCCTCCGACGAGGTGCGCAAGATGTCGGAGAAATTCGACGACGCCGTGATGGAAGAGTCCCTCGCCGCTCTGGCTTCCGCTGTCGGCGGCACCGACAACCCGACCCAGAAGGGCTAAACGCAAAGCAAAAAGCGCCCCGCCACAGCTCGTCGATAAGCTGTGGCGGGGCGCTTTCGCGTGGCTTTTCTTCAGCGCGAAGAACTTCTTCTCTTCCTTTAAGTCCGGCTGGATCGCCAGCGTGCCTTCGTCACCGTTCTCCTCCGGGATCGGGTAGACGATGTTGCCCGTCGTCGATGCGCCGGAGTACAGCGTGTTGCTCATGTCGAAGTCATCGTCGATCAGCACGATGGTTTCGAACTGGCCCACGGTCTGCCCGTCCGGCGAAATGTACTCGACCGTGAACAGCGGGGCCTTGCCCTGCGGGTCATCACCGATGTACTCGGCGGTGATGTTGGCCATCATGTACTTCTTGCCCGCCTCCGGGTCCTTGTTGTAGTCGTTGGCCTTCTTAATATCGTCGGTGGCGTCGAGGTTCACCGAGTTGAGGGTGACCTTCCAGTCCTTGTTCTCAATCGTCGAACCGACCGGAAGCGGGTTCTCGCGGGAGCTACCCTCCTTGCCGCCCTTCTTCTTGCCCTTTCCGTCGTCGCCCTTATTGTCGCTCGGCGATTCGGTGGCATTGCCCGTGGACTGCTGCGCGCTCGTGGTCTCGTCGCCACCGCCGCCGCCGTCACCGTCGTCGCCGCCCTTGGTGAGGAAGTAGATCAGGCCACCAATCAGAGCAAGCGCAACAACCAGGCCGCCGATGATCGCGATGATCTTGCCGCTGCCACCGCCGCCGTTGCCGTCCTGACCGCCCTGGCCGTACGGTGCGTTCATCTGCTGGCCGTACTGGCCCTGCTGGTCATAGCCCTGGCCGTAACCCTGGTGGTCATAGCCCTGCTGGCCGTAGCCCTGGTCGTAGCCCTGGCCGTAGTCATAGCCCTGCTGGCCATAGTCGTAGCCCTGCTGGCCATAGTCGTAGCCGTACTGGCCCTGCTGCCCGGGCTCCGACTCGGAGAACGGGTCCCGGTTGGGGTTGATGCTGCTAGACATTACGTTTCCTTGCTATCGGCCCCACCGGCAAGCGGCGGAGCGACGGATCAGTTCTAAGCGCCTTTTAAGACTGGCTGCGTTTCACTCTAACCTCGAAATCACTTTTCGTCGTGCTAACCCGCCAAATCCTTTTCCTTAACACCAGCCATGAGACCACAAGAAAACGCCCCGAGCAGGGCTCGGGGCGTTTTTCAGCCGTCGATAAGCAAACTGCTTAAAGATTGATCATGTGGCCCTCGACGCCGTGTGCGACTTCCTTGAGCACCTCGGACAGCGTCGGGTGGATGTGCACGCTACGCGCAATCTCGCCCGCGGTGAGGTCGAAGCGCTGCGCCAGGTTGATCTCCGGCAGCAGCTCGGAGACATTCGCGCCGACCAGGTGCGCACCGAGGATCTCGCCGTACTCGCCGTCGACGACGAGCTTGCCGAAGCCCTGCGACTCCGCCAGACCCAACGCCTTGCCGTTCGCGGAGAACGGGAAGGTAGCGACCTTGATGTCCTTGTCCGCGAACTTCTCGCGCGCCTGCTCCTCCGTGTAGCCCATGGAGGCGACCTGCGGGTTGCAGAACGTCGCGCGCGGCATCATCTGGTAGTCGCCGAGCTCCATCGTCTCAGCGTCGGCGATGGTCTCAGCCGCAACGATGCCCTGCGCCTCAGCCACGTGCGCGAGCTGCAGCTTCGCCGTCACGTCGCCGATCGCGTAGATGCCGTCGACGTTGGTGCGCATGCGCTCGTCCACGTTGATCGCGCCGCGGTCCGTGAGCTCAACGCCCGTGTTCTCGAGGCCGTAACCCTCGGTGCGCGGCTGGAAGCCGACGGCGACCATGACGCGGTCGACAGTGATGGTCTCCGTGTCGTCCGAGCCCTTCTTCTGGATGTCCACCTCGACTGAATCGCCGTTGTCGCGCACAGCCGTCGTCGCGTGACCCGTCAGAAGCTTCACGCCGAGCTTCTTGTACGCCTTCGCGATCTCCTTGGACACGTCCTTATCCTCGTTCGGCAGGACACGGTCCATGAACTCGACGACCGTGACCTCTACGCCGTAGTTGGACAGCACGTACGCGAACTCCATACCGATCGCGCCAGCGCCCACGATGACCATCTTCTCCGGGGCCTCCGGGTTGAGGATCTGCTCCTCGAAGGACACCACGTTCTCGGACAGCTCGATGCCCGGCAGGGTCTTCACCACGGAACCCGTAGCAATGATGCAGTCATCGAACGTGACCGTCTTGCCCTTGTCATCGCCCTCGGTGATCTCCAGCGTCTTCGCATCCTTGAAGGAACCGACACCGTTGATCTCCGTGATCTTGTTCTTCTTCATCAGGTAGTGGACACCACCGACGATCTTCTCCGAGACCTTGCGGGAACGCTTGTGCGCGTCCCCGTACTCGAAGGAAACATCGCCCTTGATGCCGAACGTCTTCGCCTCGTGGTTGAAGATGTGCGCCACTTCAGCGTTCTTGATCAACGACTTCGACGGAATGCAGCCCACGTTCAGGCACACACCGCCCCAATACTGCTTCTCTACAACCGCGACCTTCTTGCCCAACTGGGCTGCGCGAATTGCGGCGACATAGCCACCGGGGCCAGCGCCAAGTACAACAACGTCAAAATGTTCATTAGCCACGTCCCCTAGGATACGTGCGCTCGCGCCAACTCGCTGCGGGGGTGCTTTCCGCTTCAAAGTTCCGCCCACTTTTGGCATGATGTAGCAAGCTTCCCATTAGTTAGTAGCGAAGGAACCTCAAGCATGAAGTTGTCCCGCCCCGCACTCGCGTCCGTCGCCGCGATCGCCATCGCAGCAGGGTCGCTCACAGCAGCCAGCGTCGTCAACGCCGAAGACGCAAACCAGCTTAACGACGATACCGTGACCGGCACCTCCGCCGACGCTCCTTCCGGTGAGTCTGGTGCCGACGATTCTGCTGCCGACGACTCCGACGCCGAGGGTGAGGGTGAGGCTCCCGCCGATGAGTCTGACGCTGGCGAAGACGCTTCCGACAACGCCGCTCCCGGCGCAGATACCGAAGCTGGCGAGACCGGCGCCCAACGCGACAAAGATAGCTCCATGGGCGACCTCAGCTCTGTTACCAAAGATCTGGCCGAGCGGGGCAAAGAGAGCATCGACCCTGAGATCGAGGACGCCGCGCAGGAGGTGCCGGAAAACGACGATGTACCCGCCAAGCTCGCCTCGATGCGCAAGATGACCGGCCCGGAAGATGCCCCGAAGAAGGTCTCCGGCAACACGTCGCAGGCCCAGGACTGGTACGGCACAAAGGGCGTCGAGGGCTGGTACGTCTACTCCGAGTCCATGAAGCGCGACATTCCGGTCGCGCTCGTCCGCGCCACCGACAAAGACGGCAAGCCAGTTGCCGACGCTCCGACGCTGTACATGCTCAACGGTGCCGGCGGCTCCGAGCAGTCCGGCGACTGGATTTCCGTTGCTGAGGCCCAGAAGGTCTACAAGGGCAAGGGCGTGAACCTGGTCGTCCCGATGGAGGGTGCATTCTCCTACTACGTCGACTGGCTCACCGACGGCGACACCTTGAAGGAAAAGTCCGACTACTTCAAGGGCGAGCAGAAATGGTCGACGTTCCTGGGCAAGGAGCTGTGGCCCGCCGTCGAAAAGGAGCTCGGCGCGAACGACAAGCGCGGCATCCTCGGCTTCTCCATGTCGGGCACCTCCTCGCTCCTGCTCGCGGAGCACCACCCCGAGCTTTACGACGCCGTCGGTTCCTTCTCCGGCTGCGCCGCCACCTCCACCCCGCTGCCGTGGGCATTCGCCGCACTGACGGTGAACCGCGCCGCCAATGAGCCGAATTACTCCTCGGTCACCCCCGCTCACATCTGGGGTCCGATGGGCAGCCCCTACAACCGTTACAACGACGCCCTCGTCAACGCCGAGAAGCTGCGTGGCAAGGCCCTCTACATCTCCAACGGCTCCGGCACCGCATCACAGTCCGACATGGTCGGTTTCCGCGTCGCCAATGGACAGAACCTTGCCCAAGCCATCGGCGGTTCCATGACCACCACCGTCGAAGGTGGTGTCATCGAGGCTGCGACCAACTCGTGCACCCACGATCTGCGCGCCAAGCTGAACAACGAGAACATTAAGGCGCACTACGAGTTCCGCAAGGCCGGCACCCACGCCTGGGCCGTCTGGCTCGACGACCTGTACCGCTCCTGGAACACCACCTTCGGCCCTGCGCTCGTCGGCGATGACTTCGTCGAGGCCGTCCCGGACCCGGAGGACGGGCTCCCCGAGCGCGCTACCTGGGACGCTGACAGCAGCAGCTAAAGCATAAAAGCGGCCTTCCCCGGGGTTTTCGCCCGTTTTTCACGCCCTGTGACCTGCTTGTTTAGGCGATGTCTACTGAAGTAGACATCGTTTGGTGGATTGTGGGTTGCGCGCGGTTTAACGTTTGTGCTGTGAACGATTTTGACGCGTTTCTAACAACACTTGACAGTCCGATGGACATCCTGGCCGGTTTCGACCGCCAGGCTGCTCAGGCTGCCGGCGTCAAACCCACCACGTATATCGAGTGGGAAAAAGCCCACGAGACCTACTTCGGCGCAACCCGCTCCACCCGCAAGCAAGCCCACGCGGTACGCATCGCCCGTGAAACCGGTAAATCACTGGACCAGATCTTGTTCATCGAACAACAAGTCCGCCCGTTGGGTACCGAGAAAGAAAAGTGGAAGATCCGCCTGGCGTTGTTGTCGGTGCGCGGGAACTACGAGACGTTGAAACGCCGCGCCAAAGACATCGTCCCCGAGGTGGACACACCAGCCCCGGAATCCTCAGTCCGGTTCGGCAAGCCCCGGAAAGGCAAACGCACCTTCAGTGCCACCGGTGATGCGAGTGATATCGCAGCACTCGAGTACGCCCTGCGCCAAAAACTCGACGCCACCCGTCCTGAGGGCCCGCAGATGTACGAGGCATTCCACGACCTACTCCACAACGACGGTGCTGTCGCTGATGCTGTCCCACGTCCACTAGTCCAGATCCCGCTGCCGGATTACATCAAGATCCTTGGCGGCCAGGGGGATGACACCATCCTGGGCCTGTCTGACGGCACCACGATGACGGGTGCGGAGTATCTGATGCACCATCACTCCAAGGACCTCGAGGTAGCACTGTTCCACCCACAGGCAGGCCCGGTGAACCTGTACAACACGAAACGGTTCGCCAATAAGAAACAACGCGACCTCGCCCGAGCAACACTAACGACCTGCCCTGTGCCGGATTGCCGGCATGCTGCCGATAACTGCGAGGTCCACCACATCGAACCCTGGGCCCGGGGCGGGCCGACGAACATGAACAACCTGTCGGTGTTGTGCAGGTATCACAACCGCACCAACGACGATGACCCCGACAGAAACAACAGGGGCCGAATACAGATGCGCGATGGGACACCAACATGGATCTCACCGCGCGGAACACCAGTACCGAACACCACACACCAATACGGTGCCATGCACCTACTGTTCGGGAAATAGCGAAACGGCCGCAGACACAGTCTGACCACGCTCATCGCGTGAATCAGGCATGTCCACGGCCACTTCCGCACGCCCAAAACAAAAACCGGGCCCCACAACGGGACCCGGTCTTTGGCGCGGCGTTTTTAGAACATGCCCATGCCGAGAGCGATCGTGGACGAGGTGGAAGACATCTGGTGGAAGATGCCGCCGAGGAACTCGTTGATCATGAGCTGGAACTGCTCGAGGGGGTGGAGGCCGTTGGCGTTCATAGGGAGAGTCCCTTTCTTTTCTTTTTCTGCTTCTTATTCAGATTGGGTTGACGCTTCCGTCACCGCTTGCGGGCGGCTGCGGACTCACGCTGTCTGTCGGTTTCAGATGCACTCGCGTTACGCCGTCTGACGACGACACAGAGGCGACAATACTCGCCCGACGGATCGTAACATGATTAACTTTAATCACAACTGAAACATCGTGGGTACTTGAATGCCAGCTCACCCACCAATAAAGTCAAGGGCGCTTTGAGGTTCCACCGCGGTAACACAACGCTCATTAGCAGCGAATAACCGGGGTGGAACCGCAAACCGCGGTACAACGCAATAACGCTCCCACCACTGAAGGAATACTGACCATGAAGCTCGTCCGCACCGTCGCCGCAGTCACCGCCGCTACGGCTCTCGCTTTCGGCGCAGCAGCCCCCGCTTTCACGGCTGATGCCGCCCCAGTCACTGCGGCTCAGGTCGCGGGCAATACTCCGGTGGGCACAGTGAAGAACTGGAATGCACACCCCGCACCGACGGCTGTGACAACGGGTGAAACTGCCAAGTGGGTCAGCCAGGTCAACCACAAGGATGTGTGGGCGTTCTGGGTGAGCTCCCCGTCAATGGGCCGCGATATTCCGGTCGCAGTCATCCCGGCGCGCAACGGCGCGGGTGAGCTGGTGAAGAATGCCCCGACGGTTTACCTCCTCAACGGTGCTGGTGGCGCGGAGCAGAACGCGGACTGGCTGACGTACGCAGAGTCCGCGAAGTTCTACAAAGACAAGGGCGTCAACGTGGTCATCCCGATGGAGGGCGCGTTCTCCTACTACACGGATTGGCTGCAGACACCGAAGGCGGAATACTTCAAGGGCCCGCAGAAGTGGGAGACGTTCCTGACGAAGGAGCTGCCGGGACCGATCGAGAAGCGCCTCGGCGCGGACAACCGCCGCGCGGTCGTCGGTTTCTCCATGTCGGGCACGTCGGCACTGGTTCTGCCGACGAAGGCCCCGGGCTTTTATGACGCCGCCGCAAGCTTCTCCGGTTGCGCAGCCACGTCGACGCCGGCTCCGTACAATTTCGCGCGTCTGACAGTCAACCGCGGCGCGGGTGCAGCCGCGAACTTCCAGACGGTGACGCCAGAGCAGATGTGGGGGCCGATGGGCGGCGCTTATAACCGCGCGAACGACGCACTGGTCAACGCGAATAAGCTGCGCGGAACGGCGCTGTATGTCTCCACGTCGACCGGCCTGGCGGCGAAAGAGGACATGGTCAGCCATATCGCAAGCAAGGGCGCAACGGAGATCCAGGCGCACGCGGCGGCGATGACTCTGCAGGTCGAAGGCGGAGTGATCGAGGCAGCCATCAACACGTGCAACCATGATCTGCGCGCGAAGCTGGACAGCCTGAAGATCCCGGCGCATTACGAGTTCCGCAACGTGGGCACGCACTCGTGGCCGACGTGGCGCCAGGACATGGAAACGTCCTGGTACAAGACGCTGAAGCCCGCGTTCAAGATGTAAACAAAACAGCATCAACCATCGGGCATATCCGCCGGCATTAGGGTGGCGGGTATGCCCGATTTTTCTATTGAGCCATCGCTTCTCGACGACATCACCGGCGACGCAGCCCTCGCTTGGGCCACGAGCTGGTCGGGCGAGACAGAGGAACGCACAGCAGCTGATCGCGACACAGCCGCACTCGCAGAGCGCATCCGCGGCATCCTCGACACGGACGACCGCATCCCGTACGTCACGCGCCGCGGGGACTTCCTCTACAACTTTTGGCGCGACCGGGAGCACCCGCGCGGTCTGTGGCGCCGGACCACCACGGAGGACTACCTGGAGGAAAAGGGGTGGGAGGTGCTACTGGACGTCGATAAGCTCGCTGCGGACGAAGCGGAAGACTGGGTGTTCAAGGGCGCGGCCGTGCGTCCCCACGCACACGACCGCGCCCTCGTCCGGCTGTCGCGCGGCGGGGCGGACGCGGTCGTCGTGCGCGAATTCGACCTCGCCACCCGCACGTTCGGCGGCTTCGAACTCCCCGAAGCGAAAACCGAGGTCAGCTGGGTTGATCTAGACACGCTCTTCGTCGGCACGGACCTCGGCGGCGAAACGCTCACCACCTCCGGCTACCCCGTCGAAGTGCGTCGCTGGCAGCGCGGCACCGACCTACGCGACGCCCCCGTGATCTTCCGCGGCGAACGCTCAGACGTCGCCGTCGGGGCCGCCCGCGACCATACGCCGGGCTTCGAACGCACCATCTTCACGCGCGCGCTCGACTTCTACAACCAGCGCACGTACATCGAGGACACGCTTATCGACGTCCCCACCAACTGCACCCCCATCCCCCACCGCCAATGGCTCTTCCTGCTTCCCCGCACCCCGTTTGCGGGGCTGGCCGGCGGCGAACTCGGCGTCATCGAGCTCGACCGGTTCCTCGCCGGCGACCGCGACGTGCGCGTGCTCGTGAGCGGCACCACCGTGGAAGATTTATCGTTCACCGCGTCGTCGCTTTTGGTGACCACTCTCGACGACGTAGCGACGCGCATCAGCTCTTTCGACCTGGGCACGTGGGAGCGCACCGAGCTTTCGCTTCCCGACGCCGCCACCGCCCACGTCGTGAGCACCAGCCCCCTCGACGGCGACGAAGTCTGGATCAACGCCTCCTCGTTTTCCACCCCGTCAACCTTGTTGCGTAACGGTAAAGTCGTGCGCCGTGCGCCAGCGCTTTTCGACGCCTCCCGCATCGAAACCCGCCAACACTGGACCACCTCCGCCGACGGCACGAAAATCCCGTACTTCATCACCGGCGACTTCTCCCTCGGCGCGCGCCCGACCCTCGTCGGCGGGTACGGCGGGTTTGAAGTCTCCCTCACTCCTGCCTACTCAGCCGTCCGCGGCGCCGCGTGGCTGGAGCGCGGCTATTTCTACGTGCAGCCCAACCTGCGCGGCGGCGGTGAATTCGGCCCCGAGTGGCACTCCCAGGCGGTGAAAACGAACCGCCACAAGGTGTGGGAAGACCACCGCGCTGTCCTCGAGGACATCGTCGCCCGCGGCTACAGCACCCCAGCCCAACTGGGCATTCGTGGCGGCTCCAACGGCGGACTCCTCACCTCCGGCGCACTCGTCCAGTACCCGGAGCTCTTCGGCGCCGCCGTCATCCAGGTCCCGCTTACCGACATGCTGCGCTATCACACCCTGTCCGCCGGCGCGTCCTGGATGGCCGAGTACGGCGACCCCGACAACCCGGAGGAACGCGCCGCAATTGAGACGTGGTCACCGCTGCACAACATCGCACCAGCGTCCGCCGCGACGTACCCGCCGGCGCTCGTGACCACCTCGACCCGCGACGACCGCGTTCACCCCGCCCACGCACGTACCTTCGCGCTTGCTCTCGGGAAAGCAGGGCAGCCCGTCGACTACTTCGAAAACACCGCTGGCGGCCACGCCGGCGCCGCGGACAACGAGCAGGTCGCACGGGTTGAGTCCCTCATTTACAGCTGGCTCGACGCCCGCATCGGAGATCAATCACGCACCCCATGGAACTTTCGGACCACAACTTCCGACTAACCCTGAAGCAGAAACGCTATCCGGGAAAGGACCCCACATGAAGAAGATCACTGCACTCGCTGCCACCATTTGCGTCGCATCCATCGCTCTCGCCGGCTGCGGAAGCGAAAACGGCACCGACAACGAGGCGCAGGACGGCTCCGCTTCCTCCTCCACCTCCGCCGCACCCGAGGCCAACAATGCAGAGGAAGCGTCCTCCATTTCGCTTGCCGACGGCTACTGCCGCGCCAAAGAAGAGCACTCCGACATGACCGCTTGCTTCGGAACCCTCACCAACTCGTCCGACAAAGACATCACGGTGAAGTCCTTCACCGCCCCGGATCTCGAAGGTGCCTCGACGGAACTGCACGAAGTCGTCGACGGTCAGATGCGCGAGAAAGAGGGCGGTTTCACCATCCCGGCTGGCGGCTCCCAGGAGCTCGCTCCCGGCGGCGAACACCTCATGATCATGAACTACCCCGCCCCTATCCAGGCCGGCGACGCACTCACGTTCAACCTGGTCATGGGTGACGGCTCCGAGCTCACCACTGAATTCCCGGTGCGCGAGCAGCCGTCCGGCGAAGAGGACTACGCAGGTGGCCACGGCGATCACGCGGGCCACGAGCACGGCGGCGAGCACGAGCACGGCGGTGAGCACGATTCCCACGGACAGCACTAACCCTTCCGCGCCGACGGACTCGGCTGCGCCGTCGCGTCGGGCGTTCCTGCGTGGTGTCGGCATCGCGGGCGCTGCGACGGCGGCGGCAGTCGGAGCGAGTGCGTGCGCGGAGGAAGCGGAGGAAGGGGAAGCGGGAGGCGTCGATAAGCCTGCTGATGGGTGGTCCGAAACGACGGTGGCGTTCGACGGGGAGCACCAGGCGGGGATCGCGACGCCGCAACAGTCGTTCTGCAAGCTGATCGCGTTCACGATCAAAGACAACAAGCAGACGCGCGAGGACATCGTGCGCCTCATGCGCCTGTGGACAGACGACGCGCGACGCATGTGCGGCGGCCGCGCGGGGCTCGCCGACCTCGAGCCGGAGAATCTCCAGTCGACAGCGAACCTGACGATCACCGTCGGGTACGGACGCAGCCTGCTCGACAAGCTCGATCTCGCGGACGAAGCGCCCGACTGGCTCGCCGAACTGCCGGCCTACAGCCGCGACGAACTGCGCGAAGAGTGGTCCGGCGGCGACATCTGCCTGCAGGTCTGCGCCGACGACCGCTTCACCGTGGCGCACGCCGCCCGCTTCATGGTCAAAGGCGCACGCAGCTACGCCGACGTCGCATGGGTCCAGGACGGCTTCCTTCACGCGCGCGGCTCGATCCAGCCGGGCGAAACGCCGCGCAATCTCTTCGGGCAGCTCGACGGCACGGGCAACCCGGCGGTCGACGAATTCGACAGCGTCGTCTGGATCGACGAAGGCCCCGCCTGGACGAAGGGAGGTACGGCGATGGTGGTGCGTCGTATAGCAATGCTTCTCGACGAATGGGACATCCTCGACCGCCCCTCCCGCGAAGTAGTCTCCGGCAGGCGACTCGACAACGGTGCCCCGTTGAGCGGCACCGACGAATTCGACGAGCCCGATCTAGACGCCCGCGACGAATTCGGTCTGCCCGTCATCGACCCGAATTCTCACATGGCGCGCGCCAAGTCGACGGATCCCGCAGAGCGCATCTTCCGCCGCCCCTACAACTACGACATGCCGCCCGGCCCTGATTCCCGCGGCACGTCCAATGCGGGACAGATGTTCATCTGCTTCCAGAAGAACCCGTTGAGACAGTTCGACCCCATTCAGCAAAGGCTCGACAGCGCCGACCGCCTCAACGAGTGGATCACCCACATCGGGTCCGCCGTCTTCGCTGTCCCCCGCGGCACCGCCGACGGCGAATACTGGGGTCAGGATCTCTTTGGGGGTCGCGGGTAGAGTTACCCCTCGATGAAATCCCTGTCTTTCGCGACCCTGTTCGCCGCGCTATCTGGCTTCGTGGTGCTGTGGGTCGCGTCGTGGTCCCTCGACGCGGAGACCCAGATGCCGCTGTTCCAGGCGTACTGGAGCTTGTTCTTCGCGTCGGCCGGGTTCATCGACGGGATCACGCAGGAGACCACCCGCGCAGTCGCCTCCGCTCGCGAACGCGGTGTGCGGGGGTCAGCGAACCCGTGGCGTCTGGCTGGTTTCGCTGCTGCGGCGGTCGCTACTGTGACCTTGGCCGCGGGCGCCGTCGCGATGGCGCACTTCGTTCCGCCCTCCCCTGCCCTGGCCAAGGGGCTCCTGGTTTTCGGCCTAGCTAGCTACGTCTTCCAGGCAGTTCTGTCCGGCATCTTGAGTGGCGCGAACCTCTGGAACCAATATGCCGGACTCGTCGCCCTCGACTCAGGCATCAGACTCGTTCTGGCCGGTGTCGCCTGGGCTGCCGGGTGGGGCCTGCCGGCGTTTCTGGCCATCACGGTGATTGGTGCGGCGTCGTGGGTGGCTATCCTCGCCGCATCGAAGCAAGCCCGCGGGCAGATCCGCGCGGCTCTCGACGTCGACCGCCCGACATTTGTCCGCCGTGTCCTGTCCGCGGTCTTGGCCACCGGCGCTTCAGCTCTTCTGATCACGGGTTTTCCTGCCATGACCACCGCTGCGTTCGCCGCCGGCGACGGCACCACCGCCGGAACGGGCGCCGCTGTCGCCGCGATCAACCAAGCGGTGTTGCTCACGCGTGCTCCGGTGCTGGTTCCGCTGCAGCGCTTCCAGTCTGCGCTGGTGGTTCGGTTCGTGGAACAGCGCGACCGCATCTACTCCTCGCTCGCGGTGCCGATTGGCGCGATTCTCAGCGTCGGCGCCGTCGGGTTCGTCGCGGCGTGGCTGGTCGGCCCGTGGATTCTGCGGGGGTTCTTCCCACCTGAGCTCTTCGTCCCCGGTCTTCCCCTCGGGCTTTTGACGTTCGCTTCGGCGCTCATGGGCGCTCTCATCATCACCGGCACCGCCGTCCTAGCTTTAGAGCAGCACGCCTGGTACGTCGCTGGGTGGGTCACTGGAGCAGTCGTGGCGTTCGGCCTGTTGTTCGCGCTCCCAGTAGCGCTCGGCACCGGAGTCACAGAAACAGTCATTGTCGCGCTCACTGTCGGCCCGCTCGCTGGTGCGGCGGTGCACCTGGCAAGTCTGGCTGGTGGGGCGAGGACGGCCAGCGGGGCAACAAGCACGGCAGCCACCCAGCACACCAACTGAAGCGCCCCCGACCCGAAATGGCTCCTGACCCCGCGGTGAAAGCGCAGTTCGCCAGAGCTGCACGGCGCAAGACCGGCGACGGGATAGCATGGCCCTCATGACTCACGACCCAGCTCATCCCCCGGCTGCTTCGCCGACCAACGCCAGCTCGACGATGCTCGTGACAGGCGGCGCCGGTTTCATCGGCGCGAATTTCGTGAGGATGGTGGCACACCGCCAGCCGGAGACGAAGATCGTGGTGCTGGACGCCCTGACGTACGCGGGCAACGCTAAGAATCTGGCGGGACTCCCCGAAGAGAGGGTCGAGTTGGTTGAGGGGAGGGTGGAGGACCAGGGGCTCGTCGATAAGCTGTGCGCGGATGCGGACACGGTCGTGCATTTCGCGGCGGAGTCGCACAACGACAACTCGCTGCGCGACCCGTCGCCGTTCGTGCAGACGAACCTAGTGGGTACGTTCACGCTGCTGGAGGCGGCTCGCACGCACGGCAACCGGTTCCACCATGTCTCGACAGATGAGGTGTTCGGCGACCTCGCCATCGACGAGGCGACACGGTTCACGGAGGAGACGCCGTACCGGCCGTCGTCGCCGTATTCCGCGACGAAGGCGGGCTCGGATCACCTGGTGCGCGCGTGGGTGCGCTCGTTCGGGGTCAATGCGACGATTTCGAATTGCTCGAATAATTACGGCCCGTACCAGCATGTGGAGAAGTTCATTCCGCGGCAGATCACGAATCTGCTGACGGGGCGCCCGGCGAAGCTCTACGGCACAGGCGAGCAGGTGCGCGATTGGATTCATGTGGACGACCACAATGACGCGGTGCTCGCGATTCTGAACCGCGGCCGAACAGGCGAGACGTACAACATCGGCGCCGACGGCGAGCATTCGAATAAGGAGGTCATCGAGCTCATCTGCGAGTTGATGGGCGGCGAGTACGAGCATGTCGCGGACCGCCCGGGGCACGATCAGCGGTACGCGATGGACGCGTCGAAACTCGCACGTGAGCTCGGCTGGCGGCCGCAGAAGCGCTCGATGCGCGAGGGCTTGGAGGAGACGATCGCGTGGTACCGCGCCAACGCGGCGTGGTGGCGCGGCGCGAAGGACGCTGTTGAGCAGGGCTACGCGGCGCGCGGCCAGTAAGGTGGCGGGCATGACGGGAACGCGCATCGAGGGGCTCACGGTCCATAAGCTCACGGTTCACGGCGATAACCGCGGGTGGTTCAAGGAGAATTGGGCGGGTACGCCGCCGCTGCGCGTGGAGCAGAACAACGTCAGCTTCAACGCCGCAAAAGGTGCGACGCGCGGGATGCACGCGGAGCCGTGGGACAAGTACGTCTCGGTGGCCACGGGGCGCGTTTACGGCGCGTGGGTGGACATGCGCGAAGGTTCCGCGACCTACGGCGAGACTTTCGGGTGCGAGATCGGCCCGGATACGGCGGTGTTCGTGCCGCGCGGGGTCGCGAACGGCTTCCAGGCGCTCGAAGACGCGACAACCTACATCTATCTCTGCAACGCGCGCTGGTCGCCGGACGCGCAATACGCGTTCTGCTCGTACAAGGAGATCGACTGGCCGCTCGAGCCCACAGAAGTCTCGCCCAAGGACCTCGCCCATCCGCCGCTTATCGACGCCTCCCCTGTCCCTCCCCGCCGCCCCCTCATCCTCGGGGCGAATGGTCAGTTGGGGCGCGCTTTGCAGAAACTGCTGCCGGACGCAGAGTTCTGCGGGCACACCGATTTCGATCTCACCTGGCCAGTGGAAAAGATGTTGGAGAGCCGGGATTGGTCGCAGTATTCGGCGATCATCAATGCGGCGGCATTCAACGACGTCAACGGGGCTGAAAGCGCAGACGGGCGCACCGCGGCGTGGGAGGTCAACGCGCTCGGCCCGGCGAAGCTCGCGCAGGTGGCCAACAGGCACGACCTGACCTTGGTGAACGTCTCCACCGACTACGTCTTCGACGGGACGGTGGCAGAGCACACGGAGGATGAGGCGCCGAGTCCGTTGGGGGTGTACGGGGCGTCGAAAAGCGCGGGCGAAGCTGCGGCTGCCGCGGCGGCCAAGCACTATATTGTGCGCACGAGCTGGGTCTTCGGCGACGGTGGAAATTTCATGGCCACGATGGCACGGCTGGCGCACAAGGGAGTCTCACCGAAAGTGGTCAACGATCAGCGCGGGCGCCCGACGTGGGCGGAGGACCTCGCAAAGGGGATCGTGCACCTGCTGGAGGTTGACGCCGACTACGGCATTTACAACATCACCTCTCGCGGCGACGCGGTCACGCGCGACGAGATCGCCATGGCCGTCTTCGTCGCTGCTGGCGCCGATCCCGCCGACGTCCACCCGGTCAGCTCCGCCGAGTACCAGGCGGAATTCGGCCCCGAGGCGCCGCGGCCTGCGGAGTCGACCCTGACGCTCGACAAGATCGAGGCGACCGGATTCACGCCGACGAACTGGCGCGTGGCGCTCGCCCTGTACATGGGGTAGCTAAACTCCCAACCATGAAGGGCATCATTCTCGCCGGCGGGTCGGGCACGCGGCTGTACCCGATCACGAAGGGCATCTCGAAGCAGCTCATGCCCATCTACGACAAGCCGATGATCTACTACCCGCTTTCCACGCTGATCAGCGCGGGGATTCGCGAAATCTTGATCATCACCACGCCGGAAGACCAGGACGCATTCAAGCGTCTGCTTGGCGACGGCTCTGCTTGGGGCCTCATGCTCGACTACGCCGTCCAGCCCTCCCCCGACGGGCTCGCCCAAGCCTTCATCATCGGTGAGGACTTCATTGGCGACGACTCCGTGGCGCTGGTGCTTGGCGACAATATCTTCGACGGCGCGGAACTGTCCCGCCTGATGGGCGAAGCTTTCGACCCTGACGGTGGCGCCATCTTCGCCTACGAGGTCTCCGACCCAGAGCGCTACGGCGTGGTCAGCTTCGACGAGCACGGCACCGCCACCGCCATCGAGGAAAAGCCCGAGCACCCGCAGTCCAATTTCGCGGTGGTGGGACTGTATTTCTACGACAACGACGTGGTGGAGATCGCGAAGACCATCACCCCGAGCGCACGCGGCGAACTGGAAATCACCAGCGTCAACGAGACCTACCTGCACCGCGGTGATTTGAAAGTCCACCGCCTGCACCGCGGCGACGTGTGGCTGGACACCGGCACCATCGACTCCATGAGTGAAGCCAGCTCGTATGTCGAAGTGATCCAGAAGCGCACCGGCACCATCATCGGATCACCCGAGGTGGCCGCATTCCGCCAAGGCTTCATCGACGCCGCCGCCCTGGAGGGACTCGCCGAACCAATGCTGAAATCCGGCTACGGCCGCTACCTTCTCGACGCCGCACGGGAGCGCGCATGACCAGCCCCCACGACCTGCGCCCCGGCGCCGTCACCGTCCTCATGTCCGTCTACCGCAACACCACGGCAGACGAGCTCTCTCACGCCTTGAACAGCATCACCGCCCAGACACGCCCGCCGGAAAGAGTGCTGGTGGTAAGGGACGGGGAGGTGAAAAGGGACGTCGATAAGCTTTTGGCGTCTGTGGACACCGTGACCTTGCCTGAAAACCGCGGGCTCGGCATCGCCTTGCGCGAAGGCCTGGCTGCCGTGGACACCGAATTCGTCGCGCGTCTCGATTCCGACGACGCCGCATACCCGCAACGGCTTGAAAAACAGCTGGATTTCATGGCTGCGCACCGTGAAATCTCCGTTCTCGGCACCGCCATGCAGGAATTCGACGGCGACACCCTCGGCGGCGTGCGGCGCCTGCCCGAAACCCACGATGCGATCGCGCGGTACGCGAAAATCAACTCGCCGATGAACCACCCCTCGGTGCTCATGCGCACAGCCGACGTGCGCGATGTCGGCGGCTACCGTCCCATGCACAACATGGAGGACTACGACCTGTGGGCGCGCCTTGTCGCTGGCGGCAAGAAGCTGCATAACCTGCCGGAACCGCTGACCTACTTCCGCGTGAACGACGCGCAGATGAAACGCCGCACCACGCCCGAAACCCGGCGTGCGGAGCGCGCCATGCAGCGCGCGCTGGTGAGCTACGGGCTGATCTCGCGCCCGCGTGCCGTCGTGAATTACGCCGCGCGCAACCTCTACCGCGCCCTCCCTCTGGGGGCCATGCGGCGCGTGTACTCGCGTCTTTTCCACCGCGGCGACTAGAGTTTGCGTTCATGACCCAGCAGCGACCCTTCGATGACACGTGGCTCATCGTGCCCTGCTACAACGAAGGCCCCGTCATCGGTGACGTGCTGCGCGATGCGTTGCAGACATTCCCCAATATCGTCGCGGTCAACGACGGCTCCGCCGACAATTCCGCAGCTGCCATTCACGCCGCAGGTGCACACCTGGTCAACCACCCCGTGAACCTCGGGCAAGGCGCGGCGATCCAGACCGGTGTGGAATACGCGCGGGCACAGCCGGGGGCACGCTACTTCGTCACCTTCGATGCCGACGGGCAGCACCAGGTCGCGGACGTGGTGCGCATGGTGGAGCGGCTGCGGACGGAGCCGGTGGACATCATCGTCGGCACGCGATTCGCCGATGGTGCCGCCACCGACAACGTTCCGTGGATCAAGCGCGTCGTGCTGAAAACCGTCGTGTTCCTCTCGCCGCGCAGCCGGAGGCTCGGTCTCACCGATGCCCACAATGGCCTGAGAGCTTTCAACGCGAAAGTGGCCGCGGAGATGAATATCCGCATGAACGGGATGTCGCATGCCTCCGAGATCGTCACCATGATGGACAAACTGAACTGGCGCGTCGCGGAGGAACCCGTGGACATCCTCTACACCGAATACTCCATGTCCAAGGGCCAGTCGCTGGTCAACGGCGTGAATATTCTTGCCGACGGACTCGTCGCCAGGAGGCTCCCATGATCCAGATCCTGTTGCTGCTCGCCGCTTTCGCGCTGGTGCTGTATTTTTTCACCAACCGCAAGAAAGCCAACGCGAAAGCGTGGGTGAAGCTCGGTTTCGTCCTGCTGGTCATCGCGGCTGTGTGGGCGATTCTGCGCCCCGACGACGTCACCGTCGTCGCCAACTGGCTGGGTGTCGCCCGCGGCACCGACCTGATGCTATACACGCTAATCATCGCGTTTTTCTTCACCACGTTGTCCACGTGGGTGCGGTTCCGTGAGCAGGAGCTGCGGTACGCGCGTCTCGCACGGGCGGTGGCGCTACAGAATGCTGTGCCGCCGGCGCCGCACCAGCCACCGGAAACCGAGCCCCAGGGCGAGCACTAGCGCTTCGGGGGACTAAGATTGGTGCCTATGAGCACGAAGTCGGCCACTGCCAGCACCACCAACAGCAAGGACCGCGGCGGAGCAAAAGTCCCGCCCCTGATGTGGGGATTCGCCGCGGTGCTGGCTTTGGGCACCGGTTTAGGCGGCTATTTGATCGGCGACCACCAGGGCTACGAGCGTGCGTCGCAGGCGTACGAGGCAGGTGAGCTGCCGGAGAAGAACTCGACTCCTGCGACGGAGATCCCGGAGAAGGCGACGCCGGGCACCGATTTTTCCGAGCCGGAGGCCAGCGAGGAAGCCGCGCTGATTCACGGGCCGGGCTCGGAGATTACGTCGCGGCAGGACATTTCGAATTCGGCACGCCGCGACCCGAATGACCCGTTCGCGGTGGGTGCTGTGGATGCGCCGGTCGTGATCGCGGAATTCACGGACTGGGATTGCCCGTTCTGCATCCGCCACGCGAATGAGACGGAGCCGGAGTTGATGGCGGAGTACGTCGATAAGGGCTTCGTGCGCATCGAGTGGAACGACATGCCGATCAACGGCGACGCGGCGCACGCTGCGGCGCGTGCGGGCCGCGCGGCGGCTGAGCAGGGCAAGTTCGCAGATTACAAGAAGGCGTATTTCGCCGAAGCTGCCGGAACGCAGGGCCACCCGGGCTACGGCCTCGAGGATTTCGTGCGTTTCGCGGAGGCGGCAGGGGTGCCGGACATCGATAAGTTCCGCGAGGACGCGCAGAGCGACAAGTACGACGACGCGATCGCGGAAGCCCTCGATTACGCTCAAGGCCTAGGTATCACGGGCACCCCGGGCTTCATCGTCAACGACGAGTTCATCGGCGGCGCGCTGCCTATCGACGACTTCCGCAAGGTCATCAACTCCGAACTGCAAAAGACCGTCCAGGATCAGTAGCCGCCGAAATCGGCTTTACGACGCTGCGACGATGCCCGCCACGCGAGCGTGCCCGCGCTGCGTCACGTGCACCGGCGCGTTGCCCGGGCCAGCGTAGAAGTCGATGAGACCGGCGAACTCGCGGTCACCGTCACGTGCGCACATGCCGTTCTTCGCGGTGCCCGGCTTCAGGTTCACGAACTGGGTGCCCGTCGCGCGCGCCAGATCCTGGTTCATCCACTGCGCAAGGTTCTCCCAGTAAGCGACCTCTGGGATCGGGGTGGCGTCGTACATATTCGGGCCGATGTGGAACAGGCAGACGCGGTCGCCGCCCGTGATCGTCGGGTAGCCGACAATCTGGATGCGAGCGTTCGGCGCGGCGCGGCGGATCTTATCCACCTGCGGGCGCATGAAGTTGACGTAATTGCGGCGCACGGTGTTCGGGTGCTCGCCGCGGTGGTTGTAGGTGTCGTTGAAGCCGGTCTGCAGCACGACGCGCTTGGTGTTGCGGTCGAGGCCGCGTTCGCGGACCGCGCGGTCGATCTGCGTGGAGATATTCGGGCCGCGGGAGATGCTCACCGCACCGGGGCAGGAGAAATCGCGCGGCTGCAAGCCGAGGCGGCGGGCGGCCTGCTTGCCGAAGTTATTGGCGCTCGTCGGGCACCAGCGTGCCGGGTCGGATTTGCCGTTCGGGTGCAGGCCAACGCGGGCGCTGAGGTATTCGAGCGACGGCGCGTCGGCGACGACGGAATCACCGAAGATGACCATGTTGCCGTTGTCGGCATGGGCATTCGGGGTGGCCGGCCCCGCGATGATTCCGGCGCCCATCAAAGCGGCGGCGACGAAGGCGGTGACGCGACGGCGAGTCTGGGTGAGCATTGTGCATCAACTTTCTGCTGGTCGGTGTGCCTGGTACCTGTCGGGGCGGGAACCGCCTCACAGTTGGGTGGTCGGTTTCTACGACTGGAATGTTACACAAACAACTAACACACAGGCCACAACAATCACATTTTTATCTCCAGCCACTATTTTGTCGTGGGGAATTAACAAAATATCCCACTCAAAACGATAACGGTGTGATACGCCTAACGAGACGAAATTAACGGAACTCGGCTCCCCGCACCCCGGACGACGAAAGGCTCACATCCATGGCCAACCAGAGCAGTTACACCCCCATCCAGCGCATCGGCGCCTTCGCGGAACTCGCATCCCTGATCGTGCGGCGCCGCATCGTCAGCTTCGAGGGCGGCTTCGGGGTCTTCCTCCGCGGCTTCGGCGACCTGCCGCGCTGGGGCATCACCGCCGCCCGCGAAGTCGAACAAGGTGCACGCTGCTGCCCGGAACGCACCGCGCTTATCGACAACTCCGGCCTCCTCACCTACCAGCAACTCCGCGACGCCTCCCGGAAACTCGCCCGGTGGCTCGTCAAGCACAAGCGCGATGCCAACCTGCGCGAACTGCGCGTCGGCATCATGGCGCGCAACGGTCGCCACTTCATCATTCCGTTCGCGGCGAAGAGCTACGCCGGCGGCGCCGCATTCCTGCTCAATGTCGGCTCCTCGCCAGAGCAGCTCGCCGGCTGCATCGAAGAAAATGACATCAACGTCTTGTTCATCGACGCCGAATTCGCCGACCGCATCCCGGCCGATCACCCGGCCATGGAGAATGTGACTGTGGTGTGGGGATACGGCGACAAGGGTGAGGGAAGCGTCGATAAGCTTCTTGCTTCTGACGCTGACCTGCCGAAACTTCCGCTCCTGCCAACCCAAGGCGACCTCGTTTTGATGTCGTCGGGAACCACCGGCATCCCGAAAGGAATTCTGCGCACCGAACCCAAAGTGCCGTTCGTGCTCACCGGACTGCTGTCCGCCGTGCCGTGGTACTCGAACCAGACGCTGCTGCAATCCGCATCGATGTTCCACACGTGGGGTTGGGCGACGCTCATCGTGGGGCTGGGCTCGCGCTCCACGATCGTCACCCAGCGCGAATTCGACCCGGCGACCGCGATGAAGCAGATCCAAGACTTCCGCGTCGACGGGCTAATCTCCTCCCCGATCTTCTACAAGCAGATGCTAGACCTTCCCGACAACGAGCAGTGGGATACCTCGTCGCTGAAATGGATCGCATCCTCGGGCAATGCCCTGACCCCCGATGTCGTCGCGCGCGTCCACGAACGCTTCGGCCCCATCTTGGCCAATATCTACGGCTCGACCGAGCTCTCGCTGGCCACCATCGCCACCGCCGACGATGTCGTCTCGCACCCCACCGCCGCCGGCCGCGTCGTGCCGGGCAGCATCATCAAGCTTTACGACGACGACGGCAACGAAGTCCCCCAAGGGCAACCCGGCCGCATCTTCCTCAACAACGAGACCGCCTTGAAGGGCTACTCCAACCCTGAGACCCCCCTCGTCATGATCGACGGTCTGATCGAGATGGGCGACCGCGGCTACTTCGACGACCAAGGCCGCCTCCACGTCCTCGGCCGCAACGACGACATGATCATCATCGGCGGCGAGAACGTCCACCCCCAATCCGTCACCGAGACCCTCGAGCCCATGCCCGGCATCGCCGACGTCTACGCCGGCGGAGTCGACGACGACGACACCTTCAAGCGCGTCGCCGTCTGGGTCGTCCGCTCCGACGACGACGCCGGCCGCTCCCTGACCCCCGACGCCGTCCGCGACTGGGTCCGCGACAAACTCGCCCACCACTCCATCCCCCGCGACGTCAACTTCGTCGACTTCCTCCCCCGCAACCCCACCGGTAAAGTCATGCCGCGGTTCTTGCCCGAATCCCGCCGCGATAACTAGCCGCAACCAGCTGAGCTGCCCACGGGGTCAGCGTATAGTTCCTTCGTGAATTGGCACACACCCCGATACGCATAGGAGCACCCGACAGTGGCCCATTTCTCCGCGCGACAGCTCAAGAACTTCATGCAGTTCTGGCCCCCGCTTCTCGGCGCAGGCGTGAAGATCAAGGAATTCACCGATGACGGCACCCGCGTCGTGGTCACCCACAAGCCGAACATGCTGACCAAGAACGCCATGGGCGTCGCCTTCGGCGGCACCATGTCCGCCATGACTGACCCGTTCTTCATGCTCGCCTCCATGCACCGGTTGGGCAAGGACTACAAGATCTGGGACACCGCCGGCGAAATCGAGTTTGTGAAACCCGGTCGCGGCACGCTCACCGCTGACATGCGCATCCCCGATGAGACCTACGAGCTCATCAAGGAAAAGACAGCCAGCGGTGACAAATACCTCCACTGGTTCGACGTGGACATCGTCGACGAGGAGGGCGACACCGTCGCGCGCGTGCGCCGCCAGGTGTACTACCGCCTGAACCAAAAGAGTTAAAGAGCCCTGGATACGGTCCAGGGAAACAACGAAGTCAAAAGCAAGAACGAGGCAACATCAGTCAAAGACCATAGAGCAGGCCGCAGACTACTGGCAGCTTTCGGAAAAGGGACGATTAACCAGTCAATGCGAGACAAAAGTGACACTTACGCACTTGGTGTAATTTGAGTGCACATGAAAGGAATTAATCTCGACCCCCACTCTCCAACCATGACCCTTACTGATCAATGGACGAAGATCGCCAGAAAAGTCTCCTTCATTGAGTCGGCTCTCAACAAGTGGCTCGAAAGCAGCTTCAGCATCGGCCTGACCGAATTCCGTGCAGCGCTACTCATCAGCAAGAGTCCTGATAAAGAACTACGAATCACTGAGTTAGCCCAGGAACTTGGTCTTAGTCAGAGTTCGACTACTCGCTTGGTTGAGCGAATGGAGCGCAAAGGGCTAGCTTTTCGGGACGTTTGTCCCGACGATGGGCGTGGCATCTACGCGGCTTTGACCGAGAACGGATCAGAAAGAGCTGCCACCATTGCAAAACCATTCCATAACAAACTTCGGTCCTTGATAGAGGACATGCATGAGGATTGGCTCGACTCGGACCTAGCAGTCCACGATTCAGGCAACAGTGACTAGGCAAGGAGGCGCGGGTAACACCTTTCTATTGATACATGCATGTACATGCACTATAGTGGATTCTGCTGACCCCATCAGAAAGAGAGATCAGTTGAAAACCCACGTAGATGTGTTCATTGATTACGTTTGTCCATACTGCTATCTGGTCGAAAGCTCCCTCGACGAGCTAAAGCGAGACAGAGATGTTCACGTAACAATCCGACCATTCGAACTTCGCCCCGCCCCAGTCCCCACCCTTCGACCTGAAGATGAGTATCTGCCGCGGGTTTGGAATCAATCGGTCTACCCGTTGGCCCGGCGGCTCGGTATCCCTATGACCCTGCCGTCAGTTTCACCACAACCCCGTACCGAGAAGGCATTTCTGGCACTACAGCTTGCCCGAGAGCAAGGTAAAGCAGACGAGTACTCCGAGGCCATGTTCACGGCATTCTTCCAGGACGATCGCGACATCGGAGCGGATGACGTCATTGTCGACGTTGCCACCTCAATTGGACTGGACGCCAACGACGTACAAGCTGCCCTGAACGACGAAGCGCGTCGCCAACAGCACCGTCTCGACCAAGACTTCGCGGTTAACACAGTTGGGATCACTTCGGTTCCGGGAATCCTCATCAATGGCCATCTGTTGCCAGGTGTTCCCAGCGCAGCCAGGTTGAAAAAAACGTTTGACGAGCTCACTGCACAGCGGTCGTTTCCGAGGGCGGATTCATGAGCATGCCCCTTGAACAGTTACACCGCAATATGCACGCTGCAGTCAACTTTTCCACCCAGCACGTTGCTCGCGGTGGGCTCCCATTCGTCGGTGCCGTCGCTGATGGCTCAGGGATCATCTCGCGCCTTGGCGTCAATGAAGTGCATGAAACGGGGGACCCCAGCGCCCACGCTGAAATCGTCGCGATGCGGGACGCGCTTTCAACTCGTGGCCGCAAAACACTTGACGGAACCTTCTTGCTGGCGACCGGAGAGCCGTGTGGGCTTTGTTATCGCTTCGCCATCGACCACGGGATCCATACCATCTACACAGCCGTTGATCGCGACGCTGTCGCGGTGTTCGGTTTCGACTACCGCGCCAGCTACCGAACGATGCGTATCAACGATTCTCTGCGCGATCGCATGCTTCATCACCTGCCCACTACAAACGCTCACGAGCCGTTCATTCGCTATCGCGAAATGCACACATAGGCAGGATTTCCCTCCCTCAACGAAACCCGAACCAGATATACGAAAAGGACAAATCATGCACTGGCTTTACTTAACAATCGCAGTAATCTTCGAAGTAGCTGTGGGTATAGCAGCTGGAAAAGCGAACGGTTTCAAGAATATCCCCTGGACGATCGCCACCCTCCTCAGCGGTGCGATCGCAACTTTCTTTCTGAGTCTCACGCTGCTCACCTTTGATGTCGGTGTCGGCTACGCCCTTTGGACCTCCATTGCAGGTGTCGGAATCGTCATCGTCGGAGCCTTGTTCCTGGGCCAGAAATTGACCTGGAAGAAACTCCTCGGAATCGGATTCGTCATCGTCGGTGTTGTCGGCCTCAATCTCGCTGGCACCGCCTAAACACCTCCTCGCAAATACAGAAAGGCCCACCTTTATGTCTGCCACCACACCTCAAAACACCACACAAAACAGCCCCAGAACAAAATTCGGGCCCTGGCTCGCTCTCCTGCTCGCCGGGGGATTCGAAGTCGGGTATGCCCTTAGCGTTAACGGTAGTGAAGGCTTCACCAACGTCACATGGTCTCTAATTGCCATCGCGTTCTTCCTCTGCACGCTGTTTTTCCTAAGCGTTGCACTGAAAAAGATTGATGTCGGCATCGGTTACGCCGTTTGGGCTGGTATCGGTGCCGCTGGCGCTGCCTTACTCGGCCCTGTCTTCTTCGACGAATCACTCACCCCCGCGAAGGGCTTTTGGCTCGCGGTCATCATCGGTGGTGTCGTTTGGCTCAAACTCGCCGACAGCCCGGCCTTCGAAACCCGCACCGGTTAATCAACCGGCCTCCCCGTACATGAACAGCTGATAAGTTCCCCATCCCCCATTCTCGAAGCGGACCAACCAGTAACCCTCCCGTGCAACGAGCAAGACATCTACAAAGCCCCCGACCTGAATGAACAGGCCACGGGGGCTTTCGTGTGTGGAGCCACCTGCGAGAATCGAACTCGCGACCTTCTCATTACGAGTGAGATGCTCTGCCGACTGAGCTAAGGTGGCGCGGATCAGGGCGCGCATGCGCGACTTGTTCCGAGGGGATAGCTTAATCGACGAGTGCGCCGCCACAAAAATCGCAGGTAGCAATGCGTCGGAGGTCCGGAACGAGCGCTTGCGCCCAGCGTCGGCCAACCGCCGTCAGCTCGCGCCGCAAGCTTTGCGGATCCGGCCGAGCATGCCGTTGAACGCGATGACGGGCAGCACGGACTGGTCGAGGCGTTCGCGGCACTGCGCGATGGCGTCGAGACATTCAGTGAGGCCGGCCAGATCCACGCGGCCGGCGATCTCGCGGGACAGGCCTTCGTAATCGGGGTGGATGAGTTCAAGCCCGCTCTCAGCGCCGAGCACCATCGCGTCGCGGTAGATGCCGGCGAGGTCGACAAGAGTGAGGTCGAGGACGTCGCGAAGCCGGCGCGTGCCGCGCGCTTTCTGCTTGGCTTCGAGCTCCTTCAGCGACCCGGACGCCCCCTTCAAGGCGCGGGCAGCACCTTTGCCTTTCGCGCCCATGCCGAGCGCGTTTTCAAGTTTCTCGCGCTCCTCCTCATCGGCTTCGGCGTAGGCGTCCTTCGCTTCGGCATCGGCGGATTTCACCAGCGCGGCGACAGCCTGAAACGCCTGGTCACCGTGGAAGACGAGCTCAGCAAGGTTGATCGCACTCGCGCGCCTACGCTGCGCGGCCTCACTGCGCACCAGGCGCCGCGCGCGCCCGACATGGTGCAGCGACGTCGCGGCCGCCAGACGCGCATCAGCATCGGAGGCACCTTCCTCTTCGACGAGCAGACGCACAATTTCGCTTGTCGACGGCGCCGGCACGTACACATGCCTGCACCTCGACCTCAGCGTGGTCGAGAAATCCTCCGGATCTGTGGACGGGGCACACATGATGATCACGGTGGATTCGGGCGGCTCTTCGACGGTCTTGAGGAAGGCGTCGGCGGCGGCCGTCGAAAAGCGATCTGCGTCGTCGATGACCACGACCCGCCACTTGCCCACCGACGGCAACCGCGCTGCCTGCGCAATGATTCCGCGCACCGTGTCCACCTTGATGCCCAACTCCTGAGGCACAACGTGCACGACATCCGTGTGCGAACCCGACAACGCGTCACGGCACGCCCGACAGCGCCCGCACCCGATCTCCTCGGGGTCCGTGCACATGAGCGCAGCCGCGAAAGCGAGCGCCGACGTCGAACGCCCCGCCCCTGGGGGCCCCGTGAACAACCACGAGTGCGTCATCGCGTGCGCGTCCGCCCCTGCGACCCCGCGTGCGGCAGCCGCCGCCGACATGATCGTGTCGCGGACCGTCGGAATATCGGCAAGCCGCTCAGCCACGCTCCGCGGCGCGGCCTGCTGAGTAGGAGTCGTCGGGACAGTCACAGCCACCACCCTACTTCGCGATGGTTGACGGTATTGGGACTACGTCGGTACTGCGCCACGTAGAGTATTGGAACGTGAACAAGTTTTGGCGCGGCTTCCGCTGGCTCATGGGCACCCCATGGCCGCTGTACGCGTCCGTCTTGCTCTTCACCAACGTGGCAGCCGCGATCGCGATCATGGCATTCGTGCGCTACCTCATCCCCATGCCGGAAGCCCGGCAGCTCGGGGAAGTCGCTGCGGGCTTCGCGCCCGTCGGCATCCTGTACCTCATCTTCGCGGTGATCGTCGGCGGCCTCGTGTCGTACATGCTCTTCAGGTCCGTGCTGCTCTACCAGCGCCGGCCCGATGACGTCGACCCTTACGTGGTGCGCAACCTCGTGCTGCGCATCCCGGTGCTGCAGACGCTGGTGGTGGCGATGATCTGGTTCATCGGCATCCTCATCGCCACCGCCGCTGCCTCACGCGTCGCGGGCAGCCTCGCTCTCGTGGTCGCCGTGTCGACGCTCATGGCTGGCCTGGTCACCTGCGTCCTCACCTACGTGCAGGCTGAACGCCTCGTCCGCCCCATCGCCGCGAACACCCTGTCCAAGCGTTTCGCGGACACCACGCTCGAGCCGCCGATCAAACAACGCCTGTACATGACCTGGTTCATGACCTCAGGTGTGCCTCTCATCGGCATCCTGTTCCTGCTCGCCGCCCAGCGCAACGGCTTCTTCGGCGACACTCCCGGCGAGCTCATGCCGTCCGTCTCCGCGCTCGCTGTCACAGCGATCGTGACGGGCATGGCTGGCACCGCCTTTGCGACCATGAGCGTCGTTGACCCCATCAAAGAACTGCAGGAAGCCATCAACCGGGTCCGCCGCGGCGAGACCGACACCCAGGTGGACATTTACGACGCCTCTGAGCTCGGCGTACTCCAAGCCGGCTTCAACGAGATGATGCGCGGTCTCAACGAGCGTCAGCGCGTCCGCGACATCTTCGGCCAGTACGTCGGCAGCGAAGTCGCCCAGAAGGCTCTCGAGGAGAAGCCCGAACTGGGCGGCGAAGACCGCAAGGTGGCCGTCGTGTTCGTCGACGTCATCGGTTCGACGAATTTCGCGGTCAACCACACCCCGGAGGAGGTCGTCGACGCCCTCAACGAGTTCTTCGAGATCGTCGTGGATGTCGTGCACCGCAACAAGGGCGTGATCAACAAATTCGAGGGCGACGCCGCGCTCGCCGTATTCGGCGCGCCCCTAGCACTCAACGACTCCGCCTCGCACGCGCTCACCGCCGCGCGCGAACTGCGCCAGGAACTCGACGGACTGGAACTCGAGGCCGGCATCGGTGTCGCCTCCGGCCACGTGGTCGCCGGGCACATCGGCGGCCAGGACCGTTTCGAGTACACCGTCATCGGCGACGCCGTGAACACTGCGGCGCGCCTCACCGAACTCGCGAAGGACTCCCCCGGCCGCGTCCTGACCAACCTGTCGACGCTCAAGGGCGCCAACGAAATCGAGCAGGCCCGCTGGACCGTGATGAAGTCGATCGAGCTGCGCGGCCGCAATAAAATGACCCAACTGGCCCGCCCCGTCCGCCCGACGATGGCGGACAAGTACTAACTAGCCCCCGCTCCCCGCGTCCCAGGCTGCGCCGAAGGACGTTTGCCTTTTGCGCTTTTCGACGAAACGCCACCTGGGCTTCTGCCGCTGCGCCGACCCAAAAGGCAAACTTCAAAAGGCAAACCTGCTCCCTGAGCTGGATCTGGGGAGCAGGTTGAGGTCCGTCAGCGTCGTGATCCTTGGTCTCCGCCACGCTGACCACCGGGATTACTTGCGGCGGGATCCAGCCTTAACCACGCGCTTCGTAGTCTGCGGTGGCTTCTTAGCCGTCTTCTTCGCGGATTTCTTGGCAGACTTCTTCGCTGCCTTCTTCTTAGTGGCCTTCTTACCGCCGCCGGCGCCGTCTTCTGCCTCGCGGGCGCGGCGTGCTGAGAGCAGCTCGTTCGCACGCTGGTCAGTCATGGTCTCCGGGGTGTCGCCACGCTGGAGGGAGGCATTGGTCTCGCCGTCGGTGACATACGGGCCGAAACGGCCGTCTTTCACGGTCATGGGCTTGCCGGAGACGTCGTTGTCGCCGAGCATCTTCAAAGGCGGCTTGGCGGCGGCTCGGCCGCGGCGCTTCGGTTCGGCGTAGATGCGGCGGGCCTCGTCGAGAGTGATGGAGAAGATCTGCTCCTCATTCGCCAGGGAGCGGGAGTCGCTCCCCTTCTTCAGGTACGGGCCGTAGCGGCCATTCTGGGCGGTGATCATCTCGCCGTCGGCAGGATCCTCGCCGACTTCGCGCGGCAGGGAGAGAAGCTGCAGGGCCTCGTCCAGGGTCACGGACGACGGCTCCATGGAGGAGAAGAGGGAGGCGGTGGCGGGCTTGAGTTGCTCGTCGATAAGCTGCTCGATCCGCTTCGCCTTCTGGTTGGCCGCGGTCTTGGTCTCCCAGTTCTTGGCACGCTTGCCCTCGGCGGCGCGCTGGGCATCCTCCTCGGCGCGCTCCTGCGCAATGATCTCCTCGGCTTTGGCCTCGGCGGTGGCGCGCTCGTCGTCGCGGACAAGCTCAGTGACGTAGGGGCCGTAGCGGCCTTCCTTCGCCACGACGGTGCGGCCGGTGGCCGGGTTGGAGCCGAGCTCGCGGCCGGTCGGCGGGGTGGCGAAGAGTTTCTCCGCCATCTCCATGGTCACCTCGTCCGGGGTGGTGGACTCGGGCAGGTTGGCGCGCTGGTACTCGGGCTCACCCTCAGCCGTCGTGCCCACCTGGCGCTCCAGGTACGGGCCGTAGCGACCGACGCGGACGTAGACCGGGCGGTCCTCGTCGTCGCGGAAGAGCTCGAGGGAGTTCACGCGGCGGGCGTCGATGGACTCGAGGTTGTTCTCGATGATCGCTTTCAGGCCGCCCCGGCGCGCGATGGCCTCGGCGGTGGACTCGTCGGCATCGGCATCGCCGAAGTAGAAGCCGGTGAGCCACTGGGTGCGGTTCTCGGTGCCGCGGGCGATCTCGTCGAGTTCGTCCTCCATGGACGAGGTGAATTCGTAGTCGACGAGGGCGTCGAAATTCTGCTCCATGAGCCCAACGACGGAGAACGCGACCCACGTAGGAACAAGGGCGTTACCGCGCGGGGCGACGTAGCCGCGGTCCTGAATGGTCTTGATGATCGACGCGTACGTCGACGGGCGCCCGATGCCGAGCTCTTCCATCTTCTTCACCAGGCTGGCCTCGGTGTAGCGTGCCGGCGGGTTGGTGGAGTGGCCGTCGGCAGTGACGTCGCGGGTGGCGAGGGCGTCGCCCTTGGACAGCTGCGGCAGGTACTTGTCGTTTTTGTCCTGCGTGTCCGAATAGGCGCGAAGCCAACCGGGGAAGGTGACGGTGCGACCGGAGGCGGACAGCTCGACATTCTCGCCGGAGGTCGCTTGGCCCGCGATGGTCGCGGTGACGGACGTGCCGCGGGCGTCTTCCATCTGGGAGGCGACGGTGCGCTGCCAGATGAGCTCGTAGAGCTTGAACTCTTCGGCGTCCAGGGAGCGGGCGAGCTCGCCGGGGGTGGCGAAACGTTCGCCTGCCGGGCGGATCGCTTCGTGGGCCTCCTGGGAGTTCTTCACCTTGCGGTCGTAGCGGCGCGGGGCGTCGGAGACGTAGTTGGCGCCATATAGTTCCGTTGCTGCGGCCCTAGCCGCAGCAATGCCCTGCTTGGACAGGGAGGTCGAGTCCGTACGCATGTAGGTGATGTGGCCGTTTTCGTACAGGCGCTGCGCGATGCGCATGGTGCGGGCCGAGGTGAAGTGCAGTTTCGCACCGGCGGCCTGCTGCAGCGTCGAGGTCATGAACGGCGGGTAGGGCCGGCGGGTGTACGGCTTGGACACCACGTCGGTGACCTTCATTTCTTGGCCGGTCAGGGCTTCCGCGAGGGCGCGGGCGTCCTGTTCGTCGACCACCACGAGCTCGTCGTTTTTGAGTTTTCCGCGGTCATCGAAGTCTTTGCCTTGGGCGATGCGGGAGCCGTCGATAAGCGTGAGCTTGGCGTCGAAGGTCTCGCCGGAGCGCTCAAGCGAGGCGGTGAGGTCCCAGTATGCAGCGGAAATGAACGCCATGCGCTCGCGTTCGCGCTCGACGATGACGCGCGTGGCCACGGATTGGACGCGGCCTGCGGACAGGCGCGGCATGACCTTTTTCCACAGCACGGGGCTGACCTCGTAGCCGTAGAGGCGGTCGAGGATGCGGCGGGTCTCCTGCGCGTCGACGAGATCCATGTCCAGCTCGCGCGTGTTTTCCGCGGCTTCCTTGATCGCGGATTCGGTGATCTCGTTGAACACCATGCGCTCGACGGGCACCTTCGGCTTGAGCACCTCGAGCAGGTGCCACGCGATCGCCTCGCCCTCGCGGTCCGGGTCTGTTGCGAGCAGCAGCTTGTCGGACTGCTTCAGCTTGGCTTTAAGGTCCGTGACCTTCTTCTTTTTGTCGGCGCTGACCACGTAAATCGGCGCGAACTCCGCCTCCGGGTTCACGCCGAGCTTCGCCCACGGTTCCTTCTTGTACTTCGCGGGAATGTCCGCCGCGCGGCCGGGAAGATCGCGGATGTGGCCCACAGACGCCTCGACGAAATACGCGTCACCCAGGTACTTCTGGATCTTCTTCGCCTTCGTCTGCGACTCCACAATCACCAGGGTCTTGCCCTGTCCGTTCTGCTCAGCCACGCCGCGTGACTCCTTAAATATTCGCGTCAACGATTCTCTCAAAGACAACTACCACTAATTTCGCGGCTGCGCGTAAACGAGGGGTAGCGTTTTCGCTTATCGACGTTAACACTGCCCACCCCCACCCCTGACGCCCCACTACACTTTCCGCCAGAGGTCGCGTCTCGGGTGTGCCGGATGTGCCGTGGCAAAAGGGAAGGACGAAAAGCTGTGACTGACGTGGTCGACTCGCTCATCGGGTTTGTGGAGCAGCTCATGACCACCCCGCTGTTCTACCCGCTGCTCAGCCTGGTCATCGCCTTGGACGCGCTTTGTCCGCTGTTGCCGTCGGAAACCGTGCTGAATTTGGCGGGCGCGTTCTCCGGTTCGCAGGGCGTGCCGGATGTGCGGTGGATTTTCGCCGCAGCGCTGATCGGCGCGATCATCGGCGACAATCTCTGCTTCATGTTGGGCAGCCGTCTGATCCGGGTGGTCAACCAGCTCGACCCCGAATCGCGGGCCGGCAAGACAATCGAGTGGGTGCGCGAAAACCAGAACAAGCGCGCGGGGGTGACCATCATCGTCGCCCGCTTTTTGCCGTGGGCGCGCTGGGTAGCCACGATCCTTTTGGGCTCAGTGCGCTACAACTGGTTTTTGTTCTTCATCTACGACACCATCGGTGTCTTTCTCTGGGTCACCATCGGCGTCGGCGTGGGCTACGTCGGCGGCTCCATCCTCTCCGACTTCCCGCTGCTGGCCATGCTCGTCGGCGTGACCCTGGGATCGCTCGTGGGCTTCGGCATCCAGAAACTCCAGTCCAGATTGGCGGAGTGGAACGACGTGCGCCGCGGCATGTCCGCGATTTAGTGCAGCCGGACTAAGGAGCGGGGGTCGCGACATGACGAAACCCCGGCGCGGGGCCGGGGTGAGCTGCGTCGTCGATAAGCTTAAAGCGCGCGGACCTGCTGTGCCTGCGGGCCCTTGCTGCCCTCGCCGATCTCGAATTCGACCTGCTGATTCTCCTCGAGGGTGCGGAAACCACTGCCCTGAATCTCGGAGTAGTGGACGAACACGTCAGCGGAACCGTCGTCCGGGGCGATGAAGCCGAAGCCCTTTTCGGCGTTGAACCACTTCACTGTTCCAGTAGCCATTGTGATAAAACCTTTCGTGTTTTCCGGCCGGTGCCGGATTGTTCGCGGTCGTGCTGGCAAAACTCGCGAGCACCCCGTGAAAGGCGCACACAAAATCTGCGACCACTGCTATTTTGCCATGCTTTAGGCTTTTACGTCGGACGTGTTTTTTGGCTTCAAGGAGATCGCATGGCGCGCAGCGGATACGGCGGTTTCGCCGACGAGCTCATCGACGGTCTCACGCGCGCGCTTCCCGCCGCGACACTCACCCATGTGCGGGCATTTGCTGCGCAGCCGTCGCGCACCGCGTCATGGCCGGAGTGGGTGGACACCGAACTCAAAAGCACGCTTATCGACGCCGGCATCCGCGACCTCTATTCCCACCAGCGCCTGACCGCGGACGCGGCATGGGAAGGCCGCGATGTCGTCGTGGCGACGGGGACCTCCTCTGGGAAATCCCTGGGCTACCAGCTGCCCGTCTTGAGTACCCTCGCCGACGACCCGACTGCCTGCGCGTTGTACATCACCCCCACCAAAGCCCTCGGGTCCGATCAGTTGCTGGCCGTGAGCTCCCTGACCAAGGGGCATCCCCGTTTGAGCGGGCCGAAAGGTGTGAACGCCGCCCCGTACGACGGTGATACCCCGACTGAGGCCCGGCCGACGATCCGGGAGACCACCCGTTTCGCGTTCACCAACCCGGACATGCTGCACGCGGGCATCTTGTCGTCGCATGTGCGGTGGGCGCGGTTTCTCCGCCACCTGAAATACGTGGTGGTCGACGAATGCCACACCTACCGCGGTGTATTCGGCGCGAATGTGGCGCTGGTGCTGCGTCGCTTAGACCGCCTCGCGCGAGCCTACGGTGCGCGCCCGACCTTCATTTTCGCCTCCGCGACCGCCGCTGATCCAGCTGCGCATGCTTCACGGTTGTGCGGACGCGACGTCGTAGCCGTCACCGACGATGGAGCACCGACCGGCGAGCGCACCTACGCCCTGTGGGAGCCCGGCTTCATCGAAGGTGCCGAGGGCGAAAACGGCGCTCCCGTCCGTCGCGCCGCCACCACTGAAGCAGGCGCGATGATGGCGAATCTCGTCGCCACAGGCGCGCGGACCTTGACTTTCGTGCGGTCACGGCGGGCAAGTGAGACCGTGGCGATGCGCGCCGCCGAAGACCTCGTCGCAGCCGGACGCGCCGACTTCGCCCGCCGCATCGCCTCGTACCGCGCCGGCTACCTCGCCGAGGACCGTAGAGCACTCGAACGCGCCTTGGACAACGGCGACCTGCTCGGCATGGCCACCACGAATGCGCTGGAGCTCGGCATCGACGTCGGCGGGCTCGATGCTGTAGTCATGGCGGGCTTTCCCGGAACGGTCGCTTCCTTCAAGCAACAGGCCGGCCGCGCCGGACGCCGCGGGCAATCGTCGCTGGTCGTGATGGTCGCCCGTGACGAACCCATGGACACCTACCTCGTCCACCACCCCGAAGCCCTGCTGGACAAGCCGGTGGAAAACAGCGTGTTCAACCCCGGCAATCCTTATATTCTGCGCGGTCATGTCTATTGCGCTGCCGTAGAGAAGCCGCTGACTGACGGGGATGTGGAGGTCTTCGGCGCGCAGGATGTCGTCGCTGAGCTGGAAGATCGCAGCCTGCTCCGCAAGCGTGCGCGCGGCTGGTTCGCGGTCCCCCAGCTCGAAGGCGAGCTCTCCCCGGAAACCGCTCATGGCGCGGTGTCGCTGCGCGGCGGCGCCGGCGAGGAAGTCATGATCGTCGATGCCACCGACGGGCGACTTTTGGGCACCGTCGACTCCGCGCGCGCCGCCTCGCAGGTGCACGACGGCGCGGTGTACATCCACCAGGGCGAATACTTCATCATCGACGAACTCGACCTGGACAACTACGTCGCGCTCGCCCACCCCGAAGTGCCCGATTACAGCACGATGGCGCGATCGACGACCGACATCCGGGTCATCGGCGAAGCGCACGCGCGCTCCAACCCCTCGCCCGGGTTGTGGGTGGCCAGCGTCGACGTCGAGGTCACGGACCGGGTGACGGGTTACGTCGTCAAGCTTTCCGACGGCACCACCTCCGAACACATCCCCCTCGACCTCCCCGAACAGAAACTCCTCACCCGCGCCGTCGCGTACACCATCGACCCGCTGGCCCTGGAGAAAATGGGAGTGACCGCCGGCGAGATCCCCGGCACCCTGCACGCCGCCGAACACGCCGCCATCGGCCTGCTGCCCCTGTTGGCCACCTGCGACCGGTGGGATATCGGCGGTGTATCTACCGCATTGCACCCCGACACCATGCAGCCCACCGTCTTCGTCTACGACGGCCACCCCGGCGGCGCAGGTTTTGCCGACGAAGGCTACGCCCGCTTCCACGAATGGATCACCGCCACCTTTGAGGCCGTGAAATCCTGCGGCTGTGCCACTGGTTGCCCGTCGTGCGTGCAGTCGCCGAAGTGCGGCAACGGCAATCAGCCCCTCGACAAGGCGGGCGCGCTGAAGCTCCTCGGTGCCCTCGTCACCATGACTGCCTAGATCGGGCCTGCCTTCGCGACCGCCTCCGCCCTGCCGATTTCCGCTGCGACAGTGACATCCGCGCCCGTGATCGCGCAGTCCGCAAGGTCCGCACCGTTGAGCTGCGCAGTTTCGCGAGCGACGGCGCACGCATCTCCGCTGCCGTCGCCGGTGTGCAGGGCAGTCGCCCCGGCGACAGCAGCGAGATCCGCCGCGACCTGCG
>NZ_JAGKSD010000003.1 GCF_017942225.1 Corynebacterium sp. Marseille-P3884 | reverse complement strand
CTGCTCGCCCTGCGTGGCGCACGCGCGGCACGTCCCGCGGCGGCAGGCATGTCCGCCGCGGCGCTCGCGTACATTCCCCGCGCCACAGCGGACAACGCGATCGCGGACTTGTCCGCCGACGGGCTCGCGGTCGTGGAGGTCACCCCCGGCGCGCCCGCGCGCGTCACCAGCTAGTCAGCGGGCCACGCGAAAAGCACTTCACGCTTATCGACGTCCGCCCGCACCAGCGACATCCCCACCTCCGTCGCTTCCTCCGGACGTCCGGCGCACTCCGCCAGCACCGGCGGATCGGCAATGAAGACGCGGGCGGTGTCGGATTCCTCATTGGTCTGCAGCACCACGCCGGTGAAATTCTCCCCCACCCACGGCTGCAGCACCGTCGCCTCGGTGAGGTTCAGGCACGCCCGGTCGACGGTGTTGGCCAGCTGGGATGTCCGCCCCATGGTCTTGAGCACCCGGGTAGTGTCATCGTGCACCCACTGCGGGATCTCGGTGCCGGCACACAGCGCCAGGCACACCTCGGTGGCATAGCGGTCGACCAAGCGCCGCAGCGGCGCAGTCACGTGCGAATAGTAGCCGCCGATGCCAGCGTGAACCTCCGGCTCGTCGCCAGTAAGCGCGACGTATCCCGCGCCGCGCAGCAGCTTCTGCGCTTCACGCATGACGGCCATGCCGCGCGGGGTATCCGCGTCGATGGTCTGGAGAAATTCGCCGATATCGGCATCGTCGGACAGATCAAAGCCCAACGCGCGAACTTCGCCGCGGAACGCCTGCTCCGACTTCTCTTCTGCTGGACGCAGCGTCCGCAAAAAGCCCACGCCTGCATCCTCCATCATTCTTCCCGCGGCCATGCCGGTCAGCAGGGAGATCTCAGAGTTATAGTCCATCATTTTCTGGCGGGGCTCGATAAGGAGCTCAAAGCGGCCGTCGTCAAGCTCGACGACGCGCACCGACGGTACGCGCAAGTTGATCGCGTGCCTTCGTAGCGACGACGCCGCCCTCAACTCCCCCACCTCCGGCAGCAGCGCGATCGACGGGTGTAGCGCGTCGTTGTCCATGTCCTCCTGCACGCCGTCGTAATCGAGGCGCGCGACGGAGCGCACCATCGCGCGCTCCACGTTCGTGTCGGCGAGCTCGCCCTGTGCGTCCAGCTCGAATGTCCACAGCACCGCCGGCTTGTCCTCATCCGGCAACAGCGATGCCGACCCTTCGGAGAGCTCCTCCGGGTGCAGCCGCGCTGGCTCATCCGGCAGGTAGATCGTCTGGCCGCGCTTCAGCGACTCCTCGTGCAGCGCGCTGCCCGGCTCCACGAACGCCGCGACATCCGCGATGGCGTAGAACACCCGGTAGCCATCGCCGTTCTTCTCGATCGCCACTGCCTGATCCAGGTCCATCGAGCCTGCCGGATCAATGGTGACGAACTCGATCTCGCGCGCGTCGCGCCGCCTGTCGGTGTACCTGTCCTGCGCATTCGCCGCCTCTGAGTGCAGCTCGGGCGGAAAATCCGTGGGCACGGAGAATTCGTCGGCGATCGCCCGGAAATCAAGCGGTGCGGCATAGAGCTTCATGGGGGCCAATTGTGGCAGAAACTGGGCGAGTGAGTCAGCCTTTAAGCCGGATTCTGTGCCCCCTGCCCCGTGCGGGGAGGGGCGGCGATCATCCATCTAGGACGCCGGTTGCCCGGCGCCTCGAGCAGCTACCTTCGAACTGGGCGGGCAGCCTCATAACGTCCGACGATCCCAGCGTGCGCGGCTGGGATTCTTGCCTTGCTCCCGGTGGGGTTTACCTGGCCGGTTGTGTCACCACATCCGCCGGTGCGCTCTTACCGCACCCTTTCACCCTCACCCGGTTTCCCGGGCGGTCTACTTTCTGTTGCACTTTCCCGCGGGTCGCCCCGGGTTGCCGTTAGCAACCACCGTGCCCTGTGGAGTCCGGACTTTCCTCGACCCCTGCCTGACACCACACTGATGTGGCGGTACAGGTCGCCGCGATCACCCGGCCGACTCACTCGCAGCGAGTAACTGTACTCTGCCGATGCCTATCAGCGGAAGTGAGCGACGTCGTTGACGCACCGAACCACGCCGAGCTCGCCATAAAACTCGACGACGCTGATCGATGCCAAATCCAAGAACACATGCTTGAACGTGTCCGGCCCCGATTCCAGCGCCTGCCTGATCACCGACTTGATCGGCGTCATGTGCGTGACCACCAGCACCGTCTGTCCCTCATGAGCTTCCTGCACTTTCAGGCGCGCGCGAGTCACTCGTCGGTGCACGGCGACCAGGCTTTCACCTTCCGGAGGAGCTTTGCTTGCCGACGCCTCCCACGCCCCAAACTCCTCCGCGTACTTCTCCCGTGCCTCATCTCGAGTGAGTCCCTCGAAGACCCCGAAATCCAGCTCCCGGAAACCGTCGACTGTCTCGATGTCCGCAGCGTCGATCCCCAGCGTCTCCGCGCAGGCTTTCGCAGTCTGCTGCGCCCGCTTCGCCGGCGACGCCACGACAGCGTCGATCTGTCCGAACGCCGCCACCGCCTGAGCCACTGCCGCCGCCTGCTTCTCCCCCAGCTCCGTCAACTCCGGGTCCGACGAGCCGCTGTAGCGCTTCTGTGCCGAGTGCTCCGTCTGGCCGTGGCGCACCAACACGAACCGGGTGCGGGGTTTGTCGTGCCCGTGCCAGTGCGCAGGGCTGGCAGTCTCGTGACTCTCCGACTTCGCGGGGGATTTCGGGGGTGCACTAGGCGTCGATAAGCTCTTTGCTTCTACGATGCCCGGCTTCGCGCCGTTTGCTGCCGCGTCCATCGCGACATTGGACAGCTCGTCGGCCTTCTTATTCTTCGCGCGCGGCACCCACGAATACGTGACCGAGTTGAAACCGCTGGCAAGATCGCGCGCGTCAAGCGCCAATTTCTTCATGTCCGGGTGCTTGATCTTCCAGCGTCCCGACATCTGCTCGACGACCAGCTTGGAGTCCATGTAGACATCCACCTCGGTAGCGCCGAGATCGCGCGCCGCCTCGAGCCCGCGCAGCAGACCGTGGTACTCCGCGACATTATTCGACGATTTCTGCCCCACGACGTACGCGATCTCCGAAAGCGTCACCCCGTTGTCGTCGTACACGACGCTTCCCGAGCCCGCGACCCCCGGATTCCCCCGCGAACCGCCGTCGGTGTAGACCGTGACCTTCATGCGCGCGCCGCCCTAGCTTGTGACCCGGATGAGCAGCGTGCCGCAATTCGGGCAGGTCGGCAGCTCGTTTTCGGGCACCGCCATGACCTCCGCGCGCTCGGCGGGCGGCAGCTGGAGGAAGCAGCTGTTGCACGTGCGGCCGTTGAAGCGCGCCGCACCCACCGTCGCGTAGACGCCGAGGATGCCCGACGGCAACTCCGCACGCAACGCGTCCGTATCGACCTCTTCCTTCGCGGGGACCGCCTCAGCTGCCCGGCGCGCCACCTCGATCTTGCGGTCCAGCTCGTCGAGCTTCGCGCCGTGCACGTCGCGGTTATTGCGCAGTGCCTTGACCTCGCCGTGCGCCTCCTTGAGCTCGTACAAAAGGTCCGCGATACGCGACTTCGCCGCGTAACGGTCGTGCTCCAAGTCCTTGCGGCGCTCCGGGTCCGTCTCTGCGGAAAGCTGGCGCTTGTCGTCGAGCTCACGCTTTTTCAGCTTGCGCTCGTCCTCCTGGATGCGCAGAATCTCCGCCTCCACATCGTCGACGGCGAGCTGGGCTGCTGCCGCTGCATTCGCGAGCCCCGGGCGCTGCGCCTCGAGCTTTTCCAGCTCTTCCTGCTCCGGCGACGCCGCGGTGTCGTGAGCCTGGCTACGCTCCGCCTCCGCGAGTGCCAGCAGCGTACGTTGCCTATCCAGTTCCAGTTCCACGTCAGCCTTCTTTCTACTTCGTGTGGTTCGGGTGTGCGGAGATCGTCCACGGGTCGGTGCGCAAGGTAATGATTCCCGTCGCGACCTCAGGGCACGCCTTCGCGACGATCTCGCTGGCCTGCTCCGTCCACGGGAATTCGCTCGCCCAGTGCGCGGTGTCGATCACGGCGGGGCCGCCGGCGCGCAGGTGCTCGTCGACGGGGTGATGCCTCAAATCGGAGGTCACGTAGACATCCACCCCGAGGCCGCGTACGGCGTCGAGGAAGCTGTCGCCTGAACCCGACGATACCGCGACCTTCTGCACCATCGCGTCGGGATCGCCGGCGGCGCGGACACCCCACGCAGTCTCCGGCAGGGCGTCAGCGACCTGCTGCGTGAACTCGCGCAGGGTCATCGGCTCGGGCAGCTCGCCCACGCGGCCCAGGCCGGTGGCAGCAGACAAATCGCCTGTTGGCGCGAGCTGCACGACGTCGAACGCGGGCTCTTCGTATGGGTGCACCTCGCGCAGAACTTCGGTCAGGCGGGCGCGCAGGCGGGACGGCGCGACGAACTGCACGCGGGTCTCCGGCGCGGAGTAGTGAGAGCCGACTTCGCCGTCGGTGGGGTTAGCGCCAGGCTGCGGGGTGAAGCCGCCGCGGCCGTCCCATTGGAAGGAGCAGTGGGAGTAGTTGCCGATTGCGCCGGCGCCGGCGTCGAAAAGCGCGTCCATGACGGCGGTGACGTCTGCGGGCGGGATGTGCACGCCCCACAGGTCCTGGGCGTCAGGGTCGACGACCTTGATCGGGCGGCCGGGCGTGATGCCGACGAGTTCGGCGAGCTTGTCGGACACGCCGGGGCGCGCAGAATCGGCGTTGGTGTGCGCCGCGAACAGTGCGCAGCCGCCGCGCACGAGCGTGTGCACGACCTTGCCCTTCGGCGTATCCGCGGCAACGGAGGTCACGCCGCGCATGAGCAGCGGGTGGTGCACGACGAGCATGTCGGCACCGAGCTCGACGGCTTTTTCCGCGACGGCCTGGGTGCAGTCGAGCGCGAACGCGACCCGCGCGACCTCGGCGGACGGGTCGCCGCAGATAAGCCCGACGGCATCCCAGCTTTCGGCGAGGCGCGGCGGGTACGCGGTCTCCAACGCCGCGACGACATCAGCAACAGTCGTAGTCATATTGTCCCAGTCTAGGTCGATTGCCGCGGCGGCTGCGCACTGCCATGCTGGGGTGCGTGATCACACTGCTTCTCGATGTCGACGGCACCCTCATCGACTCCTTCCCCGGCATCCGCGCCGGTTTCCTGCACGCGCTCGACGCCGTGGGCTGGGAGCATCCTGACGACGAGTTCATCGCGCGGATTCCGGGCCCGCCGATGGAGGAGACGCTCGCCAGCGCGGGCATGGATGACCCGACGCGCGATCGCGCTTTTCGCGCCTACATGGACTTCACGCACGCGGGCGGGTGGAAGAACGCTCAGGCATTCCCCGGCATGCGCGACCTCCTCAAAGGCTGGAAGGAGGAGGGGTTCCAGGTGGTCACGGCGACGTCGAAAGGCGAAGGTTTCGCGCGCGCCATCTTGGAGCGCGAAGGCATGCTCGAGTTCATCGATTTTCTCGGCGCCGCGCAGGAGGACGGGCCGCGGCGCCGCAAGGCGGACGTCATCGCGCATGTGCTGGATAATGTGGAGGTGGGCCGCGGGCTCATGATCGGCGACCGCCTCCACGACATCGAGGGGGCCGCGCAATTCGGCTTATCGACGGCCGCCGTCACCTGGGGTTACGGCACCCAGGACGAATGGAACCGCGCATGGGCCATCGCGCACACCCCGGCTGAGCTCGCCCGCATCGTCACCGCTTTCAAGGAGGAACAGTGATCCACATCGACTTCGTGTGCACCGGCAATATCTGCCGCTCGCCGATGGCGGAAGTCATCGTGCGTCAAAAGCTTATCGACGCCGGACTCGACCCCCACGTCCGCGTCACCTCCTCCGGAATCGGTGGCTGGCACGTCGGCAACCCCGCCGACGAGCGTGCCCTCGCCGAACTGTCCGCCCACGGCTACGACGGCTCCGCCCACCGCGCCCAGCAATTCGGCGGCGAGCAGATGTCCGCCGACTTGATCGTCGCTTTGGCCACCCGCCACGTCTCCGAGCTCGTCGCTCAAGGCGTGGACGAGGAGAAGGTGCGTCTGCTGCGCTCCTTCGACCCCACCGCACCTGAGCAAGCAAGCGTCGAAGACCCCTATTACGGCGGCCCCGAAGGATTCACCGTCACCCGCCAGCAGATCGAAGCCGCTGCCGACGGCATTCTGGATTGGGTGCGCGCCCGAGTAGACTGATCCGCGTGACCACGTCGAAGTCGATCTGGAAGACATTCCTCAGTCCCGGATGGGTCCTCGCCGTCGTCTTCGCTGTCCTTTTCTCCTGGTTCGCCATCACGTGGTTGTCCCCGTGGCAGCTAGGCAAAGACCACGCCATCAAAGAGCGCAACGAACGCATCGAGCAAGCCTTCGCCCGCGACCCCGTGGCCGTCGAGGATGTCCTAGCCAGTGAGTCCCCCGAGGAATGGACCCGCGTGACCATGCGTGGCCATTATCTCCCCGACGACGAGTTGCTGTTGCGCCTCCGCCCCGTCGAAGGTGCCCCCGCATTCCAGTCGTTGGTGCCGTTTGCTCTCGACAGCGGAAAGACCGTCCTGGTCAACCGCGGCTGGGTTCCTGCCGACGAAGGCGGCCCCACCGTCCCGCCCATCGACCGCGCCCCCGCCGAGCCCGTCACCCTCAGCGCCATGATCCGGCTTGCCGACCAATCCGCCATCCCACCCATTTCCGAGCAGGGCTACACGATGGTGCAAACCATCAACACCTCCCAGCTCTCCGAACTCACCGGCACTGAGCTCGCCGCGCCATACGCCCAATTGCTTAACGACGAACCCGGCGTCCTCAATCCCATCCCCCTCCCCGTCCTCGATCGCGGCAACCACCTGTCCTATGGCCTCCAATGGATCGCCTTCGGCATCATGGCTCCTGCCGGACTCGCCTATTTCATCTATTCCGAACTCCGCGAACGACGCCGCTTCGCCTCCGAACAACAAGAACTAGCTGCGCTTTCCTCCGCTGAGTCTGAGTCGGCTCCCTCCGGCGAGCCCTCCCCTGCACCCGCCCGCGCCCGCTACGGCCACTCCCGCAACAACCCCTGGGCAACGAAGCTCGACGAGGAACGCATCTAGCTTTTTGTTGCTCACTGTGCCCCCGTGCTAGCATTTCCTCCACGCGCGCCGTTAGCTCAGCTGGAAGAGCAACTGGTTTACACCCAGTAGGTCGGCGGTTCGAGCCCGTCATGGCGCACCAATAACACACGCTCACCCGAAAGGTGAGCGTTTTCTTTTCTGGGGGTCGTCCCTGTGGATAGTTTTGAGTTATCCACAGGTTTTTGGGTTGCCTGTTTCGCGTTTGCGTTGGTCGGTTTAGCGTGTGGGGCATGAACGATTTCGAGGCGTTTATCGCCGCCGCTGCGCGACCAATGGATATCCTGGCCGGTTTCAACCGCCAGGCCGTTGTCGATGCCGGAATGAAATCGACTCTCGCCGCCGACGGCGAGAAAGCCCGCGAGGTGTATTTCGGGCCCACGAAGTTCTCCCGCAAACAGGCCCACGCGGTGCGCATCGCCCGTGAGACTGGGAAGTCGTTGGACCAGATCTTGTTCATCGAACAGCAAGTCCGTTCGTTGGGTACGGAGAAGGAGAAGTGGACAATCCGCCTCGCGTTGCTGTCCGTGCGAGGGAACTACGAGACGTTGAAACGCCGCGCCAAAGACATCGTCCCCGAGCCGGATACACCTGCCCCTGAATCGGCGGTGCGGTTCGGCAAGGAGCGGAAAGGCAAACGCACCTTCAGTGCTACTGGTGATGCGCGTGATATCGCAGCACTCGAGTACGCCCTGCGCCAAAAACTCGACACCACCCGCCCTGAGGGCCCGCAAATGTACGAGGCATTCCACGACCTGCTCCACAAAGATGGGGCTGTTGCTGATGCTGTCCCACGCCCGCTGGTCAACATACCGCTGGCGGATTACATCAAGATCCTCGGCGGCCAAGGTGATGACACCATCCTGGGCCTGTCTGACGGCACCACGATGACGGGTGCGGAGTATCTGACGCACCATCATTCCAAGGACCTTGAGGTGGCACTGTTCCACCCGCAGGCAGGTCCGGTGAACCTGTACAACACGAAACGGTTCGCCAATAAGAAACAACGCGACCTCGCCCGAGCAACACTAACGACCTGTCCGGTGCCGGATTGTCGGCATGCTGCCGATAACTGCGAAGTCCACCACATCGAACCCTGGGCCCGGGGCGGGCCGACGAACATGAACAACCTGTCAGTGTTGTGCAGGTATCACAACCGCACCAACGACGATGACCCCGACAGACACAACAGGGGTCGAATACAGGTGCGCGATGGGACACCAACATGGGTTTCACCGCGCGGAACACCAGTACCGAACACCACACACCAATACGGTGCCATGCACCTGTTGTTCGGGAAATAACCACACCAACGGCCGAAGGGCACACCTCGATCACGCATGCCCATCGGCGGATTCGGTGAGCGCGAAATAGGTGTCCGACGTCAGTACATCGTATTGACTGGCTCCGGGGGCGGAAATCCCATTGGCCCGTTGCCACACTTCCACCGACTGTACGCAATGAGTCTGCGCAGCAACAGCGAGATGGCGATTGGCAATGTGGCCATGAAGAAAATGCCCTCTCCTCCCTTGGCCACGATGAGCAAGCCGAACACACCGGGAGCTAAGGCAATGAGATCTCCCCAGAATTCATTGACCGGCCGAAAATGCAGCGGGATAGTCAGCGCATACATCGCGAGGTAGAAGGCAAAGCTGGGAACGAATATGAATAACACGAACAAGCCTGCTCCGGGATTATCGCTCCCACTCAACCCGAGAACCGAAAAGATCATTATTCCGCCAATCACGAGCTCCGGAATCGGAAGCCTCAGAAGCGGAAAATCCCAGAGCCGCGGCGCATCAGGAGCGCCCGGCGTCAGCTGCTGGTTCTCGTCCGGATACACAGTTTGCGTGTGAAGAGCCTGTTGACGACCGCTGTCGGCAGGACCGAGCCTCGGACCTGATGCCGCTGGTTCTTGCTGCCCAGCAGGCGTGGATTCGGCTCGATTTTGCTCAGGAGCAACTGGTTCTTCTGACGGATTATTTGGCGAGGTGGAAGGGCCGTGTTGGTCCATGTCAGTAGTCTATACACGCGGGGCATACGGCAACGGGGAGATTCCGAAACTCGCTCAAATTCTCAGGCAGCGGCCGGACAGAAGCTACCTCTCACCAGATGGCTCCGGGTGAGTTGGTGCAGTTTGAGTTGGAGCCGGGTGAGCTGGATCAGCCTGAGTTGGAGCCGGGTGAGCTGGAAGCGGGTGAAAAGGCGCCGTCCGCGGCTTTGAATCGCGACGCGCCCGCGGATTGACGCCCAGCTTCCACAGGATGAAAGCGATCAATCTCCTCACGAAGAGGGATACAGCGACGGGAAGAATCCCAATGCCGAAAGCAATGCCATCAACGCCTTCAACCCAAGCCCACAGCCCCAGAGCTCCCACGACCAGCACCATGATGTCCCACCCGAAGGATGTGACGGCGCCTCTTTGGAACGGAATCGTCAAGAAGAAGCCGAGTATCATGACCACCGTCAAAGGCACGAGCACAAAGAAAGTGATGAGACCGTTGCCGCCTGTCATGTAGTTGATGTCCATGTAGGCGAAATAAGCGAAGACACCGAGGACGCACAGTTCCAATAAAGGCAGTCTCAGCACCTTGAAATCGGTCAGGCGAGGCGGCTTATTTTGCTGCGAGCTGTTTGGTTCGGCCGGTGAGCGTGACTCGGCTGCTGTTCCTGGCTCGGTCATACCGGAAGCATATACATTTCCTCGCAAATGCACTGCGGGAAGCGACGTGAACTATGTGAAGCGAGCGCGCGGGCACAGAGTCGGAGGCTCAGCTGACGTGGTTTGGTCGGACACAGTGCCGAACGGACACGGTTCGGACAGAATCGGAAGGGAATTCGACGCGAATCAGAAGCGAATCACGCCGATCCCGCGAATGAAATCGGGCAAAATGAGGCCGAAATCGGGCAAACCGGGGGTAGTGAAAGCGGGTTTGGGCGGGATGGTGGTGAATCTCACAGGGGTGAGGGGGTCGTCGATAAGCGAAAAGCTTTGAGCAGCACTATCGCTTCACGCCGGCGTTGCGCAGGCAAGAACCCTGCCAATCGCCGAGGCGATCCGCCTTCGTCTGAACAAGCCCCGCGAGCTGGGCAGACTCGGAAATATCGCCCGGGTGGACCTCGCCAGGCTGATTCGCGCCCGGTGTCAGGAGCCAAATGCAGCCCGAATCGGAGAGATTACGGGTGGCATCCACCAACGAATCGACGAGATCTTCGTCGTCAGCGCGGTGCCAGAGGAGGACGACGTCGCAAAGCTCATCCGTATCGTCGTCAAGCAGGGCCTCCCCGATCGCGTCCTCGATGGACTCCGAAATCGACGCATCACAATCGTCGTCCCAACCGAGCTCCTGGACGATCTCGCCCTTCTTAATACCGAGCTTATCCACGTAGTTTGCGGCACCAGCGGCGCTCACTGTCTCCACTTCCTCCTTGAACGACGAATAAGAATATAGCCAGGATACAGCCACACTTACCCCCGTGGGCGACAGTCCGAAAAAGAACGTATCCTTGAAATCTGTAGGCACCGGCGAGTTCGTGCCGGACGGGCATGTGAACAAACGTCCTGACGTGCGAAAAGCTGGTGGAAACCACACCACGAAATCGGAGGATGGTCTTGTCTGACCCTCAAAACCTGAACGATTCGAACATCCCGGTCATCCGTGACGGTGTCGCGTCGTATCTGCACGATGCCGACCCGGAAGAGACCCAGGAATGGATGGATTCCCTGGATGGTCTCCTCGAGACCTCCGACCCGGATCGCGCCCGCTACCTCATGATGCGCCTCCTCGAGCGCGCATCCGCACAGCGCGTGCCGATGCCGGCTATGACGTCGACTGACTTCGTCAACACGATCCCGACCAAGCTCGAGCCGGACTTCCCCGGCGACGAGGCGATGGAGAAGCGCTACCGCCGCTGGATCCGCTGGAACGCAGCCATCATGGTGCACCGCGCACAGCGCCCGGGCATCAAGGCCGGCGGCCACATCTCCACCTACGCGTCCGCAGCGGCGCTCTACGAGGTCGGCTTCAACCACTTCTTCCACGGCAAGGACGCCCCGCAGGGCGGCGACCAGGTCTTCATGCAGGGCCACGCTTCCCCGGGTATGTACGCCCGCGCCTTCCTCGAAGGTCGCCTGTCCGAAGAGCAGATGGACGCCTTCCGCCAGCAGCACTCCCGCCCGGAGCTGGGCATGCCGTCCTACCCGCACCCGCACGACATGCCGGAGTTCTGGGAGTTCCCGACCGTGTCCATGGGTCTCGGCCCGATGAACGCGATCTACCAGGCACGCTTCAACAAGTACCTGCAGCACCGCGGTATCAAGGACACCGACCAGCAGCACGTCTGGGCATTCCTCGGCGACGGCGAGATGGACGAGCCGGAATCCCGCGGCCTGCTCCAGATGGCTCGTCTGTACGAGCTGGACAACCTGACCTTCGTCGTGAACTGCAACCTGCAGCGTCTCGACGGACCGGTCCGCGGTAACGGCCAGATCGTCCAGGAGCTCGAGTCCTTCTTCAAGGGCGCCGGCTGGAACGTCATCAAGATCGCCTGGGGCCGCGAGTGGGACGAGCTGTTCGAGAAGGATATGGACGGCGCACTCGTCGACCTCATCAACAACACCACGGACGGCGACTTCCAGACCTTCAAGGCGAACGACGGCGCCTACGTCCGCGAGCACTTCTTCGGCCGCGACGAGCGCACCGCCAAGCTGGTCGAAGACTGGTCCGACGAGGAAATCTGGAACCTGCGCCGCGGAGGCCACGACTACCGCAAGGTCTACGCCGCCTACAAGAAGGCGCTGGAGACCAAGAACGGCAAGCCGACCGTCATCCTCGCGCTCACCGTCAAGGGCTACGGCCTGGGCCACAGCTTCGAGGGCCGCAACGCGACCCACCAGATGAAGAACCTGACTCTGGATGACCTGAAGCTCTTCCGCGACATGCAGGAAATCCCGATCTCCGACGAAGAGCTGGAGAAGGATCCGTACCTGCCGCCGTACTTCAACCCGGGCCCCGAGTCCGAAGAGATCAAGTACATGCTCGAGCGCCGCAAGAAGCTTGGCGGCTACCTGCCGGAGCGCCGCGAGAACTACACGCCGCTCGAGGTACCGGATCTGGAGAAGACCTACCGCCCGCTGTTCAAGGACTCCGGCAAGCAGAAGGTTGCATCCACCATGGCGCTCGTCCGTGCCTTCAAGTCGCTCATGCGCGACAAGGAGATCGGCAAGCGCGTCGTCCCGATCATCCCGGACGAGGCTCGCACCTTCGGCCTGGACTCCTGGTTCCCGACCCTGAAGATCTACAACCCGAAGGGCCAGAACTACGTCCCGGTCGACCACGACCTGCAGCTCTCCTACCGCGAGGCGCCGGAGGGCCAGATCCTGCACGAGGGCATCAACGAGGACGGCTCGTCGGCAAGCTTCATCGCCGCCGCAACAAGCTATGCGACGCATGGTGAGCCGATGATCCCGATGTACATCTTCTACTCGATGTTCGGCTTCCAGCGCACCGGCGACAACTTCTGGGCTGCCGCCGACCAGATGGGCCGCGGCTTCATCATCGGCGCGACCGCCGGCCGCACCACCCTGACCGGTGAGGGCCTGCAGCACATGGACGGCCACTCCCACGTCATCGCGTCCACGAACCCGAGCATCGTCGCCTACGACCCGGCATTCGCATACGAGATGCCGTACCTGGTCAACCGCGGTATCGAGCGCATGTACGGCCCGGAGGGCGGCGAGAACGTGATGTACTACCTCACCGTCTACAACGAGCCGATGCACCAGCCGGCCCGCCCGGAGAACCTGGACGTCGAGGGCCTGCACAAGGGCATCTACCTCTACGACCGCGGCGAGGAGAAGGAGAATAACGTCTCCCTGCTCGCTTCCGGTGTCGGCATGTCCTGGGCACTGCGCGCGCAGAAGATCCTCCAGGAGGAGTACAACGTCGGCGCTGCCGTCTACTCCGTCACCTCCTGGACCGAGCTGGCACGCGATGGCGCAGCCCGCAACAAGGCGCGCATCCAGAACCCGGCCGAGGATCAGGGCGAGCCGTTCGCTACCACGCAGCTGAAGCAGACGGAAGGCCCGTACATCGCGACGAGCGACTTCACGACCGAGCTGCAGGAGATGATCCGTCCGTACGTCCCGGGCCGTTACACGGTGCTCGGCGCAGACGGCTTCGGCTTCTCCGACACCCGCGAGGCCGCACGCCGCTACTTCAACATCGACGCTGAGTCCATGGTTGTCGCAGCGCTGACGTCGCTTGCCGACGAAGGCAAGATCGACATCTCCGTCGCCGCCCAGGCCGCCAAGGACCTCAAGGTCGACGACCCGACCGCTGCGGTTCCGGCGACTCCCAGCAAGAAAGACGACTAAGTCAAATGAGGTCGCGCGAGGAGATCTAACTCCGCGCTAGCACCCGATGAGCTCCCCGTCCCCACTGTGGGGCGGGGAGCTTTTCGCATGGTTGGGCACAGCCGACGTGTGCAGCGTCCAAACACATGTATTGGGGGGGTATCGGCGAGGTTTTCGGGGGTAAAAACACGTCTGCGCTTGCGGTTTCGCCGCAGATACCGGATTGTTATCTCTTGTGAAAAAATACGTCATTTCCCTGGCGACCGCTGCCGCCGTATTCGCAGCCGGACTGTCCCCCGCCCACGCCGCCGACGCCGAAAACGCGAACGGCGCAGACCCCGTGGCTATCCCCGCAGCGGCCAACACAGACGCGGGAAAGGAAACTCCCGCTGAAGATGGCGGCTCCGAAGATGGTCTGACCGATGGACAGATCGCCGGCATCGTCATCGCTGTCGTAGCTGCGGTCGCAGCTGTCGCTGGCGGCGCTCTCTGGGCGATCCAGCAGGGTCTTATCCCGAATCCGGCTCCTGGTCTCATCCCGGGACCCGCCCCTAAGCCAGCCCCGAAGCCTGCACCTGCTCCGAAGCCCGCGCCTAAGCCAGCCCCGAAGCCTGCACCCGCTCCGAAGCCCGCGCCTAAGCCCGCACCCGCGCCTAAGCCGGCGCCGAGGCCGGCCCCGGCGAAGACCTACGCTAACTGCCGCGCTGTGTGGAATGACCTCGGTCGTCCAATCCGCAGCAACGAGCCAGGTTACGGTAGCCACCTTGACCGCGATGGCGACGGCGTGGGCTGCGAGAAGCGCCCCCGCTAAGGAACCCTGAATCTTCCCAAAGCCCTTGCCACGCCCAGTGTTCGCACGAACCTAAGCGCTGCAAGGGTTTTCGCTTTGCGTATCTCTAGAATGGGGCGCATGGAACTTTCGCAACGCCTCGACTTGGCCAAGCTCGGACTTGATCCGGACCTCGTCCCGGACGACGCGGAGAACGCCGACAAGACCGTCGCCGCCGAGGGCAGCACGATGGCTCAGCTGGCCAGCCTTTTCGCCAAGGTCGGCGCGGTCGAGGATGCAGAAGAGGTCGGCGCCGAGGACACGCTCGACAGCTTGGGGGTCGACTCACTGACGCGGATTGAGCTCGCGGTGCGCGCAGAAGAGCATTTCGGGGTGCGGGTGAGCGAGGAGGATGTCAGCCCGAGTTCGACGCTGGGCGAACTCGCCGAATACTTTGCGACGAACGACGCGCCCTAGGCAACCCGAGCGTCGAAGCGGAATGTTTGGGCGAGCTCGGTCAAGGCACTGCGGAATGTCGCGATCTCTTCTTCCGAGGCTTCGATGACTTCGCGACAGCTGACGGCTCCGTCGCGAGTTGGTTCCCTGCGCCAGCGGGTGAACCATGGTACGTCCCACACGCTGACCAACGAGGAAGCGGAGGAGGGTTCGCTGAGGTGCTCGTACATTAGGCCCTCGACACGCAGACGCAGGTGACGCGGCATGGAGCTGATCGACAGCACGCAACGGGTGCGGGAGGTAGCTGCGGCAGAGTCGGCGTGGGCCAAGGTGGCGGTCATGTCGGGAAGGTGTCCTTTCGCTGTTGAAACGCAGCGCTCCCCCGCGACCAGGAGCTGGCCGGAGGTGTGGTGCGTCAGACGAGGCTCGTCTTCCCCAACGCCCTCATGTGACTCTCGGCAATTGTTGCTTCGCTTAAGCCACACGGGCAACCCTCAACAACCGCTTGATCCCCCCGATCATTCAAGGACGGCTTGAAGGTTGCTCAACTACGTTTAACGGCCCAACCGTCCGCGGAGTCTTCGCCGCGCGAATCGACGAACACCCGATACAAAGCACCCAGGAACTCGTCGCGAGTGGCGGGGTGGGAGCTCGAGTCGGAGCCGGGGCGTGCATCAGGACGGTAGGAAGGGGCAGCAGCCCCGCGGAGAGCTTCGCGGACTTCGCCCTTGGTGGGCATCATGCCGTCGTCGGCAAGTGGATCGTCGGAGGGAACGGAGGATTTGGTGAGGCGCCAGCGTCGCAAAGCTTCTGGCTCGAGCTTGCCGATGGGCGTGAACATGAAGCGCGCCCACGTGTTTATCGGCGCATTCTTCATGGTGACCGGGACATACCAGCCGGCCCAGTACGCGGCGGTGCCGAGCGCGAAGCCGACGAGCGGCGCGGCGGCGATAGCGGCGGTGGCGTGCCCGGCGTTGTAGAGGACCATGGCGGTGATCGACCCTGCGATGGCGGGGACGACGTACATCTGCTGGTCGTTGAGAATGCGGGGGATCCGCCCGATGAGAACCTCGCGGATGACCATGCCGCCGGTCGCGGTGAGAACGCCCATGAGGATGCAGCCAGGCCACGCGACGCCGGCTCCGATCGCGGTAATAGTGCCGGTGGTGCACCAGACACCGAGAATGATCATGTCGCCGTGGAAGCGCGCGAGTTCCCACACATAACCGTGGAGGTTAGCGAAGAAAGCGGTGGCGGCGCCGAGGACGGCAACGGAGATGTACCAGGGGTCGGCAAGCGCGGCGACGGGGGTGTTGCCGATCAAGGCATCGCGCATCATGCCGCCAGCCATGCCCGAAATGATGGCGATGAGCATGAAGCCCACCGCGTCGAATCTCATTCGCCGAGCTACGGTCCCGCCGATGATCGCGTTGAGAAACACACCGATCAAGTCGAGGAGAGCAATGGCTTGGCCTACTGCATTGTCAATACCACCGAAATACACGCATGTATCGTAGCTAAACTAGCTCGGCGAAAATGCTGGTATTGGTTTCTTGCCACAGGGGTTTAGCCCAATCGCCGAATTCGCGGTCGGTGAGCGCGACCATGGCTGAACCAGCGGCGCGCGATGTGGACCAGGCGGGCACGACCCACAGGTAGGTGCCTGCCATGCCGAAGTGGCCGACGGTGTCTTCGGGCATGCCGTCGCCGGTCCAGTGGGGGTCTTTATCAGCCTTGATTTCAAAGCCTAAGCCCCAGGGACAAGGCTTTTGCATGCCGTAGCCGGGGACAATGCCGCGGACATCGCCGAACTGGTTGGTGAAGGCGTCGCGGAGGGTGGTTTCGTCGATAAGCGTGGGTGCGAGGAGTTCGCGCGCAAAAGAGAGCAAATTATCGACGTTCGACCTCCCCCCGTGCCCCGCCGAACCGTAGATCTCGGTCGAACTCATGCCGAGGGGCTCGAAGACACCTTGGGCGGCGTACTCGGCGAATGTCATGCCGGTCTCCTCCTCGAGGCGCTCCGCGAGAATCTCGTAGCCGGCCGACGAATAGATGCGGCGCTCCCCAACCGGCTTCTGCGGCTCGCGGGTGTCGAAGCCGACGCCCGACGTGTGCGCGAGCAGGTGCCGCACCGTCGATCCCTCCGGCCCGCACGGGGTGTCCAGCTCGAAGACTCCTTCCTCGACAGCCATGAGGAACGCGTACGCGGCGAGCAGCTTAGTCACGCTAGCGAGCTCGAAGACATGCTCCTGATCTCCGAAGGTACTGGGCTCATCGGCTGCTGCGCCTGGCGCGATCAGTGCGGCGGCGACGGTGTCGGCGGGCCAGTTTTCAAGGTGCGGGGCGAGTTCCATGCCCGCCAGCCTAGCGCGGGATTTACGGCAGCTGCGGCAGCGAAGGAAGCTGCGGGAGCTTCGCCAACTGGGTCAGCTGCGGCGCGACTGCGATGCCCCCTGCGATGAGACCGAGCAGGGCAAGAACGCCGACGAGGGCGCCCTGCCACTCCTTCGGCGCGACGGCGGATCCTTCGGGGACGGTCACCTCGTGGACTTCCTCGGGAGGTGCGGGGCGCTCGTCGGCATCAGGACAACCGGCTTCGACGACCTTGGTGCGCCAGTCGTCGGCGTTGTACATGAACGCGAGGGCGTCATAAGGCACGTGGCCGGTGCGCTCGGGGGATAAGGAGCTGGTGCCGTCGAAAAGCTTGCCGAAAACGGACGAACCCGTCGCGGTCTCCCCTTCGTCTTTCAAAGGCAGGGTGCCGACGAGCTCAGCCGTGGCCTCACCGCTGTCGAGGTTGCGGGACAGCTCAGCTTTGCGGGAGTTGTACTCCCTCAACGCGTCACGCCATGTCATGTCGTTGTAGTGCGCCAACCAGAGCTTCTCGGCGGCGATCGCGGGGATCTCGGCGGCGGTGTACGTAATCGAGCAGGTGCCGGTCTCACTGGCGGGAGCGCCGGAGGGAGTCTCGGCGGCAGTGGCGGTGGACGCTGCAGAAACGGGGACGAAAACGGAGAAGGTCAGGGCAGCAACGAGGAAGGCGGAAGGGAGTTTCATGGGGGAAACGATACGTCGATAAGCAATGCCATGTGGACGCTTTTCCGAAACTGACGCGCATGCTCTTGTAAGCTGCCGTCCATGAGCGCAACGACGACGACCAAGCGCAAGAATGACTCAGCGGGCTTCCTCGGCTGGATCGAAAAGATCGGCAATAAGCTGCCCGACCCGTTCTGGCTATTCGTGATTCTGTCGGGCTTTGTGGCGGTGTCGTCGTGGCTGGCGAGCCACGCGGGACTGAGCGCCATCGACCCGTCATCCGGCGAAGAAATCCACGTGGAGAACCTGCTGACGGCTGAGAATCTGTCGCGCATGGTGTCGGACGCGGTGGAGAATTTCATCAGCTTCCCGCCGCTCGGCGTGATCCTCGCGGTCATGCTCGGCGTCTCCGTCGCCGAAAAAGCTGGCCTCTTGTCTGCGCTGGTGCGCCGCATGGTGGTGCGCGTCAGCCCGAAGATGCTCACGTTCATGGTGGCACTCGCGGGCGTGACCGGCTCCGTCGCGTCCGACGCGATCTACGTGATCATCATTCCGCTCGGCGCGATGGCCTTCTACGCGGTCGGCCGCTCCCCGATCGTCGGCGCGATGGTCGCGTTCGCGGCGTCGTCCGCAGGCTTCAACTCGTCGCTGATCCTCAATATCACCGACCTCCTGCTCGCCGGCATCTCCACATCCGCGGCACAGCTTGTCGACGAAGCCTACGTCGTCTCCCCCCCTCGCCAACATCTTCTTCGTCATCCCGTCCGCCGTGGTCCTGTCGCTGATCATCACGGCCGTCACCGAGTTTTACGTGGACAAGAAAGCCAAGCAGCTTATCGACGACGACCACATCGACACCTCCGAACTCGCCTTCGACGACGACACGCAGCCGGATGATGCTGACTCCAATGCTTCTTCGGACTCTGACAGTGACTCTGAGGGCGCCTCACAAGACGACCTCGCCCTGTCACCCCTGGAGCAAAAGGGTCTGATCTGGTCTGGCGTCGCGCTGCTGGCGTTTTTGGCCGTCTACTTCGCCCTACTGTTCATCCCCGGTTCCCCCTTCGCACGCCCCGACGAGGGCTTCATGCAGTCCCCGCTCATCCAGGCCATCGCCGTGCCGATCGCCCTGGCGTTCTTCCTCTGCGGCCTGGTCTACGGCCTCATCGTCGGCACCGTGAAGTCCGCCTCGGACATCCCGGCCTTCATGGCCAAGGGCCTGGAAACCTTGCTGCCCATGATGGTGCTCTTCTTCGCCGTCTCCCAGTTCCTCGCGTGGTTCCAGTGGTCGAACCTCGGCTCGTGGACGGCGATCCGCGGCGCTGAGCTCCTCCAGACGTGGAACCTGCCGAACGTCCTGCTTTTCGCCGCGTTCGTGCTCATGGTCGCGCTGCTCAACCTCTTCATCACCTCTGGCTCCGCCCAGTGGGCCCTCATGGCGCCCGTGGTCGTGCCGATGATGATGTACGTCGGTGTCTCCCCCGAAGTCAGCCAGATGCTGTTCCGTATCGGCGACTCCCCGTCCAACATCATCACCCCGATGTCCCCGTACTTCGCCGTCGCCCTGACGTTCCTGCAGAAGTACTACAAGAAGGCCGGTGTGGGCACCCTGATGTCCCTCGCCCTGCCCTACTCCATCGCCATGTGCGCTGGCTGGTTCCTGTTCTTCCTCGCCTGGTACTTCCTCGGTATCCCGCTCGGCCCCGGCGCGCCGATGGGTTACCAGGTGTAGTCACACCTGCACGACAAAAGGCGCTGGGATCTCCTCCCAGCGCCTTTTCGCTTGGCGACGACTGCGCGACCGTTCGAACATAACGTCGAAATCGGCCTCCCGTGTCGCAACGGGTTGCTACGATAACTCAACCCCAATGAGAAGGAGAGCAATATGGAACAGCGCCAACCAATCCGGGAACCGATCATCATCCCGCCGTCCAAGGCAGCCCAGTATCTGGCACAAAGGGACATCGAGGTAGACCTTTTGACGAACGGTCTACAGGTCGGTTTCGCTCAACGCCGGAACTGCAGCGAGTTTCACCCCGTTACTGCACCCGGATATTATCAATGGGCCGAAACCAACGCCGAAATTCGACGTTCCTTCCGCGCGGGCGGTCAGTGGACCTTGGACAACCCCGACAATCGCCCACTGATTGAAAACGCTGAGCAAAAGATAAGGTTCGTCGCTGCAGGTGGGAATGCAGCTACCGGTCTTGAAATCGGTACACCCGACGTAGCGAGACCCAAGGGTAAAGCGACAATCGACTCGGTGAATGCGATGAACGGTCTCACAATCTCCCTAGGACTGTTCGACTTGGGAGAGGTCTCGAATAACGCCGCTGAATTGCCCCCGCAAGGCGAATGGCTTCTCTTGTATTACTACGACGAGGCAACTCAAGAGCTCCGGTGCGAATTCTCTCGCCCTTCTGCCTTAACCGATAATGGAAAGGTATACGCTTGGAGCGTACGAGTACTACTTGAGGCGATCCGGTTGGATTCCGCCAACGTGCAACCTGACCTATTTAGCAGCGAGGACGATGGAATTGACTTCAGTATCTCCCGAGCGGCGGGGAGCTAATGGTCAGCGCATTTCCCCGTCGCGCCTCCAGGTCGCCCGATTGAGGAGAGGGTTGACAAAGGCCGATTTGGCGAATCGTATCGGGATATCGCCGTCAACACTTTCGAAATGGGAGGTCGACGGGCCACCTGCTGCGAAAGTCGAAGCTCTCCTTGAGCTTCTTGTCTCGGCTTTAGACTTTCCACCGGATTTTTTTACAGCAGACGAAGTCGACATTCCTTCACTGGAACGCACCCTCTTCCGCGCGGGCAGTCGCGCAACGCAGCGGCAGAAGCTTGCGGCGATCTCTTCCGGAGTTAACGCGAAAATTTTACTGAATTGGCTCCGCTCCCATTTCAACTATCCCTCCCCTGACATCCCCGATCTCACTGGCATAGCCCCTGCAGAAGCTGCACGCTACGTGCGATCCGTTTGGGCTTTGGGGGACATGGCCATTCCCAACTCGATTCAGCTTGCCGAATCGAAGGGAGTAACGGTGATCGGCCTGCCCCCAGCGGCATCAGCTGTCGATGCATTTTCTTTATGGGGGGACGATCAGCCATTCATTTTTCTGGCACGCAGACGGACCCCGGAAGGCACACGTTTCGACCTAGCACACGAGCTTGGCCACTTACTCCTGCACAGTAGGAGCGACCCGGATTCCAGTACCGATAGGGAGACCGAAGCAAACGAGTTCGCCTCTGAGTTTCTCATCCCGACCGACGTGATTCACGCAAACCTTCGACTGTACCCAAGCCTTGACGATATTCTCAGGCTCAAATCCAAACTAAAAGTATCCGCGATGGCCGCACTCATGGCAGTTTTCAATGCAGGCAAACTGAGCGACAGCCAATATCGTCAGTACGCTGGGATACTTTCCAGCCGTGGATTCCGAACCAGCGAGCCTGGCAGCGATCTACAGTATGAAAGGTCGCGGGTCTTCGACTTCGTGTTTAGCCCGGAAGGTGGTCAGACTGCCCGCAGCATCGCCGACGCAACTCACATCCCGGTGCAAGACCTCAATTTCCTCACCCTCAACGCAGCAGCAAGCGCGGTTCCGGGCCTAGGTCCCAAGGTGCCCAGCGCACCCGCCTCTGCATCTTCGCACCGGCCGAACCTCCGCATAGTCAAGTCTTAACTGCTCGCCCATTACGTGGTGTCCGATGCTGATCGGCAGGTTCCTCTTCTTCCTGATCTGGCACTTTCTGGGCATCCCACTCGGTCCGGGCTCCCCGATGGAGCTACGAGGGTTAGTCACCTGCACGACAAAAGGCGCTGGGATCTCCTCCCAGCGCCTTTTCGCTTGGCGACGAGCGCGTGGCTACCACACTCGCGGTGTGCCGATAACCAGACCACCGTGGGCATTCATACGAGAACCATTGGCTTCCATGCCAACGATTTCAACCTCGACTTTGCTGCCACGCTCCGTGAACTTGTGCTCGACGTACTGTGGCTTCCCAGCCTGAATTTCCACGCTCTCGACAGATTTGCCATCCTTTGCGGGCAGCGGGCCCGAACGGCCATTGCCCTGGTCTTGGATACCGACGACCGCACCAAATCCGTCGACGTCGCTACCGTCGAATGCAAAGTACCTGGTTCCCCAGCCGCTGAAGTGACCAGTGGTTACCAGCGAGTCGTTGTAGGTTTTGCCCCCGAGCGAATACGGGCCAAAGCCTTCCATGTCATCTTTTCGAACTCCACGCCCGGAGAGCGGCGTACCCTTCGCGTATTCAGGCGAAGTCTTGACCGTGGCGGGGATGATGTTTAAGCCTTCACCCAGGCACGAGCTCAGCTCTGCCGCCGAAACCTCCGAACTTCCGCATGCCCGCGCGCTCGAAACCAGAGCAGCGATTACCACCGCTCCACCAATCGCCACCTGCGCAGCGAGTGCACCCGCCTCGACCAGCGAGTAGCGATTACCGAGAATCACCACGTGCTGCCCGTCGATGTGAATCGGGTTCGAAAGGTCGACACGTGGCTGTGCATAGCGCGTAACAACCTCGGCTACCTTCGAGTGATCAATTTGAGCATGAGCCGGCGCAGCATTCGCAGTGCCGAGCGCGAGCGAGCAGGAAAGGGCGATTGCCATTCCCGCCCTAGTCTTACGAGACTTCATCGAAGCGGTCCTCCCACAGAGACATCTACGGCCATTTACGGGATACCCTAAGCAAGGTGACTTCGTCCCGCATTTTCCCTGGAAGTACCGAGGTGGAGGAGCTGCCCACCTGCTGGGAAAGCCCCCTACTTCCCAATCTCCGCCGGCGTGCAGATCGGTGCCTGACGGATGAACTCTTCGGGTGCCCCTTGCTCGCGCAAGGTGATGCCGTTGTAGCACCCGCGCTGCATGCCTCCCTGCTTAGTCCCCGCGGTGGGGAGCACGGCCCACTTGCCGTTGGAGTTTTTGAAGTAAAGGATCCAGTCCGTCTGGTTCGCGCCCGCGATGGCCCACTTGCCGTCACAGAACCTCACCGTTGTTCCCGTGAAGTGCGGCCATTCCGGCACCACTGCGTCGAATGCCTGTGGCGCGCACGAGCCCTTCGCCTCAGGCTTTTTCGCCAGCCCCGGAAGCAGGTCGCCCAGCCCCTTGGCCGGGTCAATCCCTTCCGGCAGCTTCAGCCAACCTTGCTGCAACGCGAAGTAGCCGCCGGCGCCAACAGCGGCCAGCACGCCGAGCGTGATGCCCACAATCGCGCCCGTGCTTAGCGACGACCCTTCGGCTTCCACCGAATTCGACGAAGAGCCAGTTTCAGTAGTCTGCTCGGCCTCCTCAGCAGAGGTGGTAGGAGCAACAACAGCGGACGTGGTGACGGCGGCGGCGACACTGAGAGCAAGCATCGGTTTCTTCATAGCCACCACCCTATCCCAGTAACCCCGGTCATTTCGGGGCAAATAGCGCGACTCCCCGCACCCCAAGCGCGACTGCTGCGCCAACCCCAAAAACGTCAGCGCCCGTCAGTCCATCAACCGGAATCAACATGTCCGCTCGGCTACCCTAATACCACCATCAACCTGGCGATTTGGGCATTGCGAACAACCCGCGCTATATTTACATCTCGTTGCACAGCGCAAGCAACGCAACGATATTCCTCCATAGCTCAGTTGGCAGAGCATTCGACTGTTAATCGAAGGGTCACTGGTTCGAGCCCAGTTGGAGGAGCAAATCGCGAACACCCCGCTTCCAGGACGACTCTGGAGCGGGGTGTTTGCCGTCGGCACCAAACAGTCGTGGTTGCGCGGGAAGGTGGCCCCACAGCATTGATCGGACCTAGAGTCGCCATGGCAAGGAATATCCACAATGAAGGAGTACACCATGGCCACGACGAAGCAATGGGTCCTCGCATCCCGCCCGGAAGGCACACCGACCAGCGAGAACTTCCGGCTCGAGACAAAAGAGCTGCCAGAGCTTAGCGACGGCCAGATCCTCGTCGAGAACACCTTCGCCAGCGTCGACCCCTACATGCGCGGGCGAATGAATGACGTGAACTCCTATATCCCGCCGTTCCAGATCGACGAACCTCTCACAGGCACCGCGGTCGGCACTGTCACGGAATCCCGCTCTGACGCGTTCAAGGTGGGCGACACCGTGCGTCACTTCGCGGGATGGCGCACGCACGCTGTTCTGAACGAGAGCGAGGTGGAAAAGATTGACACCAGTATCGCTCCGGCAGAGGCGTATCTGGGCATGCTCGGGCTGACGGGGTTGACTGCTTATGTCGGGCTGACTGCCGTCGGCGAGATGAAGGAAGGCGATGTCGTGTTCATCTCGGGTGCGGCGGGTGCTGTGGGATCGGCGGCTGGGCAGATCGCTAAGCATCTCGGCGCGGCGAAGGTGATCGGGTCTGCGGGTTCCGCAGAGAAGATCGATTACATCACCGGTCGGCTCGGTTTCGACGAGGCGTTCAATTACAAGGACGGCGACGTCTCCGGCCAGCTCGCCAAGGCTGCACCGGAGGGCATCGATGTCTATTTCGACAACGTCGGCGGCGACCACCTCGAGGCGGCGATCGCTAACGCGAACACGTTCGGCCGGATCGCCATGTGCGGGGCGATCGCGCAGTATAACGACACCGAGCCGGCACCAGGGCCGCGCAATCTGGGCCTATCCATCGGCAAATGCCTCACGCTGCGCGGCTTCGTGGTCGGCCAGTATTCTCACCTGGCCAAAGAATTTCAGGAGAAGATCGCGCCGCTCGTCGTCGATGGCTCCATCAGCTATGAAACGACGGTGCGCGAGAGCATCGAGAAGATGCCGGATGCGTTCCTCGAGCTTTTCGACGGTGGCAATACCGGCAAGATGATCGTCAAGCTCTAAAGAGCTGAATCTGTGGGGCCAGCGGGGCTCGAACCCGCGACCAACGGATTATGAGTCCGCGGCTCTAACCGACTGAGCTATAGCCCCTCGCTGCGCCTGAACTACAGTGCACACGAATGTCGTGGGCACGGTGGTTCAGGCGCGTCGTCAAAGTATAACTTCAGGGCGCGGGCGGCTAACAATCTCCCTACGTCACTTTGGTGAGGCGGGTTCGCTACAGTGAAAAGGTACTGGCACGGAGCTCGACAAGGAGGCTTAAACACCATGGGACGTTTGACCCAGCTGGCGATTGGAGCCGCTGCCGGATATGTCATGGGCTCGAAGGCCGGGCGCAAGCGCTACCACCAGATCGTGGACACCACGCAGAAGGTGGTCAATTCGCCGCTGACGCGGCAGATAGTGCGCTCGGCACGCAAGACGGTCGCGAACCAGCTCGACCCGGACCCGCGCATGCGCGAGGTCAAGGACCTGCGCCGGGGCCGCGGTAAAAAGGGCGGCGAGATCGACACGATCTACGAGCCCGACGAGGATTAAAGACGCAGGCTAAAGCAGACCGGCGACGATGCCGTCGAGAATATCCTTCTCACTGATCACGAAGGATGTCACGGCACCGCCGGTCTCTTTCTCGATGGCGGTCATGAGCTGCTCGACGACGGTGGCGCCGGAGCCGATCACATCGGCACGCCCGGCGTGCATGACGGGATCCTCGAGGCGCTGCGCGGCGGTTTGAGCGCGCAGCTTCGCAGTGACAGCGCGCATCTCGTCGAAGGTGATCTCCGAGCAGTGGATGGCCTCGGGGTCGTACGCATCGAGGCCCTGAGCGAGGGCGCTCAGCGTCGTGAAGGTGCCAGCGCAGCCGACGAAGGTCGCGGCACGGCTGAGGGGGACGGTGGCAAGGGCATCGTCGATAAGCGAATCGATGTACTCGCGCGCGGCCGCTGTCTCGTGCTCGGTGGGCGGGTCGGTGCGCATGAAGCGCTCGGTGACGCGGACGCAGCCCATCTGGGTGGAATGGGCGCCGAGGATCTCGGAACCGCCGGTGCCGACGATGAACTCGGTGGAACCGCCGCCTAAGTCGATGACGCAGAAGGGGGCACGCGCATCGTCGAGGTCGGTGGTGGCGCCGCGGAAAGACAGCGCGGCTTCTTCCTCACCGGAGATGACTTCGGCGACAGCGCCGGGCTGAATGCGGCCGAGGAGCTCGCGGGTCATGTCGAAGAACTCATCGCGGTTCTCAGCGTCGCGGGTGGCGGAAGTCGCGACCATGCGGACAGCTTCAACCCCCTCGTCCGACATGCGCTCGACGTAAGTTTCCAGCGCGTCGCGGGTGCGGGCGATCGCGTCCGGGTTGAAACGCCCGGTGGCGTCGACGCCTTCGCCTAGACGCACGATGGTCATCTCGCGGCAGATCTCGCCGGCGGAAGAATCGTGGATGAGCAGGCGAATGGAGTTCGTGCCGCAGTCGACGGCAGCGACGCGGGTCATGCCAGCCCCTCCCCTGCTTGATCGAGCGAGATGCCGAGATCGGCAAGCGACGGCCAGTCGGCGGGAATCGCCGTGCCACGCAGGTCGCCGTGCTCAGCGGCCAGAGCGACAGCTTCGGTGCCGAGGCGCACACGGCCGGGGCCTTCAGCGAGCGCATATGCGATGAGGACGTGAAGGCACTTCACACGGTCCGGCATGCCTCCACCAGAGAAATCGGTGCCCAGATCCTCGATCGAATTGCGCTTGTCCAGATAGTGGCGGTGCGCGGCCTCATAATCGGCCTTCAGCTCAGGATCAGTACCCAGCCGAGCTTCCATCCACTTCATCACCTGCGCGACCTCGAGGCGGGACGCTTCCGCGGTGAGGCGAGGATCGGTGAGGTAATAGAGGGTGGGGAACGGCGTGCCGTCGTCAAGCTTGGGCGCTGTTGTGACGACCGCAGGCTGCCCGTCTGGCGTCGTGTACGCGATCTCGAGCACGCCGCGCGGCATACGGCCGAGTTGCTTTTCGACGATCGCGAGCTGTTCCTCAGTTGGTGTTTCCATGGCGCTCATTGTCGCACATGCGCGCGGTGGCTGACTTTCACCAACAGATGTGCTCGTATAGCCAGGTCCGAACCTGATCGGTGTCAAACCTGTCGACAGCAACTGCCTCGACAAAATCCGCCACCTCAGAACCCGGGATGTCTTTCAAGTGCAGACCTTCTAGAGATACATAGGTCGCGGTACATACCCATGCAGTACGCTTGTTGCCGTCAGAAAATGCGTGGGCCTTCACCAGCCCTGTAAGTAATACTGCTGCCTGCTCGACCGTAGACGGATTCAAGAGGCGCCCTCCGAAAGTGTGCAGCGGAGCTGCAAGAGCAGCCTCTAACTTCCCGCGGTCTAAAACATTGAAATCATCTTCAATGAGACGCGCATTAAGGGCCACCACTCCGTCCGGATCGAGACAAAAATGGTTCATCAACGGTCAGCTAATAGCTCTATAGCTTCAGCCCAACGTTGGACATTGTGGGCGAAACCGGACTGCAGATCTGCTCCTGCCCAGGTATTAACGGCCTCTACAGGTCGAACCGGCACGGGAGAACCAGAAGCTTCTTGCTGCCTATAAAAGCGCATCATCGTTTCTTGAGAGATCGTTTGGCTAGAGTACTCGTGCACATCGAGCTCACCGCGAGCTTCTAACCAAGGCAGCTCGCCATGAGTCTTATCGATCAAGTCTTGCTTAGTCCATTTACCGTAGAACTCGATCACCGATCTCACGGTGCTCCACTGCTCCGTTGTTAAGACAGACGCATTAGCCTTAGCCAGCTCAGTCGAGGTACGTGCTTCCCGGTGCTTATTTTCCCGATAGAGATCGGGAGAAACCGGCCCATCAACCCACGCCTGAAAATCTTCATCTACTAAGCGCTTGCCGAACCAAGCGAGGTGCCATGCCTCCGCGTAATAGGTAAGTTTTTGCAGCCGCCAGGAGTCGACCCAGCCGAGTTCGTCATATACGGCTTGTGCGACGTTGAGTACCGAAGGCATTGTCCCTCCCTTGGCGTGCTTTCTAATGGTTGAATTCCTTTAAATAGAAAGACTAACAGCCCTGGTAACCCATAGGGGGTAGTGCAAAGCGCTTTCGCCTCGCTGCCCTATCCGCGAGCACACTGTACTTACGGCTGTTCAGGTGCCTCCGCAGGAGGATCAACAGGCTGCCCAGCCGACTCTGGCGCAGGCTGATCGCCCGGTGCTAGTGCAGGCTGCTCGGCAGGCTCCGCCGGCGCGGCCTCGTCCTCCTCGTCCTCATTGGGCACCTCACGCAGGGAATTCCAGAGGACCTCGTTCCACGGCGCGTCCGCGTCGGGATCCTCGGCGTGCTCGCTGGTGATCGTGGTGCCCTCCATGCGGGGATCGATGATGCGCCAGGCGGTCTCACCGGGCTCGGTCATGCCGAGGCGGCGGCGCGCTTCCTGCTTGGCGTAGTCCTCGTCGCTGTAGCGCTCCAAGTCCTCCTCGAGCTGCGCCTTTTCTTCTTCTTTCGCGGCGATCGACTCATTGAGGCGGGCGATTTCAGCCCTGCCTGCGTAGTAATTGCGCAACGGAACCGCAATGGCGATGAGCACGACGAGGACGACGGTGATGAGCACCGCGACGCCCACGATGTCGCCTTTGAGCACGTCCGTGCGCGGGCGCTTTCGCTTCTTCGCGGCACGCTCGGCGTCACGGCTAGCCACGGGCACCGTCGTCGGGCGACGACGTGAACCCCCAGCGCCTCCGGACATGCCGGTGAGCTGGGGGTTGGAGTCGCTGCGGCGCGCGCCGCGTGCGGATGATGTGGCCATAGTGACTGTGTAGTCTACGTGGCCCCGCTACCCGCGTGCGGAAGGCGCGCTACTTGTCGAAGCGCGGGAAGGCGTCGCGGCCGGCGTAGACGGCTGCCGGGCCGAGCTCCTCCTCGATGCGGATGAGACGGTTGTACTTGGCCACGCGCTCGGAACGTGCCGGCGCACCCGTCTTGATCTGGCCGCAGGACAAAGCCACTGCCAGGTCGGCGATGGTGGTGTCCTCGGTCTCGCCGGAACGGTGGGACATCATGGTGCGGTAGCCATTGCGGTGCGCGAGCTCGACAGCATCGAAGGTCTCGGTCAAGGTGCCGATCTGGTTGACCTTGACCAGCAGAGCGTTCGCTGCCTTCTCGTCGATGCCGCGGGCAAGACGCTCCGGGTTGGTGACGAAGAAGTCGTCGCCGACGATCTGGACCTTGTCGCCGATCTCAGCGGTGAGCTTGGTGTAGCCCTCCCAGTCGTTCTCGTCCAGCGGATCCTCGATGGACACGATCGGGTAGTTCTCGACGAGGTCAGCGTAGACCTTTGCCATGTCCTCGGCGGAGTGCTGGCCGCCCTCGAAGTTGTAGGAGCCGTTCTCGAAGAACTCGGAGGATGCGACGTCCAGTGCCAGGGCAATGTCGGTGCCCGGCTTGTAGCCAGCCTTCTCGATCGCCTCGACGATCAGGTCCAGGGCAGCCTTGGTGGAGTCGACGGACGGGGCGAAGCCTCCCTCGTCGCCAAGCCCGGTGGACAGGCCCTTGTCCTTGATGACGGACTTGAGCGCGTGGTAGACCTCCGCGCCCTGGCGCAGTGCCTCGGTGAAGGTCTCGGCGCCGATCGGAGCGATCATGAACTCCTGGACATCCACGCCGGAGTCAGCGTGCGCGCCACCGTTGAGGATGTTCATCATCGGCACCGGCAGAACATGCGCGTTCGGGCCGCCGATGTAGCGGTAGAGCGGCAGACCAGCGGAATCAGCAGCAGCCTTCGCGGCAGCCATAGACACACCCAGGATGGCGTTGGCGCCGAGGTTCTTCTTGTTGTCAGAGCCGTCGACCTCGATCATGGTGGCGTCCAGCACGCGCTGATCGTCAGCCTCGATGCCGGCGATCGCGTCGGCGATGGTCTCGTTGACGTTGCGCACGGCGTTGCGCACGCCCTTACCTTGGTAGCGATCGTCGCCGTCGCGCAGCTCGTGCGCCTCGTGCTCGCCGGTGGACGCACCTGACGGGACGGCGGCCAGGCCGTGGGAGCCGTCGTCGAGGAAGACCTCGACCTCGACGGTCGGGTTACCGCGGGAATCCAGGATTTCACGGGCGTACGTCAACATGATGTCAGCCACTGACATTCTCCTTGCATCGAAGTTGGCTTTTCCACCCCCAATTGTTCCAGAAAACCTCCCTGCCGGTCAGGGGTTCCACGGCCCGCTTCGCCAACCATGACCCTAAGCACCATGCGCACCACCTTCCCCATGCGTAACACTCTGCTATGCTTTTGGCCGTTCAACCGTCCAGCTCCATCCCCGCCATGAAAGGATCCACCATGCGCTTTACCCCCGCCAAGATCGCCGCAGCCGCCGCTGCCGTGACTGTGTCCGCTGGCCTGCTTACCGCCGCACCGGCTCAGTCCCAGACCGCGAACATGGAGAACCTGATGAAGGTCGCCGCCCAGGCCGACTCCATTTCGTGCCCCGACCTGAAGAAGCAGCTGGACAAGACCGGCCGCGTCAACGCCAACACCACACGCGCCGACCTGGTGAACATGGCTAACGCCGAACTCGCCTCCAAGCCGGCACTGCGCGCCGCTGCCGGCGGCACCATCAACAAGGTCGCCGACCGCGCCGTCGCCTGCGGCCTGGTCAAGACCCACAACAGCGGCGGCAACCGCGCCCCTGCCCCGGCACCCGCCCCGAACAACCGCAAGCCCGCACCGGCACGCCCGGCAGCTCCGGCACCGGCCCCCGCACCGGCACGCCCGGCTAACCCGGTCGACCAGATCGTCCAGCAGGTGAACCAGGCCATCGGCAACCCGGCCCAGATGTCCTCCGACGCCCAGGCGCAGATCATGAACCAGATCAACGCCTACCGCGCCCAGGTCAACGCTGCTCTGCCGGCCGGCTCGAGCATCTAAGCCACACACCAACAAAGGGCCTTCCCCACCCCCGGGGAAGGCCCTTTTCACATCCCGCCCCCCTACCGGTGCGCCGGCTGCCCGACGGCATAACTCGCGGCCGCGTCACGAACCCGAATCACATAGTCATTCGACTGGTTGTATCCGAGGATCGCGTCCTGCCAATCTTCCGGTTCCGATAGATCCCGCCCGCCATCGCAGAGCAGGTTCGCTGCACCGAGTGCCGCATCGTCGATCTGCTGCGGGTCGGCGTACCCGTCGCCGTTGGCGTCGCGCCCGTACCGCGACCAAGATTCGGGAATGAACTGCATCGGCCCCACAGCACGGTCGAATTCCGCGTCATCATCGAATTCCCCGCCGTCCGTGTCGGGCACATGCGCGAAGCCATCGCCATTCAACGCCGGTCCGACGATCGGCGGAAAGGCACGGCCGTTCTCATCCAGCCGCGCACCTGCAGCGATTTTGCCGCTGTACGTTCCGTGGCGCGTTTCCACCCAGCCGACGCCGGCAAGCGTGTTCCAGTGCAGGTTGCAGTCCGGCCACGCCTCCCGCGCGATCAGTTCCGCATTGCCGTAGGCGCGCACCGCCTCCGGGGCAATTTCGATCCCGTCCGCGATCGGCGCTGCCCACTCCTCAAGCAAGTCAGACGTCCGGCCCGGCCCGTGCACATCGATATCCGGCGGACTCACGGCGGCAGCCGGCGGAACATCTGCGGGAACCGGCACGCGCTTTTTCGTGCTCAGAGGCGTATCGAGAACGCTGAAAAGCCACATCAGTAGCGAGATGATCAGCACGATCGCCATCACTACGGCCAGCATCGCCCCGCAACCGCAGCCCGCACCATCGCGCGGGCGTCCGGGGGTTTTACGAGACGTACTCACGGTCGCTCACTCTACCGCGCCCGCATTTGCCCCCAGTTAGTCGGCCGACTTTTTCCATTCAAGTCACAATTTTCACTTCAGTCACTGTAGTATCAACGTTCGTCTGGAAAAACAGATACACAACCACCAGCCTCACTTTCCCGAAAGGACTTCCCCACCATGCGTTTCCGCACCGCCGCCATCGCCGCAACCGTCACTGCAGTTGCCACCACCGGCATCATCAACGGCAACCAGGCCGACGCCCAGAACAACACCCTCGAACTCGTCCGCGCCCTCAACGGCGGCATCGCCACCATGGACTGCAACTCCGTGGGCACATTGCTCCGCGGCGCCAAGCTTGTCGACGACACCACCACCCGCTCCCAGCTCACCTCCAAGCTGAACAAGCAGTTCGGCGCCGATGCCTCCCTCACCCTGATCGCCGCCCCCACCATCAACGCCGTCGGCGACCGCGCCCTTGCCTGCGGCGTCGTCAAAGCCGACCCCGCCACCCCGCAAAACCAGGCCATCGAGTTCGCCTCGAAGCTCTCCTCCCAGGCCGGCCTGCCGGAGCTGCGCAATGTGCTGCCCGCCGTCGCCTCCAACGGCAGCAGCTTCTAAACCACAGGCGATAAATATACGAACGCTGAGCGACGAAAGCGCGGACCCTGGCCTTGGGTTCGCGCTCGACGGGAACCTCTAGTCGAGTTTCACTGCTAGAGAGCCATCAACAAATCGCCAGCGTGTGCTGTGAACAGCCTTCTAACCGAATGCACTCATTTATCGCCCAGCACTCGATGATTCGCCACGATCATCCCTAGTGCGCTGTCAAATAATCCAAAATCTGTTTAGCTACAGGGCACGAAGCTCCGTACGAAGGGTGCTGATGCAGTCAGATCGCAGCATCGGCATTCATTTCGATCAGGTAAAACAACAAATGGCGGTATTCGAGTCACCGCACCGATAAATTTGCCCCCCATGAGTCCACCGCTAAATCTTCTTACTTTTGAACGCCCCCGCTGCGGGCTTTCGCTTGATCAGAGTCCTGCGTGCCCGACAATTTAACGCGCAGCCGAAAGTGTTTCGGAGGTTCACTCGATACTTATACTCCGGATTATGGCACCCGTTTTTGCCTTAATTAGCATCTCAACGAACCAATCGATCGCGGCTTGGGCCCCGGCGACTTGTAGCCTGATTTGAGTTTTCCCATATTTGGGTCGAGCCTCCAGCCCAGCCAATGCGCAAGTGTGAGCAATCCAGCGATCAAACTCTTTTACCCTCACCTTTCCCTCCACCACAATAATCGCGCTGAGAGAGTCGCCCACCCTGCTATTAGGGAAATAGAATTCAGCGAGGCGATCTGCTGCGTCGAGAGCCTCCCCCTGCCACGGCCAGTGGTGAATATCGATGTCAGGGTTAGCATTAATTTCAAGAAACGCCCAGCTTTGGTTGTCTGGGGATTTAGAGATGTCCTCAGCGAGCAGATCGATTCCCAAAATCTCTGGATTCCCTAAAACATCCGGGATCTGCTCACAAAGGCTCACGAAGTCTGGGTGCACCTCACCTGTTCGATCAACTGCATCTCCACCTGAGCCAATATTTGCCACAAAGCGCAAACGAACCTCAGCATCTTTCGGCGGCACTGAATTGATTGTTGTTCCTTGTTTTTCAAGACAATCCAACGCAATGTCGTCGATCTCAATCGGATGCGACTTCGTCGATGGGTTCAAAGCTCGCTTCCGGTTCTTCTCCTCTACGAGCTCTTTCACAGAAGAAATACCATCTCCAATGACGGATGCTGGCCGACGTTCAGTCGCGGCAAAAAAGCTTTGCCCGATAGTTAAAAGGCGATAATCTCGACCTCCAATTTGCTCTTCAAAGATTGGCGTTGCGCCCGCACTCAATAGAGCGGTCTCGAAAGAGTTGAAATCCTGGATATTCATGCTCACACCAGCGCCGTGAGATCCGCCGTTCGGTTTAAGAACGCCAGGCAATAGATCTAGCGCCTCAATAGCTGCAAAGTTTTCCCGCGATGTAGATCCCTTAAGTTCATAACTTCGAGGCACTCTCAAATTTGCTTCTGACAAAACCTTCTTTGTCGCCGTTTTGTCACGAGCCAGCTTGTGCGCGGACAAGCCCCGCTCAGCAGACATCAAGCCGCGAAAAAGTTTAACCTCGCCTTGCGATATGGCACCCCACAGCGGTAGATGCCCAGTCTTGTTCCCCTGCGATGTAACCACGCGGATATTGCGTCTAAGGAAAGCCCTACGAAAAAGGGAAACCTTGTTTCCCACCGATAGGTTCGAGGCCACATTCGCAATGCCCTCATAGGAGTTAACGTCCTCTTTAGCTGAGCTCATTTAACCGCCTATCTTCTAAAATCGTCGCTGTACCTTCAACACCTACTTAAGGCGAATACTAGCGCTAGCTTTTCTCAAAGATATCTCTTCGGGAGGCTGGTCGCTCATCGACGTTCAATAATGGTCGAACGAGCGGAAGTTTCACGGGTGATGTAAGAAGAGTCATCATCCATGAATTTAGTGATGGCAGGACTCGTGAAACCGTTACCTCGGATTTTCAGAGAACTCTTGAGGACACGAACTTGCCGAATCGATCGAAGCTAGGTGCTGGCTGAATCTACGGCACCGGCTACTCAAAATAGCGCATGAGTGGCATCTAGAAGCACGCACATCCGATCCCTTAATCTTGTACGAGAATCCGACCTCCAGCCTAGAGCCGATTCTCCGACTTTAATCGGACCGAAGCCTCGCATCCTTGCCGGCCGCTTGGCCTTGCCGCCAAAGGCCCCTATCCCGACTCGGCTTGTAAAAAATTGCAACTAGACACGGCCGGTGTGTCAAGTAACATTGGCCCGTCCCTTGCGCCTCTACGGCCCCTTGACTTTTTGGAAAGCGAATCATCACGTTGAAAATTCCTGTTGAGCTCCTCACCGAAGGCGGGCTTAATGCACCCCGATTCGAGGTCGACGCTGAAAACCCAGTTTTTGATTACTCCCCTGGTTGCGCAATATTCGAGGCAGAGTTATCGCGTGGAACGAAACTTGAATGCTTGACAGTAATCCGTGGAGACGCGCCCACAATAGTTTCTTTCCATGGGGCGCTCCTCCGCAAGAAGTACAACCTCCCGCGTTTTGAGCGCCTCAAAACATTGGTCGGTTTCGAGTGCAACGCGGTCTTTTTCTCAGACCCCGCCCTACATCTCAATAAACGGCTCGAACTCGCGTGGTTCACGGGATGGAAGGACCTGGACCTTCATCAGTTAATAGGACATTGGATTAACAGTTTTTCAAAAGGTGTTAATTCAAACCGCGTTATTCTTTCAGGATCGTCCGGCGGAGGATTCGCCGCTCTCCAAACTGCGCCTTATATTGATGATTCAATAGCTGTGGTTTTTAATCCTCAAACACAATTGGACCGATATCTCGTCGGAGGCCGCAGCGACGGACTCAAGGCCCAACGCGATTACCTGAGAAGCGTCTACCCCGAGTTACTAGCTCCCGACGGAGGGATTCCAAAAAATTGGGGCCGCTTAGTAGGTTCCAAAGCATCGGCGTTGGATCGATATGAAAAAGTTCGTGGACAACGAATCCACTACTGGACATCTCCCAATGATTTCCACCACGAGGATCACTTTAAACCTTTTAATCAGGTGTATAGCCAGAACGAGAATCCTCTCATCCCGTTTATCTACGAAACCAGGCCGGGACACCGACCACCTTCACTTGCAACATTTAACGAGGCAATCGAGACTGCACTCAGTTGCGAATAGCAACGGCTATCAACCATCAAACCTGGCTTTGAATTTCCCTCTACCTAATATGGAGATTCTCGATAAGGCATTGATGCTAGCATCACCAAACAAACAGATCCCGATTAGACGGCTCTCTTACCCACAAATATCCTTAAGGCTGTCTAGCGCGGGAACCTTTTACTGAACTAAAACGTTAGGTCTAACGGAATGCAAGCTGGAAAGAACCTTCTAGAGCAGGCTCGCCTTGCCGGCAACTCTCACACTCACGCCCTCTCGAGCGTCTATGCCGCAATAAGTGCACTCAGGCAGGACAACAGTATCGATGCGAAAGACCGTAGCGCTGCACTTAGACGCTTGTACTCAAAGCTCTCTTGGCGAGACGTAAGGGCCACAGTCGCAAACGAGGTGGAGCGTAGGAGGATCGGCGTTTCCTTCCGATCGAGCATTTCCCACATGCGGCTGGTTAAGCATGAACTTCGGAAGAAGGGCTACGCACTCTCTCCAGGCGGAAATCCAAAGATGCAGGACAGAGATTTCGCCCAAGCTCTTGGCGTGCCCACGCCTAAAACACTGTCTCTAAGCCAGACCGCTTCCGAGGTAAGCGTTCAAGCCAATACAGTAATCAAGCCAATAACGGGTGCTGCATCCAAAGGCGTCTTCATCGTCGATTCAGATTGCAAAGTGCGCTCTGTCTACTCGGGCAAGTCCTACGAGAGTTTTCTTGATGGAGTCGACAAAGAGTACGCGGGCACACATCTAGCCACTGAGCCGGTCTGGCTAACGGAAACGCTAATTGGAAACCCCAACAAACCAGCACGCGATATCAAAGTCTTCTGCTTCTATGGCCAGCCCGGCCTTGTTGAGGAAATACACCGCAACTCCAGCCCACGGGGGAAAAACGAATATTGCTTCTACTACCCCTCCGGGGAAAAGGTTCACGTAGATTCGAACCGAGCGAGGTACGATGGCAGTGGCTTCCCAGAGGCTGCTTTAGAGTACGCTTCGAGGATTTCAGCGGAATCTCCGGTTCCATTCCTTCGCGTTGACTTCTTAGAGTCAGAGGGAACGTTGGCACTGGGCGAAATTACTCCTCAGCCAGGTGGGACATACGCGGGTCAAGTACACGACCACATTGACCGCGAGCTAGGTGAACTCTTCCTTGAAGCAGAAGCGCGTCTCACAATAGATCTGCTGAACGGGAAGAAATTCGATACTTATTTTGAGTGCTATCCAGCGGCCCGGCCTTCTGATTAAAATGACAGAAGCGTCTTTTCCTGATCCAGACACTGCAAACCTATATCGAACGGCAGCGACGCGTCTCACACCCCTAAGACGCTAGTATGGAGCAATGACTAACCACTTCTTGGGTAGCACGAGGTTCAGCCTCTACGAACCTGCATCTCCCTCATGGAGGCTCTCTCGCCAGGTGGGGCAAAAGAACTCAGAAGAATATCTGGCTAAGCTATATAGTCCTGCGCGCATGGATCGACGGGTAGAGATTTTTTTCGATTACACGCTTCCGATAATCAACAAGGGCAGCCACGATCACAATTTAGTGCATGTCGTCAGTTTCTCGGAAGAGCTCCCTTCTAAATATTTAGAGCATCTAGCAAACGCATCGAAAAAGTATTCTTGGCTCCATCTAGATAAACGAACTGCCAATAAAAGAAAAGGAAAACCTATCGATAGTTGGGCCAAGAAATCATTCAAACCTGGCGACATTTATGCCGAATACCGCCTTGATGACGATGATCTTGTAGCGACAAGCTACTACGACACTGTCGCGAAGTACCTCACCGTCGAAAATGTTGGCTCGTATGTTTCGCTCGGCTTGGGTTTACAGGCTTTCTACGACAACGGAGCATTCCGCGAACCTCGCGTCGAGCACCGCCCCAAAATTGCAATCGGACTCGCCCGAGTTTGTGCTATTACCGAGGACAGAAAAATCGATGGTCCTCGTAGGGCCGCTCATACACAGGTTGACCGTTATGCACCCGTAATTATTGATAGCCAACAGATCCAGTTCCTCCACTCGATTCATTTTGATCAGGATTCAGGGGTAGACAAACCAGATGGAGATCTAGGTAACCGGTTTCGCAACTATTTGAATCAACCGAAACCGGACTCCATTCCAGCCGATGCTTTTCCCAACGTTCCTTTCGAGAAAATTGAGGAACCAGAACAAATCAAGATGCTTATCGGCGCCCACGCGAATTTGAGAACCGTAAGAGCGACTCTGAAGAAAATTGGTCGACGGCTCTCCAATATTCGGTTCTAAAGACGACGCTTAACGACGGCTAGTTAAGGCTGAGCCCCCCATACTCTTAGCCTTCTTGCTGATCAGGCGGAGTATCCTGTTTGAAAACGCCTCGCGAGTGAACTGAGATTCAAGGTGCTTCCGCGCAATTTGTATCTGCCGATCGTAGAGCTCAGGATCAGACCAATACTCATCAACTAGCCTTCCGACCTCGGCGGGTTCTGCGTAAACAGCGGCCGGGCCAAACACTTCCTCATAGTGTTTGGGAAGAATCACAACGAGGTTAGCGGCAATCGCTTCAAGGATCGATCGCCCGAACGCTTCCACTGCATTAGGGTGCTGGAAGAACACAAAGAAATCCAGTGAATGCAAGAACTTCACTACAGGCTCTTCATCTCGCGCGAGAATTTCCCAATTTGCCGGCGAATCAGAACGCCCCAGAACCTTCAATGGCGTCTTGCCGCCACCCATTATGCGTACGGACACTCGATCGTCAATGGGGTATGCGCTAAGAAGATCGTCTTTACTGGCGGGCCATTTCATAGAGTCGTCACGAGAGTGCCGACCAATGACCGGTTTACGCTTCAATGACCGTTTACCGGACGACTTTTCCCATTCTGCAGGCTCAAGAATTCCCGGTGAGTTAAACGACTCAAGTTCATTTGAAGTTAAATAGGGTTCTATCGCCTCCCTGGCCTGCGGCCCCTGGGGGATCCAGCTCACATTCGTATCGAACATGAACTCCGCATTCCTAGTGCAGTCACCGACCAAATAGCGTATGTCCGAGCCATCAATTTCTGAAGGCGCCTGATTCGCAACGATATACAGATGACCTACTTCTATCCTGCTCGGATCATTTGGGGGGAACTGCAATATCGGTGGATACCGTAAAAGCATGATCTGTGCTGTCACTGGGTCGTCGTAAAAAACCTGTGTTACAACGCCGCTGTTGACCAACTCCTGGATTTGATCATTCAACCGTTTCCCAGTCTTCGACATGAAACGGGCTGCTTCAAGATTAAGAATCGCTATCTTGAGGCCAACGGCGTGCAGAGCAGCAATCTCTTCCATCATCGAGTTTTGTGGACCGCCCTTTTTTGTCCAATCACCAGCGAAAATCACATCAAACTGCTCACTGGAGCTTGAGCTGCTACCTAGACGAGATGGAACGGCCACCGGGGGTAAAGCGTCAGGTTTGATCTCGAGCTCAGTTTTCGAGGCCTTTGCGTGCCAATGGCTATAGGCACCTTTGAAATGATCTCTGGATGGATGGCTCCACCCGGCTCCGAAGTCCGCCCTCGATAGGCTATCGGGCAACACTCGAACGATTGTGAGAGGTTTTTCAATCTGGTGGATCTTCTCACCCGTATACGCCTGAGCGCGGTGCACGAGTTCAGTGTCTGCTGCTTTCCGAGCTTCCATGAATCCGCCTAACTTCCTGATCAAATTCATAGGCATCATGAGCGACGAAGCATTCGAATTTTCAGGCTTATATCCAAGGCGAAGCTGGCTTAGGTTTTCATCGCAGAGCACAGCGTTCACGCGGCAGCCCGGGCTATCAGGATTATCGAAAAGATACTGCACCTGGGTTTCTAAACGCGATGGATGTGACCAATCATCATCATCCTGACCGGTGAAAAATCGACCTTTAGCAACTCGCACCCCGTAGTTCCTACACCCATATGTCCCTTGGTTTCTATCCATGGTGTGAACCGAGACTCGATCATCAACCTCCTGGAGATCTGCAAAGATCTCAGAGTATTCGGGGCCAGATGCATCGTCGACCACAATGACTTCTATCGAGGTCAGCGTTTGTCGAAGAATGGATCTAACTGCTGTGAAGATCTCATTTCTAGTTGGTTGATATGAAGTAATGATCACGCTGACCAGCGGCTGGTTCGAATCGTCACTTTGCGAAACCGCTTTGGAAGAAACTTCACAGGCCAGCCGGTCAAAGGGGGCACCATCGCCGACTTCCAAACTGACCGGACTGACATCAGCACAAGTGAAAATTTCATTAAAGCTCCGCATCCATTCACTGGAATCAGAACTGCGAGAGAAGCTGGTGAAAGGGTTCAGTAGCTCTGCCCTCAGGTACCCGTGGCCAATCCGGTTGATATCTTTCCACCGATTCAAGTACTGGACTGCCGTACTCGCTCGGCCCCCAAGGATCAACGACTGCACCAACATGAGACGCCACTTGCGTGTGGACAAATTTTTCGGCAACAGATCAATGGCTGCTTCTAAAAGATCGACCGCAAAAGCATTTGAGGGTGAATCGGCCGTGTTCTCGATTAGAAGGTAGTACGCGATTTCTCCGAATACGTCTGCGTTACCAGTCGGTTCAATCTCAGCTACCAAGGAGCGTTTTCCGCCTTGAATATGCAGCTTCAACAGCCTTGCTTCCAGAGCGGTCCAGTCTGCTGCAGAATCGCTTGCCTCATAAGCAAGAATATCTAGATAACTGTTCGCCCTCAAACGTCGAGCAGTTGCGACTGCTGCCCCCCGTCTTCTCGACGATATCTCCGCGTAATCTTCCAGTAGTTGCTCACGTGTTAGAGCGAACCTATCGCGCCCATCGGAAACATCGAGCCATTTACTTTCCGCCACCATCACTCAACTTCCTTTGCAACGACTCCAGAACCTTCAAATTCACAAATCTCTTCCTGCCGTGCTGCATCCGCTTTTGTTTGAAACCTCGCCGATGGTTCCAAGGGAACGACACCAAGTTTTCTAGCACGCTCCACGAATTCGTCTTCACTCAAGAAGTTGCCCGAGAAACCAACTCCGGCGAGCACCTGCTTGTTATAGAAGTCCTTATTGTCCCAAGCTCGAGAAACGACATTCCGAACTTCCTTCAGGCCGCAATAAAGCGCCGCGTCTCCATAAACTGGCTCTTGCTCAGGGGGAAGAATTACTACTACCCCGCTCGCCATAGCCGTTAGAACCTCCGGAGCTGGCTCAGCCTTCGGTAGAGACGGGTCAAACCCTAGCCAGAAATCAAGGGAGGCATAGTAATTTTCCTCGCTGACATCTTCCTCAGAAATCAGTGTCGCATTTTCCCTCAGTAGAGCCTGCGCCTTTGAGGACAGCCCTTCAATGCCATCCCATAGGAGCACCTCGTAGCTGTCATTATTCGTATACACATTCCGAATATCTGAAAGTTTGTCAGGCCAGTTGGAGCTGTGCGATCTGTTGGATCGTCCGACCAACGGAACGTCATTTTCCGTTGGGCGAACATCAAATGAGTCGTGAGCGAAAAGCACAGGCCATTTTTCAAAAGGAATTGAAATGCTATTTGCCTGTTCTCCAAACAATTGCTCGAGATTCCGGCGCCCAAGTTCATTGAGACGAGACCGCCATGAGTGTTTCTCATTCGCGGTCACAATCTGTCCCACGGACCACTGCGCGCGGAGGTTTTCTGCAAACGAGAGCGCAGTTAGGTCACGACAAATTACGGAGGCTGCCGACAATTGATCATTCAAAGTGATGAAAGAAACCTCGCGGGCTCGAACCGCGTCGAGAGCCGCCCTTTGGAATCTCTTTTCAGTTACACCGGAAGTGCCGTAGAGGTGCGCAATCCCCACGTGATAGCCCGCGTTAGCAAGAGCTCTTGCCTCACGTAGGGAAGCAACTGACGAAGCCGACATGAAGTCCCCTACAAAGACGACGTCAAACCAACCCAAATTTTTCCCGCGCATTCCAGGTTCCATATTTGCTGGCCGAGCATCTCTTGTCTTGCCATCCAGAGCATCCGCTTCATGCATACGCGAGAACGCGGAATGGTAGAAGAGCCTCGCGGGGTCTTGGTAACCGCGGTCGATCTCACCAGCTGTTAGCGAAGTGTCGCGAGTACGTGTGAATGAGAAGGGAGCTTTTCCCACCTGCGGGATTTTGGATCCTGTTGCTGCGATAACTCGGTTCTTGAATTCTTCATCGCCGCCACGATTCACATCGTCCCATTGCCCCACCTGATCAAAGATCTGCTTCCTGAACATCAACGAAGAGTAGTTGTTTTGAATCAGCGTAGGTGTCGAATTGATTCGTACGAACCGCAGGTCCGTGGTCGATCTGATGTGCCCTGTTGTGTTAGCAACGATGTCTTCGTGTTCAAGCAAATGCTCAACTTGGGCTTGAATCTTACGCGCGTGAGACCAGTCGTCGTCATCATGAACAGTGATGAACTCACCTTTACACTTTTGCAACCCAGCGTTCCGCGCGATATATGCACCTTTATTCTCTGTAAGCTCTAGTAGTTGAACTTCTGGGTAACGGGCACATACATCCCTCAGACGTTCGTTGTTTTGTGCGCTTGATCCATCGTCTACCACAATGATTTCGAGGTTTGCCCAAGTCTGAAGAGTCAGACTTTTGAGTGCAGTCTCGATCCTGTCCGCCCCCTCATAAGTAGGAACAATGACGGAGACGAGTGGGCCGTCGACGTCGTGTGGCGTGGCTTGAGTCTTGATCGAATCAAGGGTGGCAGAGCCATGTTCATCGACACCAATTTCATCCAAGGCATAACGTCTAAAGACAGCATTTACGCACTCAAGCCACCCACTTGAACCAGGCTTCAGAGAATTCGCTCTTGTGAGGGCGTAGTAATTGGGATCCTTGCGTCGCAATCCAGACTTTTCCAAGATGGTCAGGGCCGCTTTATGATCGCCTTGTTCTTGAACCACTTCGGCAAGAAGCTTCAAATCATTGTCCTTAAGGGCTCTATCGCCGAACACCCAGTGAAGGCCCAAGAAAAGATTCCGGGCTGCTTCGAGATCTGGCTCAGAGCGACGCTGATTAGCTATCACCCGGCCGAGAGCCAACAAACTCGCCCGGTTCCAATGTCGAATCGCTTTTGCCTCCCGCTCTTCGCCTGCTCTCAAGAGCGAGAATGCTTCAATAACTTCATCGTAGCCATATGCCATTCCGGTGGCTGCTTTGGCAAAGAATTCTCGAAATGCCTCACTACGTGTACGTAGGGCGAACTTCGTGAAGAGATCTGGATTCTGCCGGACACTGGCGAGGAGATCAGCCTCATCATCATCCGGCCGCAAAAAACCGGATCCAATCAATCCATGCTCAGGCAGTACTTCTTTTGTAGCAACTTTCGCCGACGGAGCCTTGACTTCTTTTGTAGCAACTTTCACCGACGGAGCCTTGACTTCTTTCGTAACAACTTTCACCGAAGAAGTTTTGGCGCCTTCAGCCGACTTGCCCGAGCTATTTGAGTCTTCAAAGTCGCTAAGAGCCTTAGTCTCAGGTAGGTCAATCTCCTCTCGCAAAGAACGCAGCTCTTTTCGGCTTTTTCCGAATTGTTCATTTAGAGCTCTCCGCGTTTGAACGAGATAACGATGGGTCGCTCCGATCAGAACCACCACGGAAGCAACTGAAAGAGCAATTAGAAAGGTAAATGCGCGGTATTGCCCCAAGAGACCGGTTACTGCGGCGATCAAAACCACTCCGACAGTCAGCAGACAAAGCTGAAGAACGCGGCTTTTGGAAATATTTTTAACCTTCATTTTTCTTCCGCCGTTACCTTGAGGCCGTCTCTAATCACCGAGTTTGCAGGTATCACAGTAGCTCCTAGTTGACGTTCTTATTCGCGATCTTGCAGATAATCGAAGCTGCTTCAGCAGCACCATTTGCAGGTTTCATTAATGCCTGAGCTGCCTTCATGTTCTTGCGGAGCTCAGGGTTATTTAGCCTATTTATTTGGTCGTATAGCTCCTGCGGAGTTGTAGCGAGCAAGCCCAAACCCTGTGATTGCAACCCAGACACTCTCCGAAATTGATCATCAGTTTTAGTTGCTTCATTAGGAACGAAAACTGCTGGCAATCCTCGCGCAACTGCTTCCTGGCAGCTGTTATAACCTCCAGCAAACACTCCCGCATCGAATGCACCCAGATAGTCGATTAGGGGGAACGCCTCTATACTCCTGCAACCAGATATCGCATTCGGAGAAAGCGGATTCTGCACCACCACGGGTTCCCATCCCTCGCCGAGTGAACGAACCGCCTTAAGAGCAACTGACAAATAATCCGTCGTGTCGTTAATGACACCAGCGCCAAGTTGAACTAGGAAAAAATTACCGTTTTCAGGCAAACCAAGCTTGGATCGAGCTTTACCACGAGACAAACTTCTATCCTGGTGTCCTGACACGATCGGAGGCACATAGTCGACATCAATTCCGGGACCGGCATCCACGGACTCTGCGCAACCATAATCCTCAGGGACGAGCACGTGGTCAACGTATTTCGCGGCATGATGACGCTGCTCCGAACTCCTATCGACCGCGTCCCGCCAGCATCCCCTCTGCAACCAGATAAGCGGACATCTTGAGTTCTTGACGATTTGAACAAGTCCTCTGTACACAAACGTCCCGTCAAACACGACTGCATCTGGAGAAAATGACTCGAAAACGGATTGAAAATGCGCTTTCATTAGCGTGTTCCACGCCCCACCAGCCATGCCTAAATCGCCGTAAGAGGGGAAATAGATCGTTTTAGCCGGATCGCGGTTAAGACGCCGGTAAGCGCTTGACATCGTATATATGAGGTCACTGCCACCCAGATGTTCCGAAATAGCGTTCACACGCGTCAAATGACCTAGGCCAGCCCCATTGCTAGTTACAAGGAGAATTCTGGGCCTCCCTGAACTAGCTGGGAAAGTTTCCTCGACGCGTTTCCCGGTCTGACGAAAATCATTAGCCGTCGGAGCTTTGTCAATCGCTACTGCCCGCAGAGCTTTTTTCGTTAGCCTTCGAAACGTCTGAGAGGCGGGGCGCTGATTACTGCCCTGCCCAATCAAACTTCTTTTCCTTAATCTCGTTTAAAGACGGTTAGACGGAATCTTAGACTTACCGGTGGTGTCCAAGAACAACTTCGATGCAGCTTCGATTACCTCGAGGTCATATTGCGAATGCCCCTGCAGCAGGACAACAACATCAGCATCCGCCACCGCTTCTTTAAGCTCGCTCGAGCGCATAATCGTGTCGCCAGAGTTCAGCCGCCACCCCTCTACGAAAGGATCATGGTATTTGAGGTTCGCCCCCCTCTTCAGCAACTCTTCGGCAATGGGTACTGCCGGCGACTCTCGCTGATCCGAGATATCCGGCTTGTAAGTGACACCAAGCAAAAGAACGGTCGAGCCAGAAATCGGCTTACGGTCAGCATTCAAAAGCTCTGCAATTCGCTGGACCACATAATTAGGTGCCGAGTTGTTGATCTCCTGTGCCAGTTCGACAAATCTCAACGGGTAACCGAGATTGCGACGCACCTCGTAACTCAGGTAGCCGGGATCGATCGGAATGCAGTGGCCGCCTACACCAGCGCCGGGCGTGAATTTCATGAAACCGAATGGCTTAGTCGAGGCGCCCCTAATGACTTCCCAAACGTCAATATCCATCTCATGGAAAACCCGCGTCAACTCGTTTACCAAAGCAATGTTGACATGGCGGAAGGTATTCTCCAGTAGCTTCGCCGACTCTGCCTCGCGGGTGCCACTCAACGGAACAACCTCATCGACGAAGTCCGAATAAAAGGCTGCGGTACGCTCAGCCGATACAGGGTTGATGCCACCGACCAGCTTTGGTGTGTTCTTGATGCCGAAATGCTTGGATCCGGGGTCCACGCGTTCGGGGCTGAAGGCCACCTGGAAGTCTGACCCCGCCCGAAGGCCAGATTTCCCTTCAAGAATCGGCACACAAAAGTCTTCAGTCGTGCCTGGATAGGTGGTCGATTCGAGGATGACAAGGGTGTCTTCTGTTAGGTGCTCGCCGACATTCTGGCAGGCCGACTCGACGTACTTCAGATCGGGGGCACCCGCATCACCGAGTGGCGTGGGCACACAAATAACGACAACGTTGGACTCTGCGACAACCGATGCATCGACGGTCGCTTCGTAACCATTCTCAACCATTGTCGCGATGTCCTCATTGCTCAGGTCGTCGACATGCGATTCTCCTGCGTTGAGGCGGGCCACTACTGCATCCGAAACATCGAGCCCAAACACTTTCCACCCTGCAGCAGATGCTGCTTGCGCAAGCGGCAGGCCAACGTAGCCCTGGCCAACAATCGTCACGACCCTCGAGGAATCATTCATTTCTATCCACGTACTCCTTCATTGAGTATCTAATTTTCTTCAGCTGTAGAGTTCAGCTCGATGTTCTATGGTTACCACGGATACGCTGATTCAGCAGCACTTGTGTGTTCGCGTTAGTACCTTGGAATCTTCGAACTCAAAAGGACTCGAGGCTGCTCATATCCAGCCTTTACTTCGGCCATTATCTCAGACGCTCTGTCATCCTTTCTCTTGGCCCGCGCTTTATTCCAGGCCTCGTACTTAGGGGCTATGTCACCTACATCTCCGTCTGCAACAACTTCACCCTGATCGATCCAAACTACTCGTTCGCACTGACGACGGATCTGGGCAGCCGAATGCGAGACGAGAACGACCGTGCCACTGTTATCGAGAAACTCATCCATTCTCTCACGCGCCTTCAACGCGAAAGTGGAATCGCCGGTAGAAAGCGCTTCGTCGATCAGCAAAATCTCGGAAGGTGTCGCAGTGGCGATTGCGAATTTCAGGCGCGCTTTCATACCAGAGGAATAAGTCTTCATTGGGCGGCTAAACGCTTCCCCAAGTTCGGTCCACTCTTTGACCTCTTGGGACAATCTCTTAGCTTCTTCCGGGGAAAATCCTTTGGCAAGTAACCCAAGTCGGGCATTTTGTTCTCCCGTCAGTGTCGCCTGCAACGCAGCCGAAACACTGAGCAATGTCGGACGACTCGAAACATATACGTTTCCGGAGGTTGGCGACAGAGCTCCTGCAATGATCGACAGAAGCGTGGATTTTCCGGAGCCATTCCTCCCCAAAATGCCCACCGACTCACCTTTGGAGGTTACAAAGGAAACACCTTTAAGAGCTTCGACTCGGATCTTGTTTCGACTGAAGGGAAGAGTGTTTGCCGAGCCTGACTTGCTCATCGTGTACGTATGTTCAACGTTCTGAACCGCAATCGTGGCTTTATCGAATGTTTCCATACCGCGCCTCCGCCATCCAGAAGAAGATGAAGCCGACAAGCGTCAGTCCTACGCTCCAACCTAAAAGGTACACCCAAGTAAACAGATCAGGTGAGTGACCATCGAGCACCGATGTTCGAACTGCTGTCAGCACCTGGTAGATCGGATTCAACTTCATCAGCAGCGCCAAGGTCTCGTGGTTCACAAATCGCTCAATAGAGAAGAAGACACCCGACAAGAAGAATAAACCGCGAACCATCAGTGTGAAGAGCGAACGTAAATCCGGAATAAAGGCCGTGGCTCGGGCAACAATGAAACTAGAGCCAAGGGCGAAAAGCTGCACAAGAAAATAAATTGGGATCACAAGTAGCACAGTCAGGCTGACTGGCGTGTCCGATTGAAATGCCAAAGCAAGAGCAATACCCACGATCGCTGGAGCAATACCGTCAAGAAAGTTCTTCACGGCAGTCGAGAAGATCACTGCTGCACGGGGAAAATGAAACGAGTTCACTAGGGCTTTGGATTTCTGAACCTGACCCATACCGGTTGTAATGCCACGAGTCGATATACGAAAAAATACGACGCCAAGAATCAGGAAGCCCGGAAAGTTGTCCATTCCCTTCGACACGTGCAGCACGACGCCGAAGATGAAACCGTAGAACATGAATTGAAGCAAGGGGTCGAGCACGATCCAGAGTCGGCCCAAAAATGTGTCTTGCCCCGATTTCAATGCAGCACCCCGCGCATAAGCGACGACGAAGTGGCGAGTTTGCCAAAGTTCTTTGACGTACTGGCCCAGGGTCGGCTGAGTCTGTAATTCTGAGAGATGCTCATCTTCAACAAGAATGAGGCGGCTCCGAGCCATGGGCTAATGCACCTTTCCTAACTCTCCGCTTCCCAACAACTTGAATCGACGCGAAGAACGTAAGCCTACAAAGTCTAAAACTTTTGCCGTGCTGTCGGCAAAGACCTCCATGGTCTCGAAAGCGGAGTGCGCAACGAGGAGAACATGTAATACCCCTGCGCCACCCGCTTCAAAGGCTGTTACTAGCTCAGCATTCCGGATCGCCGAAACCTCGTGAGCTTCCCTTTTCACCATAGGATCAACCACAAAGAATCTCTTGTCTGGGAACCTCTGTAAGCACTTATCGACGACCGCCAGCGCCGGCGACTCTCTCAAATCATCGACATCTGCCTTGTACGTGACACCATAGAAGACAATTTCCTCCCACGCGCCGTTGACGATCTCGCACGAGATTTCCTCGACAACCCATCGGGTTTTCCCGTTATTCACGCCCCTCGCGGTTTCAATCAAAGGAGCATTGTCACTAGTACTTGCGAGGAACCACGGATCCACAGCGATGCAGTGGCCGCCAACGCCGGGGCCGGGGTTGAGAATATTGACCCTGGGATGGTTATTTGCGAGCTGCACGAGTTCCCATGCATCGACATCATGTTCAGCGGCAAGCATTGAAAGCTCGTTCGCGAATGCGATATTCACATCTCGATAGGCATTCTCGGCGAGTTTGACCATCTCTGCAGTAGGGGCATCAGTCTTCAGCACTTCGGACTTCGTTGCCAGAGAATACAGATGCGCAGCCCTCTCAGTCGCTTCGGTATCAATCCCGCCGACGACTCGAGAGTTCGTAGCAAATTCGTTCAAAATGCGTCCGGGCATCACGCGCTCTGGGCAGTACGCAATAGAAACGCACTCTTCCTTCCCGGAATCGAAGTTCAAATCTTTGCGCAAATCAGCCAAATAATCCCGCAATGCCTTCGTCGTGCCCGGGGGCGACGTCGATTCCAAGATCACCAAGTCACCACGTGAAAGAACCGGGGCAATTGCCTCAGCGGCGGCCCAAATATTGGATACGTCCGCCGTTTTATCGTCTTTGAGGGGTGTGGGCACAGCAATCAAGAAATGTCTTGCCGGCTGGACATCGGTGCTGGTGCGAAGACAGCCCTGCTTCATCGCGCTGTCGAGAGCCTCTTTTAGACCGGGCTCGTCGATACGCAAAGTGCCCTGGCCAATATCGCGGACACGGTCCGCATTGATGTCGACGCCAAGAACCCGCAATCCCGATTGCGCAAAGACAACAGCAGTCGGCAGACCAATGTAACCAAGACCAAGAACACAAAGGTCAAAGCAGGAATCAAGGTCTTTTGCGGTCACCAACTGCGTTTCCTCCATAGCCACGGGCCATCTGCAATCAACTGGACGGGATTCTCCCAGAGTACAACCGCTGGAGTTGGATCGAGGTTTCATCCCATGTCAGTTGCGCCGCCCAGGCGGAGGCATCGAGGTAATCGTAGGTGCCTTCGACGACGTGAGTAACAGACTCGGCTAGTTGTTCCGGATTGCCCGGGGCAACGTAAACAGCAGCATTTCCCGTGATTTCGCGAACCGCGGGCAGGTCGGATGCGACCACGGGGATTCCCAGAAGCATTGCGTTTGCGGCCTTCAAAGGTGTCACTGCTCGAGTCACATCCAGATCCAGTCTGGGGAGGACGAAAACGTCGAGCTTGCGGTACCAGTCAATGATTTCGTTCCTCGGCTGCTGGCCAGCGAAGCGAACGCGATGCGTCAAGCCGAGAGATTCAGCCAGATTTTCGAGTTCGTCGCGTTGTGCACCATCGCCGACGATCAAAGCCGTCACATGCTCCGGCAGACACTCGAGAGAGCGGATCAACACATCGAGCCCCTCATACGGAACGACTGAAGTCGCTGTCCCGATGACGAATTCGCTCTTAGTCGTGTCGAGAGGCGGCTTCTGGTGGGCGAGAAGAGCTGGATCAGCTGTGTTCCGGATAACGTGAATCCGCTCGGCCTCTACTCCCCTACCAATGAGGTCCTGGCGCGACAGCTCACTCAAGGCAACTACTGCGGCCGCCGATCTTGCCGCTTCGGTCTCCTGGGCACGCCAGCGAAGAAACTGCTCAGACTTAGCGCTTCGCTCCACGCCTTCAGGTGCCGATGTTGAAAGCCATGTCTTTTCAAGCTCACCCCGCACCTCGTAGATCCACGGAACGCCGAGGATCGTGGCGGCCCGGGAAACAGCGAGGGCGTTGTGGAATCCGGTGGTTGTGTGAAGGACCGTGGCCCCGTTGCGGCGGGCTTCCTCGACGATCGCGTCTGCGGAAGCTTCAATCCATTTCTCTGCGCTGAGCGGAAAGATCCACGGGATGGCTCGTCGATAAGCAATACCGTCCACGAGTGATTCGTTTTGGGCTGAAGGCTGTCCGATGACCATGGGATAGCCCAGGCGGGTCAGAGCCGTGGCATCAATGCCGGCACGTTTCGCCGATTCCAGGATCAAATGAGTGCGATTGGAGTAGCCGGAGTTGGTGTATGGAAAGGAGTTTCCCACCACGTAGGTCACCCGGGGATTATCCGAATGTTCTAACGGCTTGCTCCTCTCAAACTCCGCGTCGAGAAAATGCTCGTAGAACTGTGTTCGGAACGTAACGCTCAGATGACCGAGTGCACGAACCGGATTGATGGTGAAGGATTTGGATTGTTTTTGAGCCCCCTGTAGATCCCCGGCGGCTAGAAGTTTGCCAGCTTCAGTCAGTAATCCGGTCGCGGAACTTGGAGCCTTTCGCCCGAGGCGTCGATATACCTTCGATCTCAGCTCGGCTGGGTCGAATATTGCAAGGAAAGCCATTGAAGACACGAAACAGGTCAGCGCCCTGAGGTTCAACGCCCGCTCCCATCGGCAGTGATCTGGCTGAGCAGGCGAGCAAGTTTCTCAATCGTGCGCTTCTCACGCTCTTCCGCCACCCATGCGAGAGCATTGCTCCCCATCTCAAGCGCCTCTTTATTTGCAGCTAAACGCTGCCACATCTCTGCGAGAGCTTCCGGATCATCGGGGGCGACGACATCGCCGGCTCCAAGAGCCTCAATCAGTTCAGCACTTTCTCCTGTGATCGAACCGGAAATATGGATGCGGTTTTGCATGAGCTCGAAGGTCTTGCTCGGGATGGCGCTGTCAAGGGGGCCCCAGTTGGCAAGGTGGACCAGTGCGCTATCCGCCCACTCGTAATGCTCTTCGAGTTCGGAAGCCCTGACGTTGTCAATGAAGTCGACATCGACGTTGAGGTTCTCCGCTAAGTCTTTCAACGCTTCGACGGCTACGCCAGAACCGATAAGACGAAGATTGACCCTCGTGCCGTGTTCGCGGGCCACGGCTACGGCCTCAACGGCATTCGAGAGCATCTGTGCGCGGCCGATCGTGCCCGCGTACATCACGTTGAGCTCGCCGCCGGACGAGACCGAATGGTTTTTGCGCATAGTCTCCGACGGAAACACGTTGAAGATTGTCTCCATCGGCTTCTCGGAATGCGCTGGAACAACGCGAGGATTCTCAGCCAGCTGCTTCCTCAGCAGGTTCGAGGTCGTGATCATTCCAGCACTGTTGCGGTACGACCGGAGCATCACCCGTTCCACAATGGCCGCGAGGACCTGGAACGGCCCCCGCTTCAGAATCTTCTCCCTCATCGAAGTCTTGCCGGTGCCGTCGTTCCATCGATCGTGCTCGGTGAGAAGATCGGGCCACGAATCGCGGAGATCGATGATGTAAGGAACTTTGAGTCCCCGAGCAACCAGCTCTGTCACCCATGCAGTGGGCAACGCGGGAACTGTGCCGATGACTAGATCCGGGGAAAACCCTTTAAGCGGGCCTTTGCGACGCCACGCGGTGGTGATCATCCCGAGCGCGGCATAGGCCTGGGCCGCAATGCGCCCCGAAAGAGAGTGCCCGGACTCGAGGAATCCGCACCGGGCGATCGGCTCGCCATTCGGCCCTGTCAGTAGTTCCTCCGGCTGAAACTCTCTCGTACGGCGCTGGGAGTCTTTCACCCTGTAGCTCGGATACGGCGCGACAACACGGACCTCGTGACCGAGCTGCTGAAGCAGCGACGTCAGCCATGCCCAGCGTCGCTGTGGGACTCCGTTTTCGGGATGCCAGTACTGAGACAAGACAAGGATTTTCACCCCGTTAGTTCCTCCCCTCGTTCTGATTCTCTAAATCGAAGTACTCCGTCAGCGCTGCCACCACACGTTCAGCAGCCCGCCCGTCGCCAAAAGCGTTCAGGGATTCGGACATTTCTCGGTACTGGTTCTCATCCTCGAGGAGCAGAGCTGTCTCGGAGACAATGCCGTCTCGCGCCGTTCCGATGAGCTTGGCATTACCTGCACTCACAGCTTCGTGGCGTTCCGTGTTCGCCCTCATGACAAGCACAGGTTTCCCGAGCGCTGGCGCCTCTTCTTGGATGCCGCCCGAATCAGTCACGACGAAGTAGGAACGATTCATCAGCGATATGAACTCGTCGTACGGCATCGGATCGCAGACCAAGATATTCGGCTGCCCTTCGGTCTTAGGGATCAGGTTTTCGCGGATCACTGGGTTCAAGTGCAGCGGAAGCACGAAGCCCGTGTCAGGGAATTGCTCCGCCAACTGCCGGAATGCCTCTCCGATCTGCGCGGCCGCAAAGACATTTTCCCGTCGGTGAGTCGTGCCGAGAACCACACGATCGTACGACCTCAGGAACTCATCGAGGACCTGATTGCTCAGTTTCGTGTCCCAGGTTTTCGCCAGATGGAGCGCATCAATGACGGTGTTTCCCACCAGCTTGATTGTGGCGGGCTCCACATTCTCACGCAGCAGATTATCTACTGCAGTCTGGGTAGGAGCAAGATGCAGGCCCGTCACCTGGCTGACGATCTTCCGGTTCGCTTCTTCGGGGAACGGTGACCAGAGATTGTCCGACCGCAGGCCAGCTTCCACATGAACCACTTGCACATGCTGGTTGAAGCCAGCGAGAGCTGCGCCCACAGCCGTGGTGGTATCCCCCTGAACGACGAGCGCATCCGGGGATTCTTCATCGATGATCGGATCCAAGCCATCGATGGCTTTGGCGATGATCTGGTTGAGGTTTTGCCCGCGCACCATGAGGTTCAAGTTGTAGTCGATGCGAAGACCGAAACGCTTGCTTACTTGGTCCAGCATCTCCTTGTGCTGCCCCGTGGAAACGGTGACTACGGAGAAACCGGGACTCTCTTGAAGCTGCCTGATCACCGGAGCAAGCTTGATGGCTTCAGGGCGCGTACCAAAGACAACCATGACCTTGAGCATGGGAGCTTGGGCGAACTCCATTGAGAATTCCAACCTACTGAGGGACAAATTGACAGTACGTACTGTAGCCGAGTGACGCGCACGGCTCGCGCTAAACCGATCTCACAATCGGCCCTACTTCTCCCTCTCCCTCGCCTTCCCCTCCGCCCACAGGCGGTCCTGCTCCTCTTTCGCCACGGTGCCGGTGGAGCCGTCGAAGAGGTACGGGGCGCGGTTTTTCATCTTGTCCACGAAGGCTTGGGCGACGTCGGGGAAGCTGAAAGCGCCGCGGCGGGACGCGATCTCGGCGTGGAAGAGGATTTGGAGGAGGAGGTCGGAGAGTTCCTTCTTGAGGGCGTCGTCGGGGTGGTGGTTGCGGATGGCGTCGATAAGCTCGCGCGATTCTTGCTCGAGGTACTCGATGAGCGACTCGTGTGTTTGGGCCATCTCCCACTCGCCGCGGGTGCGGGCGGTGCGCATGACGGACTGGGCTTGGAAGAGCGGGTCCGAAAGCGAGGGCGCCTCGATGAGCTGCTCCCCCGCTGCGACGCGTTTCTGTGCCTCGGGGTCAGTGATATCGGTAGTGACCAGGGTGCCCTGCGCGGATTCGGTGGTGGCGATGTCGCCCAAGTTCCAGCGTACGGAAACAGGTACCTCGTCGGTGTACGTGATCGGTCCTTCAAGGCTGGTGGCGGCGGCCAACGGGATCATGTCGGGCCAGCGGGGGTCCAGGACGAGGATGGTCATGGGAACGATAGTAGAGGTTCGGTTCTTGTCTCTGTCGAGTACCTGATCTCCATTGCTTAGTAATCCAGGTCGCTTGTTTCCCGCGCGAAATGCTACGGTAACGCCAGACCGTTCAAATGGCTTCGCCCCTTTGCGGTAGGGCCCAGCTAAACTCCCTCGCTTAGCGACAGTTGCTGGGTCCCTTTGGTTTTTGAGTGATCTCAACCGAATTCGGATTCAGTGTTATCCCCGGAACGCCCGGTCGTTCAGCTCCCGCCGCGCCTGCTCGAGTGCGACGAGGTCGGAGAAGAGGGCGTTGTAGGCCATCTCGTCGTCGCTGGGCCGCATGCGCTGCAGCTGGGATTTGAGCTGGGCGATCTGGTTGCCCACGCGGACTTCTTGCAGGCGGGAGAGGACGGAATCGGCGTAGGAGGCGGGGTCCTCAGCGAGGATCTCCTCGACGGCAAGTTCGGAGACGAAATTGCGGCCGGCGGCATCGACCATCTCGTCGGCGATGTGCGCAATCCAGCTGGAACCGGCATTGGAGGCGCCGCCGACTGTGCCCATGGCATCGCGGACGGCGCGGTAGGCGGGGTGGGTGAATGCGTCGGGGTTGATGCCGTCGAAATAGCTGCCCGCGGCCTCCGGGTATTGGAGAGCCACCTTGAGGGCTTCACGCTGGGCCCACAGCAGCGGGTCCTGCGGGTCGGGCAGCTCAAATGCCGGTTGGTTGGGAGCAGGCTGGTTCGGCTGCGTCGGGGTGGCCATCTCCCAGGCGGAGCGCTTGACCTGCTTCGGCTTCTTGGCCTCCTCGCGGACCTGGCGGATCACCTCATTCGGGTCGGGCCACCCCACCCAGCCGGCGAGCTGGCGGGCATATTCGGTCTGCAGTGGGGTGTCGCGGATCTGGGCGACGACGGGCACCGTTCGACGAAGCGCCTGCAAACGTCCTTCGGCGGTATCGAGAGAGAAGTCCTGGAGGAGAGACTCGATGACGAACTCGAACATCGGAACGCGACTAGCCACCAGATCGCGGACGGCCGAATCACCCTTGGCCATGCGCAGATCACACGGGTCCATGCCGTCGGGGGCAACGGAGACAAAAGACTGGCCGGTGAATTGCTGGTCGCCTTCGAAGGCGCGCATCGCGGCTTTTTGGCCGGCCTCGTCGCCGTCGAAGGTGTAGATCAGCTCGCCGCGGAAGTAATTGTCGTCCAGCATGAGACGGCGGATGATGCTCATGTGGTCCTTGCCGAAGGCAGTGCCGCAGGCAGCGACAGCTGTTTTCACACCGGCGGCATGCATGGCCATGACGTCGGTGTAGCCCTCCACGACCACGCACTGGTGGCCGGCGGCGATATTCTTCTTCGCCAGGTCAAGCCCGAAGAGCACCTTGGACTTGTGGTACAGCATCGTGTCCTGGGTGTTCATGTACTTGCCCATCGGGTCATCGTCGAAGAGCTTCCGGGCACCGAACCCGATCACGTTGCCCGCGACATCCTTGATCGGCCACAGCAGGCGGCGCCGGAACTTGTCGATGGGCCCCCGCCGCCCCATTGTCGACAAGCCCGCATCGACGAGCTCTTCGACCTCGAAGCCTTTGCGCAGTAAGTGCTTCGTCAGCGTGTCCCAACCGTCGGGCGCGTAGCCACACTCGAAGTGGTGGATGATCTCGCGGTCAAAGCCGCGGTCAAGGAGGAAACGCCGGCCCACTTCCGCTTCCGGCTGCTCCAGCATGTCGCGGTAAAACTCGTGCGCGGCCTTATTCGCCGCGATGAGGCGGGCGCGTGTGCCGGGCTTCACATCGCGGGCGCCTGTGGATCCGCCCTGGTAGTTGATGTGGTAGCCGATCTCCTCCGCGACGGCTTCGACCGCTTCGGGGAAGCTCAGCTGCTCCATTTCCATCATGAAGGAGAAGACGTCGCCGCCTTTGCCCGTGGAGAAGCAGTGGTAATAACCGCGGACCGGACGCACGTGGAACGACGGCGTTTTCTCGTCCTTGAACGGGCTCAGCCCCTTCAACGAGTCGTGTCCGGCGGGCTTGAGCTGGACGTACTCCCCCACAATGTCCGCGATATTGGCGCGCTCGCGGATAGCCTCGATGTCACTATCCGGAATTCTGCCCCTAGCCATGGCGCACATCCTACCGCGCGGGGGTGTGTTTAAAATGAACCCATGTCTACTGAAGGAGACAGTTCGAGCCATTCAGTGGCTCTGCCGTTGATCCTCATCATCGGCCTCATCACGCTCGTCGCCACCGTGTACTCAATCGTGCACGATCCGGACAGCACCGACGGGATCCGCGAGTGCACGTCGGTGCCGCAAGAAGCAACACAGCTTATCGACGTCATCCATGCCGGCGGCCCCTTCCCCCACCCCTCCAACGACGGCAAACACTTTGGCAATTACGAGCAGATCCTGCCGGCGGAGAACTCCGATTATTACCGCGAGTACACCGTGGACACACCCGGCGTGAACCACCGCGGGGAACGCCGCATTGTCACCGGCGGCGGCACCGAAACCGACCCGGACGTGTACTACTACACCGACGACCACTACGAGTCCTTCTGCGAAATGGTGGTGGAGTAATGCCCGTGAACACCATCGTCATCGCCCGCCCCGTCCACTCCATCGAGGACCTCGGCGCCGGCATCATCGATGCCGTCTACGCCTCCGACGAGCGTCCCATCCCGCGCAACCTCGATTCACTCGCCGACCTCCTGCGCGAAACCCGTGCGAGCCGCCTCGTGGTCTCGGATTGGCGGGTCCCCGAAGAACTGACCGGAAAGCTACACAACGTGTTCTCCCGCGAAAGCATCATACTGGTGCGGTAGCATCAGGATCATGCAACCCACTTCTGTCCGTGGCACTTTCGACGTTTCCCTGACCCCCGCTGAAGCTAGCGGCCAGTTGGGCCGATTCCAATTCACCAAACAATGGCATGGATCACTGTCCGGTGCGAGCTCCGGCGAGATGCTCTCCGTGGGCGATCCGAGCACCGGCACTGCGTCGTACACTGCGCTCGAGGTATTTGAGGGCGAGCTCGACGGGCGTAGTGGCGGCTTCGCGTTCCACCAGTACGGCACGATGGTCGATGGCGCCGACGAGCTGCGTTACACCATCGTGCCGGCGTCCGGCTTCGGCGACCTAGAGGGTATCTCCGGTGCACTTGAGCTAGACGTCGATGCTGACGGGACGCATTCCTACACCTTGAGCTACGAGCTGACCGCGTCCTAGAGGTACCCCTCGAAAGAGGCGGTCTTTTTCGCCGTGCGCTCCAGGCGGGACTCCGTCATGGACGCGATCTGGTCGATGATCACGCGCTCGCGCTCGGCGTCCGTGCTGGCCTCGTGCCACCACGCGGCGAACATTGTGTCCAGCGAGCCCGGCGCACCAGCGCTCAGGTAGTCGTAGACGCGGACGATGCGGTCACGCTGGCGGTCTTGCCGGGCGATGTGGGCAGGCATGTCCATTACGTAGAGGACCGCGACGGTCTTGAGTAGGCGAACCTCGGCTTCGGCCTCAGGCGGAATCACGAGCGTGCCGTGCATGCGGCCGACGGGGAAAGGATTCGCAGCTTCCGTAGCAGTGATCACGGCGCCGACATAGCGCCCGACCAGCTCAGACGTCATCTTCTTCAAGGTGACGTAGCCGGAAAGCGAGAAGTCGAAATCAGCGGCGGCGGCGACGATGGGAAGGGAACGGAGGCGGGCGGCGGCGTCGATAAGCTCGTCTGCTGTGCCCCCGAATGCCGCCGCTCCTTTGGCTGCGAGCGCGGCGAGCTCGACGAGATCCCACAGCACCTTCAAATCGACGCGGCCGGAAACGATGCCGTCTTCGACGTCGTGGACGCTGTAGGCGATGTCGTCGGAGCAGTCCATCACCTGCGCCTCCATGGGCGGTATGTCGTCGGTGTGACCTTCGCGCAGCCATGCCAAAACGTCGGCGTCCTCGTCGTACGCGCCGTATTTGCGGTTCACCGACCCGTCCGGGTTCGTGCGGGTACGCGGGTATTTGCACGCGGCATCCAGCGCCGCACGGGTGAGGTTGAGGCCGAAAGAGCCACCGTCCCCGAGAATCTTCGGCTCTAGGCGCGACAAGATCCGCAGGGTCTGCGCATTGCCTTCGAAGCCGCCACATTCACGGGCGAGCTCATTGAGCGCTACTTCGCCGTTGTGCCCGTAGGGCGGGTGGCCGATGTCGTGGGTCAGGCCGGCCATCTCGCACAGGTCGGGGTTCAAGCCCAGCCCCATGCCGATGCTGCGGGAGATCTGCGCGACCTCCAGCGAGTGTGTCAGGCGCGTGCGCGGCGTGTCTCCGTCGCGCGGGCCGACCACCTGGGTCTTGTCCGCCAGGCGGCGCAGTGCCGCGGAGTGCAGGACGCGGGCACGGTCGCGGGCGAATGCATCGCGGTGCTCCTCCATATTGGCGAGCTGCGAGCCTTTCTCCCCCTCCGCCGTGCGGCGAGCAAGGTCCGCGGAATCATACTGGTACGTCATAGCGCCATCGAGCCTAGACGTGTTTGTTTCTTGTCCCCGGTCACCACGCGCACGGGTACCCTAGTGGGCATGACTTCGCGTTACGTCCGTATTGCTCTCGCCGCCCCGATGATCGCCGGCGGCCTCGCATTTTCTGCTGCTCCCCTGGCGCTCGCTGCCACTGATTTCGTGGACGCCCAAGCCACCACAACTGCGGAAGCCTCACTGGCGCCGACGGAGCTGAAGGACAAGGTCACCGACGAAGCCGGTGTGCTCTCCGGCGGGGAGAAGGCGGAGATCGAGGACGCGATCGCGCAGCTGCAGCAGTCCAAGCAGCTCAACGCCTACGTGGTGTACCTGAGCACCTTCGGCGGCGAGGACCCGTCGGAGTGGGTGCGCGCAGCGATCACGGACAAGGGCCCGAACACCGCTGTGATCGCGATTTCGCCGGATGACGGAAAATACAACGTCAACGCCGGCTCCCAGTGGTCCAGCAGCGATGTGGACGCAATGTCGAACGCCGCTTTCGACCAGCTGACCACGAAGAACTACGGCGCGGCGGGCCTGGAGGCGATCAATGCAGTCAACGGCTCCTCCGACGGCGAGGGGGCTGGCCTTGTCGCCGGCGGTCTCGGCGCGGCGGCTCTCGCTGGCGGCGGCTTCTGGCTCTACGGCCGCAACCGCAACAAGAAGCGGGACAGGGAACAGTTGGCCTCGGCACGCGAACTCAATCCGGGAGATGCCGATTCGCTGGGCCGGCTGCCCACGCCAACGCTGGAACAACTGGCCCAGGACACACTGGTCAACACCGACGAGTCCATCCGCGAGGGCAAGGACCAGCTGGAGGTGGCCACCTCTGAATTCGGAGCCGAGCGCGTCCGCCCGTTCACGTCCGCGATGAATGAAGCGACCTCCGCATTGCAGCGCGCATTCGGTATTCATCACCGCCTCTACGACGCGATCCCGGAGACCGAACCGGAAAAGCGCGCGATGCTGATCGACATCATCACCTCCTGTGGCAAGGCCGATCAGGCACTGGCCGACAAGAGCCAGGAGTACGAGGACATGCGCAATGTGCTCATGAACGCCGACAGCGAAATCGACTCGATCTTCCAGCGCACGGTCGATCTGCGCGCACGCGTCGAACCTGCGCGCAACACATTGGAAGGCCTGCAGTCCCGCTATTCGGAGCAGATCCTGAGCTCCATCACCAGCAATGTCGACATCGCTTCCGAGTCCATCGACGAAGCGGAAAAGCAGTTGGAGGAGGCACGAGAGCTCTCCTCACAACCTGCCGGTAAGCAGGGCGCACTCGTGGACATTCTGCGTGGGGCGCAGCGCACAGTCGAAGTCGCGGATAAGAACCTCGGCGCGATCGAGCACGCCGACACCAATATCCAGACCGCGAAGACGAACCTGCCCGCGCTCATTCAAGAAATCGAGGACGAGCTGCGCGAAATCGAGCAGCTCAAGAACGAGCGCGAGCACGGCGCACGCATCGATATCGCTGCCCTTGATTCGATCTCGGCGCGGGCCCGCGAGGAATTGGGCGCAATCGGCAACCGGGGCGAGACCGATCCTTTGGCCGTCTTCACCGAGCTGACGGACTTGGACGCGGATATTGACGCGGAGATCGACAAGGCCCGCGGCGCCGCTACCGACCAGCAACGTAAACTCCAGCTCCTCGACCAGCAGTTGCAGGTCGCAGCAGCTCAGCTGCAGAGCGCCCAGGACCTCATCGAGTCCCGCGGCCGGATCATCGGCTCGACTGCCCGCGCCCTATTGGCTGAAGGCTCCCGCCAGTACGCGGAAGCCCAGAACAACCGCACAAAGAACACGTCGAGCGCGATCGATTCAGCACGCAAGGCAACGGACACTGCCCGTCGCGCCGCGCAGGCAGCCGAGAACGATATCGACGACTACCGCCGCCAGCAGACTGCCCGCACCACCAACTCCATGGCGAATGCCATCATCTGGGGTTCCCTGCTGTCCGGAGGCGGCGGATTTGGGGGCGGCGGCTTCGGTGGCGGAGGCTTCAGCGGGGGCGGCGGCGGAGGTGGCTTCGCCGGCGGTATGAGTGGCCGCGGAGGAAGTTTCTAGATCTTCGTGGTGCGCCCGGGGGTGTCCATGAAGGTCAGCGCCCAGGTGATGAAGGCGAGGTCGGAAAGAGGGGCGGCGTCGTCAAGCTCGACGTGCAATTCCGTTCCTTTGCGCGGACGCGTGCGCGCAACGACGACCCCTTCTTCGTCGACGATGGTGCGGGACGTGCTGAATGCCCCCTCGCGTTGTGCGCGGTAGCTGCGCGGGCCGCAATGGGCGATGAGGTTGCCCGTGCCCAGGCCGCGCATGCGGATTGAGAAATTCTCGTCTGCGCTTTCACCGCTGACCTGCCAACGAAGAGCGCCGGCGGTGTGGGAAACTGCGATGCGCTTCCCGTCAACAGTCAGTTCGTTATCCGCGGTGACAGCGGCGACGACATTTCCGTTGGCGACGAGGCTCGCGCCTTCCCACACTGCGTTGATCATGCTGCTCCTGCTTAGCTTGGTCCGATGAACCACACGGCGATGATGAACACGCTGAGCAACACCATGAAAGCGATGAGCGCGGTGGAATTGATCATCTTCCGTGCTTCGAGCACGAGCCGGCTGACCCATGCAAGGGCCACGATATCGGTGTCGGCGAGGTCTGTCTCGCCCTCGAATTCGAGGATTGCGCGGCGCACCCCGTTGTGGTCGGAGGTGAATTGGGCGACTTTCTGCCCTTCGGCATTGTCGATGATCCAATTCTTGGAGGTCTCCGCCACCATCACGTACCGGCGGTTTTCGATGATGACCGGGATCTGCTTGTCCCGGCGCAGGGAACCGTCGGCGCGAACGATATCGCGGCCGTCGCGACGCGCAATAGCGCCGCCCTCCGGGGTGGTGATGAGCTCCCACACCTCGCCCGAGGTGAGCTCCGCCCGGTCGTGTGTGAATTTCGCGAGCGCGTTCGGCCCCTCTTCGGCGAGCAGCACAGGCGCATCGCGGTCCGCGCGGTCCCAGCTGATGTAATGCATGGCTAGCAGCCGATCAGGCGAGCGGCCAGGTAGGCCTCGAGCTCGTCGAGCTTGACCCGCTCCTGCTCCATCGTGTCGCGCTCACGGACCGTCACGGCATTGTCCTCGAGGCTGTCGAAGTCGTAGGTCACGCAGAACGGGGTGCCGATCTCGTCCTGGCGGCGGTAGCGGCGGCCGATCGCGCCGGAGGTGTCAAAGTCGACATTCCAGTGCTGGCGCAGCGAATCAGCCAGTTCCTGTGCCGGGCCGGACAGCTCCGGCTTCTTCGACAGCGGAAGCACGGCCACCTTGACCGGGGCGAGGCGGCGGTCGAGCTTGAGCACGACGCGCTTGTCCACACCGCCCTTCGCATTCGGGGCCTCATCCTCGTGGTACGCGTCGATCAGGAAGGCCATCATCGCGCGGCCCAGGCCGGCGGCCGGCTCGATGCAGTACGGGATCCAGCGCTCATTCGTCTCTTGGTCGAAGAAGCTCAGGTCCTCGCCGGAGGCCTCCGCGTGCGTCTTCAGGTCGTAGTCGGTGCGGTTGGCCACGCCCTCCAGCTCGCCCCACTTGGAGCCCTGGAAGCCGTAGGCGTACTCAATATCGACGGTGCGCTTGGAGTAGTGCGACAGCTTCTCCTGCGGGTGCTCGTAGAGGCGCAGGTTATCCGGGTTGATGCCCAGGTCGATGTACCACTGGTGGCGGTCGTCGATCCAGTACTGGTGCCAGGTCTCGTCCTCGCCCGGCTTGACGAAGAATTCCATCTCCATCTGCTCGAATTCGCGGGTGCGGAAGATGAAGTTGCCCGGGGTGATCTCATTGCGGAAAGACTTACCGGTGTTGGCGATGCCGAACGGTGGCTTCATACGCGACGAGGTCATGACGTTCTTGAAATTCACGAAGATGCCCTGCGCCGTCTCCGGGCGCATGTAGTGCAGGCCCTCCTTGTCGTCGACCGGGCCCAGGTAGGTCTTCATCAGACCGGAGAATTCGCGTGGCTCAGTCCAGTTGCCCGGCTGGCCAGTCTCCGGGTCATTGATGTCGGCCAGGCCGTTTGCCGGCGGGTGGCCGTGCTTTTCCTCGTATGCCTCGAGCAGGTGGTCGGCGCGGTAGCGCTTGTGGGTGTACAGGGACTCCACCAGCGGGTCCGTGAACACGTCGACGTGGCCGGAGGCGACCCACACCTGGCGGGGCAGGATGATGGAGGTGTCCACACCCACAACGTCATTACGCGATTGCACCATGTGCTTCCACCACTGGCGCTTCAGGTTCTCCTTGAGCTCGACGCCCAAGGGACCGTAATCCCATGCGGAACGGGTGCCGCCGTAAATCTCTCCGGCTGGGTAGACCAAGCCGCGGCGCTTGCACAGGTTCACAACGGTATCGATCACGGTCGAAGCCATGGGTAGTTCAACTCTCCTGAAAACGGTTTCTTTACGTCAACGGGAACAAGTGTAGCGCCTCCCCAGAAGCGCAGGTACGGCGGTATCGCGTTAACATTCGCGGAGGAAATTGCGATGAGAAAAGTATGAAGATCTCTAAGAAGCTCATCGCCGCTGCGACCGCGGCAGCACTCACTGTCGGCACCCTTACCCCCGTTGCTTCCGCTCAGGAGCCTGCTCCCCAAGGCGGCAGCGCGATGGCGTTGTACACCACCGTCATGGGCGGCGCACTCAACGCAATCGAAGGATTGCGCGGGGACCGCCACCCAACTGAAACGTTCATGTTGGACATATTGCTGGTCGGGCCGTTGGCCATTCTGCTCATCCCTCTGCAGAAGATCGGCGCAGCCGAAATCGACTTGTCGAGCAAACTCGGTTAGAAATTGCTCGAATCCTGGGGCTTAGTCAAAACTGGAACACTTTCTTATTAAACTGAAGTGGCAACTATCTTTCACAAAATCCTGGAGTGACCCGGACGATGAGCGACCCAACGATCTGGCCTGCGGAAAAGCTCGAGCACACCGCAGGGATCATTGGCGCCCTCGACTCCCCCATGCGCTTGCAAATTCTTCTTCTGCTGCATGCCCGGGACCACGTCGTGCACGAGCTCGTGCGGGTGCTGGGTAAATCGCAGCCCCTGGTCAGTCAACATCTGCGCGTTCTCAAAGACGCTGGTTTAGTCGGTTCGTCCCGCTCCGGCCGCGAGGTGATCTATCGCCTCGCGGTGCCCGGTGTCATCGCCACCTTAGAATCCCTCTCCCTGCTCGCTGAGCGGACGAAAGAAACTGAAGATCAGGTCGACGAATTGGCTGCGCGCAGGAAGAAGGGCCCGGATTTCATCGACGCATCGAAGAGCGCCGGCGCCGCCGCTGCCTTCGGGCCACTGCCGGATGTGACTCCGGACAAAGATCCGGGCTTGAAACCGAACACCCCAGTCCCGCCGGCCTAAGAACCAATAAGGTGTAAGGCATGACTACTCGGCCGGATAAGACTGACACATTGAAAATCGGCGCGCGGAATACCCGCCAGCGTGCCGCAGTGGTCGATATTCTCCAGGACATCGACCGCTTCGCGTCCGCCCAGTCTATTCACCGCGAGCTGACCGACCGCGGACAAAAGGTCGGCCTGACCACTGTTTACCGCACGCTGCAGACACTCACCGAGGTCGGCGCGGTCGACGCCCTCAATTCTGAGACCGGCGAGACGCTCTACCGGCACTGCCTCACCGACCGGCACCACCACCATTTGGTGTGCACCAATTGCGGCCGCAGCGAGGAGATCGACGGCGGCCCCGTCGAGGAGTGGGCGAAAGAGACCGCCGAGAAATACGGCTTCCAGCTCAGCGGGCACGATGCAGAAGTATTCGGCATCTGCCAGACGTGCCAGAACCTCTAGGCTCCCACGAACGCGCCGAATACGACGCCGAGCAGGTACGTCACCAGCGCTGCGCCGAGTCCGATCGCGAGCTGCCTGAACGCCCGCATCGCCGGCTTCTTGCCGGAGAGCAGACCTGTGATGCCACCAGTGATCAACAGCGCCCCCGAGACCAAAACAAGCGCGATGATCGCACCCAGACGCGGAGATGCCCCGAACAAGAACGGGATGATCGGCACGAAAGCACCCGTGGCGAAGAAGATGAATGACGCGATCGCGGCCGACCACGCACCGCTGGCATCGGAATCCTCTGGCTCGAGCCCGTCCTCGACGTGGTGGTGCTGGTGTCCGGTCATCATGGACCAGAACACATTCTTCGCCTGAGCGTCGGCCTCCTCCGCGCTCATGCCGCGTGCGCGATACACCAAAGCGAGCTCGTTTTGGTTCACATCCAGTTTCGGCAACAGGTCGCGGGCTTCGGGGGCGGGCGTCGATGCGTCGAGAAGCTCTGCCTGCGATTTCACCGACACGTATTCGCCCGCCGCCATCGACAGCGCACCGGCGAGCAATCCGGAAATGCCGGTGAGAAGAATGAAATTCGAGGACACGCCCGAGCCCATCACGCCGAGGACGAGCGCGACATTGGACACCAGCCCGTCGTTCGCGCCGAACACGGCCGCGCGGAAAGAACCGGAGAGCTTCTCACGGCCCTGCGCCGCCAGTGCGCGCACGACCTCCGCGTGCATCGCCTCGTCCGCCGCGATCTCGTCCGGCGCGTCGTCGTCCTCGAGGTACGGCGATCTTTGCTCCGCGGTCTGCATCAACGCCAGCGCGAACACGGGCGAGACAGTCCGCGCCAGAAACGACATGAACCGCGTGTGCAGGTCCGGTTTGATGGGCATGCCCACCTCGGGCCCGAGCTTGTCGCGCCAGTATTTCTCGTGGCGTGATTCGGCATCGGCGATCTCTTCGAGAATCTCCCGCTCGTCGCCCTCGCGCTTCTTCGCCAGCTCACGGTACGTCGCCGCCTCCGCGCGCTCATTGGCCAGATACTGGCGCCATTTGCGGATTTGGCTACGGGTGGGAGCCTCCGTCATTTCTTCACGCCTCCGAAACGACGGTCGCGCTGCGCGTATTCCAGCACTGCATCGTAGAGATCATCCGCGGTGAAATCCGGCCAGAGAATATCGCGGTAGACCATCTCCGCATACGCCGATTGCCACAGCAGGAAATTCGACGTGCGCTGCTCGCCCGAGGGCCGCAGGAACAGGTCGACGTCGGGCATATCGGGGCGATAAAGAAAATCGCTTATCGACGCCTCGTTGATCTGCCCCGGCTTCAACTCCCCCTTCTTCACTGCCGTGGCCATTCGCTTCATCGCATCGGCGATCTCTGCCCGGCCGCCGTAATTGATGCACATGGCCAAAGTGAGGCCGGTGTTGTTCTTGGTCATCTCTTCGGCTGCCTCGAGCTCGCGGATCACTGAGCGCCACAGGCGCGGGCGGCGTCCCGCCCACACAATGCGCACATTCTTCGCGTGCAGCTGGTCGCGTTCCGCCCGCATGATGTCGCGGGAGAACCCCATGAGGAAGCGGACCTCGTCCGCGCTGCGGCGCCAGTTCTCCGTGGAGAAGGTATAGGCGGACAACCATTCGATGCCGCCGAGCTCGATCGCCGCGTCCACCATGTTCATCAGCACTTTCTCGCCGACTCGGTGACCTTCAGTGCGCGGCAGGCCGCGCTCTTGCGCCCAGCGGCCGTTGCCGTCCATGACGAGCGCGATGTGGCGCGGAATGAATTCGTGGGGGATCTCGGGGATGGTGCTCACCCCGTCTATTATGCCTGCTCCATGATCTTCAACGACGAAACGGCCGATTCCACGTTGAACTGCAGGTGAGCGATGGACAAGCGGTGCACCTGCGCCGCCGTGGTCTCCGTCAGCTTGTCTTGCGCGGCACCGAAATAGCCTTCCGCGAGCAGCCACATGATGTGCAGCGTGTCCTCTTCCACATCGAAAGACCCGGGCGGCCGGCAGTGCACGCACGCTGCCCCGCCTACGGCCGGGTGGAAAGCGTGGTGCGGTCCCCTCCTGCCGCACTGCGCGCAGTTGAACAGGCTCAAACCCCAACCGGAATGCGCCGTCGCGCGCAAAATGAACGCGTCGAGCACCAGCGTCGGAAATTCCGTGTCTTGCAGAGCTTTCAATGCAGAACCAATCTCGTCGAACAAGAACTCGTCTGCCTCATCCGCGTAGCTGAGCTTCTCCGCCGCCTCCATCACCGCGCATGCAGCGGTATACCGGTCGAAGTCGTCGATAATGCCGCTCCCGTAGTACGCCACCGTGTCCGCCTGGGTGATGGTGGCTAGATTCCGCCCCGGATACAGCTGGACGTCGATGTCAACGAAGGGTTGCACGCGTGAGCCGAAGCGGCTCTTTGTTTTCCGCACGCCTTTGGCGACCGCTCTGACGAGACCATGTTCTTTGGTCAGCAGCACCACGACGCGGTCGGCCTCACCGAAGTCGTAGGTGCGCACCACGAAGGCGCGGTCGCGGAAGCTGGGTTTAGAAGCCAAGGCGCCCCAAATGCTTCGGGTCGGATTGCCAGTTCTTCAGCACCTTGATGCGCAGATCCAGATAGACATTCTGGCCCACCAGATCCATGATCTGCTTCCTCGAACGCTGGATGATGCCGCTCAGTCTCCGGCCGTCCCTGCCCTCGATGATCGCCTTCTGGCCTGGGCGTTCGAGGTACAGCACCGCGTAGATTTTCGTCCTGGTGTTGCCGCGGTCATCAGTCTCCGGAAGCATTTCGTCGATCTGCACCGCCACCGAGTGTGGCAGCTCGTCGCGCAGCCCTCGCAGGGCTTCCTCGCGGATCAGCTCCGCGATGCGGGTCTCCATGTCCTCATCCGTGACGTGGCCTTCCGGATAAAAACGCGGCCCTTCTGGAAGATTCTTTGCGATCACATCCAACAGAACATCCAGCTGCACATTCTCTGTCGCGGAGACGGGCACGACGTCGACATTCTCATTACCGGTCGCTTCGACCAGCATCTCGTGCAAGCGGACCAGCTGCTCGCCCACCTGGTCTTTCCCAACTCGATCAAGCTTGGTCACGATGCCGACAATCGGTGTGCCCGGCTTGGTCTTCATCACCGCATCGAGGATCCAGCGGTCGCCGGGGCCGATCTTCTCGTTCGCCGGAATAGTGATCCCGATGACGTCCACGTCCGCGAAGGTGTCCTTGACCACCTCGTTGAGGCGATCGCCCAAAAGAGTGCGGGGGCGGTGCAGCCCGGGGGTGTCCACCACGACGATCTGTGCGTCCTCGCGGTTCACGATGCCGCGGATTGGGTGGCGCGTCGTCTCCGGCTGGTCCGCCATGATGGCGATCTTCTCGCCCACCAGCGCATTCGTCAGCGTCGACTTACCGGTATTCGGGCGGCCGACAAAGCTGACGAATCCGGAGCGAAAGCCCTCCGGGGTGTCGGTGAACTGGGAAAAGTGGTCCATGCCTGCATATGGTACTGCCACGAAGCTGTCTTCCGGCTCCACGATGAGGTCCTGTCGCTCGACTAATGGAAGTCCGGCAAAGCTGTTGTCCAGCCGCGTGGTCTTCTGCGCTGCCACGACCATCCCGTACAAGGAGCTCGCAATGTGCTCGAGGCGGTCTTTCGGGGTTTCGTCGATAAGCGCCGTGTACATCGCTGCCGCGAGATCCCCTGCCCCGACGACATTGCCTCCAATGCGCGGCGTCTCCACGTACCAGGCAAAATCACCATCGATGTCCAGCATTCCAATGGTGTCCGGATCACCCGTATCCACGCTGGTGATCAAGGCCCTCCCCTTCAGGGAGCGCGCTGCCTCGATCGTCTCCTCGATCGTGTTCAGCTCGCGACCGGTGAGTAGTGCTAGCTCCCACTGGTTCGGGCAGATCGCGTCGGCGAGCGGAATGATCTCGTCTTTGAAAATGCCCGGAATATCGTCATCGACAAAAGACCCGACCTTCGCGTTGCCGATCACCGGGTCGCACACCCACTCCGCATTCGGATTGGCCTGCTTGATCTCTTCTACTGCCTCGACGATGACGGAGGCAAGAGAAGAGGATCCCAGATACCCCGTCAGCACTACGTCGACATCCGGGTAGGCGAAACTCATCCCGTCCAGCACATCCGCGACGTGTTTCGGCGGGATCTTCGGCCCACGCCACGACGGGTACTCGGTGTGGTTGGAGAAATTGACGGTGTGCACCGGCCAGACCTCGTGGCCGAGCCTCTGCATCGGAAAGACGGCCCCAGAATTGCCCACGTGGCCGAAAGAGACCGCCGACTGGATCGAAAGAATATTCACAGCGCTTCAACCTCGAATTGCATGCGCGGATTCGCGTAGGCCTCCTGCGATTCCACCACGAGCAGCTCCGGCGCATCTGTTTTATATGTGGCCTCCAACAGGTCGAAGGTGCTCGATGCCGTCTTCGCCAGAGCATCCGCCGCATTACCTGATTCCGCGTAGTGCCCGGTAAACAGTGCGCATGCAACGTCCCCGGAGCCGTTTCGCTTGAACGGCAGGCGCGGTGTTTGCACAATCCACGTTCCTTGTTCATCCGCCGCGATCATTTCTAGGACGTCGTCAGGCTGGTCGGGCCGCTCAACGGAAGTGACCAGAATCGTCGACGGCCCCATGTTCTTCGCCGACTGAATCGCGTTGAGGGTCGAATCGAGGTCGGTGCATTCCACGCCGGTCAAATAGCCCAGTTCAAACTGGTTCGGGGTGATGATGTCAGCCACCGGAACGACCGTGTCGCGCAACAGCGGCGGAATATTGTCTGAGACGTGGCAGCCCGACTTCGCGTTGCCCATTACCGGATCACACGCATACATGGCCTTTGGGTTGAGCGCCTTAACGCGTGCCACTGTGTCCACGATGACCTGTGCAATATCGTCTCCGCCCTGGTAGCCAGAGAGCACCACATCCACGTCTTTCAGCGCACCGCGGTCGTCGATGCCCGCGATGACTTCGCGCACATCGTCGGCCGGAATCATCGGGCCTTTCCACGAACCATATCCGGTGTGGTTGGAGAAGTTCACGGTGTAGACCGGCCACACCTCATGTCCGATCCGCTGCAGCGGAAAGACCGCTGCCGAATTACCCACGTGACCGTAAGCGACCACCGACTGGATGGAGAGGATGTTCTTCATGCACCTATTGTGCACCGTCACCGAATGTGTCCTTGACAAGGGTCCACTCGGGAACGTCGATAAGCACGGTGCGCACCTTCACGCGTCCGCGTCGGTCGTGCCCTCCTTCTGCGGTATAGCGCAAACCGTCGACTTCCACATAGGACCCCGGCAGCGGAACGCGCCCCAGCTCGTACGACAACAAGCCCGCCACCGTCTCGACATTGTCCGTGATCTCCTCGTCGAATTCGAGCTCGTAGTCGATCTCGTCGTCGAGAAAATCAACGAGGTCATCGAGCGGCAGACGTGCCTGCGCCCGGTACGTGCGGTCCAAAACTAATTCGATGGGCGCCTCTTCGTCCGCGTCGTATTCGTCGGCGATCTCGCCCACGATCTCCTCGAGGATGTCCTCCATGGTCATCAGGCCCGCAATACCGCCGTATTCGTCGACGAGCACCGCGATGTGCATCTGATCCCGCTGCATCTCCGCGAGCAGATCGTCCAGCGGCTTCGAGTCCGGCACGAATTTCGGCTCGCGCATCAGATCGGACACGCTCACCCCGCTGCCGCCGTCGGTGCGGTTGTAGGTGCGCTCCACGATGTCTTTCAGGTAGATCACGCCCACGATGTCGTCGACGCTCTCCCCGATCACCGGCACGCGCGAATGCCCCGAACGAATCATGAGGTTCGCCGCCTGGCCGGCGGTCTTCTCCGCCTCGATCCACACCATCTCCGGGCGCGGCACCATCACCTGGCGCGCGTGGGTATCGGCCAGATCGAAGATGTTCTGGATCATGCGGTGCTCGACGGTTTCCACCACGCCCTGCTCTTGAGCCATATCGACTGCTTCGCGCAGCTCGACATCGGTGGCGTACGGATTCTCCAGCGCTTCCTCGCCCGGGGTGACCAGGTTGCCGATCCAGATCAGCAGCTTCGACAACGGCCCCAGCACGACATAGACCACCGTCAGGATCTGCGCCGCCCGCAAGGAGATCGAGTACGGGTTCAGCTTGCCAGCACGCCGCGCGATCACACCGATCACGCCGAAGCGCATGAGCGTGACCGCCACGATCGCGGCCGTGATCGCCCAACCGTGAGACGGAATCGCATCCAAAGCAGCCAGCAGTGCGAACACCGCCGCCAACGTATCCAGCACGGTCTGGATCAGCGCGAGCAGACCCAAGTGGTTCGGCCGCGCATCGACGACCCGAAGTAACGAAGTAGCGCCCCCGACATCGTCTTTGACCATCGATTCCACGCGAGCCCTCGAGATGGGCACCAGCGCAGACTCGAGCATTTTGATCACGCCGGCCCCCAAGAGGGAGACCAGCGAGATCAACAGGTAGGTCACCCAGAGGTCCACTACTCGCCCCGCTTTTCGACGAGCCCGTCGAGCTCCTCACGGTCCGCCGCCGACGGGAATGCGTGCTTTCCGTCCGGCTTCGGCTGGAATTCAATGCCACGGGCCGACAGATCGTCATACCAATCAGCGAGAATCTCGTTCTGCAGTGCGAACATTTCCCGCTCGTCCGCCGGGGTGGCGTGGTCATAGCCCAACAGATGCAAACACCCATGCACCGTCAGCAGCGCCATCTCGTGGCCGAGAGAATGCCCAGCCGCATCTGCCTGTTTCCTGTCGTAGGCGGGACACAAGATGATGTCCCCCAGCATGGACGGACCGACAGGCGTTGCATCCGGTCGGCCGGAACCGGGCGTGAGCTCGTCCATCGGGAAGCTCATCACGTCGGTGGGGCCGGGCAGGTCCATCCAGCGCACGTGCATATCCGCCATCGTGTCAGTGTCCACGCAGGTGATGGTCACCTCGGTGTCTGGGTGGACATCCATGGCGGTCAGGGCGAACGAGGCGACGTCGACAAGCATCTCCTCGTTGACGTCTGCCTCCCCGGACTCGTTGAGGACCTCGATGCTCATTGCTCATCTCCCTTATTTTGTGCGTCATACCGGTCGTAGGCGGCGACAATCCGGCTGACCAGCCTGTGCCTCACAACGTCCTTCGCGCTGAATTCCTGGAAGTGAATATCCTCCACATCCCGCAAAATTCGGCGTGCCACCCTCAAACCGGACACGACTCCGCGCGGCAGGTCCACCTGCGAGATATCGCCCGTGACCACCATCTTGGAGCCAAAGCCCAAACGCGTCAGGAACATCTTCATCTGCGCCGGCGTCGTATTCTGCGCCTCGTCCAAAATCACGAAGGCATCGTTCAGCGTGCGTCCGCGCATGTACGCCAGCGGAGCAACTTCAATGATCCCTGCCTCCATGAGCTTCGGGATCATCTCTGGGTCGAGCATGTCCCGCAGTGCGTCATAGAGCGGGCGAAGATACGGATCGATCTTGTCGTTCAGGGTGCCCGGCAAGAACCCGAGCTTCTCGCCCGCCTCCACGGCCGGGCGCGTGAGAATGATGCGCTTGACCTCTTTGGCCTGCAAAGCCTGCACTGCCTTCGCGACCGCCAAATACGTCTTGCCCGAGCCCGCCGGGCCGATTCCAAACACAATCGTGTTCTCGTCGATCGCGTCGACGTACTCTCGCTGCCCAGCCGTCTTCGGGCGAATGATCTTCCCGCGGCGCGCGACGATCTCCTGTCCGAGAATCTCCGCCACGGATTCAGGCATGTCCGTGGCCATGATGTCCACTGCGTGCGTCACGGCATCAGACGTGATCACGATGCCCCTCCGCACCATCGCCTCCAGCTCGGAGAGCACACGGGAGGCATGCGCCACCTTGTCCACCGGGCCGCGCAGCATCACTGAACCGCCGCGCGCGAAGAGATCCACGCCCAAAAGATCATTCAGGGTGCGCAGATTCCCGTCCGTGACGCCCAAAACAGACTGCGCCAATTCAGGGTCGAGCTCATAGGAGCTTGAGACCAGTTCTGCCATGCGGTTCACCCTACCAGCGGGAAAGTGCCCCAATGGCACTCAATCCAGCGAATGCCGCCGACGCCGTGCGCAGCACTTCCGGCCCCAGCTTCACTTTCACAGCATTCAGCAGCTCCAGCTCGTCCTCTCCGATTCCGCCTTCCGGGCCAACAATGAGGAACAGCTTATCGACGTCAAAATCGACCTCGCCGATCCCCTTTGTCGCATCCTCATGGAGAACTAGAGCCGTTTCTCCCTGAATCAGCTCCGCCAGCTGATTCGTCGTCACCGGCTCATGCACCTTAGGGATCCATGCCCGCCTCGACTGCTTCGCCGCTTCCCGCGCAGTCGATTGCCACTTCTCCACATTCTTGGCCACCTTCGCGCCCTGCCACCGCGCGATCGTCCGGTGCGAGATCCACGGAATAATCGCGTCCGCTCCACCCTGCGTAGCCAAATCCACCGCGAGCTCCGCCCGCTCCGACTTCGGAACTGCCTGCACCACGATCACTTCCGGCAGAGGCCTCGACACGTTTTTCAGCTCCACGACGGTGCCAGAAAGCTTGTCCTTTCCAGAGGTGTTCGTCACCTCAACCTCTGCCACAGTCCCCCGGCCGTCGATAAGCGCAATGCTCTCGCCGACCGTGATCCGTTTGACCGTGACTGCATGCCGCCCTTCGGCGCCGTCAAGCTTTCCCGAGGCCGGGTCGTCCGCGATGAAATACGGCAGGCTCATTAGAAGCGGAACCGGTCTCGCAGGCGGGAGAAGAAGCCCTCGTCCTGGCCTGCCTCTTCCTCGACGAATGCTGACCCGTCATGCGCGTCGCGCAGCTCCTCGAGGCGGTGGCGCTGATCCTTGCTCAAATCAGTCGGAATGACTACCTGGACGTGCGCGATCATGTCGCCCGCGCCCTCCCGGCGCAGCCGCGGCATGCCCTCGCCACGAAGAACGATCTCCTCCTCCGGCTGCGTGCCCGCCGGAATATCGATCGTCGTGGTCTCGCCAGAGAGATCTTCGACCTCCACCGAGGTTCCGAGAGCCGCGTCGAACATCGGGACATTGACCTTGAGGTGCAAATTATCGCCCTCGCGGACGAAGACCGGGTGCGTTTCCGTGTCTACCTCGACGTACAGGTCGCCCGCCGGGCCGCCGCCGTGCCCGACCTCGCCCTGGCCTGCCATGCGGATGCGCATGCCGCCGACGATGCCCGCCGGAATCTTCACCGAAATATCCCGGCGCGAACGCACGCGTCCCTGGCCACCGCACTTCTGGCACGGATCCGTGATGATCTCGCCGAAGCCAGAGCACTTCGGGCACGACGTCGTCGTCATGATATTGCCCAAGAACGACTGCTGGACCTGCTGCACCTGGCCCTGGCCGCCGCACTCGTCGCAGGTGACTGGCTTGGACTCCGATTCGGAACCCGTTCCGTGGCAGTGCTCGCACAGGATCGCCGTATCCACCGTCACGTCCTTGCGCGTACCCGAATAGGCTTCCGCCAGCGAAATGGTCGTCCGCAGCAACGCATCGTTGCCCGGCTGAACACGGGAACGCGGTCCACCGCTTCTTCCGCCAGTGTCTCCGAAGAACGCCTCGAAGATATCCCCGAAGCCAAACCCGCCCTGCGGACCAGCTGCACGTCCCTGCTCCATGGGATCGCCACCGCGGTCGACGATGCTTCGCTTTTGCGGATCCAGCAGCACCTCCTGGGCCACGGAAATCTCACGGAATTTCTCCGCGGCTTCTTCCGTGTCGTTCACATCGGGGTGGTACTTGCGCGCGAGACGTCGATAAGCCTTCTTGATCTCCGCGTCCGTCGCACCCTGGTCCACTCCGAGAATGCCGTAATAATCGCGAGCCATCTAAAATCCTTTGTTGCTAAATCTGTTTTCGTCTACATGTCCGGTAATGGTCAGCCGCCCTCTTCACCGAGGATATTGCTGATGTAGTGCGCCACGGCAGCGACTTTACGCATCGTACCGGGGTAATCCATATACGTCGGCCCAAGAACGCCGAGCCCGCCGAGCGTCTCGCCCGAGGTGCCGTACCCAGATGTCACGATGCTCGCCTTCGACAGCTCCTCGTCCTCGTTCTCCTGGCCGATCACCACCGAGACATTGCCTAGTTCCGGCAGATTGGTCAAAAGCTTCAGCACGACCACCTGCTCCTCGAGCGCCTCCACGACGCTGAGGAGGTCCGTAGTTTTCGGCACCAGGTTCGCAGCTCCTGCAATGAGCACTCGGTCGCTCGGGTTTTCCACCAGCGTATCGATGAGCACCGAGATCGCCCTGTTCAACGGGTCTGCGATCCCCTTCGGCGCCTCCTCCGCGAGGATCACCAGGGACGTCGACGCATCCGCCATCGTCTTACCCACCAAAGCCTTATTGAGAAGATCCCTCAACTGCGTGAGCGCGTCGTTGCCGATGGGAGATGCCAATTCGACATTTCGCTGATCGACCCGTCCGTTGTCCGTGATGAGCACCAGAAGGAGACGCGTCGGCGTCAACGCGACCACCTCGCAGTGCTTCACCCGCGAGACCGCCAGCGTCGGCAGTTGCACCACCGCCGCCTGGTGAGTGAGCTGCGCCAAAAGATGCGCCGACCTGCGCATCACGTCTTCCAAGTCGACGCTCGATTCCAAGAACTCCGAGATCGCCCGTCGTTCAGGCAAAGAAAGCGGCTTCACGTCGTTGATCGCATCGACAAAAGCCCTGTAGCCCTTCTCCGTCGGCACACGCCCAGAGCTCGCGTGCGGCTGCGCGATGAATCCTTCGGCCTCCAGCACCGCCATGTCATTGCGGATCGTCGCCGACGACACATTGAGTTTGTGCCGCTCCACCAGCCGCTTCGAACCGACCGGCTCCTGGGAAGAGATATAGTCCGCAACGATCGCGCGCAGCACTGCCTGCCTGCGCTCGCGTGCGACACCCGCCATACTTGGCACTCTCCTTCCTCGACTGCTAAGTCACGAGTGTAGCGCCCTCGCTACTCCGCGGCCAAGATGTCCGTGATCACCCCGTCGATCAGCAGTCTGCCCGCATCGGTCGCGAAAATCCGTCCCGCTTCTTCGGTGAGCACACCACCGCGCACATGCTTATCGACGACCCCTTGAGCTCCCCCACCGATCCATTCCCGAGGGATTCCTTCCTTCAGCCGCAGCCCCAGCATGATCTTCTCGAAGTGTTCCTCAGCGTCAGAGATCGTCTCCGTACCGTCGATTGGAAAAGCATTCTCGGCGAGTATCTGCTCGTATTTCTCCGGCCGCTTCACATTGAAATAGCGGAACCGATCGACATATCCGTGCGCTCCAGGACCTGCACCCCACCAATTGCCTCCCTGCCAATACAGCAGGTTATGCCGGCACTCCCCGCCCGGCTTCGCCCAATTCGACACCTCGTACCAGTCAAATCCAGAAGATTCGAGCCGGTTCGCGATGATCTCGTACCGGTCGGCATACACATCTTCTTCCGGCGCCGGCAGTTGACCTTTCCGGATCTTCCGCGCCATCGCGGTGCCGTCTTCCACGATCAGGGAATAGGCAGACACATGGTCTACCTCCGCGCTGAGCACGGCATCAAGGGATTTCCGCACATCGTCATCCGTCTCCGTCGGGGTGCCGTAGATCAGGTCCAAATTGACATGCTCGAAACCGGCCCTTTTGGCCTCTTTCGCCGCCTCTACGGCTCTGCCCGGCGTGTGCTGGCGGTCAAGCACCTTCAACACCGGTATCGACGCCGACTGCATTCCCAAGGACACCCGGTTAAACCCCGCCTCCTTGAGTCCCTCGAAATAAGCCGGGCTCGTCGATTCCGGGTTCGATTCTGTGGTCACCTCTGCGTCTGTGGCCAATCCGAAGGTGTTTCTGATCCGTGTCAGGATCCGTCCCAAACTATTTGCCCCCAACAGCGACGGCGTCCCACCGCCGACAAAGACCGTGTCCGCCGTCCTGCCGACCTTTTCCGCCGCCAGCTCCAGTTCTTTTTCCAATGCGACGAGATATGCCTCGTAGGAGCTTTCCGTCTCACTCGGCGTGTAGGTGTTGAAATCGCAGTACCCGCACCGGGTCGCACAGAACGGGACGTGGACGTAGACACCGAAACTCATGCACCCAACCCTAAAACCAGTGCTGGATTTCGATCACATTCTTGCCGCCTCAACCAAAGAAACCCCAGCTCAGATTTGGTTGATTTGGTAAGCAAAGGCTCTAAATCCAGCGCTCCTAAGCGCCGCGCCGCGACCGCTTCGCCGCCACCTTCGCCACGATGGCATCCACGCGGGCACGCTCCTCCAAGAACTTCGGCGGATTAGACCCGCGCATCGCCCGGGTGAACCCGGGGTGCTCAGCTGCCACCGCATCGAGCCAGCCGTCTACGGCTGACTCCACCAGCTCGCCCACCCGCGCATACAGGTGCGGCAACGAAACAGCAGCGAGGTTCTGCGCCACCATGTCAGTCTGCTCGAGGGTGTAGTCGACCACTTCCTCGAGGTGCTGCACGATCAGGTCAGTCCTTTGCGTGCACACCTCCGTCATCGCCTTCACCGGGGAGGGCGAACTCAACGGAAAGAGCTCGAACAGCCCGACCGCGTCGAGCGGCTCCGGCTCCGGCAGCCTCTCATTGGCCGGGAGCGCAGCAGAGATGGACCCTGCTTTGACGCCAGAAACCAGCGCCTGGCGCAGACCGATCAGCTCGCCGACCACGCGGCGAGCATCAGTACGAGCATCATCGACGATCTCTGAGAACTCGGCCAGACAGTCGTCGGTAAGCTCCCCGTCGTAATCCGCGATGGCCTCAGCGATGTGCTCGATGTACTCCGCGACCTCGTCGCCGATGTTGTAGACCTCTTGAGTCAATTCGCGGTGGCGCAGCGTCGCGGCAGTCCGGTGCACACTGGCCCCCTTCAATTCGAGTCACATTATGGCGTTCGAGCGTTGACTCTAGGCCACAGCTTCACAGCGTTTTGTACGGCGCGCCGAGACCTACCCGTAAAGCTTCCGCATCTGGTGCGCGAAGTGGTCCATCACCACTGGACGCTTCACTTTCAGCGTGGCCGTGAGCTCGCCGTCCTCCTCGGTGAGGTCGCGGGGAAGAATCCGGAATTTCTTGATCTGTTCCGCCCGACTGACCGAAGCATTGACTCGGTTCACCGCATCCTGCACTTCACCGCGCAGCTCAGGCAGCTTGGCCAATTTGTACGTCGGCATATCCAGCCCGCGCTGCTCTTTCCAGCGCACCAGCGCGTCTTCATCGAGCGCGATCAGCACGCCGATGAACGGCTTTCCATCTCCCACCACGACCGCCTGGGAAATCAGCGGGTCCTGTCGGAGCATTTCCTCGAGCGGCTGCGGTGCGACATTCTTTCCGCCCGAGGTCACCAGAATGTCTTTCTTGCGGCCGGTGATGGTGATGAAGCCATTCTCGTCGATTTCACCGAGATCGCCGGTGTGGAACCAGCCGTCGATAAGCGCTTCTTTTGTTGCTTTCTCGTTCTGCCAGTACCCGACGAAAATCCCGTCGCCCGAAAAGCAGATCTCCCCGTCTTCGGTCGTCTTGGCGGAATAACCGAACATCGGCTTGCCCACGGATCCGATCTTCGCGTCTTTCCCGAAATTCACGGCGGCCGCCGACGCAGTCTCCGTCAGCCCGTACCCTTCGTAGACGGGCAGCCCGGCCCCGCGGAAGAAATGCCCGAGCGGAACGCCCAACGCGGACCCGCCCGATATTCCGTACTGCACATTGCCGCCTAGACCTGCGCGGATTTTCGAGTACACGAGCTTGTCAAAGAGCTTTTGCTTGAGCTTCAAGCTTATCGACGGCCCCTGTTTTTCCATCGCCTTCGAGAACTCAATGGCAGTCTTCTCGGCCTCTTTGAAGATCCGTGCACCGATCGCTGAGCCGTCCGATGCCTTCACGTAGGCGGCATTGCGTGCCTTCTCGTACACGCGTGGAACGCCCAACACCACGTCCGGCTGCGCGCGCTGGAATTCCGCCGCGATCGTCTTCACATCCGACCAGTGAGTCTGCAACGTGCCCGAAATCGTCGCGAGCAGGTGCACCGACCGCGCCATCACGTGCGCGAGCGGCAAATACGTGACCATCTTCGTCCCCGGTCCTGCGATCTTTCCGATCGGGTGCTGCTGCAGGCCACGCACTTGGAAGATCCAATTCAGGTGGGTGATGATGCAGCCTTTGGACCTGCCCGTCGTCCCGGATGTGTACACCAGCGATGCGATGTCGTCATGAGAAATACCCTTGATTCTCTCGTCCAGAACCTCATCGCCGACCACTTCCCCGGCGCGTTCCAAGTACCCAATCGCGTCCTCGTTGAACAGGAGAATCTGTTGCAAGTCCGTCTCGGTGAGGTGCTCGAATTTCACGCCATGCTCGTGCGTTTCCCCGATCGCGAGCATCGCGCCTGAATCCTCCACGATCCACTGCACCTGGTCGAGAGAACTGGTCGGGTAGATCGCCACCGTTGTGGCACCGGCCGCCATGATGGCGAAATCGATGACCGCCCATTCATAGCGCGCCCCCGACAGCAGCGCGATTCGATCGCCTTTCTCCACCCCAATACCAATGAGACCTTTGGCGACCTTCCGCACATGCGCGACGAATTCCGCCGCCGTCACATCGACCCAATCATGCTCACCGGGCCGGGAGAAAAGCACGATATCCGGACTCTTCTCCGCAGTAGCCACCAGTGCCGAGTAGCAATTCTCGTCGGGAGCAACCTCAAATCCAGCAGGAACAGTGAATGTGGTCACGAAAAGCCTCCTTTGCGGCAATTACTTTCTGACTACAAAGTACTTGCCACAAAGGAGGCTCGTGGGCGTTTTAGCGGTACATGCGCTCGATCTGCTTCTCGAAGTTCTCCATGACCACGTTGCGCTTCACCTTCAGCGTCGGAGTGATCTCGCCTTCTTCCTCGCTCAGGTCGCGGGTCAGAATGCGGAATTTCTTGATCTGCTCAGCGTGGCTGACGGTCTTATTCGCCTCGTTGACCACATTCTGGACGGCTGCGCGCAGCTCGGTCGTCTTCACCAGTTCCTTCAGCGGACGGTCTCCCAGGCCGTTATCCGCCTGCCAACGGCGCAGCTCGTCCTCGTCGACGGTCACCAGGAGACTGACAAACGGCCTACCGTCGCCCACCACGACCGCCTGGGAGATCAACGGATCGGAACGCATGATGTCTTCCAGCGGCCCAGGCGAGACATTCTTGCCGCCGGCAGTGACGATTAGGTCCTTCTTGCGGCCCGTGATCTTCACATAGCCCTCGTCGTCGATCTCGCCGAGGTCGCCGGTCACAAACCAGCCGTCGACAAGCGCTTCGTTCGTGGCTTCCTCGTTGTTCCAGTAGCCCTTGAACACGCCGTCGCCCTTGAAGCAGATTTCCCCGTCCTCGTTGATCTTGACGGAGTAGCCGTTATTCGGTTTGCCGACGGTGCCGATCTTCGTACCGCCCGGGTAGTTCACGCAGGCAGCCGCTGCCGTCTCAGTGAGGCCATATCCTTCGTAAATCGGAATGCCCATGCCGCGGAAGAAGTGGAGCAAATCAGTCGAAATCGCGGAACCACCCGAGATAGCGAGCTGCGCCTTGCCGCCAACAGCCTCACGCAACTGCTTGTACACGAGGCGATCAAACACCTTGTGGCGCACACGAGAACGCAGCGAAAGACGCTCCCCCGAATCCATCGCTTTCGAGTGCTCGATGGCGACTTTTTCCGCCTCGAGGAAGGTCTTCGCCTTGAATGCCGAACCTTCCGCGGCCTTGTTGTACGCACCGTCGCGCACCTTCTCGAACACGCGCGGAACGCCGAGCAGCATCTCCGGCTCGAAACGCTGCAGCGCCAGGGTCAAAGTGCGCATATCCGACCAATGCGCCTGGTGCGCACCGCCGATAGCGCTCGCGAGAGCGACCGAACGCGCCAAAACATGCGCCAGCGGAAGAATCGTCATGTAGTGCGTCGCGTCTTTGTCATTGATCAGGTAGCCGATCTTGTTGGTCAGCAGAGCATTCGCCTGCGACGCCCACACCAGGTGGGTGAGGATGCAGCCCTTCGGGCGGCCAGTCGTGCCGGAGGTGTACACCAGCGACGCCAAATCATCATGCTTGATATTCGCGATCCGCTCGTCGATCACAGAGTCCTCAACCTCGCGACCGTCCGTGGTCAAAGCGCCTACAGCACCCGTCGCGAAAGACAGCGAACGCTGCACCTGCGATGGAGATCCCTCGAGGCGCGGAGTGCCGTCCTCGCGCAGAATCAGGTAGTCGTACAGGTGACGGTTCCGCTCGCTATCGGTGATCACGAGCTTCGCGCCGGAATCCTCCGCAATCCACTGCACCTGGTGCTCGGACGACGACGGGTACACCGGCACGCTCGCCGCGCCCGCCGCCCAGATGGCATAGTCCAGCAGCGCCCACTCGTAGCTGGAATCCGCCATCAGGATGACGCGGTCGCCCTGCTCCACCCCATTGGCGACAATGCCTTTGGCGACAGCGCGGACCTGCTTGGCAAATTCCTCGCCGGTCACCTGCACCCAGTCGCGCCCCTCTGGGCGGGAGAAGAAGGTCTGATCGGGATGCTTCTCGCATTGGGCGAGCATCATGGTCAAACAGTTGTCTCCCGGCGCCAGCGTGAATTCAGCAGGCTTAGTGAAGACTTTGGATTCTTGTGCAGTCACGGTGAAACCTCCCTCGGTGTGGGCTATCTAACACTGACCGTACTACTGCCCCATGCGTCACCGCTCACCAGCATCAACACTTTTGACCAGGAAATCTGTGGAAGCTGTCATTCTTTGGCACAATGACGTGTTGTGGCTGATACGGAACTGCTCGAGCAACTCGCAACCGCCTACGGTTTCAGTTTGACCTACCGAGGCCAGAACAACGAGATCGTGGCTTCGCCGCGCGAGTCCCTCGTCCACCTACTCAAAGCACTCGATGTTCCGCTTTCCGACGACCCCGCGCCCGAAGAGCTCACCGAAGCCCTCCACGCGTGGCGCACCCATTGGGACACCCGCCCGCTACCCCCAGTGGTCATCGCCCGTGAGGGCCGTGAGACCTATTTCAACGTCCACGTTCCCGAGGGCGCGCCGGCGGAGGTGACCATCACTCTGGAGGATGGAACGACATCCACCGCTTACCAGGACGAGAACTGGGCACCGCCGACTGAAGGTTGGGGCGAAGCCACCTTCCACACCCGCGGCGACCTGCCGACCGGCTGGCACACCATTCACCTGAAATCAGATGGAATCGACGAGACGTGCTCCCTCGTGGTCACTCCCCAGATGATCCGCCGCAATCTCGAGTTCCTCAACGACCCGGCATACGGCGTGATGGCGCAGCTCTACTCGGTGCGCTCGAAGCATTCCTGGGGCATCGGCGACTTCCACGATCTTGGAAAGCTCGCAGAAGTCCTCGCCCGCAACGGCGCCGAGTTCCTGCTGATCAACCCCGTTCACGCAGCCCAGCCCCTTCCCCCGATCGAGGACTCCCCGTACCTGCCCACATCCCGTCGTTTCATCAACCCCATCTACATTTCGGTCGAGGATGTCCCCGAATACGAGCTTCTCGACGATGACACCCGCGAAGACATCGAAGAGTTGGCCGCCGAGTTCAAGGCCCTCAACACCTCGCCCGCATTCATCGAGCGCAACGCGATTTTCGATGCAAAACTCGCCGCCCTCAACGAGCTCTTCTATGTTTTCGAAGAATCCGGGGACCACGAGGCATTCCAGGAATTCGTCGAATTCGAGGGAACCGGATTATTCGATTACGCACGCTGGTGCTCCAAACAGGAACTCGACATCGACTCCGACGACCTGCCCCGCTTCTACATGTGGCTCCAGTTCGTCGCCGACAACCAAAGGAAAGCTGCGCAGCAGGCAGCTATCGACGCTGGCATGTCCATCGGAATCATGACCGACCTCGCAGTGGGTGTTCACCCCGGCGGATCAGACGCTCATACTTTGCGCAGTGTCCTCGTCCAAGACGCCTCCGTCGGCGCCCCGCCTGACGCGTACAGCCAGTACGGACAGGATTGGTCCCAGCCACCGTGGAACCCGTTCAAGCTGGCAGAGAATGGATATACTCCCTGGCGCGAACTGCTCCAGACAGTCCTGCGCCACTCCGGCGGCATCCGCGTCGACCACATTCTGGGCCTGTTCCGCCTCTTCTGGATCCCGCGCATGGGCACCCCGGCCGAGGGCGCTTACATGAACTACGACCACGAGGCCATGCTCGGTATTCTGGCTCTCGAGGCGGACCGCGCAAACGCCGTCGTCGTCGGCGAAGACTTGGGCACCTTCGAACCGTGGGTCCAAGAGGAGCTGCGCGACCGCGGCGTGATGGGCACCTCCGTCATCTGGTTCGAGCATTCCCCCACCGGCCAGCGCCCCATGAACCCGCAGGAATACCGCAATCTCGCGCTTTCCTCCGTGGGCACCCACGATCTCCCGCCGACTGCCGGTTACCTCTCGGGCGCCCACAACGAATTGCGCTACCAGCTCGGGCTCGTGGATGACTCCCTCGAGGAGCTCGACGCCCACGATGTCGCCTGGCAATCCCACGTGCTCAACACCGCCCGCGAACACGGATTCTTCGCCGACACTCCCCTCGCCGACACCGATTTCGACGGACTTGGAAGAGACGAACGAGGAGACGTCGATGACTTGGTGATTGCCCTGACCCGCTTCATCGCCGGAACCAATTCAGCGCTGACCTGCAGCAACCTCGTGGATATGGTCGGCGATACCCGCATTCAGAATCAGCCGGGCACGAACTCCCACCAGTACAAGAACTGGTGCGTGCCGTTGAGCGATAAAAACGGCAATGCCGTCCTCATCGAGAATCTGGAAGACATCGACCTCTTCCACAAGGTCGCCGCGGCTAGCGCTAGAACAGCCCGATAATCCCCATCACCAGCACTAGTGCGATGAGCACCCACAGTGCTTGGGTGACGCGGGAGCGGGGATACTTCCTGCGCGCCTTCGGCAGTTTCATGTCCTCTTTGCGCAGGTCTTCGGGGTTAGCCATGGCTTCCTACTCTACGTCACCACTCATGACGGCAGCCAGCCAGTCCACCAGCCTCAAGATACCGGCGGCCACGAGCACAGCAATGGGCAGCGCAAACACCAAAACAATGGGCAGCTGCAGCCACGGACTTGCCTGCGTCAGTTCGATCATGTCGCTTAAGCTTAGGCTCCATGAGCTCTCCCGTTGAAGTGACGTGCCCTGCCGGGACTGTGATTGGAAAATCCGGAGGCGAAATCTCCTATTTCCACTCCATCCCTTTTGCGCATTTCCCCGCTCCTTTCGACGATGCAGAAATGGCGCCGAAGGGAGAACTCATCGACGCGCAATCGCCCGACCCCGAAAAAATCGCCCTCACCATCGTCGCGCCGAAGCACGCAAAGGAAGCTCCCGTCGTCGTCCATATTCACGGCGGCCGCTTCGAAATGGGCAACCATGAAGACGCCGCATCACCGGGAAAAACTTTGGCAGAGAACGGCGTCATTCTCGTGCGCATCGGCTACAGGAAGAAGCTTGCGGGCCTCGTTCCTTTTCGCGACGACCAGCCCCACCATTTCCGCGCGGTCGACGACGTCAACCTCGGTCTCGAGTGGGTCCAGCAAAATATCGAGGCTTTCGGCGGCGACCCCACCAATGTCACGCTCACTGGCCAATCCGCCGGTGCCGCCATCGTGTTGTGGCTCATGAGGAAAGACCACTACCGCGGAGCTTTTCGACGGGCCGTGGCCATGTCCCCTGCCTTTCCCCACAAGAATTTCCGTCAGAGGAAATCCGCCCTTCGGATTCCCACCACCAGAACCTGGCTCAACAAGGCAAAACCAGACACACTCGAGCGCGCCTACAAACGTTTGCGCCGCCGCTACCCGACAGACATGGCTTTAGGCCCCACCCCACTGAAACCCGAAGAAATGGCAGACATCCCGCTGGTCATTTCCTCTCACGACGAGGAATTCCAGCAGCCGATCATTGGAAAACGCCTGACCAACAAAATCATTCTCCGCTGGGTCAAAGCAGTAGTCGACAACGCCCCCGGAGAGGTCTGGCACGTCCGGTTCACCGGAGGCTCAAAGCATTGCGACGAGCTATTTCCGCTTTTCGACGGCCCCCTTACCCCCTGGCTCGTCAACTATGCAAAATTCGGCAACCCGAACCTCACTGAGGAAACTGCTCTAGCTCTTCCACCAGCCACGGCGAAAAGATGAATGGAAAACTTTTGACCGCTTCCTTCAGGCTTTCCATCGAGACCCACTCAAATTCACACACCTCGTCCGGGTTCGGGTCGAGTTTTCCATCCAATTCCGCGAAATAGACCGGGCAAATCTCGTTCTCCACGATCCCCGACGCATCTACCGCTCGGTAGCGAAATTCGGGCAGCACCGACTCGATATTTTTCACTGTCGTGCCCAGCTCTTCAGATGCCCTTCTGACCAGCGCCTCTTCGAATGTCTCGTCAGGCCCCGGGTGACCGCAGAAACTGTTCGTCCACACTCCCGGCCACGTCAGCTTGTTCAAGGCCCGACGCGTCAGGAGAACGTTGCCAGCATCATCGAAAAGCCATGCCGAAAATGCAAAATGAAGAGGAGTATTGGCTGTGTGCACCTCGCCTTTGCGGGCAGTTCCCTTCTCTTTTCCGTCCTCGGTGCACAGCACCACGAGCTCATCCACTAGTTGTTCAGATTCCCTTCAAAAACGACGTTGCCGATCTTGAACGTCGCGTCGTAAAGATTGCCCGAGCTCACGTCGAATGCGTACTGAACATTCATCGTCGCACCTTTGCCCAGCGGAAAATCAAGCCCTTCAAGCTCGATGCCGGCGTCTTCCGCGCTGATGCGGCTGGCTTTTTCTCCGCCGTCGTACGTGAGTTCAGGCTCGCCGAGCGCCTCCGGCGGCATGATGTTGTCCGAGTGGTTCTTCACCGCGACCGTGACGACGGTCCCGCCGTTCGGCGCGTAGTTGGTTCCCTGCCACTTGTAGGAGACATCCATGCCCGGGTCTTCGACGGACTCGCCGCTAATCTCGTCGGTTGTGAGCGGTTCAGCACTGTGTGTCTCGAATTCTTCCGGCTCTTCAGTCGGCGTCGCCACACCCGTGGTCGGGGTGAGCGAGCCCTCTTGGTCCACGACCCCGTCATCCCCACATCCAGCGAGCAGAAGCAATGAAGATACTGCCGCGATGGTCCCAAGAGCCTTGCGCGTCATCATGAGCCTTCCCTGTCGACGAAACTTCAACACACTTTACAGTGGAGTCCGTGCAGCCACTATTTCGAGTCATCCGTAGCGCGTCCGCACTTTGGCCCTACTACGTCGGCATTGTCGTCATCTCCTCGGTCACTGCGGCGCTCCACCTTGTGTCCCCGTTCATCATTCGCGAGGCCACCGACACGATTGTCGAGGGAAAAGATCTCGACCCCATTGTCTGGCTCGCAGTCGCCCTGTTTGCGGCGTATTCCGCAAATACATTGATGCAGAATATCGGCGGCTACCTCGGCGACGTCGTCTCCGCACGGATCAGGCAAACACTCTCGACGCGATATTTCGCCAAACTTCTCTCTCTGCCCCAAAGCTATTTCGACGGTCAAGTCACCGGCACGATCATCGCCCGCCTGGACCGCTCGATCATGAATATCACGCAGACGGTCCAGACCTTTTCCAACACGTTGTTGCCGATGCTCCTGCAGGTCATCGCGATCCTCGGCATCACCGCTTTCTTCTACTGGCCGCTCTCCCTCCTCCTGCTTGCGCTATTTCCTATCTACCTCGCGCTGACTGCCCTGACGTCGAAACGCTGGCAGAAATACGAGAAAGACAAGAACGAGCAAATCGACCTCGCCAACGGCCGCTTCGCCGAGGTCGTCGGCCAAGTGAAGGTCACCAAATCTTTCGTCGCTGAGACCCGTGAGCTCCAAGCTTTCAGCAACCATTATGGAAAGACCATCGATCTCACTCGCCCGCAATCCCGCTGGTGGCATGGAATGGACGTTGCTCGCGGCATGGCGATGAATGCCGTCTTCTTAGGCATCTATTTGATCCTGTTCGTCCAGACCTACAACGGCCGCTTTTCCATCGGCGACATGGTCATGCTCATCCAGCTGGTCACCATGGCACAACAACCAGTCCAGATGATGAGTTGGCTTGTCGATTCCGCCCAGCGCGCCATCGCCGGCTCCCGCGACTATTTCAAGGTGATGGACCAGCCGATCGAAGCCTCCGCAAACCCCCAAGTCGTCTCCGCGACGGATTCCGCCGATGTTCCCGCGCTGGACACAACGCCGACCCAGCCACTTCCTGCGGCCGAGCCAACCATCCGATTCGACAACGTCAGCTTCTCCTACGACGACGAAGAGCCCGTCCTGTCCGATATTTCCTTCTCCGCCCGCCATGGAGAAACAATCGCGCTCGTCGGTGAGTCCGGCGGTGGAAAATCCACGCTGGTCAACCTCATTTTGGGCTTGTATCCCATCAATCACGGCTCGCTGACCATCTGCGGTAAAGACATCGACACCGCCGACATCGAACGCGTCCGCGCCTCCGTCGGTGTCGTCTTCCAAGAACCCGCGCTCTTCTCCGGCACCATCCGCGAAAACATCGCGTACGGAAACCCAAACGCATCCGAAAACGAGATCATTGAAGTTTCCAAGCGCGCCAATGCACACACTTTTATTTCAGGCTTCGCCGACGGCTACGACACCGTCATCGGCGAACGCGGTCTGCGACTTTCCGGCGGCCAAAAACAGCGCGTCGCCGTCGCCCGCGCCATGCTCAAGGATGCACCAATCCTCGTCCTCGACGAAGCGACATCAGCGCTCGATACCAAATCCGAACGCGCCGTCCAAGCCGGGCTCGACGAATTGATGAAGGACCGGACCACCATCATGATCGCGCACCGCTTATCGACGATCGCCTCCGTCGACACCATCATCACCCTCAAGGACGGAAAAATTGACGAGATCGGCACACCCTCCGAACTCGCCGTCTCCGGCGGAGTTTATTCAGAGCTTCTCGCGCTAACAGCGTCGTCGTCTGCGGAAGATCGGAAGCGACTCAAGGCTTTCGGCTTCCACGAAGGAATTGGAGAAACCGACGAGGCAGAGCTGTGACGACTCACGTCCATAATTCACCTCGGCAAGTCTTCCGCCCGATCATTTGTTCGAGCGTTAGCTGCTGGTGGTCAATACCCCATGGTGTGCTTAGACCACACCCCACCACCAGCTACTAGCAGTCGGAGGACAAGTGGATTTAAGACCAGGACACATTGTCGCAAGTGTAGATGTCGACTATATCCAGGCTTCCCGCGCTCACGGGAAATCAGCAAGAACCCACGACCCTATAACCCACGTAGGCGAGCGGATGGCCATCGTATGGAACAGAATAGATTCAGTCAGCCTGGCTGAGGTTCAAACGACTCAGATTGATGCAGAACTCCTAGAGGGGCATAAATTCGCATCGCGTGCAATTCAAAAACTCGAAGAGGCAGATCTGCTGGTTGGTCACGGATTACTCATTAATGACCTTCGTTCGCTTTTCATGGTGACAGAGATCCCCACCTCCATCATCCACAAAACCGCAGACACTCTTCTTGCATTTCGAGATGAAAGAAGCGCCCAGCGTCGTAGTTCGTTCCCGACAGGTTTGAGCCTGACAGCACTGACGAAGCTAAACCTCGGAAAAACTCGCACAAAACTCGAGGTTCCGCTCAGCCGTTACTCTCTGTCAGACGAAGGCTACTCGGGACCAAGACAGAACATCGACCCGACTGAAGATGCGCTCCTAGCGTTTGAACTTTGGAAGATGGGAATCACCGGTAAAGAAATCAAGTATGGGGCGGGCGAGGGGGGACACAACCTCAATCGGACAGTTGGATGGCGAGGTTCTTCGCCGGGACAATTCAAGTGCTCTGCGCAAACCCGGCATCATTTGCTGGCGAACCATCCTCTGAACACAGGATGGCACTCCCACTTCGCCGAGTACGGTGGCTGGGCATTACCCGATGAGACTGCGCGATTGCTTTTCGTCTCACAGCAAGAATTCCATCAAGCTGATGAGATGTTTTTTGAACCGCTAAAACGAATCGCAATAGCGCTGGAGGATGCAAACCTTCTAGCTAAAGGGAAGAATTGCGAGAGGGAAGACCTTCTGACGGGGCTTCAATTTACGTCCCCGGGCCGAAACCTGGATATCCGAAAACGGCTGATCGCTGAAAAGAACTTAACTAAAGATCTACGGGAAGCTTACGCTTGGGGCCTTTTTCAAGCATTTCATCCGAGGTTGGTAGAAGCTTGGCGTTTAGAAAACTGGGTACGCCTGTCCGACCCATTGAGGCGCTTTTCAATCCCACGCTCTCCCGGTACAAGAATGCACACGCGGGATAAAGTTTGGGAAATTGCCGACCAGGCAAAATAAGGGGTTGAACCTCACCGAGCACAAGCACGCTACCGTGGATCGTATGCAGTTCCCAGATCTTGAGACCCTCCGCGCCCGCGGCACCCGCAAGTGGACCCAATTCGGGGACGAGATTCTCCCCTTGTGGGTCGCCGAGAGCGATTTCCCCACCGCCGAGCCGGTGAAGCGCGCGATTCAGGATGCGGTGGACCGCGAAATGTTTGGCTACACCCCCGCCCACCACACGCTCGGAAACTCCTTGAGCAGGTTCTATTCCGAGCAGTATGGATGGACACCGAACCCAGAACACATTTTCCCCGTCGCCGACGTGGTGCGTGGCATGCTCTTGGGCATCCAGTACTTCACCAAGCCCGACTCTCCCGTCATCGTTCCGGTCCCCTCATATCCCCCGTTCCTCGAGCTTCCCGAGACTGCCGGCCGCGAGATGGTCGAGGTCGGGGCAAAGGACGGCCTAGACCTCATGGAAGTCGACGCCGCATTCAAAAACGGTGCCGGTTCCATCTTGCTCGCGTCGCCGAATAATCCGTGGGGCTACACCTTCGACGAAGAGGAGCTCGTCCAAATCACGAATATCGCCGCCAAGTACGGCGCCCGCGTGCTTGTCGACGAAATCCACGCCCCCATTGTTTACGAAAACTCCCACCTCTGCGCCGCTAACGTCAGTGACACCGCCGCAAACGTCTGCATCACCGTCACCGCGACGTCCAAGGCATGGAATGTCGCCGGCCTCAAGTGCGCCCAGATGGTCTTCAGCAATGAAAAAGACGTCCATACCTGGAAGAATCTGACCGGAGTAGCAAAAGATGGCACCGGCACCCTCGGCATCGTCGCCGCCCAAGCCTGCTACGACCACGGAAAAGAAGCCTTGGACGACCAACTCAAGACTCTCAAGTCCAATCGAGATTTTTTGATCGAGAACCTCCCAGAAGCCATCCCCGGTATCGAGTTCACCAAACCTCAAGCCACCTACCTCATGTTCCTCGATTTCAGTGGCACTGAGGTCAAAGATGAGAAACCGGCTACGTGGATTCGTCGAGAAGCGAAAGTCGCACTGAATGAAGGAATCACTTTCGGCACCGGCGGTGCGCACCACGCGCGGTTGAATTTCGCCACTAGCCCCGAAATCTTGGCCGAAGCACTCGACCGGATATCGACCGCTATTGTTAGGGGCCATGGACGCGACTGACGAGCAAGGCTTCCTCATCGAGGCGGACGCCAGCAAATACGATGCCCCCGCCCCCGCTCCCGGCAACGAGCCCTGGGAGCGCCCCGACCCTGAGTGGTACAAGGACGCCGTATTCTACGAAGTCCTCGTCCGCGCTTTCTACGATCCAGATGGTTCTGGCTCCGGCACCCTGAAGGGCCTCGAAGAAAAGCTCGACTACCTGCAGTGGCTCGGTGTCGATTGCCTGTGGCTCCCGCCGTTCTACGATTCGCCCCTGCGCGATGGCGGCTACGATATCCGTGATTTCCGCAAGGTCCTCCCCGAATTCGGCACCGTCGAGGACTTCGTTTCGCTTGTCGACGCCGCCCACAAGCGCGGTATCCGCATCATCACCGACTTCCCCATCAACCACACCTCTGACACGCACCCGTGGTTCCAAGAGTCCCGCCGCGACCCGAACGGCCCCTACGGCGATTTCTACGTCTGGTCCGACACGCCTGCCCCATACTCTGAAGCCCGCATCATCTTCATCGACACCGAAGAGTCCAACTGGACCTACGACCCGGTGCGCAAGCAGTACTTCTGGCACCGCTTCTTCTCCCACCAGCCAGATCTCAACTACGACAATCCTCAAGTTCAAGATGCCGTCATCGATGTCATCCGTTTCTGGCTGGACCTCGGCATGGACGGCATCCGCCTCGACGCCATCCCGTACCTTTTCGAGCGTGAAGGCACGAACTGCGAAAACCTTCCCGAGACGCACGAATTCATCAAACGTGTGCGCAAGCTTTTCGACGAAGAGTACCCCGGCCGTTTCCTCCTCGCCGAAGCCAACCAGATGCCCGACGAGGTCGTCGCTTATTTCGGTGACAGCGACGAGTGCCAGATGGCATTCCACTTCCCGGTAATGCCCCGCATCTTCATGGGGATCAGCCAGGAATCCGCGCAGCCCATCATCGACATCCTGCGTGAGACCCCCGATATTCCGGAATCCGCCCAGTGGGGCATCTTCTTGCGCAACCATGACGAGCTCACCCTCGAGATGGTCTCGGAGGACGAACGCGACTTCATGTACACCACCTTCGCCACCGACCCCCGCATGCGCGCGAATGTCGGCATCCGCCGCCGTCTCGCTCCTTTGTTGGGTGGCCACCGCGACCGCCTCGAGCTGGCGCACGCCCTCCTGCTGTCGCTTCCCGGTTCCCCATTCCTCTACTACGGCGACGAGATCGGCATGGGCGACAACATCTGGCTTCCCGACCGCGACGGTGTCCGCACCCCCATGCAGTGGAATGCCGACCGCAACGGCGGCTTCTCCCGCACCGATCCCGAGCGCCTCTACCTGCCGGCCATCCGCAACGACACGTACGGCTACCAAGCCATCAACGTCGAATCCCAGATGGAACGTGAAAATTCGCTGCTCCACTGGGTCCGCGAGCACGTGCACATCCGCAAGCAATACAAGGCTTTCGGGCGCGGCGACTACCAAGAAGTCGAGCACACCAACCCCCAGGTTCTCGCCTTCATCCGCGAATACGACGGAGAACGAATCCTCTGCATCAACAACATGAGCTCGCTGCCCCAGCCAGTCGAAATGAACCTGTCGCACTTCGCAGGAGTCGTTCCCCGCGAGCTGTCCGGCAACATCGAGTTCCCCGCCATCGGTGAACTTCCGTGGCTGGTCACCCTCGCCCCGCACGGCCACTTCTGGTTCGATATTTCCTAACTCCCCACACAGATCATGGACCTGAAAAAGACTCGTTTTTACGGCGCGAAATCAGAAGAGATTCTGAACCAAAAAGTCGTCGCCGAGATCCCCGCCAAGAATTATGCATGGCAGATTCTCGAAGTCGACCACGGCAAAATCGACCACTATCAGGTCCTCATCTCTGACAACGAGGACATCCTCGACACCGATGAGGGCGCCCAAACGTACGTGGAGCACCTCCCCAATTTCGGTGAAATTTCCGGCGACATGTCGGGAAAGACCGCTCACCCACTTCGAGCTGATCAGTCGAATACCTCCCTTATCGTGGACGAGAAGTGGATCCTGAAGGTCTTCCGCAAGCTCGAAACTGGATTGAACCCCGACGTCGAGCTTTTGAGCGAAATTTCCGACTGCCCGCACGTCGCCGGTGTCCGTGGCCACCTCACCCGCGATGGCCAAACCCTGGCGATGATGCAACAGTTCATCACCGACGGCCACGACGGTTTCCAACTCGCGCTCGACCCAGGACTAGAAAGCGAGCATGAACTCGGCGCCGCCATCCGGACCGTGCACGAAGCACTTTCAGACGCTTTCGGCACGGAATCAGTCTCTGGCTCCCAGATCCGCGATTCACTCAATGAGCATCTCGACGAGATTCTCACTCAAACTGATGCACTCGATCCTTTCGAGGACAATTTGCGGGAAATTTACTCACGGGTGCCGAATGATCACGTAGCCATTCAGCGCATCCACGGTGATCTACACCTGGGTCAGACTCTCCTTTCTGATCGCTGGTATTTGATTGATTTTGAGGGCGAACCTGCCCGCCCCCTTGAACAAAGGCGGCTGCCAGATCATCCTTTGCGGGATGTCGCCGGAATGGTGCGAAGTTTCGGGTACGTGCATGCAATGGGGGGTCAGGCTGACGTCGATAAGCTGCTCGCTGGGTACGAAATCGAGCCGAATCCGATCCTGGATGCGTACATCGCTGACAAAGCTGCGTACGAAGTCGTCTACGAATCCAACAACCGGCCCGACTGGGTCGAGATCCCGCTGCGCGCGATCCGCGAACTGTCCTAATCCTCCGGCGGCGGCTCGTAGGTGGGCATGGGCTCCGGGTGGAAGGGGAAGCGCAGTCCGTACTTCTCCTCCAATTCCAGGAGTTTTTCGAGGCACGCTTCGTAGTCGAAGTCCTTCTCGAAATCATCCAGGACCTTGTGGCACTGCGCGAAGAACCTGGCGTTTTCGCGCTTGAGCCGTCTGACGTCGTTGAGCGAACGCGACCACTTCGGATTCGTCGGGGTGATCTGGCTTTCGAGCACGCTTTCCGGTTCCACTCGGGCATACGTTCCATCCGCGAAAAGCCACACGACCTCACCGGTGACCGGATCCGGGACGTAGAACGCCAGACGGTCAGTCTTCATATTGTGGTGATGCTGGCAGAGGCAGTAGAGATTGTCTGCGTTCGTCTGGCCTCCTTCGTCGTACGGGATCCGGTGATCCAGCTGGCACGACCAGGCGTCGCGGCTGCACCCCGGGTAGATACAGGTTCCGTCGCGGCCGCGAACAAAAGCTCTGACTTTCTCGGGTGCGACGTAGCCGGCAACGGTGTGAGCCGCAGCCCCTTCAAGGTCGATCACGCTGATATTGAACGAGTGGAACATTTCGGTGCCGACAGCGCCCGACCACCCGAAACCGGGAATGAACACGGGCTTGGTGGTGTCCACGCTGCCATCCGGTTTCTTCGGCGCGTAGGCGAAGATGGTGGCGGGAAGCTCGGCGGCGACGCGGCCCGTGAGGAGCTTGAGGGTCGCGTCAGAATCGGAGAGACCGTGCTTGCGCGCGGTCGCCCTGATCGAGGACTGGGCTGCAGCCATCGTCGCGTTGTCCGCGGAGAAGGTCAGACCAGACAGCCCGACTCCCGAGGGATCGGGATGGAAATCGAGCTGGCCGAAGCCAGGGGGCGTCTCCCCGCGCTTCTTCTTTTTCTCTGCGTCGAAAGCCACGGAGCAGTCCAGGGTGGCCATCAGCAGGTTGAGCTGACGGGTGACCATATACGGCGTCGGCAGCTGCTGGTTCGGGGTATCGGGCGTGAACAGGCCGACGAGGAGGTCGTCGATCTGTTCGTAATCCTCGGGAGCGGCATCATTGCCCAGCCGGTTCACTGCTTTTTCGATGGCGCACAACCGCTTGATGTCCAAGCGCTGCGTCTCATTTTGAAGGTCGCGCAGGCGGGGCAGCTGCTGGAGCGTCATGTAGGCGAACATTCCCTCCTTCACATAAGAGGGAGTCAACCCGGTGCTGATGCTCACGGCAGTGACTTCCGCGTCCGCATCGTGGGAACCAAGGAACTCGTCGTTTTGTGCATATCGGCCGAAGATGGCGTGCTGCGCGCGCCGCAGATAGATGCCTGCGGTGCTGTCTGGGTCGTCGGGATTCTCGCTAGCGAAGAACACACCGGGCGGCGGAGAATGCCCGGGCGCTTCGACTTGGGCGCTCATGGTCTGCTCCTTATCTCATCGGGATCGTTGTGGATCGCTTTCAGACGCATTTGAAACATCTGTGCGAACAGTATTGCAAACGACTCAGACACACCTCCCTGAAAGCGCTCATAGTTATCCACAGATTCGCTACTCTGTTCGAATTCTTATCCACAAAATGCAGGTCGCATCGGAATTGGGAAGGAGGAATTTCGAACATGGACGGGACGTCGATAAGCAAATTTTTCACCCAATGGAACCCTGTTCCGCAGCATGAGATGATAGGGTGACCCCTACGATTAGTTCATTTTCCTAGGGAGGTCCAATGTCTACTGCGGTGTCTAGCGGCAACAAGACGCAGACCAGCGCGATCGTGATTACAGCGCTCGCACTCTTCTCGATGTTCTTCGGTGCCGGAAACCTCATCTTCCCGCCCATGCTCGCGGTACAGGCGGGTGAAAACTTCTGGCCGGCGATCCTCGGCTTCCTCACCACGGGTGCGTTGCTGCCCGTGCTCGCCGTGGTCGCGATCGCACTGTCTGGCTCGAATGTGCGCGACCTTGCGCAGCGTGCGGGCTCCCTGTTCGGCGTGGTGTTTCCCGTTCTCGCGTACCTCTCGATCGGCGCGTTCTATGCTCTTCCGCGTACAGGTGCCGTGTCCTTCGAGGTCGCCATCACGCCGGTGTTCGGTTGGGACAGCACACTGACCGCGGCAATCTTCAATATCGTGTTCTTCGGCATCGCCCTCGCCCTTTCTTGGAATCCGACGCGCATCACCGACACGCTGGGCAAATTCCTCACGCCGGCGTTGGTGATACTCCTGGTCGTCATGATCGGCATGGCGCTGTTCACGATGACGAACCAGCACTACACCCCGAACGAGGATTACGCCTCCAGCGCGTACCCGGCGGGCGTCCTCGAGGGATACCTCACCATGGATTCGATCGCCGCACTGGCATTCTCCATCGTCGTCATCGCATCCCTGCGCAATAAAGGGTTCGCGGAAGGTAAGCCCCTGGTTCGCAGCACCATCCTCGCTGGCCTCGGTGCAAGTATCTTGCTCGCACTGATCTACGTCGGCCTCGGTCTGATTGGCCGCGCCATGCCTGAAGCGACGCAGTACGACTCGGGGGCACCTTTGCTTGCCGACGCAGCCCTGCAGCTCATGGGCCGCCCCGGTCAGACCGTCTTCGCGCTGATCGTCGTTCTCGCTTGCCTGACCACCGCGATCGGACTGATCACATCCACCGCGGAGTACTTCTCCCAGCAGTTCGCGGGTTCCTACCACACCTGGGCCACCATTTTCGCTGTTGCCTCCGCGGTCATGGCGACGCAGGGCCTGGACTTCGTGATCGCCATCGCTGGTCCGGTCATCGGTTTCCTGTACCCGCCGGCGATCGCCCTGATCTTCGTCACCCTCATCGAGCCGCTGTTCCGCCGCCGCACACGCCTGCGCTGGGGCTTCTTCTTGCCGATCTGGGTCGCCGTCATCTGGTCGCTGATCTCCACCTTCATCAGCCTCGGGTGGGCTGCGGACGCACTGACGCCGCTGGTCGCGTGGTCGCCGATGCAGGGCTTCGACCTCGGCTGGCTGCTGCCGACGGCTGTGGCATTCGCAATCGGTGTCGCCATCGACCTTGCTAAGCCACACGCCCCGCTGGAGATCGGCACGCAACGCACTGTGGAGGGCGAGACCCTCGAAGAAGCTGAAGCCAACCTCGCCTAACCAGAAATAAAGCGTCCTTCCACTTTGTTGCAAGGGGTGTACATTGCCCCGAGTGGAAGGACGACCATGACTCCCCTATCCCTGCTGGATTTCTGCACTGTCCGAGACGACGAGACCCCTGGCCAGTCCATGGAGCGTTCCGTGGAATTGGCGCAGACGGCAGAGAAACTGGGATATGGCCGAATCTGGTACTCCGAGCACCACAACATGCCGTCGATCGCGTCGTCGTCGCCGGCGGTTCTCATCGCGCACGTCGCCGCCAAAACCGAGAAGATTCGTCTCGGCGCTGGCGGTGTCATGCTTCCTAACCATGCGCCGTATGTGATCGCGGAGCAGTTCGGCACATTGGCTGAGCTGTATCCAGACCGGATCGATCTCGGGTTGGGCCGCGCACCAGGAACGGACCAAAATACGCTTGGCCGTGCTCTTCGCCGCGACCCGATGTCCGCGGAGAATTTCCCGAATGACGTGCTGGAGTTGCAAGGCTATCTCGCCGGGGATTCCGTCGTGCCAGGCGTGACTGCCGTGCCAGGGGCGGGCACGAATGTGCCTCTATATATTCTCGGCTCGTCCATGTTCGGAGCGACGCTGGCTGCAAAGCTGGGTCTTCCCTATTCCTTTGCATCCCATTTCGCGCCGACGCACCTGGAAGAGGCGACGACGTACTACCGCGAGAATTTCCAGCCTTCTGAACACTGTGAAGAACCGTTCGTCATCGCGGCGGTGAATGTCACTGCATCGGAGAGCGAACAGGATGCGGCGCGGCAGACAGAACTCGTGCGCCGGAAGCGCGTGAAAGCGTTCCTCGGCCGCCAGGGGCGGTCGTTGACCGAGGATCAGTTGGATGCCGTGATGAATTCTCCGCAGGGCCACCAGATCGTCGGCATGTTGCGCTACACGGCACAAGGCACGGGCGAGCAGGTGGCGGAGTATCTGGAGGGTTTTGCGGAGCACGCGAAGGCCGATGAACTGATGATCTCCTTCCAATCTCCGACGCATGAGGAAGTGCTGCATTCAATGGAGATCGTCTCCACATTTATGTATACGAGGCTATGCATATAAATGTTCGTTTCCAGCTCAAGCTCTGTATTGTACGCACTATCTAGTGAATACTTGACAGGAGAACTACCATAGCCCGCCAACAACATCAGGAGATTGCGGACTACCTCCGTGGCCTGATCCACGACGGCACGCTCGCCCCGGGCGACCCGCTTCCTTCCGAGGCTGAGCTGTGCGAGAAATTCGACACGTCACGCGGCCCCGTCCGCCAAGCGGTCGCAGCGCTCCGCGGCGACGGTCTGATTTCTTCCGGGCGCGGGCGGCGTTCGCTCGTTCTGAAAGCCCCGCAGTCCAACAGCTTCGACGCGCTGATCTCTGCCTCTTCCCTTTTCGCGGAGGCACAGCAGGAAGCGGGCGAGCGGATCCTCCGAGTCGCGCGCGAGCCCGCGTCCCAGAATGTCGCGGAGGCGCTCAACCTCCAGGTCAATGACCCAGTGGTGGAGATTGTCCGCATCCGCACGGCGAATGAGACCCCAGTCCTGTTGGAAAGACTCGTGTTCCCGCTCAAGTTCGGAGAGCGCTTCCTCGCGCTAGTTCCGGGCGAGCAGCCGGTGCACCAGCAGCTTTTCGACGAAGGCGTGGTCATCGACAACGCTTCCCGCACAGCAGAGGCGTCTACGGCGACAGCTCGCCAGGCAGAGCTCTTGGGCATCTCCGAGGGCGACCCGGTGTGGCGGCTCGAAATGCGGGCTTTCACGTCCCAGGGTGAACCCGTCGAGTACGCGGAGAATCTCTATCGGGGCGACATGGTCAAGGCCGAGCTGAGCAGTGTGAGGGGCGCGTCCATTCCGGTGAAGTTTGAGATCGCCGCAGCGCAAGAATAGCCTTTTGCCCATGAGAGCATTGGGTGCCGCAGTGGCGGTGCTGTCGGTCGGATTGCTGTCCGCATGTTCCGCGGGCAGCACAGCGTCGAATGTCGGCCGCATCGAACCGGACAGCGTAGTCGTGGGTACGACATCGCCGCCCGCCTCACTCGACTTCACCACCACGGGAGGTGCCGCGATCCCGCAGGCGCTCATGAACAACGTCTACGAGACGCTCGTGCTTATCGACGACACCGGCCAGCCCCAACCCCTCCTTGCCGAGAGCTGGGATGTCAACGAGGACAGGACGGAATATGTCTTTCACCTCAAAGACGGCGTGACTTTTTCAAATGGCGAGAAATTCTCCGCCGACACGGCTGCCTTTTCCATCAATTATGTGCGCGAGGAATGGACCAATGGACTCGCTAAGCAGATGGATCCGGTCACAGACGTCGAGGTGGTGGATCCACTGACATTGAAGGTGACATTGGATGCTCCGTCTAATGGTTGGTTGTGGTCGATGGGGACGTTGACGGGGGCGATGATGGCCCCTGGGGGCGTCGATAAGCTAGCAACCGATCCTGTGGGGACCGGACCGTACGTGGTCGACAGCTTCGCGCTCGGCGAGTCCATTTCTTTTGATGCCCGGGAGGATTACTGGGGTGAGCCGGCACGCCAAGATGCCGCTATCCGGTATTTCTCGGACGCTGTGTCGTCGGTGAATGCTCTGCGCGTCGGCGATGTCGATGTGCTGTGGGGGCTGCAAGCGCCGGAATTGCTGGAGACGCTTCCAAACTCTTTCGGCGTCGAGGTCGGAACGACGAACGGCGAGGTGCTGCTCAGCTTGAACAACCGGCGCGCTCCCTTCGACGACCCGGACGTGCGGAAAGCGGTGGCTTACGCGATCGACAGAGACGCGCTTAACGACGTCGTGTGGAAAGGCATGGCGAAAGACACCGGCGGTGCGCCCGTGTCACCGAGTGACCCGTGGTTCACCGGGAAAGACTATTTTCCATTCGACCCCGACAAGGCCCGGGAGCTGTTGGGCGGCGACTCTCCAGAAGTGGTGATCACGGTGCCGTCACTTCCGTACGCCCAAGATGCGGCGGAGTTGATCTTCTCCCAGCTGAAAGACGTCGGGTTCGACGTGAAGCTCAAAACCGTGGAATTTCCGGCAGTGTGGCTGAACCAGGTCCTCCAGCAGGCGGACTACCAGTCGTCGTTGATTGCTCATGTGGAGCCGCGCGATATGCCGCAGCTGTTCTCCCCCGAGTATTACCTCGGGTTTGATTCTGAGGCTGTGCGGAACAATTTCGCGAATGCCGACGCGGGAACTCCTGAAGAAAATATCGAGTACATGAAGGATGCCGTCGATTCGATCATGGAAGACGCGGGCGCTGTCACGTTGGCGAATTTGCCCAATATTGTCGTCACCGCCCCCGGCGTGGAAGGCGTTGATCCGACAGTGGTCACTGACGGGATCGATCTGTCGGAGGTGACCAAACAGTGAGATCGGTCGTGCGGTTCTTCTCGATGCTCTTCGCGGCGAGCGTGATCATCTTTCTCTTGCTGAGGGCTGTCCCCGGCGACCCGGCGCGGATCGCGCTCGGTGTGACCGCCTCCGACGAGGATGTGGCGAAGCTCGCGAACCAACTGGGCACGGATAAACCTCTGGTCCAGCAGTATTTCGACTGGGTCGGCGGCATGGTGACTGGCAATTTCGGCACCTCGTTGACGAGCAAGCAGGACATCACTCCCCTGGTGCTCGACAGGATGCAGGTCTCCCTGATCCTGACGGTGAGTGCAATGATCTTGTCGATGGCGATCGCGGTTCCTTTGGGGACGTATCTGGTGCGGCGCCGCGGAAAATGGGACACGGCGATCGTGTCTGCGCTGACGCAGGTGGGAATCGCAGTTCCGAGTTTCTTGGTCGGCATTTTGACGGTGGCGGTCTTTTCCGTGTGGTTGGGCTGGTTGCCCGCCAATGGTTGGGTGCCGCCGAATGCGGGATTCTGGGATTTCTTGGCGCACCTAGTGTTGCCGGTGATCGCGCTGAGTTTGGTCCAAGCGGCCATTTTGACGCGGTATGTGCGCAGCGCCGTCAACGAAGAACTAGACAAGGACTACGTGCGCACAGCGAGGGCAGTGGGCTTATCGACGAGGCAGGCCCTGTACCGGCACGCGCTCAGGAATGCATTCCTCCCTGTGTTGACCGTGACAGGTTTGCAATTCACCACGCTGATCGTGGGCGCGGTGGTGATTGAGAAGGTGTTTGCGCTGCCGGGAATTGGCTCAATGCTGCTGGATGCGGTGGCGACCCGTGATCTGACCACGGTGCAGACCTTGATGATGCTGCTGGTGGTGTTCACGCTCGCGGTGACGCTGATTGTCGATGTGCTGTACCGCTTCATCGACCCACGTTTGAGGAGGCAGGCATGAGGAAGATCATCGGCCTGGTGCTTGTGGGGATCGCGGTCTTATTCGCAGTGGTGGCGATGGTGTGGACGCCTTTCGACCCGGTGCATGCAGTGCCGGGCGAGAGCCTGCAGGGTTCGTCGCTCACTCACCTGATGGGCACGGATCAGTACGGGCGCGACGTGCTCAGCCGCGTCATGGACGGCGCGCGCACGACGCTGACTGTGGCTGTTGCGTCGGTGCTGCTGTCGGCGCTCATCGGTGTTCCGCTCGGAGTCATTGCCGGCATGAAGCGCGGCTGGACAGACGGGCTCATCATGCGGACGAACGATCTGCTGCTGGCGTTTCCGGCGCTCTTGTTGGCGATCGTGTTCACTGCTGTGTTCGGCGGCTCGATGTGGATCGTGGTGCTGGCGATCGGCATCGCCGGGATTCCGGGTTTTGCGCGGGTGTCGCGCGTTGGGGCTTTGCAGGTGATGGCACAGGACTATGTGCTCTCGGCGCGGATCTCTAAAGTGCCCGGGTTCTTGATTGCATGGCGGCACGTGCTGCCGAATATCACCTCGACATTGGCTGTGCAGGTATCGGTGGCACTAGCTCTGGCGATCCTGGCAGAGGCGGGGCTGTCTTTCCTCGGGCTCGGCACTCCTGCGCCGTATGCGTCGTGGGGCAGGATGCTGCAGTCATCGCAGGCGTATCTGTCAACTGCCCCGCACCTGGCGCTGTGGCCGGGCCTGGCGATCGCCGCGACTGTTTTAGGCTTCAACCTGCTGGGAGATGCTGTGGCTGATAGGAGGTCACGATGACCCTGGTGCACATTGAGGATCTGACCATCGACGGGATCCTGGAGGGCATCTCTTTCGATATTTCTCGTGGCGAGAGGCTGGGGCTGATCGGGGAATCCGGTTCCGGCAAATCGATGACCGCGCTGACCATCATGGGGCTTCTCGATGAAAGGCTCACTCCCCGTGGAACCGTCACTCTCGATGGCACCGACATGATCAAGTCTTTGCCACGCGTGAAAAGGAAGCTGCGCGGCAAGAAAGTGTCGATGATCTTCCAAGAACCGATGACAGCGCTGGACCCGCTGATGACGGTGGAGCGCCAAGTCGCGGAGGCCTGCTCGTTGGAGAAGGCCCGGGAGCTCCTGCGGGAAGTGGGAGTGGAGCGCACTGCGAGTTACCCGCACGAACTGTCTGGCGGGCAGAGGCAGCGGGTGTTGATCGCCTTGGCCATCGCGGGCGATCCTGATTTGCTCATCTGCGACGAGCCGACGACTGCCCTGGACGTGGAGGTGCAACAGCAGATTCTGGATCTGCTCGACTCCCTTGTCCGGGAACGCGGGATGGCGCTGCTGTTCATCACGCATGACCTCGCCGTGATTCGGAAGATGACCGACCGCGTGATCGTGCTCAAGGGCGGACAGATCGTGGACGCTGATGCGGATCTCGACGATCCCCAGGTCGATTACACCGCTCAGTTGGTAGAGGCGTCGAAGCCAAAACCATCAGCAGAAATCCGCGCAACGGGCAAACCAGTCATCGAACTGAAGGATGTCACGTGGCGTCGCGGAAACACGTTGGCGCTGGACAACGTGAATCTGACGGTGCACAAAGGCGAGAGGATCGGCATTGTCGGCGGCTCGGGATCGGGAAAGACGTCGCTGTTGCGCGTCATTTCCGGGCTGAACGAGCCGGATTCTGGATCCGTGCGCGTCGACGGCGGTCTGCAAATGGTCTTCCAGGACCCGTATTCTTCGCTCAACCCGCGGCGAAAAGTACGTGATTCCATCAGGGAGGCCGGCTCAGACGAGGCGCGGGCAGAAGACGTTCTGTCCCAGGTCGGTCTGGAAGGGATGGGCCCCAGGTTCCCACACCAGTTTTCGGGCGGGCAGCGGCAAAGGATCTCCATCGCGCGCGCGGCGGCCCCGCACCCGGAGATCCTCATCGCGGATGAGCCGGTGAGCGCGCTGGATGTGTCGGTGCGCGCGCAGGTGCTCGAGCTTATCGACGACTTGGTCGTGCATGACAACGTCACACTCATTTTCGTCTCCCACGACCTGTCTGTGGTGAGGCAAGTCTGCCCGACGATCGCGGTGCTGTACCGCGGCAAGATCGTCGAGACGGGCCCCACTGAAGAGGTCTGGGCGAACCCGCAGCACGAGTACACGCAGTCCCTTCTGTCCGCGATTCCGTAGGCTGAAGACATGAGCATCGTCGTTGTCGGCTCCATCAACGCAGACCTGACCATCAATGTGGAGAGGCATCCTCTCCCCGGCGAAACCCTGTTGGGCACAGGCGGCAAAATCACGCCCGGAGGAAAGGGCGCGAACCAGGCGGTCGCGGCGGCACGCCTCGGATCCGAGGTTTTCCTCGTGGGAGCAGTCGGCGAAGATGCGCATGCAAAAGACGCGACCAATTTGCTTATCGACGCCGGCGTGGACCTCAATGCCGTCGAGATTTCCCCGAAGCCGACTGGTCTGGCCATCATCACGGTGGCGTCGGACGGTGAAAATACCGTCATGGTGGTGCCGGGGGCGAACGGGGATGTGGGGGCAGGTGTCGTCGATAAGCATGCTGCGTTGGTTGCGGGCGCGGACCTTGTCTTGTTGCAGGGCGAGATTCCTGCGGACGGTTTTGCGCGTGCGGTCGAGCTGGCTAAAGGACGCGTCGTGGTGAATCTGGCGCCTGTGATCGATGTGGACCGGGATGCTTTGAGGCGCGCTGATCCGTTGATCGTGAACGAGCACGAAGCGCAGCTGGTGCTCGGGAAGAAGTCTTCCCCTGAAGCCTGCGCGGAAGAGCTGTTGCGCGAATTTCCTTCTGTCGTCGTCACGTTGGGCGCGGACGGGGCGCTGGTGGGCGATGCTGAGGGAATCGTTCGGGTCGCTTCTCCTTCCGTGACCTCGGTCGATTCCGTCGGGGCGGGCGACGCGTTCACCGGCGCGCTGTGCCACCGATTGCTTGCAGGAGACTCGCTCGTCGAAGCGGCGACGTTCGCTGCGCGCGTCGGTGCGTTCTCCGTGACCCGCCCCGGCGCACAGCCGTCGTATCCGGATTATTCCCAGCTAAGCCTCGGTAACGGCGCGGAATAAATCTTTTCCGTGGTTATAGATTGCATCGTGGTCCCACTCGGGGTGGGTCCAGACGGTGAGATTGCCGATCGCGGAGGCCGCCTGTTTGGCCAAGTCAATCGGAACGAACATGTCTCTTTCAAAGAGGGCGACGGTGGCGGGGACCTCGTTTTGGGCGAGCTGGGCTTCGTCGAAAAGCGGGGGCCAGTCGTATGTCTCCATCTCCTCGACCGCGGCTCTAAACGGTGCTAGCGCGGGATCTTCTTCGAAATGGTGCGGGAAGAAATGGTTGCCGAGCAAATAATAAGGCTCAGCCGAGGTTGGGTCTGCTGCGAGGCGTGATTGCCCTACCGCATCCGAAAAACCGATGAGGGTCTGGTGGACGACCGGCCACAGCGGGTTCACCTCCGTGCTGATGAAACTGCTGACCTGGGCGAGAAAGTCCTTCCGCAGTCGCTTTTCGTGCTCGTAGAAAGGCGATTCGAGCAGGTTGGCCAGCATGCTGAAGCCGAATTCTGCGCCTAATGCCACCCCGATGAAGCGGAAACGGTTGGCGGAGAGCCTTTCTCCAGTCGGCAAGAATTCGTCTGTCTCTTGCAGGTGCGCGCACACTTTTCGGACGTTTTCTTCGGCATAAGGAACGGCGTCGTAGAAGCTTTGGCAGCGCTTATCGACGAGATCCAGCGTGATCTCGTTGTACTCATCCGGGGTCCAGCCGATGTGGGGTAAAGCGCCGGTGAGAAATGCCCTTCCGAGTCCTTCCGGTGCAAAGGACAAATAGGCGCCTACACAGAGGGCGCCGAAAGAATTGCCGAGGACGTCCCACGTTTCAAATCCGAGGTGCCGGCGCAGGTCTTCTGCATCTGCGACCACGTCCGGGCAGCGCAGTTTGGACAGGATCTCCGGGCGGATGAGGTGCGGGGTTCCCTTATCGATTTTTCCGGAGCGGCCGGTACCGCGTTCGTCGAGAAGAAAGACCCGGTAGTGCTTCAACGCCTCCGGAATCCACCCCTGCATCACACGCGGGGCCGGGTTGCCCGGGCCGCCCTGGAGAAAAAGGAGCGGCGGAAGACCAGGATCTGTATAGAGTTCCCGCGCGAACAGGGTGAAGGTGCCTAGAGCTTCGTTTGATCTATCCCACGGCACGTCAAGCTCGTGAATTCGGGTGGACGCTTTCGGAGGGATGATCGTGGAAAACACGCTTTGAGTATAGGCGGGATTAATCCAGAGCTTTTCCATCCAGAAATTCAAATGCGTCAATCCACCTGACGTTGCCCGTGTTCGGTGGAATACGGTCAGCGGTGATGAGATAGCCGTTTCCGTTCAAGGGACGCAATTCACGCTCGAGGGTGGACGGGTCTTCGGTTGAGAGTGCGACCTGGATATTTTTGGTGTCATTTCCACGCGTGGCCACGAAGTCGATTTCCGCGTTTCGCAGATGCCCCGTCGCGACTTTGTAGCGACGTCTGCGCAGCTCGAGATAGACCATGTTTTCCAGATCGTGGCCCCTGTCGACATCCCTCGAACCGAGCAAAGCGGTGCGCAGCCCCGGGTCGACGAAATAGTATTTTCCGTTTGTCTTCAACCATTGTTTTCCCTGCGTGTCGAACCGGGGGCAGCGGTAGATGAGGTGGGCATCCTCCATCAATGTGAGGTAGCGGTCGACTGATTCGGGCGAAGAAGAATAACCCTGGCTCTTCAAGTGGTTGCTTATCCGGTTCGTCGAAAGCGGCGAGCCTGTGTTGTCGAATATGAAACGCGCGACGCGAAGGAAGACTTCAGTGTCACGGATTTGGCCACGGGTAGCGATGTCACGGGTGAAAATCGAGTCGAAAAGACCCGAGTTGATCTGATCCGTGATGTCCGGATCCCAAGCGAGAACTGCCGCCGGAAAACCGCCGATGCGCATCCATTCGCGGTAGGACTTTTCGATGCTCTCACTGTCTTTCCTGAACCTGCGGAACTCCGCGAGGGAGAGCGGCAGCATGTGGAGCTCGATATAGCGGCCGGCGAGATAAGTCAGTGACTCTCCCGAAAACATGGTGGCATTCGACCCGGTGACGCAGATTTCCATGCCGGGATTCACGCGCAGGGAATTGATCACTCGTGACCAATCGTCCAATTCTTGAACTTCGTCGACCTGGAGATACTGCACCCCCTTCGACTCGTGCTGCTCGAGCACATACCCCAGGAAATTCTCTGGATCGCGCAGTTTGTCGTTTGCGGCATCTTCGAAATTGATGGTGAGAATTTGTTGGGGGTCCACTCCCCCGCGAACGAGATCTTCACGGTAGAGCTCGAGCAGGGTGCTCTTTCCGCATCGGCGCACCCCGGTAATAATCCGCACGAGATCGCGGTCGGTGACGCGACGCAGGAAGTCGAGATAGTTGTCTCGCGGAAAAGCTCTCATATTTTTCAGGTATACCTGAAAAACTTGCAAGAGTGGAAAGTTTTCAAGGTGTACCTGAAAAACTTGCGCACTATCGCAGTGAGAACTTTTCGATGATCTCGTAGCGGGAGCCGCCGCTGCGGCCCTGCCCAAGGTGGGATTCAACGAGGCAGATCTCGTCGGCGGTGAAGTCGGGGCCGCGGTAGACGGACAAGGCGCGGACGATATCGGGGATCGCGTACGGGTCGCGGGAGCGGCGGCCGGTGCGGCCGATGGTGAGGTGGGCGCGCTGGCGGGGGCGGACGTCTTGGATTGGGTCGGCGCTTTCCGCCATCAGGGTTTTGAGGTTGTCGGTGTCGCCGCCGACGCCGGTCCATAGGGTGCGGTTCTCGAATGCGCCGGCGCCGGCGAGGTGCAGGTTCAGCGGCGGGTGGAACGCAACTATCTGTGCGAGGTGCGCACGGATCGCAGAGGCATCGTTGGGCTGGTCGCCGTAGAAGGCGAGGGTGAGGTGCCAATTATCTGGGTCGGTCCAGCGCATCTCCTGGCGGGAGAAATCGCGGATCGGGCGCAGCGCCGTGACAAGGTGTTCTTTCGCCTCGTCGGATGGGAACAGCGCCGCGAAGACCCGGATCATTATTCCTCGTCGGTGGACAGCGCCGCGACGAATGCCTCCTGCGGGACCGTGACGGAGCCGATGGACTTCATGCGCTTCTTACCGGCCTTCTGCTTCTCCAGCAGCTTGCGCTTACGGGAGATATCGCCGCCGTAGCACTTGGACAGGACGTCCTTGCGCAGTGCGCGGATATTCTCGCGGGCGATGATCTTGGAACCGATCGCCGCCTGGACGGGCACCTCGAACTGCTGACGCGGGATGAGCTCTTTGAGCTTCTTGGTCATCTTGTTGCCGTACCACTGGGCGGAATCGCGGTGGACGATGGCCGAGAATGCATCGACGGGCTCTCCCTGCAGGAGAATGTCGACCTTGACCAGGTCGGCTGGCTGCTCGCCGGCTTCTTCGTAGTTGAGGGAGGCGTAGCCCTTGGTGCGGGATTTGAGCATGTCGAAGAAGTCGAAGATGATCTCACCGAGCGGCATGATGTAGCGCAGCTCGACGCGCTCCTCAGAGAGGTACTCCATATTCTTCATCTGGCCGCGCTTGGACTGGCACAGCTCCATCGTGGTGCCGACGAATTCCTGCGGAACGATGAGCGTCATGTTGACGATCGGCTCGAAGACCTCCTGGAGCTTTCCGCCGGGCCAGTCGGAGGGGTTGTGCACCAAGGACTCAGTTCCGTCTTCAGCGACAACACGATAGGTGACGGACGGCGCGGTGGAAATCAGATCGAGGTCGAATTCGCGTTCCAGGCGGTCGCGGGTGATCTCCATGTGGAGCAGGCCCAAGAAGCCGCAGCGGAAACCGAAGCCGAGGGCGACGGAGGTTTCGGGCTCCCAGGTGAGCGAGGCGTCGTTAAGCTGAAGCTTTTCCAAGCTCTCGCGCAACGTCGGGAAGTCCTCCTGGGAGACAGGAAACAGGCCCGAGTAGACCATCGGCTTGACGTCCTCGAAGCCTTCAAGTGGCTCATCGGCACCTTTATTTGCCCAGGTGACGGTGTCGCCGACACGGGTCTCGCGGACGTCCTTCACGCCGGTGATGAGGTAGCCGACCTCGCCGGGGCCAAGACCTTTTGCCTTCTGCATCGTCGGGGAGACAATGCCGATTTCGAGGATGTCGTGGGTGACCCCGGTGTTCATCATGGTCACCTTCTGGCCGGATTCGAGCTTTCCGTCGATCATGCGGATGTAGGTGACCACACCGCGGAAGGTGTCGTAGACGGAGTCGAAGACCAGGGCGCGCGCGGGAGCATCGACGCCTTCTGCGGCGAGAGGTGTCGGCGGCGGGACAAGCTCGACGACCTTGTCGAGCAGTTCCGGAACTCCCTCGCCGGTTTTTCCGGAGACGCGCAGGACGTCCTCCGGCTCGCAGCCGATGATGTGGGCGATCTCTGCGGCGTATTTCTCTGGATCGGCAGCGGGCAGGTCGATCTTGTTCAGCACCGGGATGATCTCGAGGTCATTTTCCATCGCCATGTAGAGGTTGGCGAGGGTCTGGGCTTCGATGCCCTGCGCAGCGTCGACAAGCAAAATCGCGCCCTCGCACGCGTCGAGCGAACGCGACACCTCGTACGAGAAGTCCACGTGGCCGGGCGTGTCGATCATCTGCAGGATCGTCTGCTGCCCGTCCTTCGTGGTCCACGGCAGGCGCACATTCTGCGCCTTGATCGTGATGCCGCGCTCGCGCTCGATATCCATGTTGTCCAGGTACTGGTCGCGCATCTCGCGCGCCTCCACAACGTTGGACAGCTGCAGGATTCGGTCCGCGAGGGTGGACTTGCCGTGATCGATGTGCGCGATGATGCAGAAATTGCGGATCTGCGCCGGATCCGTGAACGTCGTCAACGCGAAATTCTTGTGTGCCATCGCCATCCCTCCTCAAAACTAAGGTCACCATACCGTGCACTGAAGAACGAAGGGCAATCGCCATTACGCGCTAAAGTATGCGAGCAGAAAGGAGATCCGTGTGACTGACAACAACCCTTGGCTCGGCGCGCAGCCGATGCGCCGCGAATGGAATGCACCGGCGGAATTATTCCCGAAGGATTACAGTCGCTTCGTGCTACCCCAGAGTCTGTCCCAGCTGCTGAACGGCACGAATGCGCACACCTTCCGCACCTACGACGAGTTCATGCGCTTCATCGAACCTTCAGCGCCAGCGGCCCCGACGCGGAAAAGATCGGTCATGGCCACCAGCCGGTTCCTGTTGGCCGGGATCTGCTTCGTTCTCGCACTGATTGTGACGCCGATCGGCGTGGCCATGTCCGGCCCGGGAGTCATCGCCACGGGCATCGGTTTCGGTGCGGCATCGGTCATTTTCGCGCTCGTCGCGCTCGGCCAGCAAGCGATCTACAGTTCCGCGCAGAAACGGCAGCTTCCGCCCCAGCAGCGGTTGGTCCAGAAATTCGGCGGGGATCCCGCGACAGCTCTGCCGGTCTTCATCGTCGACCGGCTCGCCATGACTGCCGAGGAAAATGATGTGCTCGATCAGTGCATCGGCCTCTACAACTACTGCCAGGCGAATAATTTGCCGTTGAGCGCCGACCACTGGCGGTCGCTGACCCAGCACGCGCTCGCCCAAACACGTTTTGCGCGCAACACGGATCAGCCCAAAGCGCTCACAGATTTGCGGGCAAGCATTCAGCGCCTCGAGCTTTAATTCGCTTATCGACGTCGCGTAAGCTCAAGACCATGAGATTCCTGCGGCACAAGCCGACCGCGCTGGATCAAGGGCTGCAGATCCTCAACGAGCGCATGGGCAATTCCCCCACCAGTGAGCGCCGTCGCGCCGCTCGTGCCCGCGTGATTCCCACCAAAGAAATTTCGCGCAATATTTTCTACGCCCCCGACATGGACGGCCAAGCCGAACCCGGCGAAGTGGTGTGGTTCAACGTGCCCAGCACCCCTTTGAAGGAGCGGGCAATGCTAATCGTGGGTCGCGACCGACACGAGGTGTTGGGGCTGCTGATCTCAGCTAATGAGAATCACGCAGACGAAAAGAACTGGGTAGCCATCGGCTCGGGCGCGTGGAAACCCACCGGCGAGCCCTGCTGGGTCCGCATGGACAAGACTCTCTTCGTCGCAGAGACAGATCTGCGACGCCGCGGTGCTCTTTTTCCTGCCCGCCTCTTCGAGCACATCGCCGACCACCTGCGCAAGCACTTCGACTGGGTCTAAGGCGATTTTGGGCCGGCCCCCATTGATTGCTAGGGTTTAAACGTTATTCGGCGCGCCGCACACCGCGGACAGGACCTTGGGTTCGCGGTCGTTCACAAGCTGTGGCGCTGCACGTTCCGAATGCACGTTCATTTCACATCTGAAGACTTTCAAGAGGTACATCATGGCTAATATCAAGCAGCAGAAGAAGCGCGTCCTGACCAACGAGAAGCGTCGCGTCCGCAACAAGGGCATCCGCTCCGCAGTTCGCACTGAGATCCGTAAGTTCAACGAGATCGTCGAGGGCGGCGACAAGACCGCGGCTGAGGAGCAGCTGCGCGTCGCATCCCGCAAGCTGGACAAGGCAGTCACCAAGGGTGTCTTCCACCGCAACAACGCGGCTAACAAGAAGTCCAACATGGCTCGCGCTCTGAACAAGCTCGGTTAAAATCCAGCCCTCCGCTCACCGTCTTGGTGGGCGGAGTTTTTCGTTCCGGGAACCGAAGTGACATGTTAAGTTCTCCGCCGTAATATCCCCCTCATGAAAAATCTCCGCCGCGGTGTGTGCGCTGCATTTGCTGCCGCACTTTTCTTCGCCGCACCGGCGCAAGCACAGACTTCTTCGATCTCTTCCTACTCGAGTGGCTCGAGCCAGGCCTCTGGCATGGCGACGTCGCTGGTCGAGTCCGGCATTGGTTTCCGTTTCGTCAACGTCGACGGCATGGTCCGCCCGTACACGGTGGTCCTGCCACGCGGGTACAACCCGTTCCGGGCGTACCCCGTCATCATTGGTTTCGGCGGGGTGAAGCACACAGCTGGCCGCGCCCGTTCGTACCAGCGGCTGGAGCACGCTGCGGCCGGTCGTGCCATTGTCGTGTACCCGCAGGGCATGAATAATTCCTGGGGAGGAGCACCGTACGCGAAAACGTCGATGAAATCCGATATCCGCTTTATCCGCGCGGTGATCGGGAACCTCGGGTCGATGCACAAGATCGACAAGAAGCGCGTCTACGCAGCGGGGCTGTCCAATGGCGGCGGCATGGCACTCGCCCTTGCCTGCCACGCTCCGGATCTCGTGGCCGGTGTCGCCGGTGTCGCCGGGGCGTACTACGAACAGACGGTGACAAATTGTGCGCCGGGCAAGGTGAAGACCCTGCTCATGCACGCGGATAACGACGACGTCGTGCACTACAACGGCGGCTCCCGCAACGGCACCCCGTACCGCGCCGTCCCGGACGTGTACGCGTCCTTCTCGAAGCGCAACGGCGACGCCGCGCGCACGGAATTGCACACGGTCAAGGGCGGCGGGCACACGTGGTTCCCGGACGCCACCGGCCGCGTGGTGCGTTTCTTCCTGGACTAGGACCCCAGTCCGATGATGCCGCGGACGAACAGGACTGTTCCGGCAAGGATGAAGAACCCGCCGGCTCCCATATCGATGTAGGGTCCGGCTCGAAATAGCCTCCGGCGCACACGTTCGGTGGACACCAGGAGGCTGAACCCGATGAACAGCAACAGCGCGGGGAACCAGAGCGAGACGATCACGATGGCGGCTGTCCCCATGCCCGGACTCGGCGGCAAAAGTGGTGCGACGAGCGCGACGAGGAAAAGGACGATCTTGGGGTTGGAGAGATTCGTCGTCAAGCCTTTGAAGAAGCTCTCGCGCATGGTGCCGAGGCGCGAAGCTGCATCTTCGAGATCGGCCGGCGGATTGTCCCGGTCCTTGAATCCCTGTCGGGCCGTGGTGTAACCCATGAAAATGATCCAGGCGCCGCCGGCGACCTGGATGAGTTCGAGCAGCCACGGGAAGGCAGTCAACAGTGCAGCCGCGCCCAGGACAGTCATGGTGATCCAGAAAAACGCGCCGAGGTAGATGCCGAGCGTCGCCGCGAGCGCATGGCGGCGCGACCGCGTGGCAAAGCGCGTGAGCAGGACGATATCCGGACCTGGCGTGGCCGCACCTGCCAGATTCACTAATACGATCGCCGCGAGGTCCGCGGGATTCACTTGCTCATCTTCTCCACGAGGTCGTCGCGTTCAAACATCTTCGCGGTCGAGATGGCGTCGGGGGTTCCGGCGGTGGGGTCGGCACCGGCGTCCAAGAGGACGTCGACAAGCGCGTCTTCTTTTTTGAACACGACGCCGGCGAGCGGTGCCTGGCCGCGGTCGTTGAGCTTGTTCACGTCGGCGCCGCGCTCGATGAGGCCTTTCACGAGCTCGACGTGGCCCGCATACGACGCGAGCATGAGGAAAGAGTTGCCGTCCTGGTTGGTCATGTCCGCGGCGACGCCTTGGTCGACGTAGTCCAGCAAGGTGGTGTCGCCGCCGCGCGCCATATCGAAGAGACGCGTGGCGAATTCTTGCACGTCTGCGGGAATCTCAGTCACGGTGAGGCACACTATCACGCCAACTGGGCGATGCGCCGAACAGCGTCCTCGACGGCGAATTCGGGGTCCCCGCCCTGCCCTTTCACCGTGGCATCGAGGTCCGCGACGATGATCACGGCCTCACTGACGGCATGGCCGGACCAGTTGCGCGCGACCTGCATTGTTTTCTTCGCGACAAACGGGTGCATCCCTATCGTCCGCGCGATCTGTTCGGGGTTGCCGCGGGTCTGGTACAGCTTCGCGATGTCGCCGACCTTGTTCGCGAGCGCCGCCGCGATCGCGACCGGGCTGATGCCGAGCTGCAATGCTCTGCGCGTGCTGGCAAGGGCTCGATCGGTGCGGCCTGCGACTGCCTGGTCAGCGATATCGAAGCCAGAGACTTCCGCGACCCCGGTGTAGTAGGCGCGGACACTCGCGACGGTGATTTCGCCTTCAGTGTCGGCGACGAGCTGCTCGATCGCGGAGGCCAGCTCGCGCAGGTCCGACCCGACCGATTCGAGCAGCGCCCCGATCACGTCGGGAGTGGGACGTACGCCATGCCGCCGGAATTCGGCGGTGACCCAGCTCTGCCGTTCGCGCTGGTTCGGAGGATTCACCTCGTGCACGTCGGCGGCTTTGCGGAATTTGGCGACATAGGACTTATTGCGCCCTTTCCCGCTGTGCACGATCACCAGCGTCATGCCCGGCGCGGGGTCGACGGCGGCCTGCAGCAGCAGTTCGGTCGGTTCCTTGCCGGCCAGTTCGGTATTGGTGACCACAACAACGCGTTCTTCGGCGAACAGCGACGGGCTGGTCGCCTGAGCGAGCTCCGATGCCGTCACGTCGCCTGCGCGGAGGGTGGATACTTCCGCGGCGGGGCCGACTTCGTCGATGATGCTCTTCGTGGCGCGCTCGGCGAGGAATTCGTCTTCACCGACGACGAGGTGGACCGGGTTGATCATGCTGGTCATTGTACGGATAGATCACGGGAATGCCGTCGGGGGTGAGCGTGGGCCGGTCCCTATGTCCTTCCCGCACGATGATGACTGTGGTCCCAGGCGGTACCGCCTCAATATCCGTATCGCGTTCTACGACAAAGGGCTTTCGCTTATCGACGTCCACCTGCTCCCCCGTCCCCGCGCCGAGAAGAACAACGACTGCGACGACCGTGATCGTGAGCCGGGGGCGAGACGCGATGAATCCGGCGAGGATCCACCCGTAGACGACGATCGCCTGCATTGGTTCCGCTTCGATCGTGGTGGCGGGTAGGCGCGCCCCGGTGTCGGCCACCGTGCGGATCCACCCGGCCAGCGGTTGGATGACCCAGAGCAGCGGTGCGGCGAGAAGGTGGTGGAATTGCGCGAGAATCGCTGCGGCCATGCCGAGTACAGTCACTGCTCCGACGACCGGGCTGACGAGCACGTTGGCGATGACAGCGACGAGGGAGACTCGCCCCGCCATTCCCGCGATGATGGGCGCTGTAGCCAGGTCCGCGGCAATGGCGACCGAGAGTGCTTTCCCGAGGATGTCCGGCCACCCCAAAGGTGCGAGCGCACGATAGATCAGCGGTGAAATCACCACGATTCCCGCAGTCGCTGCGGTGGAAAGCGCGAAAGCGTAGTCGACCGCCAAATCGGAGTCCACGAGCACGAGACCGATGATGGACAAGCTGAGCACGTGGATCGGCTCTGCGCGTGTGGAGGAAATGATGGCGATAAAGCCGACCAACCCCGTAACCGTCGCGCGCAGCACGCTCGGTTCGGGCCCGACGAGTCCCGCGTAGACGAGCAGCGCAATTCCCGCCGCGATTGTCTGTCCGCGCAGCCCGAGCCGGCACAGCCCTGCCACGAGCAGTGCCGCGGTGGCGACGTACATGCAATTCGCGCCGCTGACTGCGCTCAGGTGGCTTAAACCGGTGTCGATATAGGCCTGCTTCTCCTCAGGACTTTGCATCGAAACGTCGCCGAGCACCATCCCGGGAATGAGACCACGAACGTGCTCCCCCACTATCTCTTCAACCGCGGACGCGAATGTCCCGCGGACACGAGCGGCGAAAGCGGCGAATCCGGTCGGCGGCCCGAGAACGTCCACGTCACCGCTCACGGTCACCGCGCCGATGCCGGGACGCGTGGATTCGCCGATGCTGCCCGACACCTCGATGGCCGTTCCCGCGGGAAGGTTGTCCTCAAGGTCGTCCACGAAGACGGGAACCGGCACCGGGTAGCCGGACACGTTGACGTTCACCAGCCAATTGCCCGAATCGAGCTGCTTCGGTGCCCCGCTGACGGTGCCGGTGATGGTCTCCCCGAATTCCCTCGTGCGGGCGGACACGCACCGCGCCCACGCGATGGCGGCGGAGCAGGCACCGAGACCGCCGCACAGAATCGCTTGCCCAGGCTCGCGAAGCAGGATGCAGCAAACCGAAATCACCGCCACTATTGCTAATGCCCACACCGGCCCGGCGACGATGACGGCCAATGCTGCTGCCCACACCGCGAGCGCGGGAGGCACGAGCCGAAGTTCACTCATCAGAGGCTGACCAGGTCTTTGATGGTCTCGAATTTAGCGGGACCGATGCCTTTGACGTCGAGGAGCTGTTCGACGCTCGTAAACGATCCGATGGATTCGCGGTGTGCGACGATCGCGGCGGCTGTCGCCTCCCCCACTCCCGGCAGTTCGGTGAGGTCTTGCGCCGAGGCGGTGTTCAGGGAGAGGCCTGAACTGGCTTCTTCGGCGGCAGGAGCATCGCCATGCACAGGAACGACGATCTGCTGGCCGTCGGCGAGGAGCTGGGCGAGATTGAGGCTGAGCAATTCCGCCTCAGGCAGAGGTTGAGCCTGCTCGAGTGCGTCGGCTACACGCGATCCTTCGTCGAGGGTGACAAGACCGGGCTCCGCGACTGCGCCGACGACGGAGACGACCACATCCGCGGGAGGTAGATCCGGGGGCGCCTCGATATCAGGCTCGTCATCGCGGAGGACAAACCACCCGGCGACGAGCAGCAGGACAGCGCCGACTGCCGCGGCCGCTTGTTTCGGCGGGACGGCGACCCGGGGCTTTGGGTACGACACCGCGAGGAGGTCCTCCTCGCCGGTCGGGCGTGTGAGTTCGGCGAGGCGTTGCGATACGTTCATGCCGCTCACGCTAAAGCGCGGCGGCGACCTCAGGAAGCGTCCGGGATTTTTCCTGTGGATAACCGCGTTGACGCGTCACCGAATTGTGGAATTCGCCTTAGGGATAGAAGACGGACAGCCCGATCGCTCCTTCACCGGTGTGGGCGGCCACGGCGTCGGTGAGGGGGAAAAGGTGGACGGACGAGCCGTCGACAAGCGCTTCTTCCAGCATTTCCGCGAGCGTGACCGCGCTGTCGTCGTCGGCGCTGTATTGCACGGCGGCGAAGACGGGTGAGCCGTCGGCGCGGTTGACGACGTGGGCGACGAGCTTCGCGAAAGCCTTCGATTGGGTGCGGGTCTTGATCGCGAGTTCGAGTTTGCCGTCATTGACGCGCAGGATCGGCTTCGTGGCCAAAAGCGCGGCGGACAGCATCGCGGTGGTCGCGGACAGGCGCCCAGATTTGCGCATATCGTCGAGTTGACGCAGGTAAAGCCAGGTTTCGGACAAGGCGAGGGCACCTTCCGCGGCGGCCGCGCACCCGTCGAGGTCGGCGCCGGCACGCGCGAAGGAGGCCGCGACGATCGCTGCCGCGCCGACGGCCATGCCCGCAGAATCGGTGTCCACGACGCGCACGGCATCGTCGAAGACCGCGGATGCGCTGACCCCCGCGGACCACGTCGACGACAGACGCTTCGACAAGTGCAATGCCACGATTCCGTCGTCGCCGCCGCGCTCCAATTGGCGGGCGTACGCCGCCGCGAGCTCGAGGGCGGTGAGCCCGGAAGTGGAGGCCTCTTCGTTTTCCATCACATGCAGGTCGAGGACAGTGATGTCGAGCTCGTCCGCGAGCTCTGCCGGAATCCCCGCCGAAGAGTCGACGACAACGCGCACCGCCATCAGCAGGCCCCCTGATTCCACGCCTCGAGGTACCACTGCACGTCGTTCCAGGAGCCGTCGCCGCCCATCCGCGGGCGCGCATAAAGTTGCGATGTATTCGTGTTATCCAGGCTTTTGAGCAGCGGATACTGGGCGTGCTCGAGATTGAGCAGATTCGACGTCAACGCAGAGATCGTTCCGCCGTGCGCGACGAGCAGCACGGCAGCATCATCCCAGCCGTCCCATTGCAGGAGCTTATCGACGACCGGCCTCGCCCTTTCCGCCACGTCCAGCCTCGATTCGCCTCCCGGAGGCGTCCACGCCGGGTCGTGCCTCCACGCTGCGCGGGCGCCCACGTATGCGCCGTCGACTTCCTCGTGCGTCATTCCCTGCCAGTCGCCAAGGTGTGTTTCACGCAGGCGTGGATCCAGCTCGACGTCCAGGCCGAGTTTCTCACCGACGATTTCGGCGGTGGTGCTCGCGCGGGACAGGTCCGACGAAACGATCTTCACGATTCCCATGCCCTTGACCCATTCGGCAGCGGCGTGGGCTTGCGCCAACCCGGCGTCGGAAAGCTGCGTGTCCAGCTGTCCCTGCATGCGGCGACCAGCGTTATACGTGGTCTGGCCGTGCCGCATCATGATCAAACGTCGGCTCATGAGCGCCTACATATCGTCGTCGTTGCTCGGGCCCTCGCCGGCGAGAGGCAGATCCTCGATGTCCTCGAGCTCGCGCACGCCCGCACCGTCCGCGAACTGGCCCGGCCGTGCCGGCGGCTCGATCCCCTCGACCTCGATGAGCGGGCAATCGGCGTACAGGCGGTCCAAGCCGTAGAACTCACGCTCCGCATCGCGCTGCACGTGCACGACGAGCATGCCGTAATCCAGCAGGACCCAACGGAACTCACGGTTGCCCTCGCGGCGTTTCGGCTCCGCCCCCGCCTTCGTCAGCGCATCCTCGACTTCGTCGACGATCGCTGCGACCTGGCGCTCACTATCAGCGGAAATGACGACGAAGATATCCGTGATCGCCATGACGTCCGTGACGTCGATGACAGCGATATCGCGTCCAAGTTTCTCGTCGGCGGCTTTCGCGGCGGCGACGGCCAATTCGCGGGCGGTGTCAGATGCAGTCAAACGAGCAATCCTTCTTGAGTCAGTTCTCTTTCAACCTACGCATTGTCCCACGTCGGTGTCAGTCTGGCCAGTTGGCATACATCTCGTTCTTGGCGATGTACTGCACCACCCCGTCCGGCACCAAGTACCACACAGGCCTCCCCTGCGAGGCACGCTCGCGGCAGTCTGTCGAGGAGATCGCCATCGCCGGAATCTTGATCAGGTGGGTTTGTCCGCGGTGAACCTCCGGGAGCATGTCTTCCGTGAGTTCGTAGCCCGGACGGGTCACACCGATGAATTCAGCGAGGTCGAACATCTTCTCCCAGTCGCGCCACGACATGATCGATGCCAAAGCGTCGGCGCCGGTGATGAAGAACAGTTCGTCGTTCGGGTAGAGCGCCGCTATGTCTTTCAAAGTGTCCACCGTGTAGGTGGGTCCACCGCGGTCGATATCCACCCGGGAGACGTGGAAGCGGGGGTTAGAAGCGGTGGCGATCACCGTCATCAAGTAGCGATCTTCCGCGTCCGAGACTTTCCGGTCGGCTTTTTGCCACGGCTCGCCGGTGGGGACGAACACGACCTCTTCCAGGTCGAAGATATCGGCGACTTCACTCGCCGCGACGAGGTGGCCGTTGTGGATCGGGTCGAAAGTTCCGCCCATGATGCCGATGCGGCGTGGCGCCGCGCCAGCTTCTTCCGGCTTTCCCTCGGTGGGAAATGCCTCCGCTGCGCTCGGTCCTGTCATAGCGAGAAAGATTTGCCCGGCAGGTAGTAAAGGATCAGGCGACCAGACGGGTAGAGCTTCCGGATCAGGCCCGCCAGACCGGCGATGACACCGCCTGTCACCAACAGCGGAACGAGCCACTTGGCGACGTTCGGCTGCTGCTTATCCTCCGGTTGCTCCTTATCCTTCGGATACGCCAGACCACGGTCGGGTTCGCGCGAGGAATCGGGGTCGGCTTTGCGGTACTGACCATCAACGAGCACGTGCAGTTCGCCGTTGATCATCACAGCGGGCGGAGCTTTTTCAACGGGCGGCTCGACGGGGGTATCCACTACCTCAATTTGGGCGTGCGCCACGGGCACAGCCAGCACTGTACTTGCCAGCGCGACTGTTGCTGCCACAACCTTTGGCGCGAAACGCATGCCGAACTTCTTTCCTTCAATAAGGGCCCGTGAACTGGTCTTGCCTGATTTACTTTACAGTTTCACTCGGGCATCTTTAATTAGCCCTTATTAATATCGTACCCCATCTACCCAATTGCCAAAACGATCGGCGACGACATTATCCCACCGCGATTTGAACACGAAATAGCGGCCGTGGCTGCCGCCGTTTCGCTCCGACGCACGGAGCGTGGCGATCGACGCATCGCACACACCATCCAGCGGCAGGCAGTAGTTGGCGCGGTTGCGTGTCGCGGCGGTGGTCTTGGAGTTCAGCGGGGACCAGCCGACGAGACCGCCAGCACCACCGCCGGCGACACCGATGGTGGCGGGGTCACCCGCTGCGGTCATCGGGTTGCCCAGGTAGACGGCGCCAGCGAGCTGGCCGCGGCGTGCGATCTCACGCTCGGCGTCCTGCAGGATCATCGCGCCCTGAGAGAAACCGACGACGATGTACTGCGGACGGCAGCCGGTGGTGCGCTGGTAGTTGTCGATCTGACGGATCACGCCTGCGCGGCCCGTCCCGACAGAGTTGATGAAGTTACGGGCCGCCTGGACGCCCATGTTCAGCATGGGCATTGCGTAGATGCCCACGAGGTTGAGTGCCTGCGCTAGCGTGCGCGGCAGTGCAGGAACGGTACCCGTGTACTCGGGCGCGAATGCCGGGTAATACTCGGGGCCGAGGCCCAGCACCTCGACATTATTCATGAGCGATTTGCCACCGTGAGTGGCGCGGTAGCGGTTTTCGGAGGTGCGCAGGAAGGCGCGGATGTGCTCGCCCTCCCACCCGTTGGACACCCAGGGGCTCTGGGCGTAGCTGGTGCGGCCGCTATTGGGCTGGCCGGAACCGCGCGCGGCGATGACCGCGACAGCCGGGCAGGTACGCGCTTCAGCGCGCTTCGGGGCGGCGGGGACGATGGTGGCAGTGACAGCGATGACGAGGACTAGGGCGAGCGCGCGACGGCGCAGGAAGATATGTGACACGGAGAGTATTCTAAACCGAAACTAATCTCGTGTCTGTCCTGTTCCTTCCAAGATCCACTTCGTGCTAGTCAGCTCGGGCAAAGCCATGGGCCCGCGGGCGTGGAGTTTCTGGGTGGAAATGCCGATCTCGGCTCCCATTCCGTATTGCTCACCGTCGGTGAAGGCAGTGGAAGCGTTGATCATCACCGCGGCGGCATCGACTTCGGCCGCGAATTTCTGGCAGGTGTACGCATTGTGCGACGCGATCGCCTCGGTGTGCCCCGACGAATACTGCGCAATGTGCGCGATAGCGCCATCTACTCCGTCGACGATCTGAGCGGCGATGTCCATCGAGAGGTATTCATCGGACCAGTCCGTCTCCGTCGCGGCGACCACATTTTCCGCACCGAGAGCAGAGAGCTTATCGACGTCACCATGCACCGTCACCCCCGCCTCCTGCAGAGCAGTAATGATGCGGAGTTGGTCTTCGGGGGCAAGCGCTGCGTCGATAAGCGCTGTTTCTGTCGCGTTGCACACAGAGCAGCGGCGCGTCTTACCGTTGATGAGCATCGCGATTGCTTCGTCGAGGTCCGCATCTTTGTCGATGTAGAAGTGGCAGTTGCCGGTACCGGTCTCGATCGCCGGCACCGTAGCGCCCGTGACCACCGCATCGATGAGGCGGGCGGAACCGCGCGGGATGACCACGTCGACAAGCCCGCGCGCGGTGATGAGGTCCTGTACTGAATCGTGCGTCTCGCACGGTAACAATTGCACGATCTCGCGCGGCAAGTCATGGTTGTCCGCGACGTCCTGCAAAACCTCTACGAGCGCCGCATTCGAGTGCTTTGCCGATTTCGACCCGCGCAGCAGCGCGACGTTGCCCGACTTGATCGCCAAGCCGAACGCATCGACCGTGACATTCGGGCGCGCCTCGTAGACCATGCCCATCACGCCCAGCGGAACACGCACCTGCTTCATCTGAATGCCATTCGGCATCAGTCCGCCGCGCAGCACCTCTCCCACCGGATCCTGCAGCGACGCCACCTGGCGCAGACCGCCCGCGATCCCCTCGATGCGTGCGGCGTCGAGTGCGAGACGGTCGATGAGCGATTCGCTCAGACCATTAGCTTTTCCGTCCTCGATGTCCTTGTTATTCGCGGCGAGGATCTCTTCTGTGCGTGCGACGAGCTCGTCCGCCGCGGCGTGCAGCACCGCGTCCTTGTCCGGTGTTGGGAGCGTAGCCAGCACTGGCGCCACCTTCTTCGCGGCGCGGGCTTTGGTCAGGACTTCTTCGCGTTCCAATACTCTCGCATCAGTCATGGTCGCCCACTGTAGTGGTTGGGCTACAGACGCGAAGCGTAATTAGAAAGGTAGTCCGCGTGAATGACGGAGCGGCGCTGGTGCGGCGGAAGCTCGTCGGTGTGCTTGCCCAGCATGCCGGTGAGTTCAGTGGCGTCGTAGCCGACGACACCGCGGCCGATGGCTTGGCCGTTGGGCCCCAGAATCTCGACGATGTCGCCGGAATGAAAATCGCCGTCGACACCGGTGATGCCGACTGCGAGCAAGGAGGTGCCGCCGCGGGTGACGGCTTCGACGGCACCGGCGTCGAGACGCAGCACGCCTTCGGCGTCGGCGGCGTAGAGCACCCAGAATTTCCAGGCGGAAAGCTGCGATTCCGGGCGAGTGTGGAAGACGGTGCCGACAGAGGCGTCGCCAAGCGCGTCCTCGATATTCTCCGCAGACGTCAGAAGGACCGGCACGCCGCCACGGGTAGCCAGGCGCGCAGCGGAAACCTTCGAGGCCATGCCGCCGGTGCCGAAAACACCGCCATCGCCGGCGACGATTCCTTCGAGGTCTTTGCCAGAGCGGACCTCCGGGACGAACGTGGCTCCCGGTTCCTTCGGATTGCGGTCGTAGAGGCCGTCGACATCAGACAGCAGGATCAAGGCGTCGGCGGCGGTGATCGTCGCGACGATGGCCGAGAGGCGGTCGTTGTCACCGAAACGCATCTCTGAGGTGGCAACGGTGTCGTTCTCATTGACGATCGGAACCGCACCCAACTGACGCAGCTTGTCGATGGTGCGCTGCGCATTCCTCGCACGCTCGCGCACACCGGCATCGGACTGCGTGAGCAGCACCTGGCCGATGGTGCGGTTATAGCGCTCGAAGGAACGCCCCCATGTCTGCGCCAAGTGGATCTGCCCCACCGAGGCAGCCGCCTGCTTCAAGGCGAGATCTTTCGGGCGGGTGGATAGTCCCAGAGGAGTCATGCCGGCGGCGACAGCACCGGAGGAGACGACGATGACATCGCCGCCGCGATCTGTGCGCGCTTCGATCGCATCCACGATGCGGTCGATCTTTTCTTGGGAGACCACGGAATTGGAGTCCACGAGCGAACTCGTGCCCAGCTTCACGACGATCTTTTTCGCCCCCGCAATCTGTTCGCGCAGAGTCTCCGGTACTACACCCGGCATCGTCATTAACCTTGCCACCTCTCTCGGTCGGCTTCCTGCCGATCGAGCAGGTCGTCGCCGTAATCGTATTCGTCGATAAGTCCTCGACGGGCCTGCGATGCGCGCTTGCGCTCGGCTGCGGACATGCGGTCCGTGCCGCCGAGGCGCGCGTCTTGGCCGCGGCCCGCCTTCGTGGGATCGCCGCCGATCGACGGCTCCCAATCAAAGGAGATCTCCCCGATGGTAACGGTGTCTCCCTCGTTCGCGCCGATTTTCCGCAATTCTTCTTCAACGCCGGCCTTATTCAAGCGATCCGAAAGGTAGCCGACCGCCTCGTCGTTCTCGAAGTCGGTCTGGCGGATCCAACGCTCCGCCTTCTCGCCGGTGACGAGCCAGCCGCCCGGGTACAGCGGGTCCGGGATGACCTGGATATCGTCGGTCTGGTCGACCGCACGCGGGCGGATAATCTGCGCGACTTTCTTGTCGGCGGCTTTACGGGCGACTTTCGGCTGTGACTTACGGGCGGCCTGAACGATCTCCCACAGCGCCCATTTGAGCTCATCGAGACCTTCGCGGGTGGCGGTGGAGATCATGTAGATCGGCCAGCCGAATGCTTCGGCGAGATCCTCGCGCAGGAATTCCGCGAGCTCTTTCGCTTCCGGGACGTCGACCTTATTCAAGACGATGATGCGCGGGCGCTGGCGCAGGTCGCCAAGGCCCGAATCGCCGTCTTCGGCCTCAATCAGGTCGGCATAGGAGTCGAGCTCAGCTTCCAGCGCCTCAATATCGGACTGTGGATCGCGGCCCGGCTCAAGCGTGGCGGTGTCCACCACGTGAGCGAGCACAGCAGTGCGCTCGATATGGCGCAGGAAGTCCAAGCCCAGCCCCTTGCCCTGACTTGCGCCTGGAATCAGGCCGGGAACGTCGGCGATGGTGAAGGTGTCATGGCCGACATCCACCACGCCCAAATTCGGCTGCAATGTCGTGAACGGGTAGTCAGCGATCTTCGGCTTCGCGGCCGACAACACAGAAATCAGTGAGGATTTGCCCGCCGACGGGAATCCCACCAGACCGACATCGGCCATGGACTTCAGCTCGAGAATCAAATCGTGCGCCTGGCCCGGCTCGCCCTTCAACGCGAAACCAGGGGCTTTGCGCTTCGCAGTGGCCAACGCCGCGTTGCCGAGGCCGCCGTAGCCGCCCTCCGCCGCTAAAAACTGGGTGCCCGGAACAACGAGATCGGCGAGCATATTTCCGTCGGCATCACGCACGACTGTTCCGACGGGCACCTCAAGCACCAGGTTTTCCCCGCGCGCGCCGTTGCGGTGGTCGCCTTCGCCATTGCCGCCGCGCTTTGCCTTCACGTGCGGGCGGTATTGGAAATCCAGCAGGGTGTGCACCTGCGTGGACACCTCCAAGATGATGTCGCCGCCGTGGCCACCATTACCGCCGTCGGGGCCGCCTAGCGGCTTGAATTTTTCGCGGTGCACCGACACGCATCCATGGCCGCCGTCGCCGGCCTGGAGGTGCAAAACTGCGCGGTCGACAAACTGAGCCATCGGGGGGATGCCTGCCTTTCAGATGGGGTTTTCCACGTGGAAGCGAGTGTACGGCCGTCGATAAGCGAAAGCGCCGTGCGACCCCCGAAAGGATCCACGGCGCGATCAAAGATAATGCGGGAAGTTACGCGGTAGCGGACTTCTCCTCGACGACAGCGTCGTCGACCAGGCCAGCGTCGTTCGCGGCCTCCAGCACCTCAGAGGAAACGCCCTCTGCGTCAGCCGGAATGATGTTGACGATGCGGCGCTTCTTCTTGATGCCGAACTGCACGGAACCTGCAGCCAGAGCGAACAGCGTGTCGTCGCCACCGCGGCCGACATTGTCGCCCGGGTGGAACTTCGTGCCGCGCTGACGGACGAGGATCTCGCCTGCCTTGACCTGCTGGCCGCCGAAGCGCTTCACGCCGAGGCGCTTGGACTCGGAGTCGCGGCCGTTCGAGGAGCTCGATGCACCCTTCTTGGTTGCCATTGTGGTTGCCTCCTAAGTGGCGTCTCGGATTACTTGATGCCGGTGATCTTCAGCGTCGTGTTGGGCTGACGGTGGCCCTGACGCACCTTGTAACCGGTCTTGTTCTTGTACTTGAGGATGTTGATCTTCTTGCCCTTGCCGTGCTCAACGATCTCAGCGGAGACGTTGACCTTGGCGAGGTCCTCGGACTTGGAGGTGACGTTTGCGCCGTCGACGAGGAGAACCGGGGTGAGCGCCACAGAATCGCCAGCTTCACCCTCGATCTTCTCGACCCGAACGAGGTCGCCTTCGGCAACCTTGTACTGCTTGCCGCCGGTCTTGACGATCGCGTACATAGCGGGTTACCCCTTTCTTCAACTCGCAACGGCGCCGGCATGCTACGGCACCGAAAACCATCGGATAAATTTAAGCGTTTCGGGGTTTACGTGGGATGTACGTCGCTACCTCGCTCGCATGCGTGTATCCGCGAAGGCGCGCCCCAAAACAGCGACTGTCAAAGACTACACCGCACCCTCGCGAAAGACCAAACTGCTTTGACTCGATCAATTCGGGAACATTTTTCGCGCCGGCCTCATTACACTGACGGAAGACACATGGTTTCACTCGGCGAAAGGAGGTCCCATCATGAACGAGTTCAATGAACCAACGGTTCTTCCGCCGTTCGGCGAGCTTTTCGCCGATTCCGCCCCCAGCGACGAGGCTCTTGCGCGCATGCTCGATGTCGCCGTCGACCCATCCACGCCGGATCCTGGCGATTCGCTCATTCCAGGTTCCGAGGAGGTCTCGCTCGACGAGTTCGACGAGGGCACTTCGCTTGACGACGGAGCTGTGGACCCGTCCGACCCACTCCCCGACGAAGAAACTGACTCTGAATTCCTCGATTCAGATCCCCTCGCTGACGATCCGATTGATGAGTCGGTACCTGAGTCGATGCCTGACGAGCCTTTGCCAGATGATTCGTCTGATGCTTTCCCCGACGATCCGTTGGCAGATTTCTAAGGAGGGATGACGTGGACCGCGAACGCGAACAGGAACTAGTGGCTCGCGCCCAAGCGAGCGACGAGAAGGCTTTCGCCGAACTCATCTACGACGCGAAGCGCCGTATGTGGGCCGTCGCCATGTCCGTGACGGGCAACAGCCACGATGCCGAGGACGCCATGCAGAACGCCATGATCTCTGCGTGGAAGAACATCGACCGGTTCCAGCCGCAGGCGCGGTTTTCCACCTGGATGTACCGCATCACGTCGAATGCGGCGCTCGAGCTTTTGCGCAAGCGCCGCGACATTCCCGACGACGATGCCGGTGCTGATACCCCCGATGCCTCTGCCCCGATCCAGCAGCGCATCACCACCACCATGGTTGTGCGTGAAGCACTCGAGACACTCGATCCCGATTTCAAGGAGGTCCTCGTCCTGCGCGAATACGGCGGCTTGACCTACGACGAACTCGCCGCGCAGCAGGGAATTCCCGTTGCGACGGTGAAGAGTCGCCTCAACCGCGCCCGCCGCAAGTTAAAGGATGCCCTCGTGGCGCAGGGTATTTAAGCCCCGGCCCTTTATCTCGTCGCGATAATAATAATGACGATGAGCAGCACTACTGCTCCGACGCCGACACCGGCCAGGAGTGGAGTGTTGCTCTTCTGTTTTTTCGGGGCACTCGGCGCAGGTCGCTGAGACATGGCAGCCATCTGCTGCGGGCGCTGCTGGGGTCCTTGTGGTCGTTGTGGTGGCGCGAAACCAGGGCGCTGACCTTGCGGTCCCGGCGGTCCGAAATTCGGGCGGGGAGGCATGGGCTGCCCACCCGGACGAGGCGCGGGACGCGGAGCAGGGGTCGGGGTGGGGGCAGGACGAGGGCCAGATCCGGGCCGAGGCGCATGACCAGGAGCAGCACCAGGGGCAGGACGGGGTCCCGGGCCGAATGGGTTGTCGCCGCTCTGCTTCGGCCCACCTGCGACGGCGGACTGAGTGAAACGGCGCAGCGTCGCGACGAGGGCGCCGCGGCAGACGACGGTCTTCGGATCGTCGAGACGCATGACGCGGCCGACCTTGCCCAGCTCATCCTGCACGTACGGGATACGCGAGGAACCACCGGTGAGGTAGATCGGAGTCGCCGGATCTTCGACGCCGGCCTCGCGCAGCACGGCGCGGGTCATGTCAGTCGCGCGCTCGATGGGCTGCGAGATGACGCTATTGAATTCGTCGCGGGTGATCAGGATGTCCTTCTCGCCCGACGGGGACGAAATAGTGATGGTCGCCGACGACGTGTCGGACAGCATCTCCTTCGCCTCGCGGATATTTTCCTGCAGCGAATTCATCACAGATGCAGGGGCGTTTCGCAAGGAATCGGCGAGATCCGGATCGTCGTGGTCGATCTGCTCGATCACCCAGCGGTAGACGAGATTGTCAATGGTGCGGCCGCCCAGCGAGTTATCACCCTTCGCGGCCACGACGCGGTAGTCACCGTTGCGCTCGGCACGCAGCACTGCGATGTCGAGGGTTCCGCCGCCGAAGTCGAAGACGACGACATGCTTGCCGACGGGAATTCGCTGCTGCGCCGCATAATGAATCGCCGCGGCACGCGGCTCAGAAATGGTGCGCAGACGACGAATGTCCAAGCCGGTGCCACTGGCAGCGTCAACGAGATTGCCCAGAGCATTATGGGACCACCGCTCCGGGTGGGTGAAGGTGACCGTGGCGGGGTCGGTTCCCGCGTGCTGGGATTTCGCGCGCTCCAGCACCGACTGAATGATCGCACCGAAAATCTTCTGCGCCGACACATCGTCGCCCTCGAGCTGGACGGTGTCGTGATCGATGAAGCGCTTCGGGGACAACACCAAGCGGGATGGGTCGCGGCGACCAGCGAGCAGAGCCGAGTCGCCGCTGATGACTTCACCGGACTCGTCGACAAAAACGGCCGAAGGCATGAGGTTTGACCGGTGGCTCAACGCCAATGCCTCCACGGAACCACCCGCGGGACTGGTGTGCGCTGCTGCAGAGTTCGACGTTCCAAAATCAACAGCTAGGTGCCACGGTGGGGCCACAGTTTCGTCCTCCTTGTTATTTACCGGAGCCAGTGTATCGTGCCCGGCGACTTAAAGGCACGATTAGCTTGCAATCTTATTCCACGCGGCTTGATACGCGACGATGAGACGCTCACGGGCATCATCCTCCGCAGCCGACAGCGGTGTCATCGCCAATTCGCGGAGATCACCGAGCTCCCTCCGGAGAGCAGCAGTGACTTCTTCCGGCAAGGCGGTGTCTTCGAGCCCCACCTTCTGTGCTGGGGTGATGCCCTGAATCGCGGCGAGCAGACGCGGGATGAGCACGGAATCAGGCGAGTCGCTGACGGTGTTTTTGAAGCTGCGGTAGAGCATCACGTCACGCATGGCCGGCTGGGACTCAAGAATCGACTGGACCCACAGAACGTGGTCGCGGGTTTCCGGGGCATTCGCCAAAGAATCGAGGACGTCGACGACGCGGACAGCGCGCTGCAGCATGGCGAAATACGGCATCGTCTGCGTGATGATGCTCGTCAAATAGTCGATGCCCGAGGTCGCGCGCATCCATTCCAATAGTCCTGCTGCCCCTTGCTGCGCCGCGACACCCCGGCCATACACCAGCCCGTACTCCCCCACCACGTCGAGCAAGTAGTCGCGGTTTTCGGAAGTGAATCCGTGCACCACGATCCCTGGGTCGTCTGCCTCGACGAAATCGATCAGGTCCTCACGGTCCAAATGAGCCAAATCCGCCAGGTCTCGGGCCACGGATTCGGTGATGCGTCCCGTCAGCGCCGACTCCGCCAGCAGGCCTGAGAGCGGAACCATCGTTCCAACGTGCCCGCCGAGCTGCGCTGCGATCCGCCCCGCATAGTGCTGCGCCATTTCCAGCGGGTCGTGGTGCCCAAAGGCCCCCGGACCGAAAGAGTCTGCGCGCGACAGGACGCCCACAGTCGTCAACGGGGTCATGCCGAGCTCGGAAAGAAACCCTCTTTCGTCTTCACGCGGTGCGGAATCAGAAAGGAACACGACACAGTCGGCCCAAGAGCTGGCGCGCTTGGTGTCGCGGGTGCCGTCGAGAAGCGTGCGGCGCGTGCGCGCCTCGTTTTCGACTGTGAGCGTCGCGGTGCCCGGCGTGTCGATGATGCCCAATGTCGACAACCGCGCGATCGGGATGAATTGACGCACGAAATCCACCTCATCGAGCGGCCGCTGCAAATCCGTCAACGCCTCGCCCGCGAGCGAAATCGACGTCACCTTCCCGTCAAGCCCGACGACCTCCGCGCGCGCCGGCGCTCCCTCGTCGTACACGCTCACCGCCATCGTGCACTCAAGCGAACCGGTCGCCGCGATCCGCGATTCCGTCAATGCATTCACCAGCGTCGACTTTCCCGACTTCAAACGGCCGATCACCGCCACGCGCGGCGGACGCGTCACCATTTCCCGCAGCTCCGAAGCCGGCGTCTCCAACTGCGGGCCGCCTCGCGCCAAAGCGTCGACGCTCTGCCGCAAAAGGACATCCAAGGCTTCGGTGTTCTGCTCGTGCACCGGATGTGGAGCATTCATCGTCGCAATCCTTCCTAGATCTGGCGGAGATGGTTCCGCAGCTCGTCGATCGTGGCCTGGAGAATCTTCTTGTTCTTCGTCAACCGCGTGATCGTCTCCTGGCGGCTCGACTCGGTCGCCCGGGCCGCGTCGCGCGCTTCCTTGATGTGGCCTTGGACCTCCTTTTGCTCCTGGCGCAAATGCGAGCGGTAGCGCAGCACCATCTCGGTGCGCGCCGCCGCAATCATCGTGTCCACCATGCGCACAATAGACATGCGCGTCGTCTGCACTGTTTCGCGCAGCCACTGGATCAGGTGATTCTTGCCGTTGCGAAGGGCTCGGAAACCCATGTTGATGCCCACCCAGACAGCACCGGCCAGTGGCGCAACCGGGATCACCGCGAGGAGCATGCCCGAGCCGATCACACCCATGGTGACCATCGACGGGTCAATCAGATCCTTCGTCTTCTTCTCTACGTCGCGGCCCTTGACCTCGTCCACCGTGATGGACTCCACCGCCGCGCCCGCCACCGAGTGGACGATCTCCGGGTGGTCCGGGAACAGTTGTTGGGCGCGCTGCTTCAGCCCGGCGAGCTGCTTGTCCAGCGTGGTGCCGATAAGGTCAGTCAGTTCTGTTTCGATCTGGCTGGTGAACACCTGCGGCTTCGACCGCAGCACGCGCATTCCTTCGCTGTTGATTCGCTTCGTCCACTTATTGCGCAGCTGCTCGATGTCCCCGTCGAGCTCATCGGTGATGCGGTTGCGCATCAGCTGGATATCGCGGCTGAGCAGCTGCTCCCACTCCGAGGCGTGCTCTTTGAGTTCTTCGAGCTCTTTCTGTTCCTGCTCGAGCTTGGCCACGCCTTCCGTCGGCTCGGCATTGACCTCGATCTCGCGGTCCGTGCGTGCGACGAGCTCCACCAGTTTCGTCGTCACCGATTCCATCGCGCTGCGCAGGCCCAGCGCCTGCGGATTCGCCAACAGGGTGGTGATCTGGCCGCGCAGCTCGACGATGCCGCTGCGTTGTGCGATCCCTGCGGCGCGCTGCGGGTCGGTGGCCGCCATGTCCACCGCGTCCATCGCTCGCAGGCTGGACACGCCGATCACGGGCACGTCCGCTCCGAGGTGCTCGCGAATGAGGCGCCTGTCGTCTTCGACAATCGCGCGCCAGCGGCGGATATTCTTGTCTGTCTTCGTCACCGCCACGACCACGGCGCCGACTTCTTGCCGCGCTTCGGCGAGAATGTCCATTTCCGGTTTCGTGATCGGGGTGGACGCATCGCACACCATGAGCAGCAGCCCGGCGCGGTGCGCTTCGCTGAACGCGGCCTGCACCGCGTGCTCATCGAGGCCGCCCACGCCAGGCGTATCGACGACCATCACTCCCGCCAGCGGCGGAAACTCCAGCGTCACAGCCGCAGCGGTGGCTAAGTCGTTCTCGTCGCTGCCCGCTTCCGCCCCGACAAGCCCGTCGATGGTGACGTACCGCGGCAGCTCCTCCACAGTGATCGGCTGCCGTCCCTGCCCGCGCACAAGCTGGACATCGGGCGCCGTGGGCCCTTCTCCCGCGCCCGTCAGGGAGACACGGATAGGCGCGCTTGTCGACGTCAGCACGTCCACCGGCAACAGTTCCCTTTGCCCGATCAACGCATTGACCAACGACGACTTTCCGCGCTTGATCTCCCCCACAACCACGACCGTTCCGCTGCGGAACGACGCATGCATGAGCGATTCCGCCGTCTCCGCCGCAGTGGTCTCCCCGTAACGGCGCAGAATGCTCAGCGCCCGTCCCAGCGATTCCTGCGGGGTACGCCGCTGCGGCTGCTGCGGGGTCTGCGAGGGCTGCATCCGGTCTCCTTTTCAATCGTTGAAGACGTGTGTTTATTCCTTGAGCACCCGAGCTTACGTGTTTTTGCGCTCGGAGTTGTCCCGATAGCCAACTAAACAATCGCACCTTAACCTGCTGTTTTCTACCACTTGCCGAAAAGTTTCAAAATTTTCTCAGCCAAACGGGAACCTTCGACATAGGCTGCGCATTACACGGGTGACTGGACAGAACGTCAGGTCAACACAGTCCGGTGGCACCCGGGCACCACAACACGACCGCACCGAATACCGACTCACAGAAAGGTTCACATCATGTCCGACCAGAACAACACCCCGAACACCAACCAGAACAACGGCGAATTCTCCATCGTTGACCCGGAAGGCAACACCGTCTCCGGCACGATCCTGGGCGGCCAGGACACCAACTACGACGGCAAGCTCGATTCCCTCCAGGTCGACATGGACGGCGACGGCAAGGCTGAGACCCGCGTCACCGACCGTGATGGCGACGGCCGCGCTGAGAAGGTCGAGCAGGACACCGACGGCGACGGCGTCGCGAACATCCTGGCCGAGGACACCAACAAAGACGGCAAGATGGACATCGTCAGCGAGGACACCAACAACGATGGCCTGATGGACACCTCCGTCCGCGACACCAACTACGACGGCATGAGCGACAAGGCTGAGATCGACACCGACGGCGACGGCCAGGTAGATGTGACCATCCGCGACACCAACTACGACGGCACCCCGGATTCCCTCTCCGTCGACACCGACGGCGACGGTGTTGCTGACTACTTCGAGTACGACACCGACGGCGACGGCGTCGTCGACTCCGCCAGCGGCACCCCGGGCGGCATGAACCAGACGCAGCGCGAGTTCCTCGAGGGCGGCGCCGCACCGGAGGGCACTGCACCGGCACCGGAGGCACCGGCTCCCGAGGCACCGGCACAGGAAGAAGCACCGGCACCGGCTCCCGAGGCACCGGCACCGGAGGAGGCACCGGCTCCTGAGGAAGCACCGGCTCCGCAGCCAGACGGCCAGGCAGCGGCCGCATCGTCTCCAGCTGACGGCATCGCGGTCGACCTCGACGGCGACGGCTACGCAGACCTGATCGCTACCGACGCCGACGGCGACGGTGTCGTCGAAGAGATGCAGTACGACACGGACGGCGACGGCATCGGCGACCTGATCGTCCTGGACACCGACGGCGACGGCCGCGCAGACGAGGAGCACCTCGACAGCGACGGTGACGGCGTGACGGACTCCGCGATCATCGACACCGACGGCGACGGCATCGGCGACATCCACATCTCCGACACTGACGGCGACGGCTACTACGACGCCGAGGAAGAGATCGTCACCGATAACACCGCAATGGACATGCCGACCACGGACGAGCTCGGCTACACCGAGGACGCTTACCAGGAGAGCTACGAGGACAGCGGCGACGCTGCCGGCCTCGACGACACCACCACCGACTTCGCCTAAACAGCAATCAGGCCCCGTTCCCAGAAGGGAGCGGGGCCTTTTCGCATTCAGCTACCGCGACTTGCGCGTCGCACGTCGACGCCCGCGGGAGCTTTTGCTTATCGACGCCTCCCGCTTCGGTTCTTCCTGCTTTGCCCGACTCGGCTGCTTCTTCTGGTCCTGCTGGCCGGAGGTACGGCGCGTCGCCCGGCGGCGACGGCGGGAACCGCTGGTCTTCGTCGGACGCTGCGTCTCGTGGTGCGCTTCGTCCCGGCCAGAATCTTCCCGGTCAGAAGTGGAGTCTGCGGAATTGGCTGATTCGGCGAATGCTAGGGCGTCGGCTGCCTCATCAATCGCGTCTTCGGTGGACATGTCGTCGTAATCCTTCGGATCAGGACGGTAGTCCGACACAGAATTTCCGCGAGTCTTTCGCTTGCGGCGCGGGGAACGCTCGAACTCGGCGACAGCCTCGTCGTAGGTTGTCGCCTGCTCGGTAGTCTCCGACTGTCGCTCTTTTTGATTCTGCTCCTGATTCTGATCCTGCTCTTGTTGGCGGCCACGGCCACGGCCGGAACCGCGGCGACCACGGCGACGGGAAGAGCGGCGCTTGGGCTGGTCATCGCGCTCTTCGTGCTCGTCGTCAGAAACGGGTTCGGGGTCGGCGACGACGGCGTCGATAAGCTCTTCTGCGCTCTTATTCTTCTTGTTGCGCTTCTCCATCGCCTTCGCTGCCGGGTGTTTGCCCGGGGCATGGGTACGAGGGGAATCGGGATCGACGGGGTCGTCGGTAAGCAGAATGCCCCGGCCATCGCAATGCTCGCACTTGGTGGAGAACGTCTCAACGAGGCCTGTGCCCAGGCGCTTTCGCGTGAGCTGGACGAGACCGAGCGACGTGACTTCAGAGACCTGGTGGCGCGTGCGGTCGCGTCCGAGCGCTTCCTTGAGGCGGCGCAAAACGAGGTCCTGATTCTCCGGCAGGATCATGTCGATGAAGTCGATGATGATCATCCCGCCGATGTCGCGCAGACGCAGCTGGCGGACGATCTCCTCTGCTGCCTCGAGGTTATTGCTGGTCACCGTCTCTTCGAGTGAACCTCCGGAACCCGTGAACTTGCCGGTGTTCACGTCGATGACCGTCATGGCCTCCGTGCGGTCGATCACGAGCGTGCCGCCCGACGGCAACCACACCGTGCGCGACAGTGCCTTTTGAATCTGCTCATCGACGCGGTACACATCGAACGCATCGCGGCCGTCGTTGGCGTGGCGGTCGAATTTCTCCAAGCGGTCGAGCAAATCAGGCGCGACGGACTGGACGTAGCTGTGCACGACATTCCACGGTTTTTTGCCGTCGATGACGAGCTGGTCGAAGTCCTCGTTGAACAAATCGCGCACGACCTTGACCAAAAGGCGCGGCTCCTCGTACAGCGTGACGGGCTTGGCGCCCTTCGACTTCTTTTCTTTGTCCGCCTCTTCCTGGATGGCCTCCCACTGGGAATGCAGGCGGTTGACGTCGGCAGCGATGGCTTCTTCCGGCGCGCCCTCGGCGGCTGTGCGGATGATCGTTCCGCCCTTGCCGGGCACGACGCGGACGAGAATGTCCTTCAAGCGCTTGCGCTCCGGAGCGGGCAACTTGCGCGAAATGCCGGCGCTGCGTCCGCCCGGGACGTAGACAAGGAAGCGGCCCGCCAAGGAAATCTGCGTCGTCAGGCGTGCGCCCTTGTGCCCCACCGGGTCCTTCGTCACCTGGACGAGCACTTGGTCGCCGGACTTCAGCGCCTGCTCAATGCGACGCGAACGCCCGCCGAGACCAGCGGCTTTCCAGTCCACCTCGCCGGCATAGAGCACACCATTGCGGCCCTGCCCGATATCGATGAACGCGGCCTCCATACTCGGCAGCACATTTTGCACGCGGCCGAGATAGATATTGCCGATCATCGACGCGTTTTCATCCGAATCAACGAAGTGCTCGACAAGCAGGCCGTCTTCGAGGACGCCGACCTGAGTGAGGGTGCCGGGACCGTCGTGACGCTTACGTTCACGCACGACCATCGTGCGCTCGACGGACTCGCGGCGCGCAAGGAATTCCGCCTGCGAGACAACACGCGAGCGTTTGCGCTCCTCCTCGCGGCGTTCACTGCGGCGGCGTCGCTGCGCCTCAAGCCGCGACGACCCCTTGATCGCCTTCGGCTCCTCGATGTGTTCGTCCGTTGCGGTTTCTTGCGGTTCCGGGGCATCGCTTATCGACGCATCCCCCGTCCTCTTCGCCCTCCTCCGCGAACCCCGGGGCGGAGCCTTGAACACTGGCGCGTACATCCCGGTCGCTTCCTCGGGCGCCGGCGTGATCTCAGGCTCGATGTCGGTGAGCAGATCTGCCTCGACCTTATCCTCGATCTGGCTGATCTCGTTCTCGACGTCCTTACGGACGCGGTGGCGGATCTTCTCCTCCGCCGCCGGATCGACGTCTTCTGTTTCCGCGCTCGTAGCGGCGGTCTCCTCCGTCTGAGCTTCCTGAGTTTCAGGGGCAGCCTCGAGCGCGTCGAGCACCTGCTCGGTCTCTGCCTTGCTCAGCGAGGACTGCGCGACCTTCACCAAACCCAGCTCGTTGAGCTTGACCACGAGGTCCTTAGATGTCATCCCCAGCATCTTCGCCAGGACGAACACGCGAGTCTTCTCGCCGATCTGCGAGCGGTCGAATTTCTCGGGCTTTTTCGCCGCCGTCTTTTTTGCCGTTTTCTTCGCGGCTTTCTTCACAGCCTTCTTGGCTGTTTTCTTCGTCGTCTTCTTCGTTGTTTTCTTCGCTGTCGAACGTGCCCGGCGCTTGCGCGGGGTAGTTGTCTCGTCGCTGTCAGCCACGGAAATCTCCTATTGAATTGCCGCGCGCGGTACGACTCCCAGCACCGGGCGCTGGTGGAATGATTCCACCGCCGCCGCACAGTGCCGTGCACCGCCGATCGCGCGGAATAAATGTCAAGCTTATTGAGCAATCGATTGCTCCGGAGACCATTGTGGCACAGCTTGGCTGCGTCAGGGCACGCAGGTTTCTATTCCGAGCGAACCGACAGGGACGCCCGCCTTCGCGAGGGAGGTGGCGTGTGCGCCTAGCGCTTCTCCTGGAAGCCCTGGCCTGCGACCCACGTACGAGTCACTGCGAGGCGGGCAGACGCGCCCGGGTCCTCCACGTCCGAGACACGGTAGAAGTCCATGACCACCTTGTCCTTGGAGATGCGGGCAATTCCGTAACCGTGGGAATCGAAGTCCACGTGGTTGACCCATGGGTTCGCCGAGTACATCACGCCTTCAACGAGGTGGGTGATGTGGTTGTCCTCGGGCGTGTAGGTCTTCGTGTACGTGGTCACGATTTCATCCACGTTCGGGGCCGTGATCGACGAACACACCATCTCGCAGCCGATCTCCTTGCCCTTGTGCTGCACCGAGTGAGCCCACTCGGAGTGGATGTCGCCGGTGAGGAAAAGGGTGTGGGGAGAGGTGTTGGTGAGGACGTCGAAAAGCCGTGCTCGCTCAGCGCGGTAGCCGTCCCACTGGTCGGTGTTGACGGCGATGCCCGCAGAGCGCGTGAACTCGTCGAGAACGTCGTTCGCAGTGCGGTTCTCAGAGCTTGTCGGCGGCAGGTGGCCGATCTCCATCGGCGATACCATCACCGAATTGCCGAGCACATTCCAAGCAGTCGTCGCGGTTTCCACCTCACCTTTGACCCAGTCGAACTGCTCGGAGCCGAGCATGCTTCGCGACGGATCGTCCTTGTCGCCGCTGATCATCTTCACCTGCTCGTCGCGGTACGAGCGCAGGTCCATCATCGTGAGCTTGATCAGATTGCCGAACTGGTAGCTGCGGTAAATGTGCCCGCCTTCCGACGGACGCACCGCACGCACCGGCAGCCACTCGTAGTACGCCTGGTGAGCGAAAGACTCGCGCTTCTTCCACTCGCCCTCCGCACCCTCGGTGTGGTTCTCGGCGCCGCCCTTCCAGGAGTCATTGGCGGACTCGTGGTCATCCCACACCACGACCCACGGCGCGGCAGCGTGCGCGGCCTGCAGATGCTCGTCGGTGCGGTAACGGCCGTAGCGAACGCGGTAATCCTCCAACGACACGATCTCGTGCGCCGGGTGGTGCGGACGCGACACACCACTCTTACCTGCATACTCGCCGGTCGGGTACTCGTAGATGTAGTCACCCAAGAAGACGACGACATCGATCTCGCCCGCGGCGGCACGCTCCGCCATGTCGCGGTAGGCGGTGAAATAACCGCACTCGTAATTGGCGCACGACGCGACGACGAGCTTGTACTCGTCGATATCCGCCGTGTAGGCCGGCGCCGTGTGGGTCGAGCCCACCGGGGAGACCTGATCATTCCAGTGGAAACGGTAGAAATAATCGGTGGCGGGCTTCAGACCGCGGGGGTCGACCTTCACCGTGTGGTCGCTCGCGGCGGTGGCGCGATGCGTGCCCTTGCGCACGATCTTGGAGAACTCGCGGTCCGTGGCGATCTCCCATTCCACCGTCGCATCCTCGCCGATCCCCGACCCCGGCACGGCCTCTTTCGACACCGTCACACGGGTCCAGATGATCACGGAATCCGGCGTCGGATCACCGGACGCGACACCGTGCATGAACGCCGCGTACGGCTTCGGCTTCGGGGCCTGCGGCAAGCGTGCCGACGACAGCGACCGCGACGACGATAGCTGAGCATTCGCAGTGGCATTACCGGCCACAACCGCACCAGCGGCAGCGGCGGCGGAACCCGCGAGGAAGCGACGACGAGGAAGATTCTTATTAGCCATGCATAACACCTTCGAATCCGCCGTTTCGCAGCGCAAGCGGAACTCGTCGGCGCCAACGAATGTTCCGCACGAATTCACAGGGAGTTCACTTGGCGTGGGTAAGCGAAAAGCCCGCACCATAACGGCACGGGCTCGAAGCTTAGATGACTTAGAGGTTCGGGAACCAGATCGCGATCTCGCGCTCAGCGGACTCCGGAGAATCGGAGCCGTGGACGACATTCTCGCCGACCGTCAGAGCGAAGTCGCCGCGGATCGTGCCCGGGGTCGCCTTCTCCACCGGGTGGGTGCCACCGGCGAGCTGACGCCATGCGGCGATCGCGGACTCACCCTCGACGATGCCCGCGACCAGCGGCGCGGAGGTGATGAAGTCCACGAGCTCACCGAAGAACGGCTTGTCCTTGTGCTCCTCGTAGTGCTTCTCAGCAGTCTCGCGGTCTGCGGTGCGCAGATCCATCTCGACGAGCTTCAGGCCCTTGCGCTCAATGCGGGAGATGATCTCTCCCACGTGGCCGTTTGCGACACCGTCAGGCTTAATCAGAATCAGAGTGCGTTCAGTCATGGCACCAACCCTACCGCCTGCTAGCTGACGTCGCGCACAACAGCCGCCGCAGTCTCATGGTCCGTGTTTCGGAACCACAGCTGCACCTGACGGACCGCCGAATCCTCGCGCCCCTCTGCCTTCAGGCGGGAGACGGTCTCACTCTGTTCGTCGTCAAGCTCGATCGGCGCGCTCTCCCGGGCACTGTACGCGCGGTACTTGTCGCGCAGCCCGATGAACAGAAACACGCCTGCAGCCACCACCAGTAACAACGCGATCCAGCGGGGAAGGTCTACGAACACGAGGACGATCGCGGCCAAAGACAGAGCCGCAGCGAGGGCGAGGGAACCAGCTTTCATGGCCCCGAGGGTACCTGGGATGGAGCATGAAAATTATTTTGTTTTTCAATGCGAAGTAGTGCGATCCACGTCACAATAGGGACATAGTTTTGCTTAGGTAACTTCCCGGGCGAAACGTGATGTTCATTCAGCGATCGCGAAAGGACCGACAGTATGACTGCGACCCTGACCCCCGCCTCCATCTACGCCAGCCCGTACCCGGACCTCGAGCTTTTCGGCGGCACCGTCTATGAGCAGATCTTTAACGACCTCACCGACGAAGACGCTGCCCGGACCGCGATCACCGAGCTGACCACCGGCGACACCATCACTTACGGCGAATTGCAGCGTAAAGCCGACGCAGTAGCCGGGTACCTCGCGCAGCGCGACATCGGCCCCGGCAGCGTCGTATCCCTTCAAATTCCCAACTCCATCAACTTCGCGGTCGCCCTGTTCGGCATCTTCCGCGCCGGAGCCACAGTCAACCCGATCGGTGTCCTCATGAACGCCGACGACGTGGAAAAGGTCGCAGAAATGGCCGACGCAGACCTCTACATCGGGATCTCCGACGTTGAGTGCGGGGAGCGTGTGGGGGAAGAGGAGCTGGAAGGAATCGTCGATAAGCAATTGCCCGCTCCTGATGTCGACATTGACGGGACCACGCTCGCGTCGGTGCCGTTTTCTTCGGGCACGACCGGGATGCCGAAGGGCGTCATGCTGACGCACAGCAACCTCACCTCGAATGTCCTGCAGGCGAAGTACATGCTGGAGAAAAACGGCATGGGATCCGCCGCAGCGACGCTATCTCCCCTGCCGTTTTCCCACATTTACGGAATGACCGCGCTGCTGCTGACTCCGATGATGCTGCGCTCCAACGTGCATACCATGCCGAAATTCGACCTCGAGACATTCCTGCGCGCGCACGGCGAGCACGGCATCGAATTGACGTTCATCGCCCCGCCCATGGCCGTCGCCCTAGCGAAGCACCCGGCGGTCACGCCCGAAGCATTCGCGGCGAACAAGCTGATGTTCTCCGGCGCTGCACCGCTTGACGACGAAGTCGCGCGCGCTGTCGAACGCCGCCTCGGCACCAACTGCGTGCAGGGCTATGGCATGACCGAGACATCCCCCGCGGTCAATATCGGCATCAAAGGCGAGACGAATCCCGGCTCGATCGGCTACCCCGTCCCAAACACCGAATGCCGCGTCGTGGACATCGAGACGCTCGAGGATGTCGCCCACGGCGAATCCGGCGAGCTTCTCGTGCGCGGACCGCAAGTCATGCAGGGATACCTCAACAACACGGAAGCCACCGACGAGACCTTCGTCGGCGACGGTTGGTTGCGCACCGGCGACGTCGCGCGTGTCGCCGAAGACGGGCGCTTCTACATCGTCGACCGCGCCAAAGAGGTGATCAAATACAAGGGCTACCAGGTCGCCCCCGCCGAACTCGAGGCCCTGCTACTCACGCACGAAGCAATTGCCGACGCCGGTGTCGTCGGCGTCGAACGCGACGGACTCGAGATTCCGCGCGCATTCGTCGTGCTTCAGCAAGGAGCGGAACTGACCGCCGAGGAGCTCATGAAGTGGGGCGCCGAGCGCGTCACCCCCTACAAGAAGGTGCGCGCAGTGACCTTCCTGGACGAGATCCCCAAGAACCCCACCGGCAAGATTCTGCGCAAGGACCTGCGTCTTATCCCGCTGGAGGGGTAGCTCCCCGCCGCCTCCGGGGGCAGTGCGACGCATCCCACATAAAGTCTGCGCGAATTCCTCTGTAAAGTTCTGCGACATAAGTCACAATTAAGAGTGTTATGGTTTTGCTCCACATTTCCACTGGGAGCGGAACCACACTCCGGAACCCAAGAAAAGAGGGAATCATGGCTGACAACCCAGTCCACGAGCTACTGGACCCGAAGACCGACTACTACCAGGTATTCGCTGACATCGAGGGCGAGGACCTCGAGTGGTGGAAGAAGGCCCGCGACTTCGGTGAATTCGCCCGCCCCTACGTCAACGAGGGTTGGGAGAAGGCCGAGTACCAGATCCCCGTCGTCGCCGAGGCTGGTAAGCGCGGCCTGTTCCGCGACGCCATCGAGATCGAGGGTGAGCCGCACATGTCCGTGCGCGCTTCCCGCCTGATGGCCTTCGAGTTCGCGCGCACCGACGCCTCCCTCGGCACCGCTTTCGGTGTCCAGGCAGGGCTGGCGATGCAGTCCATCGCAATGTGCGGCTCCGAGGAGCAGAAGGCCAAGTACCTGAAGCCGATGTGCCACCTGGAAATCCGCGGCGCATTCGCGCTGACTGAGCCGGACCACGGTTCCGACTCCATCGCGCTGGAGACCACCGCAACGCGCGAGGGCGACGAGTGGGTCATCAACGGCGAGAAGAAGTGGATCGGCCACGGCTCCGTCGGCCACATCGCGGTCGTGTGGGCACGTGACACCGAAGACGGCCAGGTCAAGGGCTTCATCGTCGACCAGGACCAGGACGGCTACGAGGCGGAAACGATCGTCGGCAAGGCATCGCTGCGCGGCATCCCGCAGGCGCACATCAAGCTTAACGATGTCCGCGTTTCCGACGACCGCCGCCTCCCCGGCGCCAACTCCTTCCGCGACTGCGCGAAGGTGCTGGCCGGCACCCGCGTGTCCGTCGCATGGGCCTCCCTCGGCCTGGCTACCGACTGCTACGAGAAGGCCCTCGACTACGCTCAGCGCCGCGTCCAGTTCGGCCGCCCGCTGGTGAAAAACCAGATCATCCAGCAGCGTCTCGCCGACATGCTGCAGGATCTCACCTCGATGTTCCTGTACTGCCGCCGCCTGCTCGAGCTGGAGGAGTCCGGCGAGCTGACCGAGCAGCAGGCCGCTCTGGCGAAGGTCCACTGCACCCGCGCTGCCCGCAAGATCTCCGCTGACGCACGCGACATGTTCGGCGGCGTGGGCATCCTGCTGGAAAACGACGTGGCACGCCACCACGCCGACATCGAGGCCCTGCACACCTACGAGGGCACCGACACGATGCAGTCCCTGATCGTGGGCAAGTCCATCACCGGCGTCGGCGCATTCGCCGGCTAAGGCACACGCTGAAAATGAGCTGCATCGCGACCGAGAATGGAAGCGGTGCAGCTTTTCGCGCGAAAGCTACAGAAAGCGAGAAAGACTCATGACTGAAGAGAATCTAACCGACGGCGTGGCCGCCCTCCTCGATCCGAAGACGGACTACTACCGCGTGTTCGCCGATGTCGACGGCGAGGACCTCGAGTGGTGGAAGAAGGCCCGCGAGTTCATGGAATTCGCCCGCCCCTCGATCAACGAGGCGTGGGAGAAGGCCGAGTACAACATCCCGGGTGTGGAGGAGGCCGCGCGCCGCGGACTCGTCACCGACGGTATTTCCATCGACGGTGAGCCCGGCATCTCGATCCGCGCGAACCGCCTGATCCAGATGGAATTCGCCCGCACGGACGCCTCCACTGCCACTGCGCACATCGTGCAGTCTGGCCTGGCCATGCGCTCGATTTCCGAGTGCGGCTCCGAAGAGCAGAAGGCGAAGTACTTGGGCCCGATGTCGCGCATGGAGATCCGCGGCGCGTTCGCCCTGACTGAGCCGGACCACGGTTCGGATTCCATCGGCCTGGAGACGTCTGCGCGCCGCGAGGGCGACGAGTGGGTCATCAACGGCGAGAAGAAGTGGATCGGCCACGGCTCCGTCGGCCACATCACGATCGTGTGGGCGCGCGACGAGGAAGACGGCGAGGTCAAGGGCTTCATCGTCGACCAGGACCAGGAGGGGTACTCGGCGGAGACGATCGTGGGAAAGGCGTCGCTGCGCGGCATTCCGCAGGCGCACATCACGCTTAACGACGTCCGCGTTTCCGACGACCGCCGCCTCCCCAACTCCCACTCCTTCCGGGACACCGCGAAGGTGCTGACCGGTACCCGCATCGCGGTCGCGTGGGTCGCGCTCGGCATGGCGATTGACTGCTACGAGAAGGCTCTGGACTACGCGCAGCGCCGCGTCCAGTTCGGCCGCCCGCTGGTGAAGAACCAGATCATCCAGCAGCGCTTGGCCGACATGCTGCAGGAAGTCACCTCCATGGCGTTGTACTGCCGCCGTCTGCTGGAACTGGAGGAGGCCGGCGAGCTCAACGAGAAGCAGGCAGCCCTGGCGAAGGTCCACAACACCCGCGGCGCACGCAAGATCGCGGCTGATGCCCGCGACATGTTCGGCGGCGTCGGCATCCAGCTCGAGAACGACGTGGCGCGCCACCACGCCGATATCGAGTCGCTCCACACCTACGAGGGCACGGACACCATCCAGTCCCTCATCGTGGGCAAGTCCATCACCGGAGTGTCCGCCTACCGCTCTTAAGCAACTCTGAATGCCGGGTCCTGCTAACGCAGGGCCCGGTTTTGTGGTTTAGCGGCCGAAGAGGGTGCTCATCGCGCCGAACGGGTGATGTGTGCGACGCACGGGTGTTCCGCGCGGTGAGACCCAGACCGGGGTGCCCCGGCGCATGTGAATACGCCCGCGTTTTCGCCGCCGCGGGTCGTCGTCGTTGACGCGGTTGTGGTAGCTGCACAAGGGCGCGAGGTTGGCCACATTGGTCTCTCCTCCCCTGCTCCACGGCGTGATGTGGTGGATCTCGCACGCGTCGGCACCGTGACGGCAGAACGGCTGCGAGCACATCGGCATCGCGGCTCGCGCAAGGTCGCGCTGCTTCTGGTTGGCGAAGCGGCTCATCCGGTACAGATTCACCGCGCCCTTTTGCGGGTGGAAGACCGCGGCTTCCAGCTCATTGCCGGCGGTGGCGATGAAACGGTTGAGGAATTCTGCACCCGTCATGGTCGTGCCGTCGGTAAGCCCGAGAATGACCTCGTCGCCACTACCGCGGACAATATCCACGAAGTCCGGCAGACCGACAAGAACAAGCGGCCGCGGTCGCAAGTGCGGGACGCCTGTAACGGGCGCGCCGTCGGAGTTGCCGTCAGTGCTGCCTCCGAGGTTGCCGCGCAGCAGGTCCTCGAATCTGGACGCCATCTGGGGCATGGCGGGCTTCGAGGAATCAATGCCGTCACGCAGAAATTGCTCGGTGTCGGCGAGCAGGCGCTCGTCGGCGGTCACGGTCATGGAGCGCTTCCCCATCTTCGAACGGCCGAATTTGACGGCGTCTGCGGGCGCAGCAGGTTCCGGGTCCGGCACCAGCTGTTTCGCGCGGCGCTTCACAGCATCGAAGGTGCCGCGGCTGTTCAGTAAGGAAAGGCGGGTCTTCCAGCGGGTGGAGGGATCGTCGATAAGCGAAAGGCGCGTTTCGATGAATGCGAGCTGATCAATCGACAGCCCGCTCGTCCGTGCCCTATCGAGGGCTTTTCGTTGCCATTTCGTCCATTTCGTGCGCCCGAAATAGGTGTTGCTCACTGCTTCCCAGTCGCGGACGCGCCGCGGATCGAGCCCGGCGGCGAGCGCGACCTCGCGGTCGAAATCCGCGAGCGAGTCCACAACGCTGTCGGACAGCGTGCGGATCATGTCAGTGAACGTCATGATTTTCACGCTAACCGAAGCCGCAAGCCATAGAAAGCGATCTTTGCGCATTATAGTGCGCAAAAACACCGGCACCCCGCGCGAAGCGGAATGCCGGTGTTTGGTCGCTGCTTAGTTATTCAGCGGCTTGCGCGTGGTCGCCATGGACACGGCGCGGTCGTGGTTCTCCTGGCGCTGCAGCACCTCGGTGGCGGCGTCGACCTGGCGCTGGGCCAGCTCGTCCTCGGTCGCGGTGCCCTCGCCGGTAAAGACCTTGGCGAGAGCCTCGCCGATGGCCTTGTCGGTCTCGGAACCGTCGGTGTAGGCCAGGGTGTCGCCGGTGAGCGGCAGCTCGGCGTCGGCGGGGGCGGAGGAGCCCTCAGCAAGCTTCTTCACCAGCTCGAGTGCGCCCTCGACGACGTGGTCCGGGGACTGGATGACCTCGTCGTGCTCACGCCAGAAATCGACGTTGACAGCCGGGACCGGCTTGACGTTGAGCAGCACGCCGAACGCGGTGGCGTGCGGGTTCGGCGCACCGATCTCGACCAGGCGCTCCAGCAGGCGCACCGGGCCGGACCATGCCGGGAACAGGCCGACGTTGCGCTCCGGGAAGCCCACTCGAGCCTCTGCGTGGATCACAGAAGCGTCGGTGTGCAGCAGCAGCTCCATGCCGCCGCCCAGTGCGACACCGCGGACAGCGCCGACCACCGGGTACGGAGCCACACGTGCACCGTGCAGACCATCGATGCCCTGCTTGATGGTGCGGGCGAGCTCCTCAGCGTCGCCCTCCGGGCCGGAGAGCTTGGCCAGGGTGCCCAGATCGGCGCCGGCGGAGAAGGCGCGCTCCTCGTCGTTGGCGATGACCAGGCCCTTGAGGTCCCACTCCGGCGCGTGCGTCCACAGCTCGGTGACGGCGTTGGAGTTGGAGTTCATCGGGGTCTTGTAGACGAAGACACCGAAGCCGGCGTAGTCGCCGTCGGTGAGCTTGTACACGGTGGCATCGTCGTTGCCGGCGATCTCCTCGGCGCCAGCGACCAGGTCAGCCACGCGGATGACGCCTTCGCGGTCCGGCAGGTCGGTCAGGTTGCCGTCGGTGCCGAGCACCTTGCCGTCGGCGTAGAAGCCGCCGGCCTGCTGGGCGGACTGCAACAGGGCCGGTGCGTCGTCGATAAGCGATGCGACGAAGTCGATGCCCAGTGAATCCGCGAGTGCGAACGGGCCCTTCTTCCAGCCGTAACCGAGCTGCATCGCGATGTCGATCTGGTCGACCGTGTCCGCGATCTCCGGGGCGGTGTCGCAGCAGTACTTGATGAAGGTCCCGAAGACCTCCTTCGCGTAATCGCCCTCCGGGGTGCCCGACTCGATGAGCTCCTTCGGGTCCTTGCCGACCTCGAATTTCTCCTTCGGGCGGTAGTCGCCCGCGGAAAAGTCGTAGACCTCGTCGCGGCCACGGTAGAAACCGGACTCCGCGGTGCGGCCGGTGAAGCCCTTGTCCAGGAGGGTCTTGAACTCGTCGCGCTCGACGATGTTGTAGTCGTGGTACGCGTCGGACTCCGGCAGGGCCTTCAGCAGCGAACCCCAAATCCCCGGGACGAGCTGGATGCCCACGTAGTCAAACAGGCCGAAGATGCCCGTGCGCGGCACGCCGAACGGGCGGCCGAACGCGACGTCCGCCTGCTCCGGCTTGATGCCGGTGTCGAAGGCGGTCTTCGCGCCGACAGCCATCCAGAAGTTGCCGATGCGGTTCGCGATGAAGCCCGGGGTGTCGCGGCAGTCCACGACGACCTTGCCCATCTGGCGCTCCAGCACGTGGTGCATCTGCTCCTTGACCTCAGCGGAGGTGTCCGGGCCCTCGACGTACTCCACCAGGCGCATCACGCGCGGCGGGTTGAAGAAGTGGGTGATGGAGAAGTCGCGCTTGAACTCGTCGGATGCCTCGCCGAGCAGGACCTCCAGCGGGATGGTGGAGGTGTTCGACGACACCGGGGTGCCCGGCTTGCGGTGGGCATCGACCTTGGCGAAGGTCTCGCGCTTGACGTCGATGTCCTCGAAGACGGCCTCGACGATCCAGTCGACCTCACCGAGGCGGTCCAGGTGGTCCTCGGTATTGCCCGGGGTGATCAGCTCCGCGTTCTCGGGGCGCTGGAAGCCGTGGCGCTTCAGCTGGGTGTCAATGCCCTTCTGGGCGCGGCCGTTCCTCTCGTCCCCTTCAGCGCCTTCGATCGGCAGATCGAGGAGCTGAACCTTGATGCCCGCGTTGGCCATGTGCGCGGCGATGCCGGCACCCATGGAGCCGGCGCCGAGAACTGCTGCGGTTGTAATATCTTTAGCTGCCATGTGTCTTAAACCTCCAGAATGAGTGCGATGCCCTGGCCGCCGCCGATGCAGGCGGTGACGAGGCCGTAGCCGCCGCCGGCGTTCTTGAGCTGGTGGATGAGCTTGGTGGTCAAAACGACGCCGGTGGCGCCGATCGGGTGGCCGAGTGCGATGGCGCCGCCCTGGATATTGGTCTTGTCGTTGTCGAAGCCGAGCTGGTCGGCGACAGCGATGCACTGCGCGGCGAAAGCCTCGTTGGACTCGATGAGCTTGATGTCATTCAAGGACAGGCCAGCCTTGTCCAGCGCCTTCGGCACAGCGGCGATCGGCCCGAGACCCATCGTGGCCGGGTCGCAGCCGGCGACACCCCAGGAGACGATCTTGGCCAGCGGCTCCAGGCCGAATTCCTTCAGGCCGGACTCGTTGGTCATGACGGTGGCGGCCGCGGCGTCGTTGATGCCGGAGGAGTTGCCGGCGGTGACGGTGCCGTCCTTCTTGAAGGTCGGGCGGAGGCCGCCGAGCTTCTCCAGCGTGGTCTGGCGCGGGTGCTCGTCGGTGGTGAACTCGCCGACCGGGACGATCTGCTCCTCGAACTCGCCGTTCGCGATCGCGGCGGCGGCGCGCTCCTGCGACTGCAGGGCGTATTCGTCCTGGCGCTCGCGGGAAATGCCGTGCTTGGCGGCGATGTTCTCCGCGGTAATGCCCATGCCGCCGTTGCCCATCGGGTCGGTCAGCGCACCGGTGAGCCAGTCGATCAGACGGCCGTCGCCCATCTTGCGGCCCTGGCGCATGCCCTCGACGGAGTACGGAGCCTGGGACATGACCTCGACGCCGCCGGCGAGGGACAGCTTCGCGTCACCCGTCATCAGCTGCTGCGCCGCGGAAATAATGGCCTGCACGCCGGAGCCGCACAGGCGGTTCACACCGTAAGCGTGGGAGCTCTTCGGCATGCCGGCCTCGAGAGCGACTGCGCGGGAGGTGTAGTTGTCGCGCGGGATCGTGGTGACCACGTTGGCCCACACGGAGGAGTCGAAGTTATCGGCGGGGACGCCGGATTCTTCGATGACGGCCTTGGCGATGTGGGTGCCGAGGTCGATGGTGGCCATACGGGACAGCGAACCGCCGAACGTGCCGACGGGCGAGCGCTTGGCCTGGGTGATGTAAATAGGCTCAGACATGGATCTCCTTCATCGTTGTGCTGGATTACACATCCACACAATTATAGGAAAGATCACAGTCGAGTTCCGCGCCTCGATCACTTTTTCTGACCGGGGTAGCGCCGCTCACATTTCGCAGCGCTTATCGACGGGCCACTCGCGCCTTTTACCCCTCGTCGGCAGTGCCCAGGTGCTGCGTGGTGAGGAGCCCGCGGCGCTGGCGTTCCAGGATATCGGCGCGCATTTTCACGATCAGGAACCAGACGATTCCGAACATGATGCCCACTGCTCCGACTGACCAGTGGATGACAAAGCCGATAATGATGAGGGGGACTTGGAGGGCGACGTCGATAAGCAATGCTCCCGGGCGTCGCTGGAAGAATGCCGCAATGAAATGCGCGAACCCCATGACGGTGATGAACACCCAGTTGAACGTGGTCCACATTTCGCCGTCGTTGATCTTGAGGATGACGGTCAGGCACAGCCAGATCGTGATCGCTTCCATGATCAGGGTGCCGGAGAGCACGCCGGATAGGCCTTTGATCGGGTCCTTGACGGGCGCGGAGCCGGGGCCGAGCGGGCCGTACTCGACGGGTTTGCGGGGCGTGCGGGACATTATTCGGGGTCCTTTCCAAACATGGCGCGGGCCTCGCCGGCGGTGACGACGGAGCCAGTGATAAGCACTCCCGAGCCGGATTGCGCGCCGACGGCTTCGAGCGCTTCTTCGGCGAGCTCGACGGCGAGCGTGTACGCGGACGGGAGATGCTCTTCGACGTGGACGCGCTCCTCGCCGAAGATGTCTCGCGCGGTCTCGGCGAGCTCGTACGCGTCGGTGGCGCGCGGCGACGAGTTCTGGGTGATGACCACTTCGCTCAACACGGGCTCGAGCGCGGTGAACACGCCGACGGCATCTTTGTCGTCGAGGATGCCGAGTACGCCGATAAGGCGCGCGAAGTTGAAATCGCGCTCGATGGCGGCGGCGAGGGCGTGTGCGCCGTGCGGATTGTGGGTCGCGTCGACAAACGTCGTCGGGGTGGAACGCACGCGCTCGAGACGTCCCGGGGACACGGCGGCGGCGAACCCTTCGCGCACGGTGTCGGCGTCGAGGGGCTTTTCCGCGCCGGCGCCGAAGAACGCTTCGACAGCGGCGAGTGCGACGGCTGCGTTCCGGGCCTGGTGCGGGCCGGACAACGGCAGGAAGATGTTGTCGTAGGTGCCGGACAGGCCGCGCAGTTTCAAGGTTTGGCCGCCGACGGCGACGCCGGCTTCTTCGACGCCGAATTCTTCGTCGAGACGCGCGACCGCGGTGCCGACCTCGACGGTGCGCTCCAAGATGACGCGCATCGCGTCGGGTTCTTGGTTCGCGACGACGGTGACGGCCTCAGGGCGGCGAACGATGCCAGCCTTCTCCCCCGCGATCTCGGCGAGGGTGTCGCCAAGGTAGTCGGTGTGGTCGAGGCCGACGGGCATGATGACGTCCACGTCGGATTCAACGACATTCGTCGCGTCCCACGTGCCGCCCATGCCGACTTCGACGACGGCGATCTCGACGGGGGCATCAGCGAAAGCGGCGAGCGCGATCGCGACGGTCACCTCGAAATACGACATCGGGTGGTCGCTTTTGGCATCGACCATCTCAATGAAGGGTGCGATTTCGTCGTAGATGCGCACGAAATCAGCCGGGTGGATCGGCTCACCGTCAATGCCGACGCGCTCAGTGATCGACTGCAGGTGCGGGCTCGTCGTGCGGCCCACGCGCGCGCCGAAAGAGCGCAGCAGCGACTCGATCATTCGCACCGTCGACGTCTTGCCGTTCGTGCCGGCGACGTGAATGACCTTGTAGGCGCGCTCCGGGTGGCCGAGGAAATCCATGAGCATCTCGATGCGCTCAAGGCTGGGGTCGATCTTCGTTTCGGGCCAGCGCGCGAGCAATTCGCGCTCCACACGGGCGAGTTCGGCGAGATCATCCTCGCTCACGGGGCGCGGGACGGGGGCGGAGGCGTCGGGATCGGCGGGGGTGTCGTCGATAAGCTCGTCGCCCAAATTGAGAACGAGCCCGTCTTCGTCCATGCGGATGTCGTATCCGCTCTCCTCGCGGTCCGCCACTACTTGGCCTCCGGCAGCGCGTTAAGGCGCGCGGTGACGCGCTCGACTTCTTCCTGCGCGATCTGCTGGCGCTCGCGGATCTTCTCCACGACCTCGGCCGGGGCCTTGGACAGGAAGGACTCGTTGCCGAGCTTCTTGCCGGTGTTGTCCAGCTCCTTCTGCGCTGCGGCGAGCTCCTTTTCGAGGCGCTTGCGCTCAGCCGCGACGTCGACGGTGCCCGAGGTGTCCAGGGCCGCGTCCAGGGTGGTTTCGGCGAGACGCACTTCAATGCTTGCCGACGCCTCGAAGTCCTCCCCCGGCTCCTGAACCCTCGCGATCGAGCGGATCATCTCCTCCTGACCGGAAAGGTCCGCCTTGGCGAAATCAAGGCGCGCCGGCACCTTCTGCGACGGCTTGACACCCTGGTCAGAGCGGAAACGGCGCAGCTCGGTGATTAGCGCGATCGCGTCGTTGATGCGGCGCTGGGCGGTCTCGTCGACTTCGGCGCCGCCATTGGTGTCCTCCGCGGTGGGCCACGGCGCGAGGCACAGGGAGTCCTTTTCGGTGAGAGCTTTCCAGAGGACCTCGGTGACGAACGGCATCGTCGGGTGCAGCAGGCGCAGCACCACGTCGAGGACGCGGCCGAGGACGATCTGGGTGGTGCGGCCGCGTGCGGTCTCGCCGTCGCGCGGGATCTGGGTCTTCGCGATCTCGAGGTACCAGTCGCAGAGCTCATCCCAGGTGAAGTGGTAGAGCTCCTCGTTGGCTTTGGAGAACTGGTAGTCGTCGAGAAGCTTATCGACGTTGCCCCGCACCGTTTCCAGCCTGTCCAGGATCCAGCGGTCTGCGTCGGTGAGCTCCTCGCGCGCCGGCAGCGGACCGACGGCGGCGCCGTTCATGAGGGCGAATTTGGTGGCGTTGTAGAGCTTGGTCGCGAAATTGCGGGCGGCGGCGGCGTTGTCGTCGCCGATCGGCAGGTCGATGCCCGGGTTCGCGCCGCGGGCGAGAGCGAAGCGCAGCGCGTCCGCACCATAGTCGCGGACCCAGTCCATCGGGTCAATGCCGTTGCCGAGGGACTTCGACATCTTCCGGCCCTTCTCGTCGCGGACGAGGCCGTGGAGGAAGATATTGTCGAACGGCACTTGGGGCCTACGCTCCGCTCCGACCCCAAGGATTTCAGGGATCTGGGTGCCGGCGAAGGTGCCGAACATCATCATACGTGCGACCCAGAAGAAGAGAATGTCGTAGGCGGTGACCAGCACCGTCGTCGGGTAGAACTTCTCCAGTTCCGGGGTGTTGTCCGGCCAGCCCATCGTGGAAAACGGCCACAGGGCAGACGAGAACCAGGTGTCCAAGACATCCGGGTCCTGCTCGTAGCCAACTGGTGCTTCTTCATCGGGGCCGAGGCAGATGATGTCACGGTTGCCGTCGGCGTCTTCTGGGCCGTACCAGATCGGGATGCGGTGGCCCCACCACAGCTGGCGCGAGATCGTCCAGTCGTGCATGTTGTCCACCCAGTCGAAGTAGCGCTTCTCCAGGGATTCCGGGTGGATGACGGTGTCGCCCTCGCGGACGGCATCGCCGGACATGCGGGCGAGCTCGGAGACCTTCACGAACCACTGCAGCGACAGGCGCGGCTCGATCGGCTCGCCGGTGCGCTCGGAGTGGCCGACGGAGTGGACGTAGGGGCGGACTTCCTTGACGATTCTTCCCATCCGTGCGAGTTCTTCACGAACTCGCACGCGGGCGTCTTCGCGGGTCAGGCCGTCGAATTGGGTTCCGGTGTCGGCGATGCGGCCGGTCTTGTCCATGATGATGGGCATGTCCAGGTCGTGGCGCAGGCCCATCTCGTAGTCGTTCGGGTCGTGGGCCGGGGTGATCTTCACCGCACCGGTGCCCAGCTCCATGTCGACGTAGTCGTCAGCGATGACCTTCAGTTTCAGGTCATCGCGGAACGGGTGGTCGAATTCTTCGCCGATGAGGTGCTGGTAGCGCTCGTCATCGGGGTGGACGGCGATAGCGACGTCGCCAAGCATCGTCTCGACACGGGTGGTGGCGACAATGAGGTGCGGCTCGTCGTCATTCAGCGAGCCGTAGCGGATGGAGACGAATTCGCCCTCGACATCCTTGTAGACGACCTCGATATCGGAGACGGCCGTCTCCAAAACCGGGGACCAGTTGACCAGGCGGTAATCCTGGTAGATCATCCCAGCGTCGAAAAGCTGCTTGAAAATGGTGACGACCGCGCGGTTGAGCCCTTCGTCCAGCGTGAAACGCTCCCGCGACCAGTCGACGGAATCGCCGATCGCGCGCATCTGCGAGGTGATCGTGCCGCCGTACTTCTCTTTCCACTCCCACACACGCGAGATGAATTCCTCGCGGCCGTAGTCGTAGCGGTCCTTGCCCTCGGTCTCCTTGAGCATCGCCTCGACCTTGGTCTGCGTGGCGATGCCCGCGTGGTCCATGCCCGGCAGCCACAGGACCTCGTAGCCCTGCATGCGCTTGCGGCGGACCAGCGAATCCATCAACGTGTGGTCGAGCGCATGCCCCATGTGCAGCTGGCCCGTCACATTCGGCGGCGGCAACACGATCGAATAAGCGGGCTTATCCGAAGCCGGGTCGGCCGTGAAATAGCCCTTGGCCACCCAATCGTCGTAGATCCCCTGCTCGAGGTCCTGAGGTTCCCAGCTCTTCGGCAGGGCGTCTGCCCGGCTGGCACCGATGAGCTGCTCGTTGTACGTCGCGCTAGATTCAGTCACGGTTAGACAGTGTAGCCGTCGTACCCAGCCGGGCTTCGAGGGTGTTAGAAGAGCTTGTCGGCGATCTCCGCCTCGGCGCGCAACGCTTCGATGTTGGCGTCGACGCGCGCCCGCTGATCGTCGTCAAGCTCGAGCCCTTCGACCGTGCCCCAACGGCCGTTGATGCCGATGACCGGGAAGCCGAACACGAGGCCCTCGTCGACCCCGTAGCTGCCCTTCGAGACGACCGCGGACGTCGTCCACTTGCCCTCCGTGCCGGTGACCCAATCGCGCATGTGGTCCACGGCTGCCGACGCCGCAGATGCCGCCGACGAACGGCCGCGCACCTTGATGATCTCGCCGCCGCGCTTGGCCACCCGCGGAATGAACTCGTTTTCGTACCACTCGCGCTCCACGCGGTCCGCCACGGACTCGCCGCCGACCGTCGCGTACGTGATGTCCGGGAACTGGGTGTCCGAGTGGTTGCCCCACACGACGATGTTCTCGAATGCGCTCGAGTGCTCCCCGAGCTTTTCCGACAGCATCGAGATCGCGCGGTTGTGGTCGAGGCGCATGAGCGCGTTGAAGTGCTCCGGACCAACGTCGGGCGCTGCCTTGTTCGCGATGTACGCGTTCGTGTTCGCCGGGTTGCCCACGACGAGCACGCGCACATCGTCTGCCGCGTGGTCGTTGATCGCGCGTCCTTGCTCGACGAAGATCTTCCCGTTGGCTGCGAGCATGTCCGCGCGCGACTCGCCCTCGCCGCGCGGCTTCGCGCCGACGAGGAACGCCGCGTTGACGCCGTCGAAGGCCTTCGCCGGGTCGTCCGTGACCGTGATCGAGCGAACGTTGCCCAGCGCGGAGTCGTTGAGCTCCATCGCCACGCCCTCAGCCGTGCCCACGGCGTCCGGAATGTCCAGCAGTGTCAGGTCCACGAGGGTGTCTGCCCCGAATACTTCGCCGGACCCGATCCGCCACAGCAGCGAATAGGCGATATTGCCGGCGGCACCCGTGACGGCCACCTTGACGGACTTCGTGGGATCGAGCGGATTAGTCATTTCTTCTCCTTCGCTTTGCTCCCTCTACCCGGGTGGGCGGTACCCCCCGAATAGGCGTGCGGGCTCTCTGAACATCACCCATGCTACCCCCGTTGCACTAGGCAATTTCCACATTCTGCGCCCACCTTCTTCCGTTCATTCGGCACGGCCTACCCCATTTGGGCACGATAATAAGGACACGACAGGGCATCTGCGCCCCCGCCGTGAGCCCGTTTTCAAGCTTCAAAGGAGACGTTGTGACGGAGTCCCCGCAACCCGGCACCCAGTCCGGCGGTGAGCCGGCCGACAAGGCCGACACCGCCGCCCTGGGCCGCGCCGTGGACATTGCGCTAATCCATTTCGCGCAGGAAGGGTACGCCGCCACCAAGCTCGACATGATCGCGCGCGAGGCCGGCATGTCCAAGCGCATGCTGCACTACCACTTCGGCGACAAGCGCGAGCTTTACCGCCGGGCGCTCAACCGCGCGGCGTGGAGCTTCATCCCGCCCCAGGAATTCCTGGACCGTTCCTACGCAGTCCCGGTCGAGGGCATCCGCCGCTTCGTGGACGTGCTGTACAACCGGATGATCCAGAACCCGGATTCAATCCGCCTGTTTTTGCGCGAGAATCTCGATCCCGTGCTCAGCCCGGAAGAATTCACCGCCACCCGCAACGATTCGGAGGTGCTCCTCCAGATCGAACGCCTCCTGCTGATGGGACAAGACGCGGGTGCGTTCCGTCCGGGCATTTCCGCGACGGATGTCGTCGTGCTCATCGCATCGCTGACATTCTTCCGCGTCGGCAATCACGCCACGATGGATGAATTCGGCGGCTTGAACTTGCTCAGCCCCACCAACACGGAGGGCATGCGCCGCCTCACCATTGACGCGGTGCTGACGTTCCTCACGTCGAATATCACCCATTCGGGCTACGAGTCGTACCTGACGTATTCCACGCCCGCCGTCACGCAGCCCGCAAGCCAGGAAGAGTCCAGCGAGGGCGACTACATCGCGGACACGCTTGTCGACGACATCTACGACCCCAACTACACCGACACCCCCTCCGGCGAATAGCTGGGACCTGCCCTGTTATGCGGACTTCTTGGACTTCCGCAGCACGTATTCCGGCTCGCCGGCCCCATTGATCACCTCAGCGTCCACCACGACCTCTTCGACGTCTTCGCGGTCGGGCAAGTCGTACATGATGGGCACCAGGGTGTCCTCCATGATCGCGCGCAGGCCACGCGCGCCCGTGCCGCGGTCAGCGGCCTTCTTCGCCACTGCCGACAGCGCATCGTCGGTGAACCGCAGCTCCGCGCCGTCCATGGCAAACAGACGCTGGTACTGCTTCACCAGGGAGTTCTTCGGCTCGGTGAGCACGCGGACGAGTGATTCCTCGTCGAGGTTCTCCACAGCCGCCACGATGGGCAAGCGGCCGATAAACTCCGGAATCAGACCGAATTTGACCAGGTCCTCCGGCTGCACCTGCGCGAGCATATTCTGCTCCTCGCGCTCCGCCGCACTATCGATCTCCGCGCCGAAACCGATGCCCTTTTTGCCCACTCGCTCCGCGATGACCTTGTCCAGGCCCGCGAATGCGCCTGCCACCACGAACAGGATATTGGTGGTGTCCACCTGGATGAATTCCTGGTTCGGGTGCTTGCGGCCGCCCTGCGGCGGGACAGAGGCGACAGTGCCCTCGAGGATCTTCAGCAGCGCCTGCTGCACGCCCTCACCCGACACGTCGCGGGTGATCGACGGGTTCTCCGACTTGCGGGAGATCTTGTCCACCTCGTCGACGTAGATGATGCCGTTCTGCGCACGGTCCACATCGAAGTCCGCGGCCTGGAGGAGCTTGAGCAGGATGTTCTCCACGTCCTCGCCGACGTAGCCTGCCTCCGTCAAACTCGTCGCGTCCGCGATGGCGAACGGGACATTCAGCATCCGCGCGAGCGTCTGCGCCAGGTAGGTCTTACCCGAACCAGTAGGGCCGAGCAGCAAAATATTGGACTTGGCGATCTCGACGTCCTCGTCCTTCTTCCTCAGACTGCCCTTGTCCGTGCGCACACGCTTGTAGTGGTTGTACACCGCGACAGCCAGGGTGCGCTTCGCCGGGTCCTGCCCAATCACGTACTGATCCAAAAACGCCGTGATCTCGGACGGACGCGGGAGCTTGCCTTCCTCACCGCTGTCCTGGGACTGGGTACCGGCCAGCTCTTCCTCAATGATCTCGTTACACAGCTCAATGCACTCGTCGCAGATGTACACGCCGCCGCCGGCGATGAGCTTGCGCACTTGCTTCTGACTCTTGCCGCAGAAGGAGCACTTCAACAGGTCGGAACTGTCTTGCGTAACTGCCATGGGGTGTTCTACTTCTCGCTTTTACGTCTTCTTGTCGGTTCAGGATCGTGCTGTGAACCCCAACGCTACCCGGTGGGGTGAACATTCCCGATGCGGCCGTTCGAACAACTCGAACACTGCCACTAAGCTCTCCTTCCCACCACTATTTCAGATGGAAGCCACGCACAGTGGGAGGCCCCGCTGAGCGCCTGCACGCAGCGTCGTTTTTGGGAACAATGAAAGCATGACCACACTGCATTCCATCGTATCCGGCAACGAATCCAGCGATAAAACCGTCGTTCTACTCCCGTCCATCGGCACCACGCACGAGGCATGGGAGCCGCAGCTGTCAGCCTTGGAAGGTGATTACCGCATCGTGCGCATCGATCACCGCGGCCACGGCGACTCCCCCACCCCGGCCGTCGATTTGGGAATGACCACCGTCGACGACCTCGCACAGGACGTGCTAGAGACGTTGACCTCGTTGGGCATCGAGCGCTGCACCATCGTCGGGCTGTCCATGGGCGGCGCGATCGCGCAGTACCTGGCCGCAACTTCCGACCGCATTGACCGCGCTGTCTTCGCCTCCACCGCCACTTTCCTCGGCGGTGCTGGCAAGTGGCAGGAACGCTCCGATACCGCACGCGACAGCGGCATGGATTCCATCGTGGACCCGACCGTGGACAACTGGGTCACGGAAGGATTCAAGGAAAGGGAGGCGGGTGTCGTCGATAAGTTCAAAGCGATGGTCGGATCCGTCGACCCCGAAGCGTACGCACAATGCGGCGATGCCCTGGCGAAGTGGGGCTTTGACGAGCGTCTGCAGGAGATCAGCGTTCCGGTGCTGACCATCGCCGGTGCCGAGGATCCCTCGACTGGCCCGAAGCAGCTCCAGGAGATCGCCGCGGGCGTGACCGGTGAGGCCCAGTGCGTCGTCATCGAGGACGCCTCCCACCAAGTCGGCACCGAACAGCCCGAGAAGTTCAACGAGGCCCTGCTGGCGTTTTTGGAGCAGTAGACTGCGGCCTATGATGTTTCGCCGTTTCGCCATCGCCAGCTGCACCCTCGCTCTCCCGCTCGCCATCGCGGGTTGCTCCGAGGACCAGGACATCGCCGAGCCGGAGCTGAGCACCTCGACTGCCAGCGAAACGCCCAGCGAGGCGGGCAGCGAAACACCCAGCGAGACGGCCAACGAGACGACCGAACCCGAGTACTCGCTTGTCTCCCCCGCTGAGTTTTTGGACGAGCGCGGCGAGACTGCCGTGATCGAAATGGACAAGGCGGGCACAAACTATTTCTGCGTCCTCGGCGCAGCGTCTGTCGCGTGTTCCGCGAACCCCGATGACTCAGTGCCGAACCTCGAGGACATGCCCGGCCAACCGTGGGCTCCGTTCACCGGACGCCCTGGGGCGATTTTTGCCAGTGACGACGGTGTCTCCTGGGGCGTTCTGGAGGGCATCCCCGCAGGCGACGGTGCGCTCGCCCCGGGTGAGCGCCTCGAGCACCTCAACGGCTGGTGCCAGGTCCCCGATGAGGAAAGCATCGAGTGCGGCTATAACGACGCATCGTTCATCGTGACGGGGCCTGACCGTACTGTGGTTCAATAACCGGCGAATGCGCTGGTCCCCGCGTTGGTCCGAGCCACACGCTAGGGTGTTGGTTAAAACAACCCCCATGAAAAGGACTTCCCGCCATGACTACGCACATCCGCCGCCGCAGCCGTTACACCGCCGCATTCTTCGCACTCACCCTGCCGCTGGCTGTCGCCGCCTGCGGCACCGACGACGAGAAGCTCGCTGAACCGGACCTGACCTCCGCGCCGGAGACCTCTTCCGCCGCGGAGGAAAGCGAGAAGGAGGAGACCAGCGAGCGCTCATCGACCACTGTGTCCACGATCTACGAGACCGAGGGCGACGACGCGGAAGCCGACACCGACGACAAGGGCGGCGAAGACGACAAGGGTGACAAGGAAGCTGGCGCCGGTGCCGGTTCCGAGAAGGGCCCGTGCGATTGGACGCCCATGGAGGAAGGCGAGCCGGGCGAACTCATCTCTTTCTACTGCGACGGGAGCCACGCGGGCATCGGCACCTACGCCACCGACCACACCGAGTACGTGTACTGGGACGGCAAGGAATGGGCCGGGTTCGAAGCGAGCGGCCAAACCTACACCGGCTTCAAGTGCTACGACGAAGCGGAAGTCGACGAGCTCGGCTTCCCCGACGAGCTCAAAGAGAAGATGATTATCTGCGACTAGCCTGGTTACAACGCAGCACCCCGCCGCATCCTGGGAGGGATGAGGCGGGGGCGTCGATAAGCGAATGCTTTTTAAGCGTTGAGCTTGCGGTAGTCGAAGACCTGGTCGATGATGCCGTACTCGACAGCCTCCTGGGCGGTGAGGATCTTGTCGCGGTCAGTGTCGATGCGGACCTGCTCGGACGTGCGGCCGGAGTGACGGGCGAGCGTGTCCTCCATGAGGCGGCGCATGCGCTCGATCTCCCTGGCCTGAATCTCCAGGTCCGACACCTGGCCCTGGGTGCCCTGGGTGGCCGGCTGGTGGATCAGCACGCGGGAATTCGGCAGCGCGGCACGCTTACCCGGCGCACCAGCGGCGAGAATGACCGCCGCGGCGGACGCTGCCTGGCCGAGGCACACGGTCTGGACATCGGGGCGGACGTACTGCATCGTGTCGTAGATCGCCATCAAGGACGTGAACGAACCGCCCGGCGAGTTGATGTACATCGTGATGTCGCGGTCCGGGTCCTGGGACTCCAGCACGAGCAGCTGCGCCATGATGTCGTTCGCGGAGGTGTCGTCGACCTGGGTGCCCAGGAAGATGATGCGCTCCTCGAACAGCTTCGAGTACGGGTTGGTCTCCTTCGTGCCGAACGAGGACTGCTCGATGAAGCTCGGCAGGACGTAGCGGGAGTTGGGCATCTGGAAAGACATAGTGTTTATCTCCTCTTCTGTGTAGCTCTGCCGGTTAGTTGCTGATCGTGCCCTGGGCGCTGGAAATCACGTGGTCGACGATGCCGTAGTCCTTCGCCTCCTGGGCGTTGAACCAGCGGTCACGGTCCGAATCCTTCGTGATCTGCTCGAAGGTCTGGCCGGTGTGCTCCGCAATGAGCTCAGCCATCTCGCGCTTCGTCTCGGCGAACTGCTCCGCCTGGATCGCGATGTCTGCTGCGGTACCGCCCACGCCCGCCGACGGCTGGTGCATCATGATGCGCGCGTGCGGCAGCGCGAAACGCTTGCCCTTGGTGCCGCCAGACAGCAGGAACTGACCCATCGACGCCGCCAGGCCCATGCCGTAGGTGGCGATGTCGCACGGGGAGTACTTCATCGTGTCGTAAATCGCCATACCAGCGGTCACGGAGCCGCCCGGCGAGTTGATGTACAGCGAGATGTCGCGGTTCGGATCCTCCGCGGACAGCAGCAGGATCTGCGCGCACAGCTTATTCGCGATCTCGTCGTCCACCTGCTGGCCGAGGAAGATGATGCGCTCGCGCAGCAGACGCTCGTACACCGAGTCGCCCAAATTCATGCCGGTTGCCGGAGAAGTCATCGAAGTGCTCCTTTAAGTATTTTCAATCGTCGTTTCTCGCCTACGATAACGCCCCACCCTAGTTGCGGATTCCGCGAGCGGGGCCATGTTCGCTGACAGCGTAGAAGGGCAACGCAATGCTTATCGACGCTCACCTCGACGTGACAGCGAAAAACCTCCCGGCCGAGGTGGATTTGTTCACACGGCTGGGAGGTTCAGAGAAGAGTCTTACTTGTCTTCCTCGGTTGCAGCATCGGCGACTGCCTTGTCGGCGGCCTCTGCCTCAGCGACCTCGTCCTCGTCGATCTCACCAAAGTAGTCGTTCGGGTCGATGGTGTTGCCCTCGTCGTCCTTGACGGTGGTGCGGGAGATGGCGGCGGCGAGAGCCTTGCCGCGGCGGACGTCGGCGAAGAGGTTGGCGACCTGGCCGGACTGCTGCAGCTGCATGATGAACTGGTTCGGGTCCATGCCGTAGGACTGCGCGGTGAACAGGATGTGGTCGGTCAGCTCCTGCTGGGAGACTTCCGGCTCTTCCTGGTCGGCGACGGCGTCGAGGAACAGCTGGGTGCGCACCGACTCCTCAGCCTGCTCGCGGGATTCCTTGTCGAATTCCTCGCGGGTCGTGCCCTGCGCCTCGAGCATCTGGGCGAAGGCTGCCTCGTCGTGGGCCATCTGGCCGAGGATCTGGTGGAGCTGGTTGTGAACCTGCTCGTCAACAACCGCGCTCGGCAGCTCGAACTTCGTCTGCTCGAGAGCAGCCTTGAGCACCTCGTCGCGAATGTCGGCGGCCTGCTGAGCCTTCTTGTTCTCCTCGAGCTGGCTCTTGGTGGACTCGCGCAGCTCCTCGACGGTGTCGAACTCGGAAGCCATCTGGACGAATTCCTCGTCCAGCTCCGGCAGCTTACGCTCCTTGGACTGCTGGACGGTGACCTTGATGGTGGCCTCTTCGCCCTTGTGCTCGACGAACTGAATCTCGGAGGTGAACTCGGCTTCCTCGCCGGTCTTGAGGCCCTTGATGGCCTTGTCCAGACCCTCGATGAGGTCGTCACGGCCGATCTCGTAGGTGATGCCCTCGGTGGAGGCCTCCTCGATCTTCTCACCGTCGATGGTGGCTTCGAGATCGATGATCGCGAAGTCACCCTTCTTCATCTTGCGGCGGGTGTCCTTGAGCTCACCGAAGCGGGCACGCAGGTTGTCGAGCTCCTCGTCGACGGCCTCGTCGTCGATCTTCAGGGCCGGCACCTCGACGGAGATCTTGGAGAAGTCAGGGACCTCAATCTCCGGACGGATGTCCACCTCAGCAGTGAACTCGACGAAGTCGTTGTCCTCGATCTTGGTGATGTCGATCTCCGGCTGGCCGATGACCTTCAGATCATTTTCTGCCACAGCAGACTCGTAGCGGGTCGGCAGCATATCGTTGACGACCTGCTCGAGGATGGGGCCGCGGCCAAACCGGGCGTCGATAAGCTGGCGCGGTGCCTTGCCGCGACGGAAACCCGGGATGTTGACCTGCTGTGCGATGGCCTTGTACGCCTGGTCGATTTCCGGGCCGAGCTCGTCAAACGGAACGGTCACGGTCAGCTTCGCGCGAGTGTCGCTGAGCTTGTCCACGGAAGTCTTCACGGAAATTCTCTCCTGGCTAGATTTGCGGAATCGTTCAAAGTATGTCGAGGAGACTTAAGAAGTCTCCTTGTCGGGGCGACAGGATTTGAACCTGCGACCCCCTGCTCCCAAAGCAGGTGCGCTACCAAACTGCGCCACGCCCCGTAGGTCATTGAAAGCCCCCGGCTGTTGACCGGGCTGGCTCACGGGAGACGATTCTAGCGTGAGCCAAAAAAGCGCCGTTTCATTGGGGGCTGGGTTACGCACGAAAAGACGCTTATCGACGCACCTTTTGTGACCGCCCCGTTATCTCCGGTGTAGATTCCTGCACAAAACCTATCGGGTAAATAACAATGCCCTCGGCTTCCACTCGGAACCGTTGACCTATCGTGAGCTGCTCATACTCTTGGAGTCATGAGTACTAGCACTGTAAAGAAACTGTCCATCGCGACAGCAGCTGCGGCCCTCACGGCCGGCATGCTCGGCGCCGGCACCGCAAGCGCCCAGGAGCTGTCCTCCAACCCAGACCTCGCCAACCAATTCGCTCAGATGAGCTCCGCACTCTTCGGCGGCGGCCAGCAGGAACAGACCGGCCTGATCCAAAGCCTGCCGGAAGGCGCCCGCCCATTGACCGCGCCCGAAGCTAGCCGTCTCAACGGCAAACTGGTCGCCCAGAAGAATGACTTGGTGTCGCTCGATTTCCGGTCGCAGCCCTCCGCGCGGGGCCACCTGATCATTGCTGACGGTTGTAATTCCGGCACCGCCAACTACTTCTTCGAGCACGACAACCGACTGACCATCACCGACATCCTGCTGACGAAGAGGGCATGCGACCCGCCGGCAACCGCTGACTCCGATGCCCTTCTGCAGGTTCTGCGGTCCCACCCCTACCTCTACCGCATCGACGACACCACCTATGCCGTGGGCGCAGACCCGGAGCATGCCATCATTTTCAACCTTCACCCCGACCAGCAGTAGGAGCTGCACCCACCCCAGAAATAAACGGACGCCCCGAGAATCCGACAGGATGCCCGGGGCGTTTCGTCATGCTTCAGCAGGTCCCGCCGAAAGCAGAAACCGGCCGAAAGTGGAGGGAATGACGGGAATCGAACCCGCGTCTTCAGCTTGGAAGGCTGAGGTATTAGCCACTATACGACATTCCCACGTGCGCAAACATGTGTAAATTCGCGTGCAGCCGAGTCTATCCCACCGCGCGGTTGACTCCAAAAATACGCCGGAAGGGAATGTCGGGAAAGCCGATATCGTTGGAGAAAGCAGTTACGGAAAGGAGCGAACATGGGACTTCTCACCTTGCTTGTCATCGCGGGAGTCATCGGCGGCACCGTCACGCTCATCGGCCGCACGCAAAATAACAGCCAACGCGCACAGGTCGAAGGAGCCAATTTCGAGGACGCGCTTGCGGACGCACGACGCTGGGTCGAGCGCCTCGGCCACCAGGTGCTCACCATTTCCGGGACAGACACCGCCTCGGAACAAGCGATGGCAGACGCATCGGAACGCTATAACGCCGCCAACTCCGCGCTGACCCAGGCGCGGACCGTCAAGCAGGCACAGCTCGCCCGCGAGTCCGCGCTCGAGGGCATGTATTACGTCAACGCCGCACGCGAGATCATCGGTCTGGCTCCCGGCCCAGAGCTTCCCGAACTCGAAGCGCAGCGCCAGGCTGGCCGCGTGAGCGAGCCCCGCAGCGCCGAATTCGACGGCGAAACCGTCCAGGCTTCCCCGTACGCAAGCAATGCCACGCCGCACTACTACCCCGGCGGCGCTGTCGCCGGCCGCCCAGTGCCCGCTGGTTGGTACTCCACTGCCTGGTGGGCGCCCGCTGCCATGACCGGCGTGTGGGCGGCGAGCTCCATGATGTTCTATTCCACGATGTTCGCCGGGATGGCCACCGCAGCCAGCGCAGACAGCTTTGAGGCCGGCGGGCTAGACGGCGCCGGCGCGGATGCCGGCGACATGGGCGACGCTGGCGCGGACGCCGGAGACATGGGCGACGTCGGCGGCGGCGCCGACGATGGCGGTGGGTTCTTCGACGACTTCGGGGGCTTCGGCGATGGCGGCGGACTCGATTTCGACTTTTAGTAGCGGATCACCAGCGCGCCGGAGTTTTATCGAGCGGTTAGTCCCGTCCGAATCGCGATCCCCAAAAGACCAGGTCAGATGTTACTGGTGTGACGCCAAACTGCAACGGGACTAACTTCTCCTGCGTAGCCCCCGCGGCGGCGGCGCCGACGATGGCGGCGGGTTCGACTTCGACTTCTAGTAGCGGATCACCAGCGCGCGTGAATCGAGCGGGCCGAGCATCGCTTCGGGGCTGAGACCGAACATCGTCCAGCGGGTCCGGGCTGCCCAGCGCAGCGCTTCTTCAGAGGAATTCTGGCGGAAATTGACTGCCATTCCGTCCTGGAAGAAACGGATCTGGGTTGCGCCGGTGGGCCAGTTTTTCACCGCGGGTGTCTCCAAGAAGACGGTGTTCTTGGCAACATCGGGGCGGTTATTGCGGCCACGGTGAGTGTGGCCTGTGAGAACGAGCTTGATGTTGTCTTGGGCGGCGATCATGCGTTGGAGACGCATGATGTCCATGTCACGCAGAACAAAAGCGGGGCCGGCGGGATTGGTCCAGGCTGCCTGACGCGTGGCCGGGTGGTGCAGCATGACCACGATTGGCGTTGAGCGGTCCTCGTCGAAAATGGACTGGATCTGCTTGAACTGCTCGTCGGAAATCATTCCGCCGCTGGTGTCCAGCTTGGTCGAGTCGATGCCCACCACGCGCGCGATCAGGTCGCCACCGGCACCGCGGATATCTTCCACCCATGCAGTCTGGCGGGGCTCGAAAACGGCACCCCAGCCATCGGTGTGCTTGTCGTCGTAGGCGGGGGCGTCGGCGTACTCGGGGCCGTCGGAAAGCTTGTGCGGGCGATCGTGATTGCCGCGAGTGCAGCGCACCTTTCCATTGAAGCCATCCAGCAGTTCTTTCGCCTTTGCGATTTCCCAGGGGCGCGCTTCGGAGGTGACGTCGCCGTTGACGAACAGGTGGCTGGCGCCGACGGAGTGAGCGGTGTCGATCACTGCATCGAGGGAGACCTCCGGGTACGGGCGCTCCCCCGGTAGGGAACGTGCCGGAGGCGGGAAATTGTTCATCCAGATGCCGTCGCCGTTCTCCCCGATGTGGGAGTCGTTGGCGACAATGATGGTTCCCAACATCGGTCCGGACAGACGCGGCAGGGTGGTGAACAGGCGGGTGTCCTCCTGCTTCCGGTTGTGCGTCGCGGCGGCTTCGGTTCCGTGAGAGGTGGCAAGGAATGCGTAGGTGGTGTCTGCGCGCAAACCGGAGACCGTGAGCTGGTGGAAAAAGCGGTCGGACGGGCTTTTCACCACGGTCGTGTCGGAGGGGTTGTCGACCGGCCAGACGCGGAGTTCGCCGGCGGTCGGCAGCCCCTTCGGCGCTTTGTCGGATGCGCTCTGCGCCTCCCACGTCAGCCACGTGATCGTGGCGGAATCTTCCGTCACCGTGACCACTTGTACGTCGCCGGCAAGAAAGCGCCCGCGGCCGTTGGAGCCGATATTTCCGACGACCAGGCCGGATTCCGACGATCCGACAGACCTCCCGCCGGCAGGGCCGAACAGCTGGAGCACGGAAGATCCACTGGAAGATTCGCTGCTGGATTGGGCGAGCGCATGGGCCGGGGCGACGAGCGTGGAGCCCGCACCGATGGCGAGCGCCTTGAGCAGAGTGCGACGGGACGTAGAAGACATACTGTGAAAAATATGTGCTCGGATTGACAGAAAAGTTAATTCCACGTGGCCTTTCAGCGAACCTGGCCGGAGGCGACGCGTTCATCCCGACCAAAATTCGCGTTACCTACGCAACACTTTTAGTCAATGTGTAATGTGGCTCTCATTAGGTAGTCCGAACAATCACGGCGAGATTCAAGGAGAGTCGACAATGGCAGCAATCCAGACCCGCGTCAACGAGATGCTCGGCATCGAGCACCCGATCATCCAGGGCGGCATGCAGTGGGTCGGCACGGCCGACTTGGCATCCGCTGTCTCGAATGCGGGCGGCCTGGGCATCCTCACGTCGCTGACGCAGCCGTCGCCGGAGGACCTGGGCAAAGAGATCGACCGGATGCGGGAGATGACGGACAAGCCGTTCGGCGTGAACCTGACCATTCTGCCGACGATCACGCCGCCGCCGTACGAGGAGTACCTGCGTGTGGCCGTCGAGAAGGGCGTGAAGATCGTCGAGACAGCTGGCGCGAACCCGGCGAAGCTCGTTCCGATGCTCAAGGACGCGGGCGTCACCGTGATCCACAAGTGCACCTCCGTGCGCCACGCACTGAGCGCGCAGGACAAGGGCGTGGACATCGTCAGCGTCGACGGCTTCGAGTGCGCTGGCCACCCAGGCGAGGACGACATCCCGGGCCTCGTGCTCCTTCCGGCAGCAGCGGACAAGCTCGACATCCCGATCGTCGCTTCCGGCGGCATCGCCGACGGCCGTGGCATGGCTGCAGCGCTCGCGCTCGGCGCCGAGGGCATCAACATGGGCACCCGCTTCCTGTGCACCGAGGAGGCTCCGGTCCACCGCAACGTCAAGGAAGCGATCGTGGAGCGCTCCGAGCTCGACACCGAGCTCATCTTCCGCACGCTGGGCAACACCGCGCGCGTGGCATCCAACGAGGTCAGCCGCGAGGTCGTCGAAAAGCTCAATGCTGGCGCGCAGTTCCCCGAGGTCCGCGACCTGGTTTCGGGCCAGCGTGGCCGCACCGTTTACGAGAACGGCGACCTGGACGCGGGCATCTGGTCCTGCGGCATGGTCCAGGGCGTCATCAACGACATCCCGACCTGTGGCGAGCTGGTCCCGCGCATCGCGAACGAAGCGGCGGACATCATCACCGGTCGCCTCGCAGGCTTCGTCAAGTAGAGGCAGCTATGTCAGGCGAGCTCAAGGGCAACATCACTTCGCTTATCGACGGCGCGGTCGCCCTCATCCGCATCTCCAACCCCGCCAAGCGGAACGCTTTGGAGCCGGATTCCTACTGGTCCATCGGCGATGCCGTCCAAGCGGCGAATGCCAACCCCGACGTGCGGTGCATCATCATCACCGGCGACGAGAAGTCCTTCTGCTCCGGCATGGACATCGAGGCATTCACCGGTGAGGGCACGACGGAGGTTGCTGCGCACTCGCTAGGCGGCATCGAGCACATGATCGGTTCGATCACGCGTGCCGACGTGCCTGTCATCGCCGCCGCCGAGGGCGCTGTCGCTGGTGTCGGCGCATCTCTCGCCTGCGCGTGCGATCTCATCGTCGCTGCAGAATCCGCATTCATCACCCTGCCTTTCGGCCGCATCGGCTTGATGCCGGACGGTGGCGCGGTGGCGACGCTGGCGGCGTCGATAGGCAGGCACCGCACCATGCAGCTGGTCCTGTTGCAGGAGCGCATTCCTGCTGCCGACGCCGTTGATCTCGGCCTGTTCGCCGAGGTCACGCCGACTGGTGGTGCCCTTGATAAAGCGAAGCAGTGGGCCGAAAGTTTCGCTGCGTCCCCGCGCGGTGCTGTCGCTGAGACAAAGCGTGCTGTGAACCGCGTCGCGCTGACCGAGCTGCCGAACAGCATGGTCAACGAAGCCCGCTTCCAGACCGAGCTGCTGCAAAGCCCCGGCCACAAAGAGGGCGTCGCAGCATTCCTGGAGCGTCGCGCGCCGAAGTTCTAGTCACCCGCGCGGGAATGGATATAGTCGCACCATGAAGCGCTTCCCTTCCCTTCTCGCGGCGACGTCCCTCACCTTCACGCTGAGCGCGTGCACGCAGGACACCCCCGGGGAGACCATCGAGGTCACCGCATCCGATACCGAGTGCACGGTGTCGGAGGACTCGGTAGAGGCGGGCACGGCGACCTTTTCTGTCGAGAATTCCGCTGGTGCACCCCTCGCATTCTTCGTGCTCGCGCCCGGAGGCGGGCGCGTGTACGGCAGCCGGGACGAGATCGCGCCGGGCTCATCAGCTGACCTCAAGGTCTCGCTGGAGCCCGGCGAGTACGCCACCGCCTGCAAACTCGGCTGGCGCGGACCCGATATTGGCCCAGCGCGGTTCACCGTCACCGGCGATACGGACACCGCCGCCGAAGGTTCCGTGGAGGAGCGCCTCGAGGATGCCCGCGACAATTACGTCACATTCGCGCGCAGGGAGCTCGCTGAGTTCCTTCCCCAGGTCGAGGAATTCGCGGAAACTTACGCCGCAGGCGACGATGAGCGCGCCAAGGAGCTCTACCCCGCCGCCCGCGAGAAATACATGCGCATCAGCCCGCTGGCAGTGTCCGTCGGCGTGCTCGACGAGCGCATCAACGCTCGCGAGGAGGAGTACACCGCACAGGCCCGCGACCTGAAGGAGCGCGACCAGACTTTCACCGAGTGGCTCGGGTTTCACCGCATCGAGAAGGACCTGTGGCCGGAAGAGGATGCGGAAGCATCTGAGCCGGAGGAGCCGACCACTCCGCGCGAGCGCCGCGAGATCGCGGACGCGCTCATCGGCGATGTAGAGCAGCTCAAGATGACCGTCGACAAGTCGAGTTTCATCAAATCGCGCGACATCACCATGGACACGATCGTGCGCGGGGCGCTTCGTCAGACCGAGCAGCCGGCACACGATGTCGACGACGCGATCGGGGCGGTTCACGCTTCACGTGCCGTATTCGACGCGGTCAAAGACATTGCCGCCGACCGCGGGGAGGAAGGCGAGAAGCTCGTCGACGACACTGAGGGGCACCTCGATTCCCTCCAGCGCTCCCTGGAAGATCAGGTCGCAGAACTCGACAGCTCGGACGATGTGGACGGTACTGAGAACACCGAAGACGCCGAAGACGCGGAGGAAGTGAACTCCACCATCGATCTCGGCGAGCTGCACGAGGACCTGACGCGCCTTGCCGACCTTCTCGGCCTCGAAATGGAGGAGCAGGAGGGCTAAGGGGTGCGCTGCCAGGAGTCGTCGATAAGCGCGATTGCTCCTGCTTCCTCGAATGCGCGCAACCACCCTTCCATCGGCCACTGACCCCATTTCTCATAGAAGACGGCCGCGTTGCGCAGGATGTCGTCGAGGTGCTCCCACGGCGGCGAGGAGACCGGGTGCCACTGGTGGTATGCGTGCGCTCCGCCGACCCACAGCAGGTCGATGCCGTGTTCGCGCAGGTTCCACGCGAAGTCAGTGTCCTCCCCGCCGTAGCCAGAAAACGCATCGTCGAAGCCGCCGAAGGTGTCGACGATTTTCTGCCATGTTTGCGCCGTGCACGCGAAGGAGAGCGACCAGAACAGGTCGTAATTATCGGCAGCGACGATCTCGCCGGCGGGCGGGTTCGGGCGCGCGGAGTGGGGGTCCGGCCGCACGGTCCGCAGCTCCCCTTCTTTCATGTACGTCACGGGACCGGCGACAACAGCGTCCGGGTGCTCGGCGAGCGCTTTCGTGTACAGCGGGACGAGATCGCCGCCGGCGAGACAATCCGCATCGAGGAAGATGAGGACCTCGTTGCCGCGCGCGATCGCCTCAGCGGCACCACGGTTGCGGGCACGCGCGAGGTTCGGGTGTCCGCCTTTTGCGCCCGATTGCTTATCGACGTCCACAACGTGGCTTTTCGGCACTGCCTTTTCCAGCAGTGCGTGGTCTGCGAGCGCGACGGTGATGTGGTCGGTGCCCTCGGGCGCGAGATTGACCTGGTGCGTCAGATGGCTGGCGCGACCGGCGTTGGCGAGCGTGACGATGGCAGCTGTGCTGTCTGTCGGGTCGTCCGCGATTCGCGCGATCACCTCGGCCGCCCGGCGCGCGGACCCAGCGGTTTCCCAACGCGACCAGTCGGTGTTCAGCTCGCGGGCGGCGGCGAGCACGTCTGGCCACTCCTCCGGCGCCGGGAAGCGCTCGGGCACCACGGCGAGACCTTCGCGTGCCAGCAGCTTTGCGGAGGCTTTCTGCTCGATGAACGGCCGCGGCTGCGGAAGGATCACGGCCGGGGCGCCCAGGTGAGCGATGTCCGCGATGGAGTTCTGGCCGCCCGCCGCGACGACCACACCGGCGCTGGCGATCAACTCCGTCGGGTCATCGACACGGTTCTCACCCGTCAAGAAGGTGAACCGGTAACCGGGGCAGGCGGCTTCTACTGCGTCCCAGTCACCGGGATCCCAGGTGGACCCGCCTTGGCCAGCCATAACCACGACGTGTTGCGGATCGCGGTCGACTCCACGCGCTGCATCGGGGCGGTCGAGCAGCGTGATGCCGCCGACTGGGTGCAGGCGGTCTGAATGCGTGCGCAGGTGGTCGGGCACTGGCACCCACGAGGGCCAGGCGGCAATGATGGCGTCGGACTGGCGGTAGGCGAGCTGGTGCGGCGCGTCGTCACGCAAGCCAGGCATCGCCAACGTGACCACGGGGACGCCCATGAGCCGCAGGAACATGCACACCTCGGCAGAGACGTCGACATAGAACGCGGCTGGGTCGTTCTCGTCGACCCAGGATGCGATCGCTGCGTAGCGTTCACGCAGGCCACGGTTGCCGTACGGGGCGTAGTGGAGAGTGCCTCCTGCGGTCATGGCTCGGCCGGTGTGGCCGTGCCCGGCGTCGTCGGCAAGCACGATGTCCGCGTCAGGCGCAGTGGACAAAATCACGGCATCCCACCCGAGCTCCGCCAGTTCGCGTTGAATCCTCCGGCAGCGCCGAATGTGCCCGCTGCCATGGTGGTGGGCATAAATGCCGACTATTTTTCTGGCTGTGCTCACCCGACCATCACCTCCCGGTAGTAATCGACGTAGCGGCGCGCCGTTTGCGTGAGACTGTGGTTGTCCACCACCCACTCCCGGACCTTGGCGCGGTCGAGGTGGAGCGCGCGATGAATCGCGCCCGCGAGGGCGACAACGTCATCCCGTTCGACGAGCACCGCCGGCGCGTCAGCGAGCAGCTCTCCCATCCCGCCGCGGTCGAAAGCCGCCACCGGTGTGCCGCACGACATTGCCTCGAATGCCACCAGTCCGAACGGCTCTTCCCAGCGCGGCGTGACCACGCAGACTGCATGGCGGCCGACCAGTCCGCGGAGTTCGGCGTGCGATAACTCGCCGACCCAACGGATCAGCCGGCCGTCCAGGCGAGGGGCGATCTCCTCCTGGAAATACGCGTGCTCACCCTTCCGGCCAGCGATGGTCAGGGGCAAACCGAGGAGACGGCACGCATCCATCGCCAGGTGAAGACCCTTCTCGGGAACGATGCGACCGAACCACACCGCCCCGTCGCCGCCCGGACCAAAAGCCCAGCGCCGCACGTTGACACCGTTGGGAATGACCTCGACAGGCGTGGGCATGCACCAACTGAGGGACGTGGTCGTGCTCACCGCGGCGAACCGGCCTGCCAGCTGACCTGCCGCATCGACCGCCTGCTGAATCTCAGCAAGCTGCGGGGTGTGCAGAGTCGTGAGCATCGGAAGCGGTTCGGGCGAGTACACCGACGGAAACATAGCCGGGCTCAGGCTGTTGTTGTGCACAACGTCGTACTGCTGCTTGACCAGGTAGGACCTCAAGCGCAGGAAGGCGCGCTCTTCACGCTCTTTCTCCCCCGCCGGGTACGTGGTGTCCGTGGCGTCCTCAGGGTGCGCACCCCAGTCCACACCAGGTAGTTCGTATTCTTTGACGTTGCCGTCGGACCCTTTCGCGGCGAAGAAATCCACGTCGTGGCCCTCCTCGCGCAGAGCCATCACCATTGTGTGGCAAAACGCCTCCAGCCCGCCCGCGTACGGCTCGCGGATCGGGTACCGCGCGGGTGCCACGAACGCGATCCGCAAACGCGGGCCGCTTCGCACATCGCCTGTGGCAGGCAGCGTGATCGTCATTGCCGCGCCCCCGTCTCGGCAGCCGCGGCATAGATGTCGGCGTGCACCTGTTTAATCGCGCGAAGCTGCGCATCACGGTCGCCGCGGTACGGCACCGGGTCCGCCGCCAGCAACGCAGCTGCGGCACGTCCGGCAGCGGCGCCGTCGCCAGCACGGTACACAGCCACAGCCTCAGGCGCGTCGGCTTGATCCGCGTAGCAGCCGCAGTCCGGCACAGCCACGCTCACATCCAGGTCACGACACATCTCCAACCAGCCAGAATGCGTTCCCCGCACATACGGCAAGATGCACACGCGGTGGCCTGCCACAGCCTTGTGCAAAGCTGCATCGTCGAGGGAGTCATGGGTGACTAGGGAGAGCCCGTCGATAAGCGAAAGCTCGGTGCGCAATTCGCGCGTGGCCGCAACGTCGTGCGCGTAGACAGTGAGGGGCACATGCTGCGCGATCTCGCGGTAAAACTCGACCTCCGCCACGACATTCGCGCGCAGCGACTTCAGGAAGACAGCGGCATCTGCGGCAGCTTCGACGTCGGGCATTTGCTTGACGACGGCCGGGTGCCCCACCACCGCCACATCCTCACGCCCGTAGCGCTGTGCGATCGTCGCCGCGGCGCACTCGGTGAGCGTGACCACCTGCTTCGCCGCGCGCACGAGCACCCCCACATTCGCGCGGTGACGTTCCTGGTCGTCCGGGTCCGACAGGTGCGGATTATCAAGGTCGTGCACCGTGACCACAAGCGGAACCGGCAGTGCGTCAACCAATTCCTGGAGCTGCTCCGGGGTGCGGTGCTCGTACCCGAAGTGAATGTGCACTACATCGACATCCCGTGGCTCATCCCACCACTGTGCCTCCAGCGCCGGGTGAGGCCACCAATTGCCGTTGATATCGGGATCGGGATTAAAGCTCGCGTTATCAGGCTTGATCGCCTGCGGATAGACATGTTCTGCAGGGATTGAAAGAACTTTCATCCCACCGTCCCTCCGCCGAGCTACTCGCAAATGGCGGCCGAGGTCCACGCGGACCACGGCCGAATACCGTCCCTAATATAAACGTTTTTGCACACGTCGGCACGGGGGTCCTATTCCCACAGCTATATTGGGGCACCATGCCGTTTCTCACCGTCGTCGGGAACTGCCAAGCCGAGTCCCTCCGCCGCCTCATCTCCTCTGCCGGGGACGTCGATTCGACGCGTATTCCCCCAGTTCATGAGCTGGAGCAGGCCGATATGGAGTGGCTCGGGGAGATGCTCGCCCGCACCGATATCTTGGTCACCCAACCCATCCGTGACGATTACCGCGGCCTGCCCGTGGGCACCTCCCAGACACTGGCGCAGCTGCCCCGGGGCGCGCGCCACGTCGTCGTCCCCGTCATGCGTTACGACGGCCTCATGCCCTACCAGGCCATCATCCGCGACCCGGCGGATTCATCGCTGAACCCACCGGTGATCCCGTACCACGACCTGCGCATCCTTGCTGCCGCTGCCCGGGGCGACGATGAGCCTGTCGCACACCGCCCGTTCCACGATGCCTATGTGCGCGCCGCGGCGATGTCCGTCGAGCAGATCCGCTCCCGTGAACAGCGCCACGGATCAGTCGTGGTCTCCGACTATTTGGAAACCGCACCTGTCTGGCACACCGTCAACCACCCCGATAACGAGACCCTTGCTGTGGTGGCCTCCCGCGCCCGCGAGGCACTCGGCCTGCGTGGCGACGTCATGCTGCCGGACTACGAGATGCTGGGCGAGCTCGACGCACCGATCGACGCCCACGCCGCCTCCGCCCTCGGCGTTACTGTTTCTGACCGCACCTCGTGGACCCGGCGCGGCGGCGACGAGATCCCCTGGGATGAGATCGTCTCCGCGCAGCTGGATCACTACCGCGCCCGGCCTGCGCTGGTGCAGCACGGCCTTAAGCGGCATGCCGAGCGCATCGCCAACCTGGAACTGCTGGAGGCTGCCGAATGAGCCATCCCACTCACCTCGTCGTCGGACCCGACGGGCACGGCGTGACGGAATATGCCTTCTCCCTCGCTGCCGCAACGAAGGCCGATGTGCTCCGTGAGACCGAATTCAGCAACGCGGAACTGCCCGATGGATTCATCCACACCACGTTCACCGACCACCTCTTCGGCGACAGCCCCGCTGCCGCCGTGGATAACCTCCTCACGCGTATCGGGCAGCGGCGCGTGAGCGTCAGCTTCCATGACATCCCTCAGCCTGAGGAGGGCGACGAGCGCTTCGCTCGCCGCGCACCGGCTTATCTGCGCCTAGCGCAGGCCTGCAACGAAACCGGCGGCGTGGCCGTGACCAATTCGGACCATGAGGCCCGCTTCTTCCGCTCCCAGGGCGTGGAAGTTTCCATGGTTCATCTGCCCATCCCGCGTGTGGAATCCACGTACGCCCCGGAGCCCGGCACCGTCGGTGTCCTGGGCTTCCTCTACCCCGGCAAGGGCCACGAGGACGTGATCGACGCTTTGGCCGGCACCGATTACCGCCTGCGGTTCTTGGGCTCCGTGTCGTCCGGCCACGAGGAGTGGGCAGACGGTCTGCTCCGGCGCGCCACAGACTCCGGGCTCGACGCGGAGATCACTGGCTGGCTGACCGACGACGAACTCGCCGCTGAAATGGGCCGCATCGCCGTGCCCGTGTGCGCCCACAAGCACTTCTCCGCCTCCGGGTCGCTCATGACCTGGCTGGGGGCCGGCCGGCACGTGCTCGCGACCGATTCGGACTACACCCGTGAGATCGACAACTGGCTACCGGGGCGCATCACGCTCGTCGACCCGTCCGCACCCGGCAGCTGGGCGACCGCCATCGATGCCTTCACCGAATCCGGCCCCGCCGATCCGCCGTCGTGGACATGGGACGACGTTGCCGCGAAGTGGAATGAACTCTGGGAGAGACAGGCATGATCAGCGTCGTCATTCCGCACTACAACGCCCCCGAGCATCTTGCCCGCGTCGTCGCTGCGGTACGTGCACAGGACGTCGCCGACGAGGTGGAGATCATCGTCGCTGACGACGGGTCTGACCAGGTGCCGGACGTGCCCGGCGCGACCGTCGTCACGCAAGAAGACCGTGGCTTCCGCGCCGCCGCCGCGCGCAATCTCGGCGCAACCCACGCGAACGGCGAGATTCTCGCGTTCCTCGACGGCGATACCGTCCCCGAGCCCGGCTACCTCGCCGCCTCCACGCGCCACATCAAAGCGGATCCGCACGCTGTCGTCGTGGGCACCCGGCTGACAGGCCCCGAACGCACCGAGCCCCAATGGCTTATCGACGCCTGGTCTACCACCCACCACCTCTCCTCCCCCGACGACACCTCCTGGCGGTTCATCATCTCCTCCGTGCTCACCTGCTCGAGGGAGTTTTTCGAGCGCATCGGCGGTTTCGACGGATCCTTCGTCGGCTACGGCGGCGAGGACTGGGAATTCGGGTTCCGCGCCTGGAACGCCGGCGCGACTTTCGTCCACGAGCCCGCCGCTATCGCCGTCCACGACGAAGAGGACTTCGGCTGCCGCTTCCCCGATGCCGCAGAAGAAGCCCGCGTGAAGAATGCCGAGACCACCGCTCTCGCCCACCGGATCACGCACCCGATCGCCCGCCCTGCGGGCGTCCGCTTCGACACCACCGACATCAGCGTCTATCTCACCCACCACTCCGCATTCGACAACCCCGGTGTCCTCGAACTGGTGGTCAGCTCCTGGCTCGCCCTCGACGCCACCATCTACCTCAACTCCGCCCTCGACATCCCCGATCTCTTCCAGGCTGATCCCCGCGTGCGTCTTTTTCCCACGACCGGCTACGGCCCCATTTCGGACCACCGCATTACGGTCAAGGTCGACGGCGCTTTCTTAGTCGACAATGCCGCCTGGTTCCATCACGCGCTCCACGAGACAAAGAACGGCATGCATGTGAAACTCGCCGCCTCGACTTCCTCGACGCTGACCATCCGTACGCACCGCTCCCTTGTACTGCGCACAGGCCCGCTCAAGCTGAACGTATCCGACGCTGCCCTCGCCCAACTCGGCCTTTCACTTATCACCGGCCCGGTCCGTCTCGAACGGCACTTCGCTGGCTGGTAAGAAAGGGTCCATGAACCTCGACACTCTCCTCCAGCTCGAACACGATGGTTGGGATGCACTGTGCGCCCAGACCGGCGGCACTTTTTACGGCGATCTCATGACCGACGACGCTGTCATGGTGCTTGTCAACGGCATGGTCATGGACCAGCCCACAATCGCCAGCACCATGAACCAGGCACCCGCATGGGACCGTTACGAGATCCGCGATCCCCGAGTCATCCCCCTCGGCACCGATTCCGCCGCCCTGGTCTACAACGCCACCGCTGTGCGTGGCGACGACACCTTTGAAGCACTAATGACCAGCACGTACACGCTTGTGGGCGGTCGCCCCCGCCTCAAGCTCTACACCCAAACCACCACTACCCACTGACCTTCAAAAGGTGCGATAGTAGGAGTATGAAAGCACTGCGCGTCATCGGGAAAGTCTTGCTCTGGGTACTGGCCGTCATTCTCGTGGTCATACTCGTGGTCTTCGGGCTGCGCGCCTACAACGGGAATAAGTACCCGATCACGCAGTCGGCTGGCGAGGGCATGAGCTCGGACAAATCCTCCTACGACACATCCGAGCGTGTCACCGCCATCGAAGGCGACTACCTGAACGGCTTCCACTTCCACCCGGTAGAAAAGAAGCACAGCGGGGTGGTCGTGGTCTACGGCGGGTCGGAAGGGTCTCCGGACTACTCCCGCGCCAAGCAGCTTGCCGACGACGGCTACGAAGTCTTGAGCCTCTTCTTCTTCGGCCAGCCGAATCAGAAACCGACCCTCGCGAATGTCCCCCTGGAGCAGTTCGACGAGGTCACCGACTACGTCAAGGACAATACCGAGGGTGAAGGCCCCGTCACTGTGATCGGCACGTCCAAGGGCGCGGAATTCGTCGAGCTGCTTGCGGCGAGGGGCTACCCGGTGGACAACCTGGTCGCTTTCGCACCGGCCCACTATTCGTACAGCGGCTTGGACTTCGCCAGGGGCGAGGAGCTGCCCTCATTCACTGACCGTGGTGAGACGGTGGGGTATGCGTCGTTCAGGGAGTCGTCGATAAGCGCTGGCGCGAAAATGATGTGGGATATGGCGACGAGCTACCCGGTCTCCTACCGCCCGACGTATGAAGCTGCGGCGGCGAATGCAGGTGACGATGCCCGGATCGAGCTCAGCGATTTCGGCGGAAACGTGCTGCTCTTCGGCGGCGAGGCCGACCAGATGTGGCAGGCCGAGGTCGCCGCGCGTGCGCTCGCTGAGCAGGGCGAGAACATCGAGGCGCACGTCTACGCGGATGCGGGGCACGCGTTCTTCCCGAATGCCGATGATGTCCCGAACGGGTGGCAGATCATGCTCGGCGGGACGGTGGAAGGAAACCGCGCCGCCCACGACGACGCGGACAAGATTCTGCGCGAACGGCTCGCGCAGTGGCACGGGTAGATCACGCAGCTTTGCGGTCAGCGCGGAGAATGCGGCGGATATCGTCGATAAGCTTCCCTCCCATCACATCGCGCCAGCCCGCGCGGATCACGGCGAGTCCCAGACTTTGCAGCTGCTTCTGGCGCTCCAACTCCGCAAGCATCACATCCGTGGGTGCTCCGTACGTGCCTTCGTACTTGAGCCGCCCATCAAGCTCGACGACCAGCCACCCGTTGATCAGCATGTCAACGACCGCCCGGCAATACTCACCGAATGGCCCGGCATATTCAAACGCCACCTGAAACTCGATCTTCTCTATCTCCGGGATATTCGCCCGTAACACCGCGTCGCGGCCGATCGTCTCCAGCGGGCTTTGCGATGTCCCCCCGCTCCACCTCACCAGTTTTTCAAACCCCCGGATCCCATTAGCCCTGGGCAACATGCTTTTGATCGCATCCAGCAACGCATCCTGCGAAATGCGCTGGTGAAAGCGCAGATGCTCCAATGGCACCAGCGCCTCGAGGCGTCCGTAGTAGCGGTAGATATCGAACAGCACCTGGATTGGATGCACAGTCACAATGCCATTGCGTTCTTGGACAAGGTCAGGATTCAACCGTCCACTGCGATAGACCACTCGCGGGTCTTTCGGCTGCTTCCCCGACTTCGCCCCCGACAGATACCGCAGATCTACCGTCTCCACCCACCCCAAGGTGGGAAGCCCTCGTGCGAGCGCGGCCGCTGGCCCCGTAACTGCCGCACGTGGAAAGACGGCTGCGATCTGCCGAATCTCTTCCAGGCCCAACCCCTGTTGTTTTCTGTGTTTCCCCCTCATGCTTTCCGATGATTCCTCTTCGAGGGTGGTCGCGCGAGGAAAGAGTGTCCATTTCAGTAGGCATTGCCAGTGGGGTTGGCGGTGGCCTGCGCGTTGCGCGCGGGCGGCGTAGGGGAAGTTAGTCCCGTTGCAGGTTGGCGCCACATCAGTCACAGCCGACCTGGCCTTTTGGGAATCGCAATTCGGACGGGACTAACCGCTCGAAAAACGAAGAAACTACAGCGTCTTCGGCGCCGGGATCTCCTCGGTCTCGCCGGTCTCCTCGTAACGGGCGAGGATGTCGATGCGGCGCTGGTGGCGCTCCTCCACACGGTGGTCCGGGCCGATACCGACGAATGCGTCGACGATCGCCAGTGTCTCCTCCAGCGAGTGCATGCGGCCGCCGATGCCGATGAGCTGGGCGTTGTTGTGCTCGCGGGCGAGCTGCGCGGTCTCTACGGACCAGGCGAGAGCGCAACGTGCACCCTTCACCTTGTTCGCGGCGATCTGCTCGCCGTTGCCGGAACCGCCCAGCACGAGACCGAGGGACTCCGGGTCAGCGACCGTCTTCTCGGCGGCGGCGATGCAGAATGCCGGGTAGTCGTCGGCGGCGTCGTACTCGTGCGCGCCGCAGTCGACGACCTCAAAGCCCTTGGCCTTGAGGTGCTCGGCAATCTCGTTCTTCCGCTCGAATCCGGCGTGGTCAGCTCCAAGGTAAATACGCATGGTGCCTAGCCTACGGGAACTTCGCCGGCGCGGGTTTAGACCTGCGGTGCCTCAGTGCGGGAGCGCTTGAGCTCGAAGAAGTACGGGAAGTCCGCCAGGCCGACTGCGTGGTCGAAGAGCTTGCCGGCTTCTTCGCCTTCCGGCACGCGGGTGATCACCGGGCCGAAGAAGGCGTTGTCGCCGAGCTTGAGCACCGGGGTGCCCACCTCGTCGCCGACGGCGTCCATGGCGCCCTGGTGGTATTCGCGGAGCTTGGAGTCGCAGGAATCATCGTTGGCTACAGAAGCAAAAGAGGCGTCCAGGCCGACCTGCTCAAGTGCCTGGGCGATGATCGCGTCGTACGCGCCGAAGCCCTTCTTGCCTCCCTCGCCGCCGGGGTGCACGAGGGTGCCCATGGCGGTGTACAGTTCGTCGACCTTCTCCGGGGCTTCGTCCTTCACTTTGGCGAACACGCGCGCCGGGCCCCAGTTGGCTTCCATGGCTTTGGCGTAGTCGGAGGGGATATCGCGGCCGTCGTTAAGCACTGCGAGCGACATTGGGACCCATTCGATCTCCACGTCGCGCACCTTCTCTACTTCTTTCATCCACCGCGACGTCAGCCAGCAGAACGGGCATGCCACATCGAACCAGAAAGTCACTTTTTGAGTCATGGCCCCAAGGGTACGTTGGTTTGCATGAAGACGAATTTGTTGCGATCCGACGCCCAACGCCGCGCCGAGCTGATCAGCGAGGTGCGCTACGACATCGCGCTGGATATCACCGGCACGGACACCTTCACCGCACGCACGACGGTGACGTTTGAATCAAAAGAGGGCGAGACGTTTTTCGACCTCGTTGCGGATAGCTTCGAGGCAACACTCGACGGCACGCTTATCGACGGCCGCGTCCTCCCCCTTTCCTCCAGCCCCCACGAGTTGGTGGTGACCTCCACCCACACCTATTCCCGCACGGGCGAAGGCCTGCATAAATTCACCGACCCGGCGGACGGCAAGGACTACCTGTACACCCAGTTCGAGCCAGCGATGGCGATGCGCACCTTCGCCTGCTTCGACCAGCCCGATATCAAGGCGACGTACGCGATCTCGGTGACCGCGCCGGAACGCTATGTCGTGGTGCTCAACGAAGCAGTGGAGCGCACCGACAACGGCGACGGCACCGCCACCACCTGCACGACGATCGACTACCCGCTGTCGACCTACCTCATTTGCGTGTGCGCCGGCGAATTCGAGCGCGTCTCCGACACCTACACCTGCACCGATAACGGTGAGGAGCGGACGATCGAGCTGGGCCTGTACGCCCGCGCAAGCCTCATTCCGCATATGGATTCGGAGCGCCTGTTCACGCAGACGAAAGATGGCTTCGATTTCTACCACGAGAAATTCGGCCGCACTTATCCCTTCGGCGACAAGTACGACCAGATCTTCTGCCCCGAGTACAACATGGGCGCAATGGAGCACGTCGGCGCGGTGACCTACCGCGACGAGTACGTCTTCACCTCCGAGCCGACTCCTTACCGTCTCGAGCGCCGCAACGACACGATCCTCCACGAGATGGCCCACATGTGGTTCGGCGATCTGGTCACCATGAGGTGGTGGGACGATCTGTGGCTTAACGAGTCGTTCGCCACCTGGTCCGCGGCGACAGCCCAGGTGGGCATCGGCGAGTACCCGGAGGCATGGACCACGTTCGCATCGGTGGAAAAGGCGTGGGCGTACAACCAGGACCAGCTCCCGTCGACGCACCCCGTCGCGGCGGATGCGCCGGATATCGAGACCGCCGAACAGAACTTCGACGGCATCACCTACGCCAAGGGCGCTAGTGTGCTCAAGCAGCTCCAGGCGTATGTCGGTTACGAAGAGTTCTTCGCCGGTGTGCGCAGGCACTTCGACAACCATGCCTATTCCAACGCCGAGTTCGCCGACCTGCTCGGAGCACTCGAGGAGGCCTCCGGCCGCGACCTGTCCGACTGGGCGCAGCAGTGGCTGCGCACCACGGGCGTGTCCCGCCTCCGCCCGGATATCTCGGCGGATAGCTTCGCTGTCGTCCAAGACTCTGACGTCATGCGCACCCACCGCGTCCGCGTCGGGCTGTACTCGCTTATCGACGGCTCCGTTACCCGCATCAAGCAGGTCGAGCTCGATGTCGCCGGTGAGCGCACCGAGATCCCCGAACTGTCTGGTGTGGATCACGACCTCGCCTTGGTCAACGACGACGATCTCACCTACTGCCTGATGGGCCTGACTGAGGAGCACCAGCGTTTCGCTCTAGAGCACCTCGGCGAGATCGAGGATTCCCTCGCGCGCACCCTGGTGTGGTCGTCTCTGTGGGAGTCCGTGCGCGACGGCTTTATCCCTGCCCGCCAGTTCGTGCAGCTGGTCGCGCGCTTCGCCCGCCAGGAGACCCACCCGAGTGTGCAGGAACGTCTGCTGGCCCAGGCCACGCAGGCAGTCAAGCAGTACGTCGCCGACGACTGGCGCTCGCAGGGCATGGGGCTGCTCAACTCCGCGTTCCGCGGTGCCGAGCCGGCCGTCGTCTTCGACCGCGCCCTAGCCCGCCTCACCCCGGAAAAGGAGACGGTGGATCACTTCACGCAGCTGCTAGAGACCTCCGACAACCAGGAAACGCGCTGGCTGGCACTCACGAACCTCATTGCGGCAGGAGAGTTGCCGGTATCGGCTGCCGAGGATGAGAAGGACGCCTCCTCGGAGGGGGCGGTGTCGAGGTTGAGGGCGCGGGCGAGCGTCGATAAGCGCTGGGCGTGGGACAAGCTGGTGAGCGAGGATCTCACCAACCTCGAATCCCGCTTCCTCATGGACGGCCTGACGTTCACCCGCGAAGGTCTCGAGGGCTTGGCCGACGAGTACTTCCGCGTCGCGCCGCAGCTGTGGGACCGTCTGACCAACGAGATGGCGCAGCGCACGCTCGAGGGCATGTACCCGTTGTGGGATGTTTCCGAGGAGGCCATCGCCAAGGCCGATGATTTCCTTGGCGGCGACATGCCGACGGGACTGCGCCGCATCATCTCCGAGGGCCAGGACCGCGTCGCGCGGGCGCTTCGGAACCGGAAGGTGGACGCACAGGCCTAAGTGGTTCGGGGCGGCCATGCACTGCCCCCCTGGGCGGCCCCTTGGGCTGCCCCGAGTCTGCCCCTTAAGTCCGGTGGATATACATTGCATCATTACCACGTCAACCAAAACTGACCTGGGGCTTTACCGGCCGCGCCGGGCGCGATTGCAATCGTAATCCACCGGCCCTATCAGAGCTTCGCGAGCGCCTGCTCCAGATCGGCGATGAGGTCAGCTTCATCCTCGATACCGACGGAGATGCGCACCAGCGTCGGCGGGACTTCGAGGGCGGAACCGGCCACGGAGACGTGGGTCATGGTGGCCGGGTGCTCGAGCAGGCTCTCGACGCCGCCGAGGGACTCGGCCAGGCAGAACAGCTTGGTGGAGCGGCAGAACGTGATGGCCTGCTCGGCGGTATTGAAGGCGACAGAGACCATGCCGCCGAAGCGGCGCATCTGACGGGCGGCGATGTCGTGCCCCGGGTGGTCCGCAAGCCCCGGGTAATAGACGCGGTCGACTTTGTCGGAGGCATTCAGGTGGTTGGCCACGGCCTCGGCATTGTCGCAGTGCTTGTCCATGCGTACGCCGAGGGTCTTCAGGCCGCGGCCGGTGAGGTAGGTGTCGAAAGGCGAGGGAATCGCACCGACCCAACCGAAGAAGAAGCGGAGCTGCTCCTCCAGGTTATTCAGCGCATCGAAACTGCCCGCGGTGATCGCCGAAACGCCCTCGTGCCCTTCTGTGGTGTTGCGGCCGACCACGACACCGCCGACGACGTCGGAGTGGCCGCCGATGTACTTGGTCGTCGAGTGCAGCACCACGTCGGCACCGAGCTCCAGCGGCTGCTGCAGATACGGGGAGGCGAAGGTGTTGTCGACAACCAAGGTGGCATCGCCCTTGATCGCGGCGAGCGCCTGAATGTCGGCGATGGACAGCAGCGGGTTGGTCGGGGTCTCCACCCAGACGACCTTGGTGTTGTCCTGAATCGCGGCGGCGACCTCGTCGGTGTTCGTGATATCCACCGGGGTGTTTTCGATCCCCCACTGGGAGAAGATCTGCTGAATAAGGCGGTAGGTGCCGCCGTAGGCGTCGTTGCCGATGACGATGTGATCGCCAGGTTTGAGCAGGATGCGCAGCAGCGAGTCCACGGCCGCCATGCCTGAGGAGAATGCCACACCGTAGTCGGCTTTCTCCAGCGCGGCGACGGTTTTCTCCAGCGCCGTGATCGTCGGGTTGCCCACGCGGGTGTATTCGTAGCCGTTGCGGGTCACCGCCAGATCGTCCTGCGCGAAGGTGGTCGACGCGTAGATCGGGGTGTTGATCGGCCCGTAAAGGGAGTCCGGCTCGTACCCGGCGTGAATGGAATCGGTGTTGAATCCGGCAGACATCACAATCCTTTCTGATCTTGTTAGGCACAATAGACCAAGCGGTCCATTTTGATCAGACAGTTCGGGGTTTACATTCACGACCACGCCGCAGGAGGCAGCGTAGGATTGGGACCAATGGACAGAAATGCGCAGACGATGTACGAGGCACTCGGGGAGGACTTCTTCCGCCGGCTTGTCAGAGGCTTCTACAAGCAAGTGCCTGACGACGACCTCCTCGGCCCCATGTACCCCGAAGGCGACTTCGAAGGAGCGGAAGACCGTCTCCGGTGGTTCCTCGTGCAGTACTGGGGCGGACCGCAGACCTTCTCCGAGCGTCGCGGGGCACCGATGCTGCGCCGGCGCCACTTCCCTTTCAAGATCGGCATGAAAGAGGCGGAGCGCTGGCTGGAGCTGATGGAGAATTCCCTCGACCAGTTCACCGAAGACGAGCTGCTGCCGGCACAGCGCCACGCACTGTGGAACCACATGCAGCGGGTGGCCTACATGTTGATCAACCAGCCGGAAGACCACCCGGGAATGAATCCGCAGAGCGGAAATTTGATGTGACGGCGCAGGTGCGGGAAATTCGCACCGCGAAAACGCCCACATATTTAGTTTCGTAAAACTACGATGGCGTCATGCCATCTACGGTCATCAGTCCTTCACAGACACTGCTCGCGGTCGTGCCACCGCTCGTGGCAAGCGGGCAGATCGCGGCGCCATGCGCTGCCGTGGATATCGCCGCATTCGATCACAATGCCGAGCAGATGGTCGGCCGGGCGCGCGGGTTGCCGATCCGCGTGGCGTCGAAATCGCTGCGCAGTGTGGCGGCGCTGAGGCGGGCGCTGGACCACGACGGGTTTCAGGGCATCCTGGCCTACAGCGTGCCGGAAGCCATCCACCTGGCGCAGGAGGGCTTCGACGACATCGTCGTGGCCTACCCCTGCGTGAACACGGCGGCGCTAAGCGAACTCGCGGCGGACCAGAAATTGCGCGAGACCATCACGGTGATGGTGGACTGCACCGCACACCTCGAGTTGATCGAGGCGGCAGCGCAAGGCGCGGGGCCGGTGCGGGTGGCCATCGATCTGGACTGCACGCTGCACCTGCCTGGCACGGTCATCGGGCCGCGGCGCTCCCCGGTACGCACGCCGGAGCAGGTGGAGGAGCTGGCGAGGGGGATCGTCGATAAGCGGTGCCTGCGTCTTGTCGGTCTGATGGCGTACGAGGGGCAGGTCGCGTCAGTGGCTGATGCGGAATCGGGCGTGGCAGGCTCGGTGAAACGGTGGCTGCGGCGCACGTCAATGGAGCAGCTCGCGCCGCGCCGCAAAGCGTGCATTGAGGCGGCGCGCGGGTTCGCGGACCTAGAATTCGTCAACGGCGGCGGCACGGGCTCGCTGGACGTGAGCGCGGACGAAGGCACGTTGACGGAACTCGCGGCTGGCTCAGGCTTCTACACGCCGGTCATCTTCGACAATTTCGCCACCGTCAACCACCGCGCCGCCGCATTCTTCATCTGCCAGGTCTCGCGCATCCCGGCGAAAGGCTGGGCGACGGTGAATTCCGGCGGCTGGATCGCGTCCGGCCCGCCCGCCGCGGACCGCGTTCCCGTGGCCGTGCACCCCGGCGGGCTCAAATATTCCGCGACGGAGGGCGCGGGCGAGGTGCAGACCCCACTCCACGGGCCGGGCGCGGACAGCGTGAGCGTCGGCGACCTCGTGTGGTTCCGCCACGCGAAAGCCGGAGAGATGACGGAGCACGTCGACGGAATCGTCGCCGTCGCCCCAGACGGGACAGCAGAAATGTGGGACACGTACAGAGGAAATGGGTGGACACTGCGATGACATTCACGATCAGCAAACCTGAGGTGCGCACCGGCCAGAGCTTCACCAACTGGTCGGGGTCAGTGAGCACCTCGCCGAGCGCGTTCTACTACCCCGCCACCATCGAAGAAGTGCAGCACATCGTGCGCACGCTTCCCGCGGGCCAGTCGGTGCGCACGGTCGGCGGCGGCCACTCCTTCACGCCGGTCGCGGCGGGCACGCAGGCGATGATCAGCCTGGACAAGCTCGCGGGCATCATGCGCGTCGACACGCAAACCAAACGCGTGCGCTTCCTCGCCGGCACGCGCCTGCACCGCATCCCGGAATACCTTCAGCCATTCGGGCTCGCGCTCGCGAACCAGGGCGACATCGACGTCCAGTCCGTCGCCGGCGCGATCTCGACATCGACGCACGGCACAGGCATCGAGTGGACGGGGTTCGCGGGCACGGTCACGGGCATTTCGCTTATCGACGCCTCCGGTGAGCGCCGCGACTACTCCATCGACACCGATCCGGACATGCTTCGTTTGGTGACCGTCTCGCTGGGCGCATTGGGTGTCATCGTCGAGGTGGAAATGCAGTGTGTTGACGCCTTCGACCTGCTCGCGGAGGAGGGGGCGGAAAGCCTCGATACGGTGCTCGATTCCTGGGAGGAACGCTCCCGCGCCGTCGATCACTACGAGGCGTTCTGGTTCCCGCACACTGACCGCGCGATGGTGAAATCCAATACCCGGCTGGCGCCCGGCGCTCCGGCACCTGGCGGGGAGCCCAAGGTGCGCGGGCGGATCACTCGGTTCATCGAGGACGACTTGATCGGCAACGGTGCCTTCGCCACGGCTTTGGCTATCGCGAAGGCGGCCCCGAAGACGACCCCCATGCTCAATAATGTGGCCGCGGGCGCCATGGCGGCGAATCGCTACCGCTCGCGCGCACACGACGTCTTCGCCACCCCGCGCCGGGTGCGCTTCCACGAGACCGAATTCGCCGTCCCCCTTGATGCCGGCCCGGAGGCCGTGCGCGAGATCCGCCGGGAGCTGGACCGTCGCAACTGGCTCATCCCCTTCCCCCTGGAGCTGCGCACCACCGCGGCGGACGATGTGGCGCTGTCCACTTCCACTGGGCGGGAGTCGATGTACATCGCCTTCCACGTGCCGCGGACGATGAATCCGCACGAGTTCTTCCCCGCTATCCAGGACATTCTCAAAGCGGCGGGCGGGCGCCCCCACTGGGGCAAGATGCACAATCTCGGCCGGGAGGATTTCGCGGAAATGTACCCGCGTTTCGACGAATTCTGCACCCTGCGCGAGCAGATGGATCCGACCCGGAAATTCGGGTCGGAACACCTGACGCAGCTGTTCGGTTAAAGGGTTAACCGAACAGGTAAAGGGTCAACCGAAGAGGTTGATCCCGCCGGAGGTGTAGTAGACGCTGCCGAACGGCGCATCGAGACGGATCCACCGCCCGGCGGTGGAGATGCGCAGGTGGCGCGGGATCTCCACGGGAGCGGCAGGCCCCGGGATGAGGCCGAGCGAGGTGCACGTGAAGATCATGCGCATCGGCACGTCGACGGGGCTGCCTGCAGTCTCTTCAGTATCGGCGGTAAGAACGATCTGCTCGAGCAGCGAGCGCGGCGGGCCCATCGGCCCCGAGAACTGCCGGGCAAGGCGGCGGCCTTGGTCGGCGAGGTCGCGCACGACATTGACTGGCACGATATCGCGCTGGACATAGCCTGACTTCGGGGGCAGTGCGCCGAGCCAATTCGCGTCGCGGGAAGGACCGATCTCCAGCGTTCCGTTGCTGGAGCCGGAACGGATGTCGGGCACACCGGCGAGCGCGTCACGCAGATCCTGCAGCGACACTACTGCCCCGTCGCGGGACGCCTGCCCCGCCACCCGGCGCGAGGCCACACAACTGAACGGAGTGGTCACGTATACGTCGACGGAGGGGGTGGGGGTGTCAGTAAGCGTCGATAAGCGTGCTGAACCTGTTGCTTCGAGATGAAGCGCACGCTCGACGAGCGCCTTGAGCCCGGCGGCCCCCGACTCGATCGTGAGCGTCTCGGTGGCCACTAGTTGTCGGACTCGCCGGAGCCGGCGTTCAGGATTCCGCGCTCTGCCTGCGTAATCTCGCGCGGGGACGCGGTGGTCAGATCCACGGCGACCAGCACCGTGTTGACCACGCCGCACACGCGGCCCTGACGGTCCTTGAGATCCTGGCGCGTCTTGAACGACGTGTTTCCGATCTCCGTCACCGTCGTCTCCACCTCGACGGCGGTGGTGTCCGCCATGACCGGGCGCAGGTAATCGATCTCCACGTGGCGGACGAACACCCCGAATTCCTGGTCGCGGTCCGCGAAATTCTCACGCATGAACGCGATGCGCGCCTCCTGGGAAATATCCAGGAACTTGCAGTTATTCAGGTGGTCGTAGCGGTCGAAATCATTCCAGCGCAGCGTGATGTGCTGGATATTGTTCGGGGCGTTGTCAGCCATGAGTCCGTGGATCCTTTCTCTCAAAGCGAGTCCACCCGCGCGATCGTGGGTGCGCGGGTGGGTGAGCTGCGTGGACTAGCGCGTCAGCTTGCGGTGCGTGACGCGGGACGGCTTGGCGGCTTCCTCGCCGAGACGCTCCACCTTGTTGGCCTCGTAGTCGCCGAAGTTACCTTCGAACCAGAACCACTTGCCTTCCTCAATATTGCCCTCCCAGGCGAGGATGTGTGTGCAAGTTCGGTCAAGGAACCAGCGGTCGTGGGAAATGACCACGGCGCAACCCGGGAATTTCTGCAGCGCATTCTCCAAAGAGCCCAGGGTTTCGACATCGAGGTCGTTGGTCGGCTCGTCGAGGAGGATCAGGTTTCCGCCCTGCTTGAGCGTCAAAGCCAGGTTCAGGCGGTTGCGCTCACCACCGGAGAGAACCTTGGACGGCTTCTGCTGGTCCGGGCCCTTGAAGCCGAACGCGGACAGGTACGCACGCGACGGCATCTCGTTCTGACCGACGTGAATGTAATCGAGACCGTCAGAGACGACCTCCCACACCGTCTGCTCCGGATCGATATTCTCGCGGTTCTGGTCGACATAGGAGATCTGGACGGTTTCGCCGACCTCGACCGAGCCGGAATCCGGCTCCTCGAAGCCCACGATCGTCTTGAACAGCGTCGACTTACCCACGCCGTTCGGGCCGATCACGCCGACGATGCCATTGCGCGGCAGCGTGAACGACAGATCCTTGATCAGGGTGCGGCCGTCGAAGCCCTTGTTCAGGTCCTTGACCTCCACGACCTTGTTGCCCAAACGCGGCGGCGTCGGGATCTGGATCTCTTCGAAGTCGAGCTTGCGGTACTGCTCCGCCTCGGCCGCCATCTCCTCGTAGCGCTCCAGACGCGCCTTATTCTTCGCCTGGCGTGCCTTCGGCGAGGAGCGAACCCACTCCAGCTCGCCTTTCAGGCGCTTCTGCAGTTTCTGGTCCTTCTTGCCGGCGATCTCCAGACGCTCAGCCTTCTTCTCCAGGTAGGTGGAGTAGTTGCCCTCGTACGGGTAGAGCTTGCCGCGGTCGACCTCGCAGATCCACTCCGCGACATGGTCGAGGAAGTAGCGGTCGTGTGTCACAGCCAGGACAGCACCCGGGTAGTCCTGCAGGTGCTTCTCCAGCCACAGGACGGATTCGGCGTCGAGGTGGTTCGTCGGCTCGTCGAGAAGCAGCAGGTCCGGCTGCGTGAGGAGCAACTTGGCCAGGGCCACGCGGCGGCGCTCACCACCGGAGAGGTTGGTCACCGGCGAGTCCGACGGCGGGCAGCGGAGCGCTTCCATCGCCTGCTCGATCTTGGAATCGACCTCCCACGCGTCAGCCGCATCGAGCTCCTCCTGCAGCTTGCCCATTTCCTCCATGAGCTCGTCGGAGTAATTCGTGGCCATCTCGGTGGCGATCTCCTCGAAGCGCTGCTTCTTCTCGAAGATGTCGCCCAGGCCCTCTTCGACATTCTCGCGGACCGTCTTCTCCTCGTTCAACGGCGGCTCCTGGAGCAGGATGCCCACAGTCGCGCCCGGGTCGAGGAATGCCTCGCCGTTATTCGGCTGGTCAATACCCGCCATGATCTTCAGCAGCGAGGACTTACCCGCGCCGTTCGGACCGACGACACCGATCTTGGCGCCCGGGTAGAAAGCCATCGTGACATTGTCCAAAATGACCTTGTCACCGACGGCCCTGCGAACATTCTTCATCGTGTAGATGAACTCGGCCACTTAAGACCCCTTTACATCCGTGTAGGTGGAACAACGTAAATCACCACAAAGGGTACATCACACAGCCAGCCCCGGAACCGCTCAGCGCCAGCGCAGTCACACAGCACCGCGCAGCGCAGCGCGCACCCCGCGCCGAGGCGTGGAAGTGCGCGCGTGAAAGCGACAGTGCTTCTGTGGCGGTGGGTTCGCCTGGGGTTCATTGCGGTTTCGCGGGGGTTTCGCGACGGTTTCGGGCGGTTTCAATGCGGTTTCGGGCGGTATCGGGCCTGCCCACTCGATCCGGTTAGTCCCGTTTGAGTTTCGGGTCCCACCAGAAACATGAGCAACATTTCACCTGCGGTTTTGCAAGGCGGTTTCAAACGCGACTAACCGGGGCGGCTCCACGCCGGTTCTGCCTTAACCGACGGGCACGGGTGGCGCCTCCTGCTTCGCCTGCTCCTCCTGGGCCGATTCGCGCTGACGGTCGACGAAACTCATCTCTTCGGCCGTGCCCTCCCGCTCAATGACGCCGTTGGCAGCCGCAGCCGTCGCTGGCGCCGAGGATGCCGGGGTCTGGCCGGCATTGGTCTTGGTGGTTCCCTGCGCTTCGACGATGTCGTCGCGGGTGGTCTCTTCGACGTCATTCATGCCGTCGACGGTGTGCTTGTGCACGCTGGTGGAGCGGGACGACGCCTGGAAGCGGGTGAGCTCGAGCGCGATCTGGTTGGCCTTGATGATGTGCTTGTAGCGGGAATTGCCCTCGGCGTCGGTCCACTTATCGGAAACGAGGCGGCCGATCACGACGACAGGCATGCCCTTGGTGAGAGAAACGTGGGTGTTCACCGCGAGCTGACCCCAACACTCGACGTCGATGTAGAGCAGGTCGGTATCCGCCCACTGGGCGTTGCCGTTGGCGTCCTCGGTCTCGGTGCGGACGCGGCGGCTGGTGGCCACGCGCATGCGCGTGAGCGTGGAGCCGGTGTCGAAAGTCTTGATCACCGGGTCATCGGTGAGATTGCCGGACAGGGTAATGGGAAGTTGGGACATGTCGGTTCGAACCTTTCGCTGGTGTGTCAGTGGTGAGAATTGTCCAATTGTCTCGGTGTGTTCTAAACGTCACCTGCCTGCGATAAGGCGGTGACGCTTCAAGCTTTTCCCACTTTTCGAACCAGCGCGAGCACGCAAAGAAGAACCTGTGGATAACCGAAAGTTATCCACAGGCAGAAGGTTCCTTCTCTCCCCTAGCGAGCCTCGTTTGAACCCTGCTGGGAGCGCGCCGAATACTGCGCGAGCATCTCGTTGTACGCGCGCCATTCTTCGTCGTCGGACTCGTCTTCGCGGCGGTCGATATCCCTGGCATCAGCACGATCGTCGCGAAGCCAGCCCAGAAGCAGGATGACGAAGACGAGCGCCATCGGGAAACCGCCGGCCGCCCAGCCGATGCCGCCGCCGACCTTTTGGTCGCGCAGCAGATCCGGGTTCCATGGAAGCTCGAGTTCCGTGTAAAAGGTCTCCGCCAAAATGAAATTGAGCTGCATCAGGTACACGCCCATGAACAAGTGGATGGGCATGGAGAAGACGAACCACGCGAAGCGGATCACCGTGGAGCGGCGGTTGGGCACATAGTCCGGTCCGATGAGATCCCAGAAGTAGAAGTAGCCAGACAGCAGGAAGACGGCGTTCATGATGAGGTGGCCGGCGTGCTCGGAGACGGCGACTTCGTAGAACGACGGGAAGACGTAGAGCACGTAGAAGACCACGAGGAACTGCACAGTGGACACCGGCGGGTACGTGACCACCTTGAGGAAGGTCGATTCCTCGAACGCTTCGACCCAGGCGCGGGCGTTGAATTCGCCTTCCGGGTATGCCTCTTTCACCAGGGTCAGCGGCGCGCCAAGCACGAGGAAGACGGGCACCACCATCGAGAGAATCATGTGCACGACCATGTGCACGGAGAAACTCGCGGGCATGTACATGCCGATGCCCGAGGACATGGTCACGACCGTCGTCGCACAACCGGCCAGCCACCATGCGGTGCGCGAGCGCTTCCAGCCGTCCACGCGGCGCACAAGATGCAGGTAATAGGCGGCGAGCAGAATCGCGATGACGCTGAAGAAGACCTCGAAACGCCACATGCCGAACACATTGGTCACCGTCGGCGCGACTTGGAGGTTGTAGCCCATCTGGATCTGCATCGGTGTCAGGTCCGGCTGCAACGGGGCCGGCGGCGGGGTGCGGCCCATCGAGACAGCCACGCCCGTGACCGCACCCATCACGAGCGTCTCGACGACCGCGAGGCGGACAAACAGCCCCGGCTTCTTCCCCAGTTGCGGGATAGTGAGTTGGCGGTGGGCGAAACCGAGCAGACCGAGCACGGCCAGCCCGATGACTTTCAGCAGCACTGTCCACCCGTAGGCGGTCGACGTCAGGTCGGAGAACTGCACGCGGATCAGGGCGTTGACCACACCGGAGACCATCAGCGTGATGAATGAGAACAGCGCCACCGCCGAATACCTGCGCACCGCGCGCGGCATCTCCGGCCCGAGCCTGCGGCCATGGGCGATCAGCGCCAGCAGACCACCGACCCACAGCAACATGAACACCAAGTGCCACAGGTAGGAGTTCGTGCCGTAATCGTGGTTGCCGCCCGAGGCGGAGTGGCCCGACAAGCCCAGCGGGATCACGGTAATGATCGACCCGATGAATAGCGCGACCTGCGAGGCCCACGAGCTGCACGCGAAACCGAATCCGGCCACGACAGCCGCGATCAGCCCGACGATCAGCCAGATCTTCGCTTCCGCGACCCGTTCCAAAGCAGTCGCCCACATCTGCGGGGAGAACATGACATCGGGCAGAGGGGTACCGGAGACATCGGAGAGCACCAGCGGAATCATCACCACGGCGATGAGCGCCACGCCAGCGCTCGCCCACGACGCGGTGCGGGCGGCGATGTGGCCGTCGACGGTGAGGGTGGCGTCGATAAGCTTTGCGCGGTCCGGCGCGATCATGAAGCCCGAGAACATGAACGAGCCCGCCGCCAGCGCGGCGAGCAACCACGCGACCCCACGCAGCGCCGGCAGCCCCACCGTGGTCAGCGGACCCGGGTCCGGGATGCCCAGCGCCGCGAGCGAACCGCCCACGAAACTGAACGACAACGCACCGGCCACCACGGCGCCGACCGCCAGCACCGCGAGGTAGACCGGCCACGCCGACTTCACTGCTTGCTTATCCGACATGGCAATCACCCTACTTTCGATGGAGGGCAATATGGAAAGCCGTCCCCCGTGCGTTACGATGAAATCCGCCCAAAACGCACGCCACCGTGTGCGACAGAAGGGCAAGCCTCCATAGCTCAGTGGATTAGAGCATCCGGTTTCTACCCGGCTGGTCGCGGGTTCGAGTCCTGCTGGGGGCGCACTTTGTCATCAGTCGCGATTGCGCACTGAAATGTACATTTGACGTGCGCCAACTACGCCCCGTGAAATTACGATGAGGGCCATGAACAACATTTTCACGATCACTGCGACCCTCAACGAACTCGAATTTCTCATGGGCACGATCTACCCACCGGCGTTCATGGCTTTAGGCGACGGAATGGCGCTCGCTGACATAGAGCGCACGGTGAACGCGTATTCACCGGTGCTGGAAAAAGCCGGGGTGGATTTCCCGTCCGAGCTAATCGAGCTGTACCACTGGCACAACGGATCGAACGGCGAAGACATTATCGGCCCAGTCCAGCTACTCAGCCTCGAGGAGGCATTAGAGACATGGCGCGCGCTTATCGACGCCAAAGACAACGAATTCCCCTCCGGCGACTGGTACTACCCAAGTTGGATCCCCTTCGCTAAATCCTGGTCCGACTGTTATCTGTGCATTGACGCCAAAGGCGTGGCGGGCGGCAACCGCGGACAGATCGTGGAATTCGACCGTAACCACCCGACGCGGACCATTCAGGCGCTCTACATGCGGGACTGGTTCCAATGCGTGGTGGATGACTACTCGCTGGAGGAATACACCCGCACCCACGGCATCCCCGCTGGCGAGGAGGGCGAAGACGGGCTCTACGACTACGACCCGGAGGAACCGCCCGAGGGGCCGAACTGCCACATCAACCACTTCAAGGCGAACGCATAGCCCCGAGCCGCAGGTGGAGTAGCCTTTCTAACCGTGTTCCGCACCATGTTGAAATCCAAGATCCACCGTGCCACGGTCACCCAGGCAGATCTCCACTACGTCGGGTCGTGCACGATCGACGCCGAGCTCATGAAGGCAGCCGATCTACTCGAAGGCGAGCAGATTGACATCGTCGACATTGAGAACGGCCACCGTTTGACCACCTACGCCATCACCGGTGAAGCAGGTACTGGCGTGATCGGGATCAACGGTGCGGCCGCGCACCTGATCAGCCCGGGCGACCTGGTGATCATCATCGGTTACGCCCAGTACTCCGAGGAGGAGCTCGACAATTACAGCCCGCGCATCGTCTTCGTCGACGAGAACAACGCACAGATCGAATACGGCCACGACCCGGCCCACGCCCCGGACGGTTCGGGCCTGAGAAATCCCCGGAATTCCGACGAAGTCTGACGTCGCCGAAATTCTTTCGATGGGGCACTCGAGTGCCAGCCGGGCGACGTATTCTCGGTCAAGTAATCCGGGAGCAGCCCCCAGCGCACCTGTAGGCTCGCAGGCATGACTTTCCCCTCCCCCGCACGAGATTCCTACGCACTGGTCACCGGAGCGAGCCAAGGCATCGGCGAGGCCATGGCCCGAGATTTCGCCGCCGAAGGCCACAACCTCATCATCGTCGCACGCCGCGAAGACGTCCTGACGCAGCTCGCAGAGGAGCTTGAGAAGGACTACGGCGTCGATGTCATCGTGGCGGCGCGTGATCTGTCGGTAGCGGATGACGTCGATAAGCTTCTTTCGCTTATCGACGAAAAGCGCATCTCCATCTGCGTCAACTCCGCCGGCATCGCCTCCTTCGGGCCGTTTTTGGACCAGGACTGGACCTATGAGACGAACCAGTTCAACCTCAATGCCACGGCCGTCTTCCGCATCACTAAAGCTGTGCTCGACCAGATGGTCCCGCGCGGGGAGGGCGCACTGTGCAATGTCGGTTCGGCGGCCGGCAATGTGCCGATCCCGAATAACGCCACGTACGTGCTCACAAAGGCCGGCGTCAATGCGTTCACGGAGGCGCTGCACTACGAGCTGAAGAAGACCGGCGTCCACTGCACCCTCCTCGCACCGGGCCCGGTGCGCGATGCTGTCATCCCGGAGGAAGAGCAGTCCATCGTGGACAAAGTCGTCCCCGATTTCCTCTGGACCACCTACGAGTCCTGCTCCCGCGAGACCATCGACGCGATGAAGAAGAACCGCCGCCGCATCACCCCGGGGCCGCTGTCCAAGGCCATGGACTTCGTCTCCTCGTATGCGCCCCGCGGTGCGCTCGCACCAGTGATGGGCTGGTTCTACGCCAAGATGGGCTAGCGTGGGCCCCATGAGTGAAGCACTGGCAGAAAAAGACGACCGCATCGTCTGGGTCGATTTGGAAATGACGGGGCTGGACCCCGACCGCCACGTCATCGTGGAGGTCGCTGCCCTGGTCACCGATGCCGAGCTGAATATCCTCGACGACGGCATCGACCTCGTCGTCCACGCCACCGACGCGGAGCTGGCCGAGATGGACGATTTCGTCACCGAGATGCACGGCTCCTCCGGGCTGACGGAGCAGATCAAGGCCTCCACCGTCACGATTGAGGATGCGGAAGACGCGGTGTTGGGGCTCGTCGAAAAGCACTGCGGCGAGCACCGTCCCCCGCTGGCCGGCAATTCCATCGCCACGGACCGCTCCTTCATCCGCGCGCAGATGCCGCGCCTGGATGCGGCGCTGCACTACCGCATGATCGACGTCTCCACCGTCAAGGAGCTCACCCGTCGCTGGTTCCCGAAGGCCTACTACAACCAGCCGGACAAGGGCATGGCGCACCGCGCCCTGGCCGACATCGTCGAATCCATCCGCGAGCTCGACTACTACCGCCGCAGCGTGTTCGTCCCCGCCCCGGGCCCCTCCTCCTCTGAAGCGAGCGAGAGCACCAAGGCCGCGACCGCCGCGTACCAGCAGTTTTTGTAAAAGCGGGTGCGTGAACTAATGTAGAAACCCGCTGCAATTCGCAGCGATGGTGGCTGTAGTTCAGCTGGTAGAGCACCAGGTTGTGATCCTGGGTGTCGCGGGTTCGAGTCCCGTCAGCCACCCCAATGTCATCAGTCGGGACATCGTTGACAGATCAGTCGCGACATGGTGGACAAATACCGGCGCCTTGGATTTATTTTCCTAGGGCGCCGGTTTTTGTCACTTAACCCGATTAGTCGCAATGGGCGCAGGAGGTTGGACGTCTGGCCCTGAGGATTTAGGAGCGGACGAGGCGGGCGATGGCGTCGGCGGCTTCGGCGAGTTTTTCTTCAGCTTCCGGCCCGTCGGTTTGAGCCGCACGGACGACGCAGTGGCGCATATGGTCATCGAGAAGGCTCAGCGCGACGTTGTTCAGAGCTGAGGTGATGGAACTGATTTGGGTGAGGATATCTATGCAGTAATTCTCTTCATCGATCATGCGATGAATCCCGCGGGCTTGGCCTTCAATGCGCTTCAATCGGGCCAAATATCGGTCTTTGTCACTGATATAGCCGTGATCGGCGGATTCAGCATGTGGGGTGGTGGTCATGGGCCTGCTTTCTTCGTGCACCAGCGTTGTCACAATATTGTCTCATGCTAGGCATCTACGGTTTCGGGTGTCCGATCCAGGGACTTAGCAACACTGGCAGCCGGGGTCAGATCCAAGCGGCGCAGCAGCTGGGCATTGAGGGCGACTACCACGGTTGAGGCCGACATCAGGATTGCACCCACGCTCATCGGCAGCATGAACCCGATCGGAGCCAGCACTCCAGCGGCCAGGGGAACGGCTGCGATATTGTAGCCAGCAGCCCACCACAGGTTCTGTTTCATTTTCCGGTAACTGGCCTCGGAGAGCTCAATTACGGATAAGACCGAGCGGGGATCCGAGGAAGCCAGGATGACCCCGGCCGATCCGATGGCCACATCGGTGCCGGCACCAATGGCGATGCCCACATCGGCCTGAGCCAAAGCTGGCGCGTCATTGACCCCGTCACCGACCATGGCCACTTTGCGGCCCTCAGCTTGAAGTTCTGCAACCTTGGCGGCCTTATCTTCGGGCCGGACCCCAGCAAAGACTCGGTCAATACCCAGCTCTTCGGCCACGGTCTCGGCCACGGCTTGGGCATCACCGGTGATCATCACGACCTGGACGCCGTGGGCATGCAGGGCATCCACGGCGTCACGGGATTCGGGTCGGATTTCATCGGCTAGACGCAGCGCGCCAATAACTTGGCCATCTTCCAGCACGTGAAGAATGATCGCGCCTTCGTCGCGCCACCGCTCAGCAATCGCTATCTCATCTTGGGAATGGTGGTCTAGCAGGTAGGGGCCACCGACTTCAACCTCTGCGCCATTGACCGTTGCTTTGACGCCCACAGCTGGGGAAGAGGAAAAATCACTGGCACCCGGTACGTCAAGGTTGCGGGCGCGGGCAGCGCCGACAATGGCCTGCGCTAGGGGGTGCTCGCTGTCGGTTTCAGCAGCAGCGGCCAACGCTAACACCTCATCTTCGGTCCGATCACCCACGGGGTGGATCCCGGTGACGGTGGGCTCACCTTTGGTCAGGGTGCCGGTTTTATCGAACAGTACCGAATCCACGGAGCGCATCGATTCCAGTGCCAAGCGATCTTTGATCAACACCCCGCCACGAGCCGCACGCTCGGTGGCAATCGATACCACCAACGGAATTGCGAGGCCCAAGGCGTGAGGGCAGGCAATGACCAGCACCGTAATGGTGCGTACTACGGCGGCGTCGGGCATACCCAGTATGGACCACACCAGCGCAGTAATTACCGCAGCCCCGAAGGCGAACCAGAACAACCAACCGGCGGCGGTGTCGGCAATGCGTTGGGCTTTGGACGAGGAGGATTGGGCGTCGGCGACCAGTTTCTGGATCCCCGCCAGCGCGGTGTCATCTCCAATGGCGGTGACTTTGACCCGCAGCCCGGAATCTGTGGCCACAGTGCCGGCCACGACGTGGTCGCCCGGGCCGCGTCGGACGGTTTTGGATTCCCCGGTGACCATGGATTCATCCATGGAGGCAGTACCATCGACGATCTGGCCATCGGCCGGGACCGCAGATCCAGGCCGGACAATGACGACATCTCCAACGACCAGCTCCGCCGGAGCGACGGTGACAACGTCATCGCCGTCGACCTTCTCGGCTTCATCCGGCAGCAAGGCGGCCAGGGAGTCTAAGGCGGAAGTGGTTTGGGCCAAGGACCGCATTTCAATCCAGTGGCCTAACAACATAATGACCACCAGTAGCGCCAGTTCCCACCAGAAGTTCAGCTCGTAATCCAAGATGCCCAGGGTCGCACCCCAGGAGGCAATGAAGGCCACCGTGATTGCTAACCCGATAAGCAGCATCATGCCGGGTTGTCGGGACCGGATCTCGGAGACGGCCCCCGTCAAGAAAGGCCGGCCACCCCAGAAATAGATGATTGTGCCCAGGATCGGCGACACCCACCACACCCAGGCCGCGTCAGGTAATTGATAGCTCAACAGGTCGGCGAACATCGGGTTGAAAGCGACCACTGGAATTGCCAGCACCAACATGATCCAAAATAACCGCCGGAATTGTCCGACATGATCCCCATGGTCCCCGTGGCCATGTCCGGCATGGCCGCCGTGCATCTCGTGGCCGGAATGGTGTTGGCCCTCCTGGCCGTGCCCGCCCGCGCCATGTTCGTGATGCTCATGCCCGTCGTGCCCCATGGCGCCAGCTTGGCTGGCTTGATGATCCGCCTGGTGGACTTCGGTTTCAGTAGTGCGAGCCTGTTGATGCGCAATGTGGTGCTGGGGGTGATGGTGGTCGCGTTCAACCATGTCAGAAGCCTTTCCGTGGAAGTGATTGTGAAATATTTCCGCGTTCGAAGAGCTGGGCGATATCCATCGAGCGTGTAGCGCCTCGCGAGAACTTGCGGGCTCATGCACTCGTCGGACTGGGTGGCGGTTTCGCACTAGACACGCGACGCACGTTAACCCGCCGCCTCGACAGCCCATCTTAGTCCGCTTGCTATATACCCTATACCCCTATAGGGTTCGGTTTCAATGGGTGGCATCCCATCCACCCCGGAATGACAGGAGCACTGATGAACAAACTGACCCAGATAACTCGACTTACTCTCGTAGCTGCAATAGGTACCTTGGCTCTGACTAGCTGTGCCGGAGCCGGTGACGACGAGGTCGCCACCAACCCCACAACCACCAAGGAGCAAGCGCAGACCGATGCCGCTAGCCCCCACACGCAAGCCCACGATCATGACGCAGATGGCGGCCTACCACCATCGGGAATCGAGGAAGCCACCGATCCCACATATGCCGTCGGCGACTCTGTGATCCTCGACGCCGACCATATGCCAGGTATGGATAATGCTGAAGCCACCATCTCTGGCGCATTTGATACGACCACTTATTCTGTGAGCTACACGCCCACTGATGGTGGCACCCCTGTGACGGACCACAAGTGGGTCGTCCACGAAGAACTCGAAGGCCACAGCGAAGCGCCGCTTGAAGCAGGCAGTCAAGTCATTTTGAACGCCGATCACATGCCTGGAATGAAGGGAGCAGAAGCCACCATAGATAGCTCCACCGACGAAACCGTCTACATGGTCGATTTCGAGATGGACGGCATGGAAATGACCAATCACAAATGGGTCGTGGAAAGCGAAATCCAACCCCGCAACTAAGGCACCGATATAAAAGCACCTGTAATAAAACACCCTGTGCAGTTCCTCTCCGCGAGGATCCGCACAGGGTGTTTGCGTTGGCCTGGCGGCGCTAGCCTTCGTCGGCGTTGCCGGCCTTGATCGTTTCCCAATCGAGGTTCCAGTAACCGAGACCGTCCAGCCCCGACAGCGTTTCACCGGAAGTGTTGACCACCTCGACCGGGTCGCCCTGCTTGACGTAGTTCATGAACCACTGTGCATCCTCCGGCGTGGCGTTGATGCAGCCGTGGGACTGGTTGTAGCTGCCCAGCGCACCGATCGCCCACGGCGCCGAGTGGACGTAGATGCCGGACCAGGACAACTGCGTGGCGTAGTTGACGTGCGTGCGGTATCCGCCGTTCTCGAGGGACAAGCCGAACGTGGTGGAATCCATCGTCATGGACTCGTTCCGGTCACCGACGACGTACATGCCGTTCGGGGTAGCGAATTCGCCGTCACGGCCGAGGGAGACCGGGAAGGACTTCACCTCTTCGCCGTTACGGTAGACAGTCAGCGTCTTCGTGTTGTCATCCACGAGCGTTTCCACCAGGTCGCCGACGGTGAAAGTGGACGAGGCGTCCTCCGCGCCGTAGATGCCGCCGCCGAGATCCTTGCCGTAGATATCGGACTTCACAGTCACCTCAGTGCCGGGCTCCCAGTATTCCTTCGGACGCCACACCAAGTGATCCGGGTCGATCCAATAGAACGCGCCCTCAGTGTCGTTCGACGTCTCGATGGTGATGGCATCCTGCGCCGCCTGACGGTCGCCCGGCGCGATATCGAAGTAGAAGTTCACCGCGTGGGCGACACCGACTTCAGTCCCGTCCATCGGCCCGATATAGGCGTGGGTCTGCGCGTCCGGCACGACGGTGGTGAACACCGACTGCGAGGTCTCCCCATGCGCAGTGACAGCCTCCACCGTGTATTCACGGCCGTAGCCGAGCGGCTCCGCCGTGGTCCACTCCGTCTTATCCTCGTTGAGTTCGGCCTCGACTTCCTTGCCTTCCTCATTCGTCATCGTGACCGATTCCAGGCCGTCCGGCGCACTCACTGTCACCGGCTCACCCGGCTGCACATCCTCTGCGCCGTCTTCAACGGAGATGACCGCCGGGTCATGCTGCTCCGGCTCCTGCTCCGTCGTTTCCACAGACTCCGCAGCGGTTCCCGGACGGTCGATCGTGCACGCGGTCAACGCCCCGCCTGCCAGTACGACAGCCGCCCCAGCAGCGATGATCCGACGCACCCGCGCCACCGTGTTCTCAGTCATTGTGCAACCACGCAACCCTTGAATCCGCTATGAAGATGCCTATATTCCCCAACGCAATGTGTTCTCACCCTATAGGTCGCACTGACCCTAAAGCCAGTTACACACGCCGAGGTCGGGGGCAAGATTAAGCACCCCTGCACCCTACTGCAACGCACTTTGCGCCATGGGTGTTCCATTACGCTATACCCCACCATGAACCAGCCCTGTGACCAGGCGATTTCACCCATTAGAAACAAGCTGCTATATTTTCATCTCGTTGCCTTCCACGGCAAGGCGCCATTAGCTCAATTGGCAGAGCAACTGACTCTTAATCAGTGGGTTCGGGGTTCGATTCCCTGATGGCGCACAGTACAGCCAGGTCATACGGTGAAAACCGGGACCTGGCTTTTAGTTTGCGCGCATGTCTGCGACGGCTACATTGGAAAAGTGTGATCACTACGCCGCACTCCCCCATTACCGCAGTCACGGTCTTCGCCGGCGCGCGCGAGGGCGTAGACGACTCCATGACCACGGCCGCGTACGGCTTCGGCACGGCGCTGGCACGCCACCGGATTGCGCTTGTCTACGGTGGCGGCAGGCTGGGCATGATGGGCGCGGTCGCCCAGGGGGCGATCGACGCGGGCGGGGAGACCATCGGCATCATGCCGGAGCATCTGTCCCAGCACGAGATCGCACACACGGGGCTTTCAGAGCTCGTCATCGTGGACACGCTCGCCGAGCGCAAACGCCTCATGAACCAGCGCTGCGACGCATTCGTCGCGCTTCCCGGTGGTGCGGGCACGCTCGACGAGCTTTTCGACGAATGGACCAACCAGCAACTCGGCCTCCACCAAAAACCGATCGGGCTTCTTGGCGCAGATTTCTGGGAGCCGCTGACGGCGATGATCGACCACATGGTCGCGGCCGGCTTCATCCGGCAGGCTGACCGGGACAGCCTGATCGTCGCCGACGATCCGGATGAGCTCATCGACGCTCTCGCGACGTGGACCCCGCAACCGCCCCGCTGGGGCTAGAAAACGCTGTACGCTGGGATTTATGGATACAGAGACCCCAGCTGACACCGCTCACACCACCAACCAGAGCAGAGCGCTCGTCGTCGTCGACGTGCAAAACGATTTCTGCCCCGGCGGCGCACTCGGCACCGCGCGCGGCGATGAAGTCGCCTCCAAGATCCAGGCGCTCATCGCCGAGGGTGACAACCGCGGCTACGACTACAGCCACATCGTGGCAACGCAGGACTGGCACATCGACCCGGGCGCGCATTTCTCCGACAACCCCGATTTCGTGGACTCATGGCCTGTCCACTGCGTCGCCGAGTCGGAGGGCGCGGCGCTGCGCGGGCCGATCGCGGACATCGCCTTCGAAGAGTTCTTCCGCAAAGGCGAGTATGAGGCGGCATACAGCGGGTTCGAGGGCGCGTCGATAAGCGAAAAAGCTCTTCTCGCGGACTGGCTGCGTGCGCGCGGTGTCAGCGACATCGATGTCGTCGGTATCGCGACCGACCACTGCGTACGCGCGACTGTGCTCGACGCGCTGAAGGAAGGCTTCGGTGTGCGCGTACTGCGCGGCATGTGCTCGCCTGTCGACGACGCGCGTGGATCCGCCGCTCTCGACGAGATGCAGTCCGCCGGTGCTGAACTGGTGTAAAACGAAATGTTGCGGGACCGACGGCCCCGCAACGGTGAGAACTGGCGCACTCGCGGTAATGACGGCGAGCGCTACACAGGTTCCGCGATGGTGATGATGTTATCGGCGTAGCCGAGCGCACCGCCGACGAACTGGCCGCCACAGGTGATCAGTACGAGGCGGTTCGGGCCGGTGGCATCGTTGACCTCCGGTGGGAAGTCCGACCCCTTCGGCAACCGGTACGGCGCCTTGCTCACGCGGAAGGTCTGCGGGGTGCCGTCGATGTCGATCTCGAACTCGTCGCCGACACTCATATCGGCAAAACGCGCGGCGTAGCCGGTGCCCTGTCCCTGGTAGTTGATGTGGCCTGTGATCACCGAGGACCCCACGGCCCCCTCAGCTCCAGGCACAGCCGACGCCGAGTACCAGCCAAGGCGCGACACATCCGACGGCGGAATGAGCGCGCCAGCGTCTGTTAACTGCACTGGGTCGACCGCGGCAATGTCGCCACCGACATTCATGGACATGCCCTCGAAGCCGTCGAACTGGCCTGGAGCGGCTTCGTACGGGACTTCCTGCTCGCCTTCCGGGTCGACGAAGCCGCCGTCGGTGGGCACTGCGGACTCGTCGCCTTGCTGCTCCGGCGACGGCGCCTCCATGGGCCCCTCAGACGCCGTTACGGCCTCTTCCTCCGCCTGCTGCCCGTCCGAGTCGTTGCGGAAGGCGTAGATAGCCAGCTGCACGAGCACGAGCGCGACCGCCAGCACCGCGATGGCGATCCACCACGGGCCGCGTTTCTTCTCTTCAGGCTCACTGGCGTGCTTCGGCGTGTACTCGCCGACCTCCGGCTGATCTGGTGTGCGCTCCGGTTCCGGAGCACCGCTTGGGTCGATGGTTGACATGGGCCTTTCCAGGGTCGATGATTAGCGGCGCGACAGCAGCTTCTGCAGCTCTTTGAGCTCGCTCTTGCGCTTGCGGCTGTTGTAGGCCTTGATGCCGATCAGCGCCACGATACCGACGACTACACCGCCGATCACCTTTTGCACGGTCTCTTCCTCCAGCAAGGACGCCGCCTGCTTCTTCGCGTTACCAGCGAGGTTGGACGGGTTAGTGCGGTCTGCAATCTCGTCGATGGTGGATGCGAGATTGCCACGGGTGCGCTCGATATCGCGTTCGATGTCGTGAATGTCACGTGCCATTGTTGTCTTGCTCCTCTATTGCAAAGTTTGTACTAGGCATTTCACCTTCGATGGACCAGCCTAGTGTAGAACGGGGTGTCATGACTGACTCCATTCGCCTTGAGGCGGGCGACACCGCCCCCGCATTTGCACTGACCAACGACCGCGACGAGACCGTCTCACTCGCAGACTTCAAAGGCTCCCGCATTATCGTCTACTTCTACCCCCGCGCGAACACCCCGGGATGCACAACTGAAGCCTGCGATTTCACCGAAAATTTCGACCAGTTCGACGATGCCGGTGTGAAGGTCATCGGCATCAGCCCCGACAAACCAGAGGCCCTGGCGAAATTCCGCGCCGACCACGACTTGAACGTCGAGCTCTTGTCCGACCCCGGAAAGGAAACACTCGCTGCTTACGGCGCGTTCGGCGAGAAGAAGAACTACGGCAAGGTCGTCCAGGGCGTGATCCGCTCGACCTTCCTCATCAACGTCGACGATGACGGCAACGGCACCGTCGAGACCGCCCAGTACAACGTGAAGGCCACCGGCCACGTGGGCCGCATCCTGCGCGACTGGAAAATCTAGCTTTATAACCACACCACAATCAAAAAGGCCCCGCACTCCCCTTCACCCCCGTCCAGTTCAGAACAGGGGGTTGGGAAGCGCGGGGCCTTTAGTGTGCCCGTGACCGCCCCGATTAACGGGACGGTGTCAGCGCGTTAGATGTAGGTCGGCATATCCGCATCCAGTGCGGTGCCGCCGGACGGGATCTGCTTGATCTCGCCACGCGGGCTGTCAGCCGGGACCGGCTCACCGACCGGCTTCGGCGTGTGGACCGTCGACGTGGACGATTCCTCACCCGGAGCAGGCTTGTCCTCACCCGGAGCAGGCTTGTCCTCACCCGGAGCAGGCTTGTCCTCACCCGGAGCAGGCTTGTCCTCACCCGGAGCAGGCTTGTCCTCACCCGGAGCAGGCGTCGAGGAGCCACCGCCACCCAGCAGCGCCGGGATCAGACCCAGGCCCGGGATAAGCAGCAGCCACCAGAGCTTACTGCGGTCCACGGAGCTGCCGTCGCCGTCGGAGCTGCCGCCACCCGGGTTGTCGCCGTCGGAGCTGCCGCCACCCGGGTTGTCGCCGTCGGAGCTGCCGCCACCCGGGTTGTCGTCACCGCCGGAGCCCGGAGTCTCCTCGCTTACGACTGTCTGGTTGTCGTCGTTGATGTCCTTGTGCTCAGCGATGTCGTTGTCATCCGAGTAGTCATCCGGGGTGTTACCACCCTTCGGGTTATCCTGACCGGTCTTATCAACGACCGTAGAGGTCAGCTCCTCGAAAGCAACAG
>NZ_JAGKSD010000032.1 GCF_017942225.1 Corynebacterium sp. Marseille-P3884 | reverse complement strand
TGAACTGCTCCCCATTAGTTGGACTGAGAAATCAGTTACCGACCAGTGGGGAGTAGTTTTCATTGAGAGCACGAAGTTCGCTAAGTGAGCGGCAGCGCGAGCAGTTGGTGGAGTGTTTCGAGCAAGGCATGGGCTCTCTAGCCGCTGCCAATGCTCTTGGTGTCTCCAAATACGCCGTCCGTACGCTCCGTCGTCGGTTTCAACTGCATGGCAGGCTATGTCTTGTGGAGAAACCGACAAAGCAGCAGTACTCGTTCGAAATCAAGAAGGAAGTTGTCGAGCGTCACCTTGCTGGCGAGACAAAGATGGATCTTGCCCGTGAGTTTGGCCTGTCGTCAGACATTCTCGTCAGAGATTGGGCGCGGAAATGGCGCAAAGGTGGCGATGAGGCACTAAAACCGAAGCCGAAGGGCAGGCCCAAAGGTTCGGCTGCCCCGAAGCGGCTTAGCGAAGAGGAGAAGCTGCGGCGCCAGATCGCACGGTTGGAAGCGGAAAACGCCTACTTAAAAAAATTGCGGGACTTGAGGAACCAGGGACGCGCCTGAAAGTCCAGGCGATTGTCATCCTCAAGTCACAGCATCGTCTGCAATACCTTTTGGATGCGGCGGGCATGCCGAGATCGACGTTCTTCTACCACCAGAAACGCCTCAGCCAACCGGATAAGCACGCCGCGCTCAAAGATGCGATCCGGGAAAGCTTCGAACGTAACAAGCATCGCTACGGCTACCGGCGAGTACTACTCGACCTGCGTAACCAGGGCTGGGTGGTCAACCACAAACTCGTCTACAAACTCATGCACCAGATGGGGCTTCGAGCCAAGATCCGCCAACGCAGACCGTATGCTTCCTACGCTGGGACGATCAGCCACATTGCCGACAACAAACTTGACCGCAAGTTCACCCCTGATAAGCCGAATACCGTTTTCGTCAGCGACGTCACCGAGTTCAGGGTCGCAGGCCGCAAGGTCTACCTGTCACCAGTGATGGACTTGTTCGACCGTTCAATCGTCGCCCACACCGTTGCCACATCGCCGTCGACAGCGTTTACCGCCGATTCCTTGACCAAGGCGATCGCGGTTTGTGCGCCTGAACCCGGGTGGATGATGCACACTGACCAAGGATTCCAGTACCAGCACTCGTCCTGGCGCGACCTGATTAGTGACAACGGTGGTAGGCAGTCAATGTCGCGTAAAGCCAACTGCTACGACAACGCGGTCATGGAGAACTTTTTCGGGCACTTGAAAACCGAGATGTACCACGGCGAAGTCTTCGACACCGTCGCAGAGTTCAACCAGGCGATCGACGAGTACATCGGGTGGTACAACACCGAACGCATCCAACAACGACTCAAGGGCCTGACCCCGATGCAATATCGGAATCAGACCCTTGAACCCCTAACCGCCTAGAATTAAACCAGTCCAACTTTCGGGGGCCAGTTCA
>NZ_JAGKSD010000031.1 GCF_017942225.1 Corynebacterium sp. Marseille-P3884 | reverse complement strand
GGGAGTGTCAGGAAGTTTGTGTGTGAGGCTCTGATCTAGAAGGAGTTTCACCGATAATGACTACGGTGTCACCGAAGAAAAGCCATGACCCGGCGAGGGTCAACGAGATCAGCGAGAAGCTGATGGAAAATCCTGAGCTCGCCAGCTTGATCAGCGAGCTGTCAACGTCGGCTGATGATGCCAGCGACCTGGTCAAAGGCCTGTTGCAGGCATCGATCAACGCTGGTCTGCAGGCGGAAATGGATGCGCATTTGGGCTACGGACATTCCGACCGTAAAACCAAAGCCCAGGTTGAACCCACACACGGCGGCAATCACCGCAACGGGTCGTACACCAAGACCGTCAATTCTGGCTATGGCGCGCTGGACGTGACCGTGCCCAGGGATCGTGCTGGCACGTTTACCCCGAAGATGGTGCCCAAGGGAGCACGCCGGCTGACAGAGCTCGACGACATGATCGTCTCGCTGTATGCCGGTGGGATGACGGTGCGCGATATTCAGCACCACCTTGCGACCACGCTTGGGGTGGATGTGAGCCCGGATACGATCAGCACGATTACCGATGCGGTGTTAGACGAGGTCATGATCTGGCAGAACCGCCAGCTCGACGAGTTTTACCCGGTGATCTTCCTCGACGCGCTCCGCGTGAAAATCCGTGACGGTCACCGCGTGGTCAACAAAGCCTGCTACATGGCTGTTGGCATCGACATCGACGGCATCAAGCACATCTTGGGATTGTGGATCGCTGACAATGAAGGCGCCGCATTCTGGGCATCGGTGTGCGCGGATCTGGCCAACCGCGGTGTCCAGGACGTGTTCATCGTCTGTTGCGACGGGCTGAAAGGCCTGCCGGAAGCCGTGGAGGCAACCTGGCCAAATTCCATGGTGCAGACCTGCATCGTGCACCTGATTCGGGCTGCGAACCGGTGGGTGTCCTACCAGGACCGCAAATCTGTCTCCCGGGCGCTGCGTGAGGTCTACACAGCCGCAAACGAGGACACCGCCCGTGCCGGATTAGATGCTTTCGAGGCCTCAGAATTGGGCCAAAAATATCCGCAGTCGGTCAAAGTCTGGCGCGACGCGTGGGAGCGGTTCATACCGTTTCTGCAGTTCCCGCCGGCGGCACGCCGGGTGCTCTACACCACCAACTCGATCGAATCACTCAACGCTGAACTACGTAAAGCTACCCGTAACCGGGGCCAATTCCCGAACGATACTGCGGCGCTGAAGACGCTGTGGCTGATGATCTGCAATATCGAGGACAAGCGCGCTGCCCAGCGAGCCAAGAAAGCGAAACGCGACATCGAAAGCAACGGCTATATTGAAGGAGCGAAAGCCACCGGATGGAAACAAGCCATCAACCAACTAGCCGTGGCTTACCCTGACCGATTCGCGGACTACTTGTAAACCAAGCCCCCGCACACAAACAATCGGACACTCTCC
>NZ_JAGKSD010000030.1 GCF_017942225.1 Corynebacterium sp. Marseille-P3884 | reverse complement strand
GGTGCGTGTCCGCGGTCCGGCTCACCGCAGCCGCGACGACCAGCGCCAACGCCACCACCGCCGCGATGATTCCGGCAGACGCGATGGTGGCGTAGCCGCGGTCGTCCCCAAGCTGGGTCGCAGGGACTCGGTGTGTCACGGTGTCTCCACCGGGAATGCCGCGGTGGCGCTCATCGCGCGCACCGGAGCAGGAACCTGCGCGGTCACCCGCACGACCCCGGCCTGCTCAGCGACAGTCACGGTGACGCCCTCGCGGGGTGGGTCGTACGGCACCCCGATGGCATGCGACCGGGCGGCGGCACCGGCGATGTCCACCGCGGTGATATACGCCCCCAGGGTGGCTATCCCCGCCACGATCGCTGCCGCCACCGTGACCAAGACGGCCAGGGCGAGGGCGGCTTCGATGGTGACGGAACCGCGGTCGTCGATAAGCGAAATGCGTCGCGACATGCCGTGCCTTACGACGGCGTATTCGACAACGCGTCCGTGATGATCCCCTCGATCGCGTCGACGACGCCGTCGCCCTTGATCACCATGTACAGCACCGCGGCGAGCGCCGCCGCGGCCAGGCTCCCCATGGCGTATTCGATTGTGCTCATCCCGTCGTCCCTGCGCAGCGCAGCCGCGCGAGCTGCGGCTTTGATGTACAGGCGGGTCAGAAAAGCGTTGATGGACTCGGTCGTGTTCGTGATTGCTGCGGTCATTGTTGTTCTCCTTTTGTGAGTGTTTTTTAAAGTGAGTCAAGTAGTCGGGACGGATGGTCAAGGTGTTTTCCGAGCGCCCTCCTTATTCATTGCCCGCCGAACATCTGCGACCCGAGGCCGACGACCACGGGCGCGAGCCCGAGGACGAAGAAGGCCGGGAGAAAGAATGCGGCGAGCGGGATGCTGATGAGGACCCCTGCGCGTTCGGCAGCTGCGGTCGCACCAGAGACGGCCTCCTCGCGGAGGTCGGCCACGATGCGGTCGCACCCGTCGGCGACAGCTGAGCCGGACGTGTGGGACAAGGTGACCAGCGATGCGAGTTCCTCGCACCCGGGCACTCCGTCCAGCGGGGACCACGCCCGTTCGGGTTCGACCCCGAGGTCGTGGTACGCCACCACCCGCCGCCATTTGTCGGCGAGCGGCGAGGGCATGCCCCCGCCCACGTGCCCCGCTGTGCCGTAGCTGTCGGCGACCGCCCCCGCGGCGGCGGAGACGGGCAGCCCGGCGCGGAAGCACGCGGCGAACAGCTCGATGTCGCTGGCGATGCGGTGCCTGTCGGGCGGGCCGTCGCGCGGGGCCTTCGGGGTGTGAGCGGCGTCGGTGGTGTGCAGTGTCAGGCGACTGTGCGGGCGGGCGGCAGGCGGTAGCGCGAGGGCGGCGCCGAGGAAAAAGGCGGTAGACAGGCTGATCATGCGGCGGCCCTCCCGATGATGAATTGCGAGGTGTAGAACCCGGCGCACACCAGGGCTGTGCCGCCGAGCAGGAGCAGGCTGCCGAGACCGCCGCCGGTGAGCAGCGCGACGGGGCGGGCACCCATCGCCTGGCCCATGAGGATTCCGGCGAGGGGAAGAACGGAGAGCACGACGGCAGTGGCGCGTGGCCCGGCAAGGGCCGCGGACGTCGTTTGCCGGTGACGCAGGGCATTGTCTATGCGCGAGCGGGCGCTGTCTAGCAGGTCAGCCATGGGAATTCCGAGGCGGGTAGATAAGAGCCAGAGGGTGCCGGCGTCTGGCTCTTATACAAAAATAGATGGGGATAAGAGACAGAGAAAGGGGCAGTTCCGCAGAGCGGGCGTAGCAAGGGCCAGCGGCGAGGGCCAGAACTGCGCGCACCAGGATGGTGGCAGCCGTGAACACGGCCAGGCCGGCACGCGCAA
>NZ_JAGKSD010000029.1 GCF_017942225.1 Corynebacterium sp. Marseille-P3884 | reverse complement strand
CCGCAGCCACAGCCGGCTCCGCAACCGGCCCAGCCCGCTCACCAGCTGCAGCATGAGCAGCAGGCACCGCAGCCGCAGCCGCAGCAGCGCCCCCAGCAGCCTGCACAGCCCGCCCCGGAGCCGACCCGCCAGCAGCAGCCGCAGCCTCAGCAAGCTCAGCCGCAGCCGGCCCCGGCGCCCGAGTGGCCGAAGCAGTGGCCCGAGCAGCCGCAGCACGGCGAGTCCACGCGTTGGAGCGCGCCCAACGAGAACGAAGTCACCTCCCGCATCAAGCCGGTGCGTGACGCAGATGAGAAGCAAGCGATCAACGCGCTGACCAAGCAATCCGGCCAGCAGCAGGCGCAGCCGCAGTATGAGCAGCCGACACCGCAGCCGCAGCATGAGCAGCCGGCGCCGCACGTCCACCGCGGCCCGTCGTCGGACGCAGTCGCAGGTCGCGTCGGCTCGCACCGCGCGCCGGAGGGGCGTAACCCGCTGACGGATCTCATCCGCGAGCGCCAGGAAGAGCTCGACCGCGAGCGTGCCGAGCGCGAGCTCCAGCAGCGACAGGAGCAGGAAGCGCAGCAGCGCCGCGAACGTGAGGCGCGCGAACGTGCGGAGCGTGAGCGTCGCGAGGAAGAAGCTCGTCGCGCAGAGGAAGCACGCCTTGCGGAGCAGGAGCGCCGTGAGCAGGAGCGCCGTGAGCAAGAACGCCGGGAGCAAGAACGCCGGGAGGAAGAGGCCCGCCGTCGCGAGGCGGAGCAGGAGGCCGAATCCCGCGGGCGCCGCCGCGCGGACGAGAACCGCGACGGTGCGCTGACGGTCGCTGAGCTGCTCGCACGCAGCAAGAAGGGACGCTAGTGGGGGGACCGCGGCTGCGGGTGTGGGCGTCGGAAAGCGGAGAACTCGCGAGCGAACTCGCGCGCGTCGGGCACACGGTCACCGTCGACACGCCCGTTTCGGAGGCGGCGAACAACGATCTTTTGCTTATCGACGCCACCCCCTCCCTCATTTCTTCCCTCGAACCCCACGTCCGCCACGGGCAGATGGTGCTGCACACCTCGCTGCGTGACGGGGTGCAGGTGCTCGACCCGCTGGAGGTCCATGGCGCGGTGGTGATGGCTGCGCACCACATTTTCGACGATTTCTGGGTCACCGCCGCCGCCGACGAACTTGGCGACGCAACCGTGAACCTGCTCATCAGTGAGATCGGCGGCTCGCCCGTCCCGGTCACCGACGAACAGCGGCCCACGCTGATGGCTGCGCAGCGCCTGCGCGCGCTCGAGTACGAAGTGCGCCTCGACGCCTACAACCTGCTGCGCGGCGTGATTCCCGGCCTTGCGGTGAAGGCCGATGATTTCATTCACGGAGCAGACCGCCCCTACGCGTACCCCGAAGACGCGGCGACGCTGGAGATGATCCGCTCCGCCTTCGCTGACCCGGCGGCGCGGGAGTTGTACGAGGGGTTGGAGGGGCGTCGTCAAGCGCGAACCGGTCGGCCGTACCCTTGAAGATATGAGTTTTGAACCTGGTAAAGCTGTCGTGGTCGACGACCCCGCGCAGCTGGCGACGTACGGCCGAGCCTTCCGCAAGACCGGCAAGCGCGTGGTGCTCGTGCCGCTCGGCACAGGCCTGCACGCAGGTCACATCGCGCTGATCCGCGCCGCGAAATCGCTGCTCGGCGGCGTCGTCATGGTGACCTACAGCGGCGACGAGGTGCCCGACGACTTCGCGCGCGAGGGTGTCGACGTCGTCTTCCACGGCGACCTGCCCACCGACGTTCGCGTTGTGCCGCAGCTCGACCACCTCGAAGACCCGGCGCTTATCGCGCGGGCTGTCACGCGCACGATCGTCGCGATCAACGCCACCCACGCCACCGATGTCGTGGTGGGGGAGAAGGACTTCGAGGAGCTCGTCGCCCTCCAGCAGGCGGTCAGCGGATTGCGCATGGAGGTGTTGCTGCACAGCCTGCCCACCGTGCGCGCGGCGGGCGGCGTGGCCATGTCGCTGCGCAACGCCGACGTGTCCGAGCAATTCCAGGACGACGCCCTCGCCCTGTCCGC